>CAVVLT010000020.1:0-32158 GCA_963749105.1 Bryobacterales bacterium | reverse complement strand
TTATTAGAGTTAGCATCGGACGGCATCGTAGTTTTCGATAATCGGGGGAACATTATTCGTGTAAATGTTAACGCAGAGAGGATGTTCGACCGCCGCCGCCAAGACCTGATCGGCCTACCCTACAGTACGCTTATTCCCGATGAACTAGAACGTTCCCGCTTCGCCCAACTCATGCCGGTTTTTAGCGCTACCGGTAAGCACCCGTTGGCGGGCCAGACCAGGGAAATGTCGGTCAGCGAGAACCTGATTGTCGATGTAGCCTTCGTCGAGTACTCCGACAACGATAAGCCGCTGGTGGCCGCGTACCACCGTGATGTGACTGACCGGAGGCATACGGCAGATCTGCTAAACCAGCGGGAACAGCAACTAGAACTGTTGCTTTCTTCCACTGCCGAAGGAATTTACGGCATCGACATGAAAGGCAACTGCACCTTTGCCAACCTTGCCTGCGCACGTCTACTGGGTTACGAAAACCAAACTGAGCTTCTGGGGCTGAATATGCACGACTGCTGCCACTATGCCCAGGAAGATCTGGTGCCAACTCCCAAAGAGGATTGTGCCATTTACCAAGCCTTCCGCCAGGGTGTGCAGGTCCATCGCGATGTTGAAGTTTTCTGGCGGAAAAATCGCACCTGCTTCCCTGTCGAATACTGGTCGTACCCTGTATATGCCAAATCCGCAGTCATCGGCGCAGTGGTGACCTTCCTGGACATTTCCGAGCGCCGAACTGCTCAGCAAGCCTTGACCCGCTACCACGCGGAATTGGAGATCCGTGTAGAGGAACGCACGGTCGAGTTGCTGGCCTCTAAAGAAGCAGCAGAGGCCGCTAATCTCGCCAAGAGCCAGTTCCTGGCCAATATGAGCCACGAAATCCGTACGCCCATGAATGGCGTTATGGGAATGATCGATTTGGCCATGGAAAGCACAGAGCGGGGCGAGAGGCAGGAATTCCTTACGATGGCACGCGCTTCCGCCAATTCGCTGCTCAGCACCATCAACGAGATCCTCGACTTCTCAAAAATCGAAGCCGACAAACTGGAGTTAGAGTTTATCGACTTCGACTTGCGCGACAGCTTGGAAGAGACGGTTCGGACTTTCGCTTCGCAGGCCGGTGAGAAAGGAGTCGAACTCATCTCTGACCTTAGCTCCGACATCCCAGAGCTGGTTCATGGCGATCCTGGCCGCCTACGACAAGTTGTTACGAATTTGCTGGGAAACGCGCTGAAGTTTACCGAACACGGAGAAATCGCAATGTGCGCGAACTGCAAATGGGAGGGTGATCGTGTTCTTATCCACTTCACAGTGCGCGACACAGGTATTGGAATTCCAGAGGAAAAGAGAGATCTAATTTTCAAGCCGTTCTCGCAAGCTGATTCATCCACCACTCGCAAGCACGGAGGCACGGGGCTAGGGCTCACAATCTCCACCCGGCTGGTTCACCTGATGGGTGGACGGATCTGGGTTGAGAGTGAAGTAGGAAAAGGAAGCGCGTTTCATTTCACAGCCGACTTGGGGCGTTCGCAGGGCGTAGCTGTACCAAGGGGAACGGCTGATTTATCGCTCGTGGGAGTTATGGCTCCTTATTGTTAACGATCATGCGTTGAATCGCAGAAAGCTCACGGAGACATTGCGTCGGTGGGGCATGATGTCCAGCACGGCGAGTAACGGACACGAAGCGTTGGCGTTGCTCAGAACCGCTGCCCGCGCAGGTGTGCCGTTCCGCTTACTCATTACCGACTCAGGCATTGACGGAATGGATGGCTTCGCGCTGGCCAAGGCAGTAGTCGCCGATACGGACCTTGCGCCTCTTGGAGTTCTGATGCTCACCTCAGGTGGGGAAAGGGGGGATGCGGCACGCTGCCGCGAGGCGGGCGTGAGCGCTTATCTGACCCAACCGCTGCGGTCGTCTGACTTAAAGGCTATGCTCTTGGGCGTTCTTTCTAGCAGGATGCGGGAAGGCACGGAACTTTCCCCGTTACTCACTCGTTACTCTCTCGCTACCGACAATGCTCCCAAGAATCTTCGCATCTTGCTGGCCGAAGACAACGCCATTAATCAGAGAATCTCGCGCTCCTTGCTCGAAAAACACGGGTATTCCGTAACACTGGCGATGAACGGCAGGCAAGCTTTAGAGCAATGGGAAAAACATCCTTTTGATGTCATTCTTATGGACGTGCAGATGCCGGAGATGGACGGGTTTGAGGCGACCGGGGCGATCCGGCGACAGGAAAAGATCTCGGGTCAGCGCATTCCAATCATCGCCTTGACGGCGCATGCGCTGAAGGGGGATGAAGAACGCTGTCTGAGCGCCGGTATGGACTCGTATGTCACCAAGCCGATTCAGGCACAGAAACTTTTTCAAGCCGTCGAAAGCCTACTTGCCAAACGGGTAAGCGAAGTGCGGATGTCGCCATAAGCACAGACTTTCTGAACGAAGCAGACTGACCACTCGACCGCATCCAGATCGATGTTGATTGAGTTTAGTTTCGAGATGATACGGAGCCACCGAGAATTCAATCGGTAACGCCAAAGGCGGTAGCTGCTTCCCAAGGTCCATCGGACGATTCGGCTCAGATACCCTTGAAAACCTGTATCGGAACCCGCAAATCAAGGTGATCAAATGCACGAACTGCTGATCAAACTCAGATCAGCCGGACGGAGTTTCCCAAAATGGCGGATTATGAAGATCCGAATAGACGAGCGTTTGCTGTACCGTAAACCCGACGATGATGATACTGGATCTGTTGCCGCCCGTCTCATGATTTAGATGGATTGTTTGTTGGCAAAAAATGATGAGTTGGCGAGATCGACAGCCTGATACCGTTCACCCATACTGTTTACATGGCACGCGATGAAGAATTCAATTATTCCGCACGAGACCAACGGAGTGGTTTGCGGCGGATGCCTAGCTAGTCGTCCGAGTGAGTGGGGACCAAGCTGACATCGTGTGCAACGAACGCGGTGCCGTGGTTTGCACTGTTGCCGGTCGAACAAGCGGCCAACACGATGGTTGAAATAGGGCCGGGGAGATATGTAGTGCCCGCTGTGCATCTTGTGGAGCTTCGAATACATTTTCGGGGTTTTCGTCGATTGAGTCGTTCGTCTGCTCGGTGTGCGGCGAAAGTGTTGCGCTCAAAAGCTCCATCCAGTAACTTGCAGGAGCCGAGCCGAATGATGCAATCGAATTCACTCGCCGCTGCTAACGGCTTGACCAACTTGCGGTCAAATGCGACTTAACATATGATTCTTAGCTGGAGGATGTGAAGTATGGCGCATTATCTCTTGCAGCTTTCCTATGTCCCAGAGACTTGGGCGACACTCATTCGCAATCCACAGGATCGCGCTGAAGCAGTCCGAGGACCCATCAACAAGCTCGGCGGCAAGATCGAGCAGATTTGGCTGGCGTTCGGTGACGACGACGTGTTCGGCATCATCGAGATGCCGAACAACATCGCTGCGGCGGCGATCTCGATGGCATTCAGCGCTGGCGGTGCGTGTAAGAACGTCAAGACGACACCGTTGATGTCGATCCAAGAAGGCATCGAGGCGATGAAGAAGGCAGGGGAATGCGGCTACAAACCTGCACAGAAGGCGGCTTCTGCTTAACGCCTTATCAAGTCGCCGAGTCATACTTCGGACCGCTCTACGAGCGCCTATGTGCGCGGCGCTTGGCACTGTGTACGCCGGAACTGATTCCACCATCGCGGCAGCAGATGCCGCGACGCCGCAGAAGTCTTATGCCGATGGCCGTCCATCTGCAACCCTGCGTCTAGACGCCGTCGATCATGGCCCGATCATCCGGCATGGCAGCGGCCCAGCCCAATGCGACTACCTCGGCGCTCGTGAGGCCATCTGCTTTCGCTCCGGCCACATATACTACTTGAACTACGATGGCGCGGGACCCACTGGGTGGAGAGCCTGCCTGGCAGTGAGTCACGATCTCAGGCATTGGGACCTGAAGGGTCCGGTACTCGACCTCGGCGAGCCCGGCACCGACGACGCCGGAACAGCAAGTTCCCCATGGACGGTCTTCGATGGCACGTGGTGGCACATGTTTTACGTTGGATGTCGAACCACCACTGCCGCGCCTAATCGCATTCCCGCCGTTCCCTATTTCACGCTGGCGGCGAAGAGTCTTCATCCCAACGGTCCGTGGGAGAAGCAGAAAGATCTTGTACCGTTTCACACAAAGCCGGGAACCTACTACGCTGACACCGCGAGCCCTGGCCAAATCGTTAAACAGGGCGATGAATACTTGATGTTCTTCAGCGCCGCAGCATTTACAGACGAATCGAAGAAACACCTTCTTCGGACTTTGTCGATTGCCCGGACAAAGAATTTGGATGGAGAATGGACAATCGATGCCAAACCGGCCCTTCCGCCTGAACAGCAGATTGAGAACTCCGCTTTGTATTTCGAGCAGTCAAATCAGACGTGGTTTCTGTTCACAAATCATATTGGGCTGGACGAGGATGGCGAATATACCGAAAGCATTTGGATCTACTGGAGCCAGGATATAAATCACTGGGACCCTGAGCAGCGGGCCGTTCTTCTGGATCAAAGCAATTGCAGGTGGAGCAAACGATGCATAGGAATGCCATCGGTGGTCCAGGTAGGCCGACGATTAGCACTATTTTATGATGCGTCTACGACGAGGAGCGGCAACATGGGACGCGATGTTGGCATGGCTTGGTTAGATCTGCCGTTGAAGGTTCCGAGGTAAATCCAATCCAGAGGTTAGGACGCTTATGAAGGCAATTGAATCAGCTAAGAGTTCTGATTCCAAATATCGATGTGCCACTTCCATCGGCTCTTCCTCTCGCCAAAACACTACGTATTTCAGTTCCATCTGTGCCTCGGCGTTACCTTCGGGTCGAACGGTTAGCGTGGCGCATCCAATCTCAACAACGCCATCTTCTGTCGGAGTGACATCGACTGATGAAAGGACCGCTGACTTGGCATTCGCCGATTGAATCAAATTCGACCAAACCACTTTTTGATCGCTTGGCGGCCCGAAATCATCGGTGCGCCCGGTGGAAGGATTGTCGCGGTTGCGGTGTAAATGTGGTCGAGAGCCTCGAAGTTACGTTTGCCGAACACTTCAGTGTTCAAGAGGTTGTTAGTCGTAGCCATGGCGGCCCGAATTTGATTGAGGGCTGGTTGTGCTGCTGCCATGGGTGAAGACAATCACAGAAATGGTACGCGCGGACCGGACGCACCGAAATGCCGCGCCCGCGCATAAAGACTGATTGGTATTGGGATCTAACAGCGACTCGAGACTTCGAATTCGCGATAGAATCGGCATCGCAGATGAGTATCAATATGCAACCAAAGACTGAAGGAATACTCGAATCCTCGTTGTACGTTGCCAATGTTTCCAAGTCCATTCACTTTTACAAAATTCTCTTTGGCTTTGAAGTGATCAGCGACTTCGGCGAGCGCGGTTGTGCCATGCAGGCGGGAGAACGCCAAGTGTTGTTGCTATTCAAGAAGGGCTGCTCCCGAAACACTTCTACACCGCACGATGGCGACGGCGAACTCCACCTCGCGTTTGCTATTTCTGCGGAAGAAGTGCCAACTTGGGAGGCATGGCTGGAAGAGAACAGAATCACCATTGAAGAGAAGCGGGCATGGGATCGCGGTGGTCAGAGCGTTTATTTTCGGGACCCGGACAGGCATCTATTGGAACTGGCTACGCCGGGAGTGTGGTCCATTTATTAGAGACATGAATCAACTCAGAATAACCGTAGCCGTACTCTTTGTTTGTTCCGGCGTTGGCCCTATGGTTAGCGCAGGGAAGCAAATAGATGCGCGCGCCCCGTCCTCAACACCGCTTCCGGGCAAAGGACTGCAGCAGCATCCCTTTCTTTATTGCGGAGAATGGCAGAACCAAAGCCTACAACAGCAGACGATGTATGTAGTTCGCGATGGCGAGGTGGTCTGGACGTACACCAATCCAAACAAAGGCGAATTGGGCGATTGTACGATGCTCTCGAACGGCAACATCGTCTTCTCACGCCAGTACGGCGCTAGCGAGGTCACGCCTGACAAAAAGATTGTCTGGAATTACGATGCGCCGCCGAACACGGAAATCCACACCGCCTATCCGTTGGGTAAGAAAGAAGTTCTGATCATGCAGAACGGTAACCCCGCGAAGCTCCTGGTCATCCGTAAACGCGACAGTCACGTGGAAAAACAACTGGTTCTGCCTACGAAGTCGCCCAGTACTCACGGCCAGTTCCGGCATGTTCGCCCGACGAAAGCCGGGACTTTTCTCGTGGCCCACATGGATCTGGGCAGAGTGGTCGAATACTCTTCAAAAGGAAAGGAGATTTGGTTGGTCGATGCCCCTTCGGCATGGGCAGCAGTGCGTCTGAAAAATGGAAATACTCTGATTAGCGGAAACCAGAACGGCTACGTTCGGGAGGTAGATCCCAAAGGCCAACTTGTCTGGGAGATCACGAAAGGCGACCTTCCCGATTACCCGCTCTATACCGTGCAAGAGGTTTCACGATTGAGCAATGGCAACACCTTGATTAACAATTGGACCGCCAATTTGCCATGGGAGAAGTGGCCCTCTACGGTGCAGCTAATCGAGGTAACTCCCGCCAAGAAAGTGGTTTGGGCGCTGTCGGATTGGAATGATCTCGGACCAGCGTCGTCAACTCAACTGCTGGACGAGCCGGGCGTGCCGGAAAAAGGCGGTCTTCAGCGATAGGCCCAACGAGAAAGATGACCCTCATAAGCGATGACTCCCGCCAGCACTCGACAGGTGACGCTGCTGGGAGTCAAGAGTCGATCCCGATCACAGAACGGTTGAGATGGAGTACCGGATAATCCGAGTGGATGGAAGTGAGCGGGTGATTCGCGACCGTGGAGAAGTCACGTTCGACGAACACGGACATGCTCTTCGATCCACAGGAGTGGTTGTGGATGTAACGGAGCAGCGCCGGGTGAATATCGCTTTGCAACAAGCTAAGGAATTCGTCGAGGATGCAAATCAAGCAAAAAGTGTTTTTCTTGTAAACATAAGCCACGAGATAAGAACGCCCATGCACGGGATTATCGGATTCTTAAGTTTGCTGCTGGGAACCCAACTTAGTGAAGAGCAGAAAGAATATGTGGAGACGATTAAGAGTTGTTCTGAATTCCTAATATCTTTACTGAATGATGTTCTGGATTTTTCGAAGATTGAGGCACGACAAGTACAGCTCGAAATCATTGCATTCGAGCTGCGCGACATGCTGGAGAAGATCCTCAGCGCCTTCGGCCCCGCAATCGCCCAAAGAATTTAACCCTCACATTCCAGAAGTTGCGTGATGTGCCCGAATCTGTCTTCGGAGATCCCACACATTTGCGCCAAATCCTGATTAACATCATTTCTAACGTAATCAAATTCACGGTAACCGGGGGGATCGCGATACGAGTTGAAAGATTGAGCAAGACTAAGGCAGGGGAGGTCTTGCAATTCTCGGTGAGTGACACTGGTATCGGTATCGCGCCCGAAAAACAGTTGACGATTTTTGAGAAGTTCACGCAAGCAGACCCTTCAATGACGGGGAAATATGGTGGAACGGGATTAGGGCTAGCCATTGCTAGTCGATTAATAGAGCTGATGGGTGGCCGGATCTGTGTTGAGAGCCAAGAAGGTCTTGGGAGTGTTTTCTCTTGCGATATCCTTTGCGCGTTTAATAGCGTTAGACACTCTGTTATGCCGAGATTAACGCCCATGTCCCGCGCAAAGGAAAGTTAAGTTTAATGCCGGAGTGGCGAACGGAGTCGGTGCGTACGCGGGCGAATATGTTCAAATTGCGAATGGCATTGAATACGCCGAAATCGCGCTTCTCGTTTGTGACTCTCGGCCTGAAAAGTTGACAGAAAATTGCGTTGCTCCCACGGCCGCAATCAACGCTACTTTGACGAAACCGTTTTTCATAGGCGGCATGGTGGGTATTGCTCCCGCTGCAATTACCGAGCCCGCAACATTTGCGACGTTAGGTTTGGCTGCTGCTCCTCGGCTTGGTGCAGCGACGCTCATATGCGCAAAGCGGCCTCCCGGTTCAGATACGGGCTCTGAGTGATCGGCGAAGGCCGCCGTAGCGATGCGGCGACTTCTGAGCGAATCTAACTTACGCCTTCTTCGCCGCCCATCTCGCTTTTAGTGCTTTCCTGATTGCCTCACGAGTCTCTGGGGACACAGTGCGCTTCTTTGGCGCTGTCTTCGCAGGAGCGGAGGCGACGGTTACCAACTTAGCGACAGGCGGTTTAGAGGACGCTACGTAGAGACCCTCAGCCTTTTGCTGTATGAGCCCTTTCTTCTTTAGCTCACTCAGGTGCGAGTATATGGCGTTTGAACCCTTGGTCATCAACTTATGTTCCACCAGGATTGACGCAATATCCATTGGCCTCGTGCCTTCATGACTTTGCTGAACAAGCGCCAGGACGATGTCTGATTTCTTCCCTTTGAAGTTAATGGCGGCGGTTCGAGGCTCTGGGGTAGTTACGCGAGTTGTCGCTGCGGGAGCTAACCCATTGGGTGCTGACTCGCCAATCTCCTTACGGAGCAGATGGCGTAGAGCGGCGAGGTTTTCATTTTGACTGGCGATGATCCCTTCCGCCTGTTGGATGCGGGCCTGGAGATCTTTTACGAATGTAGACTTAGTCACGAGGCCATTCTATCAGTGTTAACTGGATTACAGAGGATGGCTCGTCTCAGACTCAGTAGAACGATTACTTCTCCAGCGGTGCCTTCCTGGAACGGAATCACGGACCGCAAATTTGGGAACGTACGGTGTAGGTCTACAACAATTCAAGTCGGCTCACACCGTTGAACAAGCGACAGCTTGGTAGTTCCAAAGTCATGAAACGCTTTCCGGCTAAGACATGCTACGCTGCACCTCGCACCGAATTAACTTCACCCCCGAAAGCCTTCTGATTATTGTTGTCTGACCCTTTTGCCTTCACCGATCGGTGGTGCTGTCCCCCTTTACAATCTCGTCAAGCTTCCACCAGTACCATCATTACCCGGAAAAGTCCCACTTGGTGCCAATGAGGCCAGCGATGTGAAAGCGTTTGGCTGTAGAATCGAATTCGAACTTCGGAGGATATTTTGAAACGTTCATGTCTTTGGTTTCGCAGCATCGGTAAGGAATATGCTGGTGCCAAGTTTGTAATAATCGTTTTCTTTTTGCTCACTGGTGTGGCTCCCTCGTGCATTTGGGCTCAGATATACTCGGGTGACAATCAAGTCGGCGTCACCACCAGGACCCTGCCACAGCCATTTATCGTGCTCACAGCACCAAATGCAGGTAACGTTACCTTCACCGTAATACCGAGCGGCGGGGCCAGTGGCACGTTTGTGGGTGGAGGGACTTCCGTGATAGTTACGCCATTGGCGAATGGAAGCTTTGCAACTTCACCGCAATTGACAGCGAACAACGTTCCAGGATCGTTTACCGTTACCGCAACCGATTCCGCCGACGCACCGGTGACGTTCAACGTAGCGACCACTAAGTGCATCGCGCCCCCTGTTGTCTCAGGCGTCGGCGATACTCCAACAGACCCAACAACATTGCGTTACGCGCTGACGAACGCCTGTGCTGGATCAGTCATTACTTTCGCGAGCGGCCTTGGAGCGATCAAACTTGGCAGCCGTCTTCGCATAGACGACAACCTTACCGTAAACGGCCCTGGTGCCGGTAGCTTAGCCCTTGATGGGCAGGGGCGAACGCGGCTCTTTTTTATTGGTGGCGGCAACGTCACGATCAGTGGCCTGACCCTGGAGAACGGTCTTGGAAAAGGGGGCGACAGTGGTGCGGGCGGGAGTGGCGCGGGTATGGGAGGAGCCATTTTTCAAAACGGCGGCAACCTGAGCGTCGCGAATGTGAAGTTCGTCAACAACAAGGCTCAGGGTGGCAGTGCGGGGAACACGACACTTGCATTTGGTGGAGGTGGTTTCGGTGGCGATGCTAGTACCACCGGTAGCGACGCAAGTTCTGATGGCGGGAGCGGCGGCGATCTTTTTGGAATCGGCGGATCGGCAATCCACGCCGACTACACGATCAGTGGCGGCCCGGGGGCAGGGGGACGTAGCGGCATAGGTGCCGGCGAAGGTCCTGAATGCTGCACCCCTGGAGGAAGCGGCGGCTTCGGAGGCGGTGGCGGTTACCCCGGGGGCGGTAGCATTTTCGGCGGCGGCGGTGCTGGCAGTCTCACCGAAATTTCCTACTATCCGGGCGAGCCTGTGCCGCCGAACGTATTGCTACTCAATGCCGGTTATGGAGGCGGAGGCGGTACTTTGTGCTTCGGCCTCGGTTACCACAGCTCTTGCCCCAGCTATGGTGGCGGTGGCGCAGGCTTCGGCGGCGCGATATTTGAATATGTAGGCACGCTAAGTCTCATCAACGACATCTTCAACGGCAATGCTGCGGTTGGCGGAACCGGCGAACTCCAGAATGGTCAAGGCAAAGGAGGCGCATTGTTTGTCTACGACGGAGCAACCGCTTCTTCCTTAGGATCGACTTTTATCGGAGACACAGCGTCCGACGCTGGCAAGCCTGGGTTTGGCCCGATGTATGGCGTAGGCCCCTATCTTCTTGGAGCGCCTTGCCCCGGTCAAGACACGGTAGACATCTGCGGCACGCTACTGCTGCCGTCGTTCGCAATATTCCAAGGCGTTGATACAGTTACTCAGGGTAAGTGGAGCGGCAAATACGGCAGTGGAGGATATCTGATTCCAAACGGCGGCTCCAGCCCAACGGATCACACGAGCGTTAGTTTCTCGCAAGACTTCACCTACACATGGGCCGGTCTCACCTCAGACCCTCGGGCGTTGCAAATCTCTCCGGGTGTCAGCCAAGGCATTGCCTCCGCTTACCTCAATTATTATGGGCAAACCTTCTTCATCAATATCAACATCCACGATGTTGTGCCTCATCGCGTGGCGCTTTACCTGCTGGACTGGGATGGCACGAGTCGCTCAGAGACGGTCACGATTACAGACGCAAGCACTGGAGCGCTTTATGATACGGAAATTTTCTCCGGCTTCCATAATGGGGAATACGCCATTTGGGAAATGAAAGGCAATTTGAGGATTAAAGTGACACCTAACTCCGGCCCTAGCGCCGCTGTTAGTGGCATTTTCTTTAATTGAGAATTTGTTGTTTACGGTTAGGCACTCTTGAACCAGTTGTCTAGTCTGCCCACCGAAGGAGGATTAGATCCGTCTGGCTGCCTCTTCTCCTTGCTTGGCCGATATCGTGAGCAAACGGTTGCACAGAACACACTTGCCAAAAGCCGTCATTCAGTTCGTCCGCGACAAATCGACACCGAGATTCCTGGAAACTCATAGGACTACCAAATAAGTATTATCCACAGGATTCAAGACCTCCAATTAAACTTATACTCATTAGGTACTGTAGCTCCCGACTACGGAAGATAGCGAAACATGATCGACCAAATTACTCTCGGACCAAAGAATGGTAAGTCAGCTTGAAACTCGCCCCTAAGTCTTCTCTGCCTTTATTTTCAAGTGCGTTTTTGGGTTTGTTGCTATTCAGCACAGCTCATGCAAGTACCGTAATTGGATCGATTTGGGAAAATGACCCCACAGGAGCGGATGACGCCACACCAGCTAACGTTCCAACGACTACGCCAAACGTCACCTTCTCAACCACCACCCCAATCAATTTCGCATCAAGTAGCCTTTACACCATTGGTGAGTTTCTTGCCTCGGGTAGCGGCTCAACAATTCTCACGGGCTCCAGTCAATTGGGTAATACACTAGACAACACCATATTTAATTTCGTGGGAACCGTAAGCGTGACAACCGGAGAGACTTTCACGGCAGGTCACGACGACGGTTTGACTCTCGTCGTCGGCGGCGTCACGGTTATCAATGCACCCGGTGGTACGCCGTTTTCGATCACCACCCAAACCTACACGGGGCCTACTGGAACGTTCGCTTTCCAGCTCGTTTATGGTGAGTGTTGTGGCGCTCCTGGTGATTTGTCCATTTCTCTGCCACTTCAAAGTTCACCCGAACCTTACTCTATATTTCTGGTTGGCGCGGGACTTGTGGTGTTAGTTGCGTGCTTTCAGAGAAAACTTCGTTCTCAAAGCTAAACGGAACCGTTGCAACACTGGAGGAAGGGCCGGGGAATGGGTGGCCATTCACCGGCTCTATCGGCAGCCAGATTAATTGTGGCCTAGCGCAACTACACGACAGCATGGCAATAAGGAATAATTGCCGAACAAAGCGCGTCAACTACATGCCCACCGCTAGCTTGTTTGTTTCCGGCTCGAACATCTCCCTGAGCTTCTCTTCGATGTCGCGTTTTTTTAACTTATTCGCAATCTGCTGCGCCTGCTGTCCGGTCGAAATCAGTTTCCATTTTTCTGGACTCATCGCTATCACAACTCGGTATTTGTCTAATGCCTTAACCTCGTCACTCGGATGCAGCCACGCTTCAGCCTGAGTGGCCTCGCTCCATACGTCCGCTGGTTGCTTCTTCAGCGCATATTCTAATGCCAGTTGTGCGAATGGCAGAACGTCCCGCGCTGCATGAAATGCCACTAACTTGAGAAACGCTACGTTAATCGCATGATAGAAGATCTGGCCTATCGCAATTTGCGTCTCAGAAGCCGCGCGGGTCGTTTCTAAAGTACTCTGATATAGCCCGAGTGCCCAGTACGCATCTCCTTCGCGGCCCTCTTGTATCGATCCAAAGCCTACGCAGCCTCAACGACTTCCTCCGCTGTTGCCAGCGATGCTCTTATTAGCCACCAACTCGCTACCAGACACCGAAAGCTGGCTCTATGAACTCAAATTCGATGGCTATCGTGCCATTGCGTTCAAGAGCAAAGGCAAAGATCAACTGCAGTCGCGTAATAACCAAGACTTCACCGTCCGCTACTCGGCGATTGCCAAGGCTCTACACAAACTGCCTGATGAAACTGTGATCGACGGCGAAGTTATCGCAATGGATGAGAGCGGGCGGCCATCATTCAATGCTCTCCAAAACTTCGGGTCGGTCGCGCAGCCAATCTACTTCTACATTTTCGGTCTACTGATGCTGGCTGGGCGCGACGTGCGCTCGCTGCCGTTAACGGAGCGCCGCGAGCTTCTCAAAACGAAGGTGCTTTCCAAACTGAGTGAGCCGATCCGGTTTTCGCCTCGACTTGAAGCGAGCTTGCTGAATCTCATCAACTCCGTCCGCGAACAACGATTTGAAGGGCCGGTCGCAAAACGGAAGGACAGCCTGTACGAGTCAGGCCAATGATCCGGTGTTTGGTTGAACATGCGCGTCAACCAAGGCCAGGAATTCGTGATCGGCGGCTATACGCCAAGCGCGAAGAATTTTGACGCATTGATCTTCGGGTACTACGAGGGCAAGCGGCTGAACTATGTGGCGCGTTGCCGGAATGGATTTACACCGGCGCTGCGAGCCGATCTGGCCAAGCGATTGCGCGGCCTGGAGATGGCGGAATGCCCATTCAGCAATCTGCCGGAAGCAAGAAGCGGGCGCTGGGGAGTGGGGTTGACCGCAGCCAAAATGAAGGAGTGCCGGTGGATAAAGCCGGAACTGGTGGCACGGGTGGAATTTGCGGAATGGACGCTGGATGATCATCTGCGGCATTCGAAGTTCGTTGGGCTTAGGGAGGACAAGAAGGGCGCGGGATGTCGTGCGGGAAGTGACAACCTGAAGAACGGAGTTGAAGTGGTTCAACCATTCTCACATCGCAATGGCTTCAAAGTCGCTCACTTCGTCATTCTCTACGTTGTACCGGACTTCAATAGGGCGGCAGCACACTTCACAGTCTTCGATATAGGTTTGTTGACCTACCGAAGTGTCCAGCACCATCGATATGCGCTCACTACAGTATGGGCAAATGAAGAAGTACTCCATGCTGGCCAGGATAACGGTAATTGGAACAGTCAGGTAATCAAAGGCAAATCAACAAGCGCCCGCAATAAATCGGGGGATCGCATCTAGAATGGAAGTAGGAGTTCAATGACAACCGAAGAGGAACAAGCAACGAGGGAAGAAGGGCACGACGCTGCCGATCAATGCGGACGGTGCGGCTGTGCTCGACGCAATCACGCTCCCGGCTGTGCTCACTGCCCGAAATGCCACAGTTTTTCTGCTCCCAAACCGCAGGGCCGCAAGACAAGTCGCAAGCGTTAAATTGCGCCGCTGCGTAGGCTGTTCCCAGGTGCGCATGTGGTGAGCAGCAGCATTTATCTACCGGCGCAACACAACCAGTAATCGCGCCGCAACCCGACTACCGCCCCCGTCAGTAACGCCGCACATTGTTCTCCGCCTGGAGGCAACCATGAACGACTCAATAATCCAGCCGCCATCACCCGACCCGCCTCTGCCGGCATGTCCACACGATTATGTGCCGGGAATTGAGTCTAAATTCGCGGTTATCACGACCATCAGGCGGCGCGGCTACTGGGTTTTCTTCTTGTGGAATGAGCGAATATGCCGACGTACCCAGAGACCGCCCAGAATACGGCGGTCCCAACGCATGAAATCAGGTGGCCCGCAAACAAGTGAACTAGCGCCGGACCACTTCTACGGGGCTCGGTTGAGCTGCAAGCATTTCGGTTTGTACATCGATGGCGGCGGGGGGAAGTTCACTACTTCACGAAGGGTAGCTTCTTCAAGGAACTGGATCGGCGCTATCGCGATCGTTGATATCGTCGAGTGGGTCTTCGCCGTCTTCCACGGAACACTTTTGCAAAAGTTGAGGGCTGAGAAAGGCGATCAAAATTTGTGCCCACTCCCTGCATTTCAGATGGGTTCAGCTCGGTTCACGAGTTTTGGAGTTGCCTGACAAGTAACTGACCTGACAGGATGTGACCGTACTTGGTACCTGGAGTACGGCCCCCTTGTTAATTATTCGAAGTCATTCACTCCATCCAACTGAGCGACGGGCGCACTCGACACCCATTATAGGACGATCTTCCCGCCTCCCCTCGCAAATCCTGCAATCTTCGAACCTTTAAAGCAACTTTCAAGTCTTCATGCGATTAGAGCCTCAAACCGACCACTGACTTACTAACTCTAATCTCTTCAACCCTTCTGGCCAATCAACGAAAAGACATACGCCGGTCTGGCAAACCGTCTGGCAAGCAGGCCCAGCTCAGATCCATGAAGACTTTGATTACCGACGATTCGGAGGAAAACCGTTTTCTGCTGGGGGACAATCTCCATAACCTCCCCTTATAAATTGACCTTTGCCGAGAATGGCCAGCAGGGTGCGGACGCCTTCGCAAGCCAGGAGTTTGACTTTGTTCTCATGGACATTCACATGCCGGTTATGGACGGGCTGGCTGCTACCGTATGCCATGCGCGCGCACGAACGCGAGCAGTCGGCCAGACCGCTTCCCATTGTGGCTCTCACGGCGGATGCCTTGGTCGAAGATGCCGCGCGAAGCCAAGCTGTCGGTTGCAACGCTCATCTTTCCAAGCCAATCTCGAAGACAAAACTGGTCGCGGCTATTGAAAGCTTTCGCTGCGAGCACTAACTCAATAAACAGCGTCGTGTGGTCAAATTCCTCGTCCATTTTCACAACAACCGGAAACTCACTTCCACCTGCGCCTGCACCGCCACCGGTTTTCCACTCTTCATCCCTGGACGAAACCTCCAGTGCCTGACCGCCTCAATTGCTTTTTCGTCCAGACCCAAACCTAGCGGACGCACGACCCTGATATCCCGGGGCAAGCCGTTCTGGTCCACCACAATCGTCAGTAAGACGATCCCCGAATACTTGGCCTTCCGCGCCTCTTCCGAATACTCTGGCTCAGTTTTCGACAGCAGTATGGGCGCAGCCACATCGCCGCCGATCCTATAAGCACCCCCGCCCATTCCGCCCCCGTTACCAAAGCCAAAGCCGTCTCCAGCACCGTTGCCCACCCCCATTCCTGTACCCGCGCCGAAGCCACCTTGATCCAACTTGCTCAATGGATCGCCGTAATCGTCCGCCACAATCTGCGGTGCGGCCGCATCGATCGTCGGAACCACCGGCAGTTTGGGGTTCGGAATTGCCATCGCCGGCGCCATAAACTGTTTTTTTGCAAACTGCGGGGCCTCGCCATGGCTGGCTGGTTTGTCTTTCATACCGCCGCCACCGCTCGCCCTATCTGCCGCTGGAAGCTTCGGCCGGTAAGCATTCAGTGGAGTGAAATAAAGGTCCGTCACCTGCCGCACCTTCTTCTGCACCCCAGGGCTTTGAACTCCCCAAAGCATCAGACCAAAGGCTGCCGCGTGAATCATCACCGACAGTGCGGCCGACCTGCCCTTCATCCACGCATAACCACCCCAATTACCGGGTATCTCAGGCATCGCCCCCCGCAAAAAAATCCGCGCCCGTAATGGCTCCGTCGGTGCTTCCGGAATATTCCAAGCAGTTAGCATTTCATTTAACTCCGCTTCGCTCAAGATGTCGTCTTCATGCGTTCTCACGTGTTCCCACCCTTCTATACGGCGTCAAGGCACGCCTCAATCGTTCTCGTGCGCGATGTAGCCGTCCTTTCACGGCGCCCACATCAGCATTCACGATCGCCGCGATTTCATGCAAAGAAAATCCGTCGTATTCGAACAAGATCAGTACCTCGCGTTGCAGATCAGGCAATTGCGAAACCATCTGCGCCACCGTTACACTCAGTTCCTGATCCGCTTGCCGGCACCCGGCGAAACTGGCTTCGTCCTCATCGGCATAGAGACTGCCATGCTCATCGCGGTACCGCTTAAATGCGAGATTTCTGGCGATCGAAAACAAATAAGTTCGAAAATCGCCGCGCCATTCGTTCCAGCGCTGCGGATCTCGCAGAATCGCCAGAAAACAATCCTGCGTAATATCCTCCGCGATGTCACCGCGTCCGGCTAGCCTGTAGACGAACCGGTAAATCGCTTTATGGTAGTTGTCGAATGCTTGTTCGGCTGTCAAATTTGACTCTCTGCCTGGTATTACCGCGACCGCCGGCAAAGGATACGACGTACCATCAAAAAACCCCGTGACAAATTTTCGACCTCCGGAGAAGAGTCGCGGGCTTCGGATTCCGTCTCGAATCCGCTCCTCCGCCTTGTGTTTGCGAGAGAGTTGCCGCCAACCGGAACCTTTAGTAATAGTAAGCTCATTATCTAGAGACCCAATGGCAGGACCAACATGCCGATACCCAGAAAAAGTGGCCCACGAGTGTCTTGCACCAGTCCTCCCCGGCTCTACGCGCTTGATGTAGTGCTGGTGCGTGGAACTGGCACGTTGTCAACGGCGCCATGTGCCGCGCAAAGCTTGCGTTTTGGAAGGAAGGTCTCGTTTTCGCACGTCGTCCTAGGCGTTCAGCCCGGCGTTTACCTTCACTCGACCCCTCACGCTGGCGTTCATTTTGCGAGGCCCTCCGACATCTGGGGAGCGTCCGACTACACAGCGAACAAACTTGTATTAAGAAGTAAAGAGCTTCACAAAGGGTTAACCCTGTTTGAAATCATTGATGCCGCCATTGAATACGCTAACAGCATTTCTGGCGCTCACTACAACTACCTAATCAGCTTTCCTGACGGGGTTGCCCAGCCCGTTAGGCGATTTCTCGGCCAAGACGAGTCCGCCCTTTTCTGCTCGGAGCTAGCGGCAAAAATACTTCAAGACAATCGCGCCTGGAAACTGCAACCGGAGCAGACCTGGCCAGGACACTTTGAACTCGAACATGGCGATTGGGAAGACGTGACACCCCTCCACACGGCATTTGCGGAGTTATACAAGAAAGGCAGCGACCCAAACTGTACCGATATTGGCGCGAAGTATTGCTTCGATGCCACGGAGCGGGATTTCGAGATGTGCCAAGCCCTTCATAGCTTAAAGCTCGGCAACAGAAAACTTCTTCGCGAGACTGAGAACATTTGGCGCAGGTTTCAGAAGTCCGTTAAGTGAGTTTAAGTCGACGGGACCAAGAGTGGTCACTCCGTTACGGCCCATCTTTAAGGACGAGAGCTGATTTAGGTATCTCTGGCCTGTATCCCTGACGGATGCACCGCACCACCGGCTCGGGAGTCAGTACTGTGACGGTCAGATCAGGGGGGCGATGGTGCTTCCTTAAGTAACCTTCGGGCGACCATTGAAATAGCGAGTCACCCCAGACAAGATGGCTGGCGCCATCCATGTGGACAAAGCATCCGTCAGGCAACGAGTTCAAGGTCTCCTGGTAAGTTACCTTCTGTTTCTTGCGGTCAATTCGGAAGGCATGCAGTTCTTTATCGATTTGATCGGCAAGAGAGAGGTCTCCTCTATTCGAATCCTTTGAGCTAACCCACGCTTCCTTAAAAACGTTGAACCGGTCGCGACGACATTCAGCGCACGGTCTGTGACCTGCCGCAAGCGCCACAGCTTCGTCCAAGAAAAATAATTCTGTGTAGCGGTTCGGAGACATCACGCTACGCCGTCGACCCTTGAATTCCAAGAGACACGTTATCCATCGCCTACTCGCGTACGGGCGTACGATCTCTCGATCTTGATTATGCAGGACGCCGCCCCGATTGCCCATGAACGTGCCGCGTGCGGCGAAGGCCAGAATCGCTCCACACGGGTCCACACGATTTTGCAATGCCATTCGAGAATTCTAAAATTTGTTTGTTAGCTAGTCAAAGCCGCCGTCCCATCACCAAGGTCGCTTCCATTGGCTCTTCGTAATAACCCCTCGTCGTTCGAATTCTTCGAAACCCGAATTTCTCATTCAGTTTGATCATCGCCTTGTTGCTCGTTCTTGTGTTAGTAACGATCCGGCTAAAGCGATGCTGCCGCGCGTAAGACAGTTGCCATGCTTTTAACAAAGTGCCAAAGCCCATTCCTTGAAACTGCGGCAGGATGCCCGTAGTGGCGATGTAGAGTGATCCGCGCCGATGCGGATTGCCTTTGGCCGGATTAAGATCCTCCCTAAAATCAACATGCCCTCTAAACGCACAGCAGCCAATCTTCCTGTCGCCAACCATCATCCACCACGCTTCGTATGTTTGCCACAATTCACGATTGAACCAATCACCCGGGTATTTGTCGAATGCTTTGTGATCGAAAATAACAAGGCTGCGAATTTCCTCTGGTATCACGGCCCGCCGGAACTCAGTGTGCATGCTCATGGATTGTGCGTTCATGTCGAAGGTGCCAACCTCCCACTAGCGAACCAACATCTTGATCCGCATCGCCCCAATGAACTTGTCAGCCGCTCCATAATACGCAACCATGTTCCCAACTCTTCCGACCTCACCCTCTATAAAAATCACATTCGGCACATTTCCCACCTTCTCCCACGGCAACTCTGGCAGCACAAACGCACTCGCTGACCGCGCGATGAGTTTTTCGGGTTTCTCCCGGTCAAACAACGCCCAACCAGGACCGTATACCAACTGCTCGTCCGCTCCGTTGTAAAGTAGCAAGATACCGGGATCGGTCAGAAACACCACACCAGGCTCCATCACTCGCGAATCAAAGGCCCCTGCTCGCCGCGTCAAAACAGGCTCCTTCGTCGCATCGTGCCAGTGCAGTAGATCGTCCGACTGGGCTAATCCCATATAGTCGCGGGCTTTCCCGTCCGCATCCATGCGGGTTCCCAGATAGTACATCCACCACTTTCCACCTATTTTCTTTGGCACAATCGCGCCTGATTTCGTCCATTGCTCGTTCCAGGTTCCTTTGTATGCCGGCAGGATCACCCCTTGGCGTTCCCAGTGGATCAGATCCTTTGACGTGGCTAGACACAGTTGCGCGGCATGCGTGTCGTATCCCGTGTAGGTCAGATAATACGTGCCATCAACCTTCAGGAGGCGCGGATCTTCGACGCCTCCGTTTCTTTCGTATGCTGCTTCCGGGGAAAGCACGGGATTATCCCGCACGGTAAAATGCAAGCCGTCCGTTGCTTCCGCATACCCTATCCTCGACGTATGTTGATCGTCTTGCGCCCGAAAAAGCAGAATAGTTTTGCCGTTTACTTCGACCGCAGCAGCATTGAACACTCCGCCGCTCATCCACCCTCGCCGTGGAGATAATAGCGGAGTATTTGTAATTCTGTTGGCCGTCACCGTTACTGTTTGGCAATCGGCTACGGCGCAGAGAACAAAACACAACAGGAGTCTCATGGTTTTAGAGTCTTACAATTAATTCCAACCACTGGCCGTCGGGACAAAAGCCGTTGACTCTCCAGTTCGCTCAGAACCTGAAAAAGCTTGGGTCAGTTTAGCTTTAAGGGCAGTTTGGCTAAACCAGGTTTATTCGCCAAGCTTAAACATTTCCCAAATTTCTGGATGCGTAGCTGTAACGAAGCCAGCAGTTGTCTCACTTAAAGCATGGAGGCTGAAATGCACAATCTGAAAAAATCCATGGCACTGCCTTGCTTGATATTGTCCCTCGGTCTAGCGTCATCCGTCGAAGCCGATGTCATCGAGAACCTGACCTTTGCTGGCTCAGCCACTTGTGGCGATGCGAATTGCAGCAGTTTCGGCAGCGGCCCGTTTTTTGGCTCTTATACTGCGGATATAACGACGGGAACGGTCGTGGGGCCATGGTCCTTTTCCACGCCACTCGGCGTGATGTCTTCCACCACCGCGGGCTCTGACGCGACCATCGTCGACCGTTTTGGAGACATAAACGTTGCTTTCGAGGAGGCTACTCCGTTCGAATTTATTCAATTCTTCTTCCCAGCCGCGGACACCCAGTTGATCGGTGCGTTGGCTTCCAATATAGTTTCAGATGCTTGCACGCCCGCATCCACATCAAGCTGCTATCCGGATTACACGGTCACCGGCGTCGGCCAACTGACTAGCAACGTCACCACACCGGAGCCATCCACTCTTATGCTCATCGGTGCAGCTTTGTTGGCGACTGGCTTGTTTGGCCGTAAACTGTCCTCGCGCAAGTTTGGACGCAGTCGCCGCTAAATAGCAACGAATAGTCCGGAAACACCGTTTGGTTTACTCCGTTCACGACGAAGTCGTGATTCGCGCGGCCAATAATCTCTTGGGCGAAGCTTCACTTCAGGGCACTGTCACCCGGTCACAGGTCCACTGACGTGCCGCCCCAACTCTCTGGTTCCACATCCGCCATCGATTCTGTGAAATCCCATCGGTGTCCATGGAAATCCTCTGCGTTGTATTGGCGCTCGCCATAAACGTGGTCCGTCGGTTCCGAAAGGATGTGCGCACCCGCCAACCTCGCGCGCTCACAGTGTCCCAACGCGTCGGTGATGCGTACCTGAACAACACACGAATGGTTCGGCGCCACCGTGCCCTCGGCAATAGTGAAGCAGCCCTCGCCGGCCCTCATCTGGATACGGTGATTCGCGATCCGCAAACGTACAGAAAAGCCAAAAGCCTTCCCCAGCCACGAAGCTGCAATGGCGGGATCGGGATAGTAAAGAACAGGGATCACAGGACAGGGAGGAACAGAGCGATTGTGGCGCATGGCAGTCTGTCAAAGATGCTGAATGCTAGGTTACCAGTTTGGCTTTACTTGGCCAACCTGTCCCGAGCCACTATTCTAGTGGATCGTCGGCGCTGCCAGGATGCGCCGTCACTCAGGCCGATATACTCTAAATTCAGCACACCCTTTATTTATGCATTCAATGCTACGGACTATCTTCTCGCTGCTCATCATGTTGCAGTTCCTGGTCGTGACCCTGCATGATTGGCTCAACATCCCCGGCTGGACGCATGGCAAGCAAGTTCAGGCTGCTATCGGTCGCCGAAAATTCCTGCTTGCAACGCTCGCGAACAGCATCTTTCCGGGACTAGCCGTCGCCTTCATCTTTCTATATAGAGGCGACGACAGTCCTTCCTTTGTGAAGAACTACTGGGTGATCTACTGCGCAGTTACCGCGTTCTCCGCGGTAATGATGTGGTACGTCCCCTACTTCTTCGGTGCGGACGATAAGACGAAGCGGCTGTACGCGGCTATGTACGACGGGACAAAGCAGGTGTTGCCGCCACGCGGAGACAATCCTCGCCCCAACCTTCTGCACCTCTATTTTCACGCACTTTTCTTACTGACTTTATGTTTTGCCGTGGCGTTGCGCGTCTCCTGAGGAACCGCACAAAACGGGCGTGCTGTCAGCCGTGCCGCGCCAAGGACAAGGTTCCTCTCGCCGTTTCGCAGCGCGCACGGCATTTCCACAGCACGGCGGACTTCGCGGAGAAATGCCTAACCCAAGGAAATCACGAGGATCTCGGTTACGGCCTCAGACTCATTCCGCCATTGCCGATTTGTTCCCGCCACAATTGTTACCGAATCGCCTCGCTCTAACGTCTGCTCGCCGTCTTGCAACTTCAGAATAGCGGTGCCGTCGAATACCATCGAGAACTCGTCAGAGATAGACGGAGTGGCGTGTTTTCCCGTCAGACCGCCAGGCTTAATGGTAATCATGGAAGCCCGAAAATGCGACCCGTCTGGTAGCGAGCCGAGCGAAGCAATTTCGGCCCGAGACCAATCAAGAGCCAAACGAGCGCGCTCGCTCGCTCGCACGACCTTTGCGGTTTGCTGATTTGCGGAAAGAAAGAACTGGCCAAGCGTCACGCCTAAGGCATTTGCGATCTTCTCCATGGAAGAGATGGACGGCGAACACTGTCCGTTCTCGATCTGTGACAAAAAGCTCGGCGATACGCTTGTTTGCTCGGCCAATGTGCGCAGAGAAATGCCTCTCTGTTCCCTAAAAAAACGGAGAGCGTCTCCAAGAGTCTGTTCAATCATCTCTTAACTCTCCGTTCTGAATGCCCGTCCTTGTTGGGGGCCATGCCCAGGAATACACACTTTGGATATTCAATCACAACGACATCGATTTCCGTTCTAAAGTCGTATTGTTTCACGACTGCTTTGCACAATGTGCGTCAAGTATTACTTCATGCGCATTTCATTTCTATTAGTCTTCTATGACGCTGGCGTTTGGCGTTTTCGTCAGCATTTATACCAATAATCGCCTATTCTCTTCCAAATTCAGCGGCTTTGCCTTACATTCAAAATAGCAACGGTGTTCAGTATTTATTAACACTGGTTGCGATTACATCGTCTTGTGTCTCTATCGAAGTCCGTTAATGTTAGTCGGTAGCGTGTTGGCGTTGGGCGACTAAGGAGCTAAAGAAACATGCAATCCGTTCCACTTTCTAGCGTGCGCGCGCCGGTCTACAAGGGCGAGCCGTTTCTTGAGAAAGCTTTCGATTCGCTGCTTCCACGTTGTCTCAAAAAAAGTTCCAGACCGCGTAACACAAGGAACTATTTTGCAAAATGGTGAGCGACAAGACCAATATCGCGTCTCGTGGGGCAACGGACATCGCGAGAGAAAAAAACTCTAAAGATTCTCGGTCCGGGTACATTCCTACTCTGGATGGGTGGCGCGCGTTGGCGGTAGTTGGAGTCATTGGCTATCATTGCCACGCGCTAGGCGAACTGCACGGTCACATTTGGAGTGTGATCGCTTCCCGTGGGAACGCCGGAGTCGATGTTTTTTTTGCTTTAAGTGGGTTTCTCATCTGCGGCAAGTTGCTCAGCGAACAACAGCGAAATAATACAATCGCGCTGAGACGGTTTTATCTACGGCGTTGCTTCCGTATCCTCCCTGCCCTTTTTCTTTATCTGGCGGTGCTGTCGGTTCTCACCGTTGCTGGCGATATCAGAGTGACTGGCTGGGAATTTGTCAGCACTCTACTTTATGTGCGAAATTACTTTCCCTGTTTCGATGGTCATGTCCTAGGCCGCTACACCGCCCAGTTTTGGTCGTTAGCGGTGGAGGAACACTTTTACATACTCTGGCCGATAATTATGTTTTTGCTTGGTCCCAAACTGCGTCGTATTGGTTGGGTTGCCCTCGCACTGGCGCTGGCTACTTTTGTCTGGCGCACGATCGACAACCGCTATGGCTGGCTCATCCCCTACGGATCGAGTGTCAACGCTAAAACCGATACGCGGATAGACGCACTGCTATGGGGCTGTCTGGCGGCTGTCGTGTATCCGTATATTCATTCTCGAGTTCGCTTTTCCAGGCTTGGTAGCAATCTTTGGCTTCCCATAGCCGTTGTTCTCGGGGCTGTGCTTCTTCTTAAAGATCTGCCGGCAGACGACCTCCTGAAGGCTATCCTTTTTCCCTCTTTGGTCATCAGTACCGCGATCTACCCTTCTTCGGTGCTCGGACGAGTTCTGGACTTCCCGGTCCTGAAGTGGGTGGGCCGTCTCTCCTACAGCCTCTATATCTGGCAGCAATTGTTCATTTTTCCAACCATTTTGGCCAACTCGCCGTTTGGCGCCTTACAGCATTTTCCGGTGAGTATTGTCTTCATCTTCGTGCTAGCCGCTATCAGTTATTACTTGATCGAAAAACCAATGATCCAAGTTGGACGCTCCGTTGGGGGCGGCGCGCTCGGCAGTTCTCAACCCAGACCGGCCATGAGTGGCAGTATCCCTTTCCACCCATGAATAGAGGCCCATTGATTCAGTGCTGGCGTGCAAAAGCGTCTCTCCCAACCTGCCGACCTCGTTTCATTTCCGCCCGGTGAGTGGGTAAAAGAAATGGACAGACGTTACTTCAGTATTCGCGTCTTGCGGGGGCTTCTTGCCAAGAACGCCGATCGTGGGTTGGAGCGTTACCGGAGGGCGGGGATCACGGCATCTTCCTCGTTCGTGTCCAAGGCGTTGACGCTCGCTATCGGTTTTGTCTCCGTTCCGTTGACCGCGCGCTACTTGGGCACCGAACGATATGGAGTGTGGCTCACGATCAGCAGTCTACTGATGTGGATGGTGCTCACGGATTTTGGGATCGCGGGGAATGCTCTTGTAAACGTCATAGCAGAGGCGGACGGTAATGATAACCGTAAGCTGGCCGGTGAATATTCAGCCGCTGCATTCTGGGCGCTGACGTGTATCAGCTTAACAATAGGGCTAGCTTTCGCGCTCTCCTTCCGAAGGATTCCCTGGCGTGTAGTCTTCCGAGTTTCGTCCGGTGTATCCAGCGAGGAGTTACACCTGGCGTGTGCTTTTACCTTACTCATATTTGTCTTGAGCATGCCTCTTAGCATGTTAAATTCCGTCTACAGCGCCTATCAAGAGGGGGTGGTAGCGAACATGTGGGGTATCTCGAGCAACCTGCTGGCGCTCTTTGGGCTAATTGTTGTGACGCAGTTTCGCGGAGGTTTACCCGCGCTGGTCGTTGCGACTTCTGGCGTCCGCGTCTTCGTGAGCGTGGTAAATTCCATCTATCTATTCGCATTTCGGTACGCCTGGCTGCGACCGAAACCCTCTGCGGTCCGTTGGACACGGATCAAACGTCTCTTCAAATTGGGCGGCAAGTATATGGTCACTCAACTCGCGAGCCTTTGCCTATACCAGAGCCAGCCGTTGATAATAACTCAGTTGCTGGGTCCGGCCAAAGTGGCGAGCTTCGTGATTGCCTACAAGATCATCTCAGCGCCTGTTGACCTCGCCTATATTGCCACGACGCCGTTTGTCTCGGCATTCAGCGAAGCAAAGGCGAGAAATGATTGGCGTTGGATTCGGCAAGCCTTCAAGAACTCAACGCTAGCCTGTTTGGCCTTTAGTGTCCCGATGACAATCGGAATCGGGCTGGCGGGGAAGTGGCTGGTTCGTGCGCTTGCTGGCCCGCAAGCGGAGCCTGACTCGATCCTCATCGCATGGCTTTCCGTATATAGCCTTATCTCGATAGGTTTGATGTCATCAGGTCAGGTGCTTTGCGGACTTGAACGTGTAGGGTCTCTCGCGATTTCACTTACCATGGCCGCAATCGGGACGATAGGACTGTGCGCCATGTTGGCTCATCCCTGGGGTTTGGATGGTGTTGCAGCAGGAATGGCGATCGCGAAGCTAGCTACCTATCTGCCGCTGCAAGGCTATCAGGTCTGGCACATCCTGCATCTGGCAAATCGTCACATCAAAAACGAAGAAGCCCGTGCCGATGCAGCCTAGTTATGACGCGGGGCTAGCCGTTCGCCGGAAAACTGGCGGACGCCAGGAAAATGGCCACTCGGGTGACGGCCCGTCGATCAGAACGATTGGTTACGTCGCTGTCGACCAAACTCAAGAATCCGATCGTTTGCGTCCGGCAGGCGCGATGCGAGTGTAAGCACCAGGGTGGCGAGAGTTGGTTTGCGCATGAGCTTCAAGGGAAAATGTTATCGCACGAAGGCTCCTGAGGAATGAAACGGCTCCTGCAAAACGCGCTATGAACACCAATGATTTCGTGCAAAACCGTGTAGCCGCGTCAAAGCACCGACGTGATTAAAACTCATACTTCGGCCCCGTATCTGGTGGGTTCATCCCGTTAGAACGCATGTACATCTCTGCCTGCCCAAGTCGATGAGTGGCATGCGAGATGGCGTTCCAGAGAATGTCAAATCTTGTTAATCGATGGCCGCTTATAACGGCTAACTCAAACAATTCCGTATCATCCATCTTGCTCAATCCATCGATGCAGTAGTCATATGCCACTTTCAGGCTCTCCATGGTTCCTGCCTTTGTATGATCCATTGGCTGGTCAAAGGCAGATTGGAATCTTTTCGGAGCCTCGGTGTGAAAGGCCATAGTGCAGGCAAGGACGTTAACGAGCGCCAAGCCGCCCATTTCATCAGCGAAATTCCACTCACCGTCGGAAGGTTTGAAAGGACGATAAGCCTGCCCAGGCATTGCGTCTGCAACGGCCAGTGAGAGACTCTTCGACGCTTGCCAGTGCTTCACAAGGTTATTCACCAAGTTCTTGCTGCCTTCTTCTGCACCGAAGGTGGGACTCACGATTAGGCAAAGCACACACAAAGCAACTCGTTTCATGAACACCTCAGGCATTGCCTATTTTACTTCGCTTCAGACTGCCTGTTGTCTACTTTGCAGTTGGATATCTCCTTGGCTACGTCTCGCAATCGGTAGATAATAGGTGATCAACAATGACACTTGAACTGGCAATGCCGGCGTTTCTATGGTGTGCCGTGATTAACTATGCGTTGCTGTTACTTTGGGTTCTCCTGTCTATGCTCCCTCACCAACGCTTCTATCTTCTGGTTGGCAAGCGCTTCCACCTTACAGCCGAGCTATTTGACACCATCAACTTCGCTTTGATCGGGCTTTATAAGGTAGGCATCATACTGTTTAATTTAGTACCCTACATCTCGCTTCGCATCATCCGATGAGTCAATGATTTGGCGTAGGATACCCCGACCATAAACATTTTCTATCGCAGCGGTCTCTCTCCGTCGAAGAGCAATTCTCCTATTCCCACAGGTCAAGCCCACGACGACTTTCTCTTTATCTTCGCCTATAATAAAGCCGTGCTCCCCTTCGTCGAACTCCACGCACGCTCCGCCTTTTCCTTCCTCGAAGGTTCCTCCATCCCCGAAGACCTCGCTGCCCATTGTTCACACCTCAACCAACCCGCTATGGCCCTTGCCGATTCTCACGGCGTCTACGGCGCTCCCCGCTTCCATCTCGCCGCCAAAAAATCCGGCATCCGCGCTCTCATCGGCGCAGAAGTCAACGCGACCCCCACGAAAGAAACTTACCGCTTCACGCTCCTCGCCGAAAATCCCAACGGCTATCGAAACCTCTGCCGCCTCATCACCCGCACCAAGCTCCGCAACGTCGCCACCCAACCCGGCAAGCCCGAATTTCCATTTGCCACTGACGAAGAGTTCGCCGCCCAAGCCCCTGGCCTCATCTGCCTCACCGGTGGCGACGAAGGTCCTCTCGCCGCCATCTATCGTCAAGGCGACGGCCCCGCCATCGAACAGCAAGCCCGTCAAATGCTCGAACGCCTCATGCGCATCTTCGGCCGTGGCAGCGTTTTCATCGAACTGCAGCGCCACTATCGCCGCCATCAGGAAGCCCGCAACCAATCACTCGTTCAACTCGCCCGCAGTCTCCGCCTCCCCTTGCTCGCTACCAACGGCATTGCCTACGCCACACCAGACCGCCGCCCTCTGCAAGACGTCCTCACTTGCGTTCATCACAAAACCACTCTCAATGAAGCTGGCACGCTTCTCAACTGCAACTCCGAGCGTCACATGAAAACGAGCGTCGAAATGCAGCGCCTCTTTTCCGACATCCCCGAGGCCTACGCCAACACCTCCGAACTTGCCCACCGCCTCCAATTCACGCTGCAAGATCTCGGCTATCAATTCCCGCGTTATCCTGTGCCGCCCGGCGAGAGTGAAATGTCGTTTCTCCGTCAGCTCACCGAGCAAGGCGCGCGCTGGCGCTATCAGCCTTATCACGAAAAAGCGCAGCGTCAAATCGAGCGCGAACTCGCCATGATTGAAAAGCTCAAGCTCCCCGGCTATTTTCTAATCGTTTGGGATCTGATCGATTTCTGCCGCCGCGAAAAGATTCTCGTGCAAGGCCGCGGTTCCGCTGCCAACAGTGCAGTCTGCTACTCACTCGGCATCACTGCTGTCGATCCCGTCGGCATGGAGCTTCTCTTCGAACGCTTTCTTTCCGAAGAACGCGGCGAAATGCCCGATATCGATCTCGATCTCCCCAGCGGCGATCAACGCGAACGCGTCATCCAACATGTTTATCAACGCTACGGCCCGCTCGGCGCGGCCATGACCGCCAACGTCATCACCTATCGCGGCCGCTCTGCCGTGCGCGATGTCGGCAAGGTTCTCGGCTTCTCCGAAGAACAACTCACCAGCCTCGCCAACCGCATGGGCCACTTCGAATGGCGCGATCCCAACGACACTCTCGAAAAGCGCTTCACCGACCAAGGCTTTAATCTCAAAGACCCGCGCATCCATCAGTTCTACACGCTTACTTCCGAAATTCTCGATCTCCCACGCCATCTCGGCCAACACTCCGGCGGCATGGTCGTCTGTCAGGGGCAACTCGATTCCGTCGTCCCGCTCGAACCCGCCACCATGCCCAATCGCACCGTCGTCCAATGGGACAAAGACGATTGCGCCGATCTCAGCATCATCAAAATCGACCTGCTCGGTCTCGGTATGATGGCCGTTCTCGAAGACACCATCACCATCATTCGCCAAGACTACCAAAAAGAAGTAGACCTCGCCCATCTTCCACCAGACGACCAAGCTGTCTACTCATGCTTGCAGAAAGCCGACACCATCGGCCTCTTTCAAGTTGAAAGCCGCGCGCAGATGTCCTGCCTTCCGCGCATGAAGCCTGCCAAGTTTTATGACATTGTCGTGCAAGTCGCCATCATTCGTCCAGGGCCCATCGTAGGCCAGATGCTGCACCCATACCTGCGCCGCCGTCAAGGTATGGAAGAACCCGTTTGTCTGCATCCCTCACTCGAACCCGTATTGGCGCGCACCCTCGGTGTTCCATTGTTTCAAGAACAACTTATTCGCATCGCCATGATCGCCGCTGGTTTCACCGGTGGTCAAGCCGAAGATCTGCGCCGCGCCATGGGCTTCAAACGTTCTGAAAAACGCATGCGCGAAGTGGAAGTGAATCTACGCGCTGGCATGGAGCGCAATGGCATCGTTGGCGAGACGCAAGACCGCATCGTGCAAGCCATCTCTTCATTCGCACTCTATGGCTTTCCTGAATCTCACGCTGCCAGTTTCGCTCTCATCGCCTATGCCAGCGCCTATCTCAAGTGCCACTATCTAGCCGCCTTTACCGTGGCTATTCTCAACAATCAACCGATGGGCTTCTACTCACCCGCCACCTTGGTGAAAGACGCGCAGCGCCACGGCCAGCGCTTCCGCCCTGTCGATATCCTCCGCTCGTCTTACCGCTGCACTGTCGAATCCGACGGCAAAAGCAAATGCGTTCGTCTCGGCTTTAACTACGTGCGCGGCCTCAACTCCGCTACCGCGCAACACATCGCAGCCGAGCGCAACGTCGCACCCTTCACCAGCATGCGCGACCTGGTCCGCCGTATTCCCGAATTGCAAAAAGATGAGATCGCCGCACTCGCCGAACTCGGCGCGCTCAACGCCCTTCCCAAGGAGAAGTTAGACCGCCATCGCCGCGGCGCTCTGTGGCAATCCCAACTCGCCTTGCAGCCTGTCGGCGAGTTACTGGAACCAGCCACCGACGATGGCGTACCCTCGCCGCTACCTCCCATGACTGACCATCAGCGCACCTACGCCGATTTCTCCAACAGCGGACTCACCATCGGCAAACATCCCATGGCTCACTTTCGCGAACAAATGCGCGCTCTCGGAGCCATGGACGCCGCCACCGCCAAAGCCCAGCGCGACGGCATGCTCCTCACCGTCGCTGGTTGCGTCATCACCCGTCAGCGTCCCGGCACTGCCAAAGGCTTTGTGTTTTTAAGTTTGGAAGATGAAACCGGCGTCGTGAACGTCATCGTTCAACCTGCCTTATACGACATCTACCGCGCCCCTTGCTCCACCGCCCCTTACCTAATCGTGAAGGGCGTTCTGCAAAGCCAAAGCGGTGTCGTCTCTCTCAAAGCCGGCGAGATCAAAGAACTCCATCTCACCCAAGCCGCCATCATGCCGTCCCATGATTTCCACTAAACAGCTCACTCACCTTCACCGCAAACTCCGGCAACGCGACATCACCCGTAAGTTCCACCAGCGCCTGCAGAGCTATAAATACGCGCCGAGCCACCCGGCTATGCAGCGATTTTGGAGGCGCCATGGTAATCAATTTCCCCGCATTCAGCTCATGACGCACACCATCACGAGGCAAGCGCGAGAACTCCTCCACGGCCATCGCCGTCGAAACTACGGTAGCCATATTCTATGACGAAAGAACGATCTCACGGCCTTCGATGCGAGTTTCAATCTTGGCGACCGGCCCCCGTAGATCTCCCACTGTTTTGTTTAAATTATTGAGGTTTGTCTCAATACGCCCTAAGCGTTTATCATTTTGAAGCAGACCCCAGAGGATGGCTCCGAACAACGGCAGCGTTCCCAAGAACACATTCACAGCCGGACTGTCCAAGAGCGATTTCAGGACTTGCATCTATCTCTTATCATAAGTCTCGCTTAAACAGGTCCCTCACTGCTAAATTGAAGAATCACCTATGGATCGCCGCGACTTCCTCTCTGTGTCCTCGCTCGCCGGAATTGCGGCCATTCGACGCAAGAAAAAGAAAAAAGGCAAGTCCGCTCCACCCCCTCCACCACCGCCCAACCGCGTGCAAGTCGCCGCCGGCATCCTCGATGAAGTCGGTATTCCCGAACTCCAAAGCCGCCAGCGCCAAAAGCTCATCACCGCCGAACGCCTCACCGAGCTATACCTCTCACGCATCGAAGCCATCGACCGCTCCGGTCCGGCCCTCCACTCCATCATCGAACTCAATCCCGACGCCCTGGACATCGCTCGCGCCCGCGACGCCGAATTCCGCACCAAAAGCCCGCGTTCCCCTATTCACGGCATTCCTGTCCTGCTCAAGGACAACATAGACACAGCCGACAAAATGCAGACTACCGCCGGCTCGCTCGCCCTCGCCGGAAAGCCTGCCGCAACAGATTCTTGGGTCGCCGAACGCCTTCGTCAAGCTGGCGCCATCATCCTCGGCAAAACCAATCTCAGCGAGTGGGCCAACTTCCGCTCTACTCATTCCACCAGCGGCTGGAGCGGTCGCGGCGGTCAAACAAATACATAATCTCCCTTTTTGTAATGCAGCTTGGGAAAAACAACCACCGTATTTTGTGTGTTGCGCCCCATTAACCTGTCGGCAGATTTTTAGAGAAACTCCTTCTACCAGCACTTTATGCACTTTACCAACACCTTCTTTTGTTTTGATGGCACTGTTTTCTAATTGCAATGCTACTATTTCCTGCAGACGGGTTTTCTTTACATCTTCCGGTATGTTATCTTCATACTTGCGTTCTGCCAATGTTTTAGGTCTTTTCAGAGTACATAAACATATAAGCAAAATCGTACTGTACTTCTCTGAAAAGAGAAACCGTTTCCTGGTGCTCTTCTTCTGTTTCGCTGCAAAAGCCCGAAATACTATCGGTTGAAATACCCGCACTCAGGTATAATTCTTCTAATGGCTGCAATTCTATCTAAGTACCATTCACGGGTATAGCCACGGTTCATCCATTTCTAAAATCCGGCTGCTGCCGCTTTGTACAGGTAGGTGAATATATTTACAAACGTTCTCGTATTTGGCAATCACATGCAGTACATCATCCGTCATATCTTTGGGATGCGAAGTACTGAAGGGTCGCCGCA
>CAVVLT010000019.1:0-54162 GCA_963749105.1 Bryobacterales bacterium | reverse complement strand
TCCTAAAGAGTGGCGGCGACATAGAAATTTCCGGTATGAGCATTAAAATCAGTGGAACTACGTCAATTAAGGAAGAAGCTGTCACTATCAGTACTGAAGCGAGTGGCGTTAATACCGTGAAGGGTAGCTTAGTGAAAATCAACTGAAATGGACTTATGGCTATACTCTCTGCTCTCCGTATTAGGTGTGTGGCGAATCACTCATCTGATTTCGATGGAGGACGGTCCGTGGGAAATCTTCTCACGGTTACGACGCCGTGCCGGGTCGCGATCTTTAGGGCGAATGCTGCATTGTTTTTACTGCCTGAGTGTTTGGGTTGCCTTGCCGTTCGCGGCTTTTGGGGCCCTCTCCTACAGTCAGCGGTTTGTTGCTTGGTGGGCATTTTCCGGCGGCGCCACTCTACTCGAACGCGCAACTCAGGACGGGTTTGACGTGAAGATTGAGAATTAATCTGATGAGTTGCTGTGGCCAAGTATCTTCCGGACAAATCGCCCTGAGTCTGAGGGACGTCGAGAACGTAGGCTTTGAGATTGAGTATTGGGGAGGAGCCGCCATCAAAGTGCGCGGACCGGCTACGGGCAAAGAGTATTCCTTCTCGGGCCATTGTAGAACTGGGATCATTGACCCTCGCGATACTCCCGCCTTGCTGAGAAACCATCTGTTTCGATTCAAGAGTATTAGAAAGAGAGGAGATTGAAATCGTTTGGGCAGACCAGCCGCAAGACTTGGTGACTCCACTGTGCATGGATCGGTGCTGACAGGCGCAGCTTGCACCACTGTGCTCATCGGCGGAAAGCCGGCTTGGCGTATTGGCGATCAGCACACTTGCCCTATACCGAATGCTCCGCCGCCTGCTTGCGACGGTGCGCCCCACGGTCCGGGTGTTACCGTACCGGGCGGTGCCGGTGGTGAGGGCGTTACATTGATCGGCGGCAGGCCCGCCGCTTGCCTCGGCGATATCGTGATCGAAGCGCACGCCCTCATTCCCCTGCCGCCGCCCAACAATATTGTTCAAGGCGATCCAACGGTTCTAATTGGACAGGGCGGGGGAGGCTGCGGCGGAGGAGGAGGAACTTGAACGTCTTGAAGGCGTCAGGCTGACGTTTCGACTTATTCCATATGCCCAGTATTAACGTTGTCACGGGAGAAGTCTGTCATTTTGAAGTGGATTTTTTTCTCCCTGGACCCATTCCAATTAAGGTCGCACGCTACTACCGCAGTCAATCGGAGCATCAAGGTGTTCTCGGAGACCGTTGGGAACACAGCTTTGAAGCCGCTATGGCAATCGACGATAGAGTAGCTCGGATATCTACATTTCCATCTTCTTTCATTGATTTTCCAGTTCCCATTCGCAATGAAAAGGTGTTTCATAACGCGAACAGCCCGGACTCGTACTCCCTGGAGTGGATTTCCAGTGCGTTTGAAGTGGTCACGCCGAATGGGTTCCGGCTTGGCTTCAACCCCAAAGCGGGAGATGAAAGGCGAATCCCCCTCACGTATGTGAAGGACCGTTTTGGTAATGCGCTGGCACTCATTTACGACAACCAAACGCTGAGTGCAATCATCGATCCGTTAGGCCGCGAGTTCAATTTCTATTACAATCTCGACGGACTACTTCAGCAGATCCGGCTCCGTTCTGTCCGATTCGCTTCACGGTCAGTTGCTACCTACAACTACAATGTGGCTGGCCGTCTCATCGGCGCGGTCGGCTCTTATGGCGCGCGGACCTGTTACGACTATGCGGCGAATTCTCGAATGACACAGTTTTCAGAATCCAACGGATTGCTGAGCCACCTCCTTTACGACGATCAAGCGCGTTGCATTTGTCTCCACGGTAGCGAAGGTGTTCGTTACCGCCGCCTTCGTTACGACGATGCGCGCAGGAGTACACTCGTTACCAACTCTGCCGGTGTTCAAACCGTCTTTCGCTGGAATGAGCAAGGCCAAGTCCAGGAAGAGATCGACGCCTATGGTTTCTCTCGCCTAAAACTTGGCGGGGACGGTCGCGGTCCACAGGGTGAAATCGACCAAAGCGGAGAAGTTAAGATCGTCTCTCTCTACGATTCTCAAAAGCGCGCCTTTACTACCTTTGACGCCCTTGGCGCTGCGCGATTTATCGAACTCGACGATCAATCCAGGATCAGCCGGTATACGAATGCGCTTGGGGCGACCTGGAGCTACGCTTGGGACGAAACTCACAGTCCGGTAAAGCTGGTTGGTCCCACCGGTTTAGCGTGGGAGTTCCACCAAGATACGCGAGCGAAAAGAACACAGATTACCAATCCAGACGGATGCCGCAGCTATTTCACGTGGCCAGATCCATTCACGTTCATAGAGAGCGATGATTTGGGAACGCGATGGACGTTAAGGTTCGACGAACTCGGCCTGCTGAAAGCGGCGTCTGACGCTCTGGGGCAGACGAAAACGTATATTTACAATCAGACGCATCAAATCGTTCAAGTGATCCAGCCCGACGGCGCAGCCACCCTCATGACATACGACGCCACGGCTAGCCTCCTCTCCGAAACAGATGAAGAAGGGCGGGTTACTAGCTACGAACGAGATCTGGCAGGCAACATCACTCGACTTACTGATCCTTCCGGTGGCATTCTTGCGTTTCAATATAACTCCGAAGGTGAACTTATTGGAGTAACCAATGAGCGGGGTGAGCAGCACGAACTATTTCGCGACCGCCTTGGCCGCTGTGTGGCGCAAAAGTATTTTGACGGTGTACGTGAAGATTATGATTACGATCCGTGCGGCCGGATGATTAGATTCTCCGCTTCAGACGGAAATTCTCTTGCCATTAGCCGGCAGGGCAACCGGATCTCGCGAATTGAATCTACAGACGGTCTAACAGACCAATTCGAGTTTGACGCTGCCGGGTCACTAAGTAGCTTCTCAAGAAATGAGCTTAGAGTTAAGATAAAGAGCGACATTTGCGGCAGGAACTCGGAAGTCGAACAAGGTGATTGGAAGGTCTCTTACTCTTACGACGCCGTGGGACGGCGCGTGGGAATCTTGGAAAGCGGGGGAGCCGCCTGGAGTTTCAAGCGGGATGTTCGCGGCCGGGTCATCCAACTGCAAAATCCCGGCGGCACTGTGCATTCTTTTGAATTCGACCAAGCTGACCGGCTGGTCATTCACAATATGCCGAACGGATTGCGACAGCATCTCCGTTATACGGAAAGAAATCAGATTTCTCAAGAAACCGTGTTGACTCCCGCCGGCTCTTCGCGGCTTGAACGATCTTACGAATACGACAGGAGCGGACTGCGGACGGCGATGCGCGACCGCTCTGCGGGCCACTTTACTTATCGCTATACTGCTGCTGGTCTTTTGAGCCATGTTTATCGGGACGGCCGCCTGCTTCACGAGTACGCCTACGATGCAACCCGGAACTTGGCGGGGTCGGTTCGTGTCGACGCGGGCGACCGAGTCATACAGGCCGGCGATGAAAGATTCAGTTATGATCCCCGCGGGCGCGTGGCTACTTGGAATACGTCGCGACGAACCCTTCGCTTCTCTTATTTGTTTGATGGAACAGTAGCGCGTGTGATAGATGATAGCGGCTGGGAGGTCAGTTACGAATATGATCCCTTCGGACGGAGAATGCGGAAACGGCTTCCTCAAGAGACACAAACTTTACTTTGGGACGATTCCACACCCCTGGTGCAAGAAATCCAGCGCGCGAGCGGGGTGGAGCGCACCCTTTACACGTGGCTTCCGGATAATCCTCTTACACCCCTTTCCATTCAAGGGCCGTCCGGCTTGCTCGTCCTTCACGTCGATCCGGTTGGTACGGTCGATCTTGCTTGGAACGAACGAGGCGAAGAAGTCTGGCGATGGGATCGTGAGGGTTGGGCCACGAATCCAGAGGCCGAAGCGACTGCCTCTGCGCTGGGCATTCCATTTAGGCATCCTGGCCAGTTCTTCGACCAGGAAACCGGACTCTATTACAATCGCTGGCGTTACTACGTGCCGTCCAGTGCGCGCTATCTAACCCCCGATCCGATTCGTCTCAGCGGTGGTACAAACCTCTACGGGTACGCGCCGGATCCGTATAATTGGGCGGATCCATGGGGGATGCAACTTACCGTGTTCGGCACTACGATCCAACCCATCGCTTCTCTTGTTAACTCTCAAGCCTCTGTCTATCGAGTCGACTGCTCCAACTATACCGCGGGTCCTGCTAATGTTTGCACTTCGCCGCGCGGCGTTCCGGCCGCTCGACCCGCAGTACAATCTCGCGCGGGTGGTGGCCCTCCGCACAATCAATGCGTAATGGACTTGGCCCAGGGTCCGATGAACAACGAGCCGAATTTTTCTTTAGCGCGGATCAATCAGGCGCAAATTTCTCTGGTGGCCGGTGTTCTTGAGAAGGTGGGTACCTGCCGACCTGATGCTTGGGGTCTGTCGAATGGTCGAAGTGTGCACGGTGAGTGCGACAACCAACAGGCCAACGCTACTAATCATGCCCAAACCCTTTGCTCCAATGACCCGCAAGCCATCGTTTATTTGGCGGTTATCCCTTGATGGAGCTTCAGGGGCAGGCCCGCGAGTGGCGATCGATGAGCCCAGTGACTAGCGCCGGCTTCCTAGTTGAAGCCAGCGTCTCCAACTGTGCTTCGGCGGTGGTGTACGAATGCCGGCGGCGTCCCATCGAATTCGAACCGCTGTGGCACGCGCCGATCCCGCGCTTTACAGACGAAGAAATTGAGAGTCTGCTTCCAGGTTTGCAACGTTTGTTCCCTCTCACGGCCGTTGAGCCAAGCCGTTATTTTGTTGTCCCAACCGTAGCGCCGAACTGGAGCAGGATATTTTGCAACAATGGAGGACGCCACCAGCTTCCGGAATTCATGGCTGGCCTGAATCGAAACGTTTGTGGACGTGTCATTTACTTCTTCGACCAAGAGCAAAGTCTCAGGAAACTCTCATCGAGCCAATATGTGGGGCATTACGGGGGTACAGGCATGTGGCTCTTTGAGAGTGGTAAGCCGTTTGATCCAGATAGGGCGATCAGTTTGGTGCGCGAGACTTCGGGATGGAAGTTCGACAATATCGGAGGGCCACTGCCTTTCGAGGACACTTCCTTATACAAACTTCCCGACAAGAAAACCCGCTTCAGCGGTGGCGTTCTCCGGCACTATCTGCGGAAATTGGCCGTCGACCCATTCGAGTTTTCTTCCTACTCGGTCTCCTCGCAGAACCGCGGCATCCTCATTTCCAGAATCGATATTCCGCCAGAAACAAAATTTCTGGATCAAAAGGCGGTTGAACGCGAATGGTACAAGGAACTAGGCAATTCGATACCTTCACACCAGGGGCATCGTTCGTTGGTCTCGACTTCTCGGAAACTTCGCTGACCGACTTAGATGCTCAAGGTAGCGACTTACGCGGCGTCAAACTGCGTAAATCTAAGTTGGACGGCATTGACTTCACATTCGCCAATTTAGCGGATGCCGATCTGTCTGGCGCCGTTTTTTCCAACTGCAATCTGACCGGGGCCAACATGACAGGAGTCTCCGCGGCCCATGCCTCATTCGAGAACTGCATACTTGACAATGCAAACATGCGGCTGGCGTATCTTCCCGAATGCCATTTAGCAGGTGCGTCTCTTGTAGCCGCGTCCTTTGATCGAGCCAATCTGACGCATGCACGGATCCGTCAGGTGATTGGTGACGCCGCGGTCTTTGAATTTGCGGGCTTAGACGAAGCCGAAATTCTGTCTTGTTCCTTCCGCGAAACGGTTTTCGTAGGCGCTACTTTCCGCGGTGCCTCCTTAACCGATTGCGACCTCGGAAATGCCGACTTCTTCTGGAGCAACATCGAATTGGCGCTCCTTTGCGAATGCCGAATGCGGGAAGCGCGTCTGCCCGAGCGCGACCCTTGGACGCCATTTGTGGCGGAGTTCCCTCTGTTTCGTCAACTTACGCGCAGTCGCTGATCCGATACAATACTCCCTCAGGATGTTTTAATTAAATCAGTATGGACCCAGCCGCCGCCCCCGCACTCAACATCGAGCAGCTCCTCGCCCTCCATTCCCTCACTAAAGACGTCGCCAAGCTCTGCCAAAAACAGCTCCGCACCTACCTCGACACCACCGCCGTCCTCTTCCGCCCCCGCCGCATCCTCGGCGAAGCCATCGAAGGCAGCGAACGCGACATCGTCGGTGGTGGCCTACCCGAACGCAACGCCACCGAACTCCGCGACCTCTATAAAGCTATCGCCCTCCGCCCCTTCGATCTCCGCCCCGAACTCAAGTTCCCCATCGAGTCTATCTCCACTCAATTCCAACTCAACGAATGGGAGTACCTTCACACCACAAAAACCGATCGCGGCTGGCAAAACATCAAAATCACTTCGCCTCTCACTTGGGTCGTCTCCTACTCCTCTTCCTACTCACTCTCGATCCTCCGCCAAGTCCTCGCCGGCAAAGAGCAGCGCGATCCCGACGCCGTCCGCGCCTTCGTCCTCCGCGCCTGCCTCATGCATCTCCAAATCGCCAAACTTCCCGGTCTCACGGAACTCTTCAACGGTCTCCGTTTCCGCGTCGAGGTCCGCCGCTCTCCCGAACTGGGCGATCTCCCCCTCGTCACCATCTCCGCACCCTTCTCCACCGTCCTCCCTTCCGACGAACTTGTCACCATCGCCTCGGGCCTCGCCGGTGGCGCTAGCTTCGCCGAAGTCCTCGATATCGAAAGCGTCCGCTCCATCAAAGATCCCTTACGCGAAGACCTCGCCGACATCTTGAAAAAACACGGGCAGGAGCTCTAACCATCATGAAGAACCGCCACCGCGTCGTTTGGACGCAGGGCATGTTTCTCACGCCCCAGCATTTCCAAACGCAGGAACAGTTCCTCGAGAACGCCGTCGATTTCCGTTTCCGCGCCTCGCACTACGCCAATTGGGGTGTCACCAAACTCACCATCGATTCCGACGCTCTCGCCAATCACCAATTCCGCGTCGTCGATTGCCACGCGGTGATGCCCGATGGTGAGCCTGTCGAGATCCCCGCAGTCGACGCCGCCCCCGACTCCCGCTCCTTTGCCCAAATCTTCACCGCCAATCGCGACTCCCTCGACGTCTTCCTCGCCATTCCCGAAAATAGCCCCGGCGCACGCAACGTCACCATCCCCGATCCCGCTCAAAAGAAAGCCGCTCCAACCACCCGCTACGTTGCCGAAACATGCATGCTTAAAGACGAAAATCTGGGCGACGACGAAAAGCCCGTCGATCTCGCCCGCCGCACCTTTCGCCTCATCTTCGGCGACGAGTATAAAGACGGCATGGCCTCTTTCCGCATCGCCCAAATCGTGCGCGACGCCGGCGGCCGTCCCATCCTCAATCCCAAATTCGCCGCCCCGTGCCTCAACCTCGCCTCCAGCCGTTACCTGCTGAACCTGCTCCAGCGTCAGATTGAGATCCTCGTCACCAAAAGCACCTCCCTCGCCGCCCAGCGCATCCATCGCAGCAAGGTCGTCGCCGATTTCGGTCCCGGCGGCATCACCAACTTCCTCATCCTTCACACCGTCAATTCCTTCCTCCCCGAACTCCGCCACATTTGGAAGGTCCGTCAAGGCCACCCCGAACTCGCCTACCGCACCCTGTTGCGTTTAGCGGGGGCGCTCTCCACCTTCTCCGATGCCGGCACGCCCGAAGATCTCCCCGATTACGACCACGACGACCTTGGCCGCTGCTTCACCCTCCTCGACGCCCGCATTCAGGAATTGATGGGTTATTTCGTCAAACAGAAATTTGCCGTGATCCCCCTCAGTCTTTCCGACCGCTTCTTTTGGACCGGGGCCGTTACCGAAGACTCCCATTTCCAAAACACGCAATTCTATCTATCGGTTAGCGCCAGAATGGGTGTTGATGACCTCATCCGCAAACTCCCCGCCCTCGCCAAAATCAGCGCCCAACCTGACATCCAGCGCATCGTCAACAACTCCCTCCCCGGTCTCTCCCTGCGCCACGCCCCAGCTCCCCCAGCCTCTATTCCCGTCCGCCTCGAACACCAATATTTCCTGATCAACCAAGGTGGCCCACTTTGGGAAGCCCTCCGAAAATCACGCCAGATCGCTGTCTACACCCCCGGCGAAATCATCGAACCGAAAATGGAGATCTTCGTCGCGCTCGAATAAGCTGCTGAAGCCAGAAGCTGAGGCAGTAGCTCTCAGTTTTCCTAACGAGCAGCTCTTCCTCTGCCGATGAACTCGGTGAGGAACACATATTGTTTCAACTAGTTCGGCGAACTCCGCCACGTACTCCCAGCCAAATCGCAACCAGAGTTGTCCATGAGGTCACATCGCGAGAAAAGTTCCTGTCGCAAGCGCTGATCACGCTGCTCTCGGTGAACATTTTTATCCTTTCCGGCGTGCTTTCGTTCTGTGCTTTTGCTTTTTGGTACCCGGCCTAGCGCGTTAGTGTACTCAAAGGTGTGCTAACTGGGGCGGCGCAACCCTGTGCCGCCCCCATCCCAATCATTTTCCTAAAACGGGCAAAACGTGTCCTGACGATCCGCTCGGTGTCTGCACATCCAACAACGTCGCCAGGGTGGGGGCGATATCGTTCACCTGCACGTTCTCATCGTAGCGACCTGGCTTAATCCCCGGCCCCATTAGCAGCATCGGCACGTGACGGTCGTAGGCCCAGGGCGAAAAATGAGTCGTTCCACTCGTGCCCCCCATATACCCCGGATCGTAAACAATCATAATGTCGCCGCTCCGCTTCGGATAGAACCCGTTCATCAGCGCCTTTCCTACAAAATCCTCAGCTACTCCGTTCGCTAGCTGCTCACGCGTATAAACCCGCGACACATGCAACTGCGGCGTTGCCAGCAGCGCCGATGTGGCAACATGATAGACATCATCATCCTCAATGGCCTCGCCATTCGCCCGCTTTGCCTTTTGGACAGTCTCCCAATTCAGATAAATCGACTCGCCCGCGCCCGGAATTACCCAGGCACCCTTGCCGAAACTGCGCGCGAGAGCATTCTGCACTACATCTTCAGCATCCACGTAAACGTAACCCCCCGGAAGGTGCATCGCGCCATCGTGCTCCGGCGTGGAGGCGACTCCATGGTCGGCTGAAAGAACCACCAACGTATCTTTCATCCCCGGTCCTTTGTCGATCAGGTCAAATAATTTCGCCAGCAACTGATCCGTCCGAATCGACATATCCCGAACTTCCGGCGCATTCGGCCCTACTGCATGCCCCACGTAATCATTCGAAGAAAACGAAATCGTCAGCAAATCGGTTGCGCCGCGTTGCCCCAGCTTTTCACCGGTGAGCGCCGCCTCGGCAAACCCCTCAATCAATTCGTTTCCCCACGGGCTCGCCGGCAGCTTGGCATACGTATTGCCACCGCCATGAAAATCCCAACTCGGAAACCCATCCCACTTCTGCTCGATATATTTCGCTGCCAGCTTTTGGCTGTTAAAAGCGTCGGCCCATTCCGGCAGCTTGTCCATATAATACGAACTGGTCACAAAATTCCCTGTGCCGTCGTCGAACCAGAAAGCGACGTTGGCACTGTGGCCCGATGGCAAAATCGCACCGCGGGCCTTGATTGAGATGCCGATCACTTTGGAATCCGGATGCGCGTCTTTCAACTCATCGCCTAAAGTCGTTACCTGTAATCGTTTTGGCGAAGCTGGGTCGGCATCCGTGCACTTCTCACCTTTCGGCGGCTGCGGTGCGCCCACTACGGTCTCATTCCAGTCGCAAACGCTCGTGACTAATTTGCGTTCCGCGCGGTCATACCACGAATTGCCCACCATCCCACTCACTGCCGGCATTGCACCCGACAACATAATGCTATGTCCGACTGCCGTTACCGTGGGCGTCTGCACGTAGAAGCCGTTCGTGAAATTTGCCCCCTGCCTGAGTAGCCGGTCAAGCCCGCCGTGATAATCCTGCCGGAAACGCGTCAAATAGTCATAGCGGAATTGGTCCACCACAATCACCACCACCAACTTCGGTTTCGCCGCCGTCTGCGCCGGGCTTTCCCGCGTCAGCAGCAGCATTAATGAAATCGCAATAAGAGCTATTCGAGAGGCAATCATTCGGCCATAGAGTAACATTCTTAAAGAAGTGCAAACGGTTCTGGAGCTGCGCGCTCTTACCAAACATTTCCCCACTCATCGCGCGGTGAATGGTGTCTCCCTCTCCCTCGCCCACGGGGAGTTCTTCTCGATTGGTTGGTCCCTCCGGCTGCGGCAAAACAACGACTTTACGCCTAATCGCCGGTTTTGAAGAACCCACCAGCGGCCAGTTGCTGCTCAACGGTATTTCCGTTGAAGGTCTCCCGGCCTATCAGCGCGACGTCAGCACCGTCTTCCAAAACTACGCGCTCTTTCCTCATCTCACCGTTGCGCAAAATGTGGCCTTCGGTTTGGAGCGCCGCCCCAAAATCAATAAGCGCGATATCGCCAACAAAACCTCCCAAGCTCTCGAACTCGTTCATCTGACGGGCAAAGAATCGCGCCTGCCCAACCAGATCTCCGGTGGTGAACGTCAGCGTGTCGCTCTGGCCCGTTCGCTCGTGCTCGAACCCAAAGTCCTTCTACTCGATGAGCCGCTTTCCGCTCTCGACGCCAAACTCCGCAAAGAAATGCGCCTCGAACTCAAACATCTTCAGCGCCGTACCGGTATCGCCTTTTTGTTCGTTACGCACGATCAGGAAGAAGCGCTCTCCCTTTCCGATCGCGTCGCCATCATGCACCAAGGTCTCCTAGAGCAAATTGGAACGCCGCAAGATGTTTATCGGTCTCCCAAAACCCACTTCGTTGCTGAATTCCTCGGTAACGTCAACTGGTTCGACAAAAAAGGAGTTCGTCCCGAAGCCGTCCGCGTCTCACGCGCAGCCACCGACCGCGCCAGCGTTGCCCTCGTCGAAGGCCAAACCTTTCTTGGCAATTGTGTACACCTCATCGCGCGCCTCGAAAACGGTACTGCCTGCGTTGCCGAAATGCCTCAGCAGCAGTGCGATTTCCAACGCGGCGAGCGCGTCTATTTATCCTGGAACGCTGCTGACGAGTTCCATCTCCCATGAAACCGCGAACCGCCTTTCTAGCGCCGGGAGCCTTAGTCATGCTCAGCCTCTTCTTTCTCCCGCTGCTTATCGTCGTCGCCTATAGCTTCCTCACTCGCGGCCCATACGGCGGCGTCCTGCTGCCATTCAGCATCGAAAGCTACACTCGCATCTTCGATCCTCTATATCTCGCCATTTTGTGGCGCTCTATCTGGATCGCCGCCGTTTCCACCGCACTCTGTCTCTTCCTAGCCTTCCCACTCGCCCTTTACATCGCCCGCACCGCCGCGCGCAAAACCCTCCTGCTCAACCTCGTCATGCTCCCTTTCTGGACCAGTTTCCTCATCCGCACCTACGCCTGGATGTTCCTGCTGCGCGATACCGGACTCGTCAACACCTTCCTTCAATCCCTGCATCTGATCAGTGCACCACTCCCATTGCTGTTCAATACTGGCGCTGTCATCCTTGGTCTGGTCTACGGCTACTTGCCCTTCATGGTTCTCCCGCTCTACGCAACACTCGAGAAGCTCGACCCCACCCTGCTCGACGCTGCCGCCGATCTCGGCGCATCTCCCACCGTTGCCATCTGGCGCGTCGTTATCCCCATTAGCCGTCCGGGAGTGATCGCAGGTTGTCTCCTCGTCTTCATCCCGTGTCTTGGTGCTTTTCTCACGCCCGATCTCATGGGAGGCGGCAAAACAGTGATGATCGGCAATCTCGTGCAAAACCAGTTCACTACCTCGCGCGACTGGCCTTTCGGCGCCGCCATCTCCGTCCTGCTCATGGCCATGGTTCTCCTGGTAATGCGCGCACTCGGAAACAAAGGCGAAGAACTTCTATGAAGCGGTTCCTGCCAACCTATGCGTGCGCCGCCCTTCTTTTTCTCTATCTCCCACTGTTCGTCCTCGGCGCATTCAGTTTCAACGATTCCAAAATCGCCGTCTGGCATGGCTTCACGTTCTCCTGGTACAGCAGTGTTTTTCGCACCTCTTCGTTAGTTGAAGGCACTCTCAATAGTCTGCTTATCGCCTGTGTTGCGACCCTCGCCGCCACCATCATAGGCACACTCGCAGCTTATGCCCTCTGGCAAAAGCGCCTCCCTTGGCTCACGGGCTCTCTCTACCTTTCGTTACTCTCGCCCGAAATCGTCACCGGTGTTTCACTGCTCGTCTTCTTCCAATGGATCTTCCACTTCTTGAAACTCCAACTCGGCATGCACACCGTGATCCTCGCCCACATTTCGTTTTCCTTGGCATACGTAGTCATCGTGATACTCGCCCGCCTTCGCACCTTTGATCGCAGCCTCGAAGAAGCCGCCCTCGACCTCGGCGCTAACCACTGGCAAGTCTTCCGCTACGTCACCGCGCCTCTACTCTTGCCCGCTATCGTGGCCGCCGCGCTTCTCTGCTTTACGGTTTCTTTTGACGATTACGTCATCACCAGTCTCGTCGCTGGTGTCAATTCCGAGACCTTGCCGATGATTATCTACGCCATGGCCCGCAAAGGCGTGAGCCCCGAAGTCAACGCACTCTCCGTGATGATCACCGTCGGCCTCGGCATTCTCGTTCTCATCTCCGGCCGCCTGGAGCATAAACGTTGAACCGCCGCATTTTTCTCATGGGAGTTGCTGGCGCTCTCGCCGGTTGCACGCAGTCGCGCCAACGCCGCCTGAATGTCTACAACTGGGAGAACTACGTCGCCGCCTCCACCATCCCCGATTTCGAAAAAGAATTCCAGTGTTCGGTCCGCTACGCCACCTATGGCAGCGCGGAAGAATTGTTGGCGAAAATCATCAGCGGCAATTCCGGGTGGGACGTCGTTTTCCCCTCCAACAGTTTTGTCGAACCCATGCGACAGCTCGACCTGTTACTACCCCTCGATCACCAGCGACTCCCGAATCTGCCAAATCTCGACAGCCGTTTCCAACATCCTGCGTGGGACCCGCAACTCACCGTCTGCGTCCCCTACATGCACAGCGCCACCGGCATCTTATACTCCAAGTCAGTCACCAAGACTCCACTCGCTTGGGCCGACCTATGGACCGACTCCTACTCCCATCGAGTCACCATGCTCGACGACCCCGCCGAAGTCTTCGCCGCCTGTCTCAAACGCTTGGGCGATTCCGTCAACGCCACCGACGAAGCGCAACTCAAGTCCGCCCGGGGCCTCGCCGAAAAGCAAAAGCCCCTCCTGCGCGCTTATCTTAATGAAGAAGTTCGTGACCAAGTCGTCGCCGGCGATATCCTGGTAGCCCAAATGTGGGCGCAAGTCGCACAAGTCGCCATCGACAACGCCCCCAACCTCGCGTTCTCTTTCCCAGCCGAAGGCTTTCCACTTTACGCCGACAACGCGGTCATCCTTCGCGAAAGCAAGCACCAAGATCTGGCTTACGCATTCATGAACTACCTCCTGCGCGCGGAGGTTGCCGCCAAAATCTCCGTCGAAATGCGCACTGCCAGCGCCAATGCCGCCGCCCGCGCTCTCCTCCCCGCCGCCCAACGCGATAACCCCGTCCTCTACCCAGCCCCAGACATCCTCGCCCGCGGCGAATGGTTCAAAGCTCTTCCCAGTCCAGCGCAACGCCTCCGCGACCGCTACTGGACCGAAATCAAATCCTCTTAGTGGGCAGCGCGTAGCTTCAGAACGCTTGTGCCTTGCTCACCGACCGGCTCATTGTCGCTTTGAAGTAGAACGACAACACAATTGCCGCCCTCGACCGGCGGCAGTCCGTAACTGGCATGCATCAGCAGATCCATGGTACTCTTATCCAGCCAAAGCCTTCGCAGAAACCAAGAATTCCGAGCAATGACGCGAAGGTCGTCCCTGAAATAATGCCACCGCGTTTGATGAACTTCTATGACTCCAAAAAAGCGCAACTACCAGAAAGAATAAGCAGCACAATAACAACCAGCACCCCCACGATCCGGTTGTTAAATCGCACTTGGCGTCCGAGCGCTTCCTGGAGATACCGGCTATCATCCGCCGTAACCGAACGCCCACGCTTACCTAGCGCTTGAGGCTCGTACTGTTCAATGCGACGCAAATAGGAAACCAGGCCCTGTTCCATATCATGCTTCTCCCCTATTGAATCCAAAAACGCGCAGTCTCCTCGACTACCGCCAAGTACATCAAACTGCCAGTTCGCAACTGGCTGAACAAGGTGCGGTAAAAGCGTTTCGGACGAAGACGAATTTTATTTTTGCCTGGCCGCCGGCCGAATTCTCCTAAGAGCGAGCATTTCCGTTATATATACATCTATTCCACCGCCCTCCGGTTGCGACCCTCAATTTCGCCTTCACGGTTAATCCACGCTCACGCGTGTCGGCGTCAGATTCGCCGTGAGAATTTGCGGAAACTCAAACTCTTATGAACGAAGCAATGCTATGGAGGAGCTAACCATCGCTCCCGAGGGATGAGCCCAAAGAATTGCAGACGCTCCTCGAGTCTCTTGAGGTTTATCGGCTTTAGAAGGTAAGCATCGCACTTGAGTTTGATGGAGCCGGCAACGGTTTCCATATCACCCACTGATGTCGTCATAAACACTCTGGCAAGGCCGGAAGGTACGCGGTCGTCTTTTTCTATCTGGCGAATCTCCTGAAGCGCTTGCGGACCTTCTGTTTCCGGCATGCGGACATCGAGGCAGACCAAGTCATAGCTGAGCCCACCCAGCCGCGCCGCAGCAAAGATTTCGACAGCTTCCCTGCCATTGCCCACACTGTCGCAATCACCGTATTTTGATAACATTCCTTGCAATAACTCAAGCGAGACGAAATCGTCTTCGCCCAGTAAGACGCGAAGTCGCCTAGAGTGGGGCGCGCGGAATAATTGAGTTTTGCGCCGCGGACTGAGAACGCCAATGAGACCCTTCAGTTCCTGGTCGTATTGAGCGTTGGCGAGAGGCTCAAGGCCCCCGATAATCTGCGCCATCCGGTCCAAGGCCGACAAAACAGCCGGCGTGTGCGCCTGTGCTAGCGTAAGTTGCCCCTGTTGAACATCGACAAGCAAGCTCTCCAACATCTGACTCAAATGTTTCAGTGCAAAAAGGCCCAGCGAGTTTGCGCTGCCCTTCACCCCTTGGAGTTGTTTAACCAACTCATTGAGGAATTCTGGCGATCCCGCCTTCATATCGCTGTCAACGAGCGCAATGTCAGCTCTGACTGCATCTAGTTTCCGTTTGCAGTCCAGGAGCAAGGCGTTCCTTTCGGAAGTGGACAAGGCATTCGACACGCTATCCGCCTCTCGTCAGACGCGCCGGTTGGCGGGGCGCAAATTTATCTTTGTCTTCCGTCATTACCTTACTTCACCGACTGATCGTTCACACTTCACTTTGCAACAAGATTGCGTCTTTTAGGTAAACAAACTGCGAATTTAACTCGGCCAAGCGCATCTCCATACCGGCTGGGTCTCTAGCATTGGCGGCCTTCTCGATCCCGAGTGCGATGGTGCTCATCGCCTCGCCGCCGACACAAGCCGATGCCCCCTTGATCCTATGCGCATTATCCTCGATTTCCTGGAAATTGCCACCCGCTATGGATTTCGAAAGTAGGTCAAGCTGCCGCGCCGCGTCTCCTGCAAATCGGTTCAGAACTGTCCTGGCCAATGACTTGTTACCTCCTAGGCGGTCCAGAAAACCGGCCATATTGAGGACTATTGAAGACTCCGGATTGCAAGCTGCCAAGCTCGGCGGGTGACCGACCGCCGGGCCTTCCCCACCCCCGATTTTAGGTAGCCACGTCTCCAGAACTCTTATCAAGGCTTGCGGACTGATCGGCTTGGAGATGTAATCATCCATGCCGGCTTGTAAGCACTCCTCGCGGTCGCCGTTTAGCGCACCAGCCGTCATGGCAATGATTGGCAAACGCCAATCTGCGGTACCGGATTTGTCGTTCTCCCGACGAAGTTCCGCGCTTCGAATGCGCTTGGTTGCTTCCAAACCGTCCAGGTTGGGCATGCGCACATCCATCAGCACCAGGTCGTAGCAAATCCCGTCGAGAGCTTCAAGGGCTTCTGTGCCGTCCGCTACTACGTCGGCGCTCAATCCTAACTGGGCAAGCATGCCCAAGGCAACCTGCTGGTTCGTAATATTATCGTCTGCCAAGAGAATACGACTGTGACGCTCGGCGAACAAATCTTGCCGTACCTGGTCGCGCACTGGGGATTTCTGCACAGCGCGATCGGCATAAAACCCCCGCGCCGTTCCAATTCCCATGCACACTTCAAACCAAAAGATGCTGCCCCGGCCGGCTTCGCTAGAAACTCCGATTGTTCCGCCCATCAACTCCGCCAATTGCTTGGCAATACTTAAGCCCAAGCCGGATCCGCCGAAGCGGCGGGTTGTCGAACTATCGGCTTGGGTGAAAGGCTTAAAGAGCCGCGCCCCTTGTTCAAGTGTGACCCCGATACCGGTATCCTGCACGCTGAAGCGCAGTGTCACAGTTTCGGCCAGCGTCGCTATCATCGAAACGTCGACCGAAACCGAACCTTGCTCAGTAAATTTCACGGAGTTGGACAAAAGATTGAGGAGTATCTGTTGCAATCGTCCAGCGTCGCCAACGACAGTAAGCGGCACGTTCTCAGCCACGTCCCGGAAAAGCTGGATTCCCTTTTGGGCAGCGGCAAAGGCAACCAACTCCAGCGATTCTTCCACCAGTGTCCTTACAGCGAACTCCAGTTTCTCTAACTCCAGCTTGCCGGCCTCGATCTTGGAAAAGTCGAGAATGTCGCTGATTATGGCTAGCAGCGCCTTGCTGCTCGAATGGATCGTGTCCACAAAGTGATGTTGCTGGGAGGTGAGCGGGGTTCCCTCCAACAAATGAGCCATGCCGATGACGCCGTTCATTGGCGTCCGAATCTCGTGACTCATAACGGCTAGGAATTCGCTTTTCGCTTGCGCCGCAGACTCAGCCCTTTCGCACGCTTCCGCAAGCGCCATCGTGCGTTCGCCAACGGCAGACTCCAAGCGTTCTTCGCTGCGTTTCTGATCGTCGATGTCAGTGGACGTGCCGAACCATTGAGTGATCCGGCCATCCTGATCGTCACGAATGGGCTGGCCTCGCGCCACAAACCAGCGAAACGTTCCATCCGATCCGCGGATGCGATATTCGAATGCAAAGCTCTTACCTTCAGCAAAGCCACCCGCGGCACTGGCTTCCACTCTAGGGTGGTCTGCCGAATGAACGGTCTTGAGCCAGCCCGACCCCAGAAGTTCCTCCCGCGGGATACCCGTGTATTGCGTCCACTGACGGCTAACATAATCACAAAATCCATCCGGTCGAGTAGACCAAACGAGCTGCGGCAGCGCTTCCACCAGACCAACCCATTTGGCTTCGCTGGTTTGAAGTTCGGCTGTTCTCGCCGTAAGTAGCCTCAACGATCTCGAGATCATTCGGACCACCAACACGCACAGGAATATTCCAAACACTACTGCCAGAGCCGCGAAAAGCAAGCTGGTTGTTCGACCGCTGCGATACACCGCCTCACACTTCTCGCCCAATCGCTTGGGGGCTTCTTCGCGCGGCCGGCAGACCTCCGCAATTTCCAGATTTATCTCGTTGGCGAGTAGGTTTGTCAATTTCAAGGCCGCCATCGCACCGCTTCGATTCCCGGCCTTAACGAGATCGACAACTTTCCCGGCGCTGCCTCTTAGCTTCGGAAGTTTTCTTTTAATTTCGGCGATCTTGTTCTGACTATCCGCGTCGGGTAGCGCCTTTTGCGATGCCTGAAGCCATTCATCCACCGACCCGTCCAGTTCACCCATCAGCTGTATTTGATCCTGAATTGTGTCTTTGTCTCCAGCGGCCAAAATCACGTCTCGCAACGCCCTGTTCGACTTAGCTTCGAAAATCGCGGCTTCTTTGATCGCGGAGATGCCCGCTATGTCCTTCGTCAGCAACACCTTAGTAATGTTGTGAAGAGTATCGGCACTTTTGATCCCCTGATGACAGACAGCAATGATCAGCGCGACCATGATTCCGAACGAAACCATTAGCTTCGTCGTGAGTGGAGTACGGTCCATTACCTTCTGATCGATTTTGAACATTTCGCTTCTGACCTTTCAGACGAGTTCAAGTGTCGCCCTTCGCTAAATCATCGGCTGTGCTGAGCAGAAACAGTAATCCCCAAAGTTTTCCCCAAACTAATTGAGATTGACGGCCAATTAAGTCGATAGAAGACTAGTGAGGGTTTTTAAGCGCGTGCTTGGCGTACTCTTCAAAGTGGCCACTCCTCTGGCGGCGATTCTGCTTGGAATTTTGCTGGTTTTTGCATCTGGACCTACTTCCAAAAAACGTCCCGGCGTAGCGCCTCTTGTTTCGAATCCAGCCGATTCAATGCGCAACCACTGGATGCAGAAATACACACGTCCCACGTCCGTACCGTTTCCGGTCGACAACGCCTATTCAAAAGATCGCGAGCTTCTCGGCAGGACTCTCTTCTTTGATCCTCGGCTTTCACGTAGCCGGTCCACTTCATGCGCTTCGTGTCACAACCCTGGGTTTTCCTGGGGAGATGGGCTCCCCAAAGCTGTCGGAGACAGCAAGAAATTGCTAAATCGCCGCTCGCCAACTATTCTGAATACCGCCTGGGCCGACCTTCTATTCTGGGACGGCCGCGCCGATACGCTCGAACAACAAGCCTTGTGCCCCATTTCCGCTAAGGGTGAGATGAACCTGCCGCTCAATGAACTCCTAAAAACGATCAATGATATCCCGGGCTACTCGCCTTTATTCGATCGCGCTTACCCTGCGCTTCCAGTCGAAATTGCCACCGCCCGCGCCATTGCCACTTTTGAACGAACCGTCATCTCATCGCAAGCGCCCTTCGACAAATGGATTGCGGGCGATCCAAACGCTCTATCTCCTGCCGCCAGAAACGGCTTTGATCTCTTCAACAGCAAGGCTCGCTGTGCACAGTGCCACAGCGGGTGGAACTTCACCGATAACGGCTTCCACGACATTGGGCTTAGGAGCCACGATAAGGGGCGGGGAGCTAAGCTGGCGCTCGAAGCCATGCAATTTGCCTTCAAAACGCCCACCCTTCGCAATGCGGATCGCCGTTCACCCTATACGCACGATGGCTCAGAACCGACGCTCAAATCCGTAATCGCATTTTATGATCGGGGTGGAGATGTTAAACGCCCTAGTCTAGACCCGGAAATCGTTCCGCTTAACCTTACCCCGAAGGAAATTGACGATCTGGAGGCGTTTCTCAAACTGCTCACAAGCGCCGACAAGCCCATCGAAATTCCTGTTCTGCCTCGATAAATCAACTTTCAAAAGGAATTGCAACGTATGCTCAGAAGTCTTCTTCCCGTCTGTCTCTTCGCTCTCGCGGCGACCGCTGCTTCTCCCGCCAATCACGAGATCGTTCAGAATGATCGCGCCTTCTCGCAACAGGAGATCACCATCAAGATCGGCGATCAGATCACGTTCAAGAACGGTGACGAAGTCACTCATAACGTATATTCCGTCACTCCCGGTATGACGTTCGATTTAAGGAGACAAGCTCCCGGAAAATCGTCCTCTGTTCCGTTTCTCAGGGAAGGCACTTCCCAAGTCCAGTGTTCCATTCACCCGAAAATGAAACTAATCGTGCACGTGGTTTCGCGGTAGTATGTCCCTGATTTCAGCACTTATTCCTGCCACAAAATGATAATTTAGATTCGTGACAACAACGGAATTGCTGCGATTCAACGGCTCTGTCGAGCGGGATCCCGCCATCGATGCGTGGATGAAAGCGCATGCCGGTGAATTGGGCGCCATTGCGCAGGAGTGGTTTGAGGTGATGCGAAACTGCGGAGACGAAGTCCGGGAGCTTTTGCACGACGGTTGTCCGGTTGCTTGCTTAGGAGATGCGCCCTTCGGCTATGTCAATGTGTTCACATCGCACGTCAACGTGGGTTTCTTTCATGGCGCATCGTTGTCTGATCCGGCCCGCTTGTTGCAAGGCACTGGTAAGTTCATGCGCCATGTGAAACTAAGACCGGGAACAGCCGCGAACGCCGTAGCTCTAAGCAGGCTCATAGAGACGGCGTACTCGTATATAAAGGCGCGTGTCGAAAACGGCGAACATCATTACCAAACCGTTACTCACGGGTAATCCCAGGCAGAGTTTTCAATCTTAAGGTTGCGCGTTGTTGCATACGTTGTTGTTTACCTAAAGCTATCGTTCAGTACGCCTCACACCAGGCCGAAAGCCCTTTTAACGCTGTCGCCGCTTAGTGCTTTTCAACGCTTATCGGAGACGTCGTGCTTAGAATGCTTCGCGCTTGCTCCAGTTCCTGTGCAGTGCCATGCACAACCAGCACAAACTTGCCGGCCTTGATTTCCGCCTCGTATTTGACTGCTTGATCTTTCGGAATTCCCAAGCTGACTAGCCCCGCCGCAATTGCCGAAAGTCCTCCAACCACCACCGCCGATTCCAACGCGCCAACCAGAGCCGCCAAAAATGGACCGGCCACCAAAACAGGCCCCATGCCCGGAATCAGAAAGAACCCGGCGCCGAACAGCAATCCCCAAATTCCGCCCCAAAACGCGCCCAGTCCGCCCCAGGACTTCATTCGATCGCCGGTGCTGTAATACCCAACCACTTTTTCTTCGCTGTGATAATCCTTTCCAACAATCGAAATTTTCTTGATGTCGAAAGAACCCGCGCTCAACTTCGCCACCGCCTGTTCGGCCTCGGTATGGCTGTCGTAAACAGCAACTACATTTTCCTGATCGATCATAATATTCTCCTTCCTGTCCTCCAAGACAAGGCTATTCAATTACAGTATCTTCCTTCTATGAACGGTCGATGAAATCTCCTGTGGCTGCGGTTCGAAAAAGCAAACTCCGGCTCTTTATACCGCCACTTTGCGACCAACATGGCAGCCGTGTCCCCTTTTTTCTCGGCGCCCACAGAAGTAGAAGAAAAAGCGCAAATTGGCTTCGTTTCGTAAAACGCGCCAGCGAGTTCGTGATCACGGCCTTTCCAGCGTCTAAACTAGCGCTCTCAACCGCCGCTCTGCTAAGTTCTATTTTGGAGAAGAGCCTTTTGCTCGCTAAGAGACTAACTCGCTCTGGTAAGCTGGCGGGCTTTACGATGCTCGCGCTTTCGCTGTTCAGATGCTCCTTGCTCGACGCGGCGGAACTGTCCCTGCATGGCCGGGTTGTCGATGAAAACGATGCGCCTGTCCGCGACGCTCACGTAACAATTCGCCTCACCACCTCTTCCCCAATTTGGGCCGCGCAAACCGATCCCACCGGCGCTTTTTCGCTCACCCTGCCCAAGCCAGGCGACTATCTCGTCAGCGTTGACCGCGAAGGCTATTACGCCCTGACCAATCAAACTGTTCGCGCCGAAATGTCCACGCCGCTCACCTTCGTTATCAACACCGTTCGCGAAGTTTTCCAGTCTGAGAACGTGAACGCCCAAGCCTCTCCGGTGGATGTCGCCGAAACACAAAACGAAGAACATCTCAGCGGCACCGAAGTGAACGACATTCCATATGCAAACAGCCACAGCCTGCGAAATTCTTTGGAACTTCTACCCGGCGTCATTCAAGACAACAGCGGCACCCTGCACGTGAACGGCTCCGCCGAGAATCAGGTGCTTTATTTGTTCAATGGCTTCAACATCACCAATCCCATCTCTGGTCAGTTTCAGACGATTCTTGCGGTGGAAGGCATCCGCTCCGTCGATCTCTCATCCGGCCAGTCCTCGCCTGAGTTCGGCAAGGGCTCTGCGGGCGTAATGCGCGTTAACACCGAAGGCGGCACGGACCGCTTCCACTACACGGCAACCGATTTTATCCCTGGCGTAAATATCCAGCAAGGAGTCCGATTGGGTAACTGGTACCCACGCGTGGGCTTCTCTGGACCCATCATTCGCGGTAAAGCTTGGTTTGCCGACACCTTTGAGTCGGAATTGACCAACTCAGTCGTTACTGGACTTCCCGGGGGAAAGAATACCCGTGGCGGCTGGGCTGGCAGTAACGCTCTTCATGGCCAGGTCAACTTGACCCCATCCAACATTCTCTTCGCCGACTTTCTCGTGAACGTCAATAATCAAAATAATGTCGGACTTGGTCCGCTCAATCCGGAAACAACCACCACGACTGTCGATACGCGCCAATACTTCGCGAGCATCAAGGATCAGCAGTATTTTGGCCACGGCATGTTGCTCGAATTTGGTTACGGACATGACCATTACTCGGCGCGGCAAACCCCCCAAGGCCAAAATCTTTACCTCCTTTCACCGGAAGGCAACAGCGGTAATTACTTCGTGAATTCTTCGCAAACCGCAACTCGCGACGAAGCGCTCATTCACGCATTCCTCCCAAAATTTCAATTCGCCGGTTCACATCAATTCGAGCTCGGCACCGACAGTGATTGGCTCCGCTACAACGGCGATTTTCGCCGCACGGGCTACCAGGTTTTGGGAGTTTCGGGTCAACTCCTCTCAGCAACAACCTTCCCCGCTCCGGCCAAGTTTGCGATCAGTGACTCTGAGATCTCCGCGTATTTCCTTGATACTTGGCGTGTTTTGAAGACGCTGCAAGTAACCGCCGGTGCGCGCGGAGACCGCGACCGATACCTAAGCGCCACAGCTTGGTCTCCTCGCGCCGCCTTCTCCTGGTCGCCCCTCGAAGGAACTAGAGTTTCGGGAGGTTATTCCATTACTCACGATGCCGTCACTATGCAAATACTCGGCCTGCCACTGGATCAGACCGCGGTCACAACCACTTACAACGCGAACGGCGCTCCTACGGGCCCTCCCACGCTTGCCACATTCCAAATCACTCGCAACGGACTCGCCCTCCCTCGCGCCACTAATTGGACCCTAACCGCCGACCGTCAATTGTGGGCGCGCGTCTTCTTAGCCGCAAAGTATCTCCGTCGGCGCGGTACGAACGGCTTTACCTTCCTCAATACCCTAAATCCAGATGCTCCGCCGTCTCTGCTCCCCTATCCAAACCCTCAATCGGCTGCGCTCTATCAATTGACGAATCTCCGTCGCGACGACTTTGATTCGTTTGCGATATCGGTCCGCCAAACGCTCTCAGGTCAATTTGAATGGATGGCTTCCTATACGCGTTCTCGAGCAATCACGAACTCCGTGATTGATCCAAGCGTTCCAGAAACGCTCCAAGTACTTTCGAGCCTTGTCCCTATGCCGTGGAATGCTCCAAACCGATTGGTTGCCAGATCATACTTGCCGCTGCCTTGGAAAAATTGGGCCGTCTCCGCCTTCGTCGATGCGCGCTCGGGCTTCCCGTTTTCCGTCAGAGATCAGACCGGCGTAATCGTTGGCCCCGTTGATTCCCACCGCTTCCCCGTCAATTTCGACCTCAATCTGGCCGTCGAACGCATGCTCACCGTACGCGGACGCCGGTTTGCCCTGCGTGGAGGCATGGATAACGTGACCAATCAAGGCAATCCGTCAAGCGTAAACAACGTCACCGGCACGCCGCAATTCTTACAATTTACTGGCGATGAGGGACGTCACTTTGTGGTACGAATCAGGTTTTTCGGGCGTTCTAAGTAGCTAGGCAATTCACCCCAAAGGACCTCCTCTCACCGCCTAACCTGCTATCCTAATAGGGTAAATTTACACGTTCAGGTACAAATCAGGTAAATGGCAAATACAGTCTCTTCGTTGAAGCGCGTCCGCATCGCAGAACGCCGCACCGCTATCAACCGTCTCCGCAAAACTAAGCTCCGCCACCAGATCCGCACCATGCGCCGTCTGCTAGATAAGAAGGACGCCGAAGGCGCCACCAAAACAATTCCCGCCACCTTTTCGCTCGTTGATCGCGCGGCCAAATGGGGTATCATCAAGAAAAATACCGCAGCCCGCTACAAGAGCCGCCTCGCTCTCCGCTTGCGCTCCATCAGCTCCGCTAAGTAATTCCGCCACGTCCCGCCACCTTCCTTCAAGCTGATAGACTGGCTTTCATGCGTCGTCTTCGGCTTGCCACGGCTGTGGTGTGCGTATCCTCTCTTCTCCCCGTTCAAGCAAAAGATCCCGTCCGCGCCCAGCATGCCATGGTCGTCGCGCAAGAGCCTCTGGCTGCCGACGTAGGCCTGCAAGTTCTCAAGAGCGGCGGCAATGCCATCGATGCGGCGGTAGCAATCGGGTTCGCCCTTGCCGTTACACACCCACTTGCTGGCAACATCGGCGGCGGCGGTTTCATGCTCATCCGCTTAGCCAACGGCAAAACCGCCTTCCTCGATTTCCGTGAAGCCGCCCCCGCCAAAGCCAGCCGCGACATGTATCTTGACGACAAAGGTAATCCAACCAAAGACAGTATTTTCGGCTGGCGCTCGTCCGGTATCCCTGGTTCCGTTGCCGGCTTCGCTAGCGCCCATAAGAAATTTGGCACGCAAAACTGGCAGCAGTTAGTCGAGCCCGCCGTTAAGCTCGCCTCCGAAGGTTTTGTCGTTAGCCCCACTTTGGCCAAATCTCTGACCAACGATAATCCCGCCCTCGCCACTGATCCCGAATCCAAACGTATCTTCCTGCGCAACGGCAATCCCTACAAACCCGGCGAGACTTTCAAACAACCCGAACTCGCCGAAACTCTAGATCGCATCGCCAAAGAAGGCGGCAAAGGCTTCTACGAAGGTCGCACCGCCAGACAATTCGCTGCCGAAATGAAAGCCCACGCGGGTCTTATCACTGAAGCCGACCTCAAGACTTATAAAGCGATCGAACGGACGCCTCTGGAAGGCAACTACAAAGATTTCCACATCATCACTTCGCCTCCTCCCAGCGCTGGAGGCGTCGGCGTTCTGCAAATGCTTGCCATACTCAACGGCACCGGCTATGATACCGACGGCCCCGATTCCACCAAAGCCGTCCACTACGAAGCCGAAGCCATGCGCCGCTTCTATGCCGACCGCAGCGAATATCTCGGTGACCCATCCTTCTACAATGTCCCCGTCAAAGCTCTGCTCGATCGCGCTTATATCGACTGGCGTCGAAACACCATTGACCCCACCCATGCCACACCCAGCGAAATGATTGCCCCCGGTCTTCCACGCGCCCAAGCCGCCCACGTTTCGCAATTTGAGAACAGCGACACGACACACTACAATGTCGTCGACGAGAAAGGCAACGCCGTCGCCGTCACCTACACCTTGAACAACTTATACGGCAGCGGTGTCACCGTTCCCAAACTTGGTTTCCTTTTGAACGACGAGATGGACGACTTCGCAGCCAAGCCCGGCTCACCTAATATGTTCGGCGTCATCGGTGGCGATGCCAATGCCATCGAGCCCGGCAAACGCCCGCTTTCTTCCATGACACCAACTATCATTACCCGTGGCGGTAAACTCTTTATGGTGGTTGGTGCACCCGGAGGCTCACGCATCACCACCGGGGTTATGCAAGTCATTCTAGACGTTCTCGACTTTCACCTGAATCCGCAGGATGCCGTGGATCTCCCTAGATTCCACCAGCAGTGGAAGCCCGATGTGCTTTACTTACAGAACGGTTTCTCTCCGCAAGTCGCGGAAGCGCTACATGCTATGGGTTACGAAATCAAACCGGTCGGCGGCGTGGCGAGAGTGGAGGCCATCGTTGTTAACAATGGCACACTGGAAGGCGGCACCGAATCGCGCCTGAACGGAAAGGTCGCTGGCTATTGAACTAAGAAAAAAGGGAACCGTCCTACTTAGAACAAAACGCTAGCGTGTCCCTTCTTTGTTGCTTCTCTAACAAACTAAAACCAAATGCAGAAGTTGCTTTCCACTCACCTCTTCGTCGGCCATCGTCTCACCACTGCCGGTCTCGAACGAATCCGCAACGCCGGCTTCGAAGGCATCGAACTCTACTGCGCCCGCCAACATGTCGATTACCACGATTCCGCCCAAATTGCTGAACTCGGCCACTGGTTTCGCGACTCTACTCTCAAAATGCACTCCCTGCATTCGCCGGTTTACAGCGATGACGTATGGGGCCGCAGCGGTCCGCAAGCCGTTCTCGATATCACCGAAACTCAAAAAGCCAAACGCATCGCCATCGTCGACGAAATTAAGCGCGCCATCGAGATTGCCGAAAGCGTTCCCTTTCACTATCTGATTCAACACCTCGGTGTCGCCGGCCAGGATTTTGACGAGCGCCGCATCGATTCCGCTTTTTGCTCACTCGATGAAATCCGCGTCTTCGCCGGCCAGCGCGGCGTCGAAGTCCTTCTCGAAAATATTCCCAACGGCATGTCGTCCGCCGAAAAGCTGAATGATTTCATCGCAGCTACTCACCTCAAATTGAATTACTGCTTCGACATTGGCCACGCTCACCTGACCAAGGGTGTCGCCGCCGAATTCGAACTTATGAAAGACCGCATTCGCTCCACTCACATTCACGACAACGATGGCCAAACCGACGCGCACCTCTTCCCCGGGCAAGGCACCATCGATTGGAAGCACGCCATGGGCTTGCTGCGCTCCCGTCCAGATCAATACCCACTATTGTTGGAGTTGAAATCCGTTGCCGCCGTCGAGCATCCCGCCGAAGACGCCAAACGCACCGCCGACGACCTGGATAAGTTCGAAAGCTACTATGAGCAGTAGCGAAGATATGCAAATATGAGCAGCAGTGAAGCGAACATCGTCAAAATTGCCGAGGCTCACGCCCACGCCGGCGAACGCGTAACCATTCAAGGCTGGCTCTACAACCTCCGCAAATCCGGCAAAATTGTTTTCCCCGTCGTCCGCGATGGCAGCGGCATGATGCAATGCGTCGCCGTTAAGGCAAACGTTCCCGAAGCCGTCTTTGAAGCGTTAAAAGGACTAACTCAAGAAAGTTCACTTACTATAACTGGTACCGTCCGTGCCGAAGCCCGTGCCCAAGGCGGCTTCGAGCTCGATATCGACGACGCCCACATCATTCAACGCGTTCCCGAAGAACACCCCTATCCGATCACTCCCAAAGATCACGGCGTTGATTTCCTGATGGATCATCGCCACCTGTGGCTCCGCAGCCGTCGCCAGCACGCCGCCATTCGCATCCGCCACGAAATCGTCAAAGGAATTCGCGATTACTTCGACGGCCACGGCTTCACCCTTGTCGATACCCCCATCTTCACGCCCGCCGCTTGTGAGGGCACCAGCACGCTGTTCGAAGTCGATTATTTCGAAGACGAAAAGGTCTATCTCACCCAATCAGGCCAGCTCTATAACGAAGCCAACGCGATGGCCTTCGGTAAAGTTTATTGTTTCGGTCCCACTTTCCGCGCGGAGAAATCAAAGACTCGCCGCCACTTAACCGAATTTTGGATGGTCGAACCTGAGATCGCTTACGCCGACCTCGAAGAAGTGAAGCGCGTCGCCGAGGAACTCGTTCTCTTTCTCGTCGCGCGCGTCCTCGAAAATCGCCAGGAGGAGTTGAAAGTCCTTGAACGCGATATCGGCAAGCTCGAAGCCATCAAACCCCCGTTCCCGCGCATGAGCTATGACGACGCCGTAAAAATCCTCGCCGCCAAAGGTAGCGAGATCAAGTGGGGCGGCGATTTTGGGAATACCGACGAAACCCTCCTGACCGAAGGCTCCGACCAGCCCATCATGGTTGATCGTTACCCAACCGAAATTAAGGCGTTCTACTTCCAACCGGATGAGCACCGCCCCGAAGTCGCCCTTGGCGTTGACGTCATCGCGCCTGAAGGTTACGGCGAAATCATCGGCGGTGGCCAGCGCATTCACGACCTTGCTCTTCTCGAAAAGCGTTTGGACGAACACAAACTCCCGCGCGAAGCCTTCGAGTGGTATCTCGACGTGCGCCGCTTCGGTTCGGTCCCGCACGGCGGCTTCGGCATGGGCGTCGAACGCTTCGTAGCCTGGATGTGCGGTGTCGAGCACCTCCGCGAAACCATCCCTTATCCACGCATGCTTTATCGAACAAGACCTTAGCCGAACTCGAGAACTTTACGTGACCCGTTCTTCGCAAATCGCTATCATCGGTGCGCCGCTCGACTTCGGTGCTGGCCGTCGCGGTGTCGACATGGGTCCTTCCGCCCTCCGCCTCGCCGGACTCAACGCCAAATTGCAAGCCATGGGGTATCAAGTTCACGACCTCGGTAACGTCGCCGTCGCCCAACAAGAAACCATCGACGAAGGTTCTCCCAAAGCTAAGTACCTTGCCCCTATCGCTCAATGCTGTGTCGACCTCGCGCACACCGTAAGCGGCATCGTCGAAAAAGGTCGCTTCCCGCTGGTCTTGGGAGGCGACCACTCTGTCGGCGCTGGCACCGTCGCCGGCGTATCCAATGCTTTCCGCAAGTGCAATCAGAAAATCGGCGTCGTCTGGATCGATGCCCATGCCGACATGAACACCCCTGAAATCACTCCAAGCGGCAATGTGCACGGCATGCCCTTAGCCAGTTGTCTCGGCCGCGGTCCGAGCGAGCTAACCCAAATTTTCGGCTATGCCCCCAAAATGGCAGCCCGCAACACTGTTCTCATTGGCCTTCGCGATGTCGATGAAGGCGAACGTCAAGTCGTGCGCGAACTTGGCGTCGTTACCTTCACCATGCGCGACATCGACGAACTCGGCCTCCGCAAAGTGATGGAACTGGCCATGGCCGCTGCCTCCGACGGTACCGCCGGCTTTCACCTTTCCCTCGACATGGACGCCATCGACCCCGACGAAGCCCCCGGCGTCGGCACTCCCGTTCGCGGTGGCATGAGCTACCGTGAAGCGCATCTATCTATGGAGATGATTTGCGACTCCAGCCGCATGCTTTCCATGGAAATCGTCGAAGTCAATCCAGTTCTGGACAGCGTCAACCGTACCGCTTTGCTCGGTGTGGAACTCGTCACCTCAGCCATGGGAAAAAAGATTCTGTGAGATTGCTCAATGGCCTGCTGAAGCTCTACGCCTACATTTTTCATCTGGCCTTGAGCGCTTTTCTGTTCGGTATCGCTATCCTTGCCAGTTCGAGCCATCAGGCACTGCACATGGAGATGCTTCCGTTCGATCAGGATCGCCTCATCTCGCGCGTGAGCTTACTCAGCCTAATTGGCTTTATCTGTATCTTCCTCGCCGTGGTGCGTATCTTTGAATTCGTTTTCCCCTTATGGAGTTTGACCGTAGTGATCCTTCTGATATGGGGTTTCTTCTTTACCCCTTACACTTTCCAGGGAACTGCCGGGCTTGAGTGGGCGCTACTCCTTGTAATGGCCGCCCTATGTGCCCTCTACGGTTCTATTCTGGTACTGCTGCCCCAACGCCGTAACCGCTGGTAACAGCTTCTCTTTCGGAAACTCGCCACCTCCCTCCAAACAGCGCCGCCTGCCTCTTCCGCTTAAAATTCTTCCCCTGGCTAATCCCCCTTCTTCTTTAAGCCGATACATGTCTTGTGGACGCACAAAGCCCGACCCCTACTTCGACGCCTGTCATTTTGTCCGGTTCTCTCGATCAATACAGCGCTGAATCGTTGAAACAACAGCTTTTGGGCGCGATGGCAGCACCAATGCCCGAAATTTGTTTGGAGATGAGCGAGGTCGATCACATAGACGCCGCTGCCTTGCAGGTCTTGCTAGCGTGCAAAGCCGGATTGAAGCAGGAAAAGCTACGCATTAAGGGTGCCGATCCTTCCGTTCAACAGTGGTTACGGATTGCGGGCGCGGATTCCGCATTCGATTTTTCGGATGTTGGCGCTTAGGCCCGAAAGCAGCGGTTACAGGTAAAGATGGATCAACAACTACAAGCCGACCCAATCCCCAAGCAAGACCTAAAGGTTCACATAGCGCACACTCTGCCCGTTCTCGGCGTGATCGGCACCCAACTTAAGGAGACGGCCAGCCAAATCGAAGCTGCGGTATTCGAGGTCTGCGGCAAATTTCAAGGCATGGCAGACCGAACTCGGGCCGGAATAACAGGCGCCGCAGACCTTCTGTCCGGCGGCGTCGATATTAAAGCCTCTTCCTCTGTCGACTCACTCATTGCAGAAGCCTCCCGCACTATCGAGACGCTACTTCATCACACTCAAGACTCCGCCGCTGTCTCAAATAGCGCCATTGAACGTATTAAAATCGTCCGCCAAGCGACAGATCATATTACTAAGTCTCTGATCCAATTGGACGATATCACCATCGGCAATCGTCTTCTGGCCGTCAATGCCCGCATACAAGCAGTTTGCGCCGGAGACAAGGCGGCCGGTTTTGGCGGCGTAGCCAACGAAATTGCCGTCCAAGCGAAACGCTCAGCCGAAATTGTCGAACTGATCCGCTCCGTGTCCGGCGAACTCCGTAGCATTGCGGATTCCGCCCTCACTGATCTTCAAAGCATGGTGGTCGAAGATCAGAAGGCCTACCGGAAAAGCAAGATCGAAGTCGATCGCGTATTGGAAGATTTCCGGCTCATGCACAACTCCACCCGTGAATTCATCGGCAAAATGCAAGAAGAGAGCCGCGGCGTCACCAAAGAGATTGCTGGCGCGGTGCGCACGCTGCAATTTCAGGATCGTATCAATCAAAGAATTAGCCATGCAGTGGGAGAACTGGATCGGATCAAACTCGATCTCAGTACCTACTGCACCGATGTCGAGTTGGACGCCGCGCCAATTCTGCTTCACTTGTCCAGTTCATACACCATGCAGGAAGAAAGGAATGTGCTTGGTGGCGCCCAGCAGGATTCTGCGGCGGGCGACGTCGAGCTTTTTTAGGTGATTTGGCCTAAGAAGGTTAAGAGTAAAAAATGGCAAAAACTGCTTTAATCGTCGATGACTCAATAACAATGCGCCAGATGGTTGCATTTACTCTGCGCGAAGCAGGATTTGAAGTAGTCGAAGCGGAAAATGGTCAGGATGCGTTGAATAAAATTCCCGCCCAAAAAATCCACATCGTTATTACCGACCTGAACATGCCCGTCATGGATGGATTCACTTTCATCAAGAACGTGCGCGCCATGCCGGCACTCAAATTCGTTCCCATTCTTATGCTGACGACTGAGTCGCAGATTTCCAAGAAAGAACAAGGCAAAGCTGCCGGAGCTACCGGCTGGATCGTAAAGCCGTTCGAAATTGAAAAGCTTCTGCAAACCATAGCCAAGGTGCTCCCTTAGCCATGAAAATCGATGTCTCCCATTTTCTGGACACATTCTTAAACGAAAGTGCCGAACATCTCGATACGCTGGAGTCCGGCCTATTAACGCTGAACGCCTCCCCAAACGACTCCGAGCTGCTCAACTCGATTTTTCGCGCGGCCCATTCGATGAAAGGCGGAGCCGGCGCTTTTGGTCTCATCCACGTCGTTAAGCTGACACACGCGCTTGAAAACCTTTTAGATCTAATGCGCAATGGCCAGGCGAAGCCCAGTCTTGATTCGATCGCCTTGATGCTTAGGGCTACCGACATACTTAAACTTCTTACTGCCAGCCGCGATGCCGAGTGCCCTGCGGGAATGGACGAAACGATTGCTGCTTTGGAAATAATCGCTGGCGCCCCTCAAGGTGCGCGTGCGGATTCCACCAAGCCAGACATCGTCAAACCGCTGGCAGAGAATCTCGAAACTGACTATAAAATCGTTTTTCAGCCCGCTAAGGACTTGTTCTCGACCGGCTGTAACCCGCTGCTTCTATTAAGGAACCTGGCCCAGGTGTCGACGGTTGTTTCCACCACGCTGGACGTCAAGACGCTGCCATCACTGGTCGAGTTGGATACCTCGGTTTGTCACTTGGCTTGGGAACTCACGGTTCGCACGAAGAATCCGGTTGCCGATTTGAAGGAAGTCTTTGAGTTCGTCGAAGATCAAGCTCGCATTGAAATTACTCCTCTGGTAAGGGCTCCAATCGCCGCCAGCGCTCCCGCTCGCTCCGAAACTGCTGTCGCTCGCGAGTCTTCGATTCGAGTAGCAACTGAAAAGATCGACAAAGTAATTGATCTGGTCGGTGAGATGGTCATTGCCCAAGCCATGACCTCGGAACTGGTGGACAAGTTCTCTCCCGATACCCATGATCGCCTCAAAGAATGTGTCTCCACGTTGGAGCGGTGCATTCGCGAGTTGCACGAGCGAACCATGTCGGTTCGCATGCTACCGGTTGGAACGATTTTTTCGCGTTTCTCTCGTCTTGTTCACGACTTGGCTCAGAAAACCGGGAAACGGATTTCGCTCGTTACCGCGGGCGAGGATACCGAGGTGGATCGCGGTATTCTTGAGCTATTAGGCGATCCGCTCACTCACCTGATTCGCAATTCGGCCGATCACGGGATCGAGTCGCCGACGCAGCGGTCCGCTGCCGGCAAACCGGAAACCGGCACTATTTCTCTTTCTGCTTCTCATCTTGCCGGCAGCATACTCATTGAGATTGAAGACGATGGAGGCGGGCTAAACCTCCGCAGAATCCGTGATAAGGCCATTGCTAAAGGCCTTCTTTCTGCCGCCGCCGAAGTGTCGGACGAACAGATTCGTCTGTTGATCTTTGAACCGGGTTTCTCGACCTGTAGCGAAGTAAGCGATATCTCAGGCCGTGGTGTTGGGATGGATGTAGTAAAGCGCAATGTCGCCGCCTTGGGTGGCACGATTAACGTTCTTAGTGAGGAGGGTCAAGGCACTTCTGTCAAGATCCTGCTGCCTCTTACTTTGGCCATTATGGATGGGTTAATCGTACGTGTTTCAGACCATCGTTTCGTCCTTCCGCTCACTTCCATTGTTGAGACCATTGCCGTTTACGAAGAACAGATCCTCAATATTGCTGGCAAGGGCGAAGCTATACGAGTGCGCGACCAAGTCATTGCATTCCTTCGTCTCCAGCAGTTGTTTCATTTGCAGCCCAGCTCGCGCAACAGTGACGATGAACTCCCGCAACTTGCCGTCGTCGTCGAGCGAGGCTCCCTCAAAGTGGCGTTGCTGGTCGATGAACTTCTTGGTCAGCAGCAGCTGGTTGTGAAGAGCTTGGAGAAAAATTTCCGCAGAATCGAAGGCACACTCGGCGCGACTATTCTTGGCGATGGTTCTGCCGGCCTGATTCTGGATGTCGGGACCCTAATCGATTCTCTCGCCAAGGCCGATAGATTGAGCAAGGAAGTCAGACCGATCAGTCTGGTCGCTTAGGAATTTTCAGAATATCGGGCTCTTATCATGAAATGGTTTACAAACCTCAACGCGATGCCAAAGATAATGTCGGCGTTTGGCGGCGTACTTTGCTTCCTCTTGCTGATCGGTTATTTGGCGTCAACCCAGATGTCGCAAATGAGCAATCGCACGCTTGAAGTGTTTCAGCGCGACGTGGGAGGACTAGACGCTATTCGGCAAGCTGAAGTCGACCAGACGCTTATGTCCGGCAGTCTCTTCGCTGCAGCCCTTGCTGCAGGCAACAACGAGGCTGTTGCTTCGGCTGAGCACGATTTCGATTCGCGATTGGCCGATCTTCGCCTTTCCTTATCCTCGGCTTCTTCACGGGTTCGCGCCAACACCCGCGACAAAATTCAATTGACCATTTTGACGATTCCCGATGTGGAGCGAACAGCTCGCGAAGTGTTCGGCCTTGCGAGAAGCGGCGAACATGTTGCCACCGTCAAATCGCTGACTGCGGCGCTTTCTGCGACTGACCGCCTGTCCGATTCCATTAATCAGGCAATTGTATTAAAGAAAGTCAACGCCGAGATCTTTAACGCCAACGAAATCAGAGTAGTCCAGAGCACAAGAACGCAATTTGCTTGGCTGTTGCTCGGAGGTCTTTTGTTCGGTACCATTACCGGTCTCGCCATTGCCCGCAGCTTCTCTGTTCCACTTAGGCTCGTGGTGGCAGTCCTAAGCCAAGTTGAGCGCGGTGACTTAACTCAAGCGGTCGAAATCGACTCTGAGAACGAAATCGGGCTCTTGGCTAAAGCTCTAAATTCCGCCCTCATAAACATACGCGGAACCATGACTCAGGTTGGTGAGGCTGCAAGGAGTCTCGGCTCGGCTTCCATTCAGCTGGCCAAATCCGTAGAGGTTATGGCAGGTGGTGCCCACGAACAAGCGGCTAGCCTCGAACAGACATCTGCGAGCCTTGAACAAATCACCGCTACTGTGCGGCAAAATTCCGATAACGCGCGCCAAGCAAGTCAATTCGCCATCTCATCGCGCGATGCTGCTGAAAAGGGTGGAACCGTCGTAAGCAATGCCATGAGTGCCATGAATGAGATCAGCGACGCCTCAGGCAAGATCGCGGCCATCATACGCGTCATAGACGAAATCGCTTTCCAGACAAATCTTCTCGCTGTTAACGCCTCTGTGGAAGCGGCTCGTGCTCGAGAGCATGGCAAGGGCTTCGCCGTGGTCGCCACCGAAGTCCGCAGCCTTGCTCAACGCAGCAGCGCTGCCGCCAAGGAAATTAAAGCGCTCATTGGCGACTCCCGGCGCAAGGTTGAAAACGGCTCAACTCTCGTCAATCGCTCCGGTCAAACGCTCAATGAAATCGTGACTTCCGTCAAACGTGTGACCGACATTGTGAGTGAAATCGCCGCCGCTTCGCGCGAACAGTCCACTGGCATCGAGCAGGTCAACAGCGCCATGTTGCAAATGGACAGCGTATTGCAATCCAACTCGTCTCAAACAGAACAGTTATCCGCCACGGCAAGCTCGCTCGCTGCGGACGCAGGACACCTTGAGCAACTGATAGGTCGCTTTATTGTTAAGCCGCAAGATGTCGCCCTGGATGGAGTCGAAAAAGAGGTTGCAGCCGCACCGCTTATCGCCAAATCGTCTGCTCTCCTTTCTCGCATGGTAGATCCTGCTCCCGCCGCCAGTGCGGCGCTCAATGGCTTGGCATCCAGCCTCGGCCATACCGTATCAACCGCAGCTCTGGATGAAGAGTTCGAAGAATTCTAATCGCAAAGAAAAACGCGTCTATATGCTTTCCACCTCAACCGTCGCTCATAACCAGGCGCAAGCCGTAAAAGAAGATATCAAACAGTATTTGACTTTCTGGTTGAACGACCAGGAATACGGTTTAGACCTTCTCAAAGTCCGCGAAATCCGCGGCTTCACCTCGATAACGCCCATTCCGAACATGCCTCCTCACATTAAAGGTGTCATGAATCTGCGCGGTACTGTGTTGCCTGTTGTCGACCTGCGTCTCAAGTTCAGTATGCCCGAAAAAGAGTACACCAAATTTACCGTCATCATAATCGCCAAATCAGGCGAAAAAAATGTCGGCCTGGTCGTAGACTCCGTTTCCGATGTTCTCGCTCTTCCGGCCCAGCAAATCAATCCGCCACCCGACTTCGGAATCGCCGTCAATCGAAACTTCATTCTCGGTCTTCTCAAAGCGTCTGAGCGTCTTTCCATTCTGCTCGATCTAGACAAACTTCTCTCAGAAAGCGAAGTTACGGTGGAATCTCCCCCGGAAAAGACCGTGAATTAGCTCAACCTGGCTCTCAACATGAAGAATTCTCTTATTGATCTAAACACTGTCGAAATCGTGAAAGCCGAGCTGACAGACCGGGAATTCGTGCTGTTTCGTGACCTAATCTCGTCCCAAACAGGTATTTCATTGCGCCAGACAAAGTGTCCGATGCTCACTGCGCGGCTGCAACGCCGTCTCCGTACGCTCGGCCTTCCCAGCTTTGAAGCTTATTATCAATTACTCATCAATCAGGACACGTCAGGAGACGAGCGACGCGAGTTGATCAATTGCGTAACAACGAACAAAACCTCGTTCTTTCGCGAGCAGCACCATTTTGCCTTTCTCGTCCAACTTGTTCAAAGTTCCGTTCGCTCCGCACCTCGACCCCTCAACATCTGGAGTGCTGCCTGCTCAACTGGCGAAGAGCCTTTTTCGATCGCCATGACCGTTCGGGATGCTCTCGACCGTTCTCCCGCCAAATGCGACTTCACGGTTCTTGCCACGGATATCGATACCCAGGTTTTAGAATTCGCCCGCTCTTCCATCTACCCGGAAAGCGATTTGGAATCGGTTCCGCTTCCATTCAGACAAAGGTTCTTTCTTCGAGGCTCCGCCGCGCAAGCTGGCCGCTACCGCGTTAAGCCCGAACTTCGTGAGCGAATCGATTTCAGACACTTAAATCTCATTGATCCGAATTGGGATGTCAACCAGAGTTTCGATGTCATTTTTTGCCGCAACGCATTGATCTACTTCGAGCACGAAACGCAAAACCGCATATTGCGTCGTCTGATCGGCCACCTGAAACCGCACGGACACCTGATTGTCGGCCATTCCGAGCATTTGCATTGGATGACCGACGTACTCGAATCTGTTGGCACCACAACATACCGCGTGAAACATGGCTAAATGTAAAGTTTTGATTGTCGATGATTCCGCACTCATGCGTGAGCTTCTTACGGAAATCCTGCGCTCCGATCCTGACATCGAAGTCGTCGGAGCCGCGGCGGATCCCTTCATCGCCCGCGACCTGATCAAAGCTCACCAGCCCAACGTAATCACCTTGGATGTCGAGATGCCGCGCATGGACGGCCTCACTTTTCTCGAGAAGCTGATGCGCTCCTACCCGATCCCCGTCGTCATGATCTCGTCGCTTACCGAAAAAGGTTGCGACATCGCATTACGCGCACTCAGCCTCGGCGCTATCGATTACATACCCAAGCCGAAACTCTCCATTGCCAGCGGCACGCTTGAACTCTCGGAAGAGATCATCGCCAAAGTAAAAGCCGCCGCCACCGCTCGCGTCATTCTCCGCCCCCCACGCAACGGCGTCTACGCGGCACCGGTACAATCCAATCTTTCCCACATCAACGCCTCTCATAAAATCATCGCTATCGGCGCGTCCACCGGCGGTACCGAAGCGTTGCGCGACCTTCTCGAACCGCTGCCAGCCGACTTTCCGGCTATCGCGATCGTTCAGCACATGCCCGAAAAATTCACCGCCCAATTCGCGAAACGCCTCGATTCTCTATGCAAAATCAGTGTCAAGGAAGCAGTCGATGGAGATCGCCTCTTAGTAGGCCACGCTCTCATTGCACCCGGCAATCACCACATGGAACTGGTGCGCCAAGGTGCCGAATACACTGTAAGAATCACGCAAACTGAACAAGTCAATCGCCATCGCCCCTCCGTTGACGTTCTTTTCAACTCCTGCGCTACCAACGTCGGCGCCAATGGCATCGGTGTCATTCTCACCGGCATGGGCGCAGATGGTGCGCGTGGCCTTCTGGCTATGCGTAAAGCGGGCGCCTTTACGGTCGCCCAGGATGAACACACCTCCGTGGTCTTCGGAATGCCTAAAGAAGCCATCGCCTGCGGTGCCGCCCAAGAAGTGCATCCGCTGCAGAAAATCGCTTCCGCAGTCGCAAACCACTTTTAACGCCATTTGCGCCACAAACCGACGGCGTACATTGGAACTAGCCCATGCTTTACGAAATCGCTGCACCGCCCACGCCGGACAATTCCGCCATCCTTCTCCACCCGAGTGATTCCGTCGCTATTGCCAGAGTGCCGATACTGGCCGGTGAAACCTTAAACATCCAGGGCCACGCCGTAACCTCTCGCTCAGCCGTCCCCGTTGGCCACAAGATCGCGATCCGCTCCGTTCTATCAGGCGATCCCGTCTACCGCTATGGCAACGCGATAGGTTTCGCCACTGCTCCCATTGAGATTGGTGACCACGTCCACGTCCACAACCTCGGCTACCACGAACTCAACGTCAACGAAATTCGCCCCGAATCCATTCCGCCACGTTCTACGCGTAATTCGACCGCCACCTTCCACGGCTATCCCCGCCCCGACGGCCGCGCCGGTACCCGCAACTACATCGCCGTGGTTGCTGCCAGCAATTGCGCCGCCCACACTTCCGAACTCATTGCTCAAAGCTTCACCGGCGAAGCGCTTCCCCTCAATGTCGACGGTATCGTTGCCTTCCCCCACGGCGAAGGCTGCGGCCAAGCCATGGGTCCTGACACCGAACAACTCCAGCGCACCCTGGAAGGCGTCCTCGATCACCCCAACATCTCCGCCGCCCTCATCCTCGGTCTTGGCTGCGAAGTCAATCAGATCGATCACTATCTCGGCCGCAGTTCCAACGGTGACAAAGGCGCGCCAGTTGGCCTCCAGGGCATGACGCTTCAGCAATCCGGCGGTACGCTCGGCACTATCGAGGCCGCCCGCAAAAATATCCGCCAGTACATCGAACGCGCTGCCGAGCAAAGACGCGAAGAACTCCCACTCTCCAAAATCGTCCTCGGCCTCAACTGTGGCGGGTCCGATTCCTTCTCCGGCATCACCGCCAACCCTGCTCTCGGCCACTGCTGTGATCTCCTGGTTGCTCAAGGCGCTACCGCCGTCCTCGCCGAAACCACCGAAATCTTCGGCGCCGAACACCTCCTCCTCCGCCGTGCGCGCAATCCCCAGGTTGCCGAAAAACTCCTCGCCTGCATCGAAAACTACAAGCGCTACCTCCGCCAATTCGGCGGCAGTTTTAACGACAACCCTTCACCGGGCAACAAAGAAGGAGGCCTCAGCAACATTCTCGAAAAATCTCTCGGCGCGGTCGCCAAAGCCGGTACCACCCCTCTCGAAGACGTTTACTTTTACTCCGAACGCGTCACGACCCCCGGCTTCGTCTTCATGGACACTCCCGGCTACGACCCTGTTTCCCTCACCGGCCTCGCCGCCGGCGGCTGCAACCTTATCGCCTTCACCACGGGCCGCGGCAGCGCCATCGGCTTCCCCAGCATCCCCGTGCTCAAAATCGCCAGCAACACCAACACCTACAAACGCATGACCGGCAACATGGATATCAACGCCGGCCGCGTCGCTGACGGCACCGCCACTATCGAACAAATCGGACAGGAAATTTTCGATGCCCTAATCCGCATCGCCTCCGGCGAACGTACCCTTGCTGAAAAACTCGGCCACCACGAATTCGCCCCCTGGCGCATCGGCCCCGTCCTCTAACCCCTATTTCGGCGCCAAATGGAAAAAGTAAGCCGTCATCACCACTCCCACCACAATCACCACTCCCCGAATCACTTCGGCCTTCAACTTCCGGGCCACTCTCGGGCCCACATACCCGCCCGCAATCGACGCCGCCATCATCACCAGCGTCGGCTTCCAAGCCACTTGTCCATTCACAATAAAGATTAATGCCGCCAGAGCATTCAGCGTCCCACCCAAAATCGTCTTGATCCCATTCATCCCGTGAATGTCCGTCATCCCATAGAGCCGCAGCGCGGCCAAAAACATAATCCCGATCCCGCCGCCAAAGTACCCCCCATACACCGCAATCGGAAACATCAGAATCAACATCAACCAGCCACTCCCGTGCAACTTTCCACGCATCGCGAGACTCACCTGATTTCCAAACGCAAAAAGCAGAGTGGCAAACAATAGTAGCCAAGGCGCAACCTGCCGAAACGTTTTGTCCGATGTCACTAGCAACAAGCCCGCCCCCGCCGCACCGCCGAATAAACTCACCACAAACCACAACTTCAAATACCTTTCATCCATCCGCCGCACATCGTTTCGGTATGCAAAAACACTCGCCATCGTCCCCGGGACCAGCGCCACTGTGTTGGAAGCATTCGCCATTACCGGTGCCACGCCGCTAAATACCAAAGACGGAAACGTCAAAAAGCTTCCTCCGCCGGCGACGGAATTAATAGCGCCCGCCGCGAAAGCCGCAGCTATCAACAACAGAAGTGTGATCATGCGTCCTTCCAGTTTCATACACTGGCAGTGTGTCCACTCGTTTCACTCTATTGCTCTTTTGCGCGCTAATACCCCTCCTCGCCCAAACGACCAAGAAACCCGTCACCTTGGCCGACCTTCTAAAACAACCTTTTTCCCGCGACTCCATCACCCCCGTATGGTCTTCCAACGGCCAACTCTTCGCGTATCGTCAGCAAGGCACCGTCTATCTCTTCGAACCCGCCCACCAGAAATCCAGGGAATGGTTCAAACCCTCCAAACTCGAAGCTGACGCTGTTAAAGTTGACGAATCCAAAACCTTCGGCTGGCAGAACCGCCGCGTTTCCTCAGACTCCATCCAATGGTTCCCCAACAACAAAGACATCCTCACGGAAGCCGGCGGTGACCTCTTCCTTGTGCACCCCAACGGTAAACACGAACAACTCACAAAGACCGACTTCGCCGAAGAAGATCCCAAACTCTCTCCCAATGGCGAGCAAATCCTTTACCGAACAAAATCGAACCTCTATGTTCTAGACATCTCCTCCCGTCAAACCCGCCAACTCACCTCCGATGGAACGCCTACTCTCCTGAACGGTCAACTCGATTGGGTTTACCCCGAAGAACTCGATCTCGGCACTGCCTCCTGGTGGTCTCCTGATTCCAAACAAATTGCGTTCCTTCAATTCGATGTCTCCAACGAATTCATCTACCCGCAAACCGATCTAACCGGCGAACGCGCCCTCGCCGAACCCGAACGCTATCCGCAATCCGGCACTCCCAACGCGCGCGTCAAACTTGGTGTCATCACCATCGCCACAGGGCAAATCAAGTGGCTGGACGTTGGCGATACAGCCAACACACTTCTCGCTCGTGTGATCTGGCTGCCCGATTCCTCCCAGGTCGCTCTCGAACGTCTCAACCGCGTCCAGAACCAACTCGATCTGCTCTTCTGCAATACCGCCACAAGTGCCGTTCGCCCCATCCTCCATGAAGAATCCAAAACCTGGATCAATTTCACCGACAATCTCTTCTTCCTCAAGAACCGCCCAGAATTCCTCTGGACCAGCGAACATGAAAGCGGCTTCCGCCACATCTATCGCTACTCCAACGAGGGCGAACTCATCTCAAAACTCACCAGCGGCGAATGGGAAGTTAAGAAGATTGAGGCCATCGACGAAACTCAGCAGAAAGTTTTCTACACCTCATCCGAAGCCAGCCCTCTCGAGTCTCAGTTCTACTCAGTCTCATTCAGCGGAGGGCCCCGCTCGCGACTTACTCCCGAAGCAGGCGTTCATCGCATAGAAATCAACAGCGACGCCAGCTACTTCCTCGACTCTTATTCCAATTCGACCACTCCTCCCTCCCAGTCACTTAAGAACTCATCAGGCGAATTGCTGACCCTCCTACATGACTCAGACCGCAAAGCGTCCGAGGAATTTGACCTCCTGCCCGGAGAAATCTTCAACGTCCCCGCCGAAGACGGCACACCCCTTTACGGTCGCCTCATCAAACCGGCGGGCTTTCAACCTGGCGTCAAATATCCATTAATCGTCCAAGTCTACGGAGGTCCTGGCGTACAAACCATCCATAACGATTGGCAAGGGCTCAACATTTCGCAAGTCATGGCCCATCGTGGCTACTTGGTTTGGGAAATGGACAACCGCGGCTCCTCCGGACGCGGCCACAAATTCGAGGAGCCTATCTTTCGCGAACTTGGAACCCGCGAAGTGCAAGACCAAAGACGCGGCGTCGAGTATCTCATCAAGCAAGGTTTTGTTGATCCTGATCGCGTTGGCATTACAGGTTGGAGTTATGGCGGTTACATGACTATTCACTGCCTGCTCCAGGCACCCGACGTGTTCAAAACAGGTGTCGCCGGCGCGCCCGTCAACGATTGGCACAACTACGACACCATCTACACCGAGCGCTATATGGACCTCCCCGCCAACAACCTGGATCACTACAAAAAATCTTCAAACGTCCAGAACGCCGACCAACTCCAAGGCCACTTACTCATCCTGCATAACTTCGAAGATGACAACGTGCTCTTCCAAAACACGATGCAACTCGCCGCCGCTCTTGAAAAGGCTGGAAAAGTCTTCTTTCTGCAAATCTACCCGCAAAAGACCCACGGCGTTTCCGGCCCGTACCGAAAAACCCTCTTGGAGGCTGAGGTGACATTTTTCGATCAATACCTAAAGCCTTCAGCGCGCCAATGAAACTTGGGGCAATCTCTCTACTCTGAGGCACTGCGGCGACGTTTCCCTCGTAAGCCCCACCGCCCAGAGGTGTTGCTCGATGTGCCATCTTTAAGTTGTTACAAATAAAAGACTTAATGCGCTCTATTCTTGTCTGCATTCCCCCTGTGGAAAGTCACTAATTTTATAAGACTATAATAAACATCACCTGGTGCTTCAGATGTTACGCTCACGAAAAAGTTCGGTTTTCGGAAGCAGCGTTCACTGGGGTTTTCCATCCGTGCCCACTGTGCTCACAGTTCGGCATGGGAATCGACGGAGCCGACAGCTGCACCGACGGCTCGCCGGCGAATTCAAGAACTAATTAAAAGGAAATCATTCAGGTAAAGTGTCATGCTTCAAAAACTAACCAAATATTTACTGCCGGCCGTTGCTCTTCTGCCTGGCCTTAGTGCGCCGAGTCTGGCGCAATCTCTTCCTTCGTTGACCCACCATCTGCGAGAAGCGACTCGCTCGGGTGAGGCGAAACTCATCGGGCGTCTTCCTTCCAGTCAGGTAATGAGCCTGAACATCGTTCTCCCGTTAAGCGATCCAGCCGGACTTGAATCCTTCTTAGTGGATCTCTACAATCCCAAAAGCCCTTCTTACCGGCACTTCCTCACGCCGCCCCAATTCACGGAACGGTTTGGTCCGAGCCAAGCCAACTATAACGAACTCGTTAATTTTGCCAAAACCAATGGACTCACAGTCTACGGCGGCTCACGCGATGGCATGAATGTGCAAGTCAAAGCTCCTGTGGCGGCAATCGAAGCTGCCTTTCATATAAATATAAACACTTATCAGCACCCGACCGAGAACCGCACCTTCTATTCGCCAGATCGCGAGCCAACCACAAACCTTTCTTTCCCGCTGTGGCACATCTCGGGTCTCGATAATTACTCTATTCCTAAACCGCGCTTAGTGAAGAAAAGCGACTATGCACAAGCGCACGGCATGTCTCCCGATGCTGTCGTATCGCATGCCACCACCGGCTCAGGTCCCTCGGCATCATTTTTAGGCAGCGATATGCGCGCCGCTTACTACGGCAATGGCGGACTTACCGGTGCTGGTCAGAACCTCGGCTTGTTCGAGTATGAAGGCACCGATCTCGCCGATTTGAACACCTACTTCACCAACGTTCACCAAACGAACAATGTGCCCGTCACGTTGCTGTCTACCGACGGCACCAGCACTTCTTGTGTGTACAGCGGCAGAAACAGCTGCGACGACACCGAACAAACGCTCGATATGACCCAGGCTATCGGCATGGCGCCCGGGTTAGCCAGTCTTGTGGTTTATATCGGCTCAACCGACACCGCCATCATCAGCGCCATGACTACCAACAATCCGCTGCCCACCACGATCGGCTGCTCCTGGGGTTGGACACCCGCTGACCCAAGCACCCTTGATCCTTATTTCCAAAGAATGGCCGCTCAAGGGCAAACGTTTTTTGCGGCGTCCGGCGATAGCTCTACTTGGTCATCAAGAAACGAAGCATGGCCGGCAGACGATGCCAACATCGTTTCAGTAGGCGGCACAGACCTAGTAACCTCAAGCGCGGCCGGCCCGTGGTCGTCTGAAACGGCTTGGGTCGATAGCGGCGGCGGTATCTCCCCCGATGCGATTGCCATTCCCGCTTGGCAGCAAATCGCCGGTGTCATCAACTCAAGCAACAAGGGTTCGACCACGCTGCGCAATGGTCCCGACGTTTCCGCCAACGCCAACTTCAGCTTTTACGTGTGCGCCGACCAAACCACTTGTACCGCCAACTCCTACGGGGGAACCAGTTTCGCGGCACCGATGTGGGCTGCCTTCCTGGCCTTGGCCAACCAACAAAATGGCACACCAATTGGATTTATCAATCCGACCATCTACGCCCAGAATGTAACGTCGTCGTATGGGACTGACTTTCACGACATTACCAGCGGCACCTCGGGAAGTTACTCCGCTGTCACCGGGTATGACCTCGTGACCGGTTGGGGCTCACCCACCGCGGCGCTCATCAATGCTCTGACCACCGCCAGCAAGACTCCTTCTTTCTCCATCACAGCCTCACCAGGCACTGTTTCCATTCTTCAAGGAAACAGTGGCTCGAGTACCATCTCGACGAGCACAGCGGGCGGATTTAACTCGGCGATTGCTTTGTCTGCCAGCGGCCAGCCCGGCGGCGTGAGTGTCAGCTTTAATCCCGCCTCCATTGCCGCGCCAGGAAGCGGCAACTCAAGCCTTTCGATTACAGTCGCTGCGACCGTGGCGGCCGGCACCTATACGATTACCGTAACGGGCACAGGCGGCGGTCTCACTCGCACTACCAGTGTGTCTCTTATCGTGACCTCACCCTCCTCGGGAGGTTTTACCATCTCGGTATCGCCGACCTCAGGGTCCTTGCGCCGCGGAACGAGTGGTTACGCTGTGGTCACAACCACAGTCTCGGGTGGCTTTAATTCGGCCATCTCCTTGTCTGCCAGCGGTCAGCCGGCAGGCGTGACCGTCACCTTCAGCCCCGCTTCTATTGCCGCGCCGGGTTCCGGCTCCTCTGATATGACTCTATCAGTGGCCCGAAACGCAACGGTCGGTACTTACCCGATCACTATTACGGCTACAGGCGGCGGTACCATGCACACCACAACACTAACGTTCGGCGTTAGATAAACAGCACGTAACAAAGAGGCCGGACACGTATTTCGAGTGCCGGCCTCTTTTAACTGTTCTCGCGGTTAGCGACGCCAGCAACGGCACCGGTTTTTATCCAACGATGATAGTATTGAGCAACCAAAGGGCGATTCGTCTTGGGCAATGCGCAAACGTGGTGACAGAACGGCCATTCCCTTACCAAACATCGAACCTTTGCCGGGTCTCACTCAAACTGAGCTGGATTATCTCTTTAGCACCACCTATGAAGAGCTTCGTCGTCTGGCGGCAATCGTTAAGACCGGAGATCCCGCCGCCACATTGAATCCGACCGCGCTCGTCCACGAAGCTTGGATCAAATTAGCTGCTTCACCGCGCTTCAATTCCGCCTCGCCGCTCCACTTTAAACGCATCGCAGCCCGCGCCATGCGCCAATTGCTAGTCGAGTCCGCCCGCCGGCGTCAATCGCAAAAACGCGGCGGAGACGGCAGTGCTATGTTCGTCGTATTCGATGAAACGGTGGGAATACCTGCCTCCCGGGACGAAGACATCCTGCGGATCGACAGCGCGTTAAAGGAACTCGCACGTCTGAATCCAAGGCAGGCGCTCATGGTAGAGAGCCGCTTCTTCGGCGGCTTAGAGGTAAGTGAGACTGCGGAGTTGCTCGATGTTTCGGAAGCGACCATTCTCCGCGATTGGCGCGTGGTGAAAGCTTGGCTCGCCCGCGAATTAAGTACGGGAGATTGAGCCATGGACCCCCGTCGCTGGGAACGCATCCAAGTCTTGTTCCAACAAGCTGTCGAACTGCCTGAGCCCCAGCGATCAAGCTTCCTCGAAACCGCCACTGCCGCCGACCAACAACTTCTGATCGATATCAAAAGTCTGCTCAATTCAGACAAGCGCCCAACCTCCCTGCTTGATCAAACCATCGCTCAAGTGGCCGCGCCAATGTTCAACCCCAGCAGCCACCTGATCTCTCAGGAATTCGGTCCATACCAAGTGCGCGAGCTACTCGGCGAAGGCGGCATGGCCACCGTCTATCTAGCCGAACGCGTCGACCTCGGAAGCCTGGCAGCCATCAAAGTATTGCGCGACGCATGGATGTCCCCCGCCCGCCGCCAACGCTTTGACGCAGAGGAGCGAACGCTCGCACAGCTGACACATCCTTCCATCGCGCGCCTTTACGATGCCGATATCCTCGCCGACGGAACGCCATGGTTCGCCATGGAATACGTCAAAGGGGTTCCTCTTACTGACTATTGCCGTCAACACCAAAGCTCGCTAGCAGACCGCCTCAAACTGCTAAAGTCCGTCTGTCAAGCCGTCCGCTATGCGCATTCCCGCGCCATCATTCACCGCGATCTGAAACCATCCAACATCCTCGTCCAATCCGATGGAACTATCAAGCTCCTCGACTTCGGCATTGCCAAGCAAATCGATCAAAATGACCAGCCCCTGAACCCAACGCTGACCGGTCTCCGCATGATGACACCTGCTTACGCTGCACCCGAGCAAATCCGTGGCGAACAACTCGGCACCTACACCGATCTCTATGCGCTCGGCGTGATTTTGTACGAACTATTAACCGGCCGGCTCCCTTTCGATTTATCCAACCGTTCTCCTACCGAAGCGGAACAGATGATCCTCCATCAGGAACCCGCGAAACCCTCAGTCGTGGCCAAGATTGCGTTCCCCAAGGCGCTCTGGGCCGATCTCGATGTACTCTGTCTCACCGCCTTACACAAAGATCCTGAGCGCCGCTATGCCTCGGTCGACGCCCTTACCCGCGACATAGATCACTATCTGGCTTCCGAGCCGCTCGAAGCACGAGGCGACACTTTCCGCTATCGCCTTGGAAAGTTTATCCAGCGAAATAAGCGCCGTGTCATTGCCGCCGCGCTCACCTTGGCCTGCCTTTCCGCATTAGTTATCTTTTACACAATACGCCTAAGAACCGCCCGCAACGTTGCTTTGGCCGAAGCCGCACGCACCCAGCGAGTTCTCCGTTTCACCCTCAATCTCTTTAACGGTGGCGATCTCCAGGTCGGCCCCGCCACAAACTTGCGCGTCACCACTTTGATTGATCGCGGCGCACAAGAAGCCGCCAACCTCAACAGCGATCCCGCGGTTCAAGCCGAGATGTATGAAACGCTAGGTGAGGTTTACCAAAAGCTCGGCATCTTAGACCGCGCTGACACACTGCTCACAAAAGCCTTGTGGCAGCGCCGCTCACTCCTCGGCGCAATCGATAGGAACGAAGTAGCCGCCAGCCTGATCAGTCTCGGCTTGCTTCGCTCCGATCAAGCCAAGTTCGACGACGCCGAACGTCTCATTCGCCAAGCTCTGCAAATCGACCGCGCCAGTCTGCCGCCCGGTGACCCAGCCATCGCCACCGCCTTACAAGCATTGGGAAAAGTCTTGGAAGATCGCGGCTCGTACAAAGAAGCTATCCAGGTCTTCAAAGAAGCTGTCCGCTTACGTTCCAAACCAAGCGCCGATAAAGCCGATCTCGCTGCCAGTCAGATCGAACTCGCCAACACCTACTTCTACAACAACCAGTACGATGAAGCCGAATCTCTCTACCAAACCTTGCTGCCCACCTACCGCCAACTCTTCGGCGAACATCATCCTATGGTGGCGGAAGATTTAATTAACCTCGGTGCCGTTCAGCAGCAGCGCGGCCGCTACAAAGACGCGGAAACGTTTCATCGCCAGGCCCTCGAAATCATGCAAGCTTTCTACGGCCCGGATCACTTTAAGACCGCCGCTAGTCTCACCCTGGTCGCCCGCGCCCTTGAATATCAAAACCGCTATGACGAAGCGGTAGGCATGCTCAAACGAGCACTTGCCATTCAAGAAAGGGTCTTCGGCCAGGTGCATCCCAACGTTGCCTCCGCTTTGAATGAGTTAGGCAATATAGCCGTCAAACGCGGCAACTACGACGAAGCCGAAAACGACTTCAAACGCCTTGTCGAAATCTACCGCGCCTGTTATCAAGGCAAGCATTACCGCATCGGCATCGCCTTAGCCAACCTGGGCGGAGTTTACCTGGCACGCAAAGACAACGTGCACGCCGAACAACTATTCCTCCAAGCCCTGGCTATGTACGCTCAAACCCTTCCCCCCGGCAACCTCGACGAAGGCATCACTCGCATCAAACTGGGGCGCGCCCTGCTCCGGCAAAACCGTTTCCCCGACGCCCACGCACAAACCCTCGCCGGCTATCAGATCGTCTCCGCCCGCCAGAGCCCCACGGTTACCTATCTCGAAAACGCCCGCCAAGACTTAGCCGAAGAATCTGCCGCCAACAAAAAGTAAAATTTTCCCCCTCGCGTGACGGTTTCGCCCGCGCTTTCACGCAATGCTTATTTGAAAGCGCCGTCCTGATATGCCTAAATTTCTAACCGTTATCATCATCGTTCTCTTCGTCGCACACACACGCCCCTCGCACGCCCAAGTCGCCAACGCTAGCGTGTCTAACTTATTGGGAAGCAGCGCGGGTATGGCAGCTGTGTGCTAAAACGGTGCTGCCATGAAAACCGTAAGCCTGTTTCTATTAGCGTCATTGCTGAGCATCGCCAATGCGCAAGACCTCCAGTTGGGCGTCACTTACACTTGCAACGGCGACCGCCTCTACCTCGAGAGCTGCAACATTCGCGACCTCTCCGACACCTCCACCTGCATGGTGGCGCATCCAGACCGCCCGCAACACAACGGCTTCATGGCGTACACCACCGAAACCCGCGGCGCTCTGAAAAAACTTCTTCCCACATGCCAACAGCCCTCATCCGATGAAGTCGCGCGCGCCAAAGCCCACTATAAGCGGCAGAACGGCATCCAAGTCGCCAACGAAAAGAAAGCCAACGATGAAAATGACGCCATCGAAGCACGCGCACAAGCAGTCATCACCGGCAAGAAACCACTCACGCCGGAAGAGCGAGCCATCAACCGTTGCATCACCTCAGGCCGACTTCCCGCCTCCTGCACGGGCAACGCGCTCCTCGGTGCCTTCGGTCAAATGCTTGGGCAGGTTCTTCCCTCGACCGGCGGCGATGGCCCTGCGCCCGGCCCAGTCGTCGCTGGCGTATATAACGGACCGGGCAACTGGCGTCTGGACTTCACCGCCGACGGCGTCTTGGTTAGCTGCTCGTTCCTTTCGCCCGACGAACGTCACTACACCATCGATTTCAAAAACAATCGCCTCGTCCTGAACATCGACACTTCTCCCAAACCGCTCGTCCTCACACTCATGCCTGACTTGACCATGTCAGCCCCAGGCCCCATCGCCATCAACGGAGTCGTCGCCGTAACCTCTAGCCCTCGCTATCGGAACCGAGCCGGCACACCCATATCCGACGCCGAAGCAGCCAGCACCCGCGAGCCCGTCTACGATACACAAGGCCTGCGTGTCTACAATCCCGGCCCGCAAACGTCGTTCTCACCTAGAACCGCTACCTGTCCTGCACTCAGAGTGTCCAGCAACGCAAGTGCCGTCGGCGTCCAGACCATGCAAATGGATGTGCTCAAGACGATGTTCGGTGGCGACAAAGGCCCACCCACGCCGCCCGGCATTCGCATGCGCGGCATCTTCGCCGCACCCACAGGCTTCAGCGCCCAATTCTTTCCCGAGTCCGTCATCCTCGGCTGCGGTCCCGACGTCGCCCGAGCCTATCCGTACTCAGTCGCCGCTGATGGCACCAAGACTCTCATTAGGATCGATGCGCCCGATCACCCGCTTGTGGTCGCCTTTCGGCCCGACGGCTCTCTCGACCCGGGCACTGGCCCCTATCAGGTCCACGGCCGCACGATCCTCGGCCAAACCGATGACGGCGACTTCAAATTCGCACCCGTCGAGCAGACCTGCAACCTTGCCGTTCTAGCTCCCAGCAAAGCAATTCCATCCAGCGGCGGCATCCCCGCAACCTCGCTGGCGGGCAACGCAGGCGGCAGACTTTCCACGCCAACTGCGCCGCTCGGCAATGCCTCTCTATCCCTCATTTCCGGATTTCTTACACCAGCCGGCGTTCCCAATCCACTCGCCGGACGTCCCTACGTTCTGCTGCGCGATAGCTACGCCAGCAGCCTCAGCAAAGCCGGCGTCTCCGTCCCGCCAGGAATGTCGCCGTATAAATATGTAGGAACTGTTTGTACCGCCAGAACATCCGAGTGTCAAAAGATTTTGGAGGCCGTCAACGCCAATGCCATTTCAGCCACCCGCGCCGACGCCAATGGCGCAGGAACCTTGCCCGGTGTGCCTCCCGGAACCTATTACCTGATGATCTCCGCTCGCTACAACAACCAATCCCTGATCTGGGGCCAACCCGTACAACTCAAAGCCGGTCCAAACTCTTTCAAGTTAGATCAAAGCAACGCCACGCCGATGAATTGAGTCGGAAATTTGACAAAACGAGCTCGTCGCTTCTTTAGTCGTTCGCGAACCGTGTTTGTCAGATTTTAACTGCCTAACTCACCACTAAGTAAGTCTTGCCGTTCGAAGCGCCCCATCGTCTAAACGCCTGCGTGGATTGCCCGATTATGATTCGTGTGAGTCGGCGCACCTCATCAAAACATCATCACGAAGATTTCACCCGACTGTCATAGAAACGTTACTCATAGTTCTTACCATGAAGCTCGAAACTATACAAAGTGGTAAGTTGCATCCCCACACCGCACCCGGTGGATTTCGGGTCGTGTGATTTGAAAAGTCCAATGGAGCGAACAACATATGTTGCTAGAGAAGTTCCGAAAATCGTCTCGAGAGAAGTCTCGAGATCACTCTGAAAATAAATCTCGGATTAACCGAGTGCGTACGCTGGCGGCCTTGCTGGTGGCAGGCCTGAGCATTCCAGCATTCGGTGGTCAGTCCAAGCCGTTTCCCACCTACGAGACCGGGCCACAGCCGAACGGCTCGTACGTTGTCAGTGATGGCACGATCATCACGCCCGCGGGCAAGCAAGTCAACCTCGGCATCCAGGTCCGCGCGAAAGCCATCGCGTTGAACCCAACGGGCAATCACACCGCCGCCGTGCTGACATTAGGCGCCGCGTCGGCTGTCCAGGTCTTCGACACCAAAACCGGCGTGGTATTGCAGAACTACATAACGCTCGGAAAGGACGCTAGCGGAAGCTACACCGGCATCACCTATTCGCCGGACGGCAAGTACCTGCTCTTCAGCCAGGACAGCAGCCACGTCACCATTACCAAAGTCAATGCTGCGGGCTTGCTGGAAGACGATGTCCAGGTTAGCGTTCCTGTGGCTGGTACCGCCATTACCCTCCCTCTAGTCGGTAATTCGGACAAACTGAGCACCGTCACCTGTTTTCCCAACAGCCCCCCCGGCACCACGGGCAGCGCTGCGATCCCTTGCGGCGACACCTACTCCAGTGGCACTTCTTATCCTGCTGGCATCGCCATCTCGCCCGATGGCAAGACCGCCTACGCCGTGCTCGATGTAAACAATACGCTGACCAAGATCGACCTTACAGCAACGACACCCGTACAAGGTGACCAGATTCGCGTCGGTAACGTTCCGCACAGCGTCGTGATCTCGGCAGACGGCAAGACCGCTTATGTCTCGAATGAGGCAGGCCGCATTGCCACCGCGAGTGACTTCCAACTCTACTCCGACGGTGTACCGGTCGTCGCGAACAATCCGCTTGGATACACGTCCACCGGAACGGTTTCCATCGTTGATCTAGCCTCCTTCACAGTCACAGGCAGCATCAAAACAGGCCTGCACCCGACCGGAATGGCGTTTTGGGGGAAGAGCCTGCTGGTCGCTAATGCCTACAGCGACAGCATCTCGGTGCTCGACACGACCACGAACCAAGAAGTGCGAACGATAGACCTCGGACTGCCGATCGGAGTGCCTGGCCAACTCGAGCCAGCCTACGGCGCCGGGCCGAACTCGATCGCCGTCGATGCCAAGAACAACATCGCATACGTCGCGCTTTACAACGCCAACGCCATCGCCGTTGTCGACCTCAGCGAGGCCGCTTGGACTCCCGTCCTCGGCATGATCCCGGTCGCCTATGCGCCTAGTTCGGTTGTGCTGGACCCGACGGACAACAAACTGCTCGTTGCCAACGACAAAGGCATCGGCGCACGCGATTCGTTGGGCACCTATTGGGGCGTCACCAGGCCGAGGGCATCCGCAAAGTATCCGAACAACTGGTGAGAGCGGCGGCCAAAGAGGGCAATGCCGTGATTGTCGGCCGTGGCGCGGGTTATTATTTACGCGACCTTCCCGACTCGTTCCATGTGTTGATCTACGCGCCATTCGAAGAGCGAGTACGCCGCTTGCAGCAGAAAGGAAAGAGCCAGGAGGAAGCCATCCAGCTCGCCGAAACCGTCGATAAGGATCGGAAGGCTTTCATCAAAGAATATTTCGGAATCGAATGGCCCGCCCGGCATTTCTTCCAGATGATGGTCAACTCCTCCATGGGTGATGCAGCGGTCGTGGAACTGGTAGTGGATGGACTAACGGTCGTCCGGAAGGCATCGGCTAGCAGCCGAACCTGATAGTCCGCATTCAACGGCCAATCAGGGCGCGCAGTACAGACCGGTCCACCGTCTGGACTGCCTTCTCAGCCCGTTCGCGGCTGTAATGGAAACCGACCATCACCGTTTGCACGGAAAGACGCGGGGCTGAAGGATTCATCGTGGCTTTGACGGGAGACCCGGGTCGTATCCGCATCCAGCCTGACCTCGCCTGGCTGTCCCCACGGCCCGAGCAGCACATACGTCATAGGTTCCCCCGCGGACCCGCCGCCGCCCGATTGCGCTTTCGGCAAATACAGCACCGTGCCCCGCCGGGCAATGGAGTAGCGGAAAACGTACCGTGAAAATTCGTTTGTTTCCCGTTCAGTTCCAGCGGAAACCGCCGCGTAGAGCTTGTCAGGAAATTGAATCCGCTCTGGCGCTCTCTTGGCGGATACAACGACTATCGCATCTCATCGCTTAGCATAAATCTGCACCGCTTCCTGAATACCTCAACCAGCCCAGGCTTCCCAAGCACCCCCGACGCAGTTGAGAGAACCAGATCGACAAGTTGGTCGGACTCGAATTCTGGCTCCCAGTCGTTCATTAGCAGGAAAGTGATTGCAGCATTCGCGCCCACACGCTTGTTCCCGTCGATGAACGCATGGTTCTGGCAAAGGTGGAAAAGATATGCAGCAGCCATGGCCGGAATGGAATCGTGCAGAAACATGCCATCAAACGTGGCTTGGGGGCGTAGCGATCGCCGATTCCAAACCGGCCGCATCACGTAGCCCGTGAGAACCTCCATATCGCTCAATCTGTTGGTGGTGGATCTCCAGGACCTCGTCCAGAGACAGGAAAACAACTGCGTCGGATTTCACTCAGCTAACTTCTGAAACGCTTTGCCATAACGCCTGTGTGCCCATTCCTGGGCGGCATCGAATTTTTTCGCGCGCGCAGAAGGTTTCGCCGGAGACACAATTAGCTGTTTACCGTCAGTGCTGACTTCAAGCGGCGTCTCGGCATCGATCCTCAGCAGATCGAGAATCGGGCGGTCGATCACCAAAGCCAGACTATTCCCATGTCGTGTGAGCTTCTTAATCATCATCCTTGGGTATTTCCTGAATTCCTAATGTCACCAAATTCCATTGATTTCCATTCTTTTTTAAGTGAATGGCCTTGACACTGGACGACCCAATATCTAGTCCCACAATGGATTTTGAAAATAAACTCATTAGTTGAACCCTATCACTGTATTAAATTAAAAGGATACATTTACAAGCCAAGCCTATTATCACTTGAAAAAACAGGAACAGTAAAGAGGAGAAATGAAATCACTACCAACCCATAACTACTGAGGATATTTTGTAACGTCAAGCAAATCAATTAAATTTAAAGTTTAAAAAAGTAATAGGGTGACGCAAATGCGTCACCCTATTTAAGTTAAACGATATTATATTATTCAAAACCGTAGAAAGAATAGGGCAAAGTCTTTGAATCCTGCACAGTGCTGTTGACGTACACAATCCCGTTCGTGCTGTCGTACAGCCAGCCCGAGGAACCGGAGGTCGGCACCGATGAAGAAGACGTAATCACAACGCCATTCCCTACCGGATTGGGTGAATTGGCCACGAAAGCACCCGTCACCTTCACCGCAGGAAGAGTACCCATATACTTACTAAAAGTGTAGGTACTGAAAGAATTTAGCGTAGTGGGCCAAAGACCCTGTTGGTCCCCGTAGTAAATCGAAGCGGCTGACTTCAGGCTTCCCAAATTGCCCTTCGTGGCGCCTTCGCGTGATTTCTCGAGCATCTGCGCGAACTTCGGGATAGTATCGCAGCCAATATTCCGATGATCGCGACAACGATCATCAGTTCAATCAACGTAAAACCTTTAGTTTTTAAACGAATCATTTTTTCCTCCTGAAACTAGAAGCCTTTGAAAACAGATCTTTCTTAACCAATTTTATCGTTTCACAAGGAGCATGTCAAACGCTCCTGAAGCTTTAACCTGCCAAATTGCCGAGTTCAAACATCGGCATAAACATTGCCACGACAATAAAACCTAAAGTTACCCCTAAAAAGAGTATCAAAAGAGGCTCAATGATGGATGTCATTCCATCAACAGCCGCATCAACCTCATCCTCATAAAAATCAGCGATTTTCGACAGCATAGCATCCAATGCTCCCGTCTCTTCACCAACATTGATCA
>CAVVLT010000018.1:0-195385 GCA_963749105.1 Bryobacterales bacterium | reverse complement strand
TTTACGTTGTGCGCCATTGTGCACGGATCGCGGAGAGAAAGGTGGGGCTGAAAGAACGAACTCCTGGGGCTCGGGTTTGGGCGATGCACAAAGGGGGAGTGTGTGAGCAGCTTTTTGCGGTTCGAACCCAATTTTTGATAAGTGGTATTGATTTGTTAGGGTTATGTGGATGGAGCGGACTAGCCCAAGTTTTCATTTGTGCACCATTGTGCACGGTCGCGGGAAAAGCACGCCCGGGATTGCCTTCGCGGTTGGGGTGCAAGTTCGTCGTCAAAATCGTTCGCTCCTCAGGTTCGAAAAGGGTCGCAGACGCCGTGTTCCGGCGGACAGGCACACGTGTGACCTGTCTGCTTTCAGGTTGGCACGAGCGAGCGAGGTATTTGGAAGGCCGGGCGTATATGTGGCTCAGTTGAAAGGGCGAAAAAAGGCAAAGGCGCGGTACTAGGGCTCTGTGGAAAAGGGGGCGAAACCGCCCCTTGACGATGATTGTGGTGCGGACCCTTGGCTACCAGGGATCGGGTAAGGACCAGAAAAATGATTGTGACGTCGATCCGTTCAAACAGGAGGTCAGTTCCCCAGAACGCCGGTTGGGCTTCTCCAGAGCTGTACGACTGTCGGTCGCCAGTTTCTATCCAAAGTGCCAAAATTTCCTGCGCCTTCGGCCCGCGACCGGAATCGTTCAGCCGGTGTCAGCCTCTTCAAGCCAACCTCCCTGAAAACCCGCCCGACGAAGTCCATTGATGATGGGTGGGCATTTGCGGACCGTCTTCCAAATCAGTTCCGAGGCGTGGTTTTCGATCATCAGAATGATCGGCCCTTGATTCAAACCGAAGATCCACGGAGACACCCAGCCGTTCGGATTTCTACTTTTTTCCGGATAGGTCGGATTGAAACTGGCGTCGAAACCGTAGGGACTACGCCGTTTCAATTCCAGGCGTTCGATCGCGTGACGAAGAGTCTCCACAACAATCTCCGGGGTGAATGGAAGCGAAGCAGCGACGGCCCAAGGCGAGATAGTGCCGTCGTCCGGCCCAAGAGGAGCGCCCCGGGCGATATAGCCGTAGAATTCTCTGGTTATGCCATCCAGATTGAGTACCGCTGGTCCCGGGCCGTCGCTGGCGGTGAGGCCCCAGCAGTGCTTGGAGTAGTGGACGAACCCGTGGGGGTTAGCGATTCCATATTGCTGCTGGACGTGGGTGGCCCGACGGCTGTTCTCAAAGTAGTCGATGCCGACCCTGAGGTTCGCCTCATCATGGATTCCACGAAAGTCGAGCCAGACTTGCGACAGCTGATGGATGAAAAGCGGCCCGGCATAAAAATGGGGCAGGCCGTAGAATTCCTTCCATTCAAAAGTGGAAGTCCATTGACGATAGCCTTCCGGGCCGATGGGGAGCGTCGGGGAGCCGAGAGCCAGGATGTACAGGATATGCGCTTCGCTGTACCCCTGATCCCAACTATAGGGAAGGAAGCCCAACTCGGGGTGCCAGCCGTGAGAGATGGTCGTCTTGCCGTTGAGCGCCCACTTCCAATCGACGCGCCCGTACAGTGCGTCCGCCAGTTGCCGGATTTCGGCTTCTGCGACATCGTGCCGATCGAAGTAACTTGCCGCCGTAAGGATGCCCGCCATCAGAATGGCGGTGTCGATGGTGGACAGTTCGCATTTCCACGCCCGGCGGCCGGTCGACATATCGATGAAATGATAGTAAAACCCCTTGTATCCTGTCGCATCGGGTTCAGGGCCTTGCGGACTTGAATGCAAGAACCTCAGAACGATCAGGGTTCGGCGGACAGCTTCGGTTCGCGACAGGAGATTTCGTTGGACGCCGACGAGGTAAGCGCTGAGGCCCAAACCGACAGCCGCGATACTGGCGGGAGAACCGGGCTCGGTCTTATCGGCGATCAAACCGGTTTGATCATTCCATTGATCGAGAAAGTATTTGAAATTGACGCGCCGCAGTTCCGTGAGCATCTCCGCGTCGCTTCCTTGCGGCTGCCAGATCGGCCATACCCGATCGCTGGTCTTATGGGTCATGATTCCCCTGTTAAGAAAATTCGATGGTAATCGCCGTTACGCTTTGCGCCGGCAGCAAGAGCTGGAATACCAGAGTTTCCCCGTCACGGGTCCACGGCTGGGGTTCCTGGCGCAAAGCGGAAACCTGGACGAGTTGTTCGAGTTCGAGTGCGCTCAAATATTCCGGCTCGCCCATGGTATGCCAAAGCGCCCGCGGGTTCGCATGATCTTCGTCGATGCGTTCAAGCCAGGCGGTCTGAGGCGCGGGCGCGCCTTCGAGACGAAGCTGAACGAGTTCGGTCCGAATGGGATGTCGCGGCATTGCGAGGTTCGTGATCACGATGGTAGCCGATTTCTCCTTCGAGACCACCCAGACGTCGACAGTTGGATGGCTCCCGGCGACCTCCAGGGATTCAGTGCCCAGGCCGTGCAGCAACTGGAATGCGCGATAGATCGGCTTCGCAATCCCGTGGATCGTCAGCAGCCCGAATCCGCCCTGAAACGGAACAGACGGAAAGTAGTTTTCGGAAAAAATGTCGCTAAACGTCCAATAGCTGTAACCCTGTACCAATCCCTGCGCCTCCATCACGATTTTGGTGGCGAAGGCGGCGGCGAAAGGTTCGTCGTGCATCGGATCCCGCGGATTGGAAGAGATGTTCCACTCCGTGTAATATACCGGCAGGTCGCCTGCCTGCTGGCGCACGGTAGCGACTTCCGCCCTCATGGCTCCCCGCGGGGCATGCTCGAGCTGCGTCACGGTATCCGCTCCAGGAGTTCCGAAAGCGTCGGTCGGATAATGATGGGTGCTGATGAAATCGACGGGAATGGAGTTGGCGCGACAGAATGCGAGAAACTCCGGAATCCATTGATTGTCCGCCGTCGCCGGCCCCCCCACTTGAATAGAGACATCAACGCCTTTAATCGCGGCCGCTGTGAACCGGTAAAGGCGGAAGTAACCCTCCTGTCCTCCCGTCCAGAAGGTTTTCAGATTGGGCTCGTTCCAGACTTCGAAAAACCAGGTGCGAACCTCCGCGATTCCGTAGCGAGAGACCCAGTGCGCGACCAGTTTTTGAATCAGAGTTGCCCACTGGCCGTAATCCTTGGGCGGCGTGACGTTGCCCGATAGCTGAAAACGGTGGTCGGGCCCGAGGCCAGTGTTTCCGGCATGAAAGAGAGCTCGACCAATGGTTTCATTCCGATGGAGAGAAGAAAGTCGACAATCTGGTCGGCGTTGAAAAACAAATAAATGAGTTGGTTTTGCTCACAAAGCAGCGTTCCCACTCGTCGGAAAGGATGGCGTGAAAACGTACGTACCGGAAGCCCGAGTTCCTGGTGACAACGAAGCATCTGCGCCTGCCAATCCGCACGCAGCGCGAGAGGCGCGTGGCCACTTCCCACGGTGTGTTCCCAAAAGTGCGGAAAGGGTTTTCGGGCCTGACGGAAATCGCAATTGAAAGAAGGCGACTGCATGCTGGAGGATTTGCCCGCGCCGCAAGCTCGTCGCTCGAAGCTCGGCGCCTGCATATTTGCTAATTTGAGTATCGCAGAGCGACTTCGACGCGGGGGTCGGCGCGGAGCAAATTGTCAGGTTTCGCAGGTGTGCAGCTGTGCAGTCAATTACCGGAGGAACGTGCAAAGCAAACCAGTGCAGGCGAGCCGAGGTCCAAGAGCCCATTCGTGGTCGCGATCGGCCAGCTTTCACTGGCCTCTTTACATTTTCGAAGGGGCGGAACTCGCGCTGTTCATGATCTCGGCCTGCGTTTTCACGGTGATTCTTTTCGATCCATCGATCCCGGTTCAGAATTGACTTCCTGACGCGGTTTTGCGCCGGCTGCTGATGGGAATTTCGATGGGCGTAACCGCGATCCTCATCATTCGCTCCTCTATGGGCAAGCGGTCAGGAGCACATTTCAATCCGGCGATCACGTTGACGTACCTTCGCCTCGGAAAGATCTACTCGGCCGGACGCTTTCTTCTACGTGCTCTCCCAGTTCATCGGCGGTGTCGCCGGGGTTGGGGTGTCGGCGATCTTCATGGGACAGGCACTCGCCAGCCCGTCCGTCATGTACGCAGAAACCGTGCCGGGAAGTATGGAACCGGAGCAGCCTTTGCCGCGGAGACGTTCATGGCTGCGCTTCTGATGGGAATTGTACTTTGGACCTCGAACCGGCCGTCGCTGGCTTCGTACACAAGTTACCTGGTGGGGATTCTGATTACGTTCTATGTGCTGCTTTTTGCACCGGTCTCAGGATTCAGTATCAATCCGGCCCGCACAACAGGGTCGGCGGTCTTTGCCGAGGTGTGGACCGCGATCTGGATCTATTTCACCGCGCCGGTGTTCGGTATGCTTTTCTCGGCTGAAGTTTACCTCCGCTGGCAGGGCCAGGATCGAATTCTGTGCGCCAAATTGCACCCGGATCCAGCGTATGAGTGTCCCTTCTTATGCCAGTATCCAGGCCACCACCCGGCCACCGTGAAAAAGCAGATCAGATGAAGCGTTCCTTGACAATATGATCAGCCACGCGAATCGCATTGGCGATCACGGTGAGCGAAGGATTCACGGCCGATGCCGAAACGAAGAACGATGCGTCCACGACATACAGATTGTCGAGGTCGTGCGCTTTGCATTTGGTATCGAGGACGCTCGAGAGCGGATCGGTGCCCATTCGGCAGGTTCCATTCTGGTGGCCAACCCCTTCGAGCGGAATTCGCTTCTTGAAGTAAGCGTGCAGCGGGAGCGAGGTCGACGCGTGCCCAGCTTTCTTCAGCACATCTATCCAGCGGTCTTTAAGGCGATTGAAAGATTCGACGTTATTGGGTGTGTAGGAAAGCTGAATCCGCATCGGCGCAGCCACGCTGACGGGCTCGGATTCGTTGGTGCGGCCCGTATCGCCCGAAGGGTGAGCGCCCGATAGTCCGGGCTGCAGAGTTTCGACGCTTAAAGGAGTCGTGTTGTGAATCGTCACACGGTTCTCCGGGGCCGGAAGATCCTCGGTGGTCAGCCACCACGGAACCGCATAATGTTTCATCGTTTCGATCGCGAGGTCAGGAGTAAAGAAAGGAGCATCGCCCTTCATCATTTCGTGATGGAAACTGCCCACCGGCTGGACTTGCCCCAACGGAAAAGGATAGGCTGCATCGGAATCCCTCAGATAAAAGTCATTGGTGCCCCACGTCTTGGTATAGGAGTCCTCGTTCTTTTGCGTGCTGATAGCTAAAAGCGCGTCGGCCTGGTGATACATAAAGTTCCGTCCGACCTGGTCGGATCGATTCCCGAGACCAGACGGGTGTTTGTCATTCGCGGACGCAAGAAGAATTACAGCGGAATTAATTGCTCCGGCACAGACACAGAAGAGATCCGCGGAATAGATAACGGTCTTCCCTTGGGTGGAGGGCGGAGTGTGATCCCCAGCCGGACCGGAATGGATTACCTCTACTCCTGTCACTGCCGTACCCGTCGAACTGGTGAGCAGTCTCGTCACCCTGGAGTTGGTCATCAAGGTGACGTTGGGCAAGTGAATGATCTCGCGGATGCAATTGATATCGGCGTCGGACTTCGCGTGGAGTAAACACGGATAGCCGTCGCATGTGTCGCAGCGAATGCACCTTGAAGCCAGCAGGTCTGTCTGGTCCGCTTCAGGCCCAGGGGAATCGGGAATGTCCGGATGCCAAGCTTTCGCACATCGTCTTCAATCTCCTGCATGCGCGGTTCGTTGGGGAGAGCCGGATAGGGATAGGGCTTGGAATGGAATGGCTCAGTCGGATCGAACGAACTTCCGTAGCCGCCTGGTACCGCGGGCGCGGTACCGAGATCGCCATGAACGTGGAAGAGTTCTTCGGCGAGCGTGTAATACGGTTCCATCTCAGAGTAAGTAATGGGCCAGGCTGGGGAGATTCCAGCCTGGTGGTGAATGACTCCAAAATCCTCGGCCCGCATGCGGAATAAGGCTGCCCCATAAACCTTGGTCTGGCCTCCGACGAAGTAGGCCTGCTGCGGATGCAGATCTTTTCCATCCTTATCCCGCCAGGTCTCTTTCGTGTGGTATCGGTTGTCGAGAAAAACGGCGGACGTATCCCAGTTGAGCTTTTCCTGTGGAAGAAACGGTCCTCGTTCCAGGATCAACAACTTCTTCCCGGCGCGGGCCAGTTGAAGGGCGAGAGTCCCGCCCCCAGCGCCCGTGCCGATGATAATTACTTCGTAATGTTGGTTCGGCATCGTGTTAGTAGCTGCCTGACTGTCGCAACATTCCGCCGTCGATGAAGAAGGTTGAACCTGTAACGTAGGCTGCCTCATCCGATGCCAGATGGACGGCCAGGCCGGCAATCTCTTCGGGCTTGCCCCTCCGGTTCAGCGGAATCTCGCTCATGAGGAGTTTCTCGATTTCCGGCTTCGCTTCTATATTTGCCTGATGGGCGTGAAGGCCGCGCCCGGTCCAATGTTATTCACCGTGATCTTGTCTTTCGCGAGCTCTACTGAAATGGTTCTCATGAGCATTCTCAATCCGCCCTTGCGTGGCACAATACGCGGCGTTCGCCGGCATTGGCAGATCTTCGTGCACGGACGAAATGTTGACGATGCGGCCGCACTTCCTGCTGGATCATCTGGCGGGCTGCCGCTTGAGACAGGAGAAACGGTCCGATCAAGTTGATGTCCGGTGTTTTTGCGGTTTTCTAGCGGACAATCCACGAATGCCGACTTCTTCTCGATACCGGCGTTGTTCACCAGGAAATCGATCCTGCCGAACGCCTTTACGGTGCTTTCGCATCAGGTTCTGCGCCGCGGCGGCTTTTGAAACATCCGCTGCCACGGCAATCGTCTTGCCCCCGAGGTTTTTGATCTCCTCTTCTGTCTGATTTTGGGCATCAGGACGGGTAACGCCGGTCGCGGCGCCGGTGATAATTGCTGCCTTATTCTGCAATCGCATTCTGCACCCATTATCGGTGATGGTGGCAAATGGTGAGCCGGGAGTTTGTACGGTTAGACTCGAAGAGGCATTCGCGGCAGCGAGTTCGAAACGGCTCCGACGGCGGACGTGCTTACCGCATGTGCTCAATACCACGAGAATACGCGCAAGGTGGTGGGGCGGGCGGATGCGGCGCGAGTTTTCGATTGGGATAAGGTGACGGTGATGCTGGATCGGGTGGATGAGGCGGAAAAGAAGCCGCAAGTGCTTCTCGCTGGTCGAGCCGGTGAGGCGCAAGGGGAAGAAAAACATTGGGCCACGAATGAACACGAATGAACACGAATGGGAGTGGCTCGAATGACTTTTTGCGATTCGACCCAATTTTCGGTAAGTGGCAGTGGTTTGTTAGGGTTATTCCTATGGAGCGGACGGCTAGCCTCAGGTTGCCACGAGCGGCAGAGGTATTTAGAAGGTCGGGCGTATATGTGGTTCAGTTGAAACGGCGAAGAAAGGCAAAGTTGCGGAACTGAGGCTCTGTGGAGAGGGGACGTGGTGCGAAGAGTGTTGGCGCCGTTGGAGGTTCCGTCATTCTTCAGCGTGGGAATTCAAATGAGGGATCGTCACCGGGTTGCCGGCGTCGCGGGCTCAGGGGCCGATCGAATGAACCTGACGCCGGAAACAAACCTGGTTTCAAAGTCTCCCGCAGCAAGGCTGCCGATGGGCTTGCCCCCAAGCGATAGATTCTCAAACACAACATTTGTCACAGGATTTTTCCTGGTCAAGCCCGCTGATCAGTGACGGCTTAGGACCAAAATTACCCACGCTCACGCGCTTGAAAAAAATGTTGCCGATCAGCCCTGACATGCCACCATCGATCTGGATGGGATTCCGGGAAATCCCGCCCGTCCCCGTTACCTGCTCTATTCGGATATCCGTGAAGAAAATATTTTGCATGGCGCTCGTTCCCTTGTCGTGCTTGTCCTCGCCGCGGCGTTCCACTACCAGCCCGCGCCCCGCATGAATGATGTCCATGTTTTAAAATAAATCTCCGATTGAGGCGAACGCGCCTGCATCCCCGCCTTCACGCCTCCCGAATTTCCGTATCCGATCGAATTGCGAAAATGAATATCGTGCAGCGGGTAGTTCAGACGTAGTGCCTTCGTGCAGAAGTTGTCGTCGCCTGATAAACGAAACATTTGTCTACCACGGCATCGAATCCGCAAATATCGATGCCGTCATTTCCGCGCCACATCGGTCCCAGCAGCTTGAGCCGGGCAATCCGTACATGGTCCACCCGGTTTAATTGAAGAGACCAGCCGCCGCCGTCCTGCATCACAATCCCGTCCAGCGTAAACCCGGAGCCGTCCGCTACGTGAATCGCCACCCGATGATACCCGCCTCTTGGATCAACTTCCTCCGCAACGCCCTGGGGCGTATAAACCGTCCCCTCGGCGGCATCCACTCTTCCCCGTCCCCGTATCGCAACATTCTTAAAGTTCGCCACTTCGATCACCGGCGGGAGATGCTTTCCCTGCGACGACAAATACGTGGCATCTCCCCCGTAATCGGCCAGCAGATCAGACCCCCGTATGACTGCTCCTCCTGCCAGGTAAAGCGTCACACCGCTCTTCAGCTTCAGGCTCTGCACTCTAAAAACGCCGGCGGGAACATAAACCACCCCTCCGCCACCTTGCGAAGATTGATCGATCGCCGATTGTATGGCGATTGTCGCCAGACTCTTACCCATGCCATCTGCCCGATAAGGAGCCGCACTGACGTCCCGCACACCCGCACTTTGCGGTAACGGCGCATCCACCTCCGGCGGGTCCACGAGGACCACCAGATTTTCCAAATCGTTGATCTTAAAAAGCAGATACGCTGGCTCTGGATCGAAAAGGGTCGGCGTGAGCGAAACCGTCAAAGTATCTCCTTCCACGGTTCCCTTGAGGCCAAAACTGCTGGGATGAATAGAGTAGTTTGTGATGGAAGCGTTGACCTTAATCTTAAGGACCACGACGCCTGCGGCGCAAAAATGCACGAAATGTCGATCCCGGTAATGTTCGACCTGCACGGCCGTGCCTTTAGCCTGGATGTGAAACTCGCTGCTCGTCGCGGCGAAGGATGGGAGTGGATAAGAAACAACCGTGGCTGGTGCATAGTCCGGCCCAAGTTGATCCGCCGCACCGTCACCACCCGTTCACGGTCGCCATCGAACAGGTCAGCCGGCCATTCGCTGTTTCAGCACAGGTAGTGTCGATTCGATCCACACGCACCACTTCGGTCGCGGACATCGTGTTCGTCCTGTGGGCCTGCGGCTTTGTCGCCATTGCCGTCCTCTGGTGCATCCGCTGGAGCCTCCTGCGCGCAGAAGTGCGCGCCGCCGAACCATTGCATTTGGACGCCCACGTAACCGCGCGATCCTCTCACACCATGCGCGAGCCCGGCGTGTTTGGCATCTTTCGCCCCATCATGATCCTGCCGCAAGGAATTACCCAGCGGCTTACTCCACCTGAGCTGAAAGCAATTCTGGCTCATGAGCTCTCTCACATCCAAAATCACGATAACCTCACCGCCGCCGCACACATGCTCGTCGAAGCGCTCTTCTGGTTTCATCCATTGGTCTGGTGGATCGGCGCACGCCTTGTCGAAGAGCGCGAGCGTGCTTGCGACGAGGAGGTGATTCGCCTCGGCAACCCGCCACAAACCTATGCTCAAGGAATCCTAAAGACTTGCGAATTCTATCTGGCGTCGCCCCTGGCCTGCATGGCCGGCGTATCCGGTTCCGATCTCACCCAGCGCGTCAGCCGCATCATGACTACGCACGCCACCTATCGGCTCGGCGCAATCGGCAAACTGTTGCTTTTACCTCCGTTGCCGTCTCATCCCTGGCTGTGCCCTTCGCACTCGGTCTGCTCAACGCTCAACCGGGTCGCGCACAAACCGCCGTCGCTCCTTCCGAACCAGCATTCGCCTGATTCAATCAAGCCGCACGATAGCGCGCGCACAACCGACTTCGAGAATCTGAAAGTCAACGGCAACCAATGGACTGCCACCAACTTCTCTCTGAAAAAACTCGTGGCCCTCGCTTACGGCGTACAAGAAAGTGAAATCGCCGACCCCCCCGCCTGGATCGGCTCCGAAAAATACGATATCGAGGCACAGGCCCCACCCGCCGGGCGGAAAAACACCAAATCAGCAGAAATCGCCTGTCGATCATGCTTCGTACATTCTTGGCCGAACGCTTCAAACTCACCGTCCACCGGCAATCCACCGAGGCCCAGGTCTACGCCTTGCTCGTATCTAAAGGCGGACCGAAGCTGCATAAGAGCGGCACCGGACCTTTGCCAAAGGTCGAGTTAAAAGACCTGAACATTGGTCCCAACGATCTCGTGAGCGAAATGCGCGGTGTCGGCGCGCAAATGTCGTTTCTCGCAGCCAGCCTCTCGCACGACTTGAATCGCCCTGTCATCGACAAGACTGGCTTGCAGGGGTTCTACGATTATGCGCTTTCCTTCACGCCTAACAATGACAAAGGGCTATCGATCTTTGTCGCGCTCGAATCGCAACTCGGACTCAGACTGGAGTTGCAAGAAAGTAAAGTCGACTTCCTCATCATCGATCACACTGAAAAGCTCTAAACTCCGATAGTATAAGGTTTCCTATGATCTGTCTTCTACACACCGCTTTGTTATTCGCCCTCGTCAATAGCCCGCAGGCATCGCCAACTTTTGACGTCGCCTCCGTCAAGCCGAACAAAACCGGCGGTACCGGTACACGCATCATGTTCCAGCCAGGCGGCCGCTTTACCGCCGACAACATCACCTTGAAGTTCCTCATCAAGATGGCGTATGGCGTGCAGGACTTTCAAATCACCGGCGGCCCCGCATGGATCAATTCCGACCGTTACGATATCGAGGGAAAGGCAGCGGCAGGTGAACCGGCTACCGATATGCGGTCGATGACCGAAGAGCAGCGGAAAGCCGATATGGAACGCCGCAAGCAAATGGTCCAAGCTCTGTTGGCCGATCGCTTCAAACTCGTACTTCACAAAGAATCGAAAGAAGCGCCGATCTACGCCCTCGTCGTTGCCAAAAGTGGACTCAAAATCAAAGAGTTGCCGCCCGCCCCTCCCAAGGCCGACGACGACAAGGATGCCGCTAAACCGGGTCCCCCTGGGCATGGCCGTGAATGCGCATGGGCCGCGGCGAGTTGACTGGCAATGGGATCAAACTCTCTTTCTTAGCTGAAGCGCTCTCAAATACCGTCGGCCGAACCGTCATCGACAAAACTGGGCTTAAAGGCGATTACGATTTTAATCTCAAATGGACCCCCGACGAGAGCCAAGGCGCCATGTTCAAAGGTCCCGCCGATGCCGCGCCGCCTCCCGCCGATGCAAATGGTCCATCTGTCTTCACTGCACTGCAGGAACAGCTTGGCCTCAAGCTCGAACCGCAAAAAGGACCAGTGGATCTCCTCGTAATTGATCACGCAGAAAAGGCCTCTGAAAACTAGGGGGCATGTGAAGTCGCTCGCCGTCTGGTTGTTCTACGTCGCGAGCGCATTCGCGTCTCAACAATCAGGCCAAATTATGTTTTCCGGCTTGCCTGTGCCTGGAGCAACCGTCACCGCCAAGCGCGCTGAGACTAAGCTCACCACCATCACGAACGAGCAGGGCGTTTACGCCTTTGCGGACTTGACCGACGGCCTATGGACTCTCACCGTCGAGATGACTGGCTTCGCCTCTGCAACTCGTCAAGTGACCATCTCCTCGAACTCACCGCTAGAGCACTGGGATCTGATATTGCTGCCGCTCGATCAAGTGCAAACAGTGAGCACGGTAAGTCAACATATGACGCCAACCGTTCCTCCACCGCCCGCTGCCCCTGTTGCTTCTCCACCCAAGGAAGCCAAAACCGAAGACGAAAACGCCGCCGACGGCTTACTGATCAACGGCAGCACCAACAACGGCGCATCTTCTCCTTTCGCGCAATTCCCCGCATTCGGCAACGCTCGATCCGGCAAGCATGGCCTCTACAACGGTGGAATCGGCCTGATCGGTGACACATCCGCACTCGACGCTCGTTCCTTCTCATTAACTGGTCAAGACACTCCCAAACCCTCTTACACCCGCCTCACGGGCATCGCCACTTTGGGCGGTCCTCTGAAAATCCCTCACCTGCTTACCAATGGTCCCGTGTTCTTTGTCGCCTATCAATGGACCCGCAACCGCGATGCCAATACCACGCCAGCCTTGCTGCCGACGTTAGCCCAAAGAACAGGGGCCGCCGACAACATCCCAGCCACCCAAATCAGTCCACAAGTCCTCGCCCTCTTGCGTTTGTATCCCCTGCCAAACTTTTCCGGCAGCACGCGCTACAACTACCAAATCCCCTTAGTAGATGCCACTCACCAGGACGCCATGCAAGCGCGCCTCAACAAAACACTCGGCCAGCGAAATCAGCTTTACGGGAGAGTCGCCTTTCAAAATACCCGCAGCAGCACGCCGAACCTTTTCGATTTCCTCGATACCAGCGACGTGCTCGGAATCGCCACCGACGTCAATTGGTCGCACCGCTTCGGCTCGCATATATTCACCACGGCAACTTTTCAATTCAGCCGCTTGTCCACCCACAACAAGCCATACTTCGAGAACCGCGAAAACATTTCCGGCATAGCAGGCATTCAAGGCAACAACCAATCGCCTGCCAACTGGGGCCCTCCGAGTCTTTCTTTTTCAAGCGGCATCGCGGGACTGTCAGACGGCTTGCCCGCGTCCAATCACAATCAGACCGGCTCCGTCTCTGATTCCACCTTGTGGATTCATGGTCGACATTACCTAACCTTCGGCGCTGATTTTCGTCGCCAGCAATTCAACTATCTTACCCAGCAAAACCCGCGTGGCACTTTTACCTTCACAGGAGCAGCCACCGGTTCAGACTTCGCAGATTTCTTGTCAGGCATTCCCGACACCAGCGCCATCGCCTTCGGCAACGCCGACAAATATTTTCGGCAATCCGTCTACGCCGCCTATCTCACGGACGATTGGCGCATCAGTCCCGAACTCACCGTCAATGTAGGAGTGCGCTGGGAATATAGCGCGCCTATCACCGAATTGTATGGCCGACTTGTAAACCTCAACATCACTCCAGCTTCGCAACAGCTACGCCCGTTGTAGCCAATGGCCTGCTCAAACCCGATAAACATGGTTTCGAACCACGCATCGGCATCGCCTGGCGGCCACTTTCCGGATCGTCGCTGCTTATTCGTGCTGGCTACGGCATTTACTACAACACGTCCGTTTACCAGAACATCGCGCTACAAATGGCGCAGCAATCACCGCTCGCCAAGAGCTTTAATGTCGCCAACAGTGCCGCCAACCCACTTACCCTTGCCAACGGCTTTAACGCTCCATCCATCGATACCTATGCGGTAGATCCCAACTTCCGCGTTGGCTACGCGCAGAACTGGCAAATCTCCGTACAACGCGATCTGCCCGGCTCACTCCAAATGACCGCCACTTACTTAGGCATCAAAGGCACCCGCGGCATGCAGGAATCTCTCCCAAACACCGCTCCAGTTGGCACCGTCACTTGTGCAAATTGCCCGCGAGGCTTCGTGTATCTGTCATCAAACGGCAACTCCACTCGCGAGGCCGGCCAATTTCAACTGCGCCGCCGCTTGCATAGCGGCCTAACCGCAACCCTGCAATACACATTCTCCAAATCCATCGACGACGACTCCTCCTTAGGTGGTCAAGGCTTTTCACTCACTGCAACCTCATCCGGCTCTACTGGCGCAGCACTCATGCCGCCGAGCGCCCCCAGCCAGCCCAACGCCACGATCGCGCAGAACTGGCTCGATCTCGGCGCCGAGCGAAGCCGCTCTAGTGTCGATCAACGACATCTATTGAATGCGCAGATCCAGTACACCACCGGCATGGGTCTCGCCGGCGGAACCCTCTTGTCCGGTTGGCGCGGAACCCTTCTCAAAGACTGGACCTTCGCCACCTTGATCAGCGCCGGCAGCGGCTTACCGGAGACGCCAATCCTCCCGACACCCGCCAACGGAACCGGCATCACGGGAACGTTGCGTCCGAACTACACCGGTGCCGCGCTGTATGCCGCCCCGTCAGGACTCTACTTGAATCCAGCAGCCTACGCATTGCCTGCAATTGGCGAATATGGCAACGCTGGCAGATACACGATCAATGGCCCAGCACAGTTCACGTTCAACGCATCCATGGGCCGGACGTTCCGCGTTATTAACGACCGGTTAAATCTAGACTTGCGAATCGATTCGGCCAATGCCTTGAATCACGTAACGTTTGCGAGTTTTAATACGGCTGTGACCAGCGCGCAATTTGGCTTGCCAACGGCTGCCAACAGCATGCGCAGCTTACAAACCACTTTGCGGCTGAGGTTCTAAGCGATGCGAAGCATAGCAGCGTTGTTTATCATTTCAATCGCGACGGCGCAGCAAGCGACCTTCACCAGCAGCACCCAACTCGTCGTCGAAACCGTCGTCGTTACCGACAGGAGCGGCCACCCCATCGACGGACTCACCGCCGATGATTTCGCCATAACTGAGAACGGTGTTCCGCAGACCATTCGCGTCTTCGAACATCAGGATCTTCCCAGCACGTTGAACTCTTCTCCTCTTACGTCCCCGCCTGCCAATGTTCACATCTTCGACAAGCTAGGCAAATCGCACATCGCTCCTGAGGCGGTCGGCAAAGTCAAATACAAAGACCGTCGCCTGCTGGCTCTCTATTTCGACATGACCGCCATGCAAGAGGCCGAACAAATGCGCGCCCTTAACGCTGCCAAAACATTCATACGCACGCAAATGCAGACGCCCGACTTAATGGCCATCATGCGTTATTCCGGCGGCGCGGTCGACGTCTTGCAAGACTTCACCGACGACCGCGGCCTTTTACTCAGCATTGTCGGCACCCTGCTCGTTGGCGAACGCGAAGGCTTGGATGTTTCCACCACCGACGCCAGCGCCGCCGACGCCGGTGCCGCATTCGGCCAAGACGATAGCGAGTTCAACATCTTCAATACCGACCGCCAACTGTCCGCCCTGCAGACCGCCGCCACCATGCTCGGCCAATTGAACGAAAAAAAATCCCTCATTTATTTCGCCAGCGGACTTCGCCTCAATGGCATGAACAACCAGGCGCAACTGCACGCCACCATCAACGCGGCCATTCGCGCCGGCGTTTCGTTCTGGCCCATCGATGCGCGCGGCTTAGTGGCACAAGCGCCTTTAGGAGATGCCACGCAAGGATCGCCCGGTGGCATCGGCATGTACACCGGCGCTTCCGCACTCGCCACCACTGGAAACTTTCAGCAGTCCCAAGACACCCTCTACACGCTGGCATCCGATACGGGCGGCAAAGCGCTGCTCGACTACAACGATCTGGCAAAGGGTATTGTGCAGGCTGAACAATCTGTCACAAGTTATTACGTGATCGGCTATTACACCAGTAACGCGGCTTTGGATGGAAAGTTCCGCCGCGTGAAGATCACCCTTACACGCGAACTCTCCGCGAAGCTAGACTACCGGCAAGGCTATTACGCGGCCAAAGAGTTCAGCAAGTTCACCGCTGTCGATAAAGAACGCCAACTCGAAGATGCGCTCATGCTGGGCGATCCCATCACCGAACTCACCATCGCCATGGAAGTCGACTACTTCCAGTTGAACCGCGCCGAATATTTTGTTCCGATCGTCGTCAAAATTCCAGGAAGAGAATTAGCGCTCGTCAAACGCCGTGGTGGCGAACGCACGCTGATTGATTTCATCGGCGAGATCAAAGACAACTACGGAACCACGATCTCGAATGTGCGCGACAAGGTGAACGTCAAACTCAGTGACGCAACTGCCAACGAGTTAGCCAAGCGGCCCATCGAATACGATACGGGCTTCACGCTGTTACCAGGCAAGTATTCCATCAAGTTCCTCGCCCGCGACGATGAAACCGGCAGGATCGGCACTTATCAGGCTGCGTTCGTCATTCCCAACCTGAGTAAAGAAGAGAAGCGATTACCGATCAGCTCTGTAGTTCTGGGCAGCCAGCGAGTCGATTTTAAGGACGCGATCTATAACGCCGCAAAAAAGGAAGAAACAACCAATCCGCTAGTGGAAGACGGACAGAAATTGATTCCCAGTGTGACGCGCACGTTCAGCAAGGGTCGCGAAATGCTCGTGTACTTACAGGCTTATGAACCAGGAGTTGAACCGCTGCGGCCGCTCATCGCGTTTGTCAGTTTCTACGGAAATCGACAGAAGGCTTGGGAGACACAACCAGTGAAAGTAACGAACGCTTGGACGAACCGGCTCAAGACAATGCCTATTAAGTTTAATATTCCGCTGGACGGTTTGGCTCCCGGCAAGTACGAGTGTCAAGTCACCGTACTGGATTCGAGCGGGCAGAAGGCAGCATTTTGGCGCGCGCCCGTCGCTATCGTTCAGTAATCAGAGGCTGGCATCGGCATCGTACGAAGACGGAGCCCACGCTTCCGGCTGCGCTAAGTGCTCGGCTAATTCAGCATCCTTTGTCGAGTAAAAGAAAGACCAACTCGGCAGCTTACGCCGATGAGGCGCCGACTTATCGAAAATGCGCGTCTTTTCCAAGTCGCATCCTACGTGCTCGAGAACATGAATCCCTTGCGCCTGGCATTCTTCGTAAGCGCGCAGCATCAGCGCGGCGCAATATTGATCGGGCCAGTCGCAAGCTTGAAAGTCGACCATTCGCATTCGCTTCAAACCATGGCGCGGCTCGTCCCGGCGTTGGAAAACGGCGTAAGCGTCGAGGTTACCGTTGCGCGCGGCCGTCAAGATCAACAAGCTTTTCTTGTCCATCGAAGCCCCGAAATGCCATTTCAACACCTCGCGCGACCGAACCGCCACTAGCGCGTCGCTGCGCTGGCTCAGCATCTCCCAAAATGAATCGAAGCGCTGGTCGAAATCGCGCGTAATCGCCACATCGATGTCTGTGCCCGGGATGGCTTTCGCGGTGAAGCGATCTTTCAGCGAAAGAAGCAGGCCCGCCGGATAGCTCAGTAAGCGTCCCAGTGGAATTCCTCTACTACGCAACGCACTCCTTGCAAAACCACGATAATCTGTGACCGTATACGACGCAGTCTCCCAATCGCCCACGGGAACTCGGCTTGAACCGAAGGCGCTGAACGCTTCCGTCGCCTTGCCGTTCACAGTATTGGTCAGAAATAAATCGACGTCTTCCTGATTAAAATATTCATCCATCAGCATCAATGCGTGGCCGCGATACTGATCTTCCACTGTCCAGCCCCGCCCCGTGGCAACAAGCAGTTTGCGGCCGCGAAAACTGTAAGTGAGTGGAATGTTCGTTAAACAACCAACGATGCGATCGCCTTGTTCCATCACCCAACCGATGGGCCAGCGCGGTCCAATTTCCTCATAACAAGGGTTGCCCGACCAGAGGCGCCGCCATTCATCGGCGGGCTTACTGACTAACCCTTGCGAAGCCTCAAGCGCAGCAATTCCTTGGTAGTCTTGAAAACGTGCTTCGCGAAATTCTATTCCGTTTGTTGATACTGCCGACATCGTGTTTTAATTTCTGCGGTCAAAAGTAACGAAGAGCGATTCGAGCCCGCGCAGGACGAAATTTCTCAAGCCAAAGTAATTCCTCCGGCTTGAGCTGATTATTGGGTAAACACCGCAATAATTCTTCAGGGTACGGGTTTGCCAGCACCTCCCGCGTCCAACAGCTGATACAAACTAAGGGACGGATCGATCAACTACTAATTTACTTGGTCGCTAATTTTTTGTCGACAACAACGGCGACCGCTACACTCTAAGTAACGATGGGGTCGTCTGATGAAAAAGGTTTTTCCGCGCGCTTCTGGTTATTAATCTGCGCTACTTTCCTAGGTTTTCTGGGAATGGGAACGGTGTTGCCGGCCATGGCGCCGCATGTTCGCTATGACCTGGGTGGAACGGACCGCACGGTCGGTTGGGTGATTGGGACTTTTTCGTTTGTCGCGCTGGGCAGCCGGTTCTTTTCTGGACCGCTGGCGGATCGGCGCGGCAGAAAGATTACCTTCATGACTGGCTTGGCCAGTTGCGCTCTCGCCGGCGTAGCTTATCTTTTACCCTTGCATTTACCCGGCGCTTTTCTCGGCCGAGCCATGCAAGGTTTCGGTGAAGCGTGCCTTTACACCGGCGCGGCGGCTTGGGCGGTAGAAGTGGCTGGCGTAAGTCGCAGCAGTCAAACGTTAGGTTATTTGAGCAGTGCGATCTGGGGTGGAGTTTCAGCCGGTCCGGCCATTGGCCACTGGGTCGGTTCGTTTCAACACGCAGCAATGCTACAGGTCGTAGCCGCAACTTGCGGCTGCACACTGGCATTTTTTGTCGAGGAACACTTTCGCCCCGCTGAACACCAGGCGAAGCGTCCCTGGATACCCGCTTCTATTCTTACGCCTGGTCTGGCGATTGGCTTTGTAAACGTTCACTATCCAGTGATCACAGGCTTCTTGATTCTTCACCTCGCTCAGCACGGCGATTCCGGACGCGCGGCGTTTTCCGCATATGCGTTGACCATTCTGTTCTCGCGTTTCTTTCTGGGAAGATTGCCTGATCGAATCCACCCCAGCATCACTTTCTACACTGGCCTTGCTTTCATGGCTTGCGGACTGATTTGGTTGGGCACGGGCCCACAGCCGGCGTTTGCCGTTCTGGCTGCGGTAGTGCTGGGCTTCGGCTTTTCGTTTCCATGGGCAAGTGTGGCAAGCACCGTGTTACGGCGAACGCCTGACACACAACATGGTTCGATCATTAGTTTGTTGAGTGCGTTTTACGATCTGTTTGTTGGCGCAAGTTCATTCACCGCGGGCGCGATGGCGCAAAAGTTCGGCTATCCGATAATTTTCTACGGCGCCGCTGCCGCGCTCATTGCCTCTGCGATTGCTGGACGGTTTTTGTTCTTCCCCTATACACCTCCTGTTCTGCCGCCACAGCCCGTGGAACAACTCGAAACTACGGTGTAATATGCTGTTCCAACATGCATCTTCTGCTTGCTTTTGCGCTCACGATTTCTTTTGTTGGGAATGTCGATTTTTTGCAGCTGCCTCCTGATCTGTACTTGGGTGAAGTGGCGGGTGTCGCAGTCAATTCTAAAGGACACATATTCGTTTTCTCACGCGGCAACTCGACTGGGCCGGCTTACGGTGCGACTGCTGCGCAGTTGCTTGAGTTTGGACCCGACGGCAAATTCCTTCGCGAGATCGGTAAGAATCTGTACGCCTGGTCGTACGCGCATTCGGTGAAAATCGATAAAGACGACAACATCTGGGCTATCGATAAAGGCTCGGACATGATCGTCGAATTCAATCCGCAAGGGCGAGTCGTTATGCTGTTCGGACGGAAGAAAGGAGCTTCCGATGAAGCGGCGCCTTGGACGCGCGTGAATCCGCCCAGTCCTGCGTTGAATGGACAATTTCGGCAACCGACCGATGTCACCTGGGATCTCGACGGAAACATATTCATTAGCGATGGCTACATCAATTCCCGGATTGCCAAATACGACAAAACCGGGCATTGGGTAAAGCAGTGGGGAAACGCCGGCAACAAGCCGGGCGAGTTTAATACGCCGCACAGTTTGGCTACAGATAACGAGGGCAATATATATGTGGCTGATCGGGGCAATCGCCGCATTCAGGTGTTCAAGCCTTCCGGCGACTATATCCGCGAAATCAAGATTGATGTACCGGTACCAGACGATGCGCAACCGTGGATGGGTGAGCGGCCGGGTCCGCAAACAGCTTTGAGCCAGCAAAGTGGTTCGCCTTGGGCCATTTGCATCACGCCGGGCAAGAAGCAATTTCTATTTGCGGCCGATGGTTTTCCTGGGCGCATTTACAAGCTGTCTCTCAGCGGAGAAGTGTTGGGTGCGATGGGTTCGAGCGGGCGCATGCCGAACGAATTCGGCTGGATTCATGAGATGGCATGTCCTTCGGAGAACGAGCTCTACGTAGCGGAGATTTTGAACTGGCGAGTGCAGAAATTGCGGCTGTTGCCAAGTGTGAAATAATTCACTTGGAACCCCCATGAAACGCCGAAACTTTGTCCAAAGCTTGCTGATCGTCCCAGCCACGACGATAGCCGCTGAACAAGCCGCTCCGCCAGCCCAGACCCCTGCGCCTGCTGCGCGGCCGCCGCAAAATCGAGGTGTTCAAAATGTCCAAAAATTCCCACTGGTTCAGCCTGACACCGCCGCTGAAACGCTGACAGGATTTTTTACACCGGCGCAATTTGCTGCGTTGAATAAGTTGGCCGAGGTGCTGGTACCGCCGATCAAGAAAAATCCAGGCGCGCTCGAAGCGAAGGCGCCGGAATTTCTGGACTTCTTAATCTCGCGCTCGCCGGCTCCGACGCAAACGCTTTATCGGAATGGTTTGGACGGGCTCAATTCGTCGGCGAAAAAACACTTCCACAAAACATTTGCCGAACTCGACGTGGCGCAGGCGGATTCGATTATCCGGCCGCTGATGGTCGCGCGTGCGTGGGACAGAGAAGAACCCAAAGACCCCATGCAGCACTTCATGACGCAAGCGCACAGCGATCTGCGAACGGCTACCATGAACTCTGCCGAGTGGGCCGCCTCCGGCGCAAGCAGCGGACGAGGGCGATTTAATTCGGGCCGCCGCATGTATTGGAAACCAATTGATCCGCGAGTGGGAGCATAACCGAAAATGCCCATCAAACAATACGACGTGATCATTGTCGGGTCCGGCCACTCGGGCGGCATGGCGGCAAACATTCTCACCGGGCACGGCATCTCGTGCCTTATGCTGAACGCTGGTCCACAAGCGGACTACGAGCAAGATCGAACAACGAAGGCTGCGCATGAACTGCCCTATCGGGGTTTTGGCGAACCGGGCCGTTTGCCGCACGTATTTCAGGCGGACGAATTTAACGCGAATCAATGGGTGGATGAAAAAGAAGTGCCGTACACTCATCCGCCCGATGCGATCTACAACTGGGTTCGAGTCCGGCTGCTGGGTGGCAGGTCTTTGTTCTGGGCGCGGCAATCTTTTCGTTTAAGCGATTACGAATTTAAGGCGGCGGAGATCGACGGCATGGGCGAGAACTGGCCCGTGAACCACGACGATATGGCGCCGTTTTATTCACGGGTCGAAGAAATTTTTCGCGTCACAGGACGAAAAGAAGGTTGGCCGCAATTCCCTGACGGCAATTTTGTCGAATTCGCCGCTACGGAAGATACCGCCAGCATCAAGGCGGTGACTGCCGCTGCGAATAAACGTGGCATCGGAGTTTCGAAATGGCGTAACGCGCTTGGCAAAGACGGTCTCGCCAGTTCGATCAATTTACTTTTGCCCGATGCCCTTGCTACCGGCAAATTGGATATCTGTGAAAACGCGATTGTTCGCGAAGTCAGCACCGACAAGAACACCGGTCTTGCTAGCGGAGTGCATTTTGTGGACCGGCATTCCCATCGCGAAATGCATGTGAAGGCAAAAGTTGTCGTGCTCGCGGCAGGAACGCTGGAGAGTACCCGCCTGCTGCTTAATTCGAACCTTGGTACTTCGAGCGGCGTGCTCGGCCATTATTTGGTTGACCAAATGTATGGCGTAAACGTCGTGGCGTCGGTTGCTGAAGCGCGCGATGGAAAAGCGCCGTCGGGGTTGATGGGCGGCAGCGCGTTCATGCCGCGATTCCGCAATCTATCGAAAGACAAGAAAAGCGATTTCATCAAAGGCTACTGCATGCATCTGAGCAGCGGCGGTGGTGCAAGCCCTAATTACTTTCCGCTTTATGGCGAGGAATTGCAGGCGAAAGTGGATAGCTACGCGGGTTCGTGCGTTTCGGCGGGCATCTTCGGGGAACGCGTGGCGCGCTTTGAGAACCATGTTCGGATCAATAAAGATGTAGTCGATGCTTGGGGTATTCCGGTTCTGCACATCGAAGCGCGCGACTCCGACAACGAAACCAAACTTCGCAAAGACGCGGCAGATACCGCGGAAGAGCTTTTCCACGAATGCGGCTGGGAGATTGTTTGTAAGACCGATCAGGTCAATCCACCCGGCTATAGTATTCACGAAGTTGGCACGTGCCGCATGGGCGACGATCCGAAAAAAAGCGTGCTCAACAAATGGAATCAGACGCACGACGTCAAGAACCTGCTGGTGGTCGACGGCGCCGGCTTCGTGACGGCGGGCTGGCAGAATCCGACAATGACGATTCTGGCGCTCTCGATGCGCGCATCGGAACATTTGGCGGAAGAAATAGCCAAGGGTAATTTCAGCTAAGTTGTTGGAACAAGCTCGCAAGGTATTGGCGGAAGCGCGCAGCATTTGTGTGCTGACAGGTGCGGGTGTTTCCGCTGAAAGTGGCGTGCCCACATTTCGCGGCGCTGCGGGTTTGTGGCGGCAGTTCCGGCCGGAAGATTTGGCGACTCCGGAAGCCTTTGCGCGCGATCCAGAACTTTGCTGGGAATGGTACGACTGGCGGCGTGGACTGATTGCTGGGGTCGAACCAAATCCCGGGCATTTCGCGTTGGCGAAGACGGAATGCACCTTGGTTACGCAGAATGTGGACGGGTTGCATCAACGCGCGGGAAGCAGGAATGTGGTGGAGGTTCACGGCAGTATCTGGCTTCTTCGTTGTACGAAGTGCGGGCGGGAATGGAATGATTTTTCCGCCAAGCTGCCAATTCCGCCGCATTGCGAGTGCGGGGCAATGGCGCGTCCGGGCGTGGTTTGGTTTGGCGAGAACTTGAACCCCAAAGTTTGGGCGGCAGCGGAACGAGCGGCTACGACGTGCGACGTTTTCTTGGTGGCGGGAACGTCGGCAGTGGTTTATCCGGCGGCGGGTTTGGCATCGTTGGCACGAGCCGCGGGCGCGAAAGTGATCGAAGTGAACCTGGAAGCAACGCCGCTTTCGAGGTCGGCGGATTATTCGTTCAGCGGATCCTCCGGAGTGATCCTGCCACAATTGTTAGACCGCTAAAATGATCGAAATTCGCCAGCTCAATCAACTCGAAGAATTTGCGACGGTCGTAAAGTTGCAGCGAGAGATTTGGGGCTTTGACGATGTGGAGCTTTTGCCGCAGAGGCTTTTCGTAGTGGCCGATAAAATTGGCGGGCAGGTTCTGGGCGCTTTCGATAACGGCAAGATGGTGGCATTTTGCTTAGGGATTCCTGGATTGAAGCCTGGCGGCAAGTTCTACATACACAGCCACATGATGGGCGTGCTGCCGGAGTATCGCAACAGCGGACTGGGCAAACGGCTCAAACTCAAGCAACGCGAATGGGCGCTAGGCCGTGAAGTGGAATTGATTGAGTGGACTTTCGATCCACTGCAGCTCAAGAACGCGTTCTTTAACATTGAACGCTTGGGCGCAATTATCCGGCGCTATGTGCACAATCAATACGGCACAACGACAAGCACGCTGCATGGCGGATTACCGACAGATCGGCTAGTGCCGGAATGGTGGCTTCGGTCGGCGCGTGTGGAAACGATTACGGCCGGGCAAACATTTCATCGTCCGCCAGCGGAAGCACGGGTCAGCATTCCGTCGAACATCAACGCGCTGATTGAGAGCGATCCGGCACAGGCGCGACAGATTCAGACAGAAGTAGGCGAGCAGTTCGACAAGCATTTCCGCGCGGGGCTGGCGGTGGTCGGTTTTGAGAAAACGGAAGATTCGGGCACATATCTATTAGGCATATGGGAATCAAAGTAGACCGCATAATTCTGCGCCACATCCGCATTCCGCTGGTGCACTTCTTCGAGACGAGTTTTGGGCGGACCTTCGATCGCGACATCGTGCTGGTGGAAGCGTACGCCGGCGATGTGTCGGGTTGGGGCGAGGTGACGGCCGGGGAGAATCCTTTCTATAACGAGGAGTGGACGGGATCGATTTGGCCGCTGCTGATCGACTACATCGCGCCGCGGATTTTGAATTATGAATTCGCCGATGCGAGTGAAGTGAACGCGCGGACAGAACATATTCGCGGGCATAACATGACGCGCGGCGGTGTGGAAACGGCGATCTGGGATCTGCAGGCGCGATTAAAGAATGAGCCGCTTTGGAAGACGATTGGCGCGGGCGCTCGGCATGAAATTCCTTGCGGCGTTTCGATTGGCATTCAGGATTCAGTAGCGCAACTGCTTGAAAAAATCGAGACGGAACTGGCGGCTGGCTATCAGCGGATCAAGATGAAGATCAAGCCGGGCTGGGACGTGGATGTGATCCGGCAGGTCCGTGAGAAGTTCCCGCATGTGAAGTTGATGGCGGACGCGAACTCAGCTTATACGCTGGCTGACATCGATCACTTAAAAAAGCTTGACGACTACTACCTGATGATGATTGAGCAGCCGCTGGCGCATGACGACATCATTGATCATGCAGTGCTGCAAGCGGCGCTACAAACGCCGATTTGCCTGGACGAATGCATTCGTTCGGCGCATCATGCAGAACAGGCGATCCGGCTTAAGGCATGCCGGATCATCAATATTAAGTTGGGACGAGTGGGCGGGTTCGGCGAGGCTAAACGCGTGCATGACGTCTGCCAGGCGAACAGCATTCCGGTTTGGTGCGGCGGAATGTTGGAATCGGGGATTGGGCGCGCGCATAACATCGCCCTTTCGACGCTGCCGAATTTTGTCCTGCCAGGCGATGTTTCGGCGAGTAAGCGCTATTGGAAACGGGACATTATTGTGCCGCCGGTGGAAGTATCTTCATCGGGCACGATTGCCGTGACAGATACGCCCGGGTTTGGCTATGAGATCGACAAGGAGTTTCTGGAAACACTGATAATACGGCAGGAAACGCTGATATAGCTATCCTGAGTATTTACTATGCTGAATCCTGAAATATTTCGCGAATATGACATTCGCGGAATCGCCGACAAAGAACTGCTCGACCCCGAAGTTGAATTGATTGGCCGAGCGCTTGCTACTCATTTGATTCGCCAAAGCGGAAGGTTACTCTGCTTAGGCCGCGACTGCCGTCTTAGTGGCCAGCGCATTCATGACGCCTTGTTGAAAGGCATGCTGGCCACTGGCGCAGAGGTGTTGGATGTGGGAGTTGGGCCGACGCCGCTGTTGTATTACTCGGCGGTTCATTTCAAAGCGAATGGCGCGATCATGATTACCGGAAGTCACAACCCTTCCGAATACAACGGGCTTAAAACTGTTTGTGGCAGCGGTACGTTGCATGGCGACCAGATTCAGCAGGTCTTGAAGTTGATTCAGACCAAGGATTTCGAAACCGGCTCCGGCTCGGTGAAGAGCGTGGATGCGGCGACACCTTATGTAGAGGAAGTGGCGGCGCAGTTTGCGGCCCTTGCGCGTAAGGTCAAGGTGGTGTTCGATGCCGGGAACGGAACGGCTGGGCCGACGCTTCGGCGGATTTTGGAACGGCTGAATGTGGAGCCGATCGAGTTGTTCTTCGACATGGATGGGCGCTTCCCGAATCATCATCCGGACCCGACTGTGGTTTCGAATTTGAAGCATCTGCAAGATGCGGTTCGGGCGAATAAGGCTGAGTTAGGTATCGCTTTCGACGGCGATTCGGATCGCATAGGAGCGGTGGATGAGAATGGCGCTGTTATCTATGGCGACATGCTGATGCTCATCTTTGGGCGCGAGATTTTGACGCGTAAGCCGGGTGCGACTTTCATCGGCGAGGTAAAGTGCTCGCAGATTATGTACGACAAGTTGGCGGAGTTGGGCGGCAATCCGATTATGTATAAGACCGGGCACTCGCTGATCAAGGCCAAGATGAAAGAGGAGCATGCGGAATTGGCGGGCGAAATGTCCGGCCATATGTTCTTTGCGGATCGCTACCACGGGTTTGACGATGCGCTGTACGCGGCCTGCCGGTTAATTGAGATTGTGGCGCGGTCGGGGAAGCCGCTTTCGTATCAGATGGAAGGCATTCCGAAGCTGGTGTCGACGCCAGAGTTACGGGTGGATTGTCCGGACGATAAGAAGTTTCAGGTGGTGGCGAAGGTGGCGGCGGCGGTGCGGCAGAAGTACAGGGTGGTGGATGTGGATGGGGTGCGGGCGATCTTTGAGAGCGGTTGGGGACTGGTGAGGGCGTCGAATACGCAGCCGGTTCTGGTCATGAGGTTTGAGGCGACTACAGATACTTTGCTGAAGCAGTATAGAGATGAGTTGGAAGGCGTGGTGGAAGAGGCGAAAAGGGAAGCGGGGGTTTAGGGGCTGTTTGCCTTACGCCTGCCGCGAGCGTTAGTGGATGAAGACCCATTGCGCAATTAAAGCTGATAGCATAAATTGCTCCGTTCGAGCTAAGATGACAATCCCGCCCCAAGCGCAAAGTGAGCGAGACTGGGTCTCCGACATTTCCGCCCTTGGCGACCGTTGAGAAACCGCACTTGGCGAGTTGCGGCATCAGCTCATCTCCGGTCTGAGCCGCGCTTTCCGCCAATTGGGACCCCAATCATCTTTGGTCGAGGACTCCGTCCAGGAAGCTCTACTGCTCGTCACCGAACGCATCCATTCTTTTCGTGGCGATAGCCGCTTCATCAGTTGGGCGCTCGTCATCGCCACGCGTGTTGCCTTAACCGAACTCCGGAGGGCACGCTGGCGCGAAGTCTCTCTGGAGGAAATGGCCGAGGCTGGCAAAATTCCGCCGGCAGACACCGATTCACAGTCCGCCCATGCAAGTTATGCACATGCCCAACTAATCAACGCTGACGACGCTGCCATTCAAAACAATCTACCGAAAAACATCGCGCAGTCATCTTTGCCGAATTGGGGGGCGCTCCCACCGATGAGATTGCACGAAGGCTTGGTACGAACCGAAATGCCCTCTACAAACTGGTCTATGATGCACGTGTCCGCCTCAAACAGGCACTCCTAACCGCAGGCTGGACCGAACGTCATGTACGCGAAGTGCTCAGCGCGAGGTCGCACGATGCTTGACACCGAGCTGAAACTGAAAGCCATTATCCACATGGCGATGTCTGTCCTCCCGAAAGAGATGGGCTGCGATGATTGCGTAGAATTCCTCGCCGCCTATGCGGAACACCTTCTGCGCGGCACGCCCGTGCCGGGAGAATTGGCTCCCATCGGAGAACATATTCATCGTTGTTTCACATGCGCCGAAGAACTTGAGTATCTGTTAGAAGCGCTAAAGATACAAGAATTCAATCAGAGGTAAGATCCTCTCATCTCGTCGCGTCTTTAGTCTGTAAGCGCAATCTCTAGCACCTGAAAGTCGGTTTAGATCAGCCCTCAGCCGTTTTGGCTCTTAACTTCGAACCGGCAATACGCACCTTCTAAGCGCATCTCGCTATGAAGCTACGCCTAATTTACAACCGCGCGCAACAAAGCAAAAGGAAATCATAATGCAACAAACATCAATCCTCACAATGGCCGCCACACTCGCTGTGCTGGCCGGAACTCTCACAATGAACCCAGCGAAAGCTCTGGCCGCGGATGGCCCTTCCGATCCACAAATCGTGCAAATCGTTCTTTCCGCGGACCAGATCGACATTGACTACGGCAACATTGCGCTGGCAAAGTCGAAGAATAAAGCCGTGCGCGAATTCGCCCAACGCATGGTTACCGACCACTCAGCGGTGCAGAAGAGCGTCATTGAGTTGGCAGCAAAACTGGGCGTGCAAGGGGAAGATAGCCCGACAAGCAGCGGACTCAAGAGTGGCGCCGTTGCTATCACCGCCAAGCTGAACTCACTCAACGGTAAAGAGTTCGACAGATTCTACATCGATAACGAAGTCGGCTATCACAAGACCGTAACCGACGCTGTCGATGCTGTGTTGATCCCAAATGCTCAGAACGCCGACCTGAAGTCCGCACTACAGGCTGCGCAGCCGTTGTTCCTCAAACATTTGGAGCACGCCCGCATGATCCAGTCAAACCAGAACGACAAGATGTCACACACCAATTAGTTTTTTTTTGGATCAGCACATGCAAACTCGTAGACTCTTCTTTGTGGCTGCGCTCACGTTATCGGCGCTCCTTCCCTTGGCCTCCGCTCCGACAGACCACAAGCCGGCGGCCACGACTCACACCATTCTCATCGAAGGATTTAAGTTCGTGCCCGAGCGGATGGAGGTTGCCGTTGGTGACACAGTTGTGTGGAAGAACGAAGACATTGTTCCGCACACAGCCACTGCGAAGAAAGTATTTGACTCTAAGGGCCTGGATACCGGTCAGTCCTGGAGTTACGTTGCCAAACAAAAGGGAACTCATCCCTACATCTGTACTTTCCATCCAACCATGCAAGGTGAGTTAGTCGTCAAGTAAAGCGATGAAGCCCGCTAACTCATTTCTCACGGTTATAGCTGAGGCGCGCGCCTGCACGGTTTGCGCCTCATCGCTTCCGTTGGGCCCGAAGCCCCTGCTAGCCGCGGATCCCGCCGCCAAAATCTTGATCATTGGCCAAGCACCCGGCAAGGCGACGCACGAAGCAGGCATCCCCTGGCAGGATCGCAGCGGTGACCGCCTGCGAGAGTGGCTCGGTGTGAGTCTCGAACAGTTCTACAATCCGCGTCTCATCGCGATTGTTCCCACCGGCTTTTGCTATCCAGGTTCCAATGGCAAAGCCGACCTCCCGCCCCGCTTGGAATGCGCGCCGCTTTGGCATCCGCGGATACTGCCGCTACTCCGCAACGTAAAACTGACCATCTACTTGGGCAGCTATGCATTCGAAGCGAATCTTGCTGGGACTTATCGAAACTTGACGGAGGCCGCAGCGGATTTCCGCGCTTTTCTTCCGACCCGCATCGTCCTGCCCCATCCATCGCCGCGCACTGGACTTTGGGCCAGTCAACGTCCGTGGTTTCAGAGCGAACTCCTGCCCGCATTACGCAATCGCGTGAAGGAAGTGACCACGGCATGAGGCGTTTATGGATGTTCCTAAGCGCGTCTGCAGGTCTGGTTACAGTCCTCTCACTTGTCCGCGGGCCTTATGCGTCGGCCAAGCGAGTCACTTCCATGCCCCTGGTCTTATCGCTCGATCCCGCGACAACGTCGACCATTGAGCATGCCTGCGGGGACTGTCATTCAAACAACACGCGCTGGCCTTCCTATAGTTTGGTCGCGCCAGTTTCATGGCTCATCCGGCAAGACGTGAGCCAAGGACGTAAGTTCTTGAACTTTTCACTTTTCAGCGAATACCCGGCCACGGGACAAAGTCAGCTGTTAGCGCTGGCAGCAGATCAAGTTCGAAACGGAGAAATGCCGCCTCGCCGTTATTTATTACTGCATTCCGACGCAAGACTGAGCGATCAGACCCGCTCTCGTCTGATGATCGCACTGCAACAGGAGTCTGCGCGCTTGTCGAAATAATTGAATTTTGGAGATCAATCAACTATGTCAAACGTCAAGAGACTTTCAATCATAGCCGTGCTATCGGCTGCCATAATCACTGGGTTCGCGACATCGTCCGGCCAGCCCAAATATACCGCCGACGGAAAGTTGATGCTGCCCACCGGTTACCGCAAGTGGGTCTTTATCGGCGCACCGCTCACCCCCAACGGTCTTAACGGTGGAAAGGCTGGGTTCCCTGAGTTCCACAACGTTTATGTGGAAGATGCCAACCTAACGTACTATCAGAAAAACGGGACTTTTCCCGAAGGCACGGTGATCGTTAAGGAGTTAGTGCTGCTGCGTAATAGCAAGTATCCAGACGGCTCCGCAGACAGCCCTTCAGGCCGTGGCTTTGGTGAAGGAACATTCAATGGAATGGACGTAACCGTCAAGGACAGCAAGCGATTCGCCGGCACGAATGGCTGGGGCTTCTTTAACTTCGGTCATCACGCGCTGCCTTATGAACCGACTTCCAAAGAATCCTCCAAAGCAGAATGCGCTGGCTGCCATGAAGCAGGCGCCGCGAAGACCGATATGACTTGGGTAGATTTCTATCCGGTACTGCGCGGAAGCAACTAGCTTGACGCGTCACAAGCCTGCAGGTCGGCGGTAGAGCAGATCTGTGATTTCGCCTCTGTCCCAAGGATGAATGAGTTACGTCTTGGGAAGCTTACTGACGTCCCAGCCGCCGCCTAACGCACGCACAAGTTGGACGCTGGCGTCCATGCGGCGCTGCCAAAGATCGACCTCCGTGCGCTCGTTGGTTAACGCGATGCTTTGAGCGGTGATCACTTCGAGATAGGTCACCAAGCCGCCTTTGTAGCGATTCATGGCAAGTTGTTGAGAGTTTTCCGCTGCCTCAACAGCCTCATGCTGCTTGGCGGTTTCTTGTTCGAGAATTCGCAAAGAGGATAGATTATCCTCGACCTCCTGAAACGCGGTCAAAGAGGTTTGTCGATAACTGGCGACAGTGGCGTCGTAGGCAGCTTCGGAGATGGTTACTTGTGAACGACGACGACCAGCATCGAAAATGGTTTGGGCGAGTTGCGGACCGACGCCCCAGAAGCGGCTCGGCCACGTGAACCAGTTGACGAAATTGCCAGCTTGCAGACCACCCTCAGCAGCAATAACGAGATCGGGGTAAAAAGCGGTCTGAGCAACACCAATCTGGGCGTTGGCGGCGGCGACCTGACGTTCGCTCGCTGCGATGTCAGGACGGCGCTGCAGCAACTCTGACGGAACGCCTATGGGTATGACGGGCAGCATGTTCTTGAGCTCTGCTACGGACACCTGAAAGCCTTCCGGGGGCTTACCTGTCAAAACGGCAATGGCGTGTTCCAGTTGGGCCCGCTGAACGCCCAAGTCAATGCTCTGCGCTTGCGTTTGATTCAGTTGCGCCTTGGCTTGCGCCACTTCCGCTTTCGAAGCGACTCCACCGTTGTAACGATTGTTGGTGAGATCGTACGCCTTTTGATAGGCGACTACGGTGTCATCGAGCAGGCGCTTTTGAGAGTCGAGTCCGCGAATCGTGAAGTAATAAGAAGCCAGTTCGGTTTGCAATTCGAGCTTGACGTTTTCGAGGTCGGCGGCGGAGGCTTGCGTCTGCTCCTTGGCGGCCTCAATCGATTTGCGAATGCGGCCCCAAAGATCGGCGTCATAAGAGGCGCTGATAGGCAGGCTGAACTCGCCATACTGCAAGCCTTGCAGTCCCGCTGGATTGTTGGAGGAGAGACGATTGCCGCTAATAGACGGTCCAACGCTAACGGTGGGGAAGCGGAACGATCTCTGAAATTGAATGTTCGCACGAGCCTCGCGATAATTGGCCTCGGCGATCTTCAGGGTTTGGTTGGCAGGCGCTACTTGTTCCTCGAGGGTGTTCAGTTCAGACTCGTTGAAAATCTCCCACCATTTCCCTTTGCGCATCGCGTCGCTGGGCTGCGCGGTCTGCCAGCCTTGTCCTTCACTAAAGGCGGGAGCAGTGGGTACGGTCGGCTGCGCGTATTTGGGGCCTACCGCACAACTTGTCAGCAGCACAGCTATCGCGAGAGCGAGGAGGAAGTGTTGAAGTTTCACTTGCCTACAATCTCCACTTTTTGGCCATCGGTGACGGAGTCACTGGGATTGACGACTACCTTATCGTGAGGTTGAATACCAGATACAAGTTCGACGGCATCACCGAAATCGCGGCCCATGATAACGGGCACCAACTCTTCTTTACCATCGACAACCCGCACCACGCGCAGCCCTTCCGAGCGGAATAAGAGCGTGTTCGACGGCACCGTAACCGCCGGAATGTTGGAGGGCAGTTTCAGATGAACGGAGACAAAGGAGCCTGGCAACAATTCGCCTGTGGGATTCTGTACGTCCACTTCGACCAACAGGGTGCGAGAGGATTGATCGATTGCGTTGGCATTGCGCACTACCTTGCCGAAGAACTTTCTGCCAGGAAATTCGTTGAGGGTGAGATACGCTTGCACGCCAGGCTTGGCCGCTTGCGAGTACATTTCGGGAACGCTGACGTAGATACGCATCGTGTCAATCGAGGCGACGTGGAAGAGTTCCTTGCCCGGAGTATTGGCCCCTTGATTAACTAACCCGCCGACGTCGATGTTACGGGCGGTAAGAACCCCGGAGAAGGGAGCTTCCACTTTCTCGTAAGCGACGAGTTGTTCAAGGCGCGAGACGTTAGCCTGCGCAGAAGCCACGTCCGCTTTCCTGGCTGCCTCACCTTGTACTGCATTATCGACGTCTTGTTTTGCAACAGAGTCGGTCTTAAAAAGCTCGGTGTAGCGGTCGGCGGTGACTTGCGAAAGTTTAAGGTTGGCGTCGGCGGTTTGTAACTGGGCACGAGCCTGCAGCAACTGTTGATCGACTTCGGGAGTTTCGATTTCCGCCAGCAACTGACCTTGTTTGACCCGGGCGCCAATGTCGACATACCAGGCTTTCAAATAGCCACTGGCGCGAGCCCAAACGGGAGTATCAATAAACGCTTGCATGTTACCGGGAAGAGCGATCTCTTCGGCGCCCGGCGTAACTTTCGGGGCTACGACGGAGACAGCCGGGATAGCAAGTTGATTGGTCTCTGTTCGTAACGAGTTACCCGCTTCCGCGCGTGAGGAAAGACCTGACCAGATGACCATGGCCACCGTCAGCGCAGCTACCACGAGCACAACCAGAAGAGCTTTGAGAGCGACTCCCTTGCGTTTAGTCTGCGAGGCGTCCGGTGTTGGTGTCATTTCGGTTTGTTGTTGTTCGACTGGCATAGGTACTCTCAATGTTCGACTGATCGGTGCTGAGGTTGTGGGTCGCCAATTTTCTTTGTTCCGGCGAAGGTGTGCAGCAGGCCAAATACGGTGGGCACAAAAAACAATGTGGCCACGGTGGCAAATAGCAGGCCGCCGATCACGGCTCGGCCCAATGGGGCGTTTTGTTCGCCGCCTTCTCCCATTCCAATCGCCATGGGGATCATGCCGATGATCATAGCGAGCGCGGTCATAAGGACTGGGCGGAAGCGCGTTGAACCAGCTTCCAAGGCGGCTTCGATGGCGTCGCCATGTTTATGCAATTGTTCCTTGGCGAAACTAACCACGAGGATGCTATTCGCAGTGGCCACGCCCATACACATGATCGCGCCCATCAACGCAGGTACGCTGACGGTGGTGTGAGTGATAAAGAGAAACATGACGATCCCGGCAAGCGCGGCGGGTAGGGCGGTGACGATGATGAACGGGTCAAGCCAGCTTTGGAAGTTGACCACGATCAATAAGTATACGAGGACAATGGCGCCCGCTAGACCCGCCAACAATCCTACAAAGGAGGTCTGCATGGTTTGCACTTGCCCCCGCAAATTTACTTCCGAACCGCGAGCGACCGATTTCTTATTCGCGTCCAGGACTTTCTGAATGTCACGACCAACGCCGCCAAGATCGCGTCCTTGCACGGAGCCGTAAATGTCAACGGTGCGGCGGATGTTGTAGTGAGTAATGACAGCGGGTTCGCTCTCGCGATGGATATCGGCAACATCATTGAGAATTTCCGGGGCCATTTGCCCAGCGCCGGAAATCGGAATGTTCTGTAAATCCTGGAATGACTGAATGCGATATTGCGGCGTCTGGGTGGCGAGACTGTAGCTGACTCCGTTGAGCGGGTTGAGCCAGAATGTGGGCTGAGTTTGAAAGCTCCCGCTGAGAGTGGTCAGCAAGCTGCGAGCGACGTCGTTCTGTGTGAAGCCACTCTCGGCTGCTTTGGTTCGATCCACTTGAATGTGCAGCTTAGGCTGGTCGAATACCTGATGAACATGCAGATCGACCGCCCCGGGAATCAATTTCAGTTGCGGGAGAATCCTGTCCGCGTATCGCTTGCTGGCTTGCACATCGTTGCCCACGATCTGGATATCGATGGGAGATGGCAGACCGAAGTTCAGAATCTGCGTGACAATATCAGCCGGCAGAAAGTAAAAGGTGACGCCTGGGAATTCTTTAGGGAGAGTCTCGCGGAGGCGTCGCACGTATTCAGCAGTCGGACTGTGTTTCTCCTTCAGACTTACTAATAGATCGGCGTCGGCACTGCCGATCTGGCCGGAGTTGCTGTAGGACAGGTTCAATCCGCTGTAAGGCAGCCCGATGTTATCGAGAATGTTGTCTAACTCGCTCTTAGGAATCTGCCGGCGAATGGCAGTATCGACGGTGTCACAAAGGCGCGCCGTCTCTTCAATGCGAGTACCGGTTTTAGCGCGCAGGTGCAGTTTAAATTGTCCATTGTCACTGGTAGGAAAGAAGTCTTCACCGAGTGCCGGAACGAGCAAAAGCGCGGCGCCGCAAGCTAACAAAAAGAAAGGTACGAATACTTTTCTGCGCCAAACAACTGTGATGAGGACAGCCTGGTACTCGGCGCGTGCTTTTTCAAAGAGCCTCTCAAATCCTCGTTGAAAGATAACTAGTGGATTGCGCGTGCGCTTCTCAGAATGCTGCTTGGCCTTGAGGAGATACATGGCGAGGGTCGGTACTAGCGTCCTCGACAATATGTAAGATGCAAGCATGGCGAATACAACCGCCTCAGCCAGCGGCACAAACAAGTAACGAGCGACGCCGCTCAAGAAGAACATCGGCAAAAAGACAATGCAGATGCAAAGTGTGGAGACTAAGGCCGGAACCGCAATCTGCGCCGCACCTTCCACAATCCCATCGTGCAGCGGGAGGCCTTCCTCTAAATAACGCTCGATGTTTTCGATCGTAACCGTGGCGTCATCGACAAGAATGCCGACGGCAAGGGCGAGACCGCCGAGGGTCATAATATTGATGGTTTCTCCCAGCGCACTAAGCACAATGATGGAAGTCAAAATCGACAGCGGGATTGAAACCGCGATAATCAGCGTGCTGCGCCAGCTCCCCAGGAAGAGTAGAATCATCACGCCGGTCAAGCAGGCGGCAATGATGGCTTCACGCACAACGCCGCTGATGGCTGCGCGGACAAAGAGAGACTGATCGGACAACGGCTGAATTTTCAGGTCCTGCGGGAGCGTTGCCGCCACCTTCGGAAGTAAGGCTTTCGTGCCTTTAACAATATCGAGAGTAGACGCATTGCCGGCCTTCAAGATCGAGATCAATACGCCTCGGTGGCCATCTTGTCGAACGATGTTCGTTTGCGGCGAAAACCCATTCCTGATGCTGCCGATGTCCCGTACGTAGACAGTGGAGTTACCGATAACCTTAATTGGGAAATCGGCAATCTCGGGAATTGTTTTCGGGCTGGCGTTCATATCAACGTCGTACTCGAACTGGCCGATTTTGGCGGTCCCGGAAGGCAGTATCAAATTCTGTGAAGCGACCGCATTCACAACATCAATTGGCGAGAGACCCTTTGCCTGCAAAAGCGACTGGTCGAGATCGATCATGACTTGGCGCTGCTTGCCGCCATAAGGGTAAGGAACAGCCGCGCCCGGCACGGTTACCAGTTGAGGACGAAGGAAATTGAGTCCGATGTCGTTTAGATCCTGCTCCTGCATGGTGGGGCTGGAGAGAGCCAGTTGGAGGATGGGCACGCTGGATGCGTTATAGGTAATCACGAGGGGAGGGTTCACTCCCGCCGGCATCTGCTTGAGGATTGTTTGCGATACAGCAGTAACTTGCGCAATACCGGTGGTGACGTTCGCGTAGGGCTGCAGGAAAATTTTGTCGATCGCGATGCCGTTGAGTGAGAACGATTCGAGGTGTTCAATATCGTTGACTGTCGTAGTAAGCACCCTCTCGTAAGGGGATATCATCCGCCCTTCCATTTGATCGGGGCTGAGGCCGGTAAAATTCCAGATTACGGAGATGACGGGAATGTTGATGTTGGGGAAAATATCAGTAGGCGTACGAAGAATTACGATAGGAGCAGCTATTAATATCAGCAGAGCTAGTACGATGAAGGTGTACGGCCTGGAGAGCGCAACCTTGACGATCCACATCAGTAGGAGTGATTAATTTCGATACGCAGAGGTTTCGGAAAAGTGGAACACTTGTCTAGCGAGGATCGATCTAATAGTCGAATGCCGATTCAAGTGATTGACGAGACAGTGCGCGGGCGCGGACGTCCGCGTGACGAAGAGGCACGTTCACGTATATTACAGGCGTCTTTAGAGGCGCTGGAGGAACTGGGCTATCCTGGCGTGACGTGCGAGGCGATTGCAGAAAAAGCGGGCGCCAGTAAAGCTACGATATACCGCTGGTGGCCGCATAAAGAAGCAGTCATGCTGGAGGCGCTGCGTGAGTCTGTCGCGCAGGAATTGCCATTCCCCGATAGCGGGAGTTTAAAAGAAGATATTCGCATCCAGCTTCATAATTTCGTAAAGCTGTTGAAGAGTTCGCGCGGGCGGGTGTTCAGGGGTCTGATTGCGGCAGCACAGAGCGATGGTAAAGTAGCCGCAGCGTTCTTATCTATCTGGGTGATGCCGCGCCGTGAGTTCGCTCGTCGCGGCTTTGAACGATACAAGCGCCAACTCCGGCGCGGGATAGATATCAACACCGTCCTCGACACCCTGTATGCCCCACTTTATTACCGGCTTTTGATTGGCCATGAGCCCTTGACGATTGAATTTGCCGATCAGGTAACGGATCTCGTTTGGGCGGGTATTGCAAACCATAAGAACGATGAAGGCTCCTAACCTATTAGGAACCTGCGACGGTGCAGTTGGCCATGGGAATTAGCAGCGCTGGAATACTACGATTCCAACACTGCGCGCACCTTATCGAGCAATTCGGCGGCGGTAAAAGGCTTAGGAAAGACCTCAAACGATTGCAGATCGTTGCGATACCTGAGGCGATCGTCATCGAGAGTACCGCTCACCATGAGCACCTTCATGCCAGGTCTTTTGGTACGGAGGTAAAGAGCAGCGTCATGACCAGCCATATTGTCAATGTAAGGACGGATGATCAACAGACTCGGTTTATACTCGCGCAAACGATCAACGGCATTTCCTAATTCGCCGACCGAGACCACGGAATATCCTTCATGCTGGAGGGTCTCATCCAGGACCGAGCGAATGACTGGGTCGGAACAAAGCAGGAGAATGGTTGCGGTCATATGTGTGCTTTTAGGAATGCCACCACACGTTGTGTGGCGTCGGCGGCAACCTGCGGATCATAGCCACCATGAATAGGAGCAATGGACGCGATGAATCCGAGCACGGCATTCGGGGCACGGTTCATGAAGCTGTGGCCTGCATTGGGGTAGAGTTTGAGATCGGCGGGGACATTCAAACGCTCTACTTCGCTTTTGATCTTCTGAAATTCCGGCACGGTCGTTTTATCGCGGCCGGCATAGCTGGCGACGATAGGGCACGCACCGTCGAGACGTTCAGGAGAGTGGCCGTAAAACGGCGCGGCGACGTAAAACAAACCGCTTTTGGCCAGAATGAGTGCGAAGCCTCCTCCCAGGCAGAAGCCAATCACGGCTATGTGAGCGGGATCAGCGAAGTCGCGACCGGTTAGCCACTGCCGGGCATCGAGAAGATCTTGCACGTTGCGGCCTTGCCCGGCTTTCAAGTCGGCCATGGCTTTGCGAACACAGGAAAACCAACTGCCGCGACTAAAGAGATCGGGCATCATGACGGCATAGCCGGCGGCGGCAAAGTCGTCGGCTACGCGCTGCATTTCTTCGGTGAGTCCGAATATTTCAAAGATAAACAGTAAGCCGGGAAACTTTCCGGTCGAGGGACGCGAGAGGTAGGCAGGCATAGCGAAGCCGTCCGAACACGAAAACGTCTCTCGCGTCTTGACAAGGGTGCGTTGTTCCACAAGGCGATTCTACAGTGTCCAGGGCAAAGTGAAAGCTGCGAGAACAGCGGAGATGGGTGAATCGGCTGGAGTTCTGAAACTTTTGGACAGTTACTCTCCAAGACGAAAGAGCCATGTCTCGCTATCATAAAGACATACAGTTTGGCATCGCCAGTCCGGTCTACCCGCTGGCCCACCCACGTTCAAATCCTTAGGGAAACATGCATAAATCGCAAAAACATCCTCTGCAGAGGATTCTCGAATCCCGTATCGCCATCATCGATGGAGCGATGGGTACCACCATTCGCACCTACGGCATGAAGGAGGCCGACATCCGCGGCGAGCGCTTTCGGGACTCGAAGAAAGACCTGCTCAACAATGGCGACCTGTTCTCTTTGACGCAGCCGAAGATGATCTGCGACATCCATCGGCGGTTCCTCGAAGCGGGGGCCGACATCATCGAAACCAACACCTTCGGCGCGACGAGCATCACGCAGAGCGAATTCTTCGTGGACGATCCGCGCGAACACGGCGGCCGCAAAGACCCTGCGTTCTATCAAAAAATCATCGACGATCCGTTCCTGAACAATCTCGCCTGGGAGATCAACGAAAAGTCCGCCCAGCAATGCCGCGAATGGGCCGACCGCGTGGCCAACGCCACTGGCCGCCAGCGCTTTGTTGCCGGCGCCATCGGCCCGCTTACCGTCGCTCTCTCAAATTCCCCCGATGCCGACGATGCCGGCTTTCGCGTGGTCACTTTCGATCAAGTCAAAACCGCCTACATGCAGCAAGTACGCGCCTTGATCGCCGGCGGCTCAGATCTGCTTCTTGTTGAAACCATCTTCGATTCGCTGAATGCCAAAGCCGCGCTTGTCGCCATCCGCGAGGTGTTTGATCAAGACGGCAAGGAACTGCCCATCATGATCTCAGCCGCAGTTGGCCGCGGCGGCGAAACCATGATTTCCGCGCAAACCATCGAAGCCTTCTGGAACGCCGTTAAGCATGTCAATCCGTTGGCCGTTGGCCTCAACTGCTCACTCGGTCCTGACTTGATGTATCCGTTCTTAGAAGACCTTTCGCAAAAGTCGAACGCCGCTATTTCCTGTTATCCGAACGCCGGTCTGCCAAATCCTCTCTCGGCCACTGGCTTTGATCTCGGTCCCGCCGACATGGCTCGCTATCTCGGCGATTTTGCCCGCGGTGGTCTCATCAATATCGCGGGCGGCTGCTGCGGCAACACGCCCGAGCACATCGCCGCCATCGCCCAAGCTTTGGATGGCCAACATCCGCGCGACCGCCAAGCGGTAACTGTCAGCGTGCCAGCCGCCAAGCAACCCCTGCGCCTCTCCGGTTCGCAGCCCTTCACTCAACAAGAAGGCGTCTACATCATGATCGGCGAGCGCACCAATGTCGCGGGCTCGCCCAAATTCGCCAAGCTCATCAAGGAAGGGAAATACGAAGAAGCCGTAAGCATCGCCCGTCAGCAAGTTGAAAACGGCGCCAACGTCATCGACATCTGCATGGACGAGGGCATGATTGATGGCGTCACCGCCATGACCCGCTTCCTGCAACTTCTGGCCAGCGAACCCGAAGTCGCCAAAGTGCCTTTCATGGTCGATTCCTCAAAGTGGGAAGTGATCGAAGCGGGCCTGAAGTGTCTACAGGGCAAAGGCATCGTCAACTCCATCTCGCTCAAAGAAGGGGAAGAAAAATTCCGCCAGAATGCCGCACACATCCTTAAATATGGCGCGGCCACGGTTGTCATGGCCTTCGATGAGAAAGGCCAAGCTGCCACCTACGAAGACAAGATCCGCATTTGCGAACGCGCCTATCGAATCCTGGTTGATGAAGTCGGCTTCCCACCCGAAGACATCATCTTCGATCCGAACATCCTTACTGTCGCCACGGGTATGGAGGAGCACAACAACTACGCGGTCGATTTCATCAACGCCACCCGCTGGATCAAAGCCAACCTGCCGCACGCGAAAGTGAGTGGCGGCGTTTCCAACATCTCGTTTAGCTTCCGCGGCAACAACACTGTGCGCGAAGCCATGCACTCCGCGTTCCTTTATCACGCGATCGTCGCCGGCATGGACATGGGCATCGTCAACGCAGGCATGCTCGAAGTCTACGAAGAGATCGAGCCTGAATTAAAGGAGCTGGTTGAGGATGTCCTGCTCAATCGCCGGCCGGATGCGACGGAGCGCCTGGTGGAGCATGGGGAAAAACTAAAGGCTGCGAGCGTTGGCTCGGTCGCGAGCGAAAAGAAAACCGAGGAGTGGCGCAACGGCCCGGTGGAAGAACGTCTCTCGCACGCGCTGGTAAAAGGTATCGATACATACATCGACATCGACACCGAAGAAGCTCGCGCTAAACTTGGCCGCCCGTTGCTCGTCATAGAAGGTCCGCTGATGGACGGCATGAGCGTCGTGGGCGATCTATTTGGAGCCGGCAAAATGTTCTTGCCCCAGGTAGTGAAATCGGCGCGCGTCATGAAGAAGGCCGTGGCTTATCTCACGCCGTTTATGGAAGCCGAGAAAGAGGCGATGGCGGCCGCTGGCCAGGTCGCTAAGGCGCAAGGCAAAATCGTTCTAGCTACCGTAAAGGGTGACGTTCACGACATCGGCAAGAACATCGTCGGCGTAGTCCTCGCGTGCAATAACTACGAAGTTATCGACATGGGCGTCATGGTCCCCTGCGAAAAAATCCTCGAACGAGCCAAAGCGGAGAAGGCGGATCTCATCGGCCTCAGCGGCTTAATCACGCCCTCACTCGATGAGATGGTACACGTCGCCCGCGAAATGGAGCGTCAAGGCTTCAAGCTGCCGCTGCTCATCGGTGGGGCCACCACCAGCCGCGCCCACACTGCCGTCAAAATTGCCCCGCATTATAGCGAGCCGGTCGTTCATGTTCTGGATGCCAGCCGCGCCGTCCCGGTCACGACCAGTCTCCTTAGTGAAGAGGGCAAGGATGCTTTCGTCGCTCAGCATCGAATCGATTATGAGCGTCTGCGCGAAATCCACGCCGCCCCACGCCAATCGGTAATCCCTCTGGAAACCGCCCGGAGCCGTCGAACGCCCATTCAGTGGCGCGCCGAAGACCTGCCTACCCCGACGTTTACTGGCGTGCGTGTGCTCGATAATTTCCCGTTGGCCACGCTGCGAAATTTTATCGACTGGTCGCCATTCTTCCATACCTGGGGCCTGAAAGGAATCTATCCGCGTATCCTCGATCATCCCGAGCAGGGTTCACAGGCGCGTCAGCTTTTCACGGAAGCGAATGTTCTGCTAGACCGCATCATCGAAAAGAATTTGATCACTGCGCGTGGCGTATACGGCCTGTTTCCGGCGAACGCCGTGGGAGACGACGTCGAGCTATACACCGACGATTCCCGCCGCACAGTGCTCGAACGATTCCATTTTCTGCGCCAGCAGGCAAACCGCGAAGGCGTCGAGCCGTGCCGCTCGCTCGCCGATTTCATTGCGCCCAAGCAAACAGGACTTGCCGACCACCTTGGGGGCTTTGCGGTGACCAGCGGGATTGGCTTGAAAGATTTGTGCGACCGCTTCAAGGCCGAACACGACGACTACAACGCCATCATGGCTGAGGCTCTTGCCGATCGACTGGCTGAAGCTTTTGCCGAATGCTTGCACAAACGGGTGCGGGACGAATGGGGTTACGGATGCGACGAAAAGCTGACGACCGAGGATTACATTCACGAAAAATATCGCGGTATCAGACCGGCTGCCGGTTACCCAGCCTGCCCGGATCACACCGAGAAAGGACCACTCTGGCGATTACTCGACGTGAAGGCCAACACCGGAATGCTGCTCACGGAATCCTTTGCGATGTGGCCCGGTTCGAGCGTAAGTGGGCTCTACTTTGCTCATCCAGAGACCCGCTATTTTAGCCTTGGCAAGATTGATCGCGATCAGGTGGCCGACTATCACAAGCGCAAGGGCTTAAGTGAAGCAGAGGTTGAGCGCTGGCTAGGCCCGAATCTGAACTACGACCCGGTGAACGAGCCCGTCCTCACTGGCAAGTAACTTTCCAACGAGTTTGCCAGCCAAGATCTCAGCGCAGCCCAAAGATTGACAGGGAAATGGCAGCCGCCATGGCCGCATAGCCAGTTGGTGAAGGGTGAAGATGATCGCCGGAATCATATTCGGGCAGCAACCGATCAGGCAGGGTTGGGTCGCGCATCACCTTATCGAAATCAACGATAGCGTCGAAGTGTCCTGAAGCCCTGATCCAGGCATTGACCGCCTGGCGGTCCGCCTCGCTGGCCGCGTCTGGGCGGTAGTAATCAGAGCCTGAATAAGGGAGAATTGTGCCGCCAATTACCACGATGTTGTGCGCATGGGCGCGGGCAATGATCTGTTCGTAGGCAGCGATAATGCGGTGCGACAAAACGGCGTGTTCAGCCGGACTTGCTTCCATATTACGAGAGAGTCCACCGAGATCGTTCACTCCCTCCAAAACAATAAGGTAGCGGACAGCCGTTTGCGCCAAAACATCGCGATCGAAGCGCGCTAGGAGGTTGGGGCCAAGACCATCGGTCAGTAGATGATTGCCGCCTATTCCCTGATTCAGAACGCCCACGTCATTGCGACCAGCAGCCTGGAGTCTGCGCGCCAATATGTCCGGCCATCGATCATTGCCGTTCGTGGTTGCACCGTGTCCGTCTGTGATCGAATCACCGAGAGCCACGATCGAGAAGCCTCCATTAGCCGCAACATCAACAGCACTGATTTGATACCAATGGTCAACCTTCTTGGCGCGTGTGAGGATCGCGGCGGAAACGAGGTCGCCGCGAACGAGATAAGAAGTAGCGCGGGAACCCGGATGCGCTGTTTCCTGGTTGGGCGGATCGCCGTAGTAAATACTAATTGCCAAATCAGCACCAGCAGGCATTGCATAATCGAGCGGATCAGAGATGTATTCGGCTCCGGCAGGAATGACCACGTCACCTTGGCCTGCAAAGTGCAGAGCTTTGTCAGTTGCCGGATCAATCGCTGCTGAAGTGTTCGGCGTCGAACGCGCGACGTGCACTGACAAGAGATGAAGCGGAGCAATTCCGAACGCGTTAGACAAGTGAACGCGGATGGCACTCCCACCGATAGACAAATGAATGACTTGACGAAGCGTTGCATCACGCAGATCGTCGGCGGCTAATGCGTTGTTTGGTTCAGGGATTTGTTGGGATGAAGCCCAAGACCCAACCCAGAAGGGCGCAAGCTGCCCAAAGCCAATGCATGACGACGCAAGGAAGGCGACTGTTAAATAAGCGACGCGCATTTTGTAAGACTGATATAGTTCGAAACTAAAGCGAACTTATCATGAAGACGCCTCGAATGTTTTTTCCAATTCTCTATCGCACCCTGCTACCGGTTGTGTGTTCCATGCCGCTGGTGGCACAAACGCCGGTAACTTTCACAGCCGAGCAGGATCATCAGAACATGATGGACCAACTTGGAATCAAGGCGTTGCGTCCAGGACCGAGCGGCGATGAGAAAGCTCCCAACCATGCCAACTACGACGAAAAACTTGCGAACCCATATCCGAACCTGCCGGACGTGTTGACCTTGAACAACGGGCAAAAAGTGACCACGCCCGAAATGTGGTGGAAGCAGCGCCGTCCGGAAATTGTGCAAGACATGGAACGCGAGGTCTATGGCCGTTTGCCGGCGAACATCCCTAAAGTGACGTGGAGTGTTGCGGTCACCGACAAAGAGTTCGTCGGCTTTACGCCCGTGATCGCAAAGAAGTTGATCGGCCACGTCGAGAACTCGTTGTGCCCGCTGATCGACGTGAATATATCGATGGTAGTTGTCACGCCAGCCAACGCCAAAGGCCCGGTGCCGGTGCTCATGATGTTTGGGCGCAGCAGCCTCCCTGCGCCGGCGCAACCGCCGCAAGCGGAGCTGGATAAAATCAATAGCGCATTGAAAGAATTGCTGGCGAAAGGAGATCCATCGCTGAAAGCAATCTTCGATCAATACCCCGCCTATAGCATCAATGCGTCTTTGCCTCCTCCCTCGTTTGGCGCGCGGCCACCGATTGGCGACCCTCCTACAGCGCAGCAATTAATCGCCGATGGCTGGGGCTACGCACTCATTGATCCCGCAAGTATCCAAGCCGATAATGCTGTGGGACTGACCCGAGGGATCATCGGCTTGGTAAACAAAGGACAGCCGCGTAAGCCTGACCAGTGGGGTGCGTTGCGTGCGTGGGCCTGGGGTGCCGCGCGCGGGCTCGACTATTTGGAAACTGATCCGGCAGTCGATGCAAAGCACGTGGGCATTGAAGGTGTTTCTCGATATGGGAAAGCAGCGCTCGTCACACTGGCACTTGAGCCGCGCTTCGCCATGGGACTGATCGGCTCGTCCGGTGAGGGCGGCACAAAATTGAATCGCCGCAACTTCGGCGAGGCGGTCGAAAGCTTAACCGGCGGCGAATACTATTGGATGGCGGGGAACTTTATGAAGTACGGCGCGTCCGATGCGGTCTTCGGCAGCAAAACTGCCAACGATCTGCCCGTTGATTCACATGAACTCATCGCTTTGTGTGCGCCGCGCTTAACATTCATCAGCTATGGCATTCCCGAACAAGGTGATGCAAAATGGCTCGATCAAAAAGGCAGCTACATGGCTACCGTTGCAGCAGGCGCAGTTTTTAAACTGCTCGGCGCGAAGGATCTCGGTGTTTCTAACGACTACCGCGTTGAGCAGATGCCGCCGGTGAATCAAGGTCTTCTAGACGGCCAGCTGGCTTGGCGGCAACACGACGGCGGTCATACGGATGCTCCCAACGTCAAATATTTTATCCAGTGGGCCGATAAATTCATAGGACATCAGAAATAGCGATGAGGTCTCAGATAACAATTACCATTCTGGTAGTAGTCGCCGCATTTGCCGTTGGTGGTCAGAGGCGAACCTGAAAACCTTCCTAGAACCGGCTTGGCCGATTTGAAGACGGTTCTTCCGATTGCGCAGTGTTCCGATCTCGCTAACGCGCAAATCGACGCTACCATTCACATAGCGGCGGCCGTCGAGGTGCAAGACGGTGCGCCCGCAGCTTACTGCAAAGTGAGCGGATACGTTTCGCCGGAGGTCCGTTTCGAAGTAAGGCTTCCCATCAAGACATGGACACAGCGCTTTGTGCAAACAGGCTGCGGCGGTTTGTGTGGAAATTTGAACATACACCTTAGTAACGATTCGGGCTGCGCTCCGGCACAGAACGGAGAATTGGTTCTGGCCTCAACGGATATGGGACATAGCGGCGGCATGGATGCCGCATGGGCCGACGGTCATCCGCAGCGCGCGATTGATTTCGCCTATCGCGGAGTTCACGTCACAACGCTGGCGGCTAAGGCGATCACAACCGCTTACTATGGTCAAAAGCCAAAATATTCTTACTTCGCCGGCTGCTCCGACGGCGGCCGTGAAGCGTTGATGGAAGCCCAGCGGTATCCGGAAGATTTTGATGGCATTACCGCAGGCGCTCCCGCCATGAACTTCATCACGCAGAATACTTTTTATCACGGCTGGAACGCAGTCGTAAACAGGGATTCGAACGGCAAAACCATACTGACGGCCGCTCAGCTTCCCGTGCTTCATGCTGCGGCAGTAGAAGCGTGCGATGCTCTCGATGGCCTGAAGGATGGGCTGATCTCAGACCCCAGCGCCTGTCACTTCGATCCGGGCATTCTCCAATGTAAAGAAGGTCAAGACTCCTCGAAATGTCTGAGTCCAGCGCAGGTGGATGTGGCGCGCAAGATCTACCGCGGTGCGAACGATGGCAAAGGCGAGCAACTGGTCATTAGTGGTCCCCAATTCGGCTCGGAATTGGCGTGGGAGGGCGTTTACATTCCTCGAACGGAAAACCAGCCGGTGATGAGCGCCGGTATCTCAGTGGGCACCTTTCGCTATCTGACGTCGTGGCAATCGCATCCCAGCCTCACTCTCGCCGACATGCACTTTGACGACGCGGAGTTTAAGAAAATCACCACCCTGCATAACCTCTTCGATGCGACCGATCCGGATCTGTCGCGCTTCGCCGGCCTTAGCCACAAACTCATCATCTGGCACGGCTGGTCTGATCCTCATATCTCGCCTCTCAACTCGATTGCTTACTACGAGGCTATGCAGCGCACCTTAGGGGAGCAACGAGTGAATGATTTTGCCCGGCTCTATCTCTTTCCCGGCGGCTATCACTGTGGAGGAGGAGATGGTCCGTTCAATATGGACTTACTAACTCCGATGATGCAGTGGGTTGAGTCTGGCATAGCGCCCGATAAGATTGTCGCATCGCACAGTATAGGCGGCGGCGGTCCTGGCGGCCCTCCACCAGGAGGTCGCCCTCCAACGATACCGCTTACCGTTGATCGTACGCGCCCTGTTTTTCCCTATCCGACACAAGCGAAGTACAGCGGCAAAGGCAGCATCGATACTGCTGCAAATTTCGTCCCTGTAAAGGGCACAGAGCTTCCAACCAAGGATTTGCGATGGGCTGGGCAAGCGTTCTATAGCCCTGGCTACGAAACTTGGTGCACCGTTACTGGAAATGGAGCTGACTGCTCCGCGCAGAAGAAATGAGTTTGGGTCCCGCACGCATCAACCAGCAAATCAGACTTGTCAAGAGCAAAGCTGCAGCGATCCAGACAGACTGATGCGCGACGCTGTCCACCACAGCATCTACCGAGCTGTGCACATTCAGCAGGCGTTCAGCAATCCAGCCAACCGCCGAGTTTATGGGAGCGTTGAGGCGCAGCGAGTGCCCTTCAAAGCATCTTCGTTGTGAGTGAAACGAATTGCCCTTGACACGCACAACATGTAGGAGCAATTATGTCATCACCCACAACCGCACCATCTCCGAACTTGGCCCTCAGCCGCGGCGCAGGCATTGAATACAAAGCATACGCGCGCCGGTTTCAACCCAACGTTGACGCCGCCGTCCTCATTCTAGTAGCCACCTGCTTCTACGACACCAGCGGATTCACGATCTCGTTTCAACCAAACGCTTCGGGTTATGAACTCGTTGAGCAACCTCCCACGGGTGTTTTTCGCAACATTGTGACCTATTGCGTGGCCGGCTGGACAACAGGCATTGAAACCGACACCACGCCGACACACGTTACGATTAGCGACTCCTTTGGGGAACACCGGGTTCACGTGAAGGCGTGGTAGACTCCGAAAGACTTGAAAGATGTAAAAATCAAGACACCCGTATAGCGACTTTCCCTTTCTGAGCAGGCCGCCTCGCCGGCCGAGTTGATTGTTAGTAGTATTCAACACACGGACTATCAGCACACGCTTTCCATTGATGTAGATCGCGGCATATACGATTGCGATTGCAATGGCTTGGCCTCCTGAAGACTGGTCAAATGACGCACCACATTGCCATCGGCTTTGAGACGGGTTGGGTAACTGCCTCTTCGGAAGGGCCTGGCGGTTATGCGCCGGATGTTAGTGTGCTCAATCCGCTGATCGGGGGAGATTTTACCCAAGCAGACGCCGTGGCCGCACTTGCGAATCCATATTTCAGCCTCACCTACAAAACGGTCAATCACAACCAATCGGGAGTCCGATCAGAGGCCTTAATCTGCTGACCTCCTACGCCTTCACCCAAGCGCAAGTGACTGAGGCAACCGTGGACCGGCGGGGAACCTCCTTCCGAATGCACCTAAAAACAGTGCGATTTGGGCAACGTATCAGGCATCCTCGGGCAGATTGCAAAACCTCGGCTTGAGCGGCGGTCTGATTGCCGCCTCTGCCCGCGAAGGCACGTGGAGTTGTTTTGTCCAATCCATGAGGCGATCAGCGATTTTGCTGATGGCACGCGACTTGTACAAAGCTCCCTTATCGTAGCGTTATGGGACCGACAGCTGTGTCCGCCGCAGATGGGCGTCGGACGGTTGAAGATGCGTGGGTTGGGACAGAGAAGTCCGTCTCCTTTGTTTCCCGCAATAAGCGTGGAATTGATTCGTGGGCACGAATCTGGTCGCGCTATCCTCCAAAGAGCAAGTGATTTTGATTACTCTGGCCGCTCTCCTGGCCCAAACGTTGGGAGGAGGTTCGGCTGCTCCCGACATCGTTCTTTCAACCGGCCATGGCGCGAACATCAGCGCGCTCGCCTTCAGTCCCGATGGCAAATATCTTGTTTCTGCCAGCGAAGATGCCACGCTCAAGCTTTGGAATCCTGCGACCGGTGGCGAAATCCGCACGTTGCGTGGGCATTCGAATATCGTGACGTCGATTGCTCTGAATGTGGATGGCACGGAAATTGCGTCCGCTTCGCTGGACCATACGCTGCGGGTTTGGAATGCGGCAACGGGAGAAAGTATTGCGGTCTTGCATGGTCCGCAGCCGACCGTTTATCTGCTGAAGATGACGCCCGATTCTAACTCGTTGATTACGGCGGAAACGGTCGCAGCGGGAACAATTCTGCGGTTTTGGGATATCAAGACGGGCAAACAGACACGCGTGATTAAGCGCGACGATGCAGCCGTTTCGCAAATTTTCTTTAGTGGACGGGCGATGTTCGTTGCCGAAGAATCGGGTGAGGACGATGCTACCGGTGCGTTGACAACTTACGACTGGCAGACCGGAAAACAATTGCAAACGCGGCATGAAGTATTGTGCGGCGTTTCGGAGAATGGCAAGTGGCTGGCGATTGATCGGAGTACGGCGACCGCGCGGAAGGCGGTGATCGTCGATTTAGCCAAGGACAAACCATACGCGACACTTTCGGGACAAGTGAGCCGGGTGATGTTTTCGAACAATGGCGAATGGTTGGCTTATGAATCGTCGACCGGCGACACGGCCGTGGTGCGAAAGACTGCCGGTGGTTCGGCGCAGACTATCCATGGCCGTGGGGCGGAGTTCAGTATGTTGGCACTGAGTCCGGATGGCAAGTGGCTGGCAACCGCTGGCGCTGATTATAGTTTGCACATTTGGGATGTAGAAACCGGCAAACTGGCGCATGGAGTTTCTGGGCAGTACACGCCGAGTGTGGTGGCATTTAGCGCGGACGGACGGCGTGTGGCAGTGAACGGCGGCGGTACAGATCTTGGGAGTGCGCTGCAGGTTTGGGATATCGACCGCAAGGCGCAGGTGTCTGCACCGCGTATTAAGAAGTCAATTGTAGGTTTGGCTTTTGGTAGAAACGGTGAATATTTAGCGGTGAGCACGTCATCGGTAGATGTCTTTGATGTACGTTCGGGCGGCTTGGTGTCGGAATTGAATTGCGGTTCAGGTGCGGCGGTATCACCTGTGTTTAGTCCCAGCGGCCGATTCCTGGCGGCGAATTGCGGTGGAGTGATTACGCTTTGGTCGGTCGCGGGGGGCGGGGAGATTTTTCACTTCGGTGCAGCTTCGGATACGAACACGGGGCCGGTTGTCTTCAGTCCAGATGCCAAGTATCTGGCAGCGAGTTCGTCGGCAGGAGTGACCATTTATGACATTCAAGGGCGCAAGCCGATGCAAAGTGTTGCGACTTCTGATCCGGTGACTGCACTGGCGTTTAGTCCGAACAGCGATCTGCTGGCTTTCGGCATTCGACTACGTGCGCCGAAGCCAGATGTTTTGGTGCCGAGTCTCTTTCTATTTGACCTGCGCACGCATCGCGAGGTGCAGAGCGTTTTTGCCGGTCAGTGGGTCTCGGCGTTGAAGTTTGAACGCGACGGACGCACGCTGCTGGCAGCCACTGGAGAGGATCTGCATAAAGCAGGGTCGCTAACGCTGTTTGAGACAGCTACCGGAAAGCCCCTGCGAAGATTGAGCGTGAGAGTGCCAAGTAGCTCAGCTCCGGCCATCTCTGCCAACGGCGAGTGGGTCGGCTTGGGTTGGAATTCGGGCACTAGTCTCTGGCGCTTGTCGCGCCGTTGAGTATTCGCTTTCTTCCAGCTGCATAAGGCGCGCGGTCGCGGGTTTTCGGAGAAAGTTATAGAAAGATCCAGCGAAGAGCAGGACGGCGAAGATGGTGGCCAGGACGAATCCAGCTTTCGGATCATGAAAAGTGTCGCCCACGAAACCCATCGCAAGTGGTCCGAGAGCAGCGGAAACGCAGGTGAAAAAGAGTATAACTCCCGAGACCGCCCCGTGCTGCGATTTCTGGAAACAACTAATGCCTTTGGAATTGAGAGTCGGATACATGACGGACATGAAGAGGCCGGAGATAGGTAACAGATATACGGCGATGCGAGCGCCGAACCAAACGCTGCCGGCGAAGCACAAGAGAATGGCAAAGCTGAAGAGCACGAGTACGGTTGTCCAATCGAAGTGAGCGAGCACCCATGCCCCCAAAAAGCGGCCGATGGCGCGCACGACGAAGAAGATAGTAAGTGCGTAGAGGGCGAAGAAGCCGTGCTGATTTTTGATGAGAGTGGGCATCCAAACGTAAATTGCGCATTCGACCGCGACGTAAAGGAAAATGCCGGAGGAGAAGGCCAGGGCGTAAGGGTCTCTCATCATTTGTAATGTGCGGCTAAGATCGATGGGCTCTTCGCTGCGCTTCATGGTGACGGGATATTTAACGCTAAGTGCCGTGAAAATGAGTGCGACGCAAACAGTTCCGGCGATTACATATAGATACTTCCAGGAGAATCCGGCGGCGACCAAACGAGCCACGGTAGCAGTGCCGATGATGGCGCCCATGCCGAAGAAGCCTTCGACGGTGTTCATGGTCGAGGTATGTTCTATGGTGGAGTTGGTAATGTCGCCAACCAGAGCGAGTGCGCCCGTTTTGAAAATGCCGATGGCTACGCCGGAGACCGCAAGAAGCGCAACAAAGAATAGAAATGTGTTGCCGGCGGCGAAGAGGTATGAGGCGGCCGCGAAGAGCATAAGACCTAGCACGATGCTGCGTTTGCGGCCAATTTTATCGGCAAGAAAGCCAAGCGAAATGCCCGCGATGGCAATGGCAGTCATCGGCGCGTAGTGGAAAGCGCCCGCTTCGGTCATGCTGAGGTGGAACTCCTCAATGATCTTTGGAATGATGACGCCGACGGATTCGGTGGTCATGCCGAACATCATGAACATCAGGAAGGTGAGAACTTTGATAGTGGTTTTCTGGGTCATAGCGCGATCTCCTGATTGGTCGTCGAGATTTCGTGGCGTTTGATGGCCAGGCCAGACGTATAGCTAAGTACGGCTGCAGGCTTGGCGAGATCGACATCGAGCGAGGCCCACTCGGAACCGCTACGCCAGGTGAGAGAGAGCGCGTTGCCGGCGGAGGGTTCGACGGCGAACTGGCCATTGAAAGCGGCATGTTGATTGCGAAAGCGAATGAGGCTGAGCAGTGCGCGCACCATAGGCTTTTGCAGGGCGGCTGTAACTTCAGAGGCAGTATAGTAATGGCGGTTGATGTCGCGGCCGACGCCGGATTTGGCAAGCAGGTCCATGTCGTTGACACCTCCCAAAGCACCAACGTAATAAACCTGCGGAACACCGGGCGCCCAGAACTGAATGGCACGCGCAATCAAGTAATCGAGATCGCGGCGGCCTAGCGCGTCGTAGTAAGTGCAGTTGACTTGATAGAGATCCAGATTGCTGGCGGCGGCCCCGGTGGCTTTGCGGCTTTCGCCGTTGCTGCGCTCGTGTATGGTCTCGACGAGTGAATCGATTTGCTTTGGTTCGAGGAGGCCGGGAAGGTTTTTCGGATCGGAAGCGTCAGCGCCCACGTCAATGACACCGATGCCGTCGTGCGTGTCAAGCACCGTGACGGCATTGCGCGGACTGACGCGGAGCCACTTTTTAAGCGGGTCGGCGTCGGCTTGGAAGAGGGCGTGAAGCACCAGCGGCGGGAGGGCGAAATCGTAAACGCGATCGACGTGTTTGGCGATTTCTATTTGCTTCAAAAAGTAACTGTGAATTTCAACCAGTACTTCGATGTTGAGGGCGCGGGCTTGAGCGGCGAGTTCGGCGATGAAGGCGAAGGTCTCCGGAATCATAAAGCAGTTGGTGCCCGGCTTCTTGATGGCATAACCGGCAGCGTCCAGACGGATGATTTTAATGCCGGATTCCGCGAACCGCTTGAGGATGGCGCTGAGGTACGCTTTGCCTTGCGGATCGTGGACGTCGATATCGATTTGTTGAGGAGTGAACGTGGTCCAGAGCAGGCGGCCCTCGCCGTTCTTCAAAGTGAGGACGGTGAAGGGAAGACCGGGGCGCGGACGGTAGATGCGGAGAAGGTCGGCTTCGGTAGCGCCATTGGGGAAGACGCGATCATATGTCAAGAAGAGCCTAGCGTAGGGTGACTGCGCGCCGTTCTCGCGAAAATCCTGGAACTGCGGAGACTGGCTGGAGACGTGATTGACGATCAGGTCGGCCATGATTTCGACGTGCTGGCTGAGCGCGCGGACATCAGTCCAATCGCCTAGCCGGGGATCGACCAAGGTGTGATCGATGGGATCAAAGCCAGCGTCGGAACCATCGATGGGATGGAAAAACGGAAGCAAGTGAACGCCGCCGAAAACGCCGGCAAGGGGGCTGGTCAGCAGGGCTTGCAGTTGCTTGAGGCCGCCTGGCGAAAGCCTGTCGATATAGGTGATGAGCTGTACTTGATTGCGCATGCGTTTCGTGGACCTGCAAATGTGGCGCGAGGGCTGTAAGAATTGCCAGGGTCTCCTTGTATGTTTGCATAGCCTTCGAAATCCGCCTTTAAGGAAAGGCGTCGTTAAGCGGACGTACTATGGATGCTGTGTTGAAATGGCTCGTTGTTGGAATTGGCGATATCACAAAGAGACGCGTGTTGCCGGCGATTTTGGAAGAGCCGCGCAGTCGATTGGCGGGGATTGTAACGCGCGATTTAGCAAAGGCCGTAGAATACAAAGTGCCCGCGTGGAACAGTTTGGAGGAAGCATTACGGCAATCTGACGCAGAGGCCGTTTACGTGGCGACACCGGTGGTACTGCATGCTCCGCAGACGATTGCATCGCTCGCTGCGGGACGGCATGTTTTGTGTGAAAAGCCGATGGCCATGCACTACCGCGAAGCCCGCTCCATGCACGAGGCGGCGGAGCGGAGTGGGCGAAAGTTGGGCGTGGCGTATTACCGGCGCATGTACCCGAAGGTGAAGCGCGCGAAAGAACTGATCGAAGCTGGCGCGATTGGGACGCCTTTTCTAGCCGAGGCAACCTCGCATGAATGGTTGCGGGATGAGATTCGCTTGCATAACTGGCGAGTCAGTCCAGAGATGGCGGGAGGTGGGCCGCTGTACGATACCGCTTCACACCGCATCGATTTGATGAATTTTCTCCTAGGCAAACCCGTTCGAGCCAGTGGACATACTTCCACGCTGGTTCAAAGAATTGCTGTTGAGGACAACGCGACAGTGCTGATCGAGTATCAGAACGGCGCCCGAGGGATAGTGGATGTTCGCTGGCATTCGCGAGTGGCGCGCGATGAGTTTCGCATCCGGGGCACCGAGGGAGAGATGAATTTATCGCCCTTGAACGAGCCGGCGTTTAATTCCCCGGTTGGAGTAGAAGAAATTCCGGCGCCGACGAATTTGCATTATCCGTGTATTGTGGATTTTGTCTCGGCGGTTTTGGATGGCACGACCTTGGGGTCGAGTGGAGCAACCGCCATGCTGACCGATTGGGTGACCGAAAAAGTGGTCCGATCTCAAAGCGCGTGATATAAGGCGCTCGAGGGTTGTCTCCTAAACTTCCATTCGGTGTTATGCGGGTGTTAGGACCGCAATAATTAATCCCGCGTTTCGGTACAATCCTACGGAGGGGGAACAAGCCAACGATGTTTCGAATTAGCTTGTGCGTTTTATTATTCGGTCTGACTATGTTGGGTCAGCAACCGGCGGCCAAGAAGGCGGCGACTGCTACTGCCACCACGCCGAAACACTTAACTGTCGATCAAGTCATTGCAATGGTGAAGGCTGGGCTTTCCGACGATGTGATCATCACCAAGTTACATAAGGAAAATCATGCATTTGATTTGGAATCGGACGAGCTGATTAGATTGAAGGGCGCAAACGTGAGCGATGCCGTGGTGAAGGTGATGCTTGATCCAACGGCCACTCCTGCACCGGCAGCCCCCGCAGCGGCCGCTCCACAACAGATTATCGTCACACCCGGCCTTCCCGGAATGGTGGGTGTAACCGGTGCGCGTGCTTCAGGTGCAACGCCTGCGCCAGGTACGAACGCCAACGGCGATCCGAACGATCCCATGATGCCGCATGATTCCGGTATTTATTTGTACACCAAAGACCACGACGGCAAACCGCAGATGATTGTGCTGGAACGTGCGGCCTATACGGGCGCGAAAACAGGCGGCATGATCGGTTCGGCGTTGACATATGGAATTAAGAAAGTAAAAACGAAGGCGGTGATTGCCGGTGCGAAATCGAACATCCGGGTGGCGGACACCTCGCCCGTTTTCTACTTCTACTTTGACGATAAACAAGCAGGATTGGGAAAGACGTACTTTGGCGTCGGCAATTTGTCGAATCCGAATCAGTTCGCATTGCTTAAGTTGGAAGTGAAGGGTTCGAATCGTGAGACGGTCATCGGCGCCTATAGTTCGCTCGGCTCGTCTTCCGGCGAAGATACCAAAGCAATGGTGCAGTTCAAGAGTGAACGTATCAGACCGGGGCTTTATAAGGTGACGGTTAACGATATCGCGCAAGGCGAGTACTGCTTCTTAGCTTCTGGTGGTGCTGGAACTGTAGCGACCGGGCCTTATGGCGGTATGGCTACGACGAACACCAGCGGTACCGATATTTTCGATTTTGGTGCAAGTGTGAATTAACTTCGAGCTTGCCGTTTTCGTTTCAGAAAAGTTGAGAAGAAATCTCAGCGCGCCGTTTGCCAAACAAAGGATCTTCGTATTTTTCTTGATTTCGAAGCTCCTTTTGTTTTGTTTGGTTTCCGCGCAAGTAGCGTCTAACTTTGTGAGGTTGTCATTTTCTTCCTAGAGAAAAGGGCAGCACCAAACCCGACTACCTTGTTGAGGTGAGAGTGCAATGGCGGGACGGTTTTCTGGCGCGATGGAAGGTCCAGCGCGATTCTGGTGTAAATTAATGCACCCGGATCCGATGTGGCCGATTCGAGGTTATTATCGCTGCCGGCGATGCCTTCGTCAGTATCCCGTGCCTTGGGAAACAAGGCCGGAAACGACGACGGAAATTCGAGTGGTTGCGTTGCATCCTGAATTGCTGGCAATGCGAGCCAACGCGGGGAGTTAACTAACGTACGAAAGGGCGTATTGGCTCGGGTTGCTCAATCGCGGCTGCGGCGCGCTTGAGGTAGATCAAATGCGTGAAGTTATCGGTGGGCGTGGTCGCCACGCTCACTAGCTCCCAGCCGTCTTTCCCGGTTTCGTTCAAAAACTCTTCCAACAGCAGAATCTTGCCGCTGTCTTGCACGTTAAATTCACGTACCATATATTCCCAGGTCATATCATTCCCGTTCGTATAGCTTCTTAAGCTCGGCTGCGGATGGCGTGTTGCGAACCATGTCCTCCGAATCATGTGCGAACTTGCGCATAGTTTCCAGCAATTCCCATTCCCGCCCGATGGAAGTGTACATCTCGACGCCAGCTAGCATCAGAGCTAGACACTCGTCGCCGTTCAGGCGCACTTGTTCGCGGAGACGGCGGAGAGCTTTTAAAGACTCGGGATGAGGGGGTTGGCAGACCATTTGAAAAGGGATCTCTTTGGTTTCCAGGATAATAGAAGTGTGAGTGTGATTCAATCAGATTTTCTCATGATCTGCTCTTGACAAAATCCCACTTCTATGGCAAATTGAAAGTGGAAAAATTCTCTGAGAGGGTCGGGAACAACGCTCCCGGCCAGTGGCTGTTAACAGCCAACCGAGGAAGCTCTTGAGATTACTTCCTCACCGACGCCGCTCCCAGCGTCCCTCCCTCTCAAGACATTTCCAAACGAAAGAATACGATTTGAGGTTTATTTATGTTGAGCTCATTGGTGTCAAATGATGTTCGGCAGACTTTGGATCAATTCCGCCGTTCTGTCGACCAGATGTTCGAGAATTTTTACGGTGAATCGCAGGCGACTGGTTCAAATGCGAGCGGTGAACGCGAATGGACCTTCCGGCCAGCGGTGGAATCTGGTTGGAATGACCATTTTCTGAACCTGCGAGCGATTCTGCCGGGCATTTCCGAAAAGGACGTGCAAGTGACTGTACAGAACAATCAACTGATCATCCAGGGTGAGCGGAAGGCTCCGGAAGGGTGGGCTAAAAACGCGTTCACGCAGATGGCGTATGGGAAGTTCTATGCCGCGCTGACGCTGCCAGCTGGTTTGGATGTGGATCATGTGACGTGCCGCCTGCGGAACGGCGTACTGGATATCCAGGTGCCGATCACGGAAGCAAGCAAACCAAAACAGATCCAGATCGAGACGGGTGAGCGTAAGGGCATTGCGGCCTGATCCTTGAGAGCCACGCTCACTTAGGTTTGGCGTATGGATTTTTATGCCATTCTCGGCATACCGCGTGATGCGGATGACTTAGCAATACGCAGCGCCTACAAAGCGTTGGCGAGGCAGTATCATCCGGACGCTGGGAGTGGTGCGGATTCAGCTAGGTTTCGCGCGGTGGCTGAAGCTTATGAGACGCTCGTCGATCCAGCACGCCGCCAAGGTTATGACCTTTCACTGCGTCGGCCGGAACGAATTATGCCGGTGATGCCTGTGCGGGTGGAGCCGCTCGCCGGTCGACGCACTTCTCCCGAAGATCGCTTTTCCGATCTGTTCGCCGGTTTAATGCGTTCCTTCGAGGCGGATCTTATCTTTTTCTTCCGACGGCGGCGGTAAAGCTACCGTCTTGCTACAATCGCGGCGTGTCTGTTCCCTCATCTAATTTGGTTCCGAAATCAGCCAATCACCTAAAACAATTAATTCGCGAAGTGCCGGACTTTCCCAAGCCCGGCATTAATTTTTACGACATCACCACTCTTTTGAAAGATAAGGTCGGTTTCAGCGAAACCATCGACGCCCTGCGCGATCATTACCGCACCACGCCCGTCGATATTGTCGTAGGGATTGAGGCGCGCGGTTATTTCTTTGCGCCAGCCATCGCACTCGCTTTGCATGCCGGCTTCGTTCCGGTGCGCAAGCCGAAGAAACTGCCCCACACCGTAATCAGCGTGGAGTACGCATTGGAATACGGCACCGATCAACTTGACATGCACGCTGACGCGATTGTTCCCGGGCAGAACGTGGTGATTATCGATGACGTGTTGGCCACGGGTGGCACCGCGGGTGCAGTGGCGAAGCTCGTGGAAATGTCGCACGGCAAAGTGGTCGGTTTGGGCTTTGTGATTGAGTTGGGCTTTCTCAAAGGCCGCGAGAAACTGGCCGGGCGCGACGTCTACTCGCTCATCCAATACTAAAGTGCGAGTCACGGTTCCTTCGTTCGCCAAACTGAACCTCGACCTGCGCGTTCTGAGCAAGCGAAGTGATGGCTATCATGATTTGCGGACGATTTTTCAGACGATCAGTTTGAAAGACACGCTACGCATCGATTTCGAACTGGCGAAGCGGACGCAGATTGAACTGGATAGCTCGATTGAGATCGCCGATAATCTGGTGGTGCGAGCGGCGCGGCTCATCTTAGAGCAGACGAAGACGAAGGCTCACGTGCGGTTTGCGCTCAACAAGCAGATTCCGATGGGCGCGGGGCTGGGCGGTGGATCGAGTAATGCCGCTGCCACGCTGATTGCTTTGTCCGCCTTAGTGAGGAAGCCGCCGCCGTTCGCGAAATTGTCGGCCATGGCGGCAACTCTCGGGAGCGATGTGCCGTTTTTTCTGCATGGCGGCACTGCGCTAGGACTGGGGCGGGGAACTGAGTTGTACCCTTTACCTGATCTGCCGACACATCCCGCGCTGATCGTTTCCACCGGCGTGCATGTGTCCACTGCCGAAGCTTATCGCTCCTTGGGTCGCACTGTGGCAAATGCGGCGACTTTGACCAGCGAGTCGTCCGGGTTGAGCGAATTTCAGAGCGCCTGCTGGTCGTTGGGTGAAACGGCCGTCGCCAATCTGACATTCAAGAACGACTTCGAAGATGCCGTCTTCCAGGTATACCCTCAGCTTGCCGCTCTCCTTCGTAAACTGCGCAAACTGGGAGCCAAACCGGCGCGGATGACCGGTAGCGGCTCGGCCGTATTTGGAGTGTTCGCGAGCGCGGCGCAGGTAAAGCGGGCGGCTAACGCCTTTGGAAACGCTCGCTCCTTTCCGGTTCGTTTGGTCAATCGGAAACAGTACCTAACCGTATGGCGGCGTGCGTTAGGCCCGGGCGCGTTTCACTGGCGGTAAATTATCTCATCAGGCTCCTCCTTCGCGCCCCCAGCCTCTATTCCGCTATAGACATCCCAGTGATCCGCCACACCCTACATTACAAACGCGTTGACTTCAGCGCTCAAGTCTCCTATCCTGAGAGAGTTTCAAGCATTCATTCGCTCATTGGCATCGTCGGTTTTGCCTATCTTCCCTCGAAGAATAATTTATAGGAAGCGGTCTTCCCGATACCCCGAATTTGGCGCTGGTTCAATAGTTATTTCAGTGTGTTTGCACAAGGCAGCGGAGAACTGCCGTCTGGCGTAGCTTTGTAGACAAAAAATGACACAGGAGAATGCGAAGAAGATGGCAGCACCCACGGCAGCCCCGGTTAAGCCTGTTCGCGCTTTGTTCACCGATTTTAAAGTTTTCAGCGGCACCGCCAATCACCCGCTAACCGTTGGCATCTGCAAAGCGTTGGACTCTCCGGTGGGCGAGGCCATGATTAAGCGGTTTGCCGACGGCGAAACCCATCTCCAAATACAGGAGAATGTACGCGGGGCCGACGTTTTCGTCGTCCAACCCACCTGCACGCCAGTCGACCAGCACCTCATGGAATTGCTGCTGATGATCGACGCGTTTAAGCGCGCCAGCGCCGAGCGAATCACGGCAGTGTTACCCTATTATGGGTACGCAAGACAGGACCGAAAGGACCGTCCGCGTATGCCAATTTCCGCGAAATTGGTGGCTAGTCTGTTGGAACGAGCGGGCGCAAGCCGGGTGTTAGCGCTCGATTTGCATGCCGCTCAGATACAGGGTTTTTTCGATATCCCCGTCGATCACTTGTTTGCCGCGCCAGTGATGGTGGAGTATTTTGACGACGAATTCGAGCGCGGTGATTTGATCGTTGTTTCGCCGGATGCGGGCGGTGTGGAGCGCGCGCGATCGTTTGCCAAGCGGTTGAATGCGCCGTTGGCGATTATCGATAAACGCCGGACCGATGCCAATGTGGCCGAGGTGATGAACATCATCGGCGAGGTTGAAGGGAAACACTGCTTGATGGTGGATGACCTGGTGGATACCGCAGGCACGCTGGTGAAAGGCGTAGAAGCGTTGTTGAGCCAGGGAGCGAAGAGTGTGCGGGCTTGTGCGACGCATGCGGTGTTGTCGGGGCCGGCGGTTGAGCGTATCGGCGCGTCGGCATTGCTGGAATTAGTGGTAACGGATTCGATTCCGCTGTCGAAAGAGGCGGCGGATTGTAAGAAAATCAAGGTGCTTTCGGTGGCGAGTTTGCTGGCGAGAGCGATTCAATCGATCCATGAAGGTGGATCGATCAGTACTTTGTTTATTTGACGCGCGGGCCACGGTCCGCGAATTTAAGTCAGGGGCCGGATACTCGGTAAGTGGTGGCAGGTAACCGTCCTGGCGATTGAGGTGAAAAGGTGAGGAAAGATATTACAGTCGCCGCAGACGAAAGAACACTGCGCGGCAAGAATGAAGCACGCCGCTTGCGCGTAAAGGGATCGGTGCCTGCCGTGGTTTATGGCGGCGAGGCCGGTCCGGATGCGGTGGCGGTGAATCCCAAAGATCTGAACAGGATTCTCAACAGCAAAACCGGGCACAACACGATTTTCAACCTGAGCATTGCCGGCAAGCAACAAGTCCCAGTCATGATTGTGGATTGGCAGCACGATCCTATCAAAGAAAATCTGCTGCACGTCGATCTGAAACGGATTGACCTAACCAAGCGCATCGTTGTGAAGGTGCCGGTCGTGACGCAGGGCGATCCAAAGGGCGTCAAACTGCAAGGCGGTATTCACGAGATCGTGACGCGCGAGATCGAAATCGAGTGCTTGCCCGATGACATCCCGGAAGAGTTTATTGTGAATGTCGCGGAATTAATGATCGGCCAAAGCGTGCGCGCCTCGGAAATTCCGTTGGCTTCGAGCGTGAAACTGCTGAGCCCGGGTGACGCGGTGATTTCCCACGTTGTGGCGATGAAGGCGGAAGAAGTTGCGCCCGCTGCCGATGTTGCGGCAGTTCCTGGCGCGGCTGAGCCCGAAGTCATTAAGAAGGGCAAGAAGGAAGAAGAGGGCGCCGAAGCGGCTGCTCCTCCCGCTAAGAAGAAATAGAACTGGCCCGGCATGGTTTCCAGTCTCCCGGATCAAGATTGCTCCACAGTCATGCTTAACGAAGCGCTGCCATCACTTCGTTCAAACGAAGAGCAGGCTGGACCCGCAGTCGAGCAGGCGTTCTGTATTGCCGGGCTGGGCAATCCTGGAACCCGTTACGCGGCTACCCCGCACAATTTGGGATTTCGGGTGGTGGATGAACTGGCGAAGCGCAACGGTCTGCATATTGCTAGGGCCGAAGGCGCTTCGTTAACGGCGAGCGGCAGAATACGGGAGAAGAAAGTGCTCCTGGTAAAGCCGCAAACCTTCATGAATAACTCAGGCATGGGCGTCAGTTCCGTACTGAAGTCGCATAACCTGACGCACCGCAATCTGATTGTGGTGTATGACGAACTGGCGCTGCCTTGGACCGGATTGCGGATCAAGCTGAACGGTTCGGCGGCTGGGCACAACGGTGTCAAGTCGATGATTGCCGCTTTGAAGACGGAAGTCTTTACGCGCGTTCGGGTGGGTATACATCCGGGCCACGAAATCGAAGCGGTGGAATATGTTCTCGCGCCTTTCGAGCGCGGAATGAGGGATGAGGTGGAGGAAATAGTGTCTTATACTGCGGACGCTGTGGAGACCATCCTTGCTGAAGGCGCCCATAAGGCCATGACGAAGTTTAATCGTCGCGCCCGAGGCATGAACGAAGAGGAAGAATGAGAATCTACGAAGAGTTGTTTGTTGTTCGACCGGATATCACAGAGGAAGAACTGGATCCGTTTATCGAACAAATTAAGAGCGTGATTACGAATGCCGGCGGCACCATTGAGAAGGCGGAAAAATGGGGCATGCGCAAGCTTGCCTACCGCGTGGCCAAATATAACGAAGGTCAATACATCCTGATCGTGTTCAACGCCAAAGCCGATACCGTAAAAGAACTGGAACGCCGTTTACGCGTGGCGGACATGGTGATCAAGTTCCTGACAGTGCGCATTGATGAAAAACTGAAGCGCATTGAAAAGCGCAAGAAAGCGCGTGAGAAGCGTGCCGCCCGCAGACCGGCGCCGCAGCCGCAGCAATCGGCGATGCCAACGTTTTTGCCTGGCGAACCGCACGCGGCTGTACCCGGTGCACCCGCGCCAGCCATGCCCGCGCCGCCACCTCCTGCAGTACCGGCGGCGCCAGCCGAACCCCCCACGGAAGGAACACGAGCCGAGTAATCGGCGGAGAATATCATGGCAGAACCAAGAAGCGGCGGCCGTCCGATCGCGGCCAATCAACGTCCTACCGGTGGTGACAAAGCGATTGCTACTGGCAAGAAGCAGTATTTCCGGCGCAAGAAAGTGTGTCGGTTTTGCGTGGATAGAGTCGACGACATCAACTACAAAGACGTGAAGACGCTCATGAGCTTCGTCTCTGAGCGCGGCAAAATCACGCCACGCCGTATTTCGGGGGTGTGTACCCCGCACCAAAAGCGTTTGAGCGAAGCGATTAAGCAGGCGCGTAATATTGCGCTGGTGCCGTTCGCTTCACGGATGTAAGGGAGCAGGAGACGAACATGGAAGTCATTCTGAGAGAAGACGTCGATAAAGTGGGCGCGCGCGGCGCACTAGTTAAGGTTGCCGCTGGCTACGCCCGTAACTATCTCCTGCCTCGCAAGCTGGCTGTACCCGCCACCTCATCGAACAAGAAGATCGTAGAGCAAGAACGCGAAGCTTACGTTCGGCGCGAAGCCAAAGCGGCGGCGGAATCGCAAGAGTTGGCCAAACTGCTTGAAAACGTGACCTTGACGTTCCGCCACAAGGTGGGCGAAAACGATCATCTCTTCGGTTCGGTCACGGCCAAGGACATTGCGGAAGGTTTGGAGGCGCAGCGCTTCCATATTGAACGCCGCAAGGTTCAACTCGATGAGCCCATCCGCACCCTGGGTGAGCACATGGTCACGCTTCGCCTGCATCGCGACGTGTCCACGCAAATCAAAGTAATTGTCGAAAAAGAGTAAGCTTCTGTTTCTCGATCCCGACAAGCTGCAAGACGTAGATCCGGCTGAGGTGCTCACGGAAGCGGCACACGCGCACCTCGGCTTGGATCATCGCTTTCTACATTCGTTGATTGACCGGCCGGCGGAATCTCTGCCGGCCGTCGTCGCGTTTGGCGCGCGCGACCGCAGCGAAGATCGCGTCGATCTGGCGTTGGAGTTGATTGCGCTGTTGCGTTATTGGAAGGCGCCGGAAGGCGTTCCCTTTTTGCTGCAATTCATCAAGGGAGAGCCGGAAGATGTGCCGGATGATGTGGTGTATGCCTTAGTCGATCAGGCCCCGCAAGCGCTGGAACCGCTGTTGGAGTTGTATGGCGAGTTGGACGAAAGCGAGAGTGGCGAGGTTGCCTTTATCCTAGCGAACCTCGGCCTGCGCGATGAACGGATTTTGAAGCTGCTGGAAGAGCGGCTGGATTATGATTTCTCCGACACGCTGTTGTTGCTCGATATGTATGGCGATGCGGCCGCCGTGCCCTCGATTGAGAAGGCTGCGTCTGTGCTCGAAGATTCCGACAAAGAGCTGAAACAGGAAGTGGCCCGTACGGTGGCCACCCTGCGTGGGGAGGGTGAAGCGGAGGACAGACTGGAGCGCGAGCCGTTCGACATCTGGGAACTTTATCCGCAGAAGGACGATCCGCCCGTCGATCTGCTCGACGAAGATGAACGCCTGGAGTTACTGGCGCATCCAGTGGCTTCTGTACGAGCAGTTGCGGCGCATTCGTTTTTCAACCAGGGCTTGAGTCCAGAGGAACGGGTGAAGTTGCTCAGCCTCGCACAGAAGGACGAATCGGTGGAAGTGCGCGCGCGCGCATGGGAATCGCTGATCGACGCGACGGAAGAGCCGGCAGTGGTCGCGGCGATGTTGCAGGCGCTTCATAACAACGCGTTGCCGCTGGAAGAACGCGGCGGGCTAGTGGTAGGATTAGCGCCCGAGACGGATCGCAACGAAGTCCGCAAAGCGATTACAGATTTGTATGAGATGCCTGAAGGACGCGCCAAGGCTTTAGAGGCTATGTGGCGCTCGATTCATCCTGCTTTTCGCGATTTCTTTGCTCCGCATTTGGAAGATAGCGATTTAGAGATTCGCCGTGCCGCGCTTTGGGGCGTAGGTTATTACGGTTTGAAGAGCGAACTTGAGCGAGTACGAAAACTCTTCGACGATGAAGAACTGCGCAGCGACGCCTTGTTTTCTTACGCCCTCGCATTGCCCACAGAAGTTTCGCGTGGGCGCATGAAGGGCTTGCTGCAGCGCATCGAGAAGGATGCCAACGGGCTTTCCGAAATCGAAGAAGAGTTGGTGAAAGCCGCTTTGGATGAACGCTTGCTGCTGGCAGGAAAAGAACCGGTTTTCCGGCAGCAAGAAGATTGAGGTCGACATTCGACTCGATTAGTTCGCTCATGCTGAACGGAATTGACACGGGTTATGTGAACGGCCTATGCTCACTACGAATCAAAATGCTTTCTTCATGAAGATTTGGAACAAGCGGGCATTTCGTCAAGTCATTACGGATCACGCGGCACAGCTCATGAGTGGCAACGTGGCGCAGAGAACTAAGTTAATTTGTGCCTTTGGTTTTTCGGCTCAGAGCCGGTTTTTCGTTGATGCGGACGGAAATGAGTTACAAGAAACGCTTGTTGAAGTTACTGACGCTGTCCGTCTTACTTGCCCTGCCGCTCGCCCGAGCGTCCACCCAGGCTGAATTAGCACCGACCCCGCCGATGAGCTGGAACAGTTGGGACTCATTTGGCACCACCGTCACCGAGGACGAGGTGAAAGCCAACGCCGATTACATGGCGAAGAATCTTAAAGCACACGGCTGGCAATACATCGTCGTCGACATTCAATGGTCTGAGTTGCATCCCAAGACGCATGGTTACCGGCCAAACGCGGAACTGAACATGGATCAATTCGGACGCTTGATTCCAGCCCCCAATCGCTTCCCCTCAGCTATCGATGGACGAGGCTTTGCGCCGTTGGCTGCCTACGTCCACAGTAAGGGTCTGAAGTTTGGTATTCATATTTTGCGTGGCATTCCCCGCAGGGCAGTGGATGTCGACCTGCCTGTTTTCCAAAGCAAACTGAAGGCTGCCGAAATGGCAAACAAGCGAGCGATCTGTCCCTGGAATTCCGACATGTATGGTTTAGACATGGGCCTCGTCAGAGGAATCTGTGGGTCACTGACAAGTCGAATGGTGCGGGGAAGGTCCGCTCGCGCAGGCCGGCAAGCCCGCTGCTGGTAGGGCGCCGCTTTTTCTCGTAGCCAGTTGGCTTTCGAACCAGTTGAGCGCGCCGGTAAACGCTGCGTCAGCGGAGATCTCTGAACCTGGAGCGTGGCCCCGAGGGCGCGTGCGCAAGTGCGCAGGTGGGCGACGTCCCGGAGCGCCCCCCAACGGCTACCGCTGGATGACGTGCCGCGGCCTGCTCAAAAGCGGCGCCGCCTGCTAACCAAGCGGATCAGCCCTATGCCGACCGCCTGAGCCTCGCCTTCGGCCTACGGCCTGAAAAAACGTGTTAGAAAGTTCTAGCGGCAGCGACTACCTCAGGTGTGGGAGCCGGTCAATCTTGACGGGACAGTGGTCTCAAGACGAACTGTATGCGGACGCGGCGAGCGAGCACGGCGCGGCGATTGCGCGGGTCGCTCGTGGATATGAGATGGACCATGAAAAGCGTCGCGACCTCAACCAGGAGATTCATTTCCAGTTGTGGCGGAGCTTCGCGTCATTTGACGCACGCTGTTCTCTGCGGACCTGGGTCTATCGAGTCGCCCACCATGTCGCTGCATCACATGTTCTCCGTGAACGCCGTAAGCTCTCGACTCTGCTGAGTCTAGAGGAGTTGGAGAAGCTCCCCGATACTGACCCCACCGACATCGAGGCCGACACGGACCGGCACAGAAACCTCGACCGTCTGGAGCAATTGATTCAGCAACTGAAGCCGCTCGACCGTCAGATCATCATCTCATATCTCGAAGACATGGACGCCGCATCCATAGCGGAGACCACCGGGCTGTCGGCGGCGAGCGTGGCGATGAGAATCCACCGCGTCAAGAACATTCTGGCGCGCCGATTTCACGGTAGGAGATAGTCATGCCTGACAAAGCCCCAGAAAACGAACTAAGAGAGATCTGGCGTAGCCAGTCGACGGAGCAAATGGAAATGAAACTGGGAAGTCCTCGTCTCCGACAAAGGGCTAGGGACCTCCGGTCCAAGAGCCGCCGCGAGTTGCTGAACAGCATCGTGTTGGCGGTCCTAATTGCTGCAGGTTCGGTATATGGAAGCATTTGGACCCATTCTCCAGTGGCTCGGGCCTCGTTCGCGGTGACGGCGGTGTGGGTATTGATTGGACAGTTCTTCCTGCATCGGACTAAGAGGCAGGCGTCGCCACCAGAAGACGCAGGCCTGCGGACAAGCCTGGATTCGTGCCGGCGGGAGATTGAACGGCACATTCGGTTCGATCGCGGCGTGCACTTGTGGCTCGCTGGACCGTTGATTTTAGCATTCGGCACGTTGATCGGCACGTTGGTCGTTGCAGTTGGGGGGAAAGACATGCTCGTGAAGATGGCGGGGCCCGTTCTAGCGCTCCTGGTTGTCTTCGCGCTCGGTATGGTCGTCTTCAGGCGAAGTCAAGAGCGCGAGTTCCGGCGCGCGATCGAAGAGCTAAACCAGATTGAGCGAGAGCGATAGGCCGTAGGGCCTGGGCGCCACCAAAATGGATCGGGCAGATATAGGCCGGATAAGTCGCACAGTGTTTACTCATCCCGCGGCCCGCCGTGGTTCAATGTGGTGCTTCCAGAACCTTCCATCAAGCTCCTTTACGATCCTCAAAAAGGCACCGCTTATGGTGCGGAAAACGCGAACGGGCCGCGGAGGCGGTTTATGGTAGAGTCTCGCCGCCGTACGCGTCCGCGCCATGGAACTGATCACGATCTTAAACCGATGCAATCGTTTCCCGGGTTTTGTCTACCAGCACACCCACTCGGGTGCCGACAAGAAGAGCATCGAAGTCGCCGTGCGACCTCGCAAGGGTTCGACCGCAGTCTGCGCGCGCTGCCATTTGCCAGCACCAGGTTACGACCAACTCGCCGAACGACGCTTTGAGTTCATTCCCCTCTGGGGGTTTCTCGTCTTCCTTCTGTACACCATGCGGCGGGTCGACTGTCGCCGCTGCGGCGTTGTGGCTGTCGAAGAAGTTCCCTGGGGCGACGGCAAACGCACACTGACCAAAGCCTACATGCTCTTCTTAGCCCGTTGGGCGCGGCGACTATCATGGAAAGAGACGGCGGAGGCCTTTCGCACCTCCTGGGACAAGGTCTTCGACGCGGTGGAACACGTCGTCACCTTCGGGCTGGAGCACCGGGTGCTAAGCCAAATCGATGCGATCGGCGTCGATGAGATCCAATATGCCAAAGGCCACAAGTACCTGACTCTGGTTTATCAGATCGATCTCGACGCCACGCGCCTAGCTCCGATATGTGGGAGCCCTATCTGAAGGTCATTCGCGAGAAATGTTCAGAGGCCCTGCATATTCTCGACCGTTTTCATATCGTCGCGAAAATGAACAAGGCGCTAGACGAAGTCCGTGCCGGAGAATCGCGCCGCATGGCAACCGAGGGCCGCGTGCCGGTGCTGAGGAAGTCGCGCTGGCTGCTGCTCAAACGCGAGGAGAATCTCAAGACAGAACAGCGCTTCCGGTTGCGCGATCTGCTTCGTTACAACCTGAAGACCGTACGTGCTTACCTTCTCAAGGAAACCTTTCAGCAGCTCTGGGATTACAACTCGCCCGCTTGGGCCGGAAAGTTCCTCGATGATTGGTGTCGGCAAGTGATGCACTCGCGCATCGAGCCCATGAAGAAGATCGCCCGGTCACCCCGCCAGCATCGCGAACTGATCCTCAACTATTTCCGCGCTCAGAAGCTTTCCAGCGGAGTTGTCGAGGGTCTGAACAACAAGGCTAAAGTTACCATGAGAAAATCCTACGGCTTCCGCACATTCCGCTGCCTCGAACTTGCGCTCTATCACTCACTTGGCAAGTTGCCCGAGCCGGAATCGACCCACGAATTCTTCTGACGAACCAGACATTGAGCATGGCGGCCACGCTTACTACAATTCGATCGTGCAACTCTATGCTTCCTGGGGTGTTGATTTTATTAAGGCCGACGATATGTTCGGCTTCGGCCCCAATGGAGATCACAGCACCGAAATAGAAGCGTTGGGAAAAGCTATTCAGCAGACAGGCAGGCCCATCGTGCTAAGCCTTTCGCCTGGCACGCGAGATGCCAGCAATGCCGAATTTGTTATGAAACACGCCGAAATGTGGCGCATCTCTAACGACTTCTGGGATCGCTGGATCGATCTCAAGAACCAGTTCAAGAGGTTCGATTCCTGGCATCCCTACGCAGGACCCGGCCACTGGCCCGATGGCGACATGTTGCCGCTTGGGCACATCGGCATTCGCGCCGAGCGTGGCGACCCACGCATGTCGCTGCTGACTCACGACGAACAATTGGCTCTGATGACGCTATGGTCGATTGCGCGTTCACCTTTAATGTTTGGCGGGCACTTGCCCGATAACGATGAGTTCACGCTTTCGTTGCTGACCAACGATGAGGTGCTGGCCGTAAATCAAAAGGTCCAGACTAGCAAACAGTTGTTTGCCCACGACAATCAGATTGCTTGGGTTGCCAATGTCCCTGGCTCGAAGGCCAAATATCTCGCGGTCTTCTCGATCGCCGACCAAGGGGAAGAGAAGGTGCGTGTCGATTGGTCGGAGCTAGGCTTGCCGGCTAAGTGCAGCGTTCGCGACTTATGGTCTCATCAGGACCTTGAAACGACGGAGACCGGTCGCGACTTTGCAGTAAAACCCCATGCGTCGGGATTTTACAAGATCGTCCCGGTCATCTGAGATTGATGGAGGATAAACGAGTAGAGGTAAGCCAACCGCCGCTTGGCTCTCTAGCGTCTTGGCTTCCCCAACCATCGCGGGGTGGTTCGGCGGAACTCGCGGTAAGCGTCTCCGAACCTGGTCTCCAGACCTCGTTCCTCACGAGGCAGGATTAGGGGCCCGAGCAACAGGGCCATCGTTGCAAATACACCAGCTACGACGAAGCTGCCGTAGAATATCATCCAGCCAAACCAGATCACACCTTCGGCTAAATAAATAGGGTGGCAACTGTAACGATAGGGACCTGTAGTAAGCAGGTAAGACGGAGTTGGGAAATGCGGAGTTCGTTCGAGCACCCAGCCGTCCTGCGAGGCTAGGAGGTGTTCGTGGCTGCACAAAAATTAGATGAAGAATCCCACTGCCACCGGAATGAGGCCCACGAAATTAGCGAGGGCAGGTCTTCCGGCCGCCCAGCCATGCCGCGTTCCAAGTAGCGAAAGCGCCCAGGGGATCAACGCATGGAAGGCGGGAAAACCCACAACATGAAGGGCAATGCCAGCCCAGCGCAGCAGACGACGGCGTGTGAACCAGTTCATATTTCGCTTACCTCGCTTCGGTACTGTTAGACGCACTCGGCATCGCGTTAGCAAGCTGATTGAATGCGAAATTCACGTTAGCAGAAGCCAAGCCATTCAGAGCACCGAAATAACTTGTTTGTTGCGACGTGTTTCTTTCGATGCGCGCAATCTTCCTTACCCGCCCTTGTAACGTTTTGAGAGCAGCGGTCACTACCCCGTGTGCGAGCAGCCAGCCGCTCGCAAACTTAAGGAGAAGTTTCTATGCCCGACGATTTGAAACCAAAGCACGACAAATTTACTGCGAAAGTAGTAAGCGATCCTGCTAAGCCCCAAAATACTTTACTCTTGCAAGGATTCCTGGGTGCTTCCTCGCAACCCGATTACACACGCGTTTACGCCGACCTATCTTTGGATAGCTATGTAGACGTAGCGAATGCAGACATCATTCACATTGAACCCGTGCCTCCGGCGCAGTCCCCCATGGGAGGCTCTTACCTATGGGTGAAGAAAGACGCCGATGTGTTTCCGGGGACGGGGACTAGTTCGGCTAGCGCCAAGGCCAAGTTCTTAACGGGCGCGATTACCGCGGAAGCAGCAGCAAGTGTGCAGCCCGCTGCCCCAGTCCAACCCTTGCCTATCACTAACCCGGTGGTCGCCTGTCATCCCACGATCGTCGTTAAGGCTTGTCCAACGACAACTTTCGAGTTCTGTCCCACACGTCTTTGTCCCGTCACGATTCCTCCGCAGTGCTTCCCGCAAACGTCAACTTGCCCCACTCGTTTGGCAGCTTGCGTGGGCGCCACTGGATTCGCCTGCGTGATTCCCGATCCTACAATTCAGCAGCAGACGCCACAAGCCCAATTTGCCGGCGCGCAAGCGGCGCAACCCCAACTTGTCCAGCCAGTCTCGCTTTTGCCGGAAGCGGCCTGTGTAACAACCGCCGTGGCGATTTGCGTAACGCGCGTAGGCTGTCCAACTCCGGTGAATCAGTGTCCGTCGATTGGTGGATTCCACTGCGCTTCGGTCAATAACTTCCAATGCCCATCGGTTGCTGGATTCGAATGTCCTACGGTCAACAGTTTCCACTGTCCGTCGGTTGCTGGCTTCCAGTGTCCGTCAGTTGCTAGTTTCCAATGCCCATCGGTTGACAACTTCCATTGTCCGGTTACGGTCAGCGGTGTTGGGTGCCCGGTGTCTCACGCATGCACAGGGACTTTACCGCAGGCTCAATTGGTCTGCCCACGGCCCACCCTCGATTGCCCTACCAACGCATCAATCAGGTGTTAGTAGCGTTCTGGCCGGTCCTACCGTTCCTTACCGGGGACGGTAGGACTTATTTTTAAATCGACAAGGTTAATGTCACTATGATCCTCACTGCTGCCAACATTGTTCATTATCTGCTTGAGCGCGGCCTTGTTCCTGCGCAACAGGTGGTTGATGGCGATTTTATGGTTGTAGAAGCGCCCCGGCGCAACCGTAATTTCAAAGTGATGAAGCGCGACCGCAGCGGCCTCTTTTTGAAACAAGTGCAGCGCTGGGACCAATCCTCGCTGGCAACGCTGCAACTGGAAGCTCACTGCTACCGGTTGACCCATGAAAATAAGGAGTTCGATTCCTTACGCGCTCTCGTGCCGCGTTTTCACTTCTACGATGCAGGCCGTGCTGTCCTGGTAACTGAGTTGCTCGGAGGAGGAGAGTCACTGGCTGAATATTATTCGCGAAACAACAGATTTCCCAACGAAGTGGCCACACAACTAGGCCGAGCTTTTGGCAGCTACCACCGGGTCATCAAGAACTCAAACAGTTCCGAGACGACTCCTCTGTTTCCCCGGCGCGTGCCCTGGGTATTCTCGTTCCATCAAATGAATCCGCCGGCGCTGCAGGATGTCAGCGCGGGCAGCGTTCAGATGCTCAACATTCTTAAACGTCATCCAGATTTCGCACGGGATCTGGACAAACTCGCCGCTGAGTGGAAATTCGAGAGTTTGATCCACGGCGATATTAAATGGGACAACTGCGTCCTCGTGCCTGACGCCAAGCACCAGACCGTGCAATTGAAGCTAGTGGATTGGGAACTGGCTGATTGGGGCGATCCCTGTTGGGACGTGGCTGCCATTTTTAGCGCGTTTATCGTGTTTTGGATTCAGTCTTTGCCCCTATCGCCCGGAAGCTCGGTAGAACAGGCGATGTCTCAGTCGCAATACCCCATAGAGAAAATGCAACCGGCAATCCGTTCGTTTTGGAGCGCTTATACCAAAGAGATGCAGTTAGAAGGATTGGCGCAGCAAGAGGTTTTGCGAAGGTCGGTGTTATTTTGCGGAGCGCGCACGATTCAAACGGCATACGAATTTGTACAAGCATCGGCGCAAATGAATCAATTGACGTGTTTGATTCTGCAGGCCAGCTTGAACATTCTGACGCAAGCGGAAGAAGCGAGCAAAGAACTGTTGGGGTTGACGATCCAATGAGAGCCGAACTAGCGCGCATCGTAACTGCGGTGGCGTTTCAGTCCGCGGAGTCGTTTTCGTTCGCTGGGAAGCCCTCGAGTTACTGGGTTGGGCCGCCAGCGTCCACACTTGTGCAGACCCTCCAGAGCGTTTTATACGGCACCTGTTACACCCGTCAGTTCAAAGGCGTTCTGGACGAGGCAACTCTCAATGCGAGTAGCAATGACGAGGGTTGGATCGAGCTTTTGTCGGCTGCCAATGCCTCGCGGGAGCGTTGGGACGAAGGTTGGGAGGTTCAACAGTTCCTGCCCACTGGCGAGGTCTACGCTAAGAAAGGAGCCCTGCAAAGATCATTTTGGCCAGGAGAATTTATTAATCGGGGAGTATTTGGAAGAGCTCCGGCGAAAGGAGATCCCATCGCGGTATTTCTCCCGCGCGAGGCTCGCAACGCGCAGTCTGGTTTCTACTATGTGTTCGGCGAAACGCATGCCGCTGTTGGTGACGAACTGCCCACGGTCCGTTATTACTGGAATTTGAAACGGGAGGGCGCGGCGCCGCTTGTGCAAAGCCTGACTTCGTCGTTGAACCGCTTTCAAGTACCTTTCCGTTTCAAAATTGTGAGTCATCCGGCGTTCCTCGATCGCAGCGATACAGCGGTGCTCTATGTCGGCAGGCGCTATTACCGCATCGCCGCAGAGATCGCGCTGGCTGTTCGGCATGAATTGGCGTTCGGCTTGGACGAAGATGTGCCGCTGTTCACATTGCGGCTGGGCAAAGGTTTGGCGTTCGCGGAAGATCCCGGCACCCAGGAAAGTTTCGGCATGTCTCGCTGCCGCTTGTTCGCGGAAGGATTGTGGTTAGCGTTTTGCGAGGGACGGTCGCAAATAGAAGATCGTCTGCTGCGCGTACAGCAGCATTTTGCGGCAGCCGGCACATCGCTGGAACGGCCGTATCTGAATTTGGCAGCAATGAATTCTTACGAGTTTCCCCAATGAGCGAATTTTTTCAAACGGCACAAGCAATCGGCGCCCGGCTCTGCCGCGACGCGCTGTGGTCGGGCACGCGCTGCAATTGGATTGGCGCGTCCATGGAGTCGATTGGCGGGTGGACAGTGGTGCAGAAATCGTTCGGCCCCGACCTCTACTCGGGCACCAGCGGCATTGGCATTCTGCTGGCGGAGCTGGCGGCGCTCAATCTGGAGCGAGTGTTCCGGCGAACTGCGGAAGGTGCGGCCGCGCAAGCCATTTCGCGCTTGGAAGACATACCGCCGAGCATGCGCCTCGGTTTCTACAGCGGTCATACTGGCATCGGCTATGCATTAGTGCGCATCGGCGAAAAGCTCGCTAATGCGGCTCTCATCGAGCGTGGCTTAAACGTGTTGGAAAGCCTCACAACACTCGACGTGGCAGGGCAGGGAATAGATGTGGTGAGCGGTGTGGCCGGCGCCATACCAGCTCTGTTGCTCATGCATCGGAAGTACCAGCGCCCGCGCTTGTTGGATTTAGCCTTACGCTGCGCTGCGCAGTTAGAGCAAACCGTGCAGCGGAGTGATGCGGGCTGGTCTTGGAAAACAATTCCTGCGGAGACCCAACAACGCAATCTTACCGGCTTCTCGCACGGCACTGCCGGCATCGCTTGGGCAATGCTTGAATTGGCGCAAGCCAGTGGAGAGAAACGTTTCGCCAGCGCGGCCGACCAGGCAATCTGCTACGAGCGCCGCTGCTTTGTGCCGGACCAAGGCAACTGGCCCGATTTTCGCGAAGGCATGGGCGGCGGTGCTGCGAAATCACAAGCGGCGCCTACCTGCGGCGTAGCTTGGTGCCATGGTGCGCCGGGAATCGGCTTGTCGCGCTTGCGCGCCTTCGAACTCACTAACGACGACGCGTCGGCTCGCGAAGCCGCTGTCGCAGGCTCAACAACCATGCGCTATCTGGCCATGCCGCAAGTTGCCCAGGCAGGCTACTCACTCTGCCATGGATGCGCCGGTAACGCCGACTTTCTTCTAGAAGCCGCGCGTGTTTTAAAGAACGACGAGTACCGGGCTACCGCCGAGCAGGTGGGACTGCAAGGCATTGCGCAGTTCGAACAGACAGGCACGCCTTGGCCGTGCGGCGTATTGGGTGGTGCGGAAACCCCAAATTTATTGCTCGGCACCGCGGGCATTGGTCTTTTCTATCTGCGGCTGGAGCGCGGAACGCAAGTAGCTCCGGTGCTGATGGTCGGTCCAGGTAGTGAGTAACTCACGCTACTTACCCGCTTCGGTCTCGCCGATGAACTTCGACACGTCAGCCTTGAATTGCTGCAGTACACTTTCTTTGACATAAACCATGTGTCCCGATTCGTAGTATTTGTAAGTGATGTTTTGCTGAAGACTGTTCGGAATCGGTAAGTGGTGCATTTCAAAGATGCCTTCGAAGAAGGGCGTGGCGAGATCGTAATAACCTCCGGCGAGCAGGACGTGCAGCTTCGGATTGGTCTTCATCGTGTACGCCAAATCCGGCATGGTGTTGGTTGGGGACGCAAACGGTGGTCCGCCGGGCGGGTGGTGGTGCATGTCCCACTTATCGCCGATTTCTTCGTAGGCGTTCGGCTTGTATGTCTCGTCTTTGCCGAATTTGAGTTCCGTGCGCAGGTAATAATTGATGGCCGCGGTATAGGCGGATGAGATAGCGCTGGCTTGCGGATCATATTCAGCCTCTTCCGAGAGACGGTTCAGATCCGGCCCCCGATAGCGAGTGTCGACACGGCCGGTGGTGAGTCCTTCAGTATCCTGCAGATTTTTCGAAAATGCGCCGCCAGACACGCGCAGATTCGCTTTCAACAAATATTCAACCGATAAGCCGGTGTAAGTGTGGAGCTTCTCGGCGATCGCCCGCTGCTGGGCTTCGGGAAGAAGCGCGCCCGCCAGCAGTGCGCTTGAGTATTCACCCAGGGCGAAGTTCTCAACCTCCGTTAGAAAAGGTTCGAGAGCGGGCGGCTGCTTGGGTAACTTGTGATGATAGTAAGCCGTGGCTGCATAAGTGGGCAAAGCCACCACATAAGGTTCGTCGATGCTGGGGTTCCAACGCGGCCCATCCACCGAGTTGTCGAAGTTCAGGATGGCGGAGAGAAGAATGATGCCGTTCAAATCTTGCTGCAGCATGGCGCTGAGAACAGCGGAACGGGGAGTGCCGTACGATTCGCCGAAAAGATATTTGGGTGAGTTCCAGCGATCGTATTTGGAAAGGAAGCGGCGTATGAATCGCTCGAAGGCATGGGCATCCTGATCGACGCCCCAGAAGGCTTTTTCTTTGTCCTTTCCCATGATGCGACTCAGACCGGCGCCGGGGGCGTCGATGAAAACCAGATCGCTGACATCAAGGAGGCTGAACTGATTTTCCACGATGGTGTACGGCGCAGCTGTCTGATGTTCGGCATCGGGAGTGACGACGCGGCGCGGGCCGAACGATCCCATGTGCAGCCACATAGTGGAGGAACCCGGGCCGCCGTTGTACACGAAAGTGACGGGCCTCTGACCGCTAGTGTCCTTACGGAAATAAGCCACGTAGAAGATGCGTGCGGTAGCAGGGGCCTCTTCCGGTTTGGCCGCATCGGGTGGATTCACCCCGGCGTCGGGCAGAAGTTGGCCATCGAGGCCGAGCATGGCGTCATAAGAATCGGTGGCGCCGACTGTGAGAACGCCCGCAACGGCGCGATAAGCAATCTTCTTGCCCGCAATCGTTACACTGTTTTCGGTGATGGAGTCGGGCGGAGATGTGGGACGGTGGGGTGCGGGTTCGGCCGACTTGCTGTCGGTGGCCGCAGTCTTCGCTGGCTCTGGCTTGCTCTCTTGGGCGTGACTCGCCTGGATCATTAGGCCAACAGTTAAAAGGCTGGCGCAGCTAGCTAACCTCATTTTTTCCACTTCTCCGTATTCATGAAGTATAGCGGCAGAGAGTACGAATTCGCGCACAAGTGTGGAAAGAAAAGATAGAGTAGGACTGATGAATCGCCGTCAATTTCTTTTCAACGCGACCAGTGCGGCCGCACTTGCCCATGCTGGCCGAATCGCAGATCCACCAGTGAAGCGCGTGTTGGTGATGTTTAAGTGTCACCTGGATGTTGGCTTTGTTGATACGCAGGCGGCGATTATCAAGAAATATTTTGAGGTCTATTTCCCGCAGGCGATTCGCTTGGCTGCCAATTTGCGAACGGCCGGCGATGAACGCTATGTGTGGACAACAGGCTCGTGGCTGATTTATCAGTATCTGGAACAGGCCGCTCCTGCGGAACGCAAATTGATGGAGGAGGCGTTGACGCGCGGCGATCTGGCGTGGCATGCGCTGCCCTTTACTTGGCAGACGGAGTTGTTGGACAAGAGCGCGATTGAAGGCGCCATCGGCTTTTCACGTTCGCTCGATCAGCGTTTTGGAAAGAAGACGACTGGCGCAAAGATGACGGATGTTCCGGGGCATACGCGCGGCTTGATTGAGCCGTTGGCCGGGTTGGGTGTGACGCTGCTCGATATCGGCGTGAATTCGGCGAGCACGCCGCCCGATGTGCCAGATGCGTTTGTCTGGAAAGATCCCACGGGGCCATCGATCATCATGCTGTACCACCGGTTGAGTTATGGCGGCGTGATTCGCATACCCCGCTCGGATCTGGCGATTGCCGTAGAGGTGCGCGACGACAATGCGGGTCCGCACACGGTGGAGGAGATTCAGCAGATTTATGCGGATCTGCGGCAGCAGTTTCCGGCGGCGACGATTCAGGCGGCGAATTTGACGGACATCGCGAACGCAGTGGAACCCTTTCGCGCGACCTTGCCGGTGGTGACCCAGGAAATTGGTGATACCTGGATCTACGGAGTGGCGAGCGATCCCGTCAAACTGGCGCGCATTCGAGAGTTAGTGCGGCTGCGGAGTAGCTGGATTGCTCAGGGCAAATTGAAAGCGGCCGACACGACGGATCTGGCTTTTCTCTCCAAGTTCGCTTTGGCCGTCGAACATACCTGGGGCACGGATACCAAGACTTGGTTGGATTTCGATCACTACACACCGGATGACTTGGCTGGCATGTTGGGCGACACGAAATATCAGACAGTAACCGGTAGTTGGGTGGAGAAGCGCAACGATATCGCTGAAGCGGTCGCGGGATTACCGAACGATTTGCGGGAAGAAGCTGGCAAGCGGTTGGCCGGTCTCAATCCGGTGGGTCCGCCGAGTACTTCTAATTTGCAACTGCATAAGCCGGCGGATTTGTTTACCACGCCCCATTTTGCCGTTGCCCTCGATCCAATTAACGGAGCAATTACCGATCTTCGGTTTAAGGACCGGCACTGGGCGTCTGCACAACATCCGCTCGCGCTGCTTTCCTATCAGACACTTTCAAAGGCGGATTACGACAAGTTTCTGGCGAGTTACATCACCGTGCAAACGGATTGGGCGCCCAAGGATTTCGGCAAACCGAATATCGAGAAGTTTGCGGCGCAAAGCCGGGTATGGACGCCCAAGCTCAAGGAATGCTGGGCGGGCGAACTAGCCGAGGCGCATCGCATCGTCGCACACTTACAATTCGAAGGCGAGAACTCCAAAGTCACTGCCTGGCCCCAAGACTGTTATTTGGATCTGCTGTTTCCCAAGGACGAACCGACGCTGCACGTCCATCTGAAATGGTTCGGCAAGCGCGCGAACCGATTGCCCGAGGCTCTTTGGTTCACCTTCAACCCGGCTGTTTTTGAGGCGCAGAACTGGACCCTGTCCAAAGTCGCCAAAACGCTTTCGCCTTTCGATGTGGTCAGCGGGGGCAATCGCCATATGCATGTTGTTTCTGATGGCCTCACTTACAAAGATGGCCGAGGTTCGTTGAAGATCGAAACGATAGATGCCGGTCTGGTCTCGCTCGGTCAAATGTCACCGATCTATTTTTCAAAAGCCCAGCCCGATCTTTCCCAAGGAATCCATTTCAATTTGTTTAACAACGGCTGGGGTACAAACTACATTCAGTGGTTTGGCGAAGACATGCGTTTCCGCTTCGTCCTGCGTCCAGCGTAGGCGGCGCCATCTGTGGGCAAAATGAACTGAATGGAAAAGCTCCGCCGTGTCGACGCTGACCGACGTTGCGGCGTCCACCAGCGGCCTACCAGCACACGACTCGGGTGAGCCGGGTTAGTTCGATAGCACGTCGGCCGCTTTAGCACCTACGAAGATGAAAGTCGCCAACCTCTTAGATTGGATTTATGACCTCGCGGGCATTACGATAGCGGCTGTTTTAGGGTACTTCGGTAGATTTCATAGCGGAGCACCTGTCGAAACTCATCATGGAGTTCGAGCACGCTTACCGTCGCTTGGCCAACTGGGGTCACTCCTCCATAAGCGCTAAGATAACGCCGCAGGGCAGCGGACGCGCAGCCCGGACGTGAAAAGTGTTCCGAATCAGGAGATAGGCGAAGGCCAATCGGTAAATCGCAACGCCGTTACTCGCGATCTATCCTGCAGATATCGACGTCTTGAGATATGGGAAAACAGCAATGGAGAAAAGTTCTTCACAAGCGTTGGTCAAAGGATTTTGTGCTCGGCGATCGATCGTCTCATCGGCTGTCTTTGAAAACCATTATCTTCGATACGGCGGCCTTTTCACGAAAGGATGCGGGCCTGCCGCAGCCCACGCATGAGCCAGTCAATGGGCCCAGCATGCTGGCGTCGGGCATTGGATAAGGGTAAAGGCGGGAACGCCGTTGCGTCCGTCCAACTCGGGCGATTTGCCCGGCACTCGCACGACACTAGCCCAGAAAAAGGCTTTTAGATGAAGTTTGTCCCACCTGTCTGTAGAACGCGCATATCACGATTAGAACTCTGACGTTCGCCAAACGTCCGAGCTGACGCATCTAGCCAATCACCCTTCATCTCTCCCACCCTCACTGGCCGCATCCTCGCTCGGATAGTTGAAAAACAGCTGATTGCCGTCGGGATCATCCACCACTAAGAGCCGGTAGCCCCACGAACCCTCCTTTACCGAGACGCCCTTACCCTCAAGCTCCGCGCGCAACGTGTCCAACGCGGCGATCTGGTCCTCGCGCTCGACGTTGATGGAAATGAATATCAGCCCTTTGCCAATTTTCTCCGGCCACGTGGCGGCCAGGATCAGCGCGCAGCCCGCCCGCTCCACCTGTGCCACGTGCGCTTTGCCGTCCTCGTCATATCGCCAAGGGCTCGTGAAGCCGAGCCGGTCAACGTAAAAGCGCAGCGACGTCTCAACGTCCGCCACGTGTAGCACCGGGCGCGCGAACCAGTCTGTCATAGCATATCCTCGAATTTAGCCAACTTTTTCCTGCGTCTTGAATTCTATCCTTGCTGCAACCTCTCGATCACCGCCAAACCAAAAAAAGTTCTCCCTAGATCCCCAATAACCCCAACCACTTAGCCGCTCCGTAAGATAACTCACGTTCGTTTCCGCTCCTTCCTCTGCTATATCTCAACCAAGTCCGCCCGAGTTTCCCCTCGCGGCGGTTTTTATTTTCCAAAGGAGTTAGTTACATACATGTCAGCCCGAACCAACCGCGCTAACGCCCAGTTCAGCACCGGACCCACCAGTCCCGAAGGAAAAGCCAAATCCTCCACCAACGCGCTCAAGAACGGCCTCACTAGCCAATCTCCTCTACTCCTTACCGACGACGCCGCTGCCTACGAACGACGTCTCCAGAATCACTTCGATTTCTACCACCCCGCAAACCAAGCCGAAGAAACTCTCGTCCAACTCATCGCCGATACCGAGTGGCGTATCCTGCCAGTCGCTCCCCTCGAAGCCGGCATCTTCGCCCTCGGGCGCATCGAATTCGCCGAGTCCTTCCCCGATGAACCCGACCACGCCCGTTGCGCCGGCCTCATCAATACCAAAATCGCGCTCACTTATGAGAAACAACTCCGTAACCTGCATCTGCAGGAACCCCGTCTCCGTAGTCAATTAGATAAGGACAATGCGAAACTCGCCCAGCTGCAACAAGAGCGGCAACGTGCTGATCAGGCATTCGCCGAACGCGCCCAAAAACTTGCCGCCAACTGCAAACGTCTCAACGTCCCTTTCAACCCCCCCGAATTTGGCTTTGATTTTTCAACCGTGGAGTATCAATCCTACTGCCAGCGCAACGAGGCCCAAATCCCCCTCACCGAAGAAACCTTAGACCTCTACCGCTTCCTCTCCAGCTACCGAAAAGAATCCCGCGCCGCATGAGTTTGTGGGCGAACTCCCATGCCCCGCGGCGGAACGCCTGCTCCGCCAATCACAAATAGGTATATAGTAGGAACGAAGGAGGGTCGAAAGTGATCTCTTCTACCCGAATTTTTGTTTTTATTTGTGCTTTTTCGACGCTGGCTCTAGCCCAGGAGGGCGTCAGCGGTTTCCGCTCCCGCAGCGACGTGCCGGCGGTGAATCCCGACAAGCCGGTGCTGTCAAACGAAATGCGCGGCGATATTTACATGGCGCGCAAAATGTACCGCGAAGCTATCGATATGTACCGGCAAGGTCCTGCCAACTCAGCCGTGCTGGCGAACAAGATCGGTATCGCGTTTCACCAAATGTCGCAACTGGACTTGGCACGCAGGAATTATCAACGTGCCGTGAAGCTTGATCCGAAATATCCCGAAGCTGTCAACAATTTGGGCACGATTTATTACGCCCAAAAGGATTACAGCCGGGCCATCAAGGCTTATAAGAAAGCTTTAAAATACAGTCCAAATAGCGCTTCAGTCTATTCAAACCTGGGATCGGCGTACTTTGGACGCAAGGACTACAAACTGGCCACTGAGTCTTATCAGCACGCGCTGGATCTTGACCCGGATGTTTTCGAGCATCACAGTAATTTCGGCACCTTGATGATGGAGCGCGATGTGGCGGAGCGCGCTACGTTCCATCTGTACATGGCAAAAATGTACGCGAAGAACGGGGCGAATGAACGTGCGCTACTCTATTTGCGTAAAGCACTGGAAGAGGGAGTCAAGGATCGCGAGAAGATTCCGAATATTCCGGAGTTCGCGGCTTTGAAGAAAGATCCCGCTTTTGCACAGTTGCTTGCCGAAAATCCAAAACCGTTATAGAGGACATTCTGTTTTTTACATCTCGTAAGCTAACCGGGGCGCTCCTGATTCTTGTCTCAGGAGCGATCCTTTTCTGTGCGTGTACCAGGAAAAAAACTGCGTTGCGGCGCATGGTGATTGTGCCCGCAAATGTGCTGATCGGCGATCCCGCCAGCGAGTGGATGAAGTTCGGGGTTCCGCTGGTTTTGCAGCAGGATCTGGTGTCGTCGCAATTTACCGCGCCATCGATTGTCAACGACGAAGCGAATGCCAGCCAAGTGAACGCGCAAGATATTGTGCGGCTCAAGATTGAAGACCGCCAGGGGAAAATTCACATTACCGCCACCGAGACGGATGCCGGTACGCAAAAAGTCACACTGAGCGAGGACGTAGAAGCAAGTTCCGCCGCGACTCTGATTCCCACTGTCGACAAGCTGGCCAAAGACTTCGATCAAACGGCAGGCCGGTTTTCAACCAACAACACCGAGGCCTTGAAACTGCTGACTACTGCCGGGCAGCAGAAAGATCCGAAGGAGCGGTTGGAGGTGTTGAAGAAGGCCATTAGCATTGATCCGAATTTCGCCATGGGCTACTTCCTCATCCTAGAAATGACTGCAGGGATGGGGCCGCAGGCGTATAAGGACACACTAGATCAAGCGAAGAGCCACAGCGCTGCTTTTCCGCCTTACGAGAAGGCGCGCTTGCAATTGCTCGAAATGCAACTGAGCCGCGCTACCTTAGCCAGCGCACAGCGGCGGTGGATAATTTGCTGAAGGTTGCACCGAACGATGTGGACGGGTTGTCGATCCGCGGAGGCATCCGGTTTCTGAATGGAGACGCCAACGGGGGCGCTGAGGACATAAACCGCGCGATCCAACTGAATCCCATGAACGCCAATCTGAAAGGCGAGTTAGCGGAAGGATTGGTGCAGAGCAAACGCTTTGCCGAGGCGGAAAAGATCCTGGCCACGTTCGATAAGAGTCCGGCAGCTTTGGCGGAATTGGCGACCACAATCCTGTTGGAGGGAGATGTCAAGCGGGCGACGGAGACGGCGGAGAAGTTTATTTCCACCGTGCCGAATCCGGATTATCAGGCGATCTTGCGTGCGACCTGGAGTGAGCTTTGCGGCGATCGAACGAAAGCGCTGGCGCTCGCGGAAGGCACGCAGTTCAAGGTGGCCCAAATTCGCGCCATGGCGTTGAGCCAAGCAACAGTCTGGCTTTTGATGAGCAAAGATTTCGCCGGGGCAAAGAAAACCGCGGAGTTGGCTGTTCAATCGGACAATCATCCGACTGCGATTAGCGTGGTAGCTTCGCTTCTCGTGAGCGGCGATCAATCGCCTGAGGATTGGCGCAAGAAAGTGGAAGCGTCGCCGCTGAGTCCGCCGATGAAGCAACCAATTCTGGCGTATGGCTTTTTTTTGAATGGGCATTACAACGAAGCTGTGGCAGAATGGCGCAAGGCTTATGTGGCCAGCGAAGGTACAGACTTGCGGGTGCGTGCCATGTTGGCCGCGTCACTCGATAGAGCAGGGCAGAGTGCGGAAGCTGCGAAGATCAAAGTCGAGCCCTTCTTGATTCGCGACTTTGCGGATGTGTACGGAGCGGTGGCTTTTGCCGAAATGCGGAGGTTGTCCGGGTTGCTGAAGTGAGGGTGCGAACGCTTTAAAACTTCTGGCCAACCACCATAAGACGGCTCTTGAGAAGTGCTAACTTCGCCTCGATCTGTTCGTGCTGCTTCTCATCCGGAGCCAAATTATTGAGCAGACGCAAGACCGTGTCGTAGGCCTTGCGCGCGTTCTCGCAATTGCGATGCACGGTCTCCTCATTGTTTGAAACACCAGCGACGTCCATAAAAGTAAGGCCCACATCCAGATCGGTGAGTAGGAACTCGATGCCGCTCTGATTCAGCTCATATTGGAGGCGTGACATTGGGTGACCACCCTTTTACAACTTAAGTTTACTGCGCGGGAAGACACAGTTTAAAAACAGCTCCTTCGCCTAATTTACTCTCGGCCCAAATGCGCCCGCCGTAGCGCGCCACGATGCGCCGGCAAATCGCTAGACCTAATCCCGTTCCCGGATATTCATCTCTATGTAGACGCTTGAAGAGCCCGAAAATGCGCTCGGAATACTGCGGCTCGAAACCGATGCCGTTGTCTTTTACGCTTATGATCCAATCTGTGCCGTGCGGTTCAGCCCAGATCTGAATCTCCGCAGGTTGTTCGCTCTTCCGGTATTTGAGTGCGTTCGAAAGGACGTTTTGAAATACGTGCGACAGTTGCTGCGTGTCCCCCCGCACTTGAGGAAGCAACCCGGCGCTGATCGATGCACGCGCATCGTCTATCTGAGTCTTAAGCACTGACAAGGCCAGCGCAAGTGACGAAGTAAGGTCGGCGATGCCAGTCACAGGAGCGTCGCTATGAACTGTGCGCGAAAAAGTCAGCAGATCTTTTAAGAGCCTCTCCATGCGGTGTACGCCCTGCCGCACGACACCCGCATAGTGATTGATCGTTGGGTCTTCCATGGGAAGTGCCTTGAGTAGGAGTTGGGAATAGAGGTTCACAATGCGCAGTGGTTCTTGTAGATCGTGGCTTGCTACGTACGAGAATTCCTCCAATTCATGGTTGACCCGCTCCAATTCTTTGCGAGCCAGCACTGAGGCTGTGACATTGGTAATGACAGCGATGATGCCCGACACCACACCACTTTGATCCAACAAAGGATTGAGAGCGACATTGAACCAATGATCTTGCAGTTGACCGATTTGGGTCGGATCGTAACGGATATGCCATTCGTCGGCGATAAATGGCTCGCCGGTATTGAAAACGCGGTGGAAGGCATCCCAGATATCTTGACTTAATTCGGGAACCACCTCCGCGGCAGGAAGACCCACAATGCTTCTGCCGGGCAGCAACTCTTGCAAGTTGGAGTTAGCCATTTCAACGCTGAAATCGCGGCCCCGCAGGACTGCGATGGCAACGGGCGCCTGCGCGATGACGCGTTGCAGGTTCTGCTCGCTATCCGCCAGCGCTTTCTCCATGCGCTCGCGGTCCGTAACGTCGCGGGTGGAACCGGCTACCGCTTCGACACTGCCATCTGCCGCGATAACGGGAACGAACAGGTAGTCGAAGTGGCGGATCTCTCCGGAGGCAACTGCGAAAACCGCGTGATCGCGCACGGCTTGCTTGCTCTCCACCAATTGCCGAATCTGACGGTGGACTCGTTCAGCGAGATCGACCGGATAGCCGAGTTCGAAGAAATTTTTGCCAAGCGCTTCTTCCAGCGTCTTCCCCCAGCGCGAGAGCAGCGCGCGGTTGGCATACGTGAAACGTCCCTGGGTGTCGAAAATGTAGATATGGTCTGGCGTGTGAGACAGCGCGGTGTCGAACACCTGCCACTGCTGTTGCAGGCGTTCTTTAGATTTTTCGTGCTCGGTGATGTTGCGCCCTTCCGGCACGATCAGCACCACCTCACCCTTCTCGTTGTGGATCGGGTGTAGGGAAATGTCAAAGGTGGGGCATTCTCCTGAGGGTCGGCGCAGAGTGGCCGCAAAGCGCACAAACTCACCCGCAGCGGCGCGTGCTATCGCGTTTTGCACCTTCTCGGATGCACCGGGAGTGCCGCTGAACCAAGGCGTGTCCCAGAAGCGCCGTCCCACAACCTGATCACGCTTGTTATTGGCAAACTCGAGTGACGCGCGATTGGCTTCCAGGAGTGTGCCGTCCGGCGCCAACAGACCAATGTATTCGTAGGTGCCGTCGAAGATGGCGCGCAACCGTTGCTCGTTTTCGCGTAAGTGCGCTTGGGCCTGCTTCTCCGCGTCGATATCGATGTTCACGCCGATCATGCGCTCTGGTTGGCCGGCGGCATCGTAGAACAACTGCGCCTGGCCGCGCAGCCAGCGTAAGTGACCATTCGGCAGGACCACGCGGAACTCGTAGCCGCACTCCGAAAGGTGTTGAGCCATACAGCTTTCTAACTCGAAGATGACTCGCTGGGCGTCTTCCTGGTACACCGACTTGCTCCAAGATTCAAAGCCTTCCTCAAAGGTGCCCTCGGGCAAGCCGTAAAGCGCTTCCAACTCCGGCGAGCAAATAGCGCGTTGCTCTTTCAGAAACCACTCAAAGCTGCCGACGCGACCGGCTCGTTCAGCTTGCCGAAGACGCTGCTCCGCGAGATATGCTGCGCTGGGATGAAGTAGCTTCAGATCTTGCATGGCTCTTTGCGCTTTTCGTTCCGCGACGATCAATTCCGTGATCTCTTCAACGCTGTGGAATATGTACGCAACTTTGCCATCTGAGCCGAGAATGGGCGTGTTCAAGCTATTCCAGTAGCGCTCTTCGAACCCTCCTCCTTTTTCCGCCGGCCGTTCGACATCGTAACGTTGAACGGGCAGGCGGTCGGGAGCTTGCGTGGAGATAACTCGTTGCAGCGAGGCACGTAAGTTACGAACGCCGCTGGCCATGGGGTTGCCCGGATTGTCCGGAAATGCCGCGAAAACGCTTTTGCCGAGAAGATTGCCCCGGGTGGTCTGGGTGAGTTGAAGATAGGCGTCGCTCGCGGCGGCTATGGTGAACGCGGGATCGTCAGGCAGAATGACCAGTTGAGGCTGCGGTGCGCGGTCAAATAGTTCCTGCAGGGTATGAGCCGGGAGGGGAAGAAAAGGATGGCTGGTAGGCGTCTTGGCGGTAACTGCAGACGTGGCCATTGTTAGATGCTACATCGAATGGCAGCCCTCACGCATCCGAATTTCTCGCATCCGGGAAATAATCTAGTATTTTAACGGGCGCTGGAGTTTCGCCGCTAGAACGAGTAGAGTAAGGGAAGTGGAGGTTGCATGCGATCCTGCCGCTACACTCCAGCCGCACCCCTGGCACAATTCGTCAATTGTTTCTGGTATTGGGAAGGCGTGCCCCACCCTCATCGTAAAGAGAAGTTGTTGCCAAACGGCGAGGCGTCGATCGTTTTCAATCTGCGAGAGCGGCCGATCCGGATTTACGATGCCCGCGACCTCAACAGATATTCGAGTTACGGAAGCGCGGTGCTTTCAGGAGCGCGCGCCAACTGTTTTGTGATCGATAGCGATCAGCAGGAATGTGTCCTAGGTATTCAATTTCGCCCGGGTGGAGCGTTTCCCTTTTTCCGAATTCCGGCCAGTGAGGTGGAGGGGCTTTCGGTGAACCTGGATGATCTGTGGGGGGTCACAGCGCGTTCTATCCGCGATGAGCTGTTGGCGGCGCCGAACGTGGAATATATGTTTCAGCTGCTGGAACGCCGTTTGCTCGAGCAGCTATGTAGGCCAATGGCGCTGCACGCTGCGGTGGATTTTGCGTTGGGCGAGTTTCAAGGTCAGGCGCACGACGGCAAAGTGAGTTCGGTAACTGAGCGGATAGGGATGAGTTCGCGACGGTTTATAGAGTTGTTTCGACGGGAAGTGGGGTTGACTCCTAAAGTATTCTGCCGGGTGCGGCGCTTTCAGCGCGTGTTGCGGATGGTTCACGAAAAATCGCAGGTGGATTGGCTCGATGTTGCGCTCGGCTGCGGTTACTATGATCAGGCGCATTTTATCCATGATTTTCAGGCATTCGCTGGTCTGACTCCGAGCGATTACCTGCTGGCGGCGCCTCCGCATTTGAACCACCTACCGCTGTCGTAGCAGAGCGACGTCAAATTCTTACAATCCGTCTCGGCCCGGGTTGTTAGAAAATAGGCCTGATGTCACAAGTCAAGCCAATTCCAGACGGATACCACAGCATCCAACCTTACTTGATGTTCAAGGATTGTGACGCCGCGATCGCTTTCTACATTGAGGCGTTCGGCGCGAAAGAGAAATTCCGCATGCCTAATCCTGACGGCCGCATTGGCCACGCCGAAATCCAGATTGGCGATTCAGTCCTGATGATGGCGGATGAAGCACCGCAGATGGAGGCTTTCAGTGCCGAACATTATGGCGGGTCGCCCGTGAGCTTGCTCATTTATACCGAGAACTGCGATGGACTGCATACGCAAGCGTTGGCGGCCGGCGCGCAGAGCCTGCGCGAGCCGACCGACCAACCGTACGGAGACCGTATGGCTGGGATACGCGATCCGTTTGGGTATAAGTGGTGGCTTGCCACCCACATCAAGGATGTGGACCTGCAGGCAATGGCGGGGAAGGGCTGAGCAATTGTATGGATAGCGACGATTTTCGACGCTTGGCGTTGGCGCTGCCAGATGCGACGGAGTCCGCGCACATGGGACACCCGGATTTTCGGCTGGGTGGAAAGATCTTTGCGACCTTGAATTATCCGACTGAAGAATGGGGCATGGTGAAACTTTCGCCGCAGGAACAGGACGAGTTTGTTAGGATGCAGCCGAGTGTTTTTGTGCCGGTAAAGGGTGCGTGGGGACGGCAAGGTTGTACGAATGTGCGATTGGAAGTCGCTGACCCGGGAACTGTCGAAGAGGCGCTCCGCTCGGCTTGCGGGCGGTTGAGGCCGGCGGCGAAGGAGGCGCAGGTAAATCAAAAACTTAGCCGCACTAATCAACGGACACGAAAATGCCGATGAGAAAGGCATGAGCACGAACGCAATCAATAGCTATTACAACAGCAACGTGGCATCCGAACTGAGCAGCGCGCTTCAGGGAACTGGCATATCCCTTACCCCGTCAGCTAGTTCGAATAACAGCGTAAGCAGTGTCAGCGGGCAAGGGTCCGACAGCAGCCAGCTTTCACCATTCGCACAATTGTTGAGCACGTTGCAGCAACTGCAGCAGTCAAACCCGACAAAATATCAGCAAGTCATGCAGCAAATCGCAACCAACTTGCAAACGGCTGCGCAGACCGCGACCACGCAGGGCAACACCTCGTCGGCGAGTCAGTTGACGCAACTGGCGACGGATTTCACGAATGCAGCCCAGAGCGGACAGTTGCCGAATATCCAGGATTTGGCGAAGGCATTGGGCGGTGGCGGACACCATCATCATATGCACGGAGGATCGGGCGATTCGGATAGCAGTTCGACAGATTCAAGCAGCAGTGCGGCCAGCGATACCAGCCAAGCGCTAGAGCAGTTGTTGGCGGCCATTCAGCCGGCGTCAACGCAGAGTAGTAGTTCGCTGAATCCGATGTCGATCATCATGAACGCATTACAGAGCGCGGGCGTTTCCACAAACGCCTAGTAGGTCCGATCCGTGACTGTCAAGAAGCGGTTTACGCAATCTTCTGCCAGTTGGTACTAAGCGGAACTGGCGGACGTTTTCTTATGTCCATAAGGTTCGCCAAGGCTCGTAGCTTCGGGCACCTCAACAAGCTTTCCGCTGGATACGTTGAAGATGTAGCCATGGATGGCGATGCGAGCAGGAACGAGCGGGTGAGAGCGAATTCGCGTCACATCGGAAACCACGCTCTTAGCAAGATCTTTGATCGTCAGCCATTCAATATAGTCACCTAACTGGGAGCCGCCGCCCGTGCCCGGGTCGCGCCACTGGCCGTTGTGAAAACTTGCCGTGTCGAGACTCTTTGCAAGTAATTCGCGCATGGCTTCGTTGGTAAACGTGAGCATGCCACAGTCGGTGTGGTGAATCACGAACCATTCGCGGGTGCCCAAAAGCTTGTAAGAAATAACCAGAGAACGGATAGCGTCGTCACTGGCGCGTCCCCCAGCGTTGCGAATGACGTGCGCGTCACCCTCGCTGAGCCCCGCAAATTTCGCGGGATCCAGCCGCGCGTCCATGCAGGTGAGAATGGCAAACTGTCGCGCCGGCGGCATAGGCAGCTTGGATTTAGCGCCAAAACTAGCGGCATACGATTCGTTCGCGTTCAGAACTTCTTCCAAAATCTGCGACAAAAAGACTCCCTATCGCGACAGCCCTCGATTAGATGCGCCTTCACGAAATACATTTCAGTCAGCCGAATTTTCGAGGACGCTAACACTGACAGTTTACAATCGTCTGGAGTGGCGCGCCAGCGACCTGTTCGCGGCGTAGAATTGTTTGGACCTGTGGTAGCAATTCTAAATACCTAAATGGAGGAAGTTTTTTATGGAGTGGACACCAGATAATAGCAATCAAGATATCGAAGACCGCAGGGACCAAGGCGGCGGTGTTGGCGGCGCCGGCTTAGGGGGATTTGGCTTTGGGCACTTGGGGATTGGCGGAATTCTGATTGTTGGTTTGTTGAGCTTGGTTTTTCATCAGAACTTTTTCGCATTGTTGTCGGGTGGCGGCGGGAATGCAGCGACAGCTGATTCAGGCCAAGTGCAATCCATGCCAAATCCGGCGCAGGATCAGGCGGAAGCCCGCGACCGCAATTTGATCGGCACGGTGTTTCACAACATTCAAGACAGTTGGGCGATAATGTTGCCGGCGCAAGCGAATATACCTTACCGTCATGCCACGTTGGTGCTGTTTCGCGGCGCTACCAATTCAGGTTGCGGTACGGCGCAGGATGCCACCGGGCCGTTCTATTGTCCCGAAGACGAAAAAGTGTATTTGGATCTGGGCTTTTTTGATGAGCTGAAGACCCGGTTTGGCGGATCGAACGGAGATTTCGCGCAGTCTTACGTAGTGGCGCATGAAGTGGGACATCATGTCCAGAAGCTGCTTGGGACGGAAGAGAAGGTGACGGCGGCGGAGGATCGCAATCCCGGCCAGAGGAATGCGCTATCGGTTGCGATGGAGTTGCAGGCCGATTGTTTTGCGGGCGTTTGGGGCAACTCAGCCAAAGACAAATTCAAGCTGAGCCAAACCGACATACAGGATGCGCTGAGTGCGGCGGCGGCAGTCGGTGACGATCATCTGCAGAAGATGGCAACAGGACGGGTGAGTCCAGAAACGTGGACGCATGGCAGCTCGGCGCAGCGTGAGCAGTGGTTTACGACGGGGTATCAAACCGGGCAGATTTCCGCTTGTAATACATTTGGCCGGTAGTTCCCGATCATCGACTGCGAAACGTACAGAAACCCTGTACAATAAAAAAGAGACCATTCGAATGGCCACCGAAACTACTTATACAAGCCTTCGCGAGAATTTAGCCAGTGTGCTGGATCAGGTTGTGGACCAACAGGAAACCGTCATCGTTCGACGGAAAGGGGCGCGAGATGTGGCCCTCATTCCGGTCGGCGAACTCAACGGCTTGCTCGAAACCGCTCACCTTCTGCGGTCTCCGCAGAATGCCCGCCGTTTGCTGACTGCTTTACGGCGCGCAGAAAGAGGTAAGACGAAGCCCACCAACGTCAGCGAGTTCAGGCGGGATATTCTCAGTGGAGCGAAAAAGTAAACGGCTAGCTGTCTTTCATCCAGAGTTCCGGGACGACCTGCTGTTTTGGATTAAGTCCGACCGAAATATAGCTGTTAAGTTGCTCGATTTGGTCGAGGCAATTTTACGCGATCCTTTTGAGGGGCCTGGGAAACCGGAGCCGCTCCGATACTTACTCGCCGGATGTTGGTCGCGGCGCGTGACGCAAGAACATCGCCTGGTGTACCGCGTCACCGACCATGCCGTCGATTTTCTTCAGGCTCGTTACCACTATTAACTCTACGGATGTCCGCACTGCCGACACGTCACGACCAAGTCGCCACTTTATAAACTATTTCTCCGCCCGGCGCTAACAATCGTTCAAGTTCTTCCGTCAAATGCGCCAAAATCCGTTCATACTGATGCGGCACGATTATCTTGTTAAAGCCTGCGCCGCGCCACGGGACTTTGTCTGGTGGTGCATCGAGCAACATCACGTTTTCAAAATCGGCGAAGAACGGCTTGGCTTCGGCAACTTCTTCCGCAGTTCCTAAGGCGACCACGGTTCCGCGAATTAAGACACGCGCTAGTGCTGCCAATTCCTGTTTTGTTGGAATTGCTAATAGCAGAACGCGATCATCGGCTCTAAAAGCGTTCACGATATTTTGACCAGCGGGTCGGGTGCTTCCGTCGAGGCGAGCACCGCATTCGCATCGCCTTGTGGAGAAGCAATCCACCCATCACGCGGCCTCTTTCGATTATAGGCCGGAGACGCAGCCTCGCCGCGATTTGCCACTCGCGCGGCGATAACAGCACCGCCAGCTAGGCACGAAGCTGTCGAAATGCCGTCGTTGCTGGTTTGACCGCTGATTTTACAAACTTTTGCGACGCTAATCCGTATTGTGTTCAGAGCATTGCCGTGCACGAACTGATACAAGACATCCGCTATGGGCTGCGAACGCTCCAGACGAACCGAGGGTTCACAGTAGTGGCGATTTTGACGCTGGCGCTCGGAATTGGGGCGAACACCGCGATTTTTAGTTTTGTGGATGGCGTGCTCCTCAAGCCGCTGCCGTATGCCAACGCCGACAGGATTGTACGCGTGCTGGAGAAGCCACCCGGCGACGCGGATGCGCGCAATGGGATTTCGACGCTCAACTTCTTGGACTGGCAGCGGCAGAATACGGTGTTTCAATTCATGGCAGCACAGACAGGCGGGAACGTGACGCTGACCGGTGTGAGCAACCCGGTGCAACTACCAGGGGCGCGAGCATCGGCACACCTCTTCGACATTTTGGGAATGACTGCGGCGCTCGGCCGCACGTTTGCGGCGGATGAAGATCAGCCGGGCAAAGAGAAAGTGGCGGTGCTGAGCCACACGCTTTGGGAAACCCAGTTTGGCTCGGACCCGAAGATTGTTGGGCGGGTGATTCAACTCGATGGACAGCCTCACCAAGTGATTGGGGTGTTGCCGGCAGGGGGCGTGTCTGACCGGACATATGCGCAGATCTTCCGGCCGCTGGTGTTTGAGCCACAGAATATGACGCGCAATTTTCATTGGTTTGGCGCCATGGCGCTGCTGAAGCCCGGGGTGAGTTTGGAGAGAGCTCAGGCCGAGATGAGGACGATCGGCGCGCGGATTGCCCACGATTATCCAGATTCGAACAAAGGGTGGAGCGTGGCCGTGGACCCGATGGCAGACACGATTGTGGGCAAACAATTGCGCAAACAATTGTATGTTCTGCTGGCCGCCGTGGGAATGGTGCTGCTGATTGGCTGCGCAAATCTAGCGAATTTGACGCTAGCGCGGAGTACGGCGCGCGAACGGGAAGTGGCGATCCGAGCGTCGGTCGGCGCCGGACGTTGGCGATTGATGCGGCAGTTTCTCACCGAAAATGTGCTTTTGGCGATCATCGGCGGAGCGTTGGGTGTGACGCTCGGTTATGTGTTGATGGCCGGGTTGAAGGCGGCAGTGCCACCGTTTTCATTGCCGCCGGAAGCCGATGTGCGGCTGGATGCGCGAGTGTTGTTATTTGCGGCAGCACTTTCTGTCTTGACGGGGTTGATTTTCGGCTTGGCGCCCGCGATTCAGGCGTCGCGCGCCGATTTGGCAGGAAGCATGAAGGAAGGCGGCCGAGGATCTGGCACAGGCGCGGGAAAACATCGGCTGCGAGCAGGGTTGGTAGTTACTGAAGTGGCCCTCGCGTTCTTGCTGCTGGTGGGATCTGGATTGCTGATCCGCAGCTTTTTTGAAATGCAGAATGTCGACACGGGCTTCAACACGGAGAACGTTTTGACCGCGCAATTGCCGATTTCCGAGAAGCGCTTTCCGATTGCGGACGATTTGAATGCTTATTTGCGGCAAGTAGTGGCGAATGTGGCAAGCGTTCCAGGGGTGCATGACGTAGCCTTAACGTCGGCGTTGCCGATGGAGGGTTGGGGTTACGGAATGCCCTTCCAGCGGGCCGATCAACCCCTGGTAGACCGCGCGAATCGTAAGCCATGCTTCTTCAAAATGGTGAGCCCGTCGTATTTCACGACGCTGGGAATGACCTTGAAGAAGGGGCGCGGACTGAATGAGCGCGATGTAAAGGGAATGCCGCCAGTAACGGTAATCAACGAAACCATGGCGCGGAAATATTTCGCCAAGGAAGATCCGATCGGCAAAAGAATTATGATTCAGGAGATTGTGCCGGGAAAACCGGCGTTGGGACCCGAGGTGCCATGGGAGGTGGTGGGTGTTGTAAAGGATGAAAAGGTAGGTAACTTGGACGACGCGGCCAACGATAACCCAGGCGTCTATGTGGCAAATGAACAAAGTCCGGTTTTCGATCAGGCGCTGATTGTAAAAGCGGCGCTGGATCCGCTGAAGCTGCAGCAGGCAATAACCAATGCCGTGCATCAAGTCAATAAGGACCAGGCACTGAGTGACGTTAAGACTCTGGAACAGATCAAAATGGCATCTTTGGCGGGGAACCGGCTGAATTCTCTAATGTTGGGCGGGTTTGCGACGGTGGCGCTGTTGCTTTCGGCAATTGGAATTTATGGCGTTATTTCATACTCGGTGGTGCAGCGAACGCATGAAATCGGGATCCGCGCGGCGCTGGGCGCGAGCACGGGGAACGTTGTGGGGATGATCCTCAAAGCCGGCATGCTGATGGCCGGGGTGGGGCTCGTTCTGGGTTTTTTGGGAGCACTCGCCCTGACGCGATTTCTGGCAGCGCTGCTATTTGGCGTCGGGACGCGCGATCCATTGACGATGGCGGGAGTGGGCGGAATTTTGGCGCTGGTGGCGTTACTGGCGAGTTATCTACCGGCGCGGCGCGCGGCGAAGGTCGATCCGGTGATTTGTTTGCGCTGTGAGTAAGACAGCGCCTTTAGAGATTCTCGACGATGTAACCTAGTGCTTTGAGCAGCAAAGCGTGTGAAGCGAGCCTACCCTTGCTGACACGTTCAGTGCTGTAGCGGCTCTAGCCCGGAGAATCTGCCGGGGCCAGATCAAGCATGGAACATCGCCATGAATCTTAAGGACGTTGCCGAGCGGGCTGGTGTCGGTAGCGCGACAGTGTCGCGAGTGCTCAATGGCCATCCCAGCGTTAAGAACTCGACAAGAACGAAGGTCCTTCTCGCTGTCGAACAGTTGAAATATAAACCGAACTTGCACGCCCGGACCTTAGCGGGTGCGCAAAGCCGCGAGCTCGGCATCGTTATGGCGAATTTATATAACCCGTTTTTTGCCGACATCTATCACGCCATCGAAACAAACGCGCGGCAGCGGGGATATGAGACGCTCCTGGCAAACAGTTCTCACGACGTGACCCTGCTGAAGGCGAGCGTGCATCGCTTATTGGGGCACCAGGTGGCTGGACTGGGTGTTTTTCCGGAGATGGAGCCGGCCATTTTGGAGGAACTGCAGGAAGCAAAGATTCCGGTTGTGCTTTTCGACGCAGGAGAAGCGAGTCGCGATTTTACAACGCTCGATTTCGACCACCGCAAGGGCATGCGAATGCTGTTAGACCTTTTGCTCTCGCTTGGGCATCGCCGCATGGCATTTGTCGGCGCACCGCTGTTCTTGCGCCCCACGGACGCGAGGCGCATCGAGTTTTTGGAGACAATGGCGCATCATGGCGGGGAGGCCTTGGTGGTTGCCCCTCATGAAGATGGCTTCGCCGGAGGGCGGGAGGCGGCTCGCGAGGTAATGCGCAGCGAGTTCGCAGCCACGGCGATTCTCTGTGTCAATGACTGGATCGCGATTGGCGTCATCCGCGAGTTGCGAAACCAGGGCCTCTCGGTGCCAGGAGATGTCTCAGTGACCGGATTCGACAACATTACCATCTCTGAGTTTTCTTGCCCTTCGTTGACCACTATTCACATTCCTCGAGCGGAGATTGGCAAGCTTGTGGTCAATAGCCTGATTCCGGACGAAACAGGTCGTCCGCCAGCGGCAAGGCGTGTCTATCTTAACCCTGAACTGGTCGTCCGTGAGTCGACCGGGATCGCGCCGCTCATTGTGGCAGGGTGATCAATCACCTACGAAACTTCCCAGTAGACGTTGTATCTCCGGTCGAAAAGCGTATTTAAAGGAACGAGAGAGACATTCGTTTTTTGCCCAGTCGTCCGGAAAGTGAGAGGCTTGTTATCCGACTTGATCCAAGCACTCACTTCTTCGCGCAATGATCGCAGGGTTGGGACCTCGATTTGCGGAACGGCTGGAGTGCTCGGTGATGCTCCGAGAGCCGATCCAAACTGCTCGACGCCAGGAGCTCCGACACGTAGATTTGCGCCGATGATATTCGCCTCAGTCAAGCCTTCTCCGCCGAGGTCTCCGGCCAAAACGAGTGGACCATAAAGAATGGCCTGCCTGTGCGGGTCGTCAGGCATGCTCTCAACATGAAGGTGCATTGGAAATCGCAGTTCCACCTCATCCCCGACCTTCCAAACACGGTTTAACGTAAGATAGCCTCCCGCCGCGGCACCAGCCTCGAGCACTTTTCCGTTCAGCTTGACGGTGGCGGTAGTTTGTAACCAACCAGGGATCCGCACCCGCACGAGGATGGCGTCGGCCGGCGCAGCATCAATCTTGAGAGTCACAGTTTCCACTTCCGGATAGCGAGTCTGCTGCCGTATTTTAAAGCCTTTTTCTCTCCAATCGAGCTCGGACGGAACAAAGAGATTCACATAGATGCCCATGCCATCGCGCCAATAAATACTGTCGTTCAATTTCGAATACTCTTCTACGCCCGAGCCCGTGCAACACCAAAACGTTTGATCCTCTGTGCCAAAGGTCTTCCAGGCGCCGGGAGCGAGTGAAAGATAATACTGCGTGAAGCCAACCTCGGGACGGATTGATCCAATGCGATGATTCAGCAGCGATCGTTCGTAATAGTCGAAATACTCCGCACACGGGTTCCAAGCGTATATGTGCCTCGCAAGTTTCAGCATGTTATAGGCGCAGCAACACTCCGCGGTGTTTACACTCAGCTTCCACTCGGCTGCGAGTTGACGTGGCCGACCCAACCAAGCCTCTGCATTACTCGTACCTGCCGTCACATAGGATCGGCAGTTGGCTACCTCGTCGAAAAAGAAGTCGGCAACATCGTGAAAACGTGTGTCTCCTGAAATCTCATAGCGGCGCGCCGCTGCGATTGCTTGTGGAATATGCGTGTTCGCATGCAGTCCACGCAATTCGTCGCGCCTGGCAGCGAGTGGTTCGACAAAACTCCTCTTTTGAAAGCGGTCGCCCACCTTCGCCCATTGGTGGTTATTCGTCGCTGCTGCGAGGTTGTAGAGAGTCTCCGAAACACCGCCGAACTCGATTTTGAGGATCTCCTGCATTTTGGGAAATGATTTCGAAGCGGACCACTCATCTGTCCAGGCAGCCATCCCTTCCAGAACTGCAAGGGCCTGTTGATTTCCTGCAAGCTGGTACATGTCGAACATGCCTGCCATGATTTTGTGATACGTGTAGAACGGCGCCCAAACACGTTCGCCGCGCTCCAAACGTTCAAACCAGGAAGTGGGGAATGCGCTCAAATACTTGCCCCCTAGCTTCTCTTGACACTTGGCCAGTTCCGCTACCAAATAATCGCCTTTAGCTTTGCCATCCCGATCTCCGTTCGCTGCTAGTTGTGCGCTTGCCGAGAGGAAGTGACCGCAGAAATGCCCCCTTAACTCGCTTGACCTCTGTCCGTTTTCAGGCTGCTCCCATCCTCCTAGCGGTTTTGCTGCTCCAACCTCTAAACCGGCATTCGCTCGAAAGGTATAGAGGAGACGATCTGCTGGCAGGCGAGACATGTATCCACGATTCCACTCTTGCGCGTTGTAATAAATGGTCCCAGGCAGGAGACGCACTTGAGTCATCGGAAAAGGTTCGGCTTTCGCGGCAATGTCCTTCCTTGTGAACGAGAGGTCGTTCTCAAAAACCGGCGTGTCCGGCACAAGCGGCCGCCGGAAATTTCCCGGCGCCGGCCGCTCTTTGTTCGGTATTTCCTGTTCTGCCGCAATCAAAGGTACGGCACCGCCCGCCGCTATGAGAGCGCTGAACTCCCGTCGCGAAACCGATTTCGATGCTGGTTCATTCTTCATGGGATCCTCACTGTCACTGGCGTTCCTCCGAATGTCACGTGCTGACTTCCAGAACCGGGGCAGATTTCAACGGCAATGTTGCGATAGCCTTCCCAGACCTTGGATCCACGTGCGAGTGAGAGTGTCAATTCCCGTGTACCATCGTTCCAAAGCGCCTTAATGAGCATTAACTCGCCACGCTCATAGGCAAAGCTTTCACCGTCGTCAGCATAAAGGAGCGACTCCCCGTGCGCGCCAGCGTACACCTTGAGTACGATGGTTTCTTTGGTTGGCTCGCTGACATATTGCTTCACTGGCCCGAGCGCGATAATTGCGCCTGCTCTCACTTAGAGCGGCAGTGTAGTTAGATCCACCTCGCGTTCAACTTGCTTGCCTCCGGTAATTTGCTGACTGGTCCAAAAATCGAACCAGCTGCCTTCCGGGAGATACACACTCCGTGAAGTCGCTCCCTTTTGTGTCACGGGCGCTACCATAATGTCGCGGCCCCAAAGGTATTGATCGTCAACGCTCACAGCTCGCGAATCCTCGGGGTAGTGTAACCAAAGAGCTCGCATCACGGGCATTCCAGTTTCGTGCGATTCCCGCACCACGGAGTATAGGTACGGCATCAACCTCGCGCGCAGTTCTAAATATTTCCTGCAAATCGGAAGAACTTGCTCGTTGTGTAACTCCGTCCGATCAGCCAGCCGCTGCTCATCCGTTTCGATTGGTCCGTATTCACCCGTGTTCCAGCCCCAGGGCAAGCGAAGTTTCCAAGTCCGTCCGTGAGAACGAAACAATGGGCAAAACGCGCTAAATTGAAACCACCGCACGTACAACTCACCCGTCAATTCTTTTGTGGGGACAAATCCTCCTGTGTCAGTGCCCCAGTAAGGGATGCCGCTCAATCCAGTGTTCAGTCCAACGGGAATTTGTTCCTGGAGAGTCTTCCAACTGGAATCCACGTCTCCCGACCAAAGCCAGCCAAACCTCTGCAAACCCGCATAACCATTGCGATGCAGCGCAAACGGTCGCTCATTGGGCCGCTCGTGTAAAGGTCCCTCCCAATACAGGCGGTCACGCGCCAGTCTCGATTCTGGACTGAGTTTATCTCCTTCGTCCGGCCACCACCCATCTACGCCCAAACGGAACGTTTCTAAATGTGTGTCCCAGTACTGGTCAACGTCATTTGCGCCCGCCAAGGCATCGTTTTTTCCGACACGTCCTTTCAACTGATCCGGCGGCATCGTCAGATGAAGAACCACGTGAAAGTGTTCGGCGTGAAGTTGATCTATGATTTGCCTGGGGTCGGGAAACACGGTTGGGTTAAAAGTAAATGATCCATGGCCGGTATTCCAGCCAGCAGGACAGAATCCAGTACCGAGGTAAATCATTGTGTCGCACGGGAGGCGCTCTTCCCTAAATCTCTGGGCTTCATCGAGTACCTCTTGGCGGCTCGACAAAGTCCGATGCGACTGTTGATATCCGAGAGCCCACAACGGTGGCATGTGAGGAAAGCCTGTTATTCGGGCATACTCTGTCATCAAATCAGCGGGGGTGCGACTCAGTACCAAGAACAAATCCAACGAGCCGTTTGCCGGAAACTCCTCACTTGGCTCAAACTGGTATTCCTTTCCCGTCAAATCGATCGTGCCGAAAGGCCGGTTAAAGAATATCCCCCATCCGTCCGCTGAGACGAGCCACGGGATCGGCAGGCGTGCTCCAAGATTCGCAAGCAGCGGACGAAACTGACCATTCCGCATGCTGTATCGTCCGTTGCGCCGATCGAATTGCTGCTCGCCTTCACCCAGACCAAACACCGGCCCGGCTGAGGCTTTCAATTTTACCGATCCCTCGTTGCCAACCGTAATAACCTGCCCGATTTGTCCTCGCTTATCTTCTACCGTCAAGGTCAGAGGTGAGCCCGAGACGCGCACGTTAAACTCTCCGCATTTCACGGTTCTAGGCTTCTTGAATGACTCTGTCTTTAGAATTTGTTTGCCATTCAATGGACTAACTATGGCGAAGTCGTCTGCATTAGCGCTCTCTCGTTGCCCAGCCGGCGATAATGAAACTCGGAGGGTTTTAACGTTGATCTGAGCTAACTTTAGTTGGCGGCCCGTTGCGCCTCCGCTCAACGACACCGCACCTTGTCCTAAGCGAAGAAGAGCCTCTCGGCGAGATAATTTGTCGTCCATTCTGAGCCGCCAGGGCCGCCTCAAACCTCACTGCACCTTCCACTCCGAAACACCGGCCGACTTGTCTTTCTGCAAAGTTATTTCCAACCTCACTGCGTTAGTTGTCACTGGCATGAATGCGACGTGGTTGTATCCGTCCAACGCCAAGCCGTAAGAGCCCGGCGTCTCCACGGGCTTCCATTCCGCTCCGCTTAAGTAAAGAATCCGCCAACTCGCGGGCAGGCCAACCGCCTGCCGATCCACAAACCAGTACACATCAGCACTGGATATCTGGTGCTCGCCACCGAAATCATATTGCGCCCATTCGACGGTTCCTTTCTTCGGCCACCAGTTGTACTCCGAACTGGCGTCCGCCGATGACGTTGGTTCTTCCTGATCCGCTATCATTCGCGGACTGCGGTTGCCGTTGGCTGCTTCGGTCTGGCCAGAGACGGTCACCTTACTTTGTGAAGCAAGCGTGGGAAGTGGGGTCGGATGTGCGCCTGTCTCAGTTGTTGGAATCCAGACTTCCATCTGTCCAGGGCCGCGGTTCGCCCAGGCATAGTAAGGAATGGCAGTGAACGCCTCGGTGGTGTAATCCACTCGGCCGTTCTGTTCGTATCGGTAGGCGGCCGCTTCGCCTCGAATGACTTCAACACCCTTCAGCAGCGAGGGTTCAAACTCCGCCTTGAGCTTCTGCGAATCGGACAGAACAATGTTTCGCACGTGCTTATCGGGACTGTCAACCCACTCCGCACAGTAGACGATCGGTCCGCGCTCAAGCGCGACGCGTCCCCTGTCTGCCCCCACTTTCGCGTTCGCCGTCACTCGCCGCACCGGCATCGGCAAATGGAGATCGACTGTCTCACCCGGTTTCCATTCGCGCGTTACTGTGGCATAGCCGCGATCTAAATTCAATGGCACCGAGTGCTTGTCCACCCGTAGCGTTACCGACTCACGATCCTTCGTGTCTTCAAATGTATAGAGATCGCTCGGCACAGCCTGTCCTTGGGCCCAGCCTGGAATACGAACCTTCAGAGTGAAGGTACCCGGCGCGTCCGGACTCAAAATCACGTGCACATCTCCGCTCCATGGGTAGTGCGTCTCCTCCTCAATCGAGACTTTCCGCCCCCCTTCCAGGGAGACCGTCGCCTTGTTGCTCAGGAACAAGTTGATATAGAGGGAATCGTCGCGTTGCGCGTAGACATAGCCCGGCAACGATGGCATGAATCGCGTAATGTTGCCCGGACAGCATGCCACTCCGAACCAGGGACTGCGTTGGTGTTGTCCGTTCGACTCCAACGGATTTGGGTAGAAGTACGTCTCACCGTCCAGACTGACTCCGGAAATCAAACCGTTGTATAGCGTCCGTTCCAAGATATCCACATACTTAGAGTCTCCGTGCAACAAGAACAACCGTTGATTCCAGAAGACACTACCCACTGATGCGCACGTCTCGTTGTACGCGGACATGTTCGGCAAATCGTAGTCTGGTCCAAAGCCTTCAATCGCGCCAACCGCGCCAATACCTCCCGTGACGTACATCTTTTTGCCAACCACATTTTCCCAAATCGCATCAATCGCCTTGATGTAGTTCTTGTCGCCTGTCATCGCAGCCACATCCGCCATTCCCGAATACATGTACGTCGCTCGTACAGCGTGACCCTCCGCCTCGGTTTGCTCGGTCACCGGAAGATCAGCCTGGTTGTAGCTCCGGCCGCCGTGCCGGCTATCCAGCATGAACTGGGCCAGCGCAAGATACTGCTGGCGGCCCGTTACGCGATACAGCTTCACTAAACCCATCTCGACAATCTGGTGTCCTGGATAGATAGTTTTTTTTCCAGGTCCGAAAGTCGCCACCAACAAATCCGCGCTCTTCAATGCCACATCCAGCAACGTTCGTTTGCCGGTCGCCTGATAGTGTGCCACTGCTGCCTCATAAAGATGTCCAAGGTTATACAGTTCGTGGCTCAGCACCTCTTCATTCACCCAGCGCTCTTTGCCGGACCATTCGTGCGGGTGTTCCGGATCAATCGTTCTAGTTGTGTACAGATAGCCGTCCGGTTCCTGCGCCGCCGCAATCTTCGCGATGAGCTTGTCCAGATATGCGTCTAGTGCCGGGTCTGGATGCACGCTCAAAGCGTACGAAGCTCCTTCAATTACTTTGTAAGGATCGGTATCGTCGAAGGGATAACCGGGTGGGTGTTTATCTGCCAAGTCTTTACGCTCAAGAACCATTGCTGCGCGTACGAAATTCTCAATGCGGCCCGTGCGTTCGCATTGCTCAAAGGCAGTGGGAATCGAGACCTTTCGATTGATCTCAATGCGCGGCGCCCAGAACTCGTCGTTTACGTGCACGGCGGTGAACGGAACCGGCTGAATAGGATAGTCGCGCTTAGGCGCGTCCTGCGCGATTAACGCAGCGCTGGCCAAAACCAGCGCTGCGTTCAAAAACAATTTACGCAAAGAATGTCACCTCGTGAGGGAAGTCAGAACCGAAACTTAGCGCTCAGCTGAATCCACCTTGGATTATATTGATTGGTCGCTTTCCCAAATGTGCCATCGGACAAGTTAGCATCCACGTTATACAAATTCGCGCGGTTGAACAGGTTGAAGAAGTCAAACCGTACTTGCAATTTCATGCGCTCCGTCAGGGCCGTATCCTTCGCCAGGCTGGCGTCTGTCTGAAAGAACATGGGGTTGCGGAATTGGTTGTATTTCTCGTTGCCTTCCGTGCCGAAAGCAGGGTCGGGGAAATTACTGAGGCTGAACAAACCGTTCAGAAACGCTTGCCTGCTTGTCGATTGGTTGTAGCTTGTCACGTTCGGATAGTCGTAGTTATCGCCATCGGCGTTGAAATCGCCGCTGCCTGGCGCGTAACCAATGAATTGGCCGGCGGCATTCTTCAGCGGCGCAAAAGCCGCGGAGGTGAAGACACTGAATGGATATCCACTTTGCACAATGGTGGTGCCGCTCAGAGACCATCCTCCAGTCAAGTGGCCAATCACACCACGTCCTTGATTGATGCCAGGGATCTGATAGTTTCCCGCCAGAGAAAATCTATTCGGTGCATCCCAGACAGAGGATCCGTACCATTGCGCTGGATTTATTGGCGACGGATAGACCTGCGTGTCGTCTTTCGATTCCGACCGCGTATAAGACATAGTCAGAAAGCCTCGGCTCCCCATCCGCCCGGTGAAGCTGGTGATAAAGGCGTCGTACCTTGAGTTGCGGTCGTTCGCCGTGTATAGAATTTCTCCGAAACTCGGATTCGAACGCGTGGGTGCGAGGCTGTTGTTTTGAATCAAATCACCTTGGAATGCGTTGATGTCCTGGCCGTAACTCACCGCCGTCTGTTGGCCTCCACCAGAAAGCAATCCGGTACCGCGAGTTCCGGTATAGCCGGCACTCACCGCATAGTTCTTGCTTAGCTTGTGCTCTAGCGTGAACGACCATGTATAGGCCGTGGGCGACCGCAGCGTTGGATCAATCGCGCCAACGTTGAAACTGAGGCCCGTCAAACCTCCGGCCGCATCCAACGTTCGTGCAGGCAAGGTCGGATAGGTGTAACCAAACGGCGGCGTAGTGTTACTCGTTCCGAAGCTTAGCAACGGCGGCACACCTTGTGTGGCATAGAAAGTTGGCACAATCAAACCGGGCGGATTTCCGCGATATTGCTCCTGCACGTTTGCCATTGTTGGCCAATTGTGAAAAACTCCCCCGCCGGTGCGTAGTACCCAGCTGCCTTTACCCGTCACATCCCATGCAATGCCGATGCGCGGACTCCATTCATTCGTCATCGATTTCTTTAGGGCTGTTGGCAAAGGAGACATCACGCCGTTAGCCACTTCTTGATTCAAATTTGAGCCCGAACCGAGATAGAAGTTAGAAAACACCGTCTGTGCGCTGCGTGAATAGGGATTGCCGAAATCGTCCCAGCGCAGGCCGTAATTCACCGTCAGCTTGCGAGTCAGTTGCCAGGTGTCTTGCACGAACAAGCCCCATGTCCGGCCTGCCGCATTCCAATCCCATAGCGTCTCTTTGCCGGTCAAAGGATTATAGGAAACGCCGCTCTCGGTATATGGATGATCCTGCACCAAATCAATCAGGTTGTTGTATTGAAACGTCGGCTGAGAGTAAGGTCCTTGAAACTTCTCAACATCGTCTCCGAACCATCCCTCGTAACCGGCATGAATGTTGTGGGAACCTTGTATGTGCGTGAAGACGTCGCGCCAGTGATAGTTATGCTGAATAAAATCTCCGCCCGCGAATCCCGTCCCGAAGCCTTGCCCCAAGCCAGTTACATTCACCACTGGAACGCTGAATAATCCGGTTTTTGGAGTAATTCCTTCTACGTAGCCCGCGCCGAAGATTGCTTCATTGAGAGTTGTCGGTGAAAAGGTATGAGTTTCATTCACCTGAACCGCGTGCTCATAGGTTTGATTGGTAGAAGTGAAAGCCGGTCTGATGGTGGAGTTTCCATAACTCAGGTCTGTCTTGTAAAAGTTGCCGTAGAGCCGGTCGCTTTTGAAATATTTGTCTACGCGTGTGTTCCATTGGGTCGCATTTCGATAGCTGGTCCCATTGAAGACAGTAGTATCGAGCACTGGCAAACTGCACGGAATGTTTCCAGCTGCCGCCGTGCCACAGGTCGTGGGAAACAGTTGCGCCGCCGTATCGGCTATTCCGATCGTCGTCCCGCCTGTTGGCTTATACGTTGTTAACAATTTTGTCCCAATCGTATTGGGGTAATTCTGGCTTGCCCAATTCGTGAACGCGGGGTCTTCCACTGTTGTTTGACTGTTGCCTGTGGAACTGGACGACCAAAGCGGCTCAATGGCGAAGAAGAAAAAGAATTGCTGATGCGGAATCACTGGACCGCCAATGGTGGCAGACATGTTGTTACTGTGAAACGGCGCGTAGTTGTGGACGAATTCCGTGCCCGCCCACAAGTGCTGGTTCGAAAAGTAATCGCTCACGCTGCCGTGGAATTGATCGGTACCTGACTTCGTTGTCATGATCATTTCCATGGAACTCGCCCGGCCATAGTCAACCGCAAAGGTGTTTACTTGAATGCTGGTTTCTTGAATGGAATCGGGGTTCGGCGTCAGATTCAACACGCCAGGTCGAATCGAACTCGTTATGTCGAGGCCGTCCACCACGAACATATTTCCAACCGAACCTTGCCCGTTTGCGCTGGCATCCACCTGTGTCTCTGTCGAAAAGTTATCCACACCGGAACCGGGGCTTCCGCCCGCCGATGTTCCTACTCCAACCGCACCCGGCGCCAGTGTCACCAGGGAGATCATGTTGCGCCCGGCTAACGGCAACTCCGACAGAGTGCTGGTTTCAAGAGTAAGTTGATTGCGGGTTTCCGCTGTGTTAACAATGGGAGCCTGACTTGTTACTTCAACGGCTTGCTTCGATCCCGCCAACGCTAAAACGAGCGGCAAGTTGAGCGTCTGGCTGGTTTGTAAATCGGCCGTTACCGTTAGCGCTGCAAACCCTGGCGCTGACACACTTAGTTGATAATTGCCAGGCGCCAAGCTGCTGAATTGATACTCGCCAGCCCCACTACTGATGGTTTCGCGGGTCACCGAAGTTGCGGAATTCAGTAACGTCACCTTCACCAGGGGTATTGCAGCGCCGCTTGGGTCGGTCACGATTCCTTGTATCGCCCCGCTGAACTGCCCAAAGCAATTCAGCGCAAAACAAAAAATCCCCGCAGTGAAAGCAGGGAGGAGCATCTTGGCCCTTATCATGCACAGACTCCAGCGTGGAATTCAGTAACTTGGGCCTCATCGTATCACTGTCTTGGAAGCGCTTTCAATGTATTTTTCTCCGGTAGTTTTACGGACTTACCAGAATCCGGTAGCGGCTCTCGCGCTGATCGTTTTCCTTTTGCTTCTCTCGAGCCTTGTTCCATCGTTCCGTCAGCTCTGCAATAGATCGTGCATCGCTTTCGCTGTGCCGCGCGCGCAGGATGCGGAGCCAGCGGTACAGCGCGGTCTCGTCGTCCGGATCAATCTTCAAAGCCGCTTGGCACTCCGAAATCGCCCTTTTCTCGTCGCCATTCTGCAAGTACAATCGCGCAAGCAAATCATGCGCCATAACAAAGTCTGGCCGGAGCGTTACCGCTTTTTGCGCTGCCAGCATACTTCCCTTGCTGTCGCTTTGCCGGCTCAAGACTTCCGCCTTGAAAAGGAACAGTTGGGGATCGCGGGGGTGCTGCTTCAGTTTTTGGTCAAGAGCTCGTGTTGCTTCATCTAAATGATTTGCCTGGACCATGGCTAGCACGGCCGCATCCGCGCTGCTCGCTTCTTTCGGATCGAGTGTCTCCGCCCTTGCGAAGTCTGCATCCGCGCCCGCGTAATTTCCTTCCTGCACCAATAAAATGCCGCGTGCGAGATAAAGCTTCGCCGATTGCGGTAACTGGGTCAGGCCGGCAGTGATTACCTCGACACCCGCCTGATACGACTTATAAGTGAAACACAGCTCCGCAAACTGCGTGTAGTAGCTCTCGTGCTGCGGATCTGCCACGATGGCGCTCCGCAAATTTGTGATTGCCTCGGGAGTGCGCCCAATCTCTTCTAACGCATTTGCCGACAATGCCAGCGCCTGCGCATCGTTCGTAAAAGGCTGGAGCGTAGTTAGTGCCTGTGCAAATTCCCCCCCTTCGATTTGTGCCGAGGCTAAGCCATAGGCCGCCCTTTTGTCGTTCGGATTCCCGGTTAGCCAATTGCCAAATGCGTCTTGCGCTTGTTTCCAGCGTCGCAGGCGTAACAGACACGCGCCCTCTTGGCGCAGCGCCTCCGGCGACTTGGCAAGGGCCGTCGGCGCTGCGGTAAAATCCAGCACTGCCGGCTCGCACCTACCCGCACGCGCTGCCAACACGCCGCGCATAGCGCGAGCAGTCTCATCTTTTCCGTTAATTTCGACTAAGCGATCCAGGTGGACGACAGCGGCAGCATCGTTAGTTTTATATTCAATTTGCGCGGCGCCTTCCAGCGCTGGCAAATAATACGGTGACACCGCGAGAGCGCTTCTATAAGACTTCAGCGCAGCTTGTTCGTCACCCATTTGCGCCAAAGCAATCCCTTGCACGGTCAGAAGCCTTGCGTCGTTTGGGTGCGATTTCAACTCAGACTGCACAGCAATTAAAGCTTCTTGATATCTCCCAGAGTGCAACAAACTGGCCGGATCGGTTTGCGAGGCGCTCGACGACGGCCCAAACACAAGGCAAATTATCAAGGTTAAGACTCGCAGTCTCATCAAGCCGTAGATTACAACGAGGTGATCCCTGCCAGTTCTCGGCTGAATCCAGGCAGCGGTGAAAAACTATCACTTTTTCATATCCTTCGAAGTTGCCAAAGCTATCGTTCGGTGTTCGTCTTTATCCGCAGAGACGGCGCAGTAGAACTGGTAGACCACTCCATGGTATTTGATAATCCAAGGCTTATGAGCGTACCTTGCGTCGTATGGTTCAGAGGGCGAGATGAGGCTGTCTCCATCCCACTTGGTCCAATGCACGAGATCGTAAGAGGCTGCGAACGTGTTGAAGGCCCCCGGTTTCCAAAAGGCGCCGAAATAAAACATCACCCAGACATCCTTCATACGAACAACCTGTGGGTCTCCGCTTATGACGCCATGATGTGAGCCGGCTGGCGGCTGGTTTTCCACCGCGGCGTCCGCCCCGTATCTCTTCCAGCTTTTGAGATCTGCCGACGTTGCAGTGTAGATCTGTTCACTGCTCCCTTTCGCGTTGTAGAACATGACAAACGAAGTCCCGAGTGTGCGGCCACGATCGCGGAATATAAAACTTTTATACAGCGTCTGTGATTCGAGTCCGGTACGGACATCAGCATCCTCAGTGGTCAACACAGGAGACGGCAGTTTTTGCCAGAGCCGCGCCACAGACGGATTAGCAGTCCAGGCCATACCGATCCAAAGCGGAGTTTGTTCGTAGCCAAAGGTCTTTCCGCCAATATAGGAAAGCCAGTAGCGGCGTTGGTAAGTCTGGAGTTTATTGCTGCCATTCCATTTCGTATCGAAAAGCGCGACGCCGCCGGCGGCATTCGCCCGATCCCATGCCCCAGGTCCACCACGGTCCAATATAGTCCCGAGAGGTTTCCAATGCAGTAGGTCCGCACTCTCCGCGAGTTGAGTTGTATATCCCAAGGAAGGCGGGGCCTCGAATTGAACGTAAACCATGTACCACTTGCTACCGTGGCGAAAAACAGTTGGACAGTCGACCTTTTTGCCTGTGGGAGGAGCGATGACCACGCCGTATTTGTAGGGCGTCTCAACTTCATCCCGAATCGCTTGCATCCGAACGTGTGGAACGGTGAACTGATCGGGATCAGTCGCGGCCTTGGCCATTGATGTGCAGAGAAGCGCGAAACAAGGGAGGAGACGAAAAGCGCGCATGACAAACCTTGACCTTTCTATTCTTCGGATTCTCGTGGCTTGGTTACGAACCCGCAGCAGCCGCCCTGCGATTCACGCGCACGCACCTATTGCACCTTTGCCGAACGCCAATACGCGGCCCCGGGGATTTCGTTCGGACAGAGCCATTGGTAAAGCCTGAGCCTTATTCTTTTACCTGAGTATTTTGATAAATCTGTTTCTACTGCGATCCAACTCGGACTGGCGAAGGCCGCATTAGGCGGAATGTCTTTGGTGACGGTTGTCTCCTCCGCGCCGATGATTTGTGTGGTCAGATTGTCGTCATCTGCGAAAACCTGAAGCCGCCATGGACGGTACTTTAGGTGACCGATCTCGAGGGTCAGTTTCGGGTTCCCGGAAGGCACAGTGAGGGTTCGCTCAAGCATACAAGGGCGTGTGTCTCGAGGAAAAGTGACAAGCACCTCGCCATCCAAATATGTTGCGCCCTCGCCGCCGCGCGACGCGCCCTCCAACCGCCAGTCGGGATTCCAAAGCGCGCCGTAGTCGTTAATGTCGAAATACTCCAACGACTGTGTTTGAACGCTCTGTTGTGGAATGATCAGCTCTCCCGACTCCAGGTGGGCACCGTTCGCGAGGATGTTTTTCTGGCCGACATCCGCCACCCGGCGCGCCAAATCGTCTATTCTTTCGTCGATCATTCTGTCGAGATTGAGCGGACCCAAATGGTCGCCATAAACCCGATTGTGGAGCGGCTCGATGAACTGCGAGGGAATCGCCTTTAGGTCGTGCATGGCGCCCACAACGGATGAAACGTTAGCGGCGTTGCAGTCAGCATCAGTGAAGTCGCCAACCTGGGTGACAACGTTAATGCTCTTAAGATAGTCGCCCTCGCCGAATAGGATGCCAAGAGCGACCAGCGCGCCATTTGCGACGGAGTTATTCATCTGCGGGTAGTCGGGTCGCCATCGAGCTTCGCTTTCGGCTGCGATTTGCCGCCATGGCTTGCCTTGCTCGTAGCTGCCGATCACGAAATCGATTGCTTTTCGGTAGTTGGAATGCTGATCAAGCAATTGGGCGGCCTGGCGGACGACCTTAACTGGATTGGTCTCAAAGAAAGCCTCGCTAATACAGGCCGCGACAAAGACCGCGCCATCGGAGCCTTCCGCATAGCCGTTGACGTGCGAATACTTCCTGGCTACAGCGCCGGCGACGTTCACCATACCCGGAGAAATCATCCCGTAGATATCCGATGAAAATTGCGGGCCAATGGTATGGAACCAGCGATTGTAGCGAGGGCTGCCGGAATCTGGCGCTTTGATTCCACGCTCCAGAGCTAGCCGTGCTTGTTCGCTCGATCCCCAGGTGCCCGCTCTGTATTCTTTCCACATATCGCCAAGCTGCTCGACGCTCATGGCTACTCCGTAACGTTCGAACCCGTAAAGCGCCACCATTTCGTAGTAATAGTCGTCATCGACAATTGCCGTATCGTAGTGGTTCAGGAAGTGGTCTAGTTCGATTGCGTTGCGCGCCTTGCCTTCAAAGTTAAATCCGTAAGATGCGCCGATAATCTGGCCAATCCACGCTGCGTAGACTTTGTCCCGATACTCCGCGAGTGAGAGCCGTCGGTCTGCTGCTTGCGTCCCGGAGCAGCTTACAAAAAGCACCGTAAGTAAGAACACAACGCGCTTCATATTCTGCAAAGCTCGATTTACTCCGCATCCTTGACACAACGAAATCCCAGCGTTCCCGCGCGATCATAGCTGGGCGACATGAGCAACAGCTTTCCGTGTTGATCGTTTCGATAAGCCTGCGGGAAGTACCAAATGGAACCTTGCGGTTGGTAGTAGCTGCCGCCACGCAAAATGCCACCGCGCGTATGCTCATCGACATACTCATCGGTCCATTGCCAAACATTGCCAACCATATCGAGAATGCCGAATGGACTGGCGCCCGCGGGATGAGCATCTACGTCGTCCGGTGGACGGAGGCTTCGCGTTTGGTCAGGAGTCGGCACGACTGAAGAGTTCCATCCATTGCCCCACGGATACATTCGCCCATCCGTACCCTGGGCCGCGTACTGCCATTCCCATTCGTGAGGAAGACGCTTGCCGGCCCATTTCGCGTAGGCGCGCGCATCGTCGAGGGACACCCAGGTCACTGGTTTGTTTGCCCAGCCTTCCGGATAACTTCCGTTGGTCCAATCCCGCAGAAAATTACCCTCGTCCGCTGGATGATAGTGAGTGGCATCTAAGAACTTCTTGAACTCCGCATTTGTAACTGGATACTTATCCATATAGAAGGGCTTTACCCGCATCCGCTGTTCGTGAAAACGGCGAGGCATATCTTCCCATGGATACTGTACGTCGACACCGATCCAGTCCACACCCTCGATTTCAATGCCTTCTACCTTGAACACGTAGTCACCCCCGGGTACCGATACCATTCCCTCTGGAACGGCTGTGGACGCCTTGGTAGGTGCGATCTCCACCATTGACTGCGGAAGCGTTTTCCAATTATCGGAGAAACTCGATAAGTGCTTAGCGGTCAGTTGCTTCATCGTCCGCATCAATTTCTCCAATTCGGTGTCAGGTTCCCGGGTCGTGGCGAATATAGCGCCGAAGCCATGAGCCTCGAGTGGAAAAGACAGAACCGCGGAATCGCCGGCGCGTTCGGCCGTTAATTCGGTGCCGTGATAGAGGTCAAAATAGCGGGTACCTGCGGCGGCGGGAATCGACATCTGGCGGCCGTTCACGTCGTACTCGTTGCGATTCACGATTGTCCAAACTGTTTCTCCGTTTAGCGGCCAGCGGCTCGCATAAACGCCATAGCGATGCATTGGGTAGAGCGGTTCCCACTCCTGGCTGGTCAGGAAGCGAGCCACCCCGCGCTCGAGAGTGGCTACCCGCCGGGTCGCTTCTGCGTCATACGGAGTGATTCCGTTCCAGATGCCCCATATGTTTTCCCAAGCCTCCCAGCCCTCGCCATTGAAAAACGCAAATTGAAGATCGTCGGTCTTAGAGCGGTTCCAACGGTCGGAAATATTAACCATGTGGCGCGGGTCAAGCCAGCGGTATCTGTCAACGCCGGGTGCAAACGTAAATTGCCCGCTGTATTGGCCCCATGTCATAACGTTCCAGGCCAAGGCTTCGTCCGAAGGACCGCCCTCGGGTTCAAATGCCAGCGCATGTCCGGCTTTATCGGCCGCCTCGGAAAAGGCAAGGGGCACGCCATCCTGCGTGTCGCCATTAATCCCGTCGGCGCCGATTTCTTTCATCAATTCGGCAATCGCCTGGGGCCATGGCTTCGAGGGATCGCGAGTGCCTTGATCCCACATCATCATAGGGAAGAGCACGCGGACGCCGCGCCGGTGAAAATCGCCGATCATCTTTGTCACCCCTGCGATGCCGCCGGGCATGCACCGGATCATGTCGTGCTGATTGCGGTTGTCTATGCCCATATTCGGATAAGTGGGCCAGATCAAAACGGAGTCGATGCCGCCGTAGCGCTTCTCCAGGTCATCCAGGTATCGATCAACAGTGTACTTGCCTTCGACCGGATCGTAAAAGTAACGGTCATGCACCATCATTTGGGGTTGCATGAAACTGCTCTGCGTCCACTTGAGATTCGGCTGATCATAGCGCGAGCCGCTGTAGCCGATGCGGATTCTGCGTTCGTTCCTCCAATGGGTGATGTCCGACAACCACTTCTTGTGAGTCTCCTCGGTACATGGGATGTACCCGCCTTCCCACGCGCCTTTAATCGTGAAACAGTCTGGCGGCGGGATCAGTTGACCCTTGGGTGTGTAATGCGAGTCTTGGGGATAACCGGCCACCGGGATGGTCAGGAGCGAGAGCAGCAACCACGATGCAGACCTGAGCGGATTATTGCGACAGTTCATTTGTCAAAAATTCCTCACTTGATTGAAATCGAAACAGCTGGAATGCGTGTGAGAGCGTGATTCAAGAAACCATGCTCGAAGCGGGCGAAATGACCGGGTGTTTTCCATAGCGGATGTGTCTGGCTAGTGCCGCGATGAGCGGGTACGGGACGATGTGGCAGTCACTGCCGGAGGCGCCAACGACGATTCGCGGACAGCCAGTTTCAATGGAAGCCGGATTGAAATGGCTTTGGGATCGACGAGTTCTTTGTTGATGCGTTTAACGAGCAATTCAATCCCGCGCTTGCCTATTTCATACGCTGGCTGAACGACAGAGGTCAAGTGTGGACGGAAAGCGCCATAAATAGGGAGGTCGTCAAAGGTTGCGACCGCGATGTCTTTCGGGCATTCCAAACCCATTTCCGCAATTGCGCGCATAAGACCGAAGGCCATGGTGCCATTCGACGCAAAAACCGCCGTCGGACGGGGATAGCTAGCGAGCAGTTCAAGGCTAGCACGATAAGCGGTATCGAAACGGAAATCGCCATTGCGGATCAGAGATGGGTCGATTTTTATACCAGCACCGCGCAATGCCTGTTCATACCCGCGCAGGCGGTCGCCACCAGTTTGAATGTCCAGACCGCCTGTTAAAATTGCGATCCTGCGATGACCCACCGCGATGAGGTGCTGTACGCAATCGAATGCGCCGCCGACATTGTCGACAGCAACCGAATCGATGTCTTCGCCAACTGGTACGCGATCTAGACACACTACATGAACCCCGGAACTTATGGCCTGGCGAATGTGACGAGACCCCTGCTTGCGATGCGATGCCAGCACAATTGCGATGCCATCTACCTGACGACTTCGGAGCACTGACAGCACCCGCCGTTCCTTCTCGACTTCATCATCTGTGTTTACAACAACCAACAGGAATCCATGATGCGAAGCGAAAGTCTTCCGCTCCGCGAATGACGTGCGAAAAGAAGGGGTTAGTAATGTCGGAAACCACCATGCCGATGAGCTTTGTATACCGGCCCTTGAGACTTCGTGCGTTGAAGTTAGGCTGGTAATCCAGCGACCGCATCACCGCTAAGACACGCTCTCGGATCTCTTTGGCAACCGTGGTTGAGCCATTCAAGACGTTCGAGACGGTGCCCACCGAGACCCTGGCTTTGGAGGCAACCTCCTTGATTGTTACCGTTTGATCAGCCATGCCTCGGAATAGCAGTGCGGCTAACACTGTGCCTGCGACGGGAAATGGGAAATAGCCGCACGAAGACCAGGAGAGCGGTGAAACGATTCATCAGAAATCACGTTATCACAACGTCATGATTTTGTTCAAAGGATTTTTTCTTGTTGACAATCTTTTGCGGCAAAGAATATACTCTTTTTTCGCAGGCACTTCAGAAGGCGACGCCGAAGGGAGCTACGATTGCGGTCGACGGGTGAAACGATTCATCAACGGTGGTGGATAACGGATGCCGAAAGCCTTAACCTCGCACCCCAAACTCTCTGGTGCCTAGGTGTGAGGCTATCTCGCGCAGTGTGTTTCGTCACATGGCTGCTGCTTCTCATACTGGGTGCGGAGGCGATTCTTTCGCCGGAGTTGCGCGCCGGGACAACCGACCCAGGCTATACCGCGGGGATAGCGTTAGCGAAAGAGGGGAAGCTCGATCAAGCGATTCTTACATTCGAAAAGGCTTTAGAAACTGACGGTCAGAATTCCGCGCTGCTAGACGCCACAGGCGCAGCCTACAGTCTGCGAGGCGATCTCGAAAAGGCCCAAGGGTATTTTTTGAAGTGCTTACAGATCGACCCGCAGTTCGCACCCGCCCTCAAGAATCTCGCGATCACTTACTTCAGCATCGGCCAGTATGATCTGGCGGCGATTCAATTTCAAAAACTGATGGAGGTTTTACCCTCTTCGACCTCGGTAGCCAACTTATTCCTCGGTATGATTGCCGCAAAAAAGGGAAATGACGAGCAGGCAGCGAAGCTGCTCCAGGGCGCAGGAGCACTCCTTGATCGTTACCAGGAAGCGATCTTGGACCTCGTCCAAGCCGACGTTCACCTAGGGTTGACGAAAAGAGCCGAGGAGATACTTGCCAAGTTAAGCACCGCGAGCGGGACAACGGTTGAGCAAATGCGCCAAGCGGCGGAACTGTATGCTCAACTCGGAGAGCACCGAAAAGCGCTTACAATTCTCACTGACGTTGCGGCGAAACAGCCCGATAGCAGCAATTTGAATCTCTTGGCGCACGCGGCCGAGAAAGCCGGTAATCTGCCGTTGGCTATGGAGAGTCTCCGCCAAGCCGCGAAACTCGATCCGACGCGCGAGGATAACTATCTGGATTTCAGTACGATCTGCGCCGACTACGGAAATTATCCACTCGCCTTGGAGGCGGCGGACATTGGTCTCGATCACATTCCGAACTCCTATCGCTTGTTGATTCAGAAGAGTGTAGTTTTGGAAAATTTAGGGCGGTTTGAGGAAGCGGAGAGTACGCTAATCCACGCGGCCGCACTCCAGCGAGACAACAGTGTGGCGTTATTGAGCCTCGCCATTATTGAAACCCACGCGGGTCAGATGCGAGATGCGGAAGCAACTCTTGTTTCCGCGCTGAAGGAGTTCCCGAATGACTATTACATGCATTACCACCTGGGCAAACTTCTGCTGCAGATGCAGGAAGAAAACCCGACGGATCTCGATTTGAAAGCGCGGGCCAAGGAGGCGTTTAAACAAGCGATTCGTTGCAATCCGTCCTTCGCCGATTCGTATTTTCAACTCTCGAAGCTTTATTTGCGAGAGTCTCCGAAACAGGCGGAACAAAATCTCGTCAAGTGTTTGCGCTTGGATCCGAATCACGCGTCCGCGGAATATGCGCTGGCCCGCCTTTATTTGAACACTGGGAGACGGGCAGAAGGGCAAGCGCTCATCGACCGGTTTGAGCGCCAGCGACAAGCTGAAAAAGTAAAAGAAACTCAGAAACCCAGGATTGAATTGGCACGGAATTAGGTTTGCAAGGCAGATGGGAAAAGGGGGAGTGGTGAAGCGAACCGAGAGTGGCGAAGTGGGACTTATTAGAACAATCTGCGAGGGAAGTGGAATGTCGTTCAAGAAGCTTGCTTTAATGTTACTGGCCTTTGTGGTTCCCTGTTCCGCCCAGTTCAGCAGCGGTTTTACAGGTGTAGTCGTGGAGCAGAGTGGCGCGGTAGTTGTAGGAGCCAAAGTGACTGTGACGAATCAAGGCACACAGGTCACTCAGTCTGCCTCCACCACATCGAGCGGTGATTTTCGCATTCCCTCGCTACCGGGTGGAATGTATACGATTGAGGTCGATGCGCCCGGATTTCGGCCGTGGGTGCAAAAGGATGTAACACTCGAATCGAACCAGGTGCTGACGCTGCACCCGTCGCTTTCTCTGGCAACTCAGAAGGTAGTAGTGTCGGTATCTGGCGCCGTTGCTGCGGTGGAAACGGATCGCAGCGAGACTTCGCGTGAAATATCATCGAAGCTCATCGACAATGCGCCATTGTTGGGGCGAAACATTTACACGAGCATGATCGAACTAGCTCCCGGGGTCACGGGTTCGGGCCTGCCGAGTGGCGGCGCGCTCGGGTCGGGCTCAAACAACAACGACAGTTTCGAGCAGGAGCAAGGGTATCAGCTAAACGCGGCGGGACAGCGCCAAGAGAGCAATGAATATGACGTGGATGGTTCAACCGTGAACAGCGCATCGCGCGATGGCGTGGTGAACCTGGCGCCGGAGCCGGACTTCGTGCAAGCGATGCGCATTTCGGGGGCAACCTTCGACGCCGCCAAGGGCCGGTATAGCGGTGCGTGGGTGCAAGTGTTTACCAAGTCGGGCACCAATCAACTTCACGCTACTCTTTCCGAGTATCACACCGACAACGACCTCACGGGTCACACTATTTTTCAAGATTGCGCGGCGGGAGGCTGCACCGCTTTTCGTCGGAATGAGTTTGGTGGAACTTTGGGCGGCCCGATACTGAAGGACAAACTGTTCTTTTTTGTTGGGGCGTTCGGACTACTATCTTCTACTGCTGCGACCACAGTGGCGCCGGTGGAAACGCAACAGTTTGCACAATTTGTACAGCAGGCGTTCCCGAATAGTATTGCGAGCGTTTTTTTCAAAGACGCGCCCCCGGCTTCGTACCCCACGTCTAATTTCTTAACGATCGGCCAGGTGGCGGCGGCCAATCCCGGGCTCTTACCTTTGGCTGGAGCTTTTTTGCAGAATTCTTCGCTGCCGGCCATTGGCACAGCCATCGTTCCCGAAAGTTTGACTCACAATGCACGGCAGTGGCACGTGCGGACCGACTATGAGATTAACCCAAACAACCGCCTGTTTTTTGATTTGTTCCGGACCAACGTCAATCAATTGCAACAAGACGCGCGCCCACTTTTCCAGGTAGTGGTTCCTAATACTGGGTTCTACGCGAAACTTGACTGGACTCATCTTTTCACGCCCTCGCTTCTGAACGAAGCTGGCTTTACGTTGGCGAGAGCGGTAGGCTCTAATCCGGCGACGAATAGCAATCGCGATCTTCCAAGCGTAAGCATCACCGGCATTGGCGACGCTTTCAACAATCAGTGGGGCCCGGCGGGATGGGTACATGAAAACTTCAATTGGCACGACGTGCTGAGCTGGAATCACGGGAAGCACGCGATTTCTGCTGGGTTCGACGCGGACCGCCACCATGACGACGATAATTTCACCGATGCTCTTTTGCGGCCCAGCTTCCAGTTCGCCAATCTGCTCGATTTCGCACAAGACACGCCGTACTCTCAGAGCGGTCCTGCTCTGACGGTGGCGGACAGTGGCCTAGCTTCCAATCTGTATCAAGTTCTCCGCTGGATCTACGTTGGAGGGTTTGTTAAAGACGATTGGAAGGTGACTCCGCGTCTTACTGTGAACCTAGGTCTGCGATACGACGACTTCGGACACTGGGGTAACTTTCATAACTCAACGACGCCGTTTCCGCTTTTTGTTCCCGGGCAAGGAACCACTCTTGCAGATCAAATCGCCGACGGCACTATGCAGGTGCGCGGCGGCAGCAGCGCCTACGTCATCGGCAACAGACCCATGTATGCGAGCCCCCGCCTGGGTTTCGGCTGGGATGTATTTGGTAACGGCAAGACGGCCATCCGAGGTGGATACGGCCTTTACTACAACATCGTTGCCGACGGGTCATGGTCGTTTGACTCGCGGGCCAATCCGCCAGTGTGGGCGGTTCCTTCTTTTAGTGTGACCAATACGGTTCACCCGTTCACTTACGCATTGGGGAGCGCGAACGGATCGATCTGGCCGGTTCCTCCGGGTATCTCGTTCCAGACAACTGCGGCCGGCGGGATTGTGGGATTGCCGGTGCTGACGTCGGGAGTTAATAGTCCGTTGGACCAGCCGCGCACCCATGTGTGGATGTTAGCGCTACAGAAGGACCTGGGGCGCAACTTGATTTTCGAGGCGGACTATAACGGCACCCATAGCGATCATCTTTATGTGCAGACCGATGTGAATCGATATCCGGGCGATCTTATTCAACATGCCGGTGTTCAAACGCGGCTGAATCCGAATTTTGGAGAAATTGATTTTGGCCGAACGATTGGGATTGCCGACGGCCAGTACGCAACTCTGATGATCAGTAAACAGATGAGTCATAACTGGCAAATGAGAGCGATCTACACCTTCGGGAAGGCGACCGACGATCTGAGCAGTAACGACAACGGGACTGGCAACTCGGAATCTGTGATCAACTCGCTGAATGTTCCGGCGCAGCACGGCTTGGCGGATTTCGATGTCGCGCGGCGGTTCGCGCTCGACAGTGTGTGGGCTGTGCCTATGCCTTTCCGCAACGGAATCGCCAAGACGGTTCTCGGCGGTTGGCAAGTGTCGGGCATCATGGTGTTGCAGAGCGGGACGCCGTTTACGGTTTACACGAGCGCACCCTTCGCACCGATTATCACGAACGGCGTGGTGACGGGTCTCAAACCCGGCAGCGGCGATTTCAACGCCGATGGGTATAACTATGACGTTCCGAATGCACCGGCGGCTGGAGCGGTTCAGACTGGCAATCGAAGCGATTTTACGAAAGGCTTTGCGTTGGCCTCGGCATTCCCGATTCCTGCATTGGGGAGCGAAGGGAATTTGGCACGGAACAGTTATTTCGGCCCGGGGCTCGCGAACGTGAATGTGCAGTTCTCCAAGGCGTTTACTTGGGAGCGCTATAGTTTGCAGTTGCGAGCCGATGTCTTCAATATCTTCAACCGGGTGAATTTGCTGGATTCGTCGGTAGTGAGCAATTTGTCGAGCAGTCAATTCGGGCTGGCGACGGCACAAAACTTTCCTCGGTATGTGCAATTCGGACTGCACTTTAGTTTTTAGCACTCGTGAGGGGTTTTGCAAAACGGGTTGGTGGCATCATATTCTTTGCGACCAACCTTCACTCTCGAGTTGCGGGGCGGTAAACACGGATCCAGTGCGTGCGGACGTTAGCCTGCAAGCGTTGATCGTCGGCATCTAAGACGAGCGAGTTGGAGCGCTGGACTGGCATGTGGCAATCAATGCAGTTGGTGGGTATTTTCTTGCCTAGCTTGGAAAAAATTCCGCATTGAGCCGCTTGGTGACACGTAAGACAGCGAGATGAATAGTCGGCCGCGGGGCGCTCGGGTTTGTGTACCTCGTGGCAGGTGGAACAAGACATCTGCGGAGAGGCTTGAAAACAGCGGCTTCGTTCGAGGAGAATGACTTGATTACCGTGGACGTCGATTCGGTCGGTCGCAAACGGTTGCTGGAGTTTCACATAGTCAGCTAGCCTTGCGCCCGGAGTAAAAGAGAACGCAGGCGCTATAGGTTCGCCGGCGCCGCCGTGGCATTGCGCACAAACATCAATCTGGATATCACGACTGCGTGCGAGGGGTGGCATTTTACTTTGGATGGAGCCCTGAGGAGTTGTGGAATGAAGTACGGCGTGCTCTTTCCCAGGACCGTGGCAGCGTTCACAGGATATTCCAAGAACAAAAGTTTCGCGTTGGTAGCGATTCTCGGCAGTCGATGAACTCACCGGCTGAAAGTAAGTTGTGTGGCATTCCAGACAGCGCGGCTTGGCAGGCCGGTCAAAATCTGCCGAGCCATCCACGAAGCCTGGACTGTTCACCCAGCGCTTTAGTTGCACCCAATAAGATACAGGAAGCTCAAATAAGCCATCCTGCCGCCAATAAAGATAGGTTTGACCCTTAGTTGCCGAGCCAATTACCAGATCGATCCGTTCTGAGTGCGTTGTTGTGCGGCCATTTCTTCGTAGAATGGCAGTTTCATAGAAGCCGCCATTGCGCGCTTCCATTAGAAACGTGAGTTCGGGGTTAAACGTTTTCATAACGTTCTGGCCTTTTGCAAAGCTTCCGGCGATTGAGTTTGAGCCAGGGAGCCGGGAGGTGCGATAGTGAGCAGTGGTTCGATACGTGGAGAATTTGTCTTGGTGACATGCGGCGCAGGCAGCGTCCCCGACGAATCTCGCGCGATCTTGCGCGGCCGAGATCAGAGGCTCTGCGGCCAAGGTTGCGCCGCGAGGATCCATGAAAAGGAAGACGCTCGCGAGTGTGGTGTACGAGGCATGAGAGCGCATAGGAAACCTACAAATCAATGCACCGAAATCGGTTTTGCCAGCGAGCCGGGAGCCGATACGACCTTGAAATCCGCGTAATCGAGATTCTTAGAATCTAGCGCCTCCAAAGCTCCAGCGAAATAGGACGGAAGGTGATCGCCCCACGTTAGATCGAAGTCGCGAATTCGAACGCCATCCACATAGCGCAGGTAAAGCGCGGGGATGTCATGTTTGAAGATAGCTTCTTGCAAGCTGGTAGCGGTCCAGCGAAGGTCGAAGTTGCCGCCCACAGATTGTGCGATTCGTTCCTGCGGCGCTCGCACATGCATGCGAATTTCCTGTAAGAAGATATCGTGCACAATGCTATCGGGCGCTCCGTAGATCATCATTCCGCTCTCTGCCTCGATTGTGATGTTTGTGAAGTGAACATCGCGGATCTCGGCTTTTCCATTGCCTCTCCGGGCTGCAATGTAGATAGGCTCACCCTTGCCCCACCAATGACCTGTTATCAGGAGGGTTTCCATAGTGATGTTTGAAAACAGCACATGAGCGGTGTGCTCTTCACCTCGACTGAAGACGGCGAGCCCTCGATTCGCATGGATTGACAGGTTACTGAACGTGGAATAGCGCGAATCTTCAAGGCGGATGGCTGCAGAGTAAGAGAACAGCGAGCAGTTACTAACATTGACGTCTTCACTGGACACGATCGCGAAATCGTCGTCGCCGGCGCGAATGTCGCAATCGGAGATGTGAATATGTTTGCAGCGCATGCAATCGATGCCATCATTATTGGGGAGCAGGACATCGTTTGTAATGTGAATACCCGCGATGGTAGCTTGCTCGGAGCCTTGCAGATGCAGTGTCCAATTGGGGGCATTGCTTAGCGTTACATCACGAACGAGGATATTGCGGCAGTGAGAAAGGATAATCAGTGTTCCTGGACGCCCACTCGCGTTTGTCTCGACTGGACCGAATTGCAAGCCGTACTTTGGAGCATCAAAATCGGCACCCTGTCTGGTGTATTGGGGATCGAAATCGGGCGTGTTGTGGAAGGACTTGAGATTGAAGAAGGAGTCGCCGTTGCCATCAATCCGGCCATGGCCTGTGATGGCGATGTTTTCGGCGTCGCGCGCCACTATGAGCCCGACGCGTGGACCCTCGCCTGAACTGTCAACGCCGTAGTTACGGCCGAAGCCATAGTCTGCGATGCCGCCGTAGTCGCCGATGTTAGGGCTGGCCTTTAGTATGGCTCCCGCCTGCAAGTCAACAGTGACGTTACTCAGCAGTTCGACCGTTCCACTGAGATAGATGCCAGGAGGAAAGACAACCGTTCCGCCACCGGCGGCATTCGCCGCAGCAATCGCTTTTGTAATTGCGAGCGTATCGGAAGTAGTTCCGTCACCATGTGCGCCGAACGTCCGCACATTGATTGACGAAGCCAGCGAGCTTACCTCTTGCGCTTGTGCAAGAACAGCCTGCGGCCACAGGGCGAAAGTGATCACGAATAGTGGGCGAAAAGCTTTCGTGGCGATTGACATGACTATAGGTGTATCAATTCTTTCCACCCGTTAAGCTGTTGCGAGTCAAACGAACCAAAATACTCTTGGGATTCCATTTGAGGAATTCGTCCAATATTTCTCGCGCCTCGTTGAGCTTGCCTTCTTTGGCATAGAGTGAGGATAATTCCAGATAGGATCGTTCTAAGGATGGATCGAGCCGTATTGCTCGCCGGAAGCTACTTATCGCTTCATCGAAGTGAGCGTCTTGCTTGAGAGCCACACCCAACAGCATGGCGAAGCGGGCAGAAGATTTGTCTAGCTCGGAACCCCGACGAAAAAAGTTCGCAGCCTCTCCCGGCCGGCCTTCCGCTAAGGCGATATCTCCGAGGGCACCGTTGACGCTTGCGTCGTCGTTAAGTTGAGAAAGGGGCAAACTAGCCAGAAGTTTGCGACCCAGGTCGACATGCCGCCGGTTGCCAGAGTTTTCACCAGCTTCGAAGTAAGCCAAGGCCAAGTCTCGTTGTTCGAAATCTGGATTTGGTTCGTGCCAAGCTCGTAACTCTTCCGACCCGGAAAGAGCGGGCCGGCCTACCGATTCAGGCTTGGCCAGAATTCGATGGTCAGTCAAAGCAGCATGCGCCACATCCGCCGGTGCGCTTTGAGGCATGTGGCAACTCGTGCACTCCGAAACACGAGAATGTTTGGAAGGCGAAAGAGAGTTATGGCAAGAAGTGCAAATTGTCTTGATTTCGGCACTCCTGTTGGTGGCCGGACCGTGTGGATTGTGACAAGTGCCGCACCATAATTTCCCGTTACTTGACTGACTACACTTGCTCGAGGCGAGCTGCTCCGCTTGACTCACGGCTTTTACGCCGGGGGTGGCGTTTTTTTCTACGTAGATCGCCACGACAGCCTCCAGATTCATCCCGGGTTTGAAATCGTACAGCGCCTTGCCAGGATTAAGAATGCGCGCTAAGCCTTCCAGGTGGCACTGCTCGCAAACACTATCGCGGGCGCGAATTGTCAATTTGGCTGGATCCACTACGTTTGCGGCAGCGGGATGCCTGAGGTGTTCAGATGTGTCTCCATGACAGCGTTCACAGCCGATGGAGGCGAGTTCTTGCCCGCCAAGCCCGCGTCCGTTAGGCGAGCCGCGCGCATTAGAATGGCAGAACAAACAACGGTTGGTCAAAACCCTGTTGAAGTCCAGCAACTCTGCGCCGGCGAAACCGGGTGAGACGTCCCAGCCGTATTTCTTGAAATAAGATGCCGGCGACTGCAACAGGACATCGCCAACTTGAGCGGCGTAGCTGTAGCCAACCTTGCCCGCTCCAATGCGATAGCGGATTTCATATTCGGCGTCGAGGCCGTCTTCCGACAGAGTATGAACCATTTTGCCGTTTCGCCATTCGACGCGAATGAGACTGCCCGATTGCGAGTCGCTTACTTTGCCTGGAGGCACATGATCGGGACCACCGATCGACCGGCCCATGAACGAAGAAAGATAGGCCGCAGTTTCTTTTGGATGGCAGGTCGCACAAACGGCTTGCGCCCAAGAACACTGCGAACCGAAGACTACCCAAAGAGTGAGAATGATTTCTTTGCGAAGCAAGGTTCTCTTCCGGTTTAACCATCCTACATTTTGACCCCTGAGTTCTGCAGCGATCCTCGTTGCAATACGGCTTCAAAAACGACTTGTGATATATTCCCACCTGATCAACCCTTTGAAGGAGTAACATGAGACCCCGTCTACTTGTCCTTGCGTTCGCGCTGTCGATCTTTGCGCTTCCCGCCTGGTCGCAGAGTGAAGCCGTCAGCGCCCAGCTCAATGGAACGATTCAAGATCAAAATGGAGCCACCGTTCCGCAGGCGAAAGTCACTCTTCTAAATCCAAGCGTCGGCTTCAACCGCGAAGTGTTGACGGGCGACAACGGTCTCTACTCGTTCACGCTAATCCCGCCGGGCACCTATCAATTGCGCGTGGAGAAAACGGGTTTCAACAGCTACGTCGCTTCCGGCGTTGTGCTCTCGGTAGGCCAGTCGTCCACGTTGAATGCCGAACTTCAGGTCGGAAATGTTAGCCAAGTCGTCGAAGTGACCGGTTCAGCGCCTGTGCTCAATACCGGCAACGCCGATGTCGGATCGGAAGTCAGCAGTAAGCAAGCAGTGGAACTGCCGCTCAACATTCGAAATGTCTATGGCTTGGTGGAACTTGATTCAAGCGTGAATAACAGCCAACAAAATCAGGCGTTGAACCCGCCGGGGTCGCAGGGCAACGTCGATCAAGACATCGCCTTTTTCAACTTCGGCGGCGGACGCTTTGGCACCACTGGATTTCTGCTGGACGGTGCTTGGGATGGCGCGGGCGATTGGGATGGGGTGATTTACGTTCCGTCCGTCGATGAGTTGCAAGAGTTCCGAATTCAGACCAATACGTTCTCACCGCAATACGGGCTGAGTATGGGAAATATCGTCAATGCCGTGACGAAATCGGGTACGCGCAGCTTCCACGGCGATGCCTTTGAGTTTCTCCGCAACGATAAACTCGATGCTAACAATTATTTCAACAATTTGAATGGACTTGCTCGGCCGGCGTTTAAACGGAATCAGTTTGGATTTACTGCTGGCGGCCCAGTTTATATTCCTCATTTCTATAAACAACGCGACAAAACATTTATCTTTGGCACTTATGAAGGAAATCGCCAGCAGACTCCGACAACGCTGGTTACGACTGTTCCTACTGCCGCCCAGCGAAGCGGCGACTTTTCGCAAACGTTTAATCCGGATGGAACACTCGCCACCATTTACAATCCATTCACCACACAACTGGTGAACGGACAATATGTGCGCATGGCCTTCCCGAATAATATGATCCCAGCAACGTTGCTCAACTCAGTTTCACTGAAGCTGCTGAGTTATTACCCGGTGCCGAACCGCCCAGGCAACGCTCTCACCGGAGCCAATAACTACGTTGGCACGGCGGGCCTACCGACGGATAGCGACCAGTACACAATCAAGGTGGACGAGAACATCAGCGAGAAACAGAACTTCTATGCGCGCTGGTCCCAGAAACGTCAGTTTAAGCAGTTGGAAGGTGAATTTTTTGGGACGTCCGATATAGGCGGTAATGGAACCCTGGCGCCGGACAATCGGTTTGAAGGCGGCATGGGATATACACGGGTATTCTCGCCGACTTTTGTGATGTCGCTGAACTTTGGCTGGGGACGATGGGTGGAAGGCCGCAAGCCACAAGGAGTGCCCTTTGATGTAACTCAGGTGGGATTACCGGCAGCGCTGAACACCTATGACGGACCCGGCGCATTTCCTAATATCAGCATCAGCGGCTATCAGAATCTGGGCTCAGGCGGACTCAACGCAACCCCGCGCGAAGCGCGCACCTACGCGGTCGATATCACGCGAAACTTGGGTTCGCACAATTTATCCATGGGCTTCATGGGCATTAACTTTTACTTAAACACCTTTAATTCAGCGCAAGCTTCCTTCAACTTCTCGCCTGACTTCACGCAGGGACCCAATCCAACTTCAGCTAATACCGACACGGGTTCAGGTATGGCGTCGTTCCTTCTAGGCACGGGTGATAACAGCAGTGGCGGAGTAAGTTACTCGGCGGAAGCGGCGTACAGTAAGAAGGATTTGGGATGGTATCTAAACGACGACTGGAAAGTCAATAAGAAACTGACCTTGAATATCGGTGCACGTTATGACATTCAGACTCCCACGACCGACCGCTTCAATCGACTTTCGAACTTCACCTTTGCGCCCAACCCCATCAGCAGCCAAGTGCCTGGACTGAACTTGCCAGGCGATGTGGTGTACGTCAACGGCAACAACCGTGGTGTCTACAACACAAAGTACAGTAACCTTGCGCCGCGGCTTGGTGTCGCCTACTCACCCATGCAGAAGTTGGTTGTTCGAGCCGGGTATGGCATCTTCTACACTCCAGCGATGGAGTTTGGCGATTACCAGGGACTCTCGTTGAACGGCTACTCGCAAACAACTCCTTATGTCGGTACTCTTAATGGCGTTACTCCGCAGAATCTTTTGAGCAATCCATTTCCGACGGGTCTCCTGGCTCCGGTAGGGTCCGCAAACGGTGGCGCGACGTATGTTGGTCAAAGCATAAACGCGGTGCTGCGCGGCCGGGACAGCCCTTATATTCAACAGTGGACTTCTAACGTTCAGTACCAAGTGGGCAATACGGTGTTGCAAGCAGCCTACGTCGGGAACCACGGCGTGAAACTGCTGTTTGGCTCTTCGACGGAACTCAATCAACTTCCTACGGCCGATTTAGCGCTCGGCAATCAATTGCTCCAGCAGGTCGCGAATCCGTTTTACGGGGTTATTACGAGCGGCGCACTCTCCGGCCCGACAGTCTCTTACGGACAATTATTACGACCGTTCCCAGAATACACAGGTGTGGAAGACGTGCAGCCGCCCGAAGCGTCAAGCTCGTATAACGCGTTGGCTGTCTCGGCAAACCATCGCTTCTCAAACGGCATTCAATTCCTGGTTTCATACACTTGGTCGAAATACTTGACCAACAGCGAAGGCCCAGAAGGTTGGACTAATGGGCAAGCGCAATCGGTGAGAAACTGGAATAACCTCTCGCTCGAGAAGTCGCTCATGATTGACGATATCCCGCGCAGTTTGGTCGCAAGCTACGTCTATGAGTTGCCAGTTGGCAAGGGTAGAGCTTATGCGCCTTCCAACAAGGTTGTCAATCAAATCATCGGCGGCTGGCAGGTCAGCGGTATATCGAGTTTTAAGGACGGCTTCCCGCTCTCGATCACGGATGCCACCAACAACACAAACTCTTTTGGGGGAAACCAGCGGCCCAATGTAGCTGCAAACCCGACCCTTAGTAACCCCAACATTTATGAGTGGTTCAATATCAACGACTTCACTCAGCCGGCTCCGTTTACGTTTGGCAACGCTCCGCGGACAATGGGCTATCTGCGCTCGCAAGGGACGATCAACACAGATCTAACGATCCAAAAGTATTGGCGGCTATGGGCTGAAACGTCGCGCCTGCAATTTCGCGCCGAACTTTTCAATATTTTCAACCGAACCCAATTCTTCGCGCCCGGCACTACTTTCGGAACGTCGACGTTCGGAGTGATTCCCGGTGCTTTGCCGGCCAGGTCCATCCAGATGGCTATGAAGCTTTATTGGTGACCTTGACATACTGAAGGTTGTGTTGCGCCTGTTTCTTTTGCTGTTCACTGTGGGCACACTGGCGGCTGCCCACAGTGAAAGCACGCTGGCTGACCAGATTCGTACCGCGCAAAACTCGGGCGACTACCACCGAGCAGCCAGCCTTTACCTGCAACTGATTGCGTCCGGCACGGACAGCGCTGAAATTCGCAGCAATTGCGGAATCATGTTGCATTTGGCGGGCAAGAATCTGGAGGCTCTGGAGCAATTTCGCGTGGCGCTTGGCCGAAACCGGGCTCTCGCCAGCGCAAATCTATTTGCCGGCTTGGCGGAATTCGATCTTGGAGAGTACCGCGCCGCGTTGCCGTATCTTCAGCGCGCGGAGGAATTAGATTCTGGTCGGCCCACACCTCTGTTGGCGGTCGCAAAGACGCATCTGGCGTTGCGGGAATACGCTCCTGCCAACGTTTACTATAAGAAAGCAGCTGCCTTGGATCCTGGCTCGTCAGAGGCTTGGTTTGGCGTGGGAGTGACCGATCGCAGCATGGCCGATGAATTACTGAAGAGAGCAATTCGAGACGGCCAAGTGAACGACCCCGTCCTTAAGGACAAGGTCAAGCAGCTGCTGGACGCGGCGTTGCAAACGCTCTCTCGCGCGATCGAATTGGAGCCCAACTCTGCGCGCACTCACCTGCTCATGGCAGAGGCGCTGTCAGACGAGGGCAAACTGGCCGAAGCCATTCCCGAGTACCAAACCGCGATGAAATTAGACCCGGCGCTAGATGCGGCGTATCTCGGATTAGCAACGGAATATTGGAAACAACGGGAATTCGATCAGGCTCTGCCGCTGCTGCAGCACGTGCTTTTGAAATCTCCCAGAGACTCTGAATCTAACGCCATTATGGCTGACATCCTGGAACACAACGGAGATGTCGCTGGTTCTTTGCGCTGCGCGGCAATAGCCTTGGAAGGCAACCCCGACTTGATTCAGACCCGCGTTGTGCTTGCCCGCATCTATCTCGCGAAAAAACAGCCTAAGCTTGCGATCGTCGAAATTCGCAAAGTCATCTCCGCCGATCCGGACGGCAGTTACCATTTCCTTCTTTTCCGCGCCTGTCAACAGGCTGGGGACGAGCAAGGCGCTAAGCAGGCGATGGCTGAATTTCAGCAAATTCGCTATGGAACGTCCAACAAATGACTGCGCTCTAGTTTTGCGGGTCAGTGTGTAATTGCCGCGCGCGTTCCAATTGTGCTTTGCGAATCGCTTTCGATTTCTCCAGCGCTGCCGCCGCTTCTTGGCTGCGCCCTGTTTTATTTAGCGCGACCGAGAGTTCGTAGTGAATGTCTCCGCGTTCGTCCGATGAGGCGGCTTTTTGCAATTCGGGAATAGCTTCTTTGTACCTACCTAAATGAGAATAAGCACGACCCAGATCGGCGCGCGCCGCCAGTGCATCCGGTTGCATCGCCAGGTAATGCTTCAGTAGAGGAATCGCTTCCTGATCCTGATGGCGGCGCACCGCGATATTCGCCAGCTCAAACAAAGCTTGTGCGGAGTTAGGATTAATTTCGAGTATATGTTTCAGGTAGGATGTGGCTCTATCGAAGTCACCCATCTCCCAATAGGAGGTTGCCAGGCCGAGTAAAGGAGCTGGGTTTTCAGGTTGCTGCTCCGCCGCCGTCTGATAGTGAGCCACCGCCGAAACGAGATCCCCATGCTGCCGCGACACATCGCCAAGATATACGGCAGCCTGCCAGGAGTCTGGCGCAATCTGCGCAAGGTGCTCAAACGCATACCGGGACTTTTCTGCCAGCTCGCGAGCGGTCTCATATTGCTTAGCCGCCTCTGGTGAACTTGACGAAGCTAATGAACTAGACTCCCCAAATGCCTCGCGCGCCAGTCTACTGTCGCCTGTGCTCTGCAGATATTCACCCAACAGACGCTTTGAATAACCCGCTCCCCCAGCCATGCGCGAGAGATTTTTCGATGCGGCCTCGGCCATGTTTTCATAGCAGATCGCGCGTCCGTACCAGGCCATCGAATCAGCCGGTGACTTGTCGCTCTCACTTTCGTAGATCTTAGCTGCTTCGGCGAAGTGATTCAGTGCCAGGTGGGCGCTTGCCATCGCTAGTACAGCATCACGATTGGAGGCGTCGAATTTCAGTACTTGATCCAGCGGAGCGAACGCTTCTTTGGGCCGATTGCATTGCACGGCGGCCATACCGGCAATCAACGCGGCAGAGCGCAGTTCCGGATGGAATGGCCAAACCTTGGAAGCTATAGCAAATGCAGTCGCGTATTGTTTCTGCTCGTAATACATGATTGCTAAATTGTTTAAAGCCTCTGGAGCCCCAGGCCGAAGCGCCAACGCAGCTTTGTATTTGACAATAGCTTGATCATATTTTCCCTGCTGAGTGTCCGCCGCCGCGGCCCGAAAAAGGTCGGAGTATTCGTCAGCCGGTAGGACGACCGGGGCCAGAAGGATAAAGCCAATTGCAACGCTTCTTTTCACCTTCTAAATTGTAAGTATCGGACAAGACATCAGTCAAACTGAACTAGCTTTTTGCGGCGCAAGTTCCTTTTGGCGTGAGCCGCGAGTGGCAAGGGCTAAGTGTTCGATTCGCGCTTCGCTGTCGCGATCAATCGACTGGTCCGCCCGGATAAAGGGTTGAGCAGTTCCATATGATTGAAAAGTGCCGTCATACCTTTTTCTTGGTATCGACTGAGATCACGGGTTGGCGTTGGTTCAGTAGTTGGATATGTTGGAACTGCTGGTCGCGGTCGGCATGGCGGGACCTTCCATCGTCCTGCGGTTGGCCTGTAGACTAATAGCCCAATTCCCGCAACAACTCGGCCACCATTCGATGGCGGTCCAATGGCCCAGTCGGTTGAGTTCGTTCGCCAGCTCGCTCTTACAAGTCCAACGTAAAGCAGACTTCGGATCGCCGCGCGTCACGGGTCCACCAGGCGTTCCAAATCCGACTTCGAGGAGCCGTCAGTCGACATCCTCCGGAAGATTCGGAAATGTAGAGACATTTCAGAAAGCAGACTAGATCCAGTGTTTTTGCGAGTTGCCTAGTTTGTACGTGCTAGGGTGAAGGCTATGAAGCGTCCGACCCCGACTGAAGCATGGCCCGAATCTTGGAAAATGTCTTATAGGTTCGATCTGTTAGAGGTCTACGATGAGCCGTCAAGCCTCGGCTACGTCTACGCCTACCAAGTGCGAAAGCAGGAAGCCATCCGCCTCATTACACAAATAGTAAAGCCGCCCGCCCACATCCTCGATGTGGCGGCAGCTCAGGGCAACTTTTCTCTCGCGCTCGCCGAGATGGGGTACTCGGTCACTTGGAATGATTTACGCGCCGAATTGGCCGATTACGTCAAGTTGAAGCATGAAACAGGGAGTATAACGTTTGCTGCTGGTGATGCTTTTGGGTTGGACTTCCCGCAACCGTTCGATGCAGTTTTGGCTACTGAAATCATCGAACATGTTGCTCACCCTGATGAGTTTCTCGCAAAGCTCGCAAAGCTCGTGCGGCCCGGTGGCTACATCGTTATGACCACGCCAAACGGAGCGTACTTCCGAAACACTCTCCCGAAGTTCTCCGACTGCCCGGACACCAGCGTCTACGAATCCGTACAGTTTCAGCCTGACGGAGACGGCCATATCTTTCTTCTTCACCCAAGCGAGATCGGACCCATAGCGGACCGCGCCGGACTCGCGATAGATTCGCTCTCCCTTTTCACTAATACGCTAACCAGAGGCCATATGAAAACGGAGGCGGTTCTCCACGCGTTGCCGCGCTCTGTTGTCGGCGCAATCGAATCGTTCACTCAATCCATGCCATTTACTATCAAAGAAAAATTGTCTCTTCATATGGCAATCCGTTTTCGCAAATATTAATGGACCTGGCATCACTAGCCCGGACTTCTCATGAATAAAGCTTAACGACGGATTGGGCGGGGACAAGGAGCGGGAGACTGACGGAAGCATTCGATGGTGTGGAAAGAGGGCAGACGATCTCTTTGAGTTGTTAAGAGGAGAAGGGAGTTATCAAAATACGATGGCCCAGCGGCCAATATGGAGTCAGCAGTGGAGTTGGTGGCCGCACTGACGCGATCAGCGAACAAGGCAAACTGCTCTTTGATGCGATTCTCCATATCGCCGCGAGCGCGATAAAGATCTTCTTACAAAGGCTGGGCCTGCCAGGCAGTTTCAGCAAAAGCAGTGACAATGAACCGCGGATTCGATTGACCGTCGATAAGCTCGGCCTTGGCCACCACCCGTCGCCGCCGATTCCAACTCCCACTCACTGTTTCGTGCTCAAACTCCGCGAACACGCGCGCTGGCTGTTGTGTCTCCTCCCATTGCTGTTTGGCTTTTCCAACGCTGGGCGCCATCAGCGCTGGGCGCCACCATCGCTTGCAGTCGACATTGCGCGCTAAGCCCAACACGTAATACACCTGCTCAAGCCAGGCTGCGCGTAGCCGTTTTACGATGCGCTCGAGTTCTGGGGTTCTAAGCCCAAACCCCGGAAATTTCACAAACCGCACAATTTCAATAGCTTAATCGACATCAATATGCTCTAAGATCGCCTCCAAGTCGATTGGGCGGTTGTCGCGAAACAGGTAATGGCCAAGGAAGTGAATATGCTGCCACGCCACCGGTGAGATCTTCTTGAGCCGCTCCAGAACTTTCTCTTTGTCGTCGGCCTGGCACCGGTTCAGCAGCATGGATAGCAGGATGGAATTGTAGGCAGTTACCACGTTGGCGATCAACCTGCCGCATTCATTGCTGATGGCCACGTCCAGGTCCGTCCTTCCCGTCAGATGCTTTTTCCCGCTCACCTCCGCAATGAAGGCGCGGAGCTGATGATACGACTCGATGCGGTTCTGGGAACGATGCACGTTGCGCTGTAGCTGCGGGTCCCGCAGGTAGCGCAGCGTGTAGATGCTGCGCACCAGTTTGTCGAACTCGAAGATCGCCTTGCGCGTTGGGTGATGCGGCGACAGGGTGCAGAGCTTCCGGAGCGAGCTTGAGTTTGCGCAACGACAGTTTCTTGTGGACCGAATCGTAATCCAGGTGTTTAAGCTTGCCTCGCCGCAGGTCGCGATCGAAGCACTGCCAGAGGCTATGCAGTTCGGTGATGAGGGCCTCCAGTTGCTTCTCCACGGGTTGACGGAGCCAGGGGATATTCAGACTCTTGAGTGCTTCCTGTGTTCGTTCCGTGGCCACCAGTTCGTCGCTAAAGCGGCGGCGGCGAATGCTATCGTCGAGGTACAATTCGCCCATTTCCAGGCGCTTGCGTACCTGACGATAGATCCAGAACTCGTAACGGTCGCCGCGCAGGCCGGTCGTTGTATCGTCCGGGCCGAATTCCAAAAGGTACGGGCGCAAGCGCTCCGGGATGGTATTTTCGGGATTTCGCGGAGTGGCCGTTGCGCGAGCGGCTGTTGCCGTGCAAAGATGCTCTTCATCCAGCGCAGGGCGGCGAGCCATGGGCTGGGAGTGGCGAGACTGGAGAAGTCGAGTTCCGTGACCAGCGGCCGCAGATGCTTTTTGAATCGCACCGCCCGTTGGTCCACCGCCTGCCAACGCAGATCGATCTGGCTGACGGACTTGCCGCACATGCGTTGGCCGACCGTCAACAGCGTCTCCTTGGGAAGGATGGTGAACGCCTGTGACCGGACTGAGCCGAACGGTGTGACGTCGTTCAAGGTCTCGTCCACATACAGCAGGAGCACCTCGCCCACACGCGAGGCTTCGCGGTGCCCAGCCGTCAGCGCCTTGGTGAAATGCTGTTCGGCCTCCTCTTTGGTGGCGTCCTCGACCTGCTTCATATGGAAGTCAAAGGCGTCGGCCAGGTTGTCGCTCAATTGCCGGTAGCGCTGCCAGGAGTAGCACAACAAATATAGGTGAGTCAGCTCGGGCCTCAGGCGGCGCAGGTCGTAGATCGAGTAATAGGTGGCCAGGCTCGCGTAGTAGCCGACATTCTGTTGCGAGATGTCGAGCTTGGGCAGAGCCTCTTTAGCCGCCCGATGCAAGGGGGCCAGCGAGGAGCGCTTCTCCCGCTCCAGGGCCATCATGCGGTATCCGAAGTTCTTGGCGTCTTGTTTGACCTCCGCCAGCGCGGAAAGGGTTCCCTCCCGAACCAGAAGTTGCTGGAGAGCGGCCTGGGCATCGCGGTCCAAGGCCTTCTCCACGATTTCGGACAGGCGCCGCCGTTCCGCCGCAAGCGCCTCGCTGATGACGGCCTGCAAGGTGTTGTAACCCGGTCGAATAATCTTCTCCTGCCGCAAGAGCGCGATCAGTTCGCTGAGGATGAAGGCCGGCGTAACATCGCGCCTGACTTGTTGAGCCGCTCTTTCGGAAAGCAACGGCGTGAACGCTTGCGACCACGGGCGATAGCCGAACAGCCTCAGAATTTCCTTGCGCTGCTTGTAATACTCGGCCTGGCGAACCGGCCTGCCCCGCAAGGTCGGGCCGGGGAAATAGCGCCGCATGAGGAAATCAATGTCTTGTTGAGGAACATCGGCCAGACGGAACTTGAAGAAGGCTTGTTTGGCTTTGAAGTAGCCGATCTGTAGAATACACGAGACCTGCTCGGCCAAACCTACACGGCTTTGCACCAGGGTGCGCTCTTCCGCAGTCAGGTCGAAGTACTCGGCGCGCTGAAAGTCGTCGAAGTCCGGCAGGCCATACAATGCCGCTCTCTCAGCCTCCGATACGATAGTGAGATTTTTATCGGGGGCGCGCACGAGGGCGGAAACTTTCCATTTCCATATAGGTTGAGGAGTGTAGCGAAAACGAAGGTTTTCAGGACGAATCCAATGTGGCCTGAAAAGGGCCTGTTACGCTGCCCCACAGTGTCTCACAACTTATCCTGAAAACTATGTCCGAAATACCCTGTTCCTGTTAAGATTCAGGACATGCGTATAGGCTATGCCCGAGTGTCCACCGATCAAACCATCGATTTGCAAAAGGACGCGTTGAAACGCGCTCGGTGCCGTGAGACTTACGAAGAACACGCCACCGGCAAGAACACAGCCCGGCCGCAACTTGAAGCCTGTCTCAAAAGTCTGCGCGAAGGCGATACCTTCGTGGTGTGGCGACTTGACCGGCTCGGAAGAAATCTGGCCGATCTGATCCGCCTGATCGCTGAACTGGAAACCCGCCGGATCCATTTCGAATCTCTCACGGAGAAAATAGAAACTCGCTCGCCAGCTGGAAAGCTGGTCTTTCATGTCTTCGCGGCACTCGCCGAATTCGAAAGGAATCTGATCCGGGAGCGCACCGTTGCCGGTCTAAAGGCGGCGCGGGCGCGCGGACGAAAGGGCGGCCGGCCAGCCAAACTCTCTGCCAAAGAGATCAAAACCATCCGAGCGCTGCTCAAAACTGCCAACATCCCGGTTGCCGAAATAGCCGCCCGCTTTGGGATCGCCCGGTCTACGCTGTACCGCGCTGTGCTCAATCCTGCCGCCTGATCCCCAAACTGCTACCGAAGTACCGCTACGGGAAAACCATACATTTCGCCGTTACAAGTCGGTCTTTCAGAGGAGCCAGTGTCCGGTAACGGTAACCGGCCAATTCGTGACTTCATCAAAAATCCAGCGAACGCCGAATTGTAGGGTAGAGTAACACCATGCGCGCGGAATGTCTTCGCTACTTGTGTGATTCAAATACGCGTCAACGGCTAGAGTTGACTCAAGGTGCAGTCATCAATTCCGAATCAGGTGCGCGATACCTAATTCGCGATGGCATTCGAATCTTCTTGAACGATGTTGTGGGTTCGAACCGAAAATATCAGGCAATGTACGACCGGCTTGCACCGGGCCACGAAATCGCCGAGCGACTGCGTAAGTGGAGTTTGCGCAAATCAGACCATCGCTTGGAATACATGCACCGCGGCCAAATAGCCTTCCTGATCTGGTCCGTATTACTCTTGGTCCCGCAGTCCTCCTATGCCTGCAGTTGCGTCCAACCCACACCTCCCGTCTGTCAAGAAGCTTGGCGCGCTGCCGCCGTCTTTCTCGGCACCGTGGTGCGAACAGAAGTCATCGCCGATGAGCGCCAAATGCCTTGGGCCAAAGTCCATCTCGCCGTCACCGAACCCTTCCTCGGCCTGACGCCCGAAACCAAGGAAATCGACATACTCACCGGAACGAGCGGACCGGCCTGCGGCTTCGCCTTCGAGAAAGGCCGTAGTTATTTGGTATTCGCAGATCGAACGTCCGATGGCATGTTGCGGACTTCCCATTGCGCACGAACAGCCAATATAGAAAATGCCGCGTCAGATCTCGCATATTTACGCAGTTTGCCCACACTCAAACCCGTTGGCCAGATTGCCGGCTTCACTTTCAATTCCCAGGCCCCCCGCCCCTCCGACAACGCGGGATGGCCCTGGGGTATCTTACCGGACGTTCAAATTACCATTCACTCGCCGCAAGTGCAGAAGAATGCCAGCAGCGACTCGAACGGCCGTTTCGCCTTCCCCAACCTTCCTCCCGGCGCCTACTCCGTCAGCGCGAGCGCTTCAGGCTATTGGGCTGGCCCAGCAGTCGAGATAGTCCTTCCTGCGAAAGGATGCGCCGAGGTTCAGTTCAACCTGAATATTGATCGCGCCATCGTCGGCCGCCTCCTCGATCAATTGGGCCGTCCGGTCCCCAATGTTACCGTCGAATTAGTTGCTCAGCAGTTCGGCCTATTCCAAACTACATCCGACGCGCAAGGCCATTATGAGTTTCGCCGCTTGCAAGCCGGGGAGTACTACCTGGGTGTCAGCTTGTCCAGTCAGCCTCTCCCGGATCATCCGTACGAAGCATGGTATTATCCAGGCGTCTCCGATTTCGCCAAAGCAATTTCACTCCCCCTCGACGAGCATCCGAAATTGCTCAGCGTTGATCTCCCTCTTCCAGCACCACAACAGGAAGTCACTGCAGCCGGAATTGTTCAGTGGCCTGATGGCCACCCTGCCGCCAATGCCGATGTATTCCCGGAAGATCCCAACTTCCCGAATCAGTTGGGGATGATCCGCCTAACCACCGACGAAAACGGAAAATTCCAAGCGAAGCTGTTTGATAAGACAACCTACAAACTCTACGCGGCCAAGTACGAAGGCCGCAAAGCCACTTCCGCACAGCCGGTGACAATTGTTCCCGGACAACTCAAGGAAGGAACTATCATCAAACTCATCTTGTCTTATGCCGGCGATCTCATTTACGCCGAAAAGAACAAGCGGTAGCGCGCCCTCGAAAGGTCACCCGGCTCCGCTGCAGCATCGGGCAATGCGGGCTTGAGGTCGCTTCCCCGGTCGAAAAACGCGCTTACCGGATCGTGAAAACTTGACTGGCGACCATGCCGGTTCGGGCCGTTTACGGTAGTCGGCCAGAGGGGAGTCCTTAGCGTACGTAGATTTCTGGCGGGATTGAGGGTCTGGATACGGATTAACAAACTGATATTAAAGGCGTTGTAAAACTTCCGGGGTTTGGGCTTACAACCCCAGTTCTTCCTTGCTGCCGGCAGACGGATTGATATTGCTGCGCCGCAAGCGCGCACACAACACATGCTCGCCAGCAAACACATATAACGGCAGATCATCGATTAAGGGCAGATCATCGATGGCGGCCTGTCAGAAGGTGATGTTCTTGTAGCGGTCCGGTGTCCCGTCTCCCAGTTCCATGCGGTTCAGGGTGCTCTTGGCCGCCAGCACGTCCTCGCCCGGTTTTGCCCTGCCAGCAAACAACCCTAACAGGGGGGTGGTGCCGCAGTTGTTCGTGATCGTCCAAATCCTCGTACCCCAGCGCTAGCGCGTAAACCCGCTGCCAGCATCTGCTCCAATCGGTGCTACACGAAGATCGGGTTGCGTCGGTCCAGAAAGCACGCGCTTCTCGCCGCAATAACTTCATCTGCCGGTCCGTCGCCTGCAGCGGCAACGCTCCGCCGCCGGAACTGATCGTTCCGCCGTTAAATTCCCCTACGACTTCCCGCCGGCCCTCGTCCCCAAATTCAGATCGCGATTCGTTACACCGTGTCATGGCAAAGGCCGACTCTTCTTGGTCGCAAACATTTGTCAGCACTTATGTTTATGCCAGATTGGACGGCTTTTTGCCACTTTATCTATGAGAGATATGGGCTAGTCTCTTTGAGAACATTGGTTCCGTGTCCAGTCCCCGCCGTCAAGCGAAAGCCGCTGAACTTTGGTCTTTTTTGGTGCGCCACATGCCGTCGTGCAGGTTTGTGCGGCAGCATCGCGTTGGCTCGCCGCCTGCGGACATCGTAACCGTTCGTACAACACACCAAGACTTGTTTGCGCCCTGCGTATCCTTGATCTGCGGCGGTTTCGACTCTTAGCACACGATTTTGCGGAAATTGGTCGCTTGCTTTGTACGAGTTACACGGGAAAATTCATGAACGTTTTTGCTCTTCAGCCCGCTTCCAAATATTGAGGGTTACCTGGATTGATGTTGGCGTTCAACAGTTCGCCCTTGTACGGGCTGTTGAGAGCGAGTCGGTTGCTGAAGGACTGATGTAGTGCGGAAGCGGAGCGGTATATTTCCAGAATTTTCCAGAGGCCCGAATCCTGCCGAGTGACAATAATCTGCGCCGACACCTGTGCCTAGTTGCTGAACTTCGGGTATCTACTACGACGGACTCAGCTTTCGCGCCATGCGCCGTAACGCAATCACCGAACTGGTTAGCGCATCGGTGTAAGCCACGTCATGAAAATGGCCGGACATTCAAACATAACGATGGACGACGCTTAGACGCTGGCTCCCGCGGTGGCGCAATCCGTTGGTGCGAATGGATTATGCCATGCGGATCTGCAATGAAAGATTGGTGGGCCTTAGAGAACTCGAATCTCTGACCTCGTCCGTGTCAAGGACGCGCTCTAACCAACTGAGCTAAAGGCCCTTTGTGCGGGAGCACAATTAACAAAATAACATGATGGGGATGCTGAAACTAGTTATGCTCGGAGCGGCCATGGAGGAGATCGACAATATGGGGAACGAGATGTTCGATCACTTGAAGGGAAAACAGGGCTCCGCGTGGGGATCCCGGCAAATTTACAATGAAGGAACGCTTGCGTTGACCGGCCAAACCACGTGACAGAACAGCGAGCTTTGTTTGTTCCATACCGCGGCTGCGGATCCATTCAGCGATTCCTGGAATTTCGCGATCTAGAATGTCGCGCGTCGCTTCGGGTGTGACGTCGCGAGAGGTGATTCCAGTGCCGCCGGTAGTGAGGATTAGATCGTAGCCTGCATTATCGGACCATTCACGGAGCTTAGAAGCGATAGCAGCGGGATCGTCGGAAGTTACGGCGGATGCGGCGACATTCCACCCGAGTTCAGTGATGCGCGCGGCGAGAGCGGGGCCTGAGGCGTCCGTGCGGGTGCCGGCAGCGGCGGAATCGCTGATGGTGAGAATGGCGGCACGGATCATTAGTGTTTCTGCGGGCGCCGGAAGGTGCCGGACTTGCCGCCTTTCTTTTCAAGTAGATAGATTTCGCGAATCTCGATGGATTTGTTGAGGGCCTTTGTCATGTCGTAGATCGTTAAGGCTGCTATGGCGGCTGCCGTCATAGCTTCCATCTCGACGCCCGTCTGCGCGCTGGTGCGAGCGCTCGCGGTGATCTCGATGCCGTGCGCGTCCTGACGAAACTCAACTCCGACGTGGCTTAACGGCAGTTGATGACACAGCGGAATCAGTTCGGATGTTTTCTTGGCGGCAGAAATACCAGCGATGCGGGCTATCTCGAGCGGGTCACCCTTTTTGTTACTCGGCAGTTCCGCGAGCACGTCTGAGGGCATGGCTACGTAGGCACGCGCTCTGGCGCTGCGGCTAGTGACCGGTTTGCCGGAAATGTCGACCATGGCGACCGAACCCGCAGCATTGTAGTGCGAGAGTTTTTGCTTCTTCATGCCTTCAGCATCACCCGTATACTGTCGCCGATAGCCCAACTCTCACGATCATGGTCGGCGACCAAGAAGCAATTGGCTTTCGCCAGGGCTGGGATGTCGCTCGAACCTTGCCAGGAGATGTGACGCAGATGTTGACCATCGTCAGTCAGCCGCGCGGGCAGAAATCGTGTCAATCCGCCTTTGTGACGGAAAGGTGCTTCGAAGCGGGCACTGAGTAGGGGTAAGATGACGTCCTTTGCGCCGGCTAATAGCTCCAGAGCCGCGCGTGCGAACAGATGGAAAGTGATGAGCGAAGACCCTGGATTGCCAGGGAGCCCGAAAACGGGTTTATCTCCCGCGAGGCCGAAGGCGGTTGGTTGTCCAGGTTGGATTTTCACGCGTTCAAAAAGAAATGCTGTGCCCTGATCGCGAAGGGCTGGTTTAACCAAGTCGTATTTTCCGGCTGAAACGCCGCCGGTGACGAGCAAGAGATCGTGGGCCAGTCCTTCCTTGAGCAGCGGAAAAAGGGCGTCTTTCGTGTCACGAGCAACGGGCAGGACGGTTGGATCCCCGCCGCTCGCGCGTACCAGAGCGGCGAGCATATAAGAATTAGAATTACGAATTTGGTGGCGGGCGGGTGTTTCGTTGACGGCAACGATCTCGTCGCCTGTTGCTAAGATCGCCACTCGGGGTTTTGCGATTACTTCTACGAATGTGTGTCCAGTGGTTGCCAGCGTAGAGATGTGACTGGCGTCCAACTTAGTGCCGGCAGGTATCAGTTCCTTACCGGCGCCAGCTTCAGATCCACGATGATTGATGAACTGCCCTGCTTCTGCATGCTGATCGATTTTCACCTGATTAGCTGTTCGGGTGACCTGTTCAAGCATGACGACCGCATCGGAACCGGATGGAACGGGAGCTCCCGTCATAATCTCCAGAGCTTCGCCTGAGGACAACGGCGGCTGTTCGAGATCGCCTGCGCGTACTTCGCCGCGAACGAGCAGAGTACCGGGCACATCGATCGCTCTGACAGCGTACCCATCACGCAGGGAGCGCGCTACGGCGGGGAAATCGCGGTCCGCTTGTAAGCCCTTAGCCAAAATACGGCCATAAGCGTGTTCCAGGGGGACGGATTCGCTCCTCAGTTCACGCACTAGACGGCGAATCGTTTCTATAACTATTCGCCGACCGGCTTCGAACTCCAGAGATTGGGGACGGGGATGATTGATGGACGTCTCGCTCACCCCTCGGATTGTACACTTTGTCTGCGGGCGCGGGGGTTAAGCCGCGCTCGAGATTAAAAATCAAACCCACCTACGAAGCGCTGCATCCTGGCAGCCAATTCCGTTAGAGCCTGCGCAGCCTTCTGGGTTTCGATGGCGCCGCGCGCTGTTTCCTTGGCCGATTCGGCGACGCCCGTAATACTCTTGGTGATCTCAGCGGTGCCCCGAGCCGCTTCGTGGACGTTTCGCCCGATCTCGTTGGTAGTGGCGGTCTGTTCTTCGACTGCGGATGCGATAGAGTTCGAAATGTCATTGATCTGGGCAATGATGGAACTGACTTCAGCGATGGCGCCGACCGCGCTCTTGGTATCGCCTTGAATTGCCTCAATCTTATGACTGATTTCTTCGGTTGCGTTGGCCGTGGCTTTGGCTAGCTCTTTGACTTCGTTGGCCACGACTGCAAATCCTTTACCGGCTTCGCCAGCGCGGGCTGCTTCAATGGTTGCGTTGAGCGCCAGCAGATTCGTTTGTTGGGCGATGGAGGTGATTACTTTGATTACTTTGCCAATTTCTTTGGACGAATCACCCAGTTGTGCGATGGTTTGGTTGGTGGCGGTAGCAACCGCAACCGCGCTCTTTGCGATGCGGGCCGCCTCGTGAGCATTGCGAGAAATTTCGCGGATCGATGAAAGCATTTCTTCCGAACTGCTGGCGACATTGGTTACACTGTTTGAAACTTCGCGGCTATAAACCGAGGCTGAATTAGCTTGGGTAGCGGTTGCCTCTGCGCCATCAGCCATAACGCGGCTAGTGACGGTTAATTCCTCAGCTGAACTGGCAATGGTGTTGGCATTTTCACCGGTAGCGCGCAACGGTTCCATGACCGCTTCCAGAGTGCTGTTGATGCCCGCGATGATCTTGCGATAATCCCCAAGATGACGGTTGACATCGACACGCGCTTTCAAATTTTTCTGGGCAGCCGCCTTGGCAAGAAGGTCCGTGTCGGCAATTAAGTTCTTGAGGTTGCTGCGTATTCCTTCAATCACGTCATTGATGAAGGCCCGCTGGCCGGGTTGCCGTTCAAAAGGCGCTTCGAAGTTTCCTTTGCCGAACTCTGCCACACAGTCTAGTGCCTTCTTTTTCACGGACACGTGTTCGCCCACCATGTCATTCACACCCTTGGCGACGGTTCGGTAAGCTCCTTCAAAACTGTTGGCAGGAATAAAGGTATCAATTTGTCCGCGTGCATGTGCCTCCGCCATTTGACCCATTTCAGCAACAAGCCGTCGCAGGTTGTCGACCATGCCTCGAATGGCGATGGAGAGAATGTCTGCATCCGAATGACTTTCAATGGCGACGTCCATGTTGCCATGGGCGACCGCTTCCGCTACGAGCGCCACTTGATTTTGAGCTTTCAGGAGCCGGCTCATGCTACTGGCCAATACTCTTGAATTGTTCACTTCTTTCAGACTTTCTAACTTTGAACTCTTCAGATTGCCGGCGGCCAACACGTCTGCTTGCTCAGAAATCTTTGCTAGGAATTCGTGGAGTCGTGCGAACGACGCTCCGACACGACCTGCGGTAGGTATAAAGATTGTTAGAACCGGGTCGTGCAGTCGGTCGCCCGCGAGCGCATCGGCCTGTGCGATCAGCGTTCCCAGTGCTTGCTTGGCCTGGTCGATATGCTCGGTACGATCTTTGTCCCGATCGACGTCGATAGCCTGAATGTCAATTCCCATAGACTCCAAGAGCCGCATGACAAATGAATCTAATATGGCCTGCAAATCGTAGTTAAAAACTCGGTTGAGAATCTCCACAACATTTGCTAATTTGGCCGCGTCCGGAATAGCCTTCGTCAAATGAACGGTTGCCAAGCGCAGCAGTTCGGAGTATGAACCGACATACCACTTCATGGGCAAGTCGATGCGATTGTGGACTTCTCCGATCTTGAGACGGCTTTCGAAGTATTCCAGTCCCCATCCGCTAGCTGCTCCTTCGAAAACGCCCACGAAATAGCCAGCTTGCGCGCTTTCCAACCGTTCGCGAAGGGCAGATCGCGTAATCCCGTGGCGCTTCGCAAAGGCGTCAAAAAATTTGAGAGTGTTGGAAAACTCAAACTGCCAATCATAGAATTCTCTCGCGATTTGCTTAGCAACGGATTGAGCCCAAGGAAGTAATTCGGCCATCGCCTTAGCCTCGTTCGACTCGAGGCGGATAAAGGCACGCCGAGCCGCAAGGTTTTCAGCATTGATGCCAAATTCGGCCAAAATGCTCTTGGTCGATTTCGATTTTCCGAACTCACTGGCCGGAAAGCGCGAATCCTTATTTGAATGGATGCTTCGAGGGGCATTCGTCTTGGTTTGATCAGGGGATTTCGAACCTTGCAATTCGTCTTCAAGGGTCTGGGCGTTGCTCATACTAATTATTTCGGATGTCTTGCTCCCACACATTAGACTGAGCGAAAGCCTTACGCCCCGGAAATTCTTGACTTTTTTTAATGAGCAACTATTGCCGGCATTGATTTGGCCGATAACACCTTCACGCCTGCCTTTCATGACTTTCAAGGCGGAAATGATTCAACAAAATCCAGGAGGGCTATGCCAGTCTTAATGAGGTCTCCGCTACGAGGGAATCGTCATTTGAATTCGGGTTCAATGTGGGGCCTCTCCACAAGAACCTTGCGAGTTCCCAAAGCAATGAATCCATTCCTTTTGAGGTGGAAGAAGCCGGAATCTATTCAAACGCATTCAGGCTCGTCAGGCCTGGAGCTGCTGGTGAGACCGGGCGCGCAAAGCTGAAATTATTTGCTGGCAACCGATAACAGTTCTATCTCGAAAATGAGCGTGGAACCGCCGGGAATGCCAGGTCGCCCCTGGTCGCCGTATGCGATATCGGACGGGCAAACAAGACGCGCTTTTCCGCCGACTTTCATCTTCTGGACGCCTTCTGTCCAGCAGCGGATCACGCCGCTAAGCGGGAATTCAGCGGGTTCGTTTCGCGAATACGAACTGTCGAACTCTTTGCCGTCCACAAAGGTACCCCGGTAATTCACTTTGACGGTATCCGACGCTGTTGGGGATGAACCCGTGCCAGCTCTTAATTCCTTGTAAATCAAACCAGAAGGAGTTTTGACGGCGCCGGGTTCGGCGGCGGCCTTTGCGAGGAAGCCGCCGGCCGATTTAGCCAAGCGGGCTTTCATTATTGGGTCGATTTTTGGTCCCCACGTTGTCAGGTCAACGGCTGGCTTTCCAGCGGCTGCGTCCGAAAAACCGCGTTTAACGAGTTCCAGTTCGGTGGGTGAGAGATTGAATCGCGCAAGCGAACCGTAGATGCTTAGACCTATCGAATAGATAGCTTTTTCGTCGTCGGTGGTTAGTGCCATCGGTATTTTGTGGACGCTGCTTGGTGCTGTTGCGGGTCCTTTCTTGGTCGCTGTAGAGGCAGCGGGTTTACTGGGAGTCTGGGCGTTGGCGGACATCGCCGCAAAAGCGATCAGCGCTGCGAATAGAAGGTTTAGGTGAAAACGCATTCGTTTTCATCAGGATCGCATATCGAATTGATTTCGCACCTTCACCACTTGGTGATAACGCGGCGGCGCTAACGCGCTTGATTCAACGGGAAGGCCTCGTGATGGACTCCGTCCGGCGTCAAAAGCGGAATACTCAGGTAAAATGTGCTGCCTCCAGGACCGCTCTCAAACCAGATTCTCCCCTGCATCAAGGCAGCTAAGCGCGCACAGATCGTTAAACCTAATCCCGTTCCGCCGTAGCGCCTCGTTGACGAATTGTCGGCCTGCGAAAAAGCTTCGAAGATCGCATTCTGTTTATCGTCACGCACACCTATTCCCGTATCAAGAACCGAGAACTGCACTTCATCCCCCTGATCTGCTTTAATTACGACTGCTAGAGCGACGCCGCCCTCGGTGGTAAACTTCACTGCATTCTCCAGTAGGTTTTCCAAGACTTGTCGCAAGCGATTCTCATCGCCCAACAAAACCTCTGGGACGTGAGAATCACGACGCACGGTAAAGCTGAGTTTCTTCTCCTTCGCGCGCGCGGCAAATTCTTGTTCCAGTCTCGTCAGGCAGTGACCCAATTTAAATGGCTGATAATCTAATTCCAAACGGTTATCCGTCAAACGCGAAAAATCGAAGATGTCTTCTACTATCTTTAAGAGTGCTTCAGAGGAGGACTGCACTGTCTCAAGATATTCACGTTGTTCGCTGTCTAGGTCGGTTCCCAGGGACAATGTTGTCATTCCCATGATGCCGTTAATGGGAGTGCGGATTTCATGACTAATGTTGGCGAGGAAGTCGCTCTTGGCCCGATTCGCCGACTCTGCCCGGTTTTCCGCCTCGCTTCGCACCTTGATTTCGTTCTCTAACGAACGGTTGAGCCGCAATAGATCCTGGGTGCGTTCTTGCACCCGCACTTCCAGTTCATCGCGCGAACGCCGCAGGTCCTGTTCGCTCTTGCGGAGATCGACGGTGCGTTCTTCGACGAGCGTCGAGAGTTTTTGGGCCTGTCTGTGCAAGTGACTGACGCGAAGCCGATAAAGAGCGAAAAGAGCAAAGCCCAAGCCGACACACACAAGCATGGTGAAGAGGCTGGTTTGATAGAAGTAGGGCCGAAGTATAAACCGCGCGCTATCAACCGTCTCCTGGCAGACGCCATCCAAACAGGCCATCACTCGAAAGCGGTACTCTCCCGGCGGAATATTTGTGTAATAGGCTTCCCTGCGGCTGGTCGGTACACTCCAGTCTTTATCAAATCCTTCAAGAAGATAACGGAACTTCAGGTTTTCCGGCGAGCTAAAATTTGGCACTGTGAAAGAGAATGCCAGTTTTCCCAATCCGGGCGGAATCTCGACTCGAGCCCCAGTAGGAAACTCCCGGTCATTCGCTTCGAGTCGTTCGAGCACTACATCGAGCGGCTCGCTTTGGTTGGAAAGTCGCGACAGACTAGCTATCGTCAAACCTGCCGTGGTCGGAAACATAACGCGGCCATCGGCCGTTAGTAAACCGGCTGGTTGAAAACCGCCGTTGCACTCCCGGTTTCGTAAGCCGTCCCTCGTGTCGTAGAGAACCGGAAAGATGCGGCTTCTTTCCCCGTCGGCAAAGGCATTCAATTCATGCTTAGCGACCCACGAGACTCCTTTGTTGGAGGTCATCCAAAGTCGACCTTGGCGGTCGTCAAGCACGTCAAAAACCGCATCGTCGATAAGGCCGGATTCGCTGCTGATTCCGACGAATTTTCCTTTCTTAAAGCGGTTGATCCCGCCGCCGTTTGTAGCAATCCAAAGCGCGCCATCGGTGTCCCCGGTTATCGACCAAACAACGTCATTGGAGAGACCTTGACGAATTGTGTAAGTTGTCACTTTTCCATCTCGGAGCCGGTTTAACCCGGCATCGGTGCCGATCCACAGAGTCTCAACGCGGTCTTCGTAGAGTGAAAGTACGTAATCATTGGAGAGGCCATTCGCTGTGGTCATCGTTTCGAAGCGCGCACCGTTGAAATGACTCAGACCGCCCCTGGAACCAACCCAAATGCCACCTTTACGGTCCGGCAGCATGCATATGACGGCTTTGTTGGGAAGGCCATCTTTTTCGGCGAAAGGTTGAAAGCGGTTGCCCTTCATCCGAGCTAAGCCGTGGCGCGTCGCTACCCACAGGCTGCCGCCAGTGTCTTCCGCTATGGAAAACACAATTCCCTCTGGTAGTCCGTCCCGCGCACCGTATTGCTTAAACTTTCCGTCTTGCCAGCGCGTTAGGCCTTGATCGGAACCGATCCAGATTGCGCCTTTGTGATCCTGAAATACAGGCAGAATCATATCGCTCGGCAATCCCTCGCGCGTACCTAAGGTAGTAAAGATTCCATCCCGAAAATGACACAAGCCGCTGGTGGAGCTGCCGGTCCAAAGACTGCCAGCGCGATCTTCGAATATCGCCCAAATCCCGTCAACCGAATGAGACTTTTTCTCCTCGAGCGTATTGATCTTGCCGTTTGATAACCGGTCAAGCCCACCTCCTTGCGTGCCAATCCAAAGAGTGCCGGCGCGATCTACTAAGAGGGATGCGATGGCGTTATCGGTCAGACCGTCTTCCTGTTTCAAATTGTTTGATTCGAAGTCTCGGAAACGCCATAGCCCATCGTCGGTGGTTCCCACCCAGATCGTCCCGCTTGGGTCGGAACAGATAGCGCGTACATAGCGACCGGCTAGCGTATGGTACTTGCCTAGGGGTTGGGGTTTGCCATCTATCAACCAGCTCAGCCCCCGATAGGTGCCAACCCAAAGCACTCCGCCTTTGTCTTCGGCCATGGCAAATACGGAATTATCCGCCAGGCCGCTGGCGGTAGTGAGTGAAGTGGCGTTCTCGCCCGCAAAACGCAAGAGACCGGCACCCGACGTACCTACCCATATCACACCTAAGCGATCTTGATAAAAGGCGTTCACGGTTAGGTCGGTCGCTTCGCGGAGATGAGAGGCTGCAGCGATCTGGCCTTTGCTTAGGCGGGTAATGCCTCCGCCGTGGGTTCCGATCCACAAATTCTGCTCTTTATCTATTAACAGCGCGGTAATTTGGTTGCTATGTAACGCGGGTGTATTCCCGCGGTCAAAGACAGTGAATCGTACCCCATCGAAACGCACCAAGCCTTCCTCTGTCCCGATCCACAGGTAACCGTTCGCCGCTTGGGTAATCGCTTGCACCGAGCTTTGCGGTAATCCCGACTCACTATTCCAGCTCTGGCGAACGTACTGCGTCATTTCTTTGGCAGGGTCAAGACTCGCGTTGCAGCGCCACGCGAAACTAAGCAGGACCGTCGCCGCGAATAAGACTTTACGTTTCATTAATGACGCTTAGACCGACAGGAGAACACTACTCTGCCAATTCAAACATCGGAGTAGTACTTTCGAAACTTTAGAGGCTTTAAAGCCGAGAACGCGCTACCGATAAGGCTAGTGAAGGTTTTCGGCCACGCGCAGTTCTCAGGCCGTGCCAGCAATTCTAAGGAGTTCGTAATCAAGTGAAAAAACTCACTTTTATTTTTGGTTTGGTCGTGTTGTCCGCGCTGGCGCAGCGTCCGGGCCACAACCCGAAGCTTTCAGACGAGTTAGCCGCGAAAGATCCGGCGACCCAATGTAACGTGATTATTCAATGGAAGACTAAACCCACCGAACTAAGTCATCAGAAAATCGTCAGTCGTGGGGGCTCTGTACTCCGGCGCTATAGCAAAGTGGCATTCGCGGCGTATTCCATTCCCGCGTCCGCCTTACAGGACTTGGCGAATGATGCCGATGTCGTATTTGTGGCGCCTGATCGCCCAGTACACGCCAAGCTTGATTACACAGCTGCTGCCGTAAATGCGCCCGCTGCCTGGAAATCGAACCTGACCGGCGCGGGTATCGGAATCGCCCTGATCGATAGCGGAGTCAATGCGAATGCCGACCTGAGCTACAGCTCTCGCATCGTCTACAGCCAGGATTTTACTGAGACCACGACCGCTCCAATGTCCACTGCAAGTAGTTCCGCATCATCTTCGAGTTCCAGCACGACGAGCACGGCCATCTCACTTTCTGATTCCTCTGCAACAACTTTGGTAACTATGGGGTTAGCCGTTCTGGCGCCGGATCGTTTCGGACATGGTGAGCATGTCGCCGGAATCCTAGCCGGCAACGGAGCGAATTCTTCTTGCGGATCATGTACCAGAAGTCTCAAAGGCATCGCACCCGCTGCCAATATCATCAATCTTCGCGTGCTGGACCAAAACGGATCGGGCACCGACAGCCAGGTGATTGCGGCGATTGATACCGCCATAGGCTTGGCTTCCATCTACAACATCCGCGTCATGAACCTCTCCCTAGGCCGTCCGGTGTATGAAAGCTATACGAACGACCCGCTTTGCCAGGCTGTTGAGATGGCGTGGAAGGCGGGAATTGTGGTCGTTGTGGCGGCGGGCAACGATGGCCGTGACAACTCATTTGGAACGAATGGTTATGGCACCATCACAGCACCTGGCAACGATCCTTATGTGATAACGGTGGGCGCCATGAAAACAGAAGGAACATACACGCGGACCGATGACCTGATTGCCAGCTACAGCTCAAAAGGCCCGACACTGGTGGATGGGATCGTGAAGCCCGATCTGGTGGCTCCGGGCAATCAGGTTGTATCTTTACTTGCGAGTACTTCGGCCACGCTGGCGGTGCAATATCCGGGCAATATTATGCCGCGGTCCTACTATCAGCAGACGAACAATTCCAAACCTGGCAATACGTTCTTTCTTCTTAGTGGAACCAGCATGGCGACTCCCGTAGTCAGTGCTGCCGCCGCTCTCCTGCTGCAAGCGAATCCCGCCATGACGCCCGACCAAGTGAAGGCTCGACTGATGCTGACGGCTTATAAGACTTTCCCAGCTTCGAGCGTCGCCACAGATCCTTCGACCGGCATAAGTTACCTTAGCTACTACGACATATTTACGGTCGGCGCTGGCTACCTCGACATCGCTGCAGCGCTAGCCAATACATCGCTGGCCCAAGGCAACGCCATGTCTCCGGCTGCGGTTTACGACCCGACTACTCAGACAATCGGCATGGTGGCGAACCCTACCTCTGTTTGGAATCTAAACAGTGTTTGGGGTGTGCAAAGCGTTTACGATGTCCGGACGGTGTGGGGCGTGAACGCGATCAATGCGTCGCGCACGGTTTGGGGTAATAACTCTGTGTGGGGCAACAATAGCGTTTGGGGTAACAACAGTGTTTGGGGCAACAGCAGTGTTTGGGGCAATAATTCGGTCTGGGGCGTTGGTGTAAACCTCAACCAACCCAGTGCGCAATCGATGTCTAGCGGAACTCCGGTTCCGCCAAGCGCCTCTACTGCTACACAATCCACCTCGCTTTCAGTTCCAGCGAACGGTGAGAATTAATCCTCACCCAAGGTAAGGCGGAACAGGCGTGACGATCGCCTGTTCCTTGCCGTTATAATAACGGTCCAATGCCCCCCGCGTTTCAGACTGCATCTCATTGGACCGATTCTTTTCTCAACCCCATGCGCCAAGTCGGCGACCCGCTGGCCGACTCCGTTATCGAGAATCTCTTCGCCAATAGCTCCATCGACTCCGTGAATGCGCTCATGCGCAATCTGGTGCTCAACGAATATCCCGAGCCAGAGACCTTCCCGCCCGTAGTTGCCGAGTACGTCAAACAGCTCGATCAGCTTCCTGAGTGGGCGGATCCCTCCAAAATCGAAATCGCACAGCAAGTGTTTTGGAAGTATGGCCCGCGCTTGATTCTGATTCTGCATTGTTACGCACTGCCATTTTGCTATGTCGGACGGAACGGCGTCCAAGTGCTTGCGCTGACTGGCCGTCTCAGCGGTAACACAACCCGCCGAATTCTTGAAACAGCACAACTCCTGGTCGATGTGATGTCGCCGGGTGGGCTTACAGGACCCGAAGGACGCGCTCGTCGCACGATGCAGAAAGTTCGACTAATGCATGCGGCGGTTCGGCATTTGGTGAAACAGTATCCTGGCTGGAAAGAGGAATTCGGACTGCCGGTGAATCAAGAAGACCTGACCGGCACCCTTATGGCATTCTCTTGGATTTCGCTTGATGGTTTGCGCCGCATTGGCGTCTCTCTTACAGCGGGGGAATGGGACGCTTATCTACACTGCTGGCAAATTGTCGGCCATCAATTAGGCATTCGCGATGACATGATTCCCGCCGATAATACTTCCGCCGAAGCGCTTTGTGCCGCCATCGCGCGTCGCCAATTCGGAGCATGTCCAGAAGGACAGCTCATGACCAAAGCGCTGATCGAATCCATCCAATATCAGCTTCCGGGTGACGTGTTTGACGACGCACCCGGCCTGCTGATCCGCTACTTTCTTGGCGAAGAACACGCGGGCATGCTTGGCGTGCAAAAAACCGCTCTCGAACAAAGCGGTCTGCGCAGCGTGCTGACCCTACCGCTGAATATCGGCGGCGAAGTGTTGACCGATCTGATTCATGACTCTCCGGCGATCGCCGATCTTGCCGAAAAAGTGGGCAAAGTGCTCATCAACTCCATCGTCCTCGTGCAGCGCGGCGGGAACCGCCCGACCTTCACAATCCCCAAAGAATTGCAACAACAATGGGGCGTAAACTGGACCTCCTAATGCGGTAGTTCGCGGATCTTGGCGAAGTCGATAAAGCCGCGCGCTGGATCGGTGCGGGTCAGCCGCACTTCTAATTTGTCGCCGACGTCTACTCCGTCCGTCCCCTGCATCAAGCGGCCTTCCATGGGAGGATCAAGTACCCTGACGAACGTTCCTTTCTCGGAAACACCAGTTGCCATGGCCAAAAAAGCTTGGCCGATCTTACTGCTCATCGCCACCGCGGCAATTCTTTTCTGCATGGTGCGTTCTACCTTACGAGCGGCGTCTTCGCGCTCCGTGCAGTGCTGCGCAATGTTGTTCAATTCGTCGTCTGTGTAAGGGGCTGGCACGCCGGCTCCGAGCGCCTTCAAAATACGCTGCGTAACTACATCGGCGAAACGCCTGTTCGGTGCGGTGGAATGCGTATAGTCATGCGCCGCCAAGCTGAAGTGGCCGCCATCGTCATCGCCTGGCCGCTGCATTTTGTATTCGCCCGGACCCAACAATTTGATAACGGAGAGAGACAAATCCTCATAGTGGTCTGGATCGTCCTGTTTGCGTTTTAAAAGAAACTCGTTTAGCGCTTTGACGTCGGGTTGTGCGGGCAACAATCCGCCTACCCTTTGCGCCAGTTCCACGATTCGGTCCCAGCGCTTGGGTTGCGAAACGACGCGGCGAATGGAGGAGACCTTCTTTTCCACAAATGTTCGGGCCATTGTTTCATTGGCCGCGACCATGAAGTTCTCAATCAACATGCCGGCGCTGTTCTTCGTTGCCGCCACTAAGCCGGTCACCTGCCCGTTCTCGAATACCGGACTTGTCTCCGTTCGTTCGAAACTCAATGCACCCAGCCGATGCCGCGCTGCAAGCAAACGGAGCGCTGCGGTGTTTTGCAGTTTCAACTGCGCCTGCAAATCCGCTGACGCCGCCACTTTCGATGGAGCGGCAGCTTTTCCGTCCAGCCAGGGACCAACGCCGTTGTAGGTTAGTTGGGCTTTGTTACGGACAATGGCGGCATAGCTGCGAGCGTCAGTCACTTCGCCATCTGAGCCAACGGTATATTCGGTGACCACCGCCGCCCGATCTTCGTTCTCAAGCAGCGAGGTTAATCCCGTCGAAAGCTTTTCGGGCAGCATCGGAAACGTTCGCACTTCCGCGTAAACGGTAGTTGTTTCCGCTTGCGCATGAGTGTCTAGTGCCAGCCCTTGGCGTACAAAAGCATCTACGTCCGCAATACCGACCAACACGCGAATCCGACCGTCACTGAGCTGCTCCGCCACTTCGATCTGATCTAAATCGCGCGACGTGTCGTTATCGATCGACGACCAAAGCAACCCACGCAGATCAGCCGCCCGAGGCGTCGTAACGGGGCTTAAAGAGTCCAATTCCGCCTCCGCTTCCGGTGGGAACTCAGGATGAAAACCGTTGTCGGTTACAGTCTGTAATGCTGCTGCGTTCAAATCGTAGGGCATAGGCACGTTTGAGTTTACTGTACGTCTCCCTTTTTCGCCGGATTAGTCATATGCTAGTGAATGTCCACTTCAAAACAAAAATATGTCAACAAAGCTCATGGTTAACGGACAGGCGACCACAGTCGATGTGTCTGCCGATACTCCTCTTCTCTGGGTCTTGCGCGACGTGCTTGATCTCCACGGAACGAAATTCGGCTGCGGGATTGGCCAATGTGGAGCGTGTACGGTGCATGTGAACGGGGTGCCGCAGCGCTCTTGTGTGACGCCGATTTCTGCGGCGGCTAACGCTCATATCACGACGATCGAAGGGCTCTCGCCAGACTCGTCGCATCCGCTGCAACAAGCCTGGATAGAAATAGATGTGCCGCAGTGCGGCTATTGTCAAGCGGGGCAAATCATGTCCGCTGCCGCCTTGTTGGCGAAACATCCTAAGCCGACCGACGCACAGATCGATGCAGCCATGGACGGCAATCTTTGCCGCTGTGGAACGTACGTCCGCGTGCGTGAAGCCATTCACAAAGCGGCTGGCATCGCCAGCGTGAAGGGAGCCGAATAACATGCGTCTGACCCGCCGATCGTTTCTACAAGTGACCACCGCCTCGGGAGGCGGATTGTTGATAGGTGCGTTCGAGTCGCCTTTTGCCAGCGCACAACAGCCACCCTCACCGCCGCCGTTTGAAGCCACCGCCTTCGTCCGGATTGCAGCCGATGGAACCATCACTCTCATCTCGCGCAATCCGGAAATAGGGCAGGGAATTAAGACCATGCTGCCCATGCTGATCGCCGAAGAACTGGAAGTGGATTGGAAAACGGTGAAGGTGGAGCAGGCCGATTTCAATGCAAAATACGGTATGCAGACCACGGGCGGCAGTCGCGCGGCGTCGAACAACTGGGTACCGATGCGTCAAGTAGGTGCGGCTACCCGTCAGATGTTGATCGCCGCCGCTGCGAAATCGTGGGGCGTGTCCGAAGCCGAGTGTTTCGCACAAAACGGCCGGGTTTATCACAAGGGCACCGACCGTTCGCTTGGTTACGGTGAACTCGCTTCGGCTGCTGCTTCCATGCCCGTGCCCGATCTGAAAACGCTCAGACTCAAAGATCAAGGCGATTTCAAGATCATCGGTAAAGCCACACGTTCGGTGGACATTCCCGACATTGTAGCCGGAAAGCCCATCTTCGGTATCGATTTCACGACGCCCGGCATGCTGTATGCCGTATATCACAAGTGTCCTGTTTTCGGCGGCAAAGTCGCCAGCGCAAATATCGATGAAATAAAAGCGCTGCCTGGTGTGAAGCACGCGTTTGTGGTGGATGCGAACGTCAAGACCGGACCCATTGTAGAAGGCGACCCTGGGCTAGAACCTGGAATCGCGATTGTAGCCGACACGTGGTGGGCCGCCAACTCAGCGCGTAAGAAGTTGAACGTGAAATGGGATGAAGGTCCGGCTGCCAATCAAAGCAGTGTCGAATTCGCCCAGCGCGCCAAGCAGCTTTCAACCCAACCGCCGCAACGCACACTCAAGAACGACGGCAACGTAGAGGATGCGTTCAAAGGCGCTGGCAAGGTGCTGGAAGCGGATTATGAGTACCCGTTCATCTCGCACGCTCCGCTGGAGCCGCGAAATTGCAGTGCGCAATATAAAGACGGCAAACTCGAGATCTGGAGCACCACCCAACTTCCCGCGCGTGGACGCACGCTGGTTTCGAAACTGCTCAACGTTCCTGAAGATAACATCACCATTCATCTGTTGCGTGCCGGGGGCTCATTTGGGCGAGGGCTGACGAACGACTACATGGTCGAGGTTTCTCACATTGCCATGAAGGTGGGTGTGCCGGTCAAGCTGGTCTGGACTCGCGAAGATGACATGGAGCACGATTACTATCGGCCCGGCGGCTTTCACTTCCTCAAAGGCGCGGTGGATTCATCGGGCAAGGTAATTGCGTGGCGGAATCACTTCGTGACTTACGGCGACAATGAACATTTCGCTTCGTCTGCCGGCATCAATCCCGGCGAATTCCCGTCTGACTTTGTGCCAAACTTCGCCATGCATGTTTCGGCAATGCCACTCGCTTTGAAGACTGGTGCGTTGCGTGCGCCAACGGCGAATTCGCAATGCTTCGTTATGCAATCGTTCATCGACGAACTTGCTCATGCTGCGGGAAAAGACCCGGTCGCTTTCCGGCTGGAACTGCTGGGCGACCAAACCCACAAGAGCTATGATGTCGCACGTATGCGGGGCGTCCTGCAGGCGGTGGCGGAACGCTCCGGTTGGGGCAAGCGCACGCTACCGAAAGGAAGAGCGCTGGGTGTCTCGTTCCACTACAGCTTCCAAGGTTACTTCGCGCACGTGGCGGAAGTATCGGTCGCGAACAATAAACTGAAGGTTCACAAAGTTTGGGTGTGCGGCGATATCGGCAGCCAAGTCATCAACCCCAGCGGGGCTGAAGCGCAGGTGCAAGGCGGTGTGATCGATGGACTCAGCGAGCTCATGGCGCAAGAGATCACTCTCGACAAAGGCCGCGTGATGCAGACGAACTACCATCAGCATCAACTGCTGCGCTTGAGCAAAACGCCGCAGATCGATGTGCATTTTGTCAAAACGGATCACGATCCCACAGGCTTGGGAGAACCGGCTCTGCCTCCGGTAATTCCTGCCGTTACAAATGCAATTTTTGCGGCGACCGGCCAACGGATACGTACCATTCCGCTCGCCAAGAGCGGCTTTAGCTGGGCGTGATCAATTGCATAAACGCTGAGACGATTCGTTCCTGAATGTCGAAGGCGCCTTTCATGAGATCATGACCGGCGCCTTCGATCATTTGCAAATCAGTTTTGGCGGGAATCAAGCGCAACGCGGTTTTCATTTCTGCTAACGTCCCGAACTCGTCTTTTGTTCCATGCACGAATAAAGCGGGCGTTCGCAGTTGCGCAAAATGCGCAGTCCGTAACTGCGCCGGCTTCTTCGGAGGGTGCAGCGGATAGGAAAGAAGAAGCAAACCTTTCGCTAAGTCCGGCTCTTCGCCGATCAAGATACTGGCTTGCCGGCCGCCATAAGAATGGCCGCCTAAACAAACGTGCGGCGCGAATTCTCTTAGCTGATCTACGGCTGCCCGCAACCCTTCGCGGTCTTGTTGTGCGGTCGCAGGCGACGGCGGACCGAATGGCTTGCGTTGGCGAAATGGCAGGTTGTAGCGGAGGACAAAAAAACCCGCGGTTGTGAAAGCTTCTGCTGTCTTTACCAACAAGGGCGCTTGGGCATTTCCGCCAGCGCTGTGTGTGAGAACGAGGCCGAGGCCGTTTGATCCTTTTGGCTTGTGCAAATATTCCGCCATTGCGCCCAGGATTGTATGGTAAATCAATTGCCCTTCGTTCTCCAGGGGCAGATGACGACACCGGGCAATCGCTACTTCCCTTTCCCCTCCACGTGATATAACTCATAGGAATGCGCCGCGGCTTTTAGCGCTGTTTTTGCGGTCCCAGTCCTAGTGAGACTCGACATACACAATGCACCCTCTCATCGCTTACCTCTTTTTTCAAGCGTCTAAACAACTTGTTTCGCTCAGCGCCATCGACGTAATCATCATTGCCCTTTACTTTCTGATGGTGCTGGGCATCGGCTATTACCTGAAGAACTTCACCAAAACCGGCGAGGATTTCTTCATGGCCGGCCGCGACATGAGTTCCTGGATTGCCGGTCTGAGCTTCGTGGCTGCCAATTTGGGCGCGCTTGAATTGATGGGTTGGGCGGGCTCGGCCTATCAATATGGCATTCTCGCCGCGCACTGGTATTGGATCGGCGCCATTCCCGCCATGCTGTTCCTGGCGATCGTGATGATGCCGTTCTATTACATCTCCAGAACGCACTCGGTTCCGGGCTATCTCAAACTGCGCTTTGGCGAAGACTCCCGCTTACTCGCCGCCGTCTCGTTCGGCTTCATGACTGTTCTGATGAGCGGTATAAATATGTTCTCCATGGCTAAGGTTATGCAGATCGTCCTCGGCTGGGATCTCAACTTCAGCATCTGGGTTTCGTCGCTTACGGTGGCAGGCTACGTATTCTTTGGCGGCCTGCTTTCCGCCATCTTCAACGAAGTGCTGCAATTCTTTTTGATCTGGTTGGGCGCTTTAGTCGTTACCATCCTCGGCCTCTACGAAACCGGCGGCTGGAGCGGCGTGGTCCATCGCATTCACGAACGTTGGCCCGGTGGCGACTACACGCACATGTGGAAAGGCTTGGGTTCGTTCACCGACAATCCAATGGGTATCCATTGGACCGGTATCGTGATGGGCCTCGGGTTCGTCATCTCTTTCGGCTATTGGACGACAGACTTCTTAGTGGTCCAGCGGGTACTCGCTGCCAAAGATTTGCGTAGCGCCAAAATGGCTCCGATCATTGGCGCAGCGTTCAAGATGGCGGTTCCGCTGATTGTTATCTTGCCGGGTTTGCTTGGGCTCGCGGTCCTGCCGGAAAGGTTAGTCGCCGAATCCGCACAAGCACTTAATCCTACCGCGCACACTTACAACGACGTGCTGCCGCTCATGCTCGCACGTTACTGCGGCCCAGGGCTTTTGGGTCTGGGCATCACGGCGCTTATCGCGGGATTTATGTCTGGCATGGCGGGTAATGTCAGCGCTTTCGCCACAGTTTGGACTTACGACATCTACCGCGCCGTCATCAAGAAAGACGCCGATGATGCGCACTACGTGACGATGGGTAAATGGTGCACAGTACTGGGAGTGTTAGTCAGTATCGGCACTGCTTACTTAGTAATGCAGTTCTCTAGCATCATGGATTACGTACAAGCGTTATTCAGCTTTTTCATCGCCCCGCTCTTTGGCACAGTTATTCTAGGCATGCTCTGGAAACGCGCCACCCCCGCGGGTGGATTTTGGGGGTTGCTGGCCGGAACCTTCAGTTCCATCGCGATGTGGGCTTGGGTTACGAAAGTGCCGTCTGCGTTAGCCTATATCGCACTTTCCCCACAAGCGAAACCGATGGCCGAGAACATGTACCGCGCCCTTTGGAGCTGGATCATCTGCGTCACGGTTACCGTCGTGGTTAGTTTCATGACGAAGCCGAAACCAGAGGAACAACTCGTGGGCCTGGTTTACGGCGCTACCGACATTCCCTCAGAAGGCGATTTGCTTTGGTTTGAAAAACCGATCTTTTGGGCCGCGCTGGTGTTCATAGCGTTAGTCATAGCAAACATTATTTTCTGGTAAATCAACATGCATGATCACGGGCGCATTCCCATTTGGTTCTTTATCGGCGTACTGCTAACTGCGTACGGCGTACTCATTCTTGGTGCCGGTATTTATGGCCTTTGGCATCCGGCTAACGTCGTACTGGATGAGTTGCACATTGGTATTTGGTGGGGCGCATTGCTCCTCTTGATTGGGTTATTTTACGTTTGGCGCTTTAATCCTAGGAAACAGTAATGGCAAGTACTACAAAATCAACCGCGAAACTCGGACTCATTGTCGGCAATCGCGGTTTCTTTCCCGGCCACTTGGCCGCCGAAGGACGTGAAGATATGCTGCGCGTATTGGGCGCGGCGGGTGTGGAAGTTGTGGCGCTTACGCCGCAAGATTCAAGATACGGCGCTGTTGAAAGCTTCGAAGAAGCTAAGCATTGCGCGGATTTGTTCCGTCAGCAGCGGGATTCAATTGATGGCGTTATCGTCACGCTGCCCAACTTCGGCGACGAGCGCGCGATAGCAGATACGCTTCGTCCAGCCGAGTTACACGTGCCCGTGTTGATTCAGGCCACCCCGGATTCAGCGGGCAAGATGACCATCGCCGATCGCCGCGATAGTTTTTGCGGCAAGATGTCGGCGTGCAATAACCTGATGCAGTACGGCATACCGTATTCATTGACCACCCTGCACACCGAAGCGCCCGATTCCGCGGAATTCACCAAAGATCTGCAGTGGTTTCTTGGCGTCTGCCGCGTAGCGCGGGGCTTGCGCAACCTACGGATTGGGTCCATCGGCGCGCGCCCACAGGCATTCAACACCGTCCGCTACAGCGAAAAGATTTTGGAAACCGCTGGTATCTCGGTCATCACTATCGACCTTTCCGAAATCCTCGGCCGCATCGAAAAAATGAAGGATGACGACCCTGCCGGCCAGGCCAAACTCAAAGCGATTCAATCTTATGTTTCCACCAAAGATGTGCCCGCTGCGTCGCTCATGAAAATGGCAAAACTCGGTGCCGTCGTCGATGGCTGGATGCAGGAAACCGACACCGCCATTTCCGCCGTCCAGTGCTGGACCTCGCTCGAAGAATATTTCGGTGTGGTTCCTTGTACGGTGATGAGCATGATGAGCAACGAACTCATGTTGAGCGCCTGCGAAGTTGATATCGCCGGTGTTGTCGGCATGCACGCGTTGCGCCTGGCATCGGGAACTCCCAGCGCGCTGCTCGATTGGAACAACAATTATGGCGAGGATCCGAACAAAGCAGTTTGCTTCCACTGCAGCAATCTGCCCAAACACTTCTTCCAGGATTTCCGCATGGATTACCAGGAAATCATCGCGGGCACCGTCGGCAAACTGAATACCTTCGGCACCGTCGTGGGTAAGGTGAAATCGGGACCCATGAGTTACTGTCGAATTTCGACCGACGACAATTACGGACGAGTGCGTGGCTATGTCGGCGATGGCCGCTTCACTGACGATTCGCTCGTCACGTTCGGCGGCGCAGGAGTTGTGGAAATCCCGCGCTTGCAAGAACTCTTGCGCTTCATCTGCGAACGCGGCTTCGAACACCATACCGCTGCCAACTTGGCGCCAGTTTCTAATGTTGTTTACGAGGCCACAACGAAATATCTAAACTGGGATATGTATTGGCATAAAGCATGAGTATAGTCGTTGCCGGAGTTGATTTTGGCACGCTCAGCGTCCGTGTGTCTCTCTTTGACAATGAAAAAGGCCGCCTAGGCGCAGGTGTCGCGCAATATCCGCTACACCGCAAACGCGAGGATCCAGATTTCGCCACGCAGAGTCACGCCGACCATATGAGCGCCTTGGCGGAAGCAACCCATCAAGCACTCGCCGAAGCGGGCATACCCGGTCGCGCGGTGAAGTCAATTGCGCTCGACACCACCGGTTCCAGCGTGATTCCCGTCGGCGACGACCTTGAACCGCTTGACGATTACTATTTGTGGTGCGACCATCGCGCCTGGCACGAAGCGCAAGAGATTACCGAAAAGGCGCACGAATCCGGCTTGCTGGCCATCAAGTGGTGCGGCGGCGCTTACTCGTCGGAGTGGGGCTTCTCCAAGCTGCTTCACTGGTTGCGCCATAACCCCGACAAACGCGACCTTTTTGTTACTGCCTTCGAACACTGCGATTACGTCACGACCGTTTTGTGCGGCATCCACACTATCGCCAACGCGCCCCGCAGTATTTGCGCCATGGGCCATAAATGGATGTGGAACGAGTCGCTGGGTGGTCTGCCGCCGGAAGGGTTTCTCATCAAAGTTGATCCGCTGCTCAAAGGTATGCGGACTAAACTCGGCGGCCGCTACCGCACATCGAGTTCCATTGCGGGCACGTTGAGCGACGAGTGGGCCACCAAGCTTGGCCTCAGTTCGGGCATCCCGATTCCTGTGGGCGCATTCGACGCTCACTGGGACGCCATCGGCGCCGGCGTCAAACTAGGCGACGTCGTTAACGTCATCGGCACGTCCACCTGCATCATCGGCTTGAGCGACAAGGTCAGCTTGGTTCCAGGCGTTTGTGGCGTTGTTCCTGGTTCTGTCGATCCGCAGATGACCGGCATTGAAGCGGGCCTGTCGGCAGTGGGAGATATTTTTGAGGCGATTGCGCGGCGCGCCGGAACCACCGTAAGTTCGCTTTCCCGCGACATAGAAGACTATCGACCCGGCCAGACTGGTTTAATGCGCATGACCTGGGATAACGGCGACCGCACCGTCTTAGTGAACGCTGAACTCGGCGGCGTGACGTTCGGCTGGAACCTCAACAGCACACCACAAGATGAACTCTTTGCGGCCATTGAAGGGACTGCGTTCCACACGCGCATCATTCTCACTCGCATGATGGAGCACGGTACCGTCATCGAGCGTATCATCAACGGCGGCGGCATCCCGCAAAGAAACGATCAACTCAACCAGATCTACGCCAACGTATTGAACAAACCGATTCTGGTCCCGCAAGGCGACGTGACTAGCCTTGGGTCCGCCATTTTTGCCTTTTTGGCGGCGCGAGGATTTGGCACTATCGAGCAAGCCCAGGGGGCCCTCTGTCCCAAGCACCGCATTTTTAAGCCGGAGCCCGCTGCGGTCGCGATTTATGAAGATATGTTCCGCATGTACAAACGGATGTACTTCGCGTTGGGTGCGAAGAAATCGGAAGCGGTGACGATAGGCGATGTTTTGCCGGGACTGCGTCGCATTGCCGCGCAAGTGAGAGTGGCCAAGTGGACCTGAAGGCATTACGCGAGGAAGTGCTGGAAGCGAATCTGGAATTGGTCCGACGCGGCCTGGTGATTTTTACTTTCGGTAACGCCAGCGGTTTCGATGCGGCCACTCGCCGCGTAGTCATTAAGCCGAGCGGTGTTCCTTACAACAAGCTGACTCCAGCAGATTTGGTGATGACGGATCTCGAAGGCAAACTGCTTGCTGGCAGTACTCTTCGCCCATCGTCGGATTTGCCCACGCACCTTGCTTTGTACAAGGCATTTCCTGGCGTTCATGGCATTGTGCACACGCATTCGCGTTATGCCACGTCGTGGGCACAAGCGGGTGTCGAAATTCCTTGCTTAGGCACTACACACGCGGATTACTTTCGCGGGCCCATTCCTGTCACGCCACCCATGCAGCCGTATGAGATCGAGACCGAATACGAGTGGAATACCGGCCAGGTGATTATCAAGCGCTTTGCTGGGATTGATCCACTGGCCACCACGGCTGTGTTGGTAAGCGGCCACGCGCCTTTTTGCTGGGGCGCAACCGTCACTGACGCCGCGCATACTGCCGAGATAGTCGAAGAATTGGCGCATATGGCGTTTCTCACCGTGACGATTAAAGCCGACGTGGCCGGACTTTCGGAAGTTCTGCGCGATAAACACTTCCTCCGCAAGCATGGGCCCAGCGCTTATTATGGTCAAGATACTTCCGTCAAAAGCTGAGATGGCGCAGGCCGCCGCACACCACGCGGCAAACTCCTTGCGCGAACTGCTAGCAGCTAAATCAAACGCGCGCCTGCTAGCCGCCACTGGCGCGTCACAATTCGAGTTTCTCGAGCGGCTGGGTGCGGAGAAGGGAATTGATTGGCCCCGCGTCGAACTCTTTCACCTTGATGAGTACGTTGGTCTTCCCGCCACTCACCCCGCGAGCTTTGCCCGATACATTACAGAACGCATCATAAAACCGTTCGGCATTGTGAAATACCACTTACTTGACGGTACCCGCGACCCTCATCAAGTTGCCGTGGAAATCGGCCACGCGATCTCGACTGCACCCGTCGATCTCGCCTTCTGCGGCATTGGCGAAAACGGTCATCTCGCTTTTAATGATCCTCCCGCAGATTTTGAAACGGACGCGCCCTATCTCGTTGTGAGTCTCGACGAAGTTTGTCGACAACAACAGGTTGGGGAAGGCTGGTTCGCAACGTTGGATGATGTACCCAAGCAGGCGCTGAGCATCGGCATCAAGCAGTTGCTGAAGGCCAACGAAATCATCTGTGTCGTGCCAGATGCTCGCAAGGCCAAAGCAGTCGAAGTGTGTTTGAACGGGCCGGTGTCACCGGACGCACCTGCGTCGATTCTGCGCGTGCACCCCAACGCAACGATCTATCTCGATCCAGAATCAGCTAGAGCTATAACTTAGGAGGCCGCCTTACGGTATGCCAAAAAATGAAGGATTTCCCCTGCTTCACGGCGCTCATCTACTTGGTAGTAGATGCGCACCGGCGTGTGTAAAATGCTTCGCACGCTGGGGCGCCGGTCAACCGGTCTTCCAGATGCGGGAAGTTGTCAGAATCTCTCTATGGTTGAGAAGGCTTTTGTCAAATCTGGCTGCGGCATCCGCACCATCGGCGCCAATATAATCCAGAATCTCCCCCAAACTCGCCTATGGTTGCTGGGCTGAGGATAATTTTGAATGCCACTGATCAATATAGTTTCGTGCGTCTTCCAGGGAAACAACGCGGCCTTCGCTCACGTCCTTGATACCACGATCTATGGCCGCCAGTGTTTCGGCATCTTCGGGTTCGGTAAGTTCCGGAACCGGATGGCCAAACTGCACTTCCGCCATAGTCTGGATGTACCGCAGAAGGTTACCGCAAACGAATAACAAACGGCGTCGCGTTCGTTTCAAACGCTCACACCCTCACCTCAATAAACTAAAATCGAAACAGCATGAAAGAGATCGCCCAAGTCCTCGATCTGTGGTCCGCTGTCTCCTCTGCCAGCGAAGAAGCCGTGCTCGCCACAGTTGTGAAGACTCAAGGCTCCTCTTACCGCCTCCCCGGCGCGCGTCTACTGCTCACCAAGCACGGCAAGCACGTCGGCGCTATCAGCGGTGGCTGTCTCGAAGACGACGTCATCAAGAAAGCTTGGTGGCTCACCGAAAAAGGTCCTGTCATTCGCCGTTACGACACGACCCCCGATAACGAAATCTCCACCAGCGGCTACGGTCTCGGCTGTAGCGGTATCGTTTACGTTCTGATGGAGCGCCTCCGACCCGGACACGCCAAAATTCTTGACCTCATCCGCCAAGTTCGCAAAACCCGTCAAGCCGAGAAAGTCGCGCACATCCTGCAACCCGACTCCGAAGCTGGCCGTCACCTCTTCTCGACCGCCGACTTTGAGTCCTCGGATCGCGAACTCTTCATCGAAACGCTCACACCCGCCGTGCGTCTGCTAATCTTCGGGGCCGGTGACGATGCCGTCCCTCTCACCGACATGGCCAAGTATTTAGGTTGGGAAGTTTTCGTTTTCGATGGCCGCTCTCACTACGCCCGCCGCGAGAAATTTCCCAGTGCCGACGATGTGATCGTCCGCGTAACCGGCGCTCCGCTCCCTGCGGTTGATCCCTGGACCGTCGCCGTTCTCATGTCCCACAGCTACAGTCAGGATCTCGAAGTCTTACGGGAACTTGCCGATCTGCCGCTCCCGTACCTGGGCATTCTTGGTCCCAATAAGCGCAGCACTGAACTGCTCTCCGATGCCGGTCTTGATCGCCAAGCCATCTCCGCCAAACTTTATGCGCCCATGGGTCTCGACATAGGTGCGGACGGTCCCGAGCAAGTTGCCTTAGCTGTCCTCTCTGAAATACAAGCCAGTCTTAATCAACGCGATGGCGGCACTTTGAGCACGCGCCAAGGCTCGATCCATGCGCGCGATCCGCAAGATGCCGCTGCCTGGAACAGATCCATCGTTTGCGCCTAACCCTCATGCTCCGGAAATCATTTCTCACTTTACTTCCAAAAAACACCCGCAAGACGGCCACGGTGTCGGGCGGCGGCCACCGAAAGTGCAGCGGAGTGTTTCTTCTCCAATGGTGGCGCGCAGCCGTACCCTTTGCGCTTTTAACAGCCGCCCTGCATGCCCAAACCCCCGCGCCCAACAAAGCGAAAGCTCTCGTCGATCAAGCCGTCAAAGCCCTCGGTGGCGACCGCTTCCTCAACATGCACACGCGGCGCACCAACGCCCGCATCTATTCGTTCTTCCATGATCGAATGAGCGGCTACGACATCGCCAACATCTACGTTCAATATCTAGACGACAAAAGTGTAAAAGGCTTGCAGACTCGCGAGCGTGAGGTCTTGGGCAAGCATCAGGACTATTCGTACCTATTTCTGGCCGACCAAGCCTTTGACATTACTTTCCGCGGTGCTCGGCCCATTCCGGATGATCGCTGGGCCAGTTACAGTCGCTCCACCCGCAACGATATCCTCTATTGGCTGCGCTATCGCTACAATGAACCCGGCATGCAGTATGACTACATCGGCAACCAGGTGCTGATCACCAACCACGTTGAAGTGGTCGATATCACCGACGCCAGCGATCAGACCATCCGTGTTTACTTTGATTACAACAGTAAACTGCCCGTCCGCCAGAGCTTCTCATGGCTCGATCCGGAAACGAAGGAGCACAACGACGAGGTCACTGATTTTGATAAATGGCGCGATGCAGGCGATGGAATCATGTGGCCGTTCACGATCGAACGCCAGCGTAACGGCTATAAGATTTACCAGATTTTTGCCAATAAAGTGGAAATCAACGCCGAACTCCCCGCTAACATCTTCGACCTCCCCAAGGGCGCGGAAATCCTTAAGAAAGTGAACTGATACAATTTGATCTCAAGCTTTTAGCGCGTTTGCGCCATGGATCTCGACCAGCTTCATACGTTTCTGGAGATTGTTCGTCTCAAGAGTTTTTCGAAAGCGGCTCAGACCTGTTACCGTACGCAGCCAGCCATCAGCGCCCAAGTGCGTCAACTGGAATTGGAGTTGAACACGACGCTGTTTGAGCGCTATGGGACGCGGATCTCACTCACAGTCGCCGGGAGAATACTTGCTGAGCACGCGGAGCAGATCCTCGCCTTGCGACGACGCGCCCAGGACGCCATCAACGAACTCGAAAAAGTCCCGCGCGGTGAACTGGTTATCGCCGCCAACGAGGCTACTTGCATCTACGTCCTGCCCGGCGTTTTCGCAGAATTCAAAAAGCAGTTTCCTAACGTGCAGCTTTTGGTGGACCGCTCCTATGGCACCCGCGTCGTACAAGCGGTGCTGGACAATCTCGCCGACTTCGGGATCACTCAACTCCCCGTGCAGGAGAAAAAGCTGCAGGTCGTCAAAATCCATTCCGACGAAATCAAGTTGCTCGTTCCGCCTGGCCATCGTTTGGCTGGACAAGGTCGCGTGATGCCGGTTGACCTGCTTGGCGAACAGCTCCTGCTTCCGAAAACTGGCACTACCCGCGCTCGCCTGAACTCCTGGCTCGACTCAGTCCACGATGAATTGAATGTTTCTATGGAACTAGATTCCACAGAAATGATCAAACGATTCGTAATGGCGAACTTAGGTTTATCCTTCTTAGCCGCATCGCATTGCCAGGAAGAGGAGGCGGCGGGCAAACTGGCTTGCGTGCCACTCGGACCGGAGCCGATGATCCGCCGGGTTGGCCTGATCTATCGTAAAGACAAGTCGTTGTCCAAGGCAGCTCTTGGGTTTATTCAGGTCACCTTAGACCACGCTGGAAATGAAGTTGGTATATTTCAATCACTGAGGCTTCGTCCCTCGGGAACTTAAAGGAAGCAAAGGACGCTGGATTATAGATGATGCTATGGCACAGTTAACAGCGCGCACTTCAACGATATTTATTGCCACCAGCGATGACACTCGGGTGTATCGCTCGGTAGACGACGTGCCGCTGCCATTGCGACAAAAACTCTTGGAGTGTACCCGTGGAATGAATTCGGCAACCATCTTAATAGCCGACAAACAGGGTAGGGAAGAATTGGTGCGCGCCTTACAAGGGCGGCCTAGTGAAGTACAATGCCGCTTGGTGGAGACGATCCGGACCCGGCAACCCGCTGCCCGTAAAACGCTGCCGGCCATTCCACCGATACTCCGTTGCGGTAGATTGTGGCTGGAAATCTTGGTTCCCGTTGCCGCCGCCGCCTCGCTTTGGATTTTGCTCCAAACCCATCTTCTTTAAATTTTATCTACAGATCCTAACAACAATCGCCGATAAGCTTTCTGTGACAACTTCTTTCGGCGATCATCCGCATTCCGCTCTTTTAAAGATTTCTTCTGGTGAACCGAACGGTTCCAAACATGAAATTCCATGCACCTTCGAAGGCATGGATGGCAAGACCCTCCGGCTGGAAGCTCCGGAACGCATCAGTATTTCCGCTCCAGTGAGCGTGGAATACAGCGATGCTATGTTCCTAGGGGAAGTGATCGGCTGTCAGCGCAGCGCGGGCGGCATTTGGGAACTGAATATTAAGGTGAGCCAGATCTTGACTGGCTTGCAGAGTTTGTGCAATCTTCGCGCTCAGCTTCTCGGCGAAGGCGTTGCCGTCACTACGCGCGGTTTCATTCCGGTGAGTGGCGCTGGGTTGAATTAGCGGCTAGTCCGAACGTAGCGCCGTTGCTGCGTCCGTTCGCACGGCCTGCCAGCAAGGCACACATGCTGCAATGGCGGTACAAATCAGCACGGATAGCACTGCCGCGCCAAACGAAATTTTGTCCGACGGCTCGACGTCAAATAGGAACGACCGAGTCAGTCGCAGCCCGCTCGCTGCCAGGAGCAGTCCGACCGCTAAGCCCAATCCGACTGCCCCGCTCATCCGTCCACAAATCGTTGTGATAATGTGGCGAATTTGCGCGCCGACCGCAATTCGAATTCCTAATTCACGTTGCCGCCGAGCGACGGAGAACGTTAGTGTCCCGTAGAGTCCGATGCCTGCCAAGAGCAGTGCAATCAAGCTGAAGAAACTGGCCAGGCGCGCCACCAGCCGTTCCTGCCAAAGTGTGTTCTGCACTTCCTGTTCAAGCAGCGCCTCCTCAACCAAAGGCACACCGCTCCCCGTCTTGCGAATCACATCTTCAGCAGGCCGCACAAGGGTGGCCGGATTCCCGTTCGTTCGCACGAACATCACGACGCTGTCAAATCCTTTAATTTTCATCGGGTAATAGAGGGTGGGTGGCGCTAGTTCTTGCATCCGGCGGAACTTTGCCGTCTCAACCACTCCCACGATCGAGGTGGTTGGCGGCTTCGTCCCGTCTCTACCTTGAACGAGCCACTGCCCGACTGCATTCCTGTGTGGATACAACAGATCTGCAAGCGCGCGATTAATCACTCCGCGAAATGGCTTGGCGTCGTTATCTTGTGGGAGAAGGTTGCGGCCAGCCAACAGCGGAATACCCAGCGTCTGAAAATAGCTGGGCGTAACTGCCGCCATGCTGGTATTTAGAAACACGCTTTTCGCCAGATTCAAGCCTGGCCGCGTGACAGTCGTCTTGAGGCCACTGCCGCGCATCAGCCCCAAGGTGGAAAACGCCACCGATCGAACGCCCGGCAGTTCCCGCACCCGCTGCTCCAACTCGTCGGCATAGCTTTGCGCTTGCGCAGTCGTCAAGCCCGCACTCTGCATTCCTAACGTGAAACTCAGCACATGCGTACGGTCGAAACCTGGATTCAAATGTTCCAAATTCCAGTAGCTGCGCAGCATCAAGCCACCGGCGGCAAGCAGTAAAACACTCAGGGCCACTTGAATGGTTACGGGAACTAGCGAAGCAAGCGAATGCGCCGGCAACTGAGCCGTACCCTTCAACTCTGCATTCAAATCCAACCTTGTTGCGCGCCAGGCTGGAATCAGTCCGAAAAAGCAAACACTCATCAGCAACGCCAACCAGGCGAACAATAGAACGCGGAGATCCGGCGACAACGTCAAAATCTGCGGACTGGCAAACTGATCCAAACTGCGTACCGGCGGCAGAATTCGCATCAATGAAGGCGCCAATGAACAGGCGAGCAGCAGCCCCAGGACTCCGCCCGGAATCGCGAGACACAAGTTCTCCACCATCAACTGTCGCAGCACTCGCCAGCGGCTTGCTCCAATGGAAAGGCGGACCGCCAGTTCCTTCCTTCGTTCCTCGCCGCGCGCCACAAGAAGGCCCGCGACGTTGGCACAGACTGCGATTAGCAATATGCCCACGCCCGCCATAAGCAAATTCAAGGCTCGCGAAAATTGCGTCCGCATACGCGAGACTCCGTTCCCGGCGAATTCAAGAACAAAGTGTTGTTCTCGAATCGAACGCAAGATTAATTGCACCTGGTCTGGTGGCAGTGGCTCTGGACGCTTCGCCAAGCTTTGCAGGAACTCCCGCTCATCTGTTCTATAGAGTTGCTCACCTGCTGCCTGCTGAATCACTCCTGGATTCACTCCAGGCCGTAGATGCGCCAGCAGTAAGAAGGAAACGGTTCTAGGCTCCGCTAAGTTCTTCCCGTCGAACAGAAAAGGCACAGCCGAAATAGGCAGTCGAACGTCAGGTGCGCGCTCAATATCCACGCTGTGAAAATCACGCGGCAAAACTCCTACGATTGTGAATGGGAAATTCTTCAAGCGTATGGTCTGGCCAAGGATGTCGGGCCGGCCGCCGAAGTGCGAATGCCAGAACTGATCGCTGACCATAGCGGGAATATTCGTGGACGGCTTGGCGTCGCTCTCAGACAAAGCGCGCCCCAACTGCGGAACCACGCCCATTTCCTTGAAGTAGTTCGGCGCCAGAATCTGGGCCGTTACTAATCGCACACCGGTTGAGTCGCTTGATGGAAACGCCGAACTTTCGCCCCAACTGCTCTCTGCCGTCACGCCCGTGAACAGTTCGCTGTGCTTACTCAGTTCCAGAAACTGTCCGTAGCTAAAACTCATGTTGGGGTTGACCTGTTGCTCTTCTACGCCCTCGAGCAGCCAGAGATGTTCCGAATCGCGTACGGGCAGCGGCTTCAAAATAAGCGAATCCACGAAGGAGAAGATCAACACATTCGCGCCGATTCCCACCGCCAGCAGCAACACGGAGAGCGCACAGAAGAGCGGCTTCGTTACAAACTGCCGAAGGCCGGCTTGTAAGTCGCGCTTCATTTGACAGTCGCGGGAACCGTCACCCACTCCGCTTCGAAGCCGGCGGGAATCTGATAATTCTTCTCGATCTCAGGAAAGAGAAAGAAGCCGACGTCTGGTTGTTCGGGACGGGTTATCGCTTCGATCTCGGGCCATCTTCCGCGTTTCATCTGAAGTTTGGCGGTACCTGAAAGCGCGCCCGTTACGCGCAGATCCAGCGAGTGGCTTGTGCCTTCCCATTCGATGCTTTCCCATTTCAAGCCGAGTTCCAAGTCCATTGGGCCGGCGTAAATCGAGAGCAGCCCGAAAAGACGTCCATTCACTTTCGCGCCCTTCGGTATTGTCAAGCCGGAAGCCTGATCTTTAATCGGTCGAGTCAGTCGACCCACCACCGGATCTCCGGCGGACGCGCTGGCCGGATCGACGTTTTGCGCCAGAGCCACACGGATTTTCAGACCTTCGGATAACTGCTGAGTTCTGCCCGGTGTCGCGGATGAAGCCGAAGCAGCCGCTGCCGGCGGATCGTCGAAGAGCAACTTCGATTCACCCAGAAATTGGTGGCATCCGCTGAACACGGTTCGATTGTGACTTTCGCGGGCGTCGCTTGAAAGCATGCGCACGTCTACGACCGATGGAAGCAAAACATCTACCGCGCTGATGCGGACTTTGGTGTAATCCAACGCGGTTGTCGATTGACATATTTCTAGTTCCGAAGGCAGAGGGTCGGTGCGGATCTCCAATCGCAGAAGATCAAGAGTCTTGGCGTTCACGGTAAACGTGCCCGAGTAGCCTGTTAAGCGGTTTATTTGTTGATTACTCACCACGTACCCGCTGCGCGTTAGCGGTACATCGAAACCATACTCCAGAAGGGGAATTTCGCCATTATGCGATTCGCCTTTGAAGACGAAGTTCGGCGCGTCAGAAGCAAAAATGGCCATCAGGAATGACCCAAAAGCGCCCGTAGAAGTCGTTCCCAGTTTCACGATTTCACTCAACTCACGATCTTGGAACCGTCCTTCTCCCACCCACGAATACATTTCCGATCTGCCGCTTAATGCCACGTCGAGGCGCAAGCGGTCCATCGAAGCGACTCTCATACCGTTGGGTGATTTATTGTAATCAGCCAAGATCTTTTCACACACGGAAGCATTGCGGGCGTGGAGGACATGGCTCGATACCAGGGTTTGCCGTTCTACTGTCTCGGTGCAGAGATAGTTAGGAAGACGGCTCAGGCTGTTGGCAACTTTGCGGCGTATTTCGAGCAGGGCCTGCGTGGGATCAACCGCTGCATGAAGACCAAGTTGCCCACAAAGCAGCAGACCAAACAGTTTGCGCATTCCCATCGGTAATACAACAATTCTACTGCTCGCGCAACGCAGTCGCGGGATCGGTACGAATCGCGCGCCAGCTCGGAACGAGCGCTGCTAAACAGGCGCACAACAGGACCGCCCCGGCCGCTAAAGCAAACGACAGCGGGTCAACGGCGCGCACATCATACAGGAACGTTTGCGTGAATCGCAGCACGCCTGCGGAGATAGCCCATCCTGCCAAAAGGCCAACGCCCACTGCCCATGACATGCGTCCGCACACGGTTTTCGTGATGTGACCAACACGGGCACCGATAGCAATGCGAATTCCTATTTCGCGTTTTCGTCTTGCAACGGAATACGCCAAAGTGCCGTATAGCCCGATTCCAGCAAGTAACAGCGCGGTCAGGCTGAAGAAAAGAGCGAGGCCCGCGACCAGACGCTCCTGCCACAATGAATTCTGTACTTCCTGTTCCAGCGTCATCACCTCGATCAGCGGCACTCCGCTTCCCATTTTGCGAATTAATTCCTGCACCGGCCGTGAGACAGTGAGCGGGTCGTTCTTGGTCCGAACATACAGCACGATCGTGTAGTCGTCGTCCTGCAGCAACTCATAGATGGTGGGGGGCGCCAGTTCGGTCATCGTGCGGTACTTAGCGGTTTCCACTAGGCCGACTACCTGAAAGTCAGGCGGCTTTCTGCCGTCGCTGCCAATCACGATCAGTTGGCCTACGGCATTCGTGCGCGGGAATAATTGCTTGGCCAGTGCCCGATTAATCACCACAGGTTCAGGCTTTACGTTCGCGTCTTGCCAGCGAAAAGTTCTGCCGGCAAGCAAGGGGATGCCGAGCGTCTCAAAATAGCCCGGAGCGACGGGCAGGGAACTGGAATTCATGAAAGCGGTCTTCGGCAAGTTCGCTCCGGCTGCGGTTATGGTGCGCTTTTGCCCACTGCCGCGCATCAGTCCTAAAGCACTGTAGGAAACCGATTGCACGCCAGCCAAGGCTCTTATCTGCTCGACTAAGTGGGTTACGTAGGATCGAGCTTGCGGATTCGTAAAGCCACCATCTTTTAAGCCAAGGGTGAAACTAACCACATGCGTTCTGTCAAAGCCAGGATTTAAATGTTCAAGGTTCCAGTAAGTTCGTAACATCAGGCCGCCTGCTGCGAGCAAGAGCGTGCTCAAGGCAATTTGTACTGCGACCGGCACGAGTGCCGATACGGAATGAGCGGCAAGAGCGGAGGAGCCTTTCAATTCTGAGGCGAACTCAAGACGGGTAGCGCGCCAAGCCGGGTATAAACCGAAAAAGCAGACGCTGACAAAGATGGCCAGCGAAGCGAACAGCAGGATACGCAGGTCGGGCGTCACCGCGAGAATTTGCGGGCTGGAAAATTGGTCAAGACTGCGAACGGGCGGCAGAATACTCAAGAGGGCGGGGGACAAAACATAAGCGAGCAGTATGCCAAGCAGGCCGCCAGGAAGCGCAAGACAAAAATTTTCGATCATCAACTGTCGCAACAAGCGCCAGCGTTTTGCGCCAATAGACAAGCGGAGCGCAAGTTCTTTTCTTCGTTCCTCGCCGCGCGCCAGCAACAGACCCGCCACGTTGGCGCACACCGTGACGAGAAGAACGGTCACACCGGCCATGAGCAGTTGCAGGGCATGCGCAAATTGCGTGCGCAACCGCGATAATCCTTGGCCCACTGGTTCGATTGCCAGTTTCGCTTCGTTGAACCAATCGATGTAAGACTGCACAACAACCGGCGTTAGCGGCTGCGCGATCGAGGAGTTGCGCTGCACAAACTCATTCGCCAGGAATTGACGGAGATGAGGTCCCACCGTTTGTTCAATGGCTTCCGAACTTACCCCTTGGCGCGGCCTGACGAAAATACGAAAGCCTTCGTGATACTCTTCGCCGCGTGGGTCGGCTACCGGACGGCCATGTAAGTAGAGCGCTGCCGAGATCGGTAAGCGTACATCGGGCGCCCGTTCAATATCGATACTGTGAAAATCGCGCGGCAGAACTCCCACGATCGTGAATGGATAGTCCTTGATACGAATGGCTCGACCCAAGATGTCGGTCTGTCCGCCAAAGTGCGATTGCCAGAACTGATAGCTTAAGACAACGGGAATGTTGCTGGACGCTTGGGCGTCGTCTTCTGTGAGGACGCGGCCTAAATAAGCATGCACGCCCATCTCCTGAAAGTAATTCGGCGCAAGCATTTGCGTCATCACCAGGCGCGGAAGTCCACCTTTTGGGCCTGAAGGATACGCCGCAAATCGGCCAAACGATTGTTCAGCTGTGAGTGCGCCGAACAAATTTGGATAATGCTTCAGTTCTTCGAATTGACCGTAGCTGAAATCCAAAGTGGGTTGGATTTGTTTTTGGCGAACGCTTTCCAGCACCCAAAGACTGCGCGGATTTTTCACTGGCAGGGGTTTCAAGAGAAGAGTATCGATAAAACCGAAGATCAGAATATTTGCCCCGATACCAACGGCCACAAGCAGCACCACAAGGGCAGAAAAAAATGGCTTATGTGAGAATTGCCGCAGTCCGGATCGTAAGTCGCGTATCATTTCGAAGCGGGCATCGGTCTAACTCCCATTTGAAAGGATAGCGCCTCGTGACCGAGAAAGTGTTGTCACTTCGAATTAACGGGCAGGGACACCAGCGCGAGGGAAGCCGGCGGAAATCTGCCGTAGCGCATGCACAACGCCCGGATTCGTTATCGCGAGTACTTTGGAGAGGGCGATCAGGTATCCTGCAAAAGAAATGAATAGCAAGGTGATTATTTTCGGAGGCGCTGGCCAATTGGGAGTGGAGCTCTGCCGTGAGTTTGAAAAGCGTGAGTGGAATGTGGTTCGTTTTGACCGGCAGGAACTCGACGTGACCGATCCAGTCAAGGTCGAGGAAGCTGTAGCGAAAGCCGATACGCAGGTTGTGGTGAATGCGGCCGCTTACAATCAGGTGGACATCGCGGAGAAAGAAGCGCTGCTGGCGTTTCAGACGAACGCACTGGCCGTGCGCAATTTGGCGATGGCGTGCCGTCAGGCGGATGTGCGACTGGTGCACTATTCCACCGACTATGTGTTCGATGGCACGAAAGGGTCGCCCTATGTGGAGACGGATCAAACACATCCGTTAGGGGCGTATGCGGTTTCGAAATTGGCGGGTGAACTCTATGCGCAGGCTTATCTCAACAACCCCCTGATCATCCGCACGTCGGGCGTGTTCGGTCCGGGCGGCATGTTTACGCCGCGCGGCAACTTCGTGGAAGTGATGCTGCGCATGGCGAAAGCGAATCATCCCATTCGAGTGGTGCATGATCATGTGGCGTCGCCAACCTATGCGCCCGCGATGGCGGTTCGCACCGTGGACATGGTCGAAAAAAACATGGCCGGGACTTATCACCTAGGTGGTGGCGAGCCGGTGTCCTGGTATGACTATGCGAAGACGATCTTCGAACTAGCCGGACTCACGCCTTCGCTGCAACCAACTGACGAACGCGAGTACCGGACAGCGGCGCGGCGACCCAAGTTTTCCGCTTTGTCAAACAGCAAACTGGAAGCGGCGGGTATAGCGCCTATGCCAAAGTTTCGCGAGGCCGTGCGCGCCTACCTGGATGCCCGTCAGCACGCTATTGCCCATCGTTCTTTGTAGCGTAGTAACCGGCGCGCGCTTGGACGTGATATTCCGAATTATCGGTTTTGATTTCGATGTGACGGAAAGAGCCATCGCGCTTTTCATTAGTCGGCGTGTAGCCGATTGAATATTGATTGCGCAGCTCCTCTTGAATCTCTTTGAACACTTCGGAAAGCGGATGCTTGTTGCTCACGCTGAATACGTGACCGCCAGTCTCGTCGGAGATTTTCTTCAGCGCCCCTTCATTACCGCCCCCCAGTGAGATGCCCATGCCGCCGTAGAACGCGTGGTCGACGTAGTAAATGCTGAACACGATGGCGTCGGATTTCTGCGCTACTTCAATGGCGTTTCTGATGGTATAGGTGCTGCCTTGATCTTCGCCATCGGTAATTAGGATGAGCGCTTTGCGGCCAACTTCGTTTTTCAGTTTCTCAGTAGAAGCCAAATAGATCGCATCGTAGAGCAGGGTGCCTTTAGGAGTGCCGTAATCCGGAATCGGGCCAGTGTTGACGGGCACGGGACTGCGGCCGATGCGTGGAGGCTGGCCGTCGGCCTTGAGATCGCGCAGGCCGGAAATGAGTGCGCGCGGCGAGTTCGTAAAGTCTTGCAGCAGTTCCGTTTCTTTGCCAAAGGAAATCAGGAAGGCCTGATCTTTCTTGCGAATGACGCTTGTGAAGAATTGAGAGGCGGCGTCTCGTTCGATATCGACCAGACGCTCCTGGCTGGCGCTGATATCGATGAGCAGACCGAGGGTGAGCGGCAGATCGGTTTCGCGCGAGAAGCGGGAGATCGTTTGATCCTTGCCGTCTTCCTTAAGCGTGAAATTGTTTTTTTCGAGGTTAGGAATCAGCTCACCTTTTTTGGTTTTGACGTTGAAGAGGATGTTCACCAAATCCACGTCAACCTTGATCACCTGATCCTGCGGCTCTTGAACGGCAGGCGGCTGTTGTGCGAATGCCAGCGTTGCTACTGTTACTGTTGCGGCCAAATAGCTTGTAAGGAATCTGCGCATCTCGTTATGATTATCTTTCAAATGAAAGCTGCCGTTGCTCATCTCCGCCGATCTGACCCAATTATGGCTAAAATCATTGAGCGGGTAGGCCCGTGCGAATTGGCGGAACTGCACCCCTAGTTTCGAGACGCTGGCGCGGTCCATTACGTTCCAGCAGCTTCACGGGAAGGCCGCCAGCACGATTTTTGCCCGGGTGCAAAAGGCTGTGGGACGGAGCTTTACCGCGACAGCATTTCTGAAGGCTGATCCAGAGGTGCTGCGCGGGTGCGGATTGTCACGCCAGAAGCTGGCGTCGCTGACCGATTTGGCCGAGCACATTGTGAGCCGGAAGATCAACTTCAAGAAGCTGCCGGAACTGGACAACGAGGCCGTGTTGGAGGTTCTGACACAAGTACGGGGTGTCGGCGTTTGGACGGCGCAGATTTTCCTCATGTTCGCTTTGCAGCGGCCCAATGTTTTGCCAGTGGGAGATTTCGGGATTCGCAATGCGGTGCGGCAGGCGTATGGGTTGAAGGAGATGCCGAAGCCAGTAGAGTTGCTGAAGATTGCGGAACCCTGGCACCCTTATTGCACGGTGGCGAGTTGGTATTTGTGGCGGAGTCTGGACGGCAGTGCAAATCTCGATTAAGTTAGGACAAGCGCATGCAGACAACTGATTTTCCACTCCCAGCAGATTTACCAAAGCCCATAGATGATGGCGCGGCGAACCACCTGGTGGGTTTACCGATGCCCAAGGTATTGCTTCCCTCAACGGCGGGGCGCATTGTGGACGTTTCGGATTTTAGTGCCCTGCGGACGGTGATCTACATTTATCCGATGACAGGAGTTCCGGGCAAGCCGCTGCCTCAAGGCTGGGATATGATTCCGGGTGCGCGTGGTTGCACTCCGCAGACGTGTGGTTTTCGCGATCATTTTAAGGAGTTGAAGGCGCTGCATGCTGACGTGTTCGGCTTGAGCAAGCAGAGCACGGAGTATCAGCGCGAGATGGCGGAACGGCTACAGCTGCCGTTTGAGGTGCTGAGCGACGAGGCATGTGAGTTGTGCGACGCGCTAAAGTTGCCGACCTTTGAAGTGGCTGGCATGAAGCTGCTGAAACGCTTGACAATGATTGTGAAAGATCAACATATTGAACATACGTTCTATCCGGTGTTCCCGCCAAACGAAAGTGCGGAGGAAGTGCTGCGGTGGCTGCGCGCAAATCCAAACTAGGTGGGAAAGACGATGGGTTCTTGCACATTAAGCCGCGCCAGGCCGTGCCGCACGAGTTTGTGATCGAAGCGTTGGACGCAGTGGCACCGGTGACACGCGCGATGTTTAGCTGTGTCGCGGTTTATGTTGGGGAGAAGATTGTCTTCGCGCTACGTGACAGGCCTAACGCGGCGGACGACAACGGCGTGTGGTTGGCAACTTCGCACGAGCATCATGAGAGCCTGCGCGGCGAGTTCCCAAACATGCGCTCAATTGGAGTTTTGGGCAAGCCGGATACGGGTTGGCAGCTCTTGCCGGCCGCTGCTTCGGACTTTGAAAGCGCCGCCTTGAGAGCGTGTGAGTTGGTGTTGGCGCGCGATCCGCGCATCGGCAAAGTTCCGAAGTCACGAGTAAAGAAAGCGAAGAAGGCTGCTATCATGCGTTAACATGAAGCGCTTCTGGCCCGTTCTTTTTCTCGTTAGCACAGCATTCGCGCAGCAGACTGACCTTCAGAAAGACTTAAAGTTCCGCTTGATCGGACCTTTTCGCGGGGGCCGCTCTATTGCCGCGACCGGCGTCACGTCCGAACCGAAGACTTTTTACTTCGGTTCAGTCGGCGGTGGTGTTTGGAAGACAACGGATGCGGGACGATCGTGGGCGCCCATCTCTGACGGACAATTTAAGACATCTTCCGTGGGTGCGATTGCCGTTTCAGAATCGGACCCGAGCGTTCTTTATGTGGGTATGGGCGAGTCTTGTGTGCGCGGCAACGCTTCGAATGGCGATGGTGTCTACAAGTCGCTCGATGGCGGGAAGACTTGGAAGAATGTTGGGCTACAGCAGACTTATCACATCGGATCGGTGGTGATTCATCCGAAGAATCCGGATGTTGTTTATGTGGCGGCGCTGGGGCATTTGTGGGGGCCGAATCCGGAGCGTGGCGTTTATCGAACGACGGATGGCGGGCAGACCTGGAAACTGATCCTGACGAGAGGTTCCGAAGCAGGCGCGGTGGATTTGGCAATGGACCCGTCGAATCCACGGACGATTTATGCGGCATTCTGGCAGGTGAGCCGCAAGCCTTACCGGATGGACAGCGGCGGGCCAGGCAGCGGCTTGTGGAAGACCACGGACGGCGGCGACACTTGGACGGATATTTCCCATGCGGAGGGATTGCCCAAAGGTGTAGAAGGACGCATTGCGGTAACGGTTTCGCCGGTGAATACGGAACGCGTTTGGGCGATGGTGGAAGCGTCGGATGGCGGATTGTATCGTTCGGACAATGCCGGCAAGACTTGGGCCCGTGTGAATGAGCAGAACAGTTTGCGGCAAAGGGCGTGGTACTTCTCGCACATCTTCGCGGATAGCAAGAATGCGGATGAGGTGTATGCGCTGAACGTGCAATTCTTCCGCTCGATTGACGGAGGGAAGAGCTTTGCGACGCTGCCGGTGCCGCATGGCGACAATCACGATTTGTGGATTGCGCCGAACGATCCAGACCGGATGATTGCGGCCAATGATGGCGGCGCGACGATTACGTTGGATGGCGGGAAGACTTGGTCGTCTGTTGATAATCAGCCCACAGCACAGTTTTACCGGGTTGCGCTCGATAACGATTTCCCATATCACGCCTATGGAGCGCAGCAAGACAATACAACGGTTCGCACAGCGACGCGCGGTTCGATGGGCGGAATCACGGACCGCGATTGGTATGAGGTGGGCGGCGGCGAGAGTGGTTGGATTGCGCCTGATCCGCGAAATTCAGAGATTGTGTATGCGGGCTCGTATGGCAATTTGATCACCCGGCAGGATCACCACACGGGGCAGATGCGCAATATTAATGCATGGCCAGATAATCCGATGGGTTATGGCGCGGATGCGTTGAAGTACCGTTTCCAGTGGAGCTTCCCGATTACGTTTTCGCCGCATGATCCGAAGACGTTGTATATCGGTTCAAACGTGCTGATGAAGACGGAGAACGAGGGGCAGAGCTGGCAGGCGATCAGCGAAGATTTGACGCGGAACGATAAGGAGCGGCAGAAGTCGTCGGGCGGTCCGATTACGCAGGACAATACTTCGATTGAATATTACGACACGATCTTCACGATTGCGGAGTCGCCGATGGCGAAGGGAATGATCTGGGTTGGCACAGATGACGGGCTGGTGCAGTTGACGCGCGATGGCGGTAAGAGCTGGAGCAATGTAACTCCCAAAGGGATGCCAGATTGGATTCGGATCAATGCGATTGAACCATCGCCATTTGAAGCCGGTACGGCGTATGTGGCGGCGACAAATTATCAGCAGGATGACTTTCATCCCTATCTTTACAAGACTGCGGATTACGGGAAGAGTTGGAAGAAGATTGTGAACGGGATTGCGGATTCGCATTTTACGCGCGCGATTCGGGAGGATCCGAATCATCGCGGGTTGTTGGTGGCGGGGACGGAGTTCGGGTTGTACATCTCCTATGACGAGGGCGAGAATTGGAAGTCGTTTCAACTGAATTTGCCGGTTACGCCGATTACGGATTTGATGTTCCAAAAGAACGAGCAAGAACTAGTAGTGGCCACGCAAGGCAGGGCGTTTTGGATCTTCGATGATGTGCCGTTGTTGTATCAGCTCGATCCGAAGCAGGCGAGTGAAGATGTTCATCTCTATCAGCCGAAGGATGCGTATCGCGGAGGTGGGGGACGCGGGTTTGGTGGCGGAGCGCGTGGTCCGACAACGGTTGGTGAGAATCCGCCGGCAGGTGTGGTGGTTCATTACTGGCTGAAAGATAAGCCCAAGGGCGATGTGAAGCTTGAGTTTCTGGATGCGGATGGGAAGACTGTAAACGAGTATTCGAGTAAGGCGGAACCGCCAAAGCAGGGTCCGGCTGTGCCGGTTGAAGAAGAGGATGAGGAAGGTCCGCCGCGTGGCGGGCATCCACGGGTCGCGGTAAAACCGGGGATGAATCAATTTGTTTGGAACATGCGATACCCGGATGCAACGACGTTTCCCGGGATCATTATGTGGGCCGGCGGTGTGCAGGGTCCGCGGGTTGCGCCGGGTCAGTATCAGGTGAAGATCACGGTGGATGGGAAGACGCAGACGGCGGGCTTTGCAGTGAAAGCCGATCCGCGATTGACGACGACGACGGAAGAGTATGCGAAGCAGTTGTCACTGGCGCTGCAGGTGCGGGATAAGTTGTCGGAGACGAATGGCGGGGTGGTGAAGATTCGTGAGGTGCGGCGGCAGCTGGAAGAGTTTGCGAAACGGGATGATAAAAAGGTTGCGGATTCGGCTAAGGCGCTGATTGCGAAGTTGACGGCGATTGAAGAGGACCTTTATCAGACGAAGAATAGGGCGAGCGAGGATCCGCTGAATTTTCCGATTAAGTTGAATAACAGGATTGCCTATGTTTTGGGGACCGTGTCGAATTCGGAGAGTCAGCCGACTTCACAGTCCTATATGGTTTATGAAGACTTGGCAACGCAAGTGAATGCGAAGATACGGGCGCTGAACGGTTTGTTGACGGATGATGTGGCGCAGTTCAATAAAACGGTGCGCGAGGCGAACGTGCCGATCATCACCATACCGAAGTAGTTCCAGACAATTAACGAAAGAGACGCCTTGGAGCGCCGAATGCGGATTTGTCGCAGAGTAATTTCGGCTTGATCATGAGTACGATCAGCAATTACGAGCCTGGCCGATTGATATAAAGGCGTGTACTTTGGAGGCGGGTCGGCGGAAAAGCGGCCGCTAAGACCCGGGTGCGGCTGCGGCGTAATAGCCTTTGCGTGCGCGCACTTTCACGTTTGGCATATCGACAGTGACCCGCAAATTGCGGTACGTCTTGTCCTTTGGATTGTCCGAAACATAGAACAGCAGATATTGGCTGGTCACCTCGCCAACTATATCCGCCACGCCCTTATTGAGCTTGGCGTCGGTAACGTCTGTGTAGCTGCCGGAACCAACTCGCAAAGCGTAATTGCCGTCGTCGGATGGCTTCGATAGGAATCCGTCAGTATCCCGGTAGACGTCGCCCAGCGGATACACCACACGGCCCCCGGTCTCAATCGCCAGCTTTCGAAGAGAGTCGTCACCCTGATTGGTGAAGCCGAATGCCTGCGTGCTGATTCCGTAAACAGTAACCAGATTGCGCTGCGCGAGTTGAACGGTTTGGGCCAAGGAATGGGAACTGGCGTTATCGTGGCCATCGCCAATGACGATCAGAATGCGGCGCGGTTCAATTGGTTCGCCCTTCATGAGCTTGCGACTCGTGCAGGCGAGAAAAATCGCGTCATACAGCGCCGCGCCGCCACCCGGTTTGAGATTGGCGATCTTATCGACCAGTGCGTCGGGATCGGATGTGGTGTTGACAGAGACTTCGGCGTCTTGCGCGTAATCGATCAGATAACCGGCGTAATTCGCGTTGCCTGTGAGGAGATGCTGGACGAGTTCGGTGGCGGCCGTTTGGAAATTCTCCCAATGGTCGCGGCTTGCGGTGGACAGATCGAGGAGGAAGCCGATCACGACGGGCTGGTTGCGGTCACGCGTGAACGTGCGAATCTCCTGAAGCTTGTTTTCTTCAAAGATCTGAAAGTCTTTCTTTTCCAAATTGGCAACGAAGTGGCCTTTGTCGTCAGTGACGGTGACGGGTACGATGACTTCTTTTACGTCTGAGCGAAAAGTAGAATCTCCGCTCGGGGCCTGCGTTTGGCCGGCAACCGACGAGTACGCGGCCAAGAGGACAGAGACCAATCTTAAAGGAGAAATCATAACTCTAAGGAAAGACACACCACTCCCGACCCGAAGTTTTCTTCCTCAATTACAACAAACCGGCAACCGCTGTTTCCGGCTTCCCGTTCTCAGAAATCACTTCAATCTCTTAACTACGTCATCCGATATGACTTTTACCTTGGCGGCAAAGATTAAGCGACGGACTCGCAACCAGGTTTCAAATTGGGTAATATCCGAACACTTCTAGCCGATGCGATCTATAGCAAGGAAAGCCGGCGGAGATCGGCGAAAGGCAAATTTTTAATGAGTCAAACCCCCAAAGTGATGATCGTGGAAGACGAAGCGATCATCGCGCTTGATATTGAGAGCCACCTTACCCGGGTTGGACTTGAGGTCACGGGAACGGCTCGTTCGGCGGCCGAAGCCTTTCAACTCATTGAGCAAACACCACCGGATATCATCCTGATGGACATTCGGATCGATGGCGATCTGGACGGCATTCAGGCAGCGGCCATCATTCGCAGCCGCTATCGATTGCCAGTGATCTACTTGACGGCGCACGCGGACGAAGCTACGCTGGAGCGCGCCGAAGCCACTGAGCCCTTCGGCTACATCGTAAAACCGCTACAGCACTACAAGGTGAAGGCTGTGGTTATGATGGCGTTGCGGCGTCATCGCATCGAATGCGAGTTGCAGAGGAGCCGCAGCCTGTTATCGGCGACTCTGCATAAATTAGAGGAAGCGAAGCGCGCAGCGGAGGCGGCGAATCGTGCGAAAAGCGATTTTCTGGCTCGCATGAGCCATGAGATCCGTACACCGATGAATCTCATCATGGGCATGAATGCTCTTTTGTTGGATAGCCCCCTGACTGAAAAGCAGAAACAGCATGTAGAGATCTCGTATCGGAACGTACGTAGGCTATTGCGTCTTATCAACGGTATCCTGGATCTATCTAAGGTGGAAGCGAGCGAGTTGAGTTTTCAGGCTATTCCTTTCGATTTGGACGAGGTACTGAAGGAATGTGCCGCCACGATTTCCTCTGCCATCGAACGTAAGGAACTGAAACTTGAAATCTCAATTGATCTCGGAGTAGAGCGCTATTGGCTGGGCGATGCTGAACGTTTGCAGCAGGTGCTACTGAATTTGATTGGCAATTCCATTAAGTTTACGCAGCAAGGAAAGATTGAAGTCCGCGTCCACGGCGAGACGGCCCTGCTTGGCGAAAAGGGACTGCGTTTCGAGGTGAGCGACAGCGGGTGCGGCGTTCCGAGCGACAAAGCCGCCATGATCTTTGATGCGTTTCAACAGGTGGACGAATCCATAAACCGGCCGTTTGAAGGGACGGGCCTAGGCTTGGCTATTTCGAGGACGCTCGTGGAGCGCATGGGGGGAAAGATCTGGGTGGACCAAGGTCGTGAGCGGGGCGCCAAATTCGTTTTCACGGTGTTTTTGCCGACGGCCACCGAATCTGCATGGCTGCGCAAAAACGAAGCAGCCGCTGAGGCCCGAGTGATTGGGCGCGTGGAAGCAGGGACGCGAATTCTCCTGGTGGAAGATAACGCGGAAAACGTCATTCTGATGCAGGCTTATTTGGAGAACCTTGCGGTGTCGCTCGATTTGGCGAGCAACGGTGAAGAAGCAGTTACCAAACGGCAAGGTGGCGAGTATGACCTAGTTTTGATGGATGTTCAGATGCCGGTGATGGACGGCTACACGGCGACGCGCGAGATTCGCCGGTGGGAAAAGAAGAGCGGCGTTGGCAGAGTTCCTATCGTTGCACTGACGGCGCACGCGCTCAATGGTGCGGCGGCAGCCAGTATCGAAGCCGGCTGCGACGCTCACTTGACGAAACCTCTGGAGAGATCGGATTTGATGGAAGCTATCGCTAAATATGCAGTTCGCCCTACTTTGCGCAGCACGAGCCTTTCGGACCTAATTCAGACGCGGCGTCCCGCCTTCCTAGCCAACCGTTGGCTTGATCTGGAGAAAATGCGGCTGGCGTGCGAGGCCAAAGATTTTGAGGCCATTCGGAAAATCGGCCACAATTGCAAGGGAATCGGTAAAGGATACGGATTTCCGGAGATTGGTGAAATCGGCGCATTCGTTGAATCAGCGGCGAAAACTCTCGATGCCACTCTCGTGATGCAATCGATCAACCATTTCGAGAGCTGCTTAACGGCATGCGGGGACGCGGCTTAGTAGAAATCCTCTTCAAGGATTTTCAGGTTTCGAACGATACCCATGTTGTCCCTGAACTGGAGGGAATGCTATGGCTACAGTAGGGCTTCAGATCTGTGACGTCGTGGACTGTCTCCGCGCCAGAAAGATCTGACTGGTAATCAGCAGGAGTGCGTCCTCTTAATCGAAGATAACCCGAAAGCCATGTTATTGGTTCGCTACGCTTTGCAGGATCCGCCAGCTATTCCGCTCCGAGCGATAGATGCAGCATCGACGAAAGCTAATTCGGCGAAACGTAAACGTTTTGATTGCCGCCATGCGCCAACGCGTCGAGCAACTTGACGACGATCCCCAGTGGCGCGACACCGGACCACATGCCAAGGACGCGGGAGACTTGGCTCAACTTCTACGGCAGTTCTGGAATCGGTGGCGACGCAGTCTTCAACTCTGTTATCCGTACACCTTTGTCACATTAGTGCCGATGGAATAGGCGGCATGAGTCTTTTCGAGGTCTGCAATTCACATCCGATTCCAACAAACGAGCTTGAACGTCTCGCCGCGCTTTATTCGCTCGAAGTTCTAGACACGCCTCCGGAACCCTCCTTAGATCGGATCGCCACCTTGGCTGCGCGTCTTTTTCGCGCACCCATCGCATTTATCTCCCTCGTCGATAAAGACCGGCAATGGTTCAAGGCAAAACACGGGTGCAAGGTGAACGAGACGCGTCGCACCATGTCTTTTTGTGCCCATTCCATGCTTGAGGCCGCACCGATGGTTGTTTGCGACGCAACTCGCGATCCACGCTTTCGGAACAATCCTCTGGTGACAGGCGAAATGTCGGTGCGCTTTTACGTAGGCGCTGCTCTTCGTACCCGCGACGGCTTTCCAATCGGCAGCTTATCTGTCATCGATACCATCACGCGCGAACACCCTACCCAAGACTTGCTCGATAACCTAACCGATTTAGCGTTTCTCGTCATCGAACAGCTTGAATTTCGCTCGTCTATCGCGGCCAAGCGTAACGTCACTGAACAAGAACTGCGCCGGTCGTTGCAGGAAAAGGAAACCCTGTTGCAGGAGGTTCATCATCGGGTAAAGAACAACCTGCAGATTGTCTCCAGCTTGCTCAAACTGCAGGCTGATTCTTTAACGGATCGCGGCGCTGCGGCTGCTCTCAAAGAAAGCCAGCAGCGGGTGCAATCGATGGCGATGATCCATGAGCGTCTCTATGCCGTTAAGCAGATGGCTGAAATCGAATTTGACGATTACGCACGGGATCTGGTGCATGGGTTGGTGTATTCCTACGCGGGACGCGCCGGAAACGTGACTGGCCGTACCTTGCCTCCTAACATCCGCTTGAACATCGGCCAAGCGATCCCTTGCGGCTTGATTTTGAACGAACTGGTCACCAATGCTTTGAAATACGCCTATCCAGACGGGCGTGACGGTGAGGTTACGGTTGAACTGCACGAGTCTGCCGAGGGGCGTATCCGTCTTTCTGTCTCCGATACCGGTCAAGGCTTGCCGGCGGATTTCGATTGGAAGAATATGAATTCGCTCGGACTGCGCATTGTTAACGTCCTGGCCAAGCAATTAGGTGGAAACTTCACGATTGAATCGGGTGAACGCACTACCTTTGCCGTGGATTTCGCAAGAGACGACCCACAAACGCAAAAAATGCGCTAATTCACCTTTTCGTTAAGAGCCTTCTGTATTCTTGAGAGAGTCCCCGACACAAAAGAGACTTCTTATAGACATGCCAATCTTCCAAGGACGGCGTCCCCATGTTGCGGCCATTCCGGCCACGCGAGTTTCCGCACTGGCGCTGTTGGCGTTTTTCATTGCGTTTTCAGGTGTTTTCCCGTTAGACGCAGCAGAACCAAAGGCCTCGATACCGCCGGTGACTGGGGTGGCAATGAAGGAGCGCAGCTTCCAGCGGCGTTATAAGGCCACTGCCTACATAACATTTCTTTCCGTGACCATTTTCAGCCGGTCCAGCGTTGGTTTCGGTTTCGCTGGTACGGACGAGCATTCGCGTGGCGAACAACAGTCGTTCAGCCTGCGCTTTTTGAGTGGGTCTACGCCCGAGCGCGCTCATGGCTTGAACCGGTTTGGCTTCATTCAGGAAAATGTCGAGCAAACCAATCGGGCTACTGTTTCGGCCGATTACTTCGGATTGATGACGGCCAATGGAGAAGAATCGTTGAGCGATGCCAAAGCCGCGCTTGATTCGAAAGCCGGCGATCGAACTCCTTTTGTCGCCGCCCGTGCCCTGATTAGTCAGGAAAAGACGAGCTATTCGGTGCGCCACCTGCTCTTGCCATCTTCCTACCGTGGCTCAAACGCCGATCAGTTGCTGCAACAGGTACAAGCGGAGTTCGCTACGCCAGCGCCGGGGCAAAAAGAACAAACGGAATTGCTGAACGGTCAGGCTGCTGAGACGTTCCTCAACTCCGTTCGCCAAGCGATCGAGGCCGAAGGCGATCATTACCAGAGCCGCATCGTTTTTAACGGCAAGACGTTTCAATTTTCGGCGGCCAAACGGCCCGATGCCCGAACGGGCAGCGAACTGCGCAAAGTGGGCCTCACTGCCTCTGCGCCAGGCATTATGCTGTTGAGCGGGGCGCTTCGTAACGAGAAAACAAATGAGGTCAGTAATTTTCGCCTGTGGTTCGAACAGGGTTCGGCGAATTTTTTGCCGCTGAGATTTGAGTTTAAACCCAAGTCGTATCTAAAGCTCGTTTTTGATGTTGAGCCCGCACAGCAGCCCTAGCGTTCACTTTCACCAATCAATTTCTGGTACACCTCGCGCGCGTGATCGTATGCTTCGCGACCTTTTACCTGATCCGCTTGTGACATGCGCGGCGCTTTTTGCGTCCAGCATTGATTCACGGCGTTTAGACACCATTCGGCGCTTCTTCGGGAAGCACGTATCGGCTGGCCTTTAACCAGCACGAATACCGGGTTGGTATGCGCGGCGGGCAAAACACGCGCCGCAATCCAGCTGCTCGCTTCTACCGGCACCGTAAATTCAAGCGGATGCACCGTACCATCGGCCACGATCGTCTGGCGTGCCACCGCGCGCCCGTTCACGACGATCTCGACGGGTACTTCGCGACTCTCGCCGATGCGCGCCCGTTCGACATCCCAATATGGCTTCTCATCGTAGGGCAGTTTGCGAATAGCTTCGTTCGGGACTTCCCCCAAATAAGCAGCTGCGTTCAATTTAACTTTCACCGTCCCCGCCGCATCCAAACTCACTTCGCTTTCGCCACTTCCCACCGCGGTGTTGTTGACGGTGAAATCCATGAGATGGGTCTTGCCGTCAGAAACATAGCTGCGGCCGGCCTTAAGTGCATCGAGCCAGCCCGCATAAGTGAGTGCGCCCGCGACTTTCGCGTAGGTGCGACCAATACCCACGCGCCCATCATAAATGCACGGAAAGTCCGTCTCGCCGGCAATGCGTGTGCGAAAGCCGACGTTCAGCGTGTGATACCAGATGTTGAGTTCCCATGGATACGGCGTGTCGACCGAAGAAATGAAATCGACCGTATCCGGGTAAGTGACATCGACAATATATTCATTCGCGCCGATACCGTCGAAGCCAGGCATCTCATAACTCGGCAACTCGGGGCTCATCACTTGCAGACCCCATCCCGAATGCGCGAAACCAACAATGGCGCCTTGTGCTTTGGCCCAGCGAAAAATGGGCAGATCCCAGGTAGGCCAATCCTCGATTTTTTGCGTGCCTGGATAATCTTGATCTTTCAACTTAAGCAGCACGATGTGGCCGGCGTGACTTGACGGGAAACCGGAGACTTCGAGATCGTAATGCATGATGCGGTTCGGCTTTGATCGCTCGTCGTCTTTGGCGCAGAAGAATTGCTTTTGATAGTAATAATCCGGGCCCCAAGTCAGCACCGAACCAACGTTTAGGCGTTCGCCCAGAATCTGGCGGATCATGTCTTTCGGCTCGACGCCTTCCGCGGGATTCATGTAATGCGAACAGCCCGCCGCATGCACATGATGATCGCCGGAATACCAACCAAATTTAGCGGGGTCGATCCAGCGCTCCAACTGGAAATCGAGCGCGCTGGCAGCGCTGTTGCTCACCGCAAATTCCTTGATGTGCGTGCGGTATTCGGGGCCGCCGCTGAACTGCACCGTGTAATATCCTTTCGGCAGGCGCACTTGTTCGCCATCCTGACGATAAATCTGCGGCTGAAAAAAGAAATCGGGCGCCAGACGCTTCGAGCGCGCGGGATAGATCCGATTAAGCCGGTCGCGAATGATGAAGCTCGCCATGCCCGGTTGGCCATTTTCGTCTTTTACATGCAGTGTGATGGTCGAGGCCGGTTGGGCGGTGAACAGAATCTCGACCTCATTGCGAAAGCCTATGTCCTGGCTGCCTTGACCAACGTTGAAGCTGATCTTTGCGGACCGTTGGCCAGTATCGCGGCTGTACACTTCTAGAATTTGATACTCCAGCGCCAGACCGGAGAGCCGCTTGCGCATGGGCGGTTGATGGTAAAGCGAAATATCGGCCCAGCGTTCGGCTGCATCGCGCGGCGTCAATTCGATAGCAGGTTTCGGATTACCGGTCGATACCCGAAAGACATCGCCGGCGTTCGGACTCTCCACTTTTAATTCCGCAGTGACACCAGCGCGGTTTGTCACTTTGACCAAAAACAGACGAGTGCCATCTTGTAATACCGCTGGATCCGCGGCGCCTTGCTCTACTTTGACGCGGCTCTCTGCATTGATATCTACGATTGCGAGAACGTGCGGATCGAGAATACCTTGAAGGGCCAGCACGGCAGCATTCTCATCAGGGTTGGCAATCGCCTTGTCTATGCCCGAAACTTCAGCCGGGGATAGCGGCTCGCCTAGATAATCAAGTGCTTCGGCGAGCAGGCGCACTTGCTGCGCTAAGGGCTGCAAGGGTACGATTTTTTCCGCGTTGGCCAGCAAACAGCAAAAGGGGATAAGAAGAAGTTTCAAGTCCGCCTCCGCGAACAATCATATATCGATTTTTCCGGCTCTTGTTCGCGCGGCGTGCGTAAGGTAACGGATGCCGCTCGCGGGGGCGGTGAAGAGTAATCGCAATCAAACAAAGGAGAGCCAGCAGCGCGTATCCATACCAGTGTTACGGCATATAACCGCCAACGGACGTCCCACGCTCGTAACTGTGCGTAGCGAATACCGACTACATCGCCCAGTACGGCCCGTGATGTTGGCGGCGGACGGACAGGTAAATGTCCATCGGCGTGGGCCGCCGCCCGGTCACGGCTTACGTATAATACATTACGCTGCCTATGGCTCATTTGCCCGCTGAAAGCGCCGGCGCCTTCGTTAGCTATGCGCGCAAGGACTTCGAGTTTACAAATCAACTCGTCTGCGACCTGCGAAAACATGGCGTCCGCGTCTGGCTGGACAGGACAAATATTCCAGTGGGCAGCGATTGGACGAGTTCCGTCCAAGCCGCCCTGCATGGGTGCCATCAGTTCCTGATCGTCCTTTCCCCAGCGTCGGTAAGGTCTCAGACGGTCTTGGCAGAGTTGAATTTTGCGCTCGATCAGGGCAAGCCGGTCGTCCCGGTGCTCTATCAGGAATGCCCGCGCCCGTTCCGAATCAACAGCACGCAGTATGCCGATTTCACAAAGGATTACCGGAACGGCCTTTCCGAACTTCTCGCGAGACTCGGTGCCGGACTGCGGGACTCAAACGAATCGCATGCCCAGCTTCCCGACAATGAGGCGTTCTGGACCAGCTACGTCGCTATCATGCGGGAAAAGTACTTCGCCGGACCCCTTCCGTCGTATTCCAAGTTGGGCTTTCACGACTTGCTTCAGGCGGCCGAGCGCGAAGACGTAGGCGCGATGACCGAACTCGCGGTTCGATTCCTGAACGGCAGCGGGGGCGTCGGAGAGAAAAGCCCCAAAGCGGCGCAACAGTGGTTGGAACGTGCTTGTCAATCCGGCAGCGCCGACGCCGCCTACGAACTGGGAATGCTCTTCTACACGGGTGCTCCCGGCTTGGCCGCCGACCAGCGGACCGCAATGGAGTGGTTCCGGAAGGCGGACGCTCTTGGCAGCGCCAGTGCGGCGTACCTGCTCGGCAAGAATTACCAGAACGGGGACGATGGTTTCCCCAAAGACCCCGAGAAAGCCGCCGTTTTTTTCGAACACGCTGCAGACCGTGGCGCACCGGAAGCGATGAATGAGCTAGCCATCGCTTATCAGCACGGCCTTGGCGTCCCGAAAGACGAGAGCAGGGCCGTGGACCTGTACCAACGTTCGGTCGATGGCAACTATGCGGTCGCAATGGACAACCTCGGCGTCCTGTACCGCGACGGCCTGGCCGGGTTGCCGAAAGATGAGAAGAAGGCCGTCGAACTCTTTCAGCGCGGTGCCGAACTCGACGAAGGCTGGTGCCTGTATGACTTGGGTGTTGCCTACACCAAGGGTATGGGCGGACTGCCTCTCGATGAAGCAGCAGCCGGAAAGAAGATCCAGCGTGCCGCGCAGCTCAACATCCCGGATGCGCTTTATGCCATGGGCATGTTCTACGAACTTGGCCGCGGCGGCATGCCCCGGGATCTGCTAAATGCGCTGCGGTTCTACAAGAGAGGAGCGGCGCTCAACAATACCTTGGCCGCGCAGCGCCTGGCGCTTCTGGCGCCGTCGGAGGATTCGTCCGAGTGATTGATTGAAAGAAAATCGACAGCTCGTTACTCGCTGCGGCGAGGCTGGAACGCACATTGAAGGCTCGCAATTTGGAAGACTTGGCGGCACGCGCAAAATTCAAGGCGACATTGTTATGGCGCAAAATACGCCGAGATATCGAGGATCAGCTGAGTTGTATCGGTACTAAACACACTGACGGAACCGTTGGTCGCAGGCACTATCGCCATGTTGGACGTAATGGCTCCATCGGGCGCATTCAGGGTAGACGCTAAGGGTTGCGTCTGCGCAGTCGGCCAAAGCGTCAGATAGGACAGGCTGGCTGGAGGAACCACGGTCGCATTCAAGACAAACGCTTGTGCAGTGGGAGCGGTGATGCAAGCGCTGGGACTGACACTCACGGCAAGCTTTCCAGTAAATGCACCCACGGTAGTCCGGGTATCTAAGACGCGGCACGGGGCCACGTTGTAAAGCGATAATCCACCCGGTCCTGGCGGCGCGAAATAACCGTTCACGTCAATGACCAAGTCGGAATTGTCGGTAGCATAGATATCCACTGCGCCACCCGTTCCTGCCGGAACAATCGCCGCGTTCGCCGTCACAACCCCTGTCGGAGCATTCAAGGTCGACACCACCGGCTGGCTTTGTCCCGCCGGCCAGCTTGAGAGAAATGCTAAGGCTTGCTGCGGCACCGCGGTAAAGTTGAGCGAATACGCGTGCGCGCTGGAAGGAATGCTGCACGAACTCGATGGCACCGGGAACGAGCGCGCTACACCGCCACTCAGAGATGGACCGCCCAGAGGTCCAGTGGCCAAGCGTGTATCCGCGATTCGGCAAGGAGTAATTGGATAAAAAGCCAAAGCCGCGCTGTTGCCAGAAACGAAATAACCGTTGATATCCAAAACGACGTTACTTGCATTGGTTACATAAACCGCCACACCGCCGCCGGTTCCTGCTTGCACAATTGCCGCATTCGCCTTGATACGGCCATCCGAGTTCAAAGTCGAAACGAGTGGTTGGGGCGAGCCGGAAGGCCAGATTGCTAAGAAACTAAGCTCTCCGTCCGGCACGACAGTGACATTTAGGGAATACGCGGCGGCGTTTGACGGAATGCCGCAGCCACCGTTAGGAATGAGGAAATCGCGTTCACCGCCCGCTGCTAATTCAGGTCCGCCAAATGGACCGTTGGCGAGACGAGTGTCAGCCACGCGGCAAGGAGTAACCGGGACGAATTGCAAGGCGGTGGGCGTCGCGGTTGCGGTCACCGCAAAATTCTGCGTCACGGCGGTTGCGCCGTAACTGCTATTGCCGTTTTGGGAAGCCATAATCCGGCAAGTCCCCACGCCAACCATTGATGCCGTAGTGCCAGAAACCGTGCAGACGCTCGTTGTGGTGGAACTGAAACTTACCGGCAAGCCCGAACTGCTCGAAGCACTGAGCGACACAGTGTTACCCACTACTTGCGCCATGATCGGAACGAACGTTATGGTTTGGACGTTCAGCACGGCGAATGTTCGGGAGACGGCAGCGGCCGCGTAGATACTACTGCCGCCCTGTCCCGCTGTAATCGTGCAACTTCCGACGCCAGCCAGAGAAGCGATATCACCGGAAACAGTGCAGACGCTAGGGGTGGATGAACTGAACGCCACGGGCAATCCCGAACTGGCTGAAGCACTCAAAGTCAGGTTCGTGCCCACGGTTTGGCTGGCGATGGTGGCAAACGAAATTGCTTGAGAAGCGTCCTCCGAGAAGAATGTGACAAAGTTATAGGCGTCCAGCGAACCCCAGCCTGTTGCCTGATCATATCCGGGACCCGCCGCATAGCCGAGAACTCCTGCGGCGGGACAGTTGGCTGAGCCGCTTCGGCACGCCTGATCGTTGTTGCCGGTAGTGACGTCGTGGAAAGCGCTCGGCGTGGTGGCGGCGAGAGAGTAGAGACCAGGATTTAGATTGCCCAAACGCGTGCCGGCCTTTTGAACTAACAAAGCCAGCACGCCGGCCAATGTAGGTGCAGCGGCCGATGTACCGCCAATCACGTTTAGCGTTTGATCGGTATTTCGGAAGCCGTTTACGCAAGTCAAACCACTGCAGTAAAGCAGTCCATCGGTATTTGGGGATGCCGTGAAAGCCACGTCAGGAACGTCGCGCTTACCATCGTTGGGTACGCCTGCCCCTGTTTGCCAACTTGGCTTTGCCACGCGACTGCTGGCGCCACCGCCGCCGGCGGATTGGAACCCGTCGTTCCAGGTTGTTTCGGGTATATAAGAAAGTGCCGATCCACCGTAGCCGTTATTAGTGGAACTGAAGTATTGGCCTGCGCCCGAGGCAGTCAACGTTGTGCCGCCCGCGCCTGTAACGTAAGGAGAGGAAGCAGGAAAGTCAACGGCCAAGCCGTCGCGGGCACTCGTCTCGCTTATACCCGAATCGCAATCGGCCGCTCCCGCATCTCCTGCAGCCGCCACAATCGTCATCCCTTGTGCGTTGGCTTGCGCGAATAATGAGTTCTGGGTGTTGAAGTCGCTGATCGCCAGATCTGCTTCACAAATGCCGTAAGAGGTGCTCAAGACGGGAGCTACGTTGTTGTCGATTGCATAAGTGACGGAATCGTCAACCCCGTTGCCCGTGACCGGATCCGCGGTGACGAACAAAATATTCGCATTGGGAGCAATCGCCGCAGACCACTCTAAATCCAAGTCTGATTCTCCCTCATCACCTTGTGTAGAACGAATGCCGGGATCGGCATCGCCAGGGGGGACGATGACGGTAGGATTTTTTGCGGGAAGCCCAGCCGCGGAGCGAAACGCTTGCAGGTCAGCTAACTGAATATCGCTTTGACCCACGACCACGATCGAATAATTTTGACCGCTAATCGGACTGCCATCCAAGCCTTGCCCGTACAGCGGCTTTACATCATAGATAGTCGCCCAATCGTCCGGTGCAAGAAAAGTATCGCCTGAAATGCTCGATGTGAAATGCGGTTGTAAGTGTCGGGCATGCGGCTTCATGCGAAAGGTAGTTAGACCGCGAACGCTTTCTACTAAGCCGTTCAAAGCCTCCGGCAAGAGCGGGTCGCCGGTGTTTGCGATGTGCGGCTCGCCGTTCAGAGTAAAGTTGTGGATCTGTGTGCGGAAGGCGGCTTGTGCCTGCGCGACCGTCCCGGAAAAGCTCACACCACTCAGGCTGCGCGCGATTTGCACATTAGAAAAGCCATTGCTTTCAAGCCAAGCCGTCACCTTGGCAATGTCGCCAGTATCCAGGCCAAAGCGCGCCCCGTACTCTTCAGGCGTGAGAAATTTTCCAAACTGCGGCGAGTTTCGATTCTGCTGGGCAGCGAGCAACTGCTCAAGATCGGCCTGCTGGGCTGCCGTCATCTTAAAGCGGATAGACATGCGCGGCATCGCTTGCGATAGGTTGACCGGGCCTTGATCGAGTGCTTTTCCTTGCGTAACAACTGGCCGAGTATTGCCTTGTAAGACAAAAGTCTCGCGGTTGTCGATTGTCGTTGCAATTCGTCTGGGCGTCTGCGCCGACAGGGGCAGAACGACAGTTACAGCGGCCAAGATTGCGGCAACGCGCAGTCTTACGGCAAACGTGTTCACTTGTTTTCTCCGCACTATTTATAACAACGCGTTATAGCGGAATTCCGTTTCATACGTCGAAAAGCCGCTTTTTGAAGTTTCTTTAAGATGCCCGCGCGGTATCGTAAAGGGCCCGAATGTAGCCTAGGCTAAACGCCCAACCAGTGCGGCGATCACCCACCATCTGAGGCACGTGGTCGGCGATGAGAATGCCGCGGAAGTCCACTTCCACCAAAGTCCGCATCAACTTCTTCATGTCCGTGTAGCCATCGTCTACGTACGTTTCTGTGAAATCGGGTACAGGTGAGGTTACGTTTCTGAAATGAATCTTCCAAAGCTTACCCATGCCGGCGAACGCGCGGGCGGCTTCGAAGACATTCTTGCCCATCAGGTCGCCTCCTTCCATCCATGTGCCGCAGCAGAGGCAAACGCCAATGTTCGGGCTGTTGGCAATTTCAAGCGCTCGTTCATATCCGGCGAAGTTGCCGAAAATGCAGCGCGGAACACCACCCAATTCGGGCATGGGCGGATCGTCTGGATGGATGCCGATGCGCACGCCAGTCTCTTCCGCTACCGGCGCCACTTGCCGGATGAAATAGGTATAGTTCTCCCAGATCTCTTCCTTGCTGAATTTTCGCCCGTGAGAGAGTGGCTGCTTGAAGGTCGTGGTGGTCCAATGGCCTTCCGCCGTGTTTGCATAAAACGAGCGCGCCGGTGCTCCGCCGCGAGTTGTCCCGGTTGCCGAGCTCCAAATGCCGTTACCCATGTGTGCATAAGTTGTGTAGTAAATGCCGGCCCGGCTCAGATTGCGTAGATACTGTTTATATTCTGCGATCTTTTCTTCCCGCCCCGGCAAATTCAGAGTCACCTCGGGCATGTTATGGACGTTCGTGTTGCCAATGTTACTCACCTTGAGACCAGCGGCTTCCACACGCTTTTTTATATCGGCAAAAGTTTCATAGGTGCCGCCGCTGGTTCCGGTATTCACGTGGCTTACGCCGATCTGTTTGGCAAACTGGAGGTCTTCTTCATTGAAATCAGCGGGTAATTGGAGAGTAATCTTAACGCCCGGCGATAGTGGCGCCAAGGCTTGCTTCTCAAGACCGCCCATCGGCAAAAGCGCGCCGCTCAGCGCGGCCTTAGCAAACTGCCGCCGGCTACTCTGCAAATCTTGCATTGGTTGATCTCCTCTTCCGGCCTTCCATCATATCCTTCTCCGTCATCTGATAGCCTCACGGATGTTCCTGCCCATCGAAATCGGTGAACTGCTCGACAAGGTCCTTGGCGCGGCTTCGCGGAACTGTCACCGTGCTTTGTGCCCTCGCAATCGTTTTAGCCGCTCACAACCCCGGCGCTGCCTTTGAACCCAACATGACCCGGAGCACATGCTTGTTGCTTGCGTAATTGTCATGTGCGGCCTCTGGATTTGCGAAAAGCCAATGCCACCGGGTGTTGCGCACAAATAGGTTAACAATCACAACATCGTCTATAGGTGGAACGTACCAACTAAGCAAGTCACTTGGGTCGCTCCAGGCGATAACCTGCGGTGGCTTGGCAGCGTACGTTCCTGCGACTGCGTGCCGTTTTTCAAAGTCCAATCGAAGTTTCCTCCACTCCGTTATTCGAGTGCTCAAAGCCCCACCGTTCGCCGTCCCCACGGCAGTAGCAGGTTCTGCAACGTCGGCCAACTCCAAAAGCGCGACCTGATTGGCAAAGAAATAAACGAGCGATGTGCGCTCAAGGATGTACCGTGCGGCGGAGTCTTCGGTGACTGCGTCAGCGGTCGGTAAAATAGGCGGGTCCCGCTGGCCCAAATTGAGCGTAGAGAACACCAGATAGCTGCCCAGACTGTGGGAGACCACGGCGAACTCGCGATCTATCCCGTCAGCGCCATTTGCCTGCTGCTCCCAACCGTCTGTTTTCGAACCATCTGCGTTGAATCTCGCAGACGCAACCAAAAGCTGCCGCATGCCCTCTCGCAAAAGGCTGTGGATAGAGCCCACGGCGATGATCGCATCCGAGAATCCCCAATCAAGAATGTTGTTTTTCAGAGCGCGATTGAGCAGCGCTCCCTTGGGGTGGATGGATTTCAACGTCTTTGCCTCATCGGAACTGATCCATTGGAACGCCTTATAGCGCCCCACATTGGACTCGTCTTTTTCCGCATCCTTCGAACAGATATTAAGAAAGTTTGCGTCCGGTCCAGCCAGATGCGCTTCGCCCGGCATTATGTTTCGGCACTTGAGTGGAAACACCAGCGGCCACCAGTTAAGTTCATCTACGACAATGGGTCCACCATCAGTGCGCGGCAATACGTAGTGATCGACAAACGGCGCAGAGGCGCTCCACTCATCTTTGTTTCTCCAAATGGGCTTTCCCAAATACTTGAAGGTAGGGGGCTCCGAGCCGTTCGTAAATTCACCACGGTCCGCGTAATCTCTACCGATGGGAACGGGGACTGCCGGGATCGCGCAGCCTTTCAGCAAAGAGCAAATGCTCTGGAGAAAAACATGCGAATCCCCCGCACCTGTTGCACCAATCCCGTGCACGTAAAGAAAGTGGAGCGGGCGCTCGCCCGCGTTGTGCAACGACTCTCCTATTGTGGAGACCTGGCTTAGACCTTGTGGTCCGGCCTCGGTCACTCGCCCTTGGGCCATGCCATTCGATAAGGAACCAGCTATCAGCGAAAAGGTGAATAAAGCCTTACAAAGATCAGTCATAATCATGGTGTTCACGTTCGAGGGTTCCGAGGCGGCGTGAACCTTAGCCACGCCAACATTGCGTTCCATGTTACCGCTCGTTGCGATTACGCATTGTTGACAAGGCCCTGATGATTGAAGAGACCCCAAAAGGTTGGTCCAACCCGATATTTAACTGAGCATCCTGAAAGCGCGATTCCAGTCATTCCGTAGAAAGCCGGGAATACACCAAAGCACACACAAGGGTTCAATGGCGCCAGCGGCCTTCGCCTGGCCCATATCCGCTACTTCCCAGCCAAACTGATCCAGAATTCCGCTGACGGCAGTCTTTGCCGTTTCACTGTTGCCACAAATGAACATTGTTGGCTTGCCACCTTTGACGTCTGGATTTACCATTGAGGCGCTGCCGACCGAGTTGAAAGCCTTTACGAAGTTTGCGCTCGTGAATTCGCGTTGGAGAATCTCCATGAGCGATTCATCCAAGTCGGTGAAGAACTTCAAAACCCCATTGATCGGCGGCGCATCGTCAATAGGATTGGTGGCATCGATGATGGTTCTTCCAGAAAGATTCTTCGCGTCGGCCAACCGAAGCGCCTCCGCTGCCACGTTGCCCTTGACGGCGAGGACGATAACTTCAGCGAACGTTGCGGCGTCGGCAAATGTGCCAACGCTCGCCTTGGGATTTTGCTCCGCCCACCCCGCTAATCTTGAGGGTGTTCGTGAGCCCATCATTACCTGGTGAGCATGTTTTAGAAAGCCACTGGCCAACACCTTCCCCACATTCCCTGATCCCGGAACATTGATGGCAGCGCCGGTGAGATCTCGTCGGTTCGTAGTCTACGCTGGGATGGATTGTTTCATTGCGCGTGAACGTCGTCGAACCAACAAAAACAGTATGCGTGTCATCATCATTGGCGGAGTATCGGCGGTTTAACCGCTGCCATCGCGCTAAGGAGACGCGGGATCGACGCGGAGGTATACGAAAGAAGCCCTGTACTGCGAGATGTTGGCGCTGGCATCTCTCTTTGGCCGAACGCCGTGAAGGCCATGGTGAACTTCGCAGCGGGAATTGGAACGGCGATTCGGCGGCTCTATAGTTGTTTTTCATCGCGCCGAGTTGCTTGCGTTGTTGGCGGACAGTGTCGTCTTCCCGAACATACATTTGGGACACGAACTCTTTGACATCAATACAAATAGCCCTGGCGTGAGCGTCAGTTTCACAAACGGTGCCACGGCCCACGGCGATATTTTGATAGGCGCGGATGGCCTTCATTCGGTAGTACGCCGCTGGCTAGGCCATCCTGATCGAATTCGTTACTCCGGCTACACTGCTTGGCGAGCGGTTGTGCCGTTCGATTATTCAACACTCGTGCCAGCAGAGACATGGGGAACAGGAAGGCGTTTTGGTGCATTTCCCATAATTCTGCGGAATGACATTTACGATTGTGATCCGTTAGCTGAGTGGGGAAGGGGGCGAGTTACCCTACTCGGTGATGCTGCCCATCCTATGACGCCCAACTTGGGGCAGGGAACTTGTCAGGCAATGGAGGATGCCTTGGACCTTGCGGCCTGTCTGGCAGACGTGACAAGTTTGAAGTTGGGCTTGGAGAAATACGAGAAAAGGCGTATTGCTCGAACCGGCCCAATCGTTCTGGCTTCGCGCCGCCTTGGAAGAATCGCTCAAATCGAAGATCCACTTCTGTGCAGGTTACGGGATTTGGTCGTACAGTTGACTCCCAACAAGGTCAGCTATCTAGGGTTGGCGGGAATCATCGGTTATGAGGGTCATCTTTCTTAGTGAGGGTAAGTCTGAATGCCGCCAACGTAGCTTATGTTGCCGAGCTGGATTGAAACGAAATAAGTTCCAGCTCTCGCCACTTTTGTGGATGTTAGCGAGTTGAATTTTTTGCAAACGAACCCAGTCAGTCCTCAATCAAATTCGGGCCGTCATAGCTGCGACTAACAAGCTGTTCAAGTTAGCAACCATAGCGAAGCGGTCCGCGCGCCACCGCAAAGGCGAACAACGACATGAAGCACATGGCTCTGATTACGTAAGGTCGCGTACCGGTTGCAGGCCTTTTCCACAAGCGGGCGTGATGCGGCAGTTGACGTGCTTCGGCTCCGGCGCCATGGCAAACTCAACAGTGCGCTCGCCGATAGGATGACTGAGAATGTTGAGGTGATTCCCACCGCGCGGATTGTCCAAACGAAAAGGAAAGCTTGGCCTGAGTTGCCGATGTCGCCGCTGAGAACCCCCCGCGTCCCTTTCATGTGGATGACAGTGACGATCAGCCCGAGTACAGACCCGAACAAGATGATGATGTATCCCGCCCGTCTTCCGCCCAGCACCAGCGTTCCATATAGCTGGACAACCGAGACGAACACAGCAAACAGATTTCCGAGACCTGCCGGTTACATCTGGAACAGGATGTCGCCGGAAATTTCGGCGAGGGCAGGGAACTGGTGGATGGTAGTTAACCCCCGGGATTTCGGCGTTTTGTTGATCGAGTAAAGACCGGATGTTCAATAACTTAGATTGATCAACAGCCTTCCAAGCTGTTGGTTGCGGGTCCGATTCCCGTCTCCCGCT
>CAVVLT010000017.1:0-437131 GCA_963749105.1 Bryobacterales bacterium | reverse complement strand
CGGTGACACTATTGCGCGCGATTACTGACGCTGAGTTCGACAACATCGCTGTCAATCTCGATACGGCGAATCTGATTCTTTATGGGAAGGGCGATCCGGTGGCAGCGCTCGATGTGATCGGCAAGTACGTGCGCGGGCTGCATGCCAAAGATGGGCTCTATCCGACCGATCCGGAGCGGCTGGGAGAAGAAGTGGCGATCGGCAAAGGGAAAGTAGATTTCGCTGAAGTACTCCGCAAATTGCACACGCTGCATTACACTGGTCCCATCACCATTGAACGCGAAATTTCGGGCGCACGCCAGGAAGACGATATCCGCGCGTCTATTTCGTACTTGCAGCGCTTGATTGATTCCACCTATTTGCCAGCTTAAGGAGACTGTTTTGCCCAGTTCCATTGATATCCGGCTCGCTGTCATGATGTTCTTCAACTTCGTGATTTGGGGCTGCTGGTATTCCACCATCAGCACCTATCTGACAACACGGCTAAACTTTTCTGGACCCGAGGCGGGTTCGGTTTTCGGCACGGCGGCTCTAGCCTGCATTCTCTCGCCGTTCTTTGTGGGGATGGTGGCCGACCGCTACTTCAGCACCGAGCGTGTCTTATCCGCGCTGCATTTCATTGGCGCGGGCTTACTGTACATGGTTGCCCAAGCGCACAGTTTCAAAACCATCTATCCGCTGATGTTGATCTATTGCTTGTGCTACTTCCCCACCTTGGCGTTGACTACCTCTATCACGCTGAAGAATTGTCCCGACCCCCGCCGTTTCCCGCTGTTTCGCGTGTTCGGAACTCTCGGCTGGATTGCCATTAGCCAGGTGTTCAGCTATTTCGCGCTGGAGCGGTGGGCCAATCAATTTCTTCTAGCTGCGGGCATTTCAGTGGTGATGGGCCTTTACTGTCTGACCTTGCCGCACACGCCCCCCAGCGGCCATGGCAAAGCAATCACCGCTCGCGAGGTACTCGGGCTCGATTGCCTGGTGATGCTGAAAAAGCGCGCGTATTTCATCTTTGCGATCTGCTCCATACTTGCTTGTATCCCCTTGACGTTTTACTTTTCTTTCGTAAACACGTATCTCAACGATGTAGGTGTGAGCAACGCGGCCAGTAAGATGTCGCTCGGTCAAGCGTCGGAAGTCGGCGTCATGCTGGCCATGCCGCTTATTTTTCGGCGTCTCAGCGTGAAGGGTATTCTCCTGGTCGGCTTGGCGGCCTGGACTCTCCGCTACGCGCTGCTTGCTTATGGAAATCCTGGCGCGCTCATGTGGATGTTCTACGTCGCCATCATCGTCCACGGCGTGTGTTTCGATTTCTTCTTTGTGACCGGCATGCTTTATACCGATCAAGAAGCGCCGGCCGCTCTACGCAACACGGCCCAAGGCTTTTACACATTCCTGACTTACGGGATTGGCATGTTTATTGGTTCGGAGCTTTCCGGCGCAGCCCTCGACTTTTTCACTTCGGGAGCCTCGGGGCACCCGGTTCACCACTGGATGAACTTCTGGCTCAGTTCCAGCCTCGGAGCTCTGGTGTTATTCACGGCAATTGCTTTGTTTTTCGCCGGCAAGACTCTCATTCACAGCAGGCAACCTGAATTTGTCGAGGCGGCCGCTTAGTTCAGCCGACTCGTCGCAGCGTGGTGCCGGCGGCGGGGTTCGTTTTGAGAGCAGATACACGGCCGAATTTTTCGCGGACAGATATCAACCGCTGAAGTAGCGGCTTTGATGGAAGCCGAGAAGCTGGGCCGGGATGCTCTCATACGCAAGCTGATTCAGCGGGCGAAGAACCATGCTCATCCACCGATTTCGAATTACTTTGTGGGCGCGGTGGGTTGGCGGTTCAAGCGGAACACGGCGAAGTCGATTGACATTCGCCGGCCCAGCGGTTTAATACAAAGGCTCGCGAAGGTGAGTGCCGACCACATCATCCGAGTCGATGAACCCGACAGGTAGAAGGCAAGCGCTGCTATCTCGGTGCGGGGATGTGCCGTGGGTACATTTGTGAATATCGCCTGCATGGAGTTCAGGTCGCTGCCCTTGATTTTTTTGAATCACCCACAGCGCTTTGGGCTAGTCGGCGAATCGCGGACAGAACGTTCATGGCGAGGTGTCGGGGAATAGCGCGGAGATCGGCCTTGGCGTCGTCGGAGGAAAAGATTCGCTTCCAGCGGGTTCGTTCTGCTGGCGTATCTCGTCCAGATTGAGACTTAGTCCCGCGACGACATCGTCGAAAGAAGTGCCCAGATTATTTTTGAACCATTCGCGTGAACGCGCGACGGCTTGGCTCTCTTCTTCCGTGATTTCCGCTTCTTCAAGCGGAGTATCGGCGAGGGTGCGGACAGCGGATGGGCGGCATGGTTTCGAGTAAGCTGCGCACGGCGCTGAGTTGGGCCGTTGGCAGTCGGTCCAATTAGGCATGCGCGCCTTGCCGAACGAATTACTCGCTTCCCAGAGATCCCCTGTGGTTTTCACGGGTTTTAGCACCCGTAGAGCTATCCCGGCGTCTCAGAATGGGATATACTCTTGCCGATCTGTTTGCTGGTCCGGTCGGAGAGGGCTTGCTGCTGAGGAGGAATTGTTCCATGAGTGGTCTTTACAAATCTGTAGCGTGCCTGTTTGCGCTTCTGATTCCAGCTTGCACTTGGGCTCAAATATACTCGGGCAACAATCAAGTCGGTGTCACTACGCGGACGCTGCCGCTGCCGTTTATCGCAATGACGCCACCATACGTTTCTAATAGCGTCACTTTCACCATAGTTCCCAACGCTGGTGCCGGTGGCACATTTGTGGGTGGCGGAACTTCTGTCGTTGTTGGCGCCGATTATTCGGCTGGTCTTGCTGCTTCGCCGCTATTGACGGTAAACAACGTTCCAGGGTCGTTTACTGTGACCGCAACTAGCTCTATAAACATCGCACCAATAACATTCAACGTGACCACCAATGCCTGTGTATCAAATCCAATTGTTTCGGGTGTTGGAGACAGCGCGACGGACAACTCTACTTTGCGTTATGCGGTCACGAATGCGTGTGCCGGCTCGAAGATCACGTTCACGAGCGGTTTGGGAGTTATCAAACTAGGAAGCCGTCTGCGCGTTGACGATAACCTTACCGTTCAGGGCCCAGGGGCAGGCAGCCTCGCCCTCGATGGAGGTGGGAGTACGCGGTTGTTCTTCATCGGAGGCGGCACAGTTTCGATAAGCGGTCTCACGCTTCAGAATGGGCTCGGTAAGGGCGGCGATAGTTACCAGGGGGGCGGCGGTGCGGGTATGGGCGGCGCGATTTTTCAGAACGGTGGCAACCTTACCGTGACCAATGTTGCGTTTAATAACAATCAGGCGCAGGGCGGCATAGGGACGAACCCTAACGCTGGTGTGGGAGGGGGAGGCTTCGGAGGAAATTCGCCTGCCTCCAGCCTGAACGGGGCTAGCGGCGGTGACCTTCTCGGGCTTGGTGGAATCACTTTTAGCGAAGGCGTCGATAGCACCTCACCTGGCTTAGGTGGCGGCGGTGGAGCGGGTTACACTGGTCAAGTCGAGGGGTCTCCCATTGGCTACGAAGGGGGCTTTGGAGGTGGCGGGGGATACGGTCTCGCCGAGGGAGGTTTCGGCGGGGGTGGAGCTGGCGCGAATTATTATGGGAATTTCCTGGGCTCCAGCCTGCTTTCAAATGGCGGTTTCGCCGGCGGGGGCGGCTACGAATGCTACTTCTCTCATACGCAACCCCCCGGGAATTGCCTGAGCAGCGGCGGTGGTGGCGCTGGCCTCGGCGGCGCGATCTTCGAATACGCTGGCACTCTCACTTTAATAGACGACACCTTCAGCAACAACTCGGCTGTCGGCGGGGTTGGCATAATGCAGAACGGACAAGGAAAAGGGGGCGCACTTTTTGTCTACTTCGGCGCAAACGCTTCGTCCGTCGGCTCAGCCTTCGTCGGAAACATCGCTCCGGACGCCGGCGCGCCTGCGATAGGCAATTCCGACAATCCATACGCGAACGGAACGACCTGTCCGGGCCAGGACAGCATCGATGTTTGCGGCACCGTTTCCTTTACTTCGGCTCAGGTAACAATTGCCAGTTCTCCTTCCGGTTTAGCCTTTAGTTCCAGCGGAACGGGTTGCGCGCCGGGGGCTAAGTACACAACGCCACAGATGCTGTTTTGGTCGGCTGGGAGCCAGTGTACCGTGGCTTTCGCGCCACTCCAAGCTGGTTCAGCGGGAACGCAGTATGTGTTCAGCCAGTGGCAGAATGGTTCCACGAATCCAGCGCAGGTGATAGCTGCGCCTTCTGTGGCGGCTACCACTTATACAGCCTCTTTCAACACACAATATCTGCTAACGACGGCAGTGAACCCGGTTGTGGGCGGGACGGTCACGGGAGGCGGCAACTATTACACCGCGGGATCTGTTGCGCCTATTGTTGCCACTCCGGCAGCGGGCTATACTTTTGCAAGTTGGACCGGGGCTGTGGCTTCGGCCAGCAGCGCAAGCACAACTATCACGATGACCGGCCCGCAAGTCGTGACCGCAAACTTTCAAGCTCCGATAACAACGCATGCCTCCGCCACTTACCTGCCGCTCGATAAGAGCACGCAAGGTAAGTGGACGGGAACATACGGCAGCGACGGGTACATCATCGCAAACGGTGCCAATTCCCCGCCAGCATACGCAACGGTAGGCATCACGGGCAGTGCGACTTGGACGTGGATCAATCCAACGACTGATCCGCGCGCGTTGCAGACCGCGAGTGGGGCGAGTACGCGCATCGCGTCGACCTACTATTCCACGGGCAACAGTTTCAATATCAGTCTCAATTTAGTCGACGGCAATCCGCACCGGGTGGCGCTGTATCTGCTCGATTGGGATGCGACGGCGCGCGCTGAGACGATCTCGATTCTCGATGCCGGGACCAATGCGATTCTCGATACCGAAACCTTTTCCGCCTTCCAGAACGGCGAATACGCTTCGTGGAACATTACTGGAAACGTCGTCATCCAAATCACGCGGACAGGCGGGCTTAACGCGGTCGTGGCGGGGCTTTTCTTCGACAGTGCGCCGACGACGAAAGCGCCGCTGATTTCGGCGGTCACGGCTACGAGTGTTACGAGCACGTCGGCTGTCATTACATGGACCACGGATCAAGCTTCGTCTTCTTTGGTGAACTACGGCACGACGACGAGCTACGGCTCTTCGTCCACTTTGAATCCATCGTTAGTGACCAGTCACTCGGTTACGCTCAGTGGGTTGACGCCGGGCACTACTTACGATTTCCAGGTTGTTTCTGCGAATTCGGCGAGTGTGTCGTCCACGTCGGCGAACTACACTTTCGTCACACTTAGTAGCACTGTTACCAGCAGCGCCACTTACCTGACTCTAGACACCACGACCCAAGGCACTTGGACAGGCGTCTATGGAGCAGATGGCTATATCATCGCCAATGATGCGAACAGTGCTCCCAGCTATGCGTCGGTGAGCCTTACGGGTCAAAGTACCTGGACTTGGGCGACCGGAACCTCCGACCCGCGTGCATTACAGACCGCCAGCGGATCGTCATCGCGCATTGCCTCCACCTATTACGGCGGCAGCAGTTTCTCCATCAATGTTAATCTCACTGACGGCAATGTTCACAAGGTCGCACTCTATCTGCTCGATTGGGATGGAGGTTCACGCGCGGAGACTATCTCGATCCTGGACGCCGCGACGCATGCGGTTCTCAACACGCAATCGTTCTCGGGTTTCAGCAAAGGCGAATATGCTTCCTGGAACATCAAGGGCAACGTAATCATTCAGGTGACGCTGACGAGTGGAGAGAATCCGGCGGTCGCCGCGATCTTCTTCGGCGGTTCTATGGGGGTAGCGGCGCCGGTGATCTCGGGAGTTTCAGCGTCGAGCCTCACGAGTACTGCGGCTGTCATTATGTGGACGACCGACCAAGCCTCGTCCTCGCAGGTGAGTTATGGCACGACGACCGCCTATGGTTCTACCTCCGCGCCGAGTTCCACCCTGGTGACAAGTCACTCGGTAACTTTGACCGGGTTAACGCCGGGCACCAACTACGACTATGCGGTCATTTCCGCCAACTCAGCTAACGTGTCGTCGACAGCGGGCAACTTCACGTTTGCCACAGCGGGCAGCGGTGGTGGGTCCAATAGCGCCAGCTATATCGGCCTCGACACTGCGACGCAAGGCACGTGGACCGGCGTTTATGGCGGCGACGGTTTCATTATCGCCAACGGTGCGAACAACGCGCCGAGCTATGCTTCGGTGAGTTTCACGGGACAAAGTACCTGGACCTGGATCACGCCCACCTCGGACCCGCGCGCCTTGCAGATTGCCAGCGGTTCGTCAACTCGAATTGCTTCGACTTACTATGGCGGGAGCAGTTTCTCCATTAACCTAAATCTCACGGATGGAAACGCTCACAAGATTGCCTTCTACTTACTCGATTGGGATGCGGGTTCACGGGCGGAGACGATCGCGATCCTCGATGCTTCGACGCACGCGGTTCTGAGTACGCAAGCGTTCTCCGGTTTCCAGAACGGGCAATTCGCTTCCTGGAATATAAAGGGCAGCGTGATCATTCAGGTGACGCTGACTGGCGGAGAGAATCCCGTTGTCGCTGGCATCTTCTTCGGTGGCTCAACCGCTGGGACGGCCGCGCCTGTTATCTCCGCAGTAACGGCAGCGAGCATCACGGGCACGTCGGCTGTCATCACTTGGACGACGGATCAGGCGGCTTCCTCGCTGGTTAACTACGGTACAACCACAAGTTATGGTTCGGCCTCACTGCTGAATTCGGCTCTGGTGATGAGCCATTCAGTGACACTCAGCGGGTTAACGCCCGGCGTTACTTACGACTATGATGTGGTTTCGGCGAATGCGAGCAGCCAATCCTCCACTTCGAGTAACTTCACATTCTCTACAACGTCGGGCAGCACGACCAGCAGTGCGGTCTATCAAGGTTTAGACACCACTACGCAGGGCACGTGGACCGGGCATTACGGCACCAACGGTTACCTCATCGCGAATGACGGCAACAATCTGCCCTCGTTTGCGCCCACCAGCCTGACAGGCGACGCCGTTTGGACGTTTGCTTCCACAACTAGCGATCCGAGGGCAACGCAAATTTCCAGTGGCTCGTCGCAGCGTATGGCTGCGGTGTTTTACTCCACCGGAAGTAGCTTCAGCATCAACCTGAATCTGGCTGATGGGAAATCACACCGCATCGCGTTGTACCTGCTTGACTGGGATACCATCGCGCGCGCGGAAACTATTACTATCATGGATGCAGCGTCTCACGCCGTGCTGGACGCTGAATCGTTCGCCAGTTTCCAAAACGGAAAATACGCTATCTGGAGCATTAGCGGCAGCGTGGTCATCCAAGTTGCCGACACCGCCGGGATCAACGCCGTCGTCTCGGGGATATTCGTCGACTAACCCGACTTTCGCAGCAGATTGAAGGCTTCGTGTCGTTTTTCAGCGAACTTTCAGAAAGCGCTGTTATGCTCATGATCAAAGTCCAATGTTTGGTAACGCGGTCGCGCTAACAGTTTTCCTTATTTCTGTCGCCTTGCCGGGCTTGGCCCAAAATACCAGTTCCTCGTTATTTAATCAGCCGCACGCCTTGCAACAGGGGCCAGTGACGTTGACTCTTAAGGACGCGCTCGCGCTGGCTGAGAGAAACGATCCCGCTGTTCTTGCGGCCACCGGAGATGCAGCAGCCGCAAACGAGGATCGCCGGCAGGCGCGCGCGGCATTGTACCCCGCGCTCTCGGGCCGCTCGGAATATCTTGGCACGCAGGGGAACGGCAAATTATCGGAAAGCCGCTTTGTGACGAATGATGGCGTTCACGTTTATCGGGACTGGGCGGTCGTTCATCAAGATCTTTCGCCCGGCGCGTTGAGCGGGAGCGGGATACAACGCGCCAGCGCGGCTCAATCATTGGCGCGGGCCAAGCTGGAGGTTGCCCGACGAGGTCTTGCCGCGACCGTAACCAAAAATTATTACGCTCTCATCGTGGCTCAGCGCAAGTATGCCACTGCGCAGACCGCGCTCGATCAGGCTCGCCGATCACTCGCCATCAGTCAAGACCTCGAACGGGGCAGGGAAGTGGCACATAGCGATGTGATTCGTTCCGAACTGCTGGAGAATAGCCAGCAACAGGCACTGCAAGAGTCGAAACTTTCCATGGAGAATGCGCGCCTCGATCTGGCGGTCTTGTTGTTTCGAGACTTCGACGAGGATTTCTCACTTGTCGACGATCTGGACGTCGCACCGGTCCTGCCCTCGCTGGATGAGGCGGAAAACATGGCTTCGCGCGCCAATCCTGCCCTGGCTGCTGCCATTGAAACGCTGCGCGGTACGCGTCTTGATGTGAAGATCGCCCGGCAAGCGTTTTTACCGACGCTCACTGTTGACGCCGTTTACGGGATTGAGGCAAACGCGTTCGCGTTGCATAGCACTGTTGCAGCCGCCAAAGCAGACGGACCGTTGCCGAATCTCGGCTATTTCATCACCGCCAGTCTGAACGTCCCTGTGTGGGATTGGGGTGTGCGGCGCAGTAAATTGAAGCAGAGCGAGATTAAACACGAGGAAGCTGAGGCGGATTTGAGCGCGGCCCAACGGACACTCGTGCGGAATCTGCGCGGATTCTATGACGAAGCGCAGTTAGCCCGAGACCAGATCGATCTGCTGCGGCGCGGCGTTGATCTCGCGTCCGAGGGGCTTCGCCTCAACACGCTGCGCTATCAAGCTGGAGAAGCGCCCATCGTTGATCTAGTGGATGCACAAGCGAGTGCGATCCAGGCGCGTAATGCCTATGACGACGGTATGGTACGCTACCGCCTCGCCGTTGCCAGTCTCCAAACCATCACGGGGACATTCTAAAACGATGCGGCTGAGAATCTATTTTGTAGCCGCCGGCGCGGTTGTGCTCGCCGCGTGCAGTAAACCTGTGGAAGAAAAAGAAAAGGCGCCCGTGCCGGTACAGGTGACCGCGGTGACGCAAGCCACTATCCGGCGCATCGTGCAAGGCGAGGGGGCACTTTATCCGGTCGATCAAGCCAGCATCATGCCCAAAGTTTCCGCCCCGGTGCAGAAGTTCTACGTACACCGCGGCGATCATGTGAAGCGCGGGCAACTGCTGGCCGTGCTGGAAAACCGCGATCTGATTTATGCGGCCGCGGAAAGCAAAGGCGCGGTAGAACAGGCTCAATCGAACCTGCGGACCACGGAAGTTGCCACTGTTCCCGATTCAGTGATGAAAGCGCAAACAGATCTGCAAGCGGCGCGCGATGTCCGAGATAGTGCAAGAAAGGTTTTGGAATCGCGGACGCAGTTGTTCAAGCAGGGCGCCATCGCGGGCCGTTCGTTGGATGATGCGCAAGTGGCGTACCAGCAAGCGGAAGGTCAATTTCGCTCGGCACAAGAACATTTGAAGACACTCGAATCTATTAAACAGGATCGAGATTAACGGTGCCAGCGCGCAGGTTAAGAGCGCACAAGCACACTTCGATTCGCAGGAGGCGCAAGTTCGGTATTCGCGGATCGTGAGCCCGATGGCAGGGATCGTTGCCGACCGGCCGCTCAACGTCGGAGAAATGGCGAACGGGGGCTCAGCCGTGATTACGGTAATGGACATTTCGCGGATCGTCGCGCACGTTAACGTCGCCCAGGCAGAAGCCTCCGCGGTCCGGGTAGGCCAGAGCGCCGCGCTAACTCAACCAGATAGCAAAGACGAATTGGAGGGCAAGGTCAGCGTGGTAAGTCCCGCCACCGATCCCAACACCACCACCGTTCAAATCTGGATTGAAATCGCAAATCCGGACGAGCGGCTCAAGCCTGGAATGCCGGTGCATGCCGCGATTGCAACAGAAGTCTACAAGGCCGCTACCGTTGTGCCGGCAGCGGCGATCCTGCCAGGCGAGGAGGGTGGCAATGCAGTCCTGACGATTTCCGCTGACTCCATCGCGCATAAGCGAGCCGTGACTCTTGGAGTACGTGAGGGCAATCAGGTTCAGATCCTTAGCGGGGCGAACCCGGGCGAAGAGGTGGTCGTGGTGGGCGGCATGGGGCTCGATGACAACACTAAAGTCAAAGTTGTGACGACCGCCGTCGAGGAAAGCGACGATGAGGACCAGGACAATGAGCCGAGCGCTCCGACTCCGAAAGACGGTGCGAAAAAAGATCAGGCGAAGAAGAAATGAACGACGTTTCGTTAGTGCAGCCGAGCGTTCAGCAGGAAGCTCTGCATTGGACGGCGCGGTACGGTAAGTCGATCATCTTCGCGATTCTTACATTAGTGGCCGTCGGCATCTACCTGGCGACATCCATTCCAGTCGCGGTCTTCCCCAATACAGATTTTCCGCGTATTGTGGTTGGGGCGGACGTCGGCGTCTATCCCATCGACCAGATGCTGGTGACGGTCACGCAGCCTTTGGAAGAAGCACTCAACACCGTTCCCGGATTGGATCATGTCAGCTCTATCACGAGCCGGGGCAGCGCGGAAATCGACTTATTTTTCGATTGGAACGTCGACATGTTTCAGACGCTGGAGTTGGTGAACGCGGCTATGGCGCGGGTACAGTCAACGCTGCCTCCAAACGCTAAGGTCACAGTGAATCGTCTGACGTTTGCGGCCTTCCCGATGATGGGATACAGTCTAACGTCGGAGAGGGTTCCGCAAACGGCTCTTTGGGAACTCGCGAATTATACGCTCAAACCGCGGCTCAATCGCGCCGCGGGCGTGTCTTCCGTCGTCGTGCAAGGAGGGCAGGTTCCCGAATTTCTGGTGCAGCCCGACCCGGGAAAGCTGGTGCAAACCGGGGTCACGATAACGAATATTCTTGACGCCATCAGCCGCAGTAACATGATCGATTCGCCAGGGCTGATTGAAATCAACCACCAATTGGCACTGACGCTGATGACCGGTCAGGCGCGAAACGCCGACGACATTGCCAACATCGTCATCAAGACCACCGCCGCCGGCTCGGCAGTACTGATAAAAGATGTTGCTTCGGTCGGCAATTCTGTGATGCCGGTGTACACGGTAGTTACTGCCAATGGCAAGTCCGCCGTTCTGCTGAATATTTTCCGTCAGCCGGCGAGCAACACGGTAGATGTTGCGAACGCAGTTCATAGCGAGATCGCTAGTCTCAAGAAGGACCTTCCGCCCGGTGTTGAGATAAGTCCTTTCTACGATCAATCGGAGTTAGTGACGGAGTCTATCGATAGCGTGCGGGATGCCATTCTGCTTGGCTTGATTTTGGCGTCGCTCATCATGGTGCTTTTTCTGCGCGATTGGGGCACGTCTCTGGTGGCGGGCATGGTCATACCCGCTACTATCGGCATTACCTTTATCGCTATGCGTGTGCTGGGCCAAAGCTTCAATCTCATGACGCTGGGAGGCTTGGCCGCAGCCGTGGGCTTGGTGATTGACGACGCGATTGTGGTGGTGGAAAACATAGTTTTGCATCGCGATGCCGGGGAGTCGCGCGCAGCTGCGATTCGTGGCGCCATCCAAGAGATTCGCGTGCCGCTCGTTGGCTCGACGATCACGCCTATTGTTGTGTTCTTGCCGCTCATTTCGATCAGCGGCGTAACCGGCGTTTTCTTCCGTGCGCTAGCAATTACGGTGGGTGTTGCGCTGCTCACATCGCTAGCGTTGGCGCTGACGTGGACGCCGACACTCAGCCACTACTTCATCGGAAGCAAGACTAGTAAACAACACCACGATACCGTTCCTGCCTGGCTGATGCGCGCTTATGAGCGCACACTGCTCTTCACGTTGGAGCATCGCTTGGTCCTGGCTCTCTTCACCATTCTGTTAATCGCCGGGTCCTATTTCTGTTACAAGCACACAGGTTCGGATCTGCTGCCGGCCATGGACGAAGGCGGCTTTATCGTCGACTATACGATGCCTCCCGGGCTCTTCGCTGAAGGAAACGAATCGGGTAATTAGCCACGTGGAAAAAATTCTGCGCGCCACTCCGGACGTGGCCAGCACCGCGCGCCGCACGGGTCTTCAGCTAGGCTTAGCGGCAGTGACGGAGGCGAATCAGGGCGATATCAGCGTCAAGTTGAAGCCAATGGCGCCGTTTTTGGCTAGGTTGTTTGGCAGCGCTTCGGCGAACGAACGAAAACGGTCCGGAGATCAGGTGATCGCGGATGTGCGGGCGAAGATTACCGAGGCCGAGCCGCTACTCGACGTCGAGTTTCCGCAACTCCTGCAGGACATGATTGGCGATCTGACGAGCGCGCCGCAACCTGTGGTAATCAAGCTCTTCAACGAGGATGGCGAGTTGCTTCGCCATTGGGCACCCGTTGAGGCGAGCGCCATCAAGAAACTTCCCGGTGTGGTGGACGTTGAAGATGGTATTGAAGGCACCACCAGCGGAACTGCCTTTGTGTTCAATATCGATCCGGTGATTGCCGCGCGTGCCGGCTTCACGCCGCAAGAAGTAGAGTTGGATGCCAGCGCGATGCTGCAGGGCGAGCCGTCGACCACCCCGGTTATATTAAACTCGCGCTCTTACACGATTCGCGTGCAATTTCCGCCCTCGGCACGCAAGACTCTCGACAGCATGCAGAAAACTCTCATCGTCAGCGGGACTGGTAAAACCGCCACTATTGGCTCGCTCGCTACTTTGAACGAGATTCCCGGGCAGACGGAAATCATTCGTGAAAACTTGCAGCGCTCCGTCAACGTGACGGCGCGTTTTGAAGGCATCAACTTGGGCGACGGCATGGCCGCCATTCAGAAGGCGGTGACGGAATCGAATCTGCCACCGAGCATTCGTGTGCAGTACGGCGGTCAATTTGCCGAGCAGCAGAAATCATTCCGCGATCTGGCGTTTGTGCTCGCGCTGGCTATTGTCCTCGTGTTCATGGTTCTGCTTTTTGAATTTGGCGAGTTCGGCGCGCCGATTGCCGTACTGGCGTCCGCGTTGCTGTCCACATCTGGCGTGTTCATGGCGCTACTGATCACAGGCACTACCTTCAACCTTTCGTCCTTCATGGGCTTGATTATGGTGGTGGGCATTGTGGCGAAAAACGGCATCCTTTTACTGGATGCCGATCAGAGGTTTCGCGCGACGGGCATGACCCCTGAACAAAGCATGATTCAGGCAGGCGAGCGCCGCTTGCGGCCTATCATGATGACCGCCCTCGCCACGGTCGCCGGCATGTTTCCATTGGCCTTCGCTGTTGGCGCTGGTTCTCAAATGCTGCAACCTCTAGCGATCGCCGTCATCGGCGGCATTCTCGCCTCAATGATTTTGTCTTTAGTCGTTACACCGGCCGTACGCTTCTATCTGGGAGGCCGAAACTGAATTGGAAGGAAGAATGAGATATGAGTAAAAGACTTTTAGCTGCGAGCTTGGCGATGGGTGTCTTGGCTCTAGGCGCGGAGGGCTTCAAGGTCCTCTCTACAATCAAGATCGGCGGCACGGGCGGTTGGGACTACGTGGCCGTCGATGCAGATGCTAATCGTGTGTACGCCTCGCACGGCACACTCGTGGAAGTAGTGGATACGAAGGCAGGTAAGGTCGTTGGTCAAATTCAGCAATTGCATGGTGTGCACGGAATCGCGGTTGCGCCTGAATTTGGAAAAGGATTCATTACCAATGGCCAGTCGAACAGTGTAACTATCTTCGATCTGAAGACGCTGGCCAAGGTGGGCGAGCCGCAAACCGGTCAGAACCCCGACTCGGTTTGCTTCGAACCGAAAACCAAACGCATCTTTACCTTCAATGGACGTTCGAATGATACGACCGCGATCGATCCGAAAACCAATGAGGTCATTAAGAGCCTTCCGTTGAATGGAAAGCCCGAGGAGTGTGCCGCCGATGGGACCGGAAAGATCTACGCGAACCTCGAAGACTCGAGCGAAATTATCGAAATCGATGCCGCCAAGCCGGCGGTGCTCCGGCACGCGTCACTTGCTCCTTGTGAATCGCCTTCAGGACTGGCTATCGATATCAAGAACAAGAAGCTCTTTGCGGCCTGCAGTAACAAGGTGATGGCCGTGATCGACATTCCAACCCTAAAGGTCTTGGCCACTCCTGCGATTGGACCCGGCGCGGATGGCGCCGGATTCGACGCCGGGCTCGGTCAGGCGTACAGTTCTAACGGCGGCGACGGAACGCTCAGCATCGTGAAAGACGTTGGTGGTAAGTACGAGACAGTGGACATGGTGAGCACGGAAAAAGGCGCCAGAACCATGACGGTCGATTCGAAGAATCATCGAGTCTATTTGTTGGCCGCCCAGTACGGTCCCGCGCCGGAAGCCGAACCCGGGAAGAGAGTGCGTCCCCCGATTCTCCCCGACAGCTTTCACATTATCGTGGTGGGCAAATAACGGCTAAGCGTTCAGTAGCGATTTTACGTAGTCGGGCTTCAGAGGAAGGCGGCGAGCCGGCTTGCCGGTGGCATCGAACAGAGCGCTGGCAATAGCCGGACCAGCGAGTGCGTTCGCCGCCTCGGAACCTTGGCCATATGTTCCGACCTCGGGGTTATGGATCATCACAACTTTAATCTCCGGGGTATCGGCCATCGTCGCAATCGGGTAGCTCCGCCAATCGCTTGAGGTCACTCCGCTTTCATCGAAGCGCAGTTCCTCGTGCAGTGCGATGCTCACTCCCATAACTGCGCCGCCCTCCACCTGGCGCTTTAACTGCGCCGGGTTGACGACAATGCCCGGGTCCACTGCCACCGTAATCTTCTCAACCTTAATCGCGCCACTCGCCATGTTCACAGCGATCTGCGCCACGCACGCCCAATAGGTGCCAGACCGGAACATGACCGACACACCTTGGCCTCGGCTGCTACCATTGTTCGCACTCGGGCGTTTAGCACGCGTTTCCCAGCCTGAATTTTCGCGAACAGCTTCCAGCACACCGATCAGCCGCTTCTCGCGCGCGTGTTGAATCCGAAATTGTAGCGGATCAACTCCCGCCAGCACGGCCGCCTCGGTAATCGCCACTTCGCGCGGGAAGTTCTGCTGATACTGTCCTGGCGTTCTTAAGCTGTGATCGCGCAGACCGACGTTTATCGGCGAAGAGGTCTGGCCGATTTGCGATGTTCCGTAAGAGCGTTCCAGCACCGCCGGTGTCGCTTCGTAAACCCAGGGGTCGTGCATGGAATTGGCGATGCCGAAGAGCGAACCAACTTCGTTGGGGGCGGGAATCGTGGGAAGACCGGCCAGTACCGCTCCAATCAAACGGTCATCCTGCATGGCCGGCATATAGTGCTTGATCTCGTACGCGCTTAAATTGCCATTGGCATCGACGGCGAGTTCGACATCGGAAATCGCGGCCGACGATTGTGTCGACCACTGCAAATCATCTTGCCGGGTCCATTGCACGCGCACCGGCTTGCCCACGGCCTGCGACAGAATGACAGCTTCGTCCTCAGCGCCGGCGTTGCCACCGTTGGAACGGCCATAATGGCCGGCACCCGCGAAGGTGCGCACCACAACGTTATCGACGGGAGTTTTTAGCATTTGCGCGAGCGCGCTACGCAGAGCTTGCGCATTTTGCGTGTGCGTGTAGACGTACACGGCGCCATCGGAACGAACGTCGGCTACGGCCATCGTTGGCCCAATCGGCGCGTGCTTCACGAAAGGAAGCTGGTAGCTGGCCGAGAGTTTCTTTGGGAGAACTGGCGATCGCGGCAGGCACATCACCCTTATTCGTCTTGCTAACGGCAACGGGCGCAGTTTTCCAATCGGCATCTTCTTTCAGGAATTGGAACAGGCGCTGATCGCCGGGAAGACCTTTCCACTCGGACCACTTTGTGCCCGACGCGACTTGTTGCGAAGCTTTGATCGCTTCCCATTCGGTAGGCGCCACCACGCCGACGCAGATTTCCTTTCACCACAACTTGCGCATTGGGAAAGCGCGTCTTATCGAGAATGCCCGCGGAAATGAGTTTGGAGCCCAGCGTCTTCGGATGCACCACGCGGGCATGCAGCATGCCGGGAAGACGCACGTCGGTGACCCAGGTTTCTTTTGCCGTGACTTTGGAAACGGTAACGGAGTTGGGGAAAGATTTGCCGACTATGGTGTACTGGCTGACGGGCTTGAGCGGAGGATTGCCTGCTATCGTCAATCCGAACATGCTGTGTACGTCGCCACTGACGGGGATCGTGAGGGTAAGCTTTTGGTTTTTCACCAAGTCGCCATAGGAGACGCTCTTGCCACCCCCGGAGACAATTCCGTCTTTCACCGAAAGCTGATCCTTGGGCACGGCAAGGCGCTCGGAGCTAAATCGAGCAGCGCTTGATGAACATACGCCGCCGCCTTGCGCAGATTGGGCATGCCATGCATGAGCAAATCGAATGTGCCGCCGCCGTCGGGTGTGCGATCGGTGTCGCCGGAAACCACCGAAGTGATGGCTTCAAACGGCACACCCAGTTCTTCAGCCACGATCTGCCGATATGCTGTGAATACGGTGCCTTGCCCGAAATCCGATTTGCCTGTGCGGATCAAGACTGTATTGTCTTCGTGAATCTCGATCCAGGATTCCGGGCGTGCCGGATTGAGTGCATCTACGCTCGGAGCTGCGCCCGCCTTCTGAACGGTCATCCCGAAGCCTGCTAACAAGACTCCACCGGCCTTGACGAATCCGCGGCGTGAAAGCGCTGCGCCAAAAACATCGGTTGAATGGGTGCTCACGCCTGACTCCTTTGGGGGAACATCTCATCATGGTGGCTCGCATCCGCGGCCTTTGAGCTTTTCGCCATCGCGCCAGCAGCCCTCTGCACAGCCTGAATGATCGCCGTGTAACTTCCGCAGCGGCAAAGATGTGGTGATGGTCCAGAAGTAGTGAATGCTTCCTTGATCTCGGCGACAGTCGGCGACGTGGTGTGCTCAAGCAACTCAGTCGCTTTGATCATCATGCCGTTCTGGCAAAACCCGCAGAGCGGCGTCTGTTCTTCGATCCAGGCTTCTTGTATAGGATGAAGAGTCTTCGCGGCGTCCGCGTCGGAAAGGCCTTTTTGTTGGGCCCAGCGCGAGGGAAGACCTTCCAGCGTCGTTACCTCTTTGCCGGCCACCGACCCGAGCGGAGTGATGCAGGAACGCACTTCCTTACCGTTGAGCAGCACGGAACAAGCGCCGCATTGCGCCAGGCCGCAACCGAATTGCGGGCCGGAAAGCTCGAGGTCATTGCGAAGCACGTAAAGCAAAGGCGTGTCGGTCGGCGCCTGCACTTCGCGCTTTACTCCGTTAACGACGATGGTGGTCATGCAAATCTCCTTCGGGGTACCTGCTTATTATCGTTCATTTCGAGATCGTTTTTCAGGCCTGGTATTGTTCGTCGCTGACCTGTTCCAGCCAGTCGGCGGTCTTGCCGTCAAGGTTTTCTTGAATCGCGATATGGGTCACCGCCGTGGTAGCGGTAGCGCCGTGCCAGTGCTTCTCACCAGGCGCAAACCAGATCACATCACCCGGGCGAATTTCTTCCACCGATCCGCCCCAACGCTGCGCCCAGCCGCAACCGGCGGTGACAATCAGGTTTTGGCCCAGCGGGTGGGTGTGCCATGCCGTTCGAGCGCCGGGTTCGAAGGTGACACGCGCGCCTACAACTCGCGCCGGGGCAGGAGCGTGAAACAGCGATTCCACACGCACGCTGCCGGTAAAGTAGTCTGCTGGCCCTTGGCCCGAAGGCTGCGTGCCGTTTCGTTTGATTTCCATTTAGCCAGTCTCTCGTGTCGTTTATAGGCCTGTCATCTTCTCAATTTGTTCGGGGTACCGCGCCCCATGCACTGTGATCTGTGAAGCGGCGCTCTCAATTTCAAGAAGGTCGCCCGAGGTGAGTTCGACCGCTGCCGCTCCAATGTTTTCCTGCAGACGCGCCAACTTAGTTGTACCAGGAATTGGCACAATCCAGGGCTTCTGCGCGAGCAGCCAAGCTAGTGCGATCTGCGCCGGTGTCGACTTCTTCTCGTCAGCAAGTTTGCTCAACATATCGACCAGTGCCTGATTCGCTTTCCGTGCCTCCGGGGTAAAGCGCGGCAGCGTATTGCGGAAATCGCCGCTGTCGAGCTTGGTGTTTTCGTCCATCTTACCAGTGAGAAAGCCCTTCCCGAGCGGACTGTACGGCACAAACCCGATGCCTAATTCCTCAAGCGCCGGCAAAACTTCTTTCTCGGGTCCCCTTGTCCACAGCGAGTACTCACTCTGCACCGCCGTTACCGGCTGCACCGCATGCGCCCGCCGAATCGTTTTCGCCCCTGCTTCCGAAAGGCCAAAGTTTTTTACTTTTCCTGCCTGAATCAGTTCCTTCACCGCTCCTGCCACATCTTCAATGGGTACGTCCGGATCGACACGGTGCTGATAGAACAGATCGAGCGCATCCACTTTGAGCCGCTTGAGCGACGCCTCTGCTACTTCCTTGATGCGCTCTGGCCGGCTATTCAGGCCCACGAAGCCCGGCTCGCCATTGGGCTTTAGCTGGAACCCGAATTTTGTCGCAATCACGACCTTTCCGCGAAACGGAGCCAGTGCTTCGCCCACTAGTTCTTCATTGGTGAACGGTCCATATACTTCAGCGGTATCGAAAAAAGTGACACCGCGTTCCACCGCCGCCCGCACGACAGCGGTCATCTCTTGCTTGTCGTGAGCTGGGCCATAACCAAAGCTCATCCCCATGCAGCCCAACCCGATGGCTGAAACTTCCAGATTGTTGTTTCCAAGTTTGCGTTTTTGCATTTGTCGTTCTTCCCATTCCAGGCTACGGTTATGCGCCCACGCAGCGGTATCCCGATCCTTCCGATTTATTGCCTATTTCTCTCGCCCTTCGTCGCCACTACTTGGCATCTGGAGGTCGCGGTGGTTATGCTCAGAAAGAGGGCGCGCGAGAGTAACTATGGAAAATACGAGGGCGGAGCCAGCAAGCGAATTGCGGCAGGAACTGATTCGCAAGATTGCCTCGTTCATAGGCTCCGCAGAGAAACGGATCACGGACGTGCCGGGGCTGACTCTGACGCGCCGGACTGCGCCGATGGCTCCGGCCTCAGCCACTTACGAACCCAGCGTGGCGGTAGTCGCCCAAGGACGAAAGCGCGTAGACCTCGGCCAGAACACTTTCATCCTTGATGAGTCGCGATTTTTGCTGACTTCCTTAGATCTGCCCATCATCGGCCAGGTGTTCGAAGCGAGTGAGGAATCTCCCTTTCTCTGCCTGCTTCTCAAGTTTGAAATGCCTATCGTCCGCGAGCTTCTCAGCCGCGAGGACATCCCGCTATCGACCTCAGCGTCTGACGATCCTGCGATGTCAACGGGCCAGATTACAACTGAATTGCTGAGTGCCTGCTGCCGGCTCGTCGGTTTGTTGGAGAACCCGCCCGACATCCCCTTTCTGAGCGGTTTGATTCAACGCGAAATCGTTTATCGAATTTTGCGCGGACCGGAGGGAGCGCGTCTTCGATCCATCGCCACGCTGGGCGATCAGAGCCATCGAACGGCAAAAGCGATCGCGTGGCTCAGAGCGAACTATGCCAAGCCGCTGCGGGTGGAAGATCTGGCACAAATCGCGGGCATGGGCGTGTCCACGCTGCATCACCATTTTCGGACGCTGACGGCGATGAGTCCTCTGCAATATCAGAAGCAGATCCGTTTGCATGCGGCGCGAGGACGAATGATCATGGATGGTCTGGACGCCGCCAGTGCTGCTTTCGAGGTCGGGTATGAAAGTGCGAGCCAGTTCAATCGCGAATACAGCCGTTTTTTTGGACAACCGCCGATGCGGGATGTTCGTACGATGCGCCTTGCTAATGGGGCAGTGGAGGGTCGTGAAAGCAGGATGTAAACGCGCTAACCACAAAGATGAGGCCCGATGAGTTTTCGCTCGCTTGCAATTCTGGTTTTCAGCGCTAGCGGCTAACGAGATAATAGCGAGACAGCAAGAGTCGCCAACAGTAGGGCGGGCTGCATAACCAGAAATCCTATTTTTAAGAATCGCCAACCGCTTATCTGCTCACCCTCGCGCCTCAAGGCAATGAGCCAAAGTACCGTTGCGAGTGACCCAGTCACTGAGAGATTCGGGCCAAGATCGACACCGATGAGAACGGCATCGCGGATTTGGGTTGTAACTTGATACGCCTGGAGCGCTCCCCCGGCCAGCAGCCCCGATGGCAGGTTGTTTATCAAGTTTGAAAGAGCAGCAATGCCAAACGACGCGACCAATGCTCCAAAGTGCGGTGTCGCCTCGCACCAACGCAAAAGTTTACCAACGTCGCTGAGCGCACCAGCGCGGTTTACGGCTTCGACCAGCACAAACAAACCGGCTACCAAAGGAAGCACGCTCCATGAAACACCTTTGGCAATTTCACCCAAGGAGCGGCTTTTCGCGCGAGTCACAACGAGCACGGCGCTAACCGCGGAAAGACAGGTGGGCAGGCCGAGATCCAAACCAAAACCAGAGGCTGCGATCAAAACAACGCCAGTGGCGGCAATGCCCAAAGCCGCGAAACGGCCCGGTTTGGACAAGCTCGCCGGCTCGTTGTCTTCCTCCAGCTTTCCTTCAATATCTTTGCGCACGACAAATCGCAGCACCGCGTAGGTGGCGAAGATGGAGCAGATAGAAGGCAGAAGGAAGGTTCGTAGCCAGCGAGTGAGAGGCGGAAGAGTCTTGCCGTAGACCACCAGATTTGCAGGATTGGAAATGGGCAGTACAAAACTTGCTGCATTAGCGATGAACGCACAGATAAATAGATAAGGAAGGGCCTTAGTGCGTGCTTTTTGAACGGCTGCATAGACGGCCGGTGTGAGAACCACGGCAGTTGCGTCATTAGACAGGAAGACCGTAACGGCAGTTCCAACCAGGTAGACCAACAAGAATAGACGTGCCCGTGATCCCTTCGCGGCCGCAACTGCCAGCGAGGCCAACCAGTCGAACACGCCTTCCCGCCTGGCTAATTCAGCCAGCAGCATCATTCCCGTCAGGAACAAATAGACGTCTGTTCCTTTGGCGATAGCGCCGGCCGCCTGTGCCACAGGAAGAAAGCCGCCAACAACCATAAGCACCGCTCCCAGGCAGGCCCAGACCGCTTCAGGCCAACCTTTTGGGCGCAATAAAACGCCGGCAATCGCCCCTGCGGCAATCGACCAAACGAGGGTGGTGTTCATTAAGGCGCGTGCTCCCGTTTTCGCCGGGAGGGCCAATGACGGCCATTTTCATTCGCTCCAAGTTCGGTGCCCAAAATCTGCTTCTCGGGCCATGCGCCTGAGGCGTTCCCGTAATCGAGGATGTGACGAGCTGGCACAGAGTAACGGCCTTGCTGATTGCTGCACACCTCGATGCTGTCTTTGGCGATTTGGCCATTGCGAGATTGCGCAGTTACCGTAATGGCATGCGCTCGGTCTATTGATTCTGTGGACGCCGATTCTCCGGCCCATGTGTAGTTGCCAAGCTTCACCATCGACTGCTCCTTGCCAGCATCCAGCAACATAGTCACATTCTCTATGGCGTCACCCCAAACTCGGGCACGAATTTGGATGGGTCTTCGGACTACTTGTGCCGCGCTGGACGGGTCGATGATTAGGCGCAGGTCTGGCGGCGAAGTAATCATCACAAGCGGCCACTCTCCTATTGGCTTGAATTTCCAACTGACGACGCCCCTGTCGATTGTGGTTACCGAGAAGCCAGGTGCGCCTTTTTCCACTTGGCCGGTGGAACGCGTAGCGGCGTAGATGGTCTGCCCGTCGTTAGCCGATGCGTTGTACTGTGTATGACCCATTTCAACCAGCAGAACGCCACTCTGCAAGAACAATTCCCGAAGTAGGTCTGCGTCACCGCCATGTTCCGAAGGATAAGCATTCATGAAGACGACGAATTGTTTGCCGTTTCGAACGGGGCTCTTAAGGTCGTCCCGTAACCAAGCCACTTGTTCAGAGCCTAAACCAATGACCGGCGGTTGCCATTTTGCCACGCTGTTCGAGAAAACGAAGCGATAGGCGCCTAGCTTGCGGCTGCGATACGGCGAATCACATAGATATCGGCGAAACAGATCAACGTGTCCACCCGCAACATCGTGGTCGCCGGATATAGCGTCCACGGCAAAACGGCAGCGTGACAAGGCCGAACGGACCAGTTCATATTGATCCTCCTCTCCATCGTCAGCGTTATCACCAGGCAAGAGCGCCAAACCAATCCCGTCTGTCATGAGCCGATTGGCTTCGCCTATTAAATAGACAAAGTCACGGTAATTCTTTTCATCCCATCCACTGATGTGAAGATCGCCGAAATGAATCCATGAAATCATCTCCTTCTTCTGGTTAGTTACGAGCGATCAGCGAGATGCCGCCGATCATCAACGCCGCCCCCAAAATACGCCATAAGTTGATCGCATGCACAGGCATATGGAACCAGCCAAAGTGATCTAAGACAAGAGACGTCACAAGCGCGGCAGTGACGGTGATACCAACAAACGGGCCCGCTCCCACCTTCTGCACCAGCGTTAAACCTGCATAAACCTGCACCGCTCCCACCAACCCTCCCAGCGGAGCCCACCAAGGCATTTTTGCCAGAGAGGCGGCGTTTGGTAAAGGATGTGGAAACATAGCGAAGAGGCAGATGAAGAAGGCCATGATCAGCGCGAAAGAAACCGCATTCGCGAGCCACTTGTTTTCCAAAGATTGAAAGAGCTGGGCATTCATCGCTGCGCCACAGGTTTGCAGCGCGCCGCCCAAAACGATGAAAGGGAATATCCAAGTTGCATTCATGAGTTTCTCCTCAAAGCGACCTCGCATTTATGGATGCTTGCGCCGGCCCAAATAGAAACTGGTCAAATGACGAGTTCCACAGCAGGCTGTATTCGTCTATAGCAATCCTGGCGCCAGGATTCGCCACGGAGAATTCTTTGGTCCCATGGGCGGAGTAAGCGCAATGACGCCGCTCCCCAATACGAACCCGTTGATCTCACCTTGGCGTCCATAGCTCAGGGAGCGGATCACGCCGGAATCCGCAGAAGGGGCGGTGGTGATTTTCGGTCAGCATTAAGGTCTTGCCTCCCTTTACGCTCTCAGGCGCCATTGACTGCATCCCAGAAACGCTCGGCGTCACTGGACCGGAAGCACTTAGTTGTCGCCGGTCTTCGCCAGCAGTTCTATCTCTATTGCAAAATCGCGTGGCAGAAAAACCAGCGTGTTGGGAGCAACGACGAAGTAGCGATTCACCGCGCTTGTTATACGAAAAGATGCTTGAGTACGGGACCCATGATGGCGCGGCATAGGATCGGGGGAACGCCCTCTCAAAATAAGCGTGGCACAATTTAGCCGAATTGGAAGCGTCTCCCCTCGAAGGTACGGGGCAGGAACGATTCATGCGATTGCCACGACGTTTGGCGGTTTGCGTGCTCATGCCTCAACGGAGAGTCATGTAGAAACGCGCCAAGTACGTAACGACTACACTATCGTTACGAAAGCTCGTTTGTATCAGATTGAGCAGCGAGCGATCACCCCAAGGGTTACGCGCGGCCGACCTATGGGTGGAGAAACGGCTCGACGCTTGCCTCGCAGTCCAACTTGGCGAACGATACCTGCCGATTAAACTGTGCTTGCCCGGCGATAAACCTGCCGCGATTGCGAGTAAGCCAGCTGCCGCCAAGCGTCAACCCACCGACCCTCCGCCAGGGCCAGTGTACCGATGTCCGGTCGGGTGCGGGCTATAGGACGCGCCGGAAGTAACACGCCCTGCCCATCGTCCGCGATGAGTTCCGGCCGCCTATTCCTTGACCGGGTTGGTCGCCACCAGTGCCCGTCTCCGCTTCACCGGCACCGCCAGACTAACATGGATTTTATGCACCCCAGGCAAAAGGGGACATTCTTACTTTGCCGGATAGGGGGACATTTCTACTTTGCCGCGACAAGTCTGGCCTGGCGCTTGACACCGCCGCAAGCCGGTGATATGGTAATCCTGATTTTCTGGGAAGACCGTGTTACTCGTTGGTCGCCAATTTAAGTACACGCACTAAACTGATTGCGCCGAGCGAGTCTGAGTTCCTTGAAAAGGGGGAGGAAATGTATGTTTAATACAGTTCGCTGCATCGCCACTCTTCTAACTGCGCTGTTACTTGTCTCGGTTGACCCCACGCGAGCCCAGCAGGTTTCAGGCGTTATCACTGGCTACGTAACTGACCCCGGCGGGGCCGCCATCGGTGGAGCGGAAGTCACGATTACAGACGTGCTAACAGGTGTGCTCAATAAGACCACCACTGATCCCTCCGGTCGCTATTTTGCTCCTAACCTCATTCCCGGAACGTATTCGGTCGGGGTAGTTGCTCCCGGTTTCCGCAAATTCATTCGGGAGAATGTCGTACTTAACGTGGATGCTGTGATTAGTGTCGATGCCTCGCTTCTCCTCGGCGTAGTCAGCGACACCGTCACGGTTACGGCCGCGCCACCGATACTGAACACACAGAAGACCGATGTAAGTGCAACTTTGTCGGCGGAGGACGTTTCAAGCTTGCCCACTATTGGACGCAATATAACGGCGCTGGAAGTTCTTACGCCGGGAGTGATTCAATACAATTACCAACAAGGCGTTTCGGAAAATCCGGGAAATGGGTTCACGGCTAATGCCAACGGACAGTTCTGGGGCTCGAATAATTACCAACTGGACGGAATAACGGACACGCAGTTTGCGCTTAGTGGATTTCAGGTCGTGGTACCGCCCGCAGATGGAGTGCAGGAAATGAAAGTCACCACCGCCGATTACGATGCCGAACTCGGCCAGGTATCCGGTATGGTCGTGCAGTACTCGACCCGTAGCGGCACTAACAGTCTGCACGGGAGTCTTTGGGAATTCAATCAGAACAGCGCATTTTATGCGGCGAATCCCTATACGGAGAAGGTAGCGGGGACGGGGCCGAACGGAACGGGTACCGGCCCTTCACCTTATAACTCAAATACGTTTGGTGCCAGCTTGGGCGGTCGAATCAAGAAAGACAAAATGTTCTTTTTCGGCGACTACCAAGGAGGTCGAACCTCCCAAAGTTCTGCCCTACTGACAACGGTTCCCACCGCGGCTTTTGCCTCTGGAAATCTCACCGCTGCTTTGGGTTCAAAGCTTTGCTTCAACCCCTCGAACTCTTCGTCAAATGGAGTTTGTGGCGGCGCGTTTACTGCGCCGTTGATGGTGCCGACCACCGAAGGCGGCATGATCCAGGCGCAGCAGAATATGGTTTTCAACCCGAACACCGGAAATCCCGATGGCTCAGGCCGGGAAGCATTTACGGTAAACGGCGTACCGAACATGATCCCGGCCAATGCGATCAATCCGGTTTCCAACAACCTGCTGAAGTTGCTGAACTCGAACTTGAAAAGCGGGACGCTGAATCAATCTCTTACCAATAACAATTTTGCAGGTGTAATTCCCGGTGATTTCAACACCGACCAGTACGATTCTCGCTACGACTGGAACATATCTGATAGGGACAGGATGTTCGTGAGATATACCTATTTTGGAGCGCTCCTAAACGATCCGCCTATTTTCGGCTTGGCTGGCGGTCCGTCGGCCATCGGTAGCAATGGTGAGCTTGCCCACTACGCTGATCAATTGGCGGCCATTAACTACACTCACAGTTTCGGGCCCAATCTTTTGATGGAAGGGCGTATAGGGCTGACCAGATTCGCCTTGACCGGGTACCAATCAGACGTTGGACAGATGACGGACACCCAGGTCGGGATCCTCGGCATCAATACAGCGAGCGCTCTTACTCAGGGGCTGGCTGGCATAACAGTCAGTGGCCCCGTTGGCGGACTAACTATGGGAGATCCGTCGGGGCAAGGGCTCCCACGCCTCAACTATGAGACTCAATTTGAATGGGTGAATAACTGGAGTAAGCAGTTTCACAATCATGAGTTGAGGTGGGGGATCGATGTTATCCGTGAGCGGGAAAACTTTTTGACGGTAAATGAAAGTTCGCGGGGTAACTTCCAATTTAATCAATTAATCACGGCAGATAACGGTATTTCGGGAACTGGGCTTGGAATGGGCACGTTTCTTCTGGGCGCGCCCTCTTATTTTGACCTGGCAGTCTTCACGCAGCTTCCGGCAGAACGCGACACTCGCGTTGCGCCGTATTTCCAGGACAACTGGCATGCAACGAAGAAACTAACCCTAAGCTTAGGCCTTCGTTACGATTACATCGGCCCATCAACACCAGCATTTCCCGGCGGAGGCGTCAACTTTGATCCCGGTACGGGCGACTTACTTCTGTCTGGTCTGGGGCAGGTCTCGAACAGCGCAGACATTAAACGCAACTTGAAGAACTTTGAACCACGCATTGGCTTTGCGTACAGAGTGTTATCAAATACTGTTATGCGGGCGGGCTTTGGCCGAGCTTACTTTTCTTCTAATTATGGCGGCGGCGTCTTTGGAACCCTTTGCTGCAGTTACCCTGTGCAGACGAGAGAGGACATAAGTCAAGTCAACAGCTATTTCCCGATCATTCTTCCCGGAGAAAGCACGAACTTGGTTTTGAATCCCAATGTGCCCATCCCCACAGTGCCTGCGGCCACGCTGCCCAATTCTGGGCTCCTACCGTTGCCCCCTGGTCTTGGCGCCTTTTACATTCCGACCCACAATCCTAATTCCTCTGTCGATTCCTGGAATTTCACGGTTGAGCACCAACTGTCGCCTAACTGGGTCGTTTCTGCGGCTTATGTGGGCAATGCAGGGCGTCACATCTATCAATCGTGGGATTTCAACGCACCCGTCCCAGGTCCAGGCGACGTCAACACCAGACGCCCGCTGAACTATCTCGGCATAGACACAACCGTCTCCGAGCGGTGCGACTGCGCAAATTCCAGCTACAATGCGCTGCAACTTGTCGTCAAGAAGCAAGTGAGCATGGGCTATTCCATCCAATCGAACTTTACCTGGTCTAAAGCGTTAGATCAACCCTTTGGCGGTTTTTCCGGAGGTCCGCTCAACCCATTTGACCGAAACGCTTCGTATGCCCCGGACAACAACAACCGGGCGGTGGTCTGGACGCTTGCACATCAATGGACTCTCCCCTATGGGAAAGGAGCGCATTGGGGTTCAAGCGCTGGTACAGTCCAGCAAGCCGTCCTCGGCGGGTGGGTATTCGACGGAATTACCACCGTGATGAGTGGCAGCCCGGTGTTCATTAGTTGGAGCGATACGAGTTCGCTCAATAATGGGGGCGACTACGGCCAACGGCCAGACATCGTCGGCAATCCGTTGCAGAACATTCCGGCCGGGCGCTGGTACAATCCGGCGGCATTCGCCAACCCCGGGCTTTACAAATTTGGCGACTATGACAGTGGCAGCATAGTCGGACCGATGTTTGAGTCGTTGAACCTATCGTTGTGGAAGGAATTTCGGTTTAGGACACCACTTGCGAGAGAGGATACGACACTGCAACTGCGGTTCGAGGCGTTTAACGCTCTTAACGGCAAAAACAAAGCACAGCCTGACGGAACTGCGAACGACTCGACGGCGGGCCTGATTACAGGCACGTTGACGCCTATGCGCCAGTTGCAGTTTGGTGTCAGAATGCGTTGGTGAACGCTGTGCAGGAATCGGTAGCATTCGCTGGATCTGGTTGCCGCTGGTGAACACGCCGTGCCAATGGCCAATTAGGATTTGATAATAACGGAATTAACAGAATGATTACGGTGTTTCGTACGGCTGTCGCTATAGCGGCTGGACTCTGTGTGGGTTTAGCAATTCAGGCGCAGGACTGGAAGGAAATCGAACGGCACTACCAGCGCGCGCAGGAAGCGCTGCGGGATGGCAAGAGCGAAGTTGCGACGCTGGAGTTCCGGGAGATTCTTCGCCTTCAGCCTTCGAACGCGCAGGCTCACGCGAATCTCGGGGTCATCTCATTTACCGGGAAGGATTATGCTAGCGCCGCAAAGGAGTTCCGCGCCGCCCTGGAACTGCAGTCTCCCTTATGGAACGCAACAGCCTTTTTGGGTATGAGCGAACGCCATTTGGGACATCCAGTCGAAGCGAAGCAACTGCTCGCGGATTCGCTTTCCCATTTGGAAGACCGCAATCTGCAGCGGCAAGTGGGGATCAGCCTGATCTCACTTTGTTACGAGTCCGGCGATTTGGATAAGACGCTCGACGTTCTGCGCGTTCTGGAGGCAGCGAAGCCGAGTTCGCCCGATGTGCTTTACATGGCATATCGCGCCTACTCTGATCTCGCGGCTAAGGCTCTTGCCTCGCTTGCGGAGACGGCCCCCGAGTCGGCCCAAATGTATCAAATCCTTGCTCAGAACCTTGCAAGCAGGGACGAGTTTAGGGCTGCGATTGTCCAATACCGGCGGGCGATTGAATTGGACGGACAACTCACCGGCCTACATTATGAGCTTGCGCAGACGATTCTGGCCGATTCCACGGAGGAGGCCGCGCGAAATGAAGCGCAGAAGGAGTTTCAACGTGAACTTGCGCTGAATCCCGCCAGCGCCGATAGTGAATACATGCTGGGAGTGATTGCGTGGCTGCGTGGCGAGCCGAAGGATTCACTTGAGCATTGTCTTGCTGCGCTGAAACTCCGTAACGACTTTGTGGATGCCCACATTGCGGCAGGGAAAGCTCTCAGGGCACTTCATCGCCCTGACGAGGCCGTTAAACACCTGGAGGCGGCGGTTCAGCTTGATCCTCGTAACGAAGTAGCGCATTACCGCTTAGCGGAAGAGTATCGAGAATTGGGACGAGATAACGACGCCACACGCGAGGCCGCTACTTTCCACCAGCTTCGCGATATGCATCAGCAGGTGCGGGCGCTCTATCAGGCTGTGCTCCAGCGGCCCACTACGCACGAAACAATTGAACCGGGACCCCAAAAGCCATGAGGTTCAAAGGCGCGATTGTGGCTCTGGCAATTTTGGCGTGCCATTCTGTCGCGATATGTGCGCAGGCCGCCCACACAAATGCGGAGGCGCGGCACTATTATGAGGAGGGCGAGAAGGCTATTTCTGAGAACCGGCTGCCAGCGGCTGCGATGGCTTACGAACAGCTCGCGCACATCGATCCTGCCGTAGCAGAAGTTCGAGCCAAGCTCGGCTTGATTTACTACATGCAAAACCGTTTTGCCGATGCTGTTCCACAACTCCGCGCGGCACTGCAACTTAATCCAGGCTTGCCGAATACAGGAACCCTGCTGGCCATTTGTTACGCGGAACTGAGCCGTTATCGCGAAGCGCTGCCAGGGCTTGAGAAAGCCTTTCATCATTCGCCAGATAGTAAACTACAACGCTTAACGGGGCTGCAATTGCTGCGCTGTTACACCGGTCTAAAGCAAAACGCTAAGGCCGTGCAGACGATCCTAGAACTGTCGGCTGCCTATCCGGACGATCCTGAGATTTTATATGACGCGGGCCATCTTTTCGGGGATCTAAGCTATTCGTCAATGAAGCGCCTGGCGGTGGTGGCGCCCGATTCAGTTTGGGTACTGCAGTCCTCGGGAGAGAAATACGAAGCCCAGGGCGCTTACGATCTGGCGATTGTGCAGTATCGCAAGGTTATTGCGGCTGATCCAGGCCGCGCTGATATTCATTTTCGCCTTGGACACGCGTTGCTGGCTAAGTCCACAACAGCGGATAGCCAAGCAGAGGCGCTCACTGAATTTCAAAAGGAATACGCTTTAAGCGGCGCTAGTAGCGCTGCCTATGAAATCGGCGAAATCTTCCGCAAGAACGGACAAATGGATAAGGCCCGGCAATATTTTGCTGCCGCCGTCAAAGATCAACCGGACTTTGAAGAGGCTCAGGTCGGACTTGCAAGAGTGCTCCTACAGCTTGACCAGCCTGCGCTGGCGCTTCCCCACCTCCAAGAAGCATTGAAGGTAAATTCCGAGAACGAGGTGGCGCACTATCAGCTTGCGCGAGTGTACTCGGCTTTGGGCAACACTGCCGCGCAGGCTCGGGAATTGCAGCAGTTCCAGCGGTTGCATCAGATGAAGACTACTCAGCAGACAGCGCTGTCACAGGAACTGCCTCCCGTCACACGGCAGACTCTCGACGCCGACTTGCATTAGTATCACGGCTTCTGCTTACTATGGCAGTAACAGGGCAGAAAACGTGTAAGAACATCCAGCTGCAGCGCGTACGACCGAACTTCAACGAAGAAGGTTGATCGCACCGCAGCTTTGCATGAGAGCATTAGAGACTACGCTTGCGATCCACTTTTGCGTTAGCAAACGAAATCATGCTGCGGGCTGAAGGGCACGAGCGCTTCCTGATCGGGATCGCGGGACCTCCAGGCGCCGGCAAGTCAACGCTCACCGAATCGCTGGTGCGAGCGCTGCCGAATTCGGTAGCTGTGCCGCTGGACGGCTTCCACTATGACAACGCGGTGCTAAATGAACTTGGGCTGCGCGCGCGGAAAGGAGCTCCGGAGACATTTGATTATGGGGGGTTCGTTCTTACGCTCAAGCGAATTCGGCTTCGGGAACCAGATATTGCGATTCCTATCTTTGATCGACCGTTGGATCTGGCGCGGGCAAACGCTGCGCTGGTTGGGCAAGAGATAAAGTATGTGGTCGCGGAAGGTAACTATCTGTTGCTAGATGAAGAGCCTTGGAGCGGACTGGCGGACTTGTTCAATTTGACAATTTTCCTAGACACGCCGCGCAGTGAACTCGAACAGCGCTTACTGAACCGCTGGACAGAGCTGGGAGATTCGCATGAGAAGGCGCGCCACTGGGTGGCTACCAACGACATGCCGAATGTGGACCGGGTGCTGGCGCGGCGCAGGACCGCGCACCTTACACTTTCATAGGCTCCCGTTGGGCTCTTCCCCCAGACGTGCGGCACTGAGCGAGACCCACGCAGGTGCTTCGAATTACGTTCTGAGTGGCAGCCCTAACCTACTATTCCGCCAAATGCCCAATTTGCAAAAGATATAGTGGGGGAAGTCTTTATGAGCACGCGCCGAGACGCATTGAAGATCCTTACCTTTCTGCCTGCGGCTGCACCGTCGTTTCCAGCGGCGCAGGAAACGAAAGAGTCCGGAGATCAGCCAGGTCATCTCCATACCGGACCAGCTATCAAAGTACCGGTGCCTTCTGCTCCATCGTTCTTTCAACCGGCGGAGTTTCAGCTGGTTGAAGCACTGACTGAGCGAATCATCCCCCGTTCAGATACACCAGGCGCCAAAGATGCCGGGGTAGCTTTGCTGATAGACAAGGCAATCGTTGCCAACCCCGCGCTGATTTCGGATTACCGCTCTGGGTTAGCAGATCTCGATGCGATTTCCCGGGAGAGCTACGGGAACGCTTTCACATCGCTATCGGAGGAACAGCAGATTGCTGTGCTGACGCCGTTGAGTCTCGAGACCGGTTCGCCATTGGCATCGTTCTTTGCCCTGGTCAAAGACATGACCATTGACGCCTACTACAAAACGGAGGCGGGTCTCAAAACTGAATTGGGCTGGCACGGAAACACCTTTCTCCCTGAGTTTCCTGGCTGCGATCATCCCGGGCAGCATAGCTGATTTATGAGAATCCAGACAGGTCCCGAGGTCCACGAAGTGATTATCATCGGCAGCGGCGCCGCCGGTGGAATGGCCGCCTGGAATCTCACGCGGCAAGGAGTCAACGTCACGATGCTTGATGCCGGCCGCAAGTTCAGCCGGGCCGAGTTCTGGACTCACGTCAAGCCTTGGGAATGGCAACAGCGGCTGGATGCGGGTCACAAGCCGCCGCAGATTGTTCTCGATCCGGTGGAGCAGCCCTACATAACTCCTCTGGGCCAGAACTTTTCTTTAACCCGTGTCTGGGGCCGCGGGGGGAAAACAAACATCTGGGGCAGGGTAAGCCTGCGCTACTCCGATCTTGATTTCACCGGCCCGGAAAAGGACGGCTGGGAAATTGCGTGGCCCATCCGCTATAAAGACATCGCACCTTATTACGATCAGGTCGACCAGTTGATCGGCGTTTGTGGCGGCGATGACGACCAGGATTCATTGCCGGGCAGCCGTTATTTTCTGCCGCCTCCGCCTCTTCGCTGCGGCGAGCACATCATGAAGAAGGCAGCGGCGAGCCTCGGAATTGGCGTTGTGCCTATCCGTCGCGCGGTCTTAACGCGTGAACACAATGGACATGCCAAGTGCCATTACTGCGGAGCTTGCGGAACAGGTTGCGACGTTGGCGCCTTCTTCAACTCGTCCGATTATCTGATCGAGCCGGCGCTCCAAACAGGACGTTTGAACATTGTGAACGACGCTGTGGCTGCCCGCATCCTTGTCGATGGGAACGGTCTGGCAAACGGAGTTCAGTATTTCGACCGCTACAGCAAAGAAGAACACCGCATTTACGGGAAGCGTGTGATTGTTGCGGCTTCATGCATCGATTCCACGCGAATCCTTTTGAACTCCCAGTCGCCCGCGTTTCCGAACGGCATAGGAAACTCGTCCGATGTGATCGGCCGTTATTTATCCGAGCAGATTCGCTTCACCATGCGCGGCTTCGCACCCGAGCTGATGGGTGGCAAGGTTTACAACGACGATGGCATCGGCGGTGCGCATATGTACATGCCGCGTTTTAATCACCGCGATGGCCGGAAGCGCGATTACCTGCGCGGTTTCGGCTGCCAGTTCTGGTACACCGGAGCGCAGACCGATCTGTCTTACGCGAAGACGATCCCTGGATTCGGGCTCGACTTTAAGAAAGCTGTGAAGCAACGTTACCCGGCGGTTTTAGCGCTGCATCCCTTCGGCGAAGCGTTGCCCAAAGCGGAAAATCGAATCACTGTCAAGGGATCGCCGCTTGACCAGTATGGCGTGCCTATATCCCGTATCGCCTATTCGATTGGTGAGAACGAGCGGAGAATGTCTAAAGACATGTACGACACCATGCTCGAAATCCTGCACGCGGCAAAGGCAGAGATTGTTCCCTTCGAGACCGGCAAACTTGAACCAAACGGCAGCGCCATCCACGAACACGGTACTTGCCGGATGGGCTCCGATCCCAAGCGTTCGGCGCTTAACGGCTTCTGCCAAATGCACGACGTAAAGAATGTCTTTGTCGTGGACGGGTCCGCCTTCACCACGGCCTCGGAAAAGAACCCTACGCTCACGATCCTCGCGCTAGCTTGGCGCGCGACCGACTATCTGGCCGGCGAAATGAAACGCGGCAACGTTTAGTTAACCCGTCGGGGGCGCTTGACCCTTCGTTCAAATGGTAATTGAGGTCGGTACTCAGCTTCATAGTTATCGTGACTTCACTTGGGTTCGTGATAATCTGCACAGGAGTAATTGACACCCAAAGAGAGGATTCTCTGTATGTCCCTATTGAAAAGAGCGTTTGCAGAATTTATCGGAACCTTTTGGCTCGTCTTCGGTGGATGCGGGAGCGCGGTACTGGCCGCAGCTTTCCCCGGCCTCGGGATTGGCTTCGTCGGCGTCGCGCTGGCGTTCGGCCTCACGGTCCTGACGATGGCCTTTGCAATCGGGCACATTTCGGGATGCCACTTGAATCCCGCGGTATCGGTGGGACTGGTTGTGGGCAAGCGATTTCAGATATCCGAACTGCCGGCGTACGTAATCGCGCAGGTGTTGGGAGGCATTGCCGGATCGGGCTTACTGTACACGATCGCTATGGGAAAGGCAGGATTCGACTTGGCAGGCGGATTTGCCTCCAATGGCTATGGCGTGCATTCTCCCGGCGGCTACAGCCTAACAGCATGCCTGACAGCCGAAGTGGTGCTGACGTTCATGTTCCTGATGATCATTCTGGGAGCAACCGACACGCGAGCCCCGAAGGGATTCGCGCCGATCGCGATCGGCCTCGGATTGACGCTTATTCATCTGATCGGGATTCCAGTGACGAACCTGTCGGTGAATCCAGCGCGCAGCACGGCTCCGGCGGTATTCGTGGGCGGCTGGGCGCTCGAACAGTTGTGGCTGTTTTGGGTGGCGCCGATCGCCGGCGCGGCGATCGCCGGCGTAGTGTATACGGTTTTCGCCACGGAGCCGGAACCGGCAGTGCGCGATAAAATGGCAGCCTAAGCGGAACGCCGTTACAAATGTCGCTTGTTCTGAGCGTCCTCTCAAGCGCCGCTCGGTCAGGCAACGCCGATAGAAGTCAGACGGCTAACACGCTGACCGGGCAAAATGATGCCGGTGAGGTTCAGGGGATCTGCTGGAGCTACACTTACGATAGCGTCGCTGTCTTGGTAGCGGCGGAGGGAGCGTAACAGATCTACAGCTTCGGGCCGGGCAAACTGTTCTCCAGTGAAGCCGCCGACGAACCTTCCGCCGCGGATCTCGCCGCGCGCCTCCATCCGCCGGAGTATAGGCAACAGATCGCGCCACGGCGGCGCGATCATTTCACGGACCAGCAAATCGCGCAACAACACTCCCCACCTTGAAAGCAGTTGGCGTGCAAAGCGCTCAACCCGCTGATCGGCAGTGATCGCGGCGCCACTTGAGCGTAGCAGCGCCCATCGGCCCGTGGCGTTGCGCGGTCGTCTTTTGCGGCCGCGGCCCTCGCCTCGCCGGCGTTTCGGGTCAATCAGCGACCGCAGATTATCGAATCCGTCCGCGGTCACAAACCCGCCGGCTAGCAATTCCCAGAGCGCGTCTTCCACTTCACTTGCTAATCGCGCTGTCTGCCGAACAAGGTCGCCAAAGAAGCTTGCGCCATTCTTGTCCAGCGCCAGCAGCACCTCGCGGGCTGCATGAGAAAGTCCCACTGATTCCGCCGAAGCGGGTTCGCGGATCAACCACCCGGAATCTTCTCGCAGAAATAGAGTGATCGGCGCGATTCGAGTGGGCCGCACGCGGCGATTCTCAACCACGGCGGGATGCGGTGATATTCTCGCCCACATCACTTCGCCTGAAAGACAAAGGTCATCTAAGAAATCCGGATCGTACTTGGCAATTCGTTGAACGAGAACTTCCGATTCCCATGACGCGGCGGGAATCTCATATCCTTGCAACTGCCGGATAATCTGCAGAGTGCCGTCGGCGCCGTGCAGTTGGCTGCCGGGTGAAACGTGTTGCCAAGCTTGCAGGAAGCGTTCGAAATCGAGTGCTGTTACGGGTTCGATTTCACGGCGCAAGCGTCCCAGGGTGGCGCGGTGAATCCGCGCCAGGATACGGCGATTGCACCACTCCATCTCGCCATGTGCGTTGCGGAAATGTCCCCGAATGACCTGACCCTGGGTTTCCAGTTTTAGCAACGCCTCCTCAACGGCATCAGGCGGAAACGCCAGTTTGGCTGCGAGCTCAGCTACTGAGACAGGGCCAATACATTCGAGCCAGCCCGAAATTACAGCAGCCGGATTGTCGGCAATGGACAAACGCTCGGTGGCAACCCAATAGAGCGAACCGCTACGTGCAATTGTCGAAGCGCGCCCCTTGGCCTCTAGCTCCTCAAATAACGATTGCCACTCATCGGTTGGCGGCAGTCTGACCAACGTCAGCAGCGCATCGTGCAACTCGTCGGCATCGCGCACTTCGGGCCAAGCGTCCGCCGAAATCTGATCTATGGCCGACGGATCAAGCACGCCTTCGCCGCCTGTTACATCGGTTCCCAGCTTTTGCCGCAACTGCACGGCACGAGTGCGCCGCTCCTCCAGCGGTGCGTCGTCGAGGAAAGCATAAGGATTGGCGTTCAGAATCTCGTGCGAAAACTGCGAAGCCTGCACTGTGTCGATCGCCACCGTGCGGATGCGGCCCTCCTCGATACCTTCCAGGACCTCTTTGAGTCCTTCAAGATCCATGGCTTCATGCAGGCAGTTGTCAATCGTTTCATTGACCAGCGGATGATCCGGAACACGGATCGGTCCGCTGAGATTTTCAGCGCAGGCTACCTGATCCGGGAATACAGCGGCCAGCAGATCGTCCGCACGCATGCGTTGGATAGGGGCCGGTACTCGCTTGCCGCCGTTGAATCGCAAAATAGCTAGCGCTCGAGTTGTATTCCAGCGCCAGCGCGCGCCAAACATTGGGGCGGTCAAGAGTGCCTGGCGCAATACATCTTCTACCGTCGCCGCTTTTAGAAAGGCAAACACCAGATCAAGCGGAAAGGAATGTTGGTCGCTCAACGACAGTACGAGCCCGTTGTCAGTGGCTGCGGCCTGCAACTCGAAATTGAATGTCCGGCAAAATTGCTTACGTAGCGCAAGACCCCAGGCTCGCGTAATGCGCGAACCGAACGGGGCATGCAGGACGAATTGCATACCGCCCGCCTGATCAAAGAACCTTTCCGCAACCACCGTCCGTTGTGACGGCATCGCAGCAAGTTCCGCCGCACCGGCTCGAACATAAGCCGCTATTTGTTTCGCTCCCGCTTCGTCCAACCCGCAGTCTTCCAGCAAGAATGCCGGCATTGGCTCGGCGTCGGCAAAGACGCGCTCGCGGATTTGGCTCACCTCAGCCGACAGCTCGCGTGAACGCCCGGGAGCTTCGCCTAGCCAGAACGGAATCGAAGGCGCGGCACCATAAGCATCGACAACGCGAACGCGTCCGCTTTCCACGCGTTTGATCCGCCAGGAATGAGTGCCGAGAAGGAACACATCGCCGACGAGACTTTCCATCGCGAAGTCTTCGTCGAGAGTTCCGACAATTTTCCCGTCAGGCTCGGCGATCACGGCATAGTTCGCGTTCTCTGGAATAGCGCCGCCCGAGGTGATGGCCGCCAGACGCGCGCCTCGCCGGCCCTTGATCCGGCCGTTCACCTGATCGCGATGCAGCATAGCCCCACTGCGTCCTCGGGATGTTGCGATGCCTTCGGAGAGCATTTCGATCACCGCATCGAAATGCGTGCGGGGCAGATGTCTATATGGATACGCTGAGCGGAACAGTGCAAAAAGATCGTCTTCCTGCCACGGTTCTGTCGCTGCCGCGGCGACGATCTGCTGAGCGAGAACGTCGAGTGCGTTCTGCGGTATCTCGATCCGTTCCAGTTCTCCTTTTCCAATCGCCGCGATCAAGGCGGCGCACTCGACCAGATCGTCGCGCGTGGTGGCAAATATCCTTCCATGCGGCTTCGCGCCTACCCAGTGGCCGGAGCGGCCGATCCGTTGCAGTCCCACGGCGATCGAGCGCGGAGAGCCAATCTGGCAGACGAGATCCACGGTTCCAATGTCAATGCCAAGTTCCAACGAGGCGGTGGCGACTACCGCCCGCAGCTCGCCTTTTTTCAAGCGCAACTCCGCATCCTGGCGGAGTTGACGCGATAGGCTACCGTGATGCGGCAGAACCGCGTTTGTGCCGATCCGTTCTCCCAAAGCGTGTGCCACCCGTTCGGAAAGACGCCGAGTATTGACAAAGACGAGCGTTGTGCGATGAGCAAGAATCAGTTCGGCAATCCGGTCGTAGATCTCGTTCCACAACTCTGTGCTGGCGACTGCGCCCAACTCATCGCGTGGTACCTCGACCGCTAGCTCCATATCGCGCCTGTGTCCAACATCGACGATCCGGGTGTGTGGACCGAGAAGCCGGCCCACTTCTTCGATCGGTTTGACCGTTGCTGACAGTCCTAGCCGTTGCGCACGGCGCGCAGTAAGGGCGTCGAGGCGTGCAAGCGAAAGCATAAGGTGAGAGCCGCGCTTGTCATCTGCTATTGCGTGAATCTCATCAACGATAAGGGTCGAGACACCGCGCAGCATTTCACGCGACTTTTCAGCTGTCAGAAGGATGAAGAGCGACTCTGGCGTAGTCACCAGAATGTGCGGCGGCTTTCTCAACATGCGGACGCGTTCCGGCATGGGTGTGTCGCCTGTTCTGACGGCAGCTCGGATCGGCAGCAATGAAATACCAAACTGCTTGGCCTGCGCGCAAATCTCGGCAAGCGGCAACTCCAGATTGCGATGCACATCATTGCTGAGCGCTTTCAGCGGCGAGACGTAAATGACTTGGACTTCATCGGCCAGCGTCCCATCGCGTGCGCTCCGAACGAGCCGGTCCAGACAGATGAGGAAGGCAGCCAGCGTTTTACCTGAGCCGGTCGGCGCAGAGATAAGGGTGTCGTGGCCGGCGGCGATTGCGCGCCAGCCGTGGATCTGAGGCTCAGTTGGAGCCCCAAATCGGTCCGCAAACCATCGCGCAATGATCGGATCGAAACCGGACAACGGCATAGCTTGTTCTATTACCAGAATGCCCCAACGTCATCGCCTCTTCGATACGCTCATGGACAGGGAGATCGGTGAGGCCGCAGGTTGCCAAAGTTAATACGGGTGGGGCGTATCGGGCGGATGAGATGGCCTACGACCCGGTCGATCAGATTGTCATCGTTAGCAATGGCGATTCCACTCCCGCGTTCGTGACGCTCATCTCTGCCAAGACATTCAAGATCTTGAAACAGGTATTATTCGACGGGACTAACGGAACACCGGACACGTCGCAGGGCGGGATAGGAAGTGTTCTTTACGACTCGAAAACCAACAAGTTTCTGGTCAGCATTCCGGAAGTGGGATCGACGTTGACTGCGGGCGCCGTTACGGCGATGGATCCGGCTACGGGAAAGGTGACGCAGAACTTTGTTAGGCTGGATAACTGCTTGCCGTCGGGAATGGCGCAAGGGCCTGGCGACAATGTTCTAGTGACGTGCGATCCGGGATTTCCAGCGCCAGATCCGGTGGCGTTCGCGCCGCGAACCTATGTAATCAACGGCAGCACAGGCGCGATTCTGGCGAATCTTACAGAAGTCGGCGGCGTCGATTATGCTGCGTACAACCCGACCGACCATCGCTATTACCTGGGAGCACGCGACTTTTTGACCAGTCCGACGGCCGTTTCACCCGCGCCGGTGCTGGGCGTGATCGATGCGGACACGAACGAGTGGATCGAAAATTTCCCAACCGGGCCAAACGGCCACGCAGTCGCGAATCGAGCCCGTCAATGATCAGATCTTTGTGCCGATCGAGAATCCGAATCCGCTCTGCGGAACTCGTCCGGGATGCGTCTCCATCTTCACGGACGCGCGCAAGGGAGACCGCTGGTGGATAGCGAGGCGCGATGGCCGGACCATCCTGGAGGGCCGATGTCGTGAGAGTCCCCATCCTGATTCGTTGTAACGGTTAAGAAAAGCTCACGTAGATTCACTCGGATTCGGGTCAACCTTATGGCCTGCTACCCGCGTCTTAGGAGGCAAGAAAGCAGTTCTGAAGAAGCGGCTTTCGAAAAACCTAAAAGGAGGTTTCTCATGTTCAAACGAATTGCAGTTTTAGCGCTAATGCTGGCTGGCGGTATGGCGGTAATGACGCCGGCGGTGGCACAAGCAAGTGAATATCGGCGGTGTGAACGGCGTTTCGAGCGCCGCGAATGGCGGGAACATGAACGCTGGGAACGCAGGGCGTATCGGCCTTATTATTACGATCGGTATGGCCGCTACTGCCCTCGTTAGTTGTTGGATCTGAGGCGGCGGCCTTTGTATGACCGCCGTCCTCGGTGATTGCTGCTAGTAACCCGCAAAGATGGCCGGCGGTCTCGCATCTAAAATCCGATAACTGAGCAGGTGGTTTCAAATTCTAACGGGTATTTAAACGGGCGGATAAGCCAGACTTTGGGTTGATTACGTAGCTCTGAATCTTTCTGCGCGCACGCAGCAGTCGAATACGAACTGCCGTTTCCGAACAACCTTGCAGCTGAGCAATTTCCCGCGCCTTGTAGCCGTCGATGTAGTGGTCCTCGATCATCCTTCTGTCGTTCGGTTTGCATTGGTTAAGGATTTGTTCGACGTCGATAGCCGCGAGGTTCAGACTGATCGAAGCTTCCTCTTGCGGGAGCAGATCGCCTGGTGGTTCACGCCGGAGGAATGAACGATAAATGTTCAGCGCGATGCTGTTCGTCCAAGTGAGGAGTAAGTTCGGCTGGCGAAGCTGCGCGCGTTTTTCCCAACCCTTTGTCCATGCCGCTTGCGCAGTGTCCAATGCTAGTTCGTAAGCAAGCCCGCGTGACAGAAGAAATCTTACCGTTAGGTGGAACCCTTTCTGATAGGCTTTGGCGAAGTATTCGTGGGTCATCTTGAAGGTTTCATCAGGCAAGTGAGTCTCCGTCTTGCCCGAGGTTTTGGAATTCTTATTTCCGTTGGCGTTCTCGAATGACATGCCCACAATTGAGCATTTTCAAGGCCAGAGCACTTCTAGCCGGAAACTGTTTCGGGGGAAGGCTTCGGCGAACTGTGCTTGTGATCTTATTCGGTCACCTGACGCGATTTCGCCGACCCTGCAGATCCCGCTTCTATTTCTCGAACACCTTCTCGATTTGTCCCACTTTCTGCTGAACTTTGCCAACAAGCTTTTCATCCTGACCTTCAGCCTGCAGATCTGGGTTGTGCAGGACTTCGCCTGCTTTCTCCTTGAGGGTGCCCTTGACGTCATGCAGGGTTCCTTTGAGTTGGTCTTCAGTACTTGGTTTCATGTGAGTTTCCTTTCTCAACTCTTTCTCGGGAGCACGTCTGCGCCCAATGTGGAAATACTTAGCTACGTTGACAATTCAACCAATTGCTCATGACCAAATCTGGTCATCGCGACGTTCCACGAACAGTTGGCTCTTCGATCCTGAAACGCAAAAGGTTCAAAAGCTAAACCTGTCAAATCGACCAAATGCAGGTTGGCCATGTAATCGATCGCGCCGATGTCATTGGCTGCGATTGACGACGTTTGGTAATAGCGGGAAACGAAGCGAGCCATTTACTGCTGTCAGTAAATGCCGTTACTGATGGACGGCGAACTCTTCACCAACCGCTGATCAGCTTAGATGAGGAAAAGCGTTATGGACTTGGGCCGAGAATACGGCCCGACGAAAAAGCCCGGAGCTACTTACCATAGTCTCCGGGCTTGTCGAACCTTTGCTGTTATCTACCTGGCCGCGATGGGCGTGCCGATTTCAGTGCCGATCACGTCGCCTGAGATGACTAATTCCACACGGCGATTCTGTTGCCGGCCGCTGGCAGTTTCATTAGAAGCCACCGGTTGCGCTTTGCCGAAACCCTGCGAAGTAACCGAACCAGCAGCCATGCCTTCCGCAGTCAAGTAATCACGCACCGCGCTACCGCGTTGTTCGGAAAGTCGTTGGTTGTAGTCGTCACCACCCACGTTATCTGTATAACCTTCTACGTCCAGTTTGAGGCCAGGATGACCGGAGACGATGCCAGCCACTTTGGCCAGCTTTTCGCGCGCCAGAGGTCGCAAGGAAAATTTGCCTGTGTCGAAAAGAACGTCAGACATGTTTACGATCAATCCTCGCGCGGTATCGCGAGTTTGAAGGATGGCGTTGAACTGCCTCAACAGCTGAATTCGCAACTCGACTTTGTCCGCTTCCAATTGGGCTTTCTGTTTGGCAGCCGCGTCCAACTGGGCTTGCTGACTCAATTTCTGCGCGTCGTTCTCAGCTTTGAGCCGATCGGCTTCCGCTCCAGCCGCAGCCAGGCGCGCATCACTCTCGGCCTTGGCGCGATTGGCATCGGCAGCCGCTGCCAGTTTAAGGCGATCAGCCTCAGAGGCGGCCGCCGCAGCCTGAGCATTGTTTTGGTCAGTCAAGCGTTTAGCTTCGGCGAGCGCGGCGATGCGTGCGCTTTCCGCATCTTTATTGGCACGATCCGCTTCTGATATCGCAGCGAGCCGGCCTTGTTCTGCTTGCGCTTCGCGATCGACTAACCGCTGCCGGTCGGCAATTGCCGCGTCTGCTTCTTGACGCTTTACGGCGATGACGCGCGCGTCTTCCGCCGTTTGCACAGCCGCACGTGCGCTCATCGCAACTGGCTTCCGTCCGGCCTTGCGTGCCTCGTACGATTCCGCCTGCGCCAAACTCTGCTGCGCCTTTTCGAACGTCTCAGCGGCAAATCGGTCGGCGCCTTGGGAACCCGCAATGTGAACGGCGTTGCGGGCTTCGTAGAGTTCTAACGGCGTCTTGGAGTCGGCCTTCAATTCGAGAGGATTCGCCAAACGCTGGTACTGGCCGCGCTGCAGCAGTTCGTACTTGGCGTCGATTGCTTCGATTTTGCCCTTTGTATCGGGCCGGACAATGTTCTCCATCACGATTAAGTCGCTCGGCTGCGTTACCGCAAAATAAGGTTCGGCGGTGACGATCAGGCCGAACACCTGCAAGTCTGTGGTGACATCCAATTTGCTTTTGGATCCATTAAGTAGGATTTCGCCAAGGTTCGACGGTCGTCCTTCGGGCGTGATGGCCCAAAGAACATAGGTAAGATACTCGGCGCCGTACTTAGTGGCCGACTCTAAGCCAGTGAAGTCCGCCTCTATTTGGATATGGCCTTGCTTACTTTGCACCTTCGCCTCCCCGCTAGCGCCTGGCATCAGATCGGTGCCCTGAAAATCGATTTTGGTCGAACCGCCGCGATGCTGATAATTAACCGCCTGGATGGTCCGTGCCGTTACCGACACGCGGTAGATCGGCATTGATCCGGCGGTCACGCCGTTGCTGTTTTCGCCCGGGTTCTGCGCTTGTTGGGCGGCTAGGACTCCGCAGGCGATCAGAAATGCGCTCAGTGTTCTCATATTCGTTGTTTTGCCTTTTCGGTCGACCCCGCAGACCTACTGGTTTTTAGGCGACGAGGTTACCTGTGCACGAATTGCGCCATACGATGCAGTGTTGAGTCTGTTCAGTCTGAAATGCTTTAAGATGCGTCGGGCGAGGGATAATGCCGCGTGCGAGTGACCAATGATGGTCAGGTGACGAGGCGCGGTCACGATGGTCAGGAAAAGGCGCGCGACAAGTTGTAATACCAATGACATGCAGAATGTGTCATGCTTCAGCCAGGTGGCCGCCCATGCCCAGACTCCATCTCGCAGCGCTAAAGGCAAACATAAAGGCGGATAGCAAGTGGACGCTATAGCCAAAGCGAACAATCCAAGCGTTGCCGGCAAAACCGCGCCGCCAGCTACCGAGCCGAACATTGCGGAAAAGATAAAAGCTCATAAAATTCGTGTTTCGCAAGATGTGCTCGACGCCGCTGCCAAGGGTGGCGACGACTTACTCCGCAGCTTGTCGACGACTGCCATTGGGTTGAAGCAAATTGAGGCGGAAGAGCGCGCCCGCAAAGTCGGCCTAAATGAGGTGGCGCAGGAAAAACAGGAAGGCAATTTCATGCGCCTTCTAAAAATGCTTTGGAATCCGCTGGTTATTCTGCTCGCCAGCCTTTCGGCCATTTCCTATGCGACTGGCGATGCGCGCGCCGGAACGGTTATGGCGATCATGGTTTTGCTGAGCGTAACCCTCCGCTACGTTCAAGAGGTCCGTGCCGACACGGCGGCAGCAAAGCTCAAAGCGATGATTCATGTTACTGCGACCGTTCTGCGAGATGGCCACGCACAAGAGCTGCCGCTGAGAGATCTCGTGCCGGGCGACATCATCCAGTTGTCCGCCGGCGACATGATCCCGGGTGATGTTCGGGTGCTTACCTCGAAAGATCTTTTCGTAAGCCAAGGAAGCTTGACGGGCGAATCGCTGCCAGTAGAAAAGTTTCACGAACCCGATAGTAAGCCTGCTACTTCTCCCACCGAGCTGACCAACATCTGTTTCATGGGAACAAGCGTTGAGAGTGGAACCGCCAGCGCAGTAGTCGTAACAACCGGGCCGCGCACGTATTTCGGCAGTATGGCCGGATCGATAACGGCGGAGCGCGTCGTTACCAGCTTCGACCAGGGCCTAAGCCGCTTTACCTGGTTGATGATCAAGTTCATGGCAGTCATGGTGCCGCTGGTCTTTCTTATTAACGGATTCACCAAGCACAATTGGAACAGCGCCTTTTTCTTTGCGATGGCGGTGGCGGTGGGCCTGACACCCGAGATGCTGCCCATGATCGTTTCGGTTTGCCTTTCCAAAGGCGCCATCGCGATGAGCAAAAAGAAAGTAATCGTCAAGCGGCTCAATGCCATTCAGAATTTTGGCGCGATGGATGTCTTGTGCACCGACAAAACAGGCACGCTCACCGAAGACCGGGTAATTCTCCAGCGCCATTGCGATGTCAGCGGCCGCGAGACCGACGACGTGCTCTTGACCGGATACCTGATCAGCAATTTTCAGACTGGCCTGAAGAACCTTTTGGATCGCGCCATCCTGGACAGTGAGGACTTTCATCAAAAAGATCTCGTTGAAAAATATAAGAAGCTCGACGAACTGCCGTTCGATTTCACGCGCCGCATGATGTCTGTGATGGTTGCAGATCCGCAAGGCAAGCCGGTCCTGCTCACCAAGGGCGCTCCCGAAGAGATCTTCCACAAATGTTCCCAATATGAGTTAGCAGGAAAGCTATCTCCGATGGATCCGGAACGAATCGCCTGGTTGAAGGAACAGTATGAGAGCTTAAGCGACGATGGCTTTCGAGTTCTGGCGGTGGCAACCAGGGAATTGCCCGGCAAGCAGTCCTGTTCCAAGGACGACGAACAGGAACTTGTTTTGAAGGGCTATGTGGCGTTTCTTGATCCACCCAAAGAAACCGCCGGCGTTGCGATCGAGGCGTTGCGAAATAAAGGGGTTCAGGTGAAGATCTTAACGGGAGATAACCACCTGATCAGCCGCAAGATTTGCCGGGATGTGGGCCTTTCCCCAGACCCTATGCTCGAGGGCAGTGACGTTGAAAAGATGTCTGACGCCGAATTGGCGGAGGCAGCGGAAAAAACTATCCTGTTTGCCCGACTCTCCCCAGCGCACAAGCAGCGAGTGATCGCTTCGCTGCGAAGTAAGGGCCATGTAGTGGGTTTCGTCGGTGACGGTATCAACGATGCTCCCGCCTTGCACTCAGCCGACATCGGTATTTCAGTAGACACCGCTACCGACGTCGCCAAGGAATCGGCGGATCTGATCCTGTTAGAGAAGGATCTGATGGTATTGGAAAGAGGCGTAACAGAAGGCCGCAAAGTATTCGCCAACATCGTGAAATATATCCGCATGGGCGCTAGCTCTAATTTCGGAAACATGTTTAGTGTGCTGGGAGCGAGCGCATTCCTCCCCTATATTCCAATGGCGCCCATCCAGGTACTCACAAACAATCTCTTGTACGATTTTTCACAGGTTCCAATTCCAGTGGATTCGGTGGATGAAGAGCAAGTAGCTTTGCCGCGGCCATGGAATATTAATGAGATCACACGCTTCATTCTTTTTATAGGACCGATTAGCTCGATTTTCGACTACACAACTTTCGCGGTGATGCTGTGGGTGTTCAACTGTTGGGCACCGTCAAAGGCTTCGTTATTTCAGACTGGTTGGTTTGTGGAATCCCTCATGACACAAACCTTGATCATTCACGTGATTCGCACCAACAAGATCCCGTTCTTTCAGAGCCGTGCGAGTAGGCCACTACTATTCACGGGGCTCGGTATTATGGCATTCGGAATTTGGCTGCCCTATTCGCCGCTGGCCTCCTATTTGGGGTTGACTGAGTTGCCGCCGCCATACTGGCCCATTCTCCTTGCCACGCTGCTCAGTTACATGTGCCTCACGCAGTTGATCAAAGTATTGCTGTTACGGAACAAATGGATATGACGTCCATGGAGCCTCCGCATGGAAGGCCATCTACTTGCTCGAAGATATTGCGGAGCCGCCAATAACAATGACATGGATTGACGAAATGCTTTCAAGACGCAAAGCCAGCCTGGACTCCGAGTCTGCCTTACGGAAGCGAACCCATTCGGAACACGGCCCGGCAGAGAAGCCAGAGAAACTGATAAGCGTCGGCGAAGAAGCGTGGGCGGAATTGCTTGCTGTGCTGCGCAAAGATGTGAAGGAATTCAACGATAACAAGAGCCGCGCCGGACACTCGCCTGTGCTGATGAGTACAGAGAAGATAGCTCTGGCAAAGTTTCAATTTGAAGTGTACGTGCCTGAAATGAATAGCAGGTTAATGGTGTTGACTCTAACGGGCAATAGTCTTCACGTTGACGTTCGGCCAAAATTTCCAGACCAGCAATCAACGATCACCTTGGAATCCAGTAAGAACGGCAAGCATTACTTCTGGTTACTGGATGCAACCGGCAAATCGAAAAAAGAGCTTAGCGTTCAAGACCTGTCGGAATATGTATTGCGCCCGATTCTTTCTTCATCCGAAGTTGACTGATTGGGGTCTAACCAGAAAGCTAGTTCTTAAGCTTAAGCAACAAAGCCCAATCAGAGTGGTCAGGTGCATCGGGCGACGTCCACAAAGGACCTGCAGCGTCAGGCAAATCAATGATCTCTCCACTTAGTGCCGAGAACCACAAGGCGCTGTAACTGCCCGCTGGCAGCTTTACTCTAACTTTGCCGGCATGCGGCAAATAGACTGCGTAGATTTCTCTTTCTTGCGCCAGGCAATAATTGCCACCGTCCACCAGTTCATCGTGCGGTTCGGTTTTCCACCATTCAAAGCTGGTGAAGAAATCCACCATGTGGCCATATCCGAGGAACATGGTCATGCTGTCGTCGCCGCGGCCGTTCATCCAGCCGCCACCGGTGTCCGGTGCGATGTTGGTGCCGCGCCTGCAAGTCTCGCCAGCAGCCTGGTAACCGCCGGCCATCACAATGTCCCACGCCGTTCGGCGCAGTGCGTCCGCTGAATCTGACCCCGGCAACGCCCAGTTTGGATAGTGATCCTCGTAGCCGTATTCTTCGTTGGTCTGCGGAATGATCCGGCCGGCCTTCTTCTGCAATTCTCGCGATTCCAACATCAGGGCGTGCTGCTGGCGCGACCAATCCTGATAGGACGTAAATCCGAACCAACTGGACGCCCGATCCTGATGACTTGTCTTCATCGGGTGACTGGTTGCCAGATGATGATAAGGATCCCACTCCTCGATTAGCGTCCCCGTATCATGCGTCCATTGATCGCTGCGGTATCCTTCCATGTCATCCCCGAGATCCCAAGTAATGTTGCAATATGCGCTCAACCGCGCGACCGCATAGCGAATAAAGCGGCGTTCGTCTTCGCTGCCGGCAGCGGGATGAACCTTGTTGTCATTCATGTCGAGCACCACCGAGATGATCACGTCTTGCTCCCGTGCGTGGCGCAGCATCCGTTCAAATTTCTGCCATAAGGGAATGTAGAAACGCGTGTAATCGAATTCGGGATGACTGAAATCGGCGGGATTCCTCGCAGGCCAAACGGTGGGCAGATTCGAATAATTCTCGGCAGTCATCACCGGTTCGCCAAAATACAGATTGCTGCGCCCGGCCAAAGTTACGCGAATGCGATTCACTTTAAGGCGGTGCAGCCGGTCGATGCTGGTTCGGATGATGCGGTCTTCCTTCCAACCCGTGAGCCAATAAGCAGTGGTGCCGTTGAAAAAATAATGCTCGCCGGTGCCCTCCCAAATGAAGTGCCACGGATATTCAGGATCAACGCGGATAGGTCCTCGGCGATGGTTAGCTGCAGCTTGAAAGGCGCCTCTGTATTTGCTTTCGAACGCGCCTTGTTTGTAGGCGATTTCATATCGATAGTCGCCCATTGCGGGCGGCACAAAACGAATGCGATACGTTGTGCCATCTGGCGAATCGCAAAAACCATTCACATTCCAGCGCTTGCTCCCATCTGCCGCCTCGAATGTTCCCTCCAAGCTCGCATCGGTGAAAGGATTCTGTACGTCGGGCGCAGTGACATTAACCGTCACCTCGATGAAATCGTATGCATCCACCGCCCGGGCGGATTGAACGAAAGAGATATTGCCTGGCTTGCCACTAACGCACAGCGGGAGAGCGGCAAAGACACTCCAAACAAAAAGCGCTTTACGTGAAGCGCAACGACGCAACAAGTACATGGAACCGAGTGTATTCTAAAGACTCTTAGAACACACTCAACAACCCGCGAATTAGAAATGCAGCCCAATCGTCGCAGTAAGTGTTCGCGGCGTCACATAGTGGGTTCCGCTAAACGTCGAAAGAAAATTGTAAAGCGCTTCTTTGTCCAGCAGGTTCACGATTGTCAACCTGGCACTCCACTTATACTTGTCCCCCTTGAATAGATTGTCCTCGCCGATCGCCACGTCGAACAGATTGCGCGACGCAATGCGCGGAGGATTGTGGTCGTCATTTTCCGTGCCCGGAGCAGGAATACTCACCAGGGTGGATGAATATTGCGACGCAGGACAAAGACCAGTCGGGCTAATCGGCGTCGTGGGAGTCGCCTTGACTCCAGCACAGGACAATCCAGCTTGGTATTGCTGGTCGGGAGTAAGTGCCGAGAAATCCACCACGCTGTCACTGCCATTCGGACCGTTGAAACAATTTCCGCCGGCGCATGGCACTGGACCGGCAACCAAGCCACTGTCGTAGCGCCAGTTGAATCCAAGCCAAGGCCCATTCTTCTTGAATTGATACTGCACGTGCGTCGTTTGGTTAAACAATTCGTCATGATCGATGCGGAAGACGGATGTATCTCCCACCGACGAAGGCGTCGCACCGATACCGCTGACTTGTGGACCAAAGAAGCGCGCCGCTACAGACGATGCCACCATGTAAGCCGATATTCCATGGAAGTTCGGCAGGCTGGCTCGCAAAGTGTAGCCGGGGATTTTTGATTTCGCCCACTCGATCGGATAAGTAATCGGCGTGTTGCCCAGCACGCTGAAGTCAAACGCGCGGTCGGTGTATTTCCAGATATATTGCGCATCGATCACCAGATACCGCCCGAACGCCTGCTGTAACCCAACGTGGTATTCGTTGCGCGTGGATGGAGAGAGTGGCGCGGTCAGACAGGGATAACCTTGCACGAGAGTCTCCAGTGCGTTGATCACCGTGTCGTCGCAGCCGCGGCTGGCCAATACCAGGTTTTCGTTGAAAGGCGTCTCCAAGGTGCGCGCATACGAAACGCGTAGCACGGTATTGGTCGGTTTGAAATTGTAGGCGACGCCCACTCGTGGTTCAGCTTGCCCCGCACTGGTGATGCCGTTATATTTATCGCCGCGCAGACCCAGGTTCAGCGTCAGATTCTTATAAGTGATCGTGTCCTGAAAATAAAGGCCCAACTCTTTAATGTCGGCATGCCCGAAGAAACCATAGAGACCCGTGAACGTGCTGGGGCGCGTCAAATCGTAAGGCGCTAATACGGAAACATAGCTGGGATTCGCTTGCAATGTTCCGGAGCACTGCGTCGGATTAGTAAGGGTCGGGTCGGTCGCCGCAGAGCCATCCGCGTTCAAACAAGGCGCGTTGAAGTCGGGGTCCACAATGCCAAAACGATCTCGCTCGGTGATGAACGTGTGTTGATAAACTCCACCGATCTTGATGTTGTGAATGCCTTTTACGTAGGAAAGAGACGCCCGTGCTCCGGCGTTCGTTAGGCGGCGGTTCTGGGCAATGGTGTTGGTCTGCAAGCCCGGTGTGAAGTCCGCAAACGGATTATCACTTGGATAGTAGTTGTATTGATCTTGCCGTAAGAAGGCGCCAACCGTGAGCACCGTATGAGTGTCGATCATGTGAGTGACCGTGGGCGCGATGTTGAAAGTGGTAATCTTCGAACGCTGATCTTGTGAACCAACCGGCAGACCGTTCGGTCCCAAACCCCCGTTATCGACAACGAGGCCGGACCAAGCGGTCGCATTTTGCGCGTCATAGGAGTTAGGGGTTTGGAACCAAGAGCGCGTGAAACTCAGGTTGAGGCTGAGCGTTGTGGCAGGCGTTAAATCCAGATCGCCGCGGTTGAAGATATTCTCCTCATTGCCGTGGTCATGCATCGTCTGGTGTTCGGGGCCATCCAGAAAACGGCCGGTTTGCAAACCGCTAGCCGAAATAAAGTTACCCCATTTCTGTCCGCCGTAAGCCAGGTTCAAGCCCAGATTCGCCGTCCCAAAGGTGCCGTAGGAAGTGGTGAAATCTCCATGCGGCGTGCTTGAGCCAAGTCCCGAACGCGTGGTCGCCACAATCACCAAACTCGTTTTATCGCCATATTCCGCGGGCGGTGCGCCTTCGATTACCTCCAGCGACTGAACCGCTTCCAGTGGGATCTGATTGGAGAATACTTTGCTCTGTTGGTCGCTGATCGGCTGACCATCCAGCGAAAATGAATTTGACGCGTGGTCGCCGAGCCCGTGAAAGAGCCCGTTGGAATCGGCGGACACACCCGGAGCCGAAGCCGTCACGAGCGCGCTCATCGAAGACGAAGAACTTTCAAGCGGAAGTTTCTCGAACAGGCCGCGGTCTACGTCCGTGTGAGCGGTTGAATCGGTTTCTACCAAATCACCGCCTTCGGCCACTACATCCACCGTGGTTGCGGTTGTACCGAGTTTCAAAGCGATTTTCAATTGAAGCGGAACCGCCGAACGAACATCGACGTCTTCAACTTCCGATTGAAAGCCCGGCGCGGAAACAATCAAGTGATAGTTATTGAAGGGAAGATTGGGGAAAACGAAGCTGCCCTGCGTATCGGTTTTGAGCACTTGCGTATAATGCGCAATCGGATTTTCAATCTGAATCATTGCTTTAGTTACCACCGCTCCAGACGGATCTTGCACAACGCCGCGAATGGTGCCTCCGGTGGATTGAGCGAAACTCAGCCCCTGGCCGCACACCAGGAGAACGAAACCAGCCACGCAGGCCGCCCAGCACAACTTAAGCATGTTCTCAGTTTGCTGCCGCTACGATGAACGGCATAGACAAATTGGACGGGCGATCTGGATTTTGCGGTGAACGGACTAGTTTGGGCGCGAACGGAATGTTACCAATGCAGAACGGCTCGTACGTTATGGGCCTGACGTTTGCTCACAATAAACTCCTGACCATTGCTAAGGGTAATGAGCCAGCGCTGACTCGTGAGCATACTCATCTTGCGGATCTGATTTACGTTGACCAGCGCATTGCGGTGAATTCGGCGGAACGAGGCCGCAGTCAAGCGTTCTTCGAGTGTTTTCAGGTTCTGTGTTGCCAGGTAACGTTTCTTGGCTGTGACGATCCAAACTAAGTCGTCGCTCGCCTGAAAAGCGAGTACTTCTTCGGGGTTCAATAGGAAATACTCTTCCCCTGCCTTGCCGACGATTTTGCGAACGCGCGTGTCCTGCGATGAACCGCTGGGAGCAATTTGCTGCAAATGTGCGATATTCTCTGCCAAAGCTTGCGGATTGCCGCGCAGCCGCCCCGCCCGTTCCACGGCTTGTTGCAGGCGCAAAGGATTAACAGGCTTGAGGAGATAATCCACCGCGCCCGCTTCGAAGGCACGCACGGCGTGTTGATCGAACGCCGTCACCATGACAATGGCCGGCATGTAACCGCCCGTGAGATGGCTCAGAAGTTCAAACCCTCCCATGACGGGCATTTGAATATCCACAAACGCCACATCTGGCTTAAGAGCGGAGATTTGCACCAACGCTGTCTCGCCATTATCGGCTTCACCCACCACCTCCACGCCGTCGCAGTAGTCGAGTTCCTGGCGCAGGAGTTTGCGGGCCACGGGTTCATCATCCACCACCAGCACGCGCATGGCTTAGCCAGCCACCTCCACTTCTTGCTTGGCAAGAGGGAGACGCGCGGCAGCAGGAATTGCAAAAGCAACCTTGGTGCCCAACTCGCTCGAAGACACTACCAGCGCTGCGCCCGGCCCATAGGAAAGAATAAGACGCCGACGCACGTTAGCGAGTCCGATGCCCATTCCTTCGTGGTTGGGCGCGGAACCATGGCTCGCAAAGCCTGCACCGGTATCTTCCACACTCACCCGCAGAATGCCTTCATCGTCTGCTACCCTAACGATCACTCGCCCGGACCCCCGTTGTGCCGCAACCCCATGCTTTACCGCGTTTTCGACTAGCGGCTGAATCGAGAGAATCGGAATCATTACGGAAAGAGCCGATTCCTTCACCTGCAGTTCGGTTTGCAGGCGATCTCCCAAGCGCACGGCTTCGATTTCCAGGTACGCTTTGATGATGCGCAGTTCCTCAGCGAGCGGAATGAAGGAGCGGTCGCCTTGCAGAAAATAGCGGAAGATCTCACTGAGGTTCAGAACAAGACGGCGGGCTTGGATTGATCCACGATCAATGGTGCCGTAAAGCGTGTTAAAAGCATTGAAGAGGAAATGAGGATTGATTTGCGCTTGCAGTGCGCGCAGTTCCGCTTGGGTGGCAAGCCGTTTGAGCTCATCGGAACGGAAGCGCTCGACCGATTCGATAATGACGGCACCGAGCCGCCGCATATCTTCCAAATCTTCACTCAGGTAGCGCTGGCGTCCACGGCGTGAACTGGTCAAGAGAAACTTGACTTCACCGCTGAAGAAACGCAGCGGGATTTGTGCTTCCGCCCACGACAGCTTGGCTGAGAGGTTACGATTGAGCACTCCATCAAAAAGCAAACTTGGCTGATCCGTTGGCGTGGCAATGCCCAAATCTGAAACCACGGCGGAGCGATCGGCCCGCAAATGGGCAGCCACTTCGCGCGCGGCACTCAGCAGTAATTCCTCCTCGGTTTGCGCCTTGGCTGAGAGCTGAAAAATTCCTGCCAGACGCTGATCCAGATTCTGACGGCGGAAGACTACCCGGCCAATCCAACGTTGCAGCAAATTGCGTACGTGAGCGAAAAGAATCAAGGAAAGACCGAGTGCGACCAATGCCAATCCGCTTAAGAACATGCTGGAGGACGTCAGCTTCCAGAGGTGAAATCTTTGATTCAAAAAGAAAATCGAAGTGAGATAGGCCGTGGCAAGGAGCGAGTTCATCAAAAAACGGATGAACGTGTCCAGCAGCAGGAAGCGGTAGTCCTGCAATAGAACGATGATGGCCATCGGAATCCCGATGTGATGCCAGGTAATTTCCGCAGCCCATGGCGAACGCAAATGCAGATAGCCAAAGTGAGGGAAGGAACTGACAAAGAGCAGGAGACAGGTCAAGGAAAACCATTCCCCCACTCCGTTCCGGCGTCGCAGCAAAACCGCGATGACGGTAAGGACTCCGAAGCCGATAGCAATCAAAAGGAGCGCCGCTTGGTGAGGGAGCGGACCGCTCACAAACAGTTCTCCCACGTGCAGCAACACGGCAGTGGCGCTGATGGCATAGCCGGCATAAGTGATGGCGCGCAGCTGCCCTTGCAAAGCGATCTGCAAAAGAACTGCCGGAAGCAGGCTCAAGATGGCGAAACTAATCGTCATCACAATCGCCATCGGAAATGAGTTCTGGTCGCCGACGCCAAGCGCGACCAGTGAACCCACGTTCCAACTGAGAGCCAGCGCCGCCGCAATGATCGAGAGCTTTGTTCGCATCATCCCGTGAGCACGGCTGTCGCGCAGAAACAAGATGATGATGAAACCGAACAGCAGCGTACCGGCTGCGTGGCCGATCGTGTTGATCAGGACAGGATCACGCAGGTTTATCTCTGTAAGCATGCTGGAGGCTTACTTCTCACAATACTTCACTTAGCGCTATTTGGCATCTTAGCGAGTTGGTACTAGCCTATACGCAGTTCATAGTTCGCCAGTTGCCACCCGTCCACTGGAAAATCTAGCCCATTCACCTGTTTTAACGCGACACAAATAGTATGGCGAGGCTACCATCGATCAGCTTTTTTGGGTTGCCGTCTATGAAAATTCAAAGCCAACAAATTGCTATTCGCAGATTCGTGCCGCTAGCAGATCTCTTCCGTCGTCTTACCGCCGAGTGGGCGAGCGAAGGGAATGAAAGCGAGTATGCCCGCATTGCTTTTGTGGCGCTCGCCGCCGTGGTTTGTTGGTTCAAACTTTGGCAACCGGTGGCCCGATTCGATCTGCTGGGTGTCATCTGTGCCGCTGTCGGCGGCTATCCTATTTTCAAAGCGGCAGCCCTGGATCTCCGCGCCAGGCGCATGACCATGGAATTGTCCATGACCATTGCCCTCGTCGCGGCCCTCACGATCAATGAAGTTTTTACCGCGCTTGTCATTCTGTTCTTTGTTCTGGTGGCAGAAGTGTTGGAGGAGAAAACTGTCGCCCGGGGCAGGGATGCGCTACGTTCGTTGACAGACCAGTTTCCCGAAGTGGCGGAGGTTGTTTCTGAAACCGCTATTTGCTTCAGAAATTTGAACGACATCACAGCGGGCGAGCGCGTGATAATTCGGCCAGGCAGTTGTATTCCGGTCGATGGTCAGGTGGTCAGCGGCAACTCCTTTGTCGATCAATCGGCTATCACCGGCGAATCGCTTCCAGTTGAGAAACTGGCCGGTGAAGAAGTTTTCGCCGGCACCATGAATCAATCGGGGATATTGCAAGTACGCGTCACTAAAGTAGGGACTGAGACCGCATTCGGCAAGATCGTCGAAGCGGTAGAGCGCGCTGAAAAGAGCCGCGCTCCGGTGCAAAAGCTGGCGGATCAGTTGGCCGGCTATTTGGTGTATGTGGCTTTGGGCGCCGCTTTTATCACCTTCATCGCCAGCCGCGACGCGCGCGCTACAATTTCCGTGATTATCGTGGCGGGAGCGTGCGGAGTTGCAGCCGGTACACCGCTCGCGATTCTGGGCGCCATTGGGCAGGCTGCTAAACGCGGCGTCATTGTCAAGGGTGGTCTCTATCTGGAGCGGCTCAGTTCAGTCGATACGGTTGTCTTGGACAAGACCGGTACCCTGACTTACGGCGACACCGAAGTCATTGCCGTCGTGCCCGCGGCGGGAGTGAGCGAAGAGCAGCTGTTAACGGTGGCTGCTTCTGCTGAGCGCTACTCTGAACATCCGTTGGGAAAAGCGATTGTACGAAGAGCAACGGCCCAAGCTCTCCCTAGTTTATTGACAGAAGACTTTCGCTACCTACCCGGTAAGGGGATCCATTGTTGGGTGGCGGGTTTGCCGACCCTGGTGGGCTCGCGCGATTTTCTCGTCAGACTTGGCATCGATGTCGCCGGCGCGGCTTTACCTTCAGGGGCGGAAGTTCTCGTCGCCCAAGGTAGCCGTTTGTTAGGCAGGATTCAAATTTCCGACTCGGTACGCCGTTCGGCGGCTCCGGCCGTACGGACCTTGCAGAAGATGAACCTACTCGTCTTTCTCATGACGGGCGATAGCGTTCCGATCGCCCAGGCCGTCGCCGCTGCATTGGGAGTGAATCACTTTTTGGCGGGATTGCTGCCAGAGGGCAAACTAGCCAATGTTCGTCAATTGCAAAGCGCTGGGCACAAAGTCGCGATGGTGGGGGACGGTATCAACGATGCCCCCGCTTTAGTCGAAGCGCACGTAGGCGTGGCCATGGGATGCGGCACCGACATCGCCCGCGAAAGCGGAGGCATTATTCTGCTTGGCAATGACTTAACGCAATTCAGCGAAGTGCTCGCGATTGCGAGGCGCTGCCGGCGAGTCATCCTGACTAACTTCGTTGGTACCTTGGCGGTTGACTTAGTAGGAATTGTTTTGGCGATGTTCGGAGTGCTAAACCCGATCGGGGCAGCGTTGATCCATGTTTGCTCGGAATCTGCATTCATTCTGAACTCGGCACGGTTATTGCCGGGCAGCGCGTGGCGCCAGCGGATCGAGTGATCTCACAGCCCCGTTGCTTGCCTGCTGCCGCCGCTCAAGTTCGCGGTCCCTTTCGGAAAGTGCGGGTCCGCCTCCACTTCGCGAATCTGGGCGGTGTGACGTGCGGAGTGAGAAGCCATCAGCAGCAAAAATTGATAGGCATCCATCGGACCTGCCGGACCGGGGCCCACATGCACGCGTAGTTCTGCATCGGTCGTTTTCGCGTAGGCAATGCTTTTGTCGCGGGCCTCGGTGAATGCCTTGATCGCGTCTTCCGGAGTTTGAAATTTTCCAGAGGGTACGAGGGGTTCCGGCGCGGTTAGTTTCTTGCTCCGGCTGGTAACCATGGCTACGATCATCTGGTCAACCTCAGCGTTCGATTTCTCGGGGCGCGGTACCGCAGGCGTCGCCAGAAGCTGTTGCGATCCGCTGAATATGTAGCCTTCCGACAAGACGATGTGCTCAGCGCATTGCTGCACCGACCAGCGATCCGGCGCCGCTTTAAACGTCCACTGGGCCGGTGTTAAGCCTGTGAGGCTCTCCACTACGAGCTTTTTCGTTTGTTCGAGTTGGTCGACCAGAAACGTGCGCTCTGCGTCGCTCATTCGTCCGTTATCGGCAGCTGCCAAAGTGGCGGCCGTCAGCAGAAATAGACTTGCGGTAAGTCTCATATTGGTGTTCCTCTCAGCGGTTGCATGTGGCGTTCTATCTTCGCCATCAGGACAGTCTATCACCGAAATTCGCACCCCAAGTGCTGAGTAATTTTCACCCGAACGGCTGTTCGATCGAGGGGCTCTGGGGCGTAAATAACTTCGCACCCTGCTGGGTAATATACATATCGTCTTCCAGCCGTACACCAAATTCAGAAGGTATGTAAACGCCAGGTTCATCGCTGAATGTCATCCCTGCAGCGAGCGGCAGATTATTTCCGCGCACTAAATAAGGCCATTCGTGCCCATCCATTCCTATGCCATGTCCAACGCGGTGACTAAAGAATTTATAGTCCGGACCAAAGCCCGAATCCGCAATAACCTTACGAGCCGCCGCATCCACGTTTTGACATGGCACGCCAGGCTGCGCCGCATCCAGCGCAGCGCGCTGAGCCTTGTGAACAATATCGAAAACTCGCTTTGCGCGGTCGCTCGCTTTGCCCAGAACAAACGTCCGGGAAATATCGGATTGATAGCCTTCGACGGTGCAACCATCGTCCATGATCACGGGCGCACCTTCGGTGATCACTTGCGCCGCAATGCTGCCGTGGGGCAGGGCACTGTAGGCGCCGACTTCAAAACTCGCCTCACCCCGAAAACCAACCTGCGCGTACGCCATGTTAATCAAAGCAGACGCTTGCTGGGCAGTCATGCCGGGCGAGAGCGCACGAAAGACCGCTTCGTAAACAGCCAGCGTCGCAGAATTGGCCAACTGCATCAATTCGATTTCATGCTTGCTCTTGATCATGCGGCAGCCGGCGGTAATTGGAGTTGCACTGACGAGTTTGATGCCGGGTGATGCTTGCGCCAGGCTATCGGCAAACACAAACGGTGTACGCTCTTCGATACCGAGCGTGCCGGTTGCGATTTTTGCGTTTTGCAGACCAACGGCAAGTAAACGATACGGACTTTCGTCCTCGTGCCAAGTGAGAACATCGGCGCTTTCGAGTGGACCCGAGTTCAGTTGCTCGCGAGCGCGCCCTTCTTCAAACGACGGGCAGATGCAGAACGATTTGCCGGAAACCGGCACGACCGTCGCGAAGAGTCGCTCGCTATTTCCCCAACGAACGCCCGTGAAATAGCTCATCGATGTCCCGCCGGCCAGGAACAGCGCGTCTATTTTGTGTTCGCGCATCAGTTCGTGGGCCCGCTCGAGCCGCTTCTCGCGCTCTGAAGTAGAGATCGGACGGGCTTGCGCACGCATGGATTTGAGCGCGGCAATAGACGGCGGGAGCGGCGCACTGCCCGGTTCAGCGGAAAGCGGCCATGCGCTCAAAGCGGCGGCGGATTGGAGAAAGCCTCTTCGGGTGGACATGGGAAAAGGATAGCGGATCAGCATATAGAATAGAGAGCATAGGATGCCAAAACTGCGCGCGACGATTAGCGCCACGCTAGTACTCGCTTTGGCCGCCACTATGGATGGCCGGCAACAGCTCTCCAAAGACGCCGTCATTACCGACGCGGAAATTCACCAGATCCTGGCAGAACGTATCGATCAGAAGCGGCAAAGCGTTGGGATCGTAGTCGGTGTGATCGAAGACCGCGGCGAGCGCATCGTGAGTCAAGGCGCGCTGAACCAGAACGACCCGCGGCCGCTAAGCGGAGTCACCACCTTTGAAATAGGTGGCCTGACGAGCGTGTTCACATCGCTGCTACTAACGGATATGGTGCAGCGCCATGAACTAAGGCTTGACGATGCAGTGGCCAAATTCTTGCCGCCCACGGCTAAGTTGCCGAGCCAAGACGGGCGTGCCATTACACTTGCGGATTTGGCAACCCACACTGCGGGATTACCGCTCGGTCCTCCCAACTTTCATGCAAAAGACCTCGCCAACCCATATGCGCACTTCAGCGAGAACGATTTATATCAATCGCTCGCCAACTACAAATTGAAGGGCCGCTTAGGGGTTGATTACAGCTACTCGCACGTCGGTATGGCTCTCTTAGCCATAGCGATGAGCCGGCGAGTTGGGCAAAGCTATGAGACGCTCCTAAGAACGCGGATTCTCGATCCTCTTGGGATGAAGAATACCGGAGTTAGCACGACTCCGGAAATGAACGCGCAGTTCGCTGTGGGTCACAACAGCTCTTTGCAAGCCGTGAGTTATTGGGACGCACCGGCGCTGGCGGGCGCGGTGGGTATGAAGTCAAGCGCCCAAGACTTGCTCACATTTCTTGAGGCCGAGTTGGGATACAAAAAGACGCCGCTGGCCATCGCTATGGCTGCGATGTTCAACTTACGCAAGCCTACCAGATATGCAGGCTTGGAGTTGGCGCTCGGTTGGCACGTTTTAACGACGGATAAAGCTCAGATCAACTGGGATAACGGCGGAACCGGTGGCTTTCGCGCTTTTATGGGATTCTCCCCCCACACTAAAGTGGGGATCGTTGTTCTGTCGAATACCGATGGGCCGAACGGGATTGAGGATATTGGCTTGCGCTTATTCAGTCCCACCCCGCCCGATCTATACTTCAAGCGCGAGCACACCGAGATCAGAATCGATCCGCGCCTCCTCGCCAATTACGTTGGGGTCTACCAGTTGGCGGACGGGATGCAAATGACGATAGCGGAGACTGGCGACCATCTCACCGCCCAACTGGGCCAGCAAACGTTTCCACTATTGGCGGAGAGCGCTAAAGACTTCTTTGTAAAAAACGTAGAAGGGCAAATGACGTTCGTCACCGATCGCAGTGGCTACGCGTATATGGTGGTGTTGCATCAAGCCGGAACGGATTTGCCGGCAAAGAGAGTTCACTAATACATCGTGTCATCAAAACGTGATCGCATTCAAGTTTTGGTAGCGCGTCCAAAATTTTCCGTTCGATAAACTAGGTCGTTTAGTGCCAACGCAAACCACATACCGGCAAGCCGGAGTCGACATTGATGAGGCCGAGCGCGCCGTTTTACTTATTAAGCGGCATGCCTCGAAGACTCTCACTCCGCAAGTTTTAACATCCATCGGCAGCTTCGGCGCTGGCTTTTCTTTGAAAGGTTGGCGCGATCCAGTGCTTGTCAGTTCGGCCGATGGCGTGGGGACCAAGCTCAAAGTTGCCTTTGCTACCGGGCAGCACGACACCATTGGCGAAGACCTGGTCAATCATTGCGTGAACGATATCGCTGTGCAAGGAGCGACCCCGCTTTTCTTCCTCGACTATTTCGCCGTTGGTAAATTGGATTCCGAAATCTGCGGGAAAGTAGTCGGCGGCATCGCCCGAGCCTGCAAAAAAAACGGCTGCGCGCTCATTGGCGGCGAGACCGCGGAAATGCCCGGCATCTATTCGCCCGGCGAGTACGATCTGGCGGGATTTATCGTAGGCGCCGTCGAACGTAAGCAGATGCTCACCGGCGTAACCATCGAGCCCGGCGATTTGATAGTCGGTTTGCCCTCGCAAGGATTACACACTAACGGCTATTCGCTGGCGCGAAAATTACTCTTCGACGTGGCAGGTCACGCGCCCGATGCGCGCCTCGCCGAACTTTCAGGTACGCTGGCAGAGGAATTATTGAGGACTCACCGCTCTTACCTAAAGCCGCTGCAAGCTTTGCTCAAAGCCAAACTCCTAAAGGGCGCGGCACACATTACCGGCGGCGGTATTACGGACAATGTACCGCGCATTTTGCCGCGCGACACCATCGCCGTCATCGATCGCGGGTCTTGGCCCCATCAGCCCATTTTCGAGTTGCTTCGCCGTCTGGGCAATATTCCAGAGGACGATTATCGCCGCACTTTTAATCTCGGTGTGGGCATGGTCCTCGTCGTACCCGAAAAGAAATTTGGGTTCGTTTCGCAAATCTTGAAGAAAATACGCGAGCCTTTCTATCAAATTGGCCGCATCGAAGCGCACAAATCGAACAAACAACCGAGGGTTATTTACCAGTGACGCCGTGGCGACCTCGCCTCGGGATTCTGCTTTCCGGTCGCGGATCGAATTTCGAAGCCATCGCAGCTAACGTCCGGTCAGGCAGGTTGGCCTGTGACATTGGGTTTGTTTTTTCAAATCGGCCCGATGCTCCTGGTTTGGCGCGCGCCCGTGAACTCGGCCTGCCCAGCGGCATGCTGCCCTCCGCCGGCGTCGAGCGTGCTGCCTTCGATTCGCAAGTTGCCCATCTATTAAAGGAAAACGGCGTTGACTTGGTTTGTCTTGCCGGCTACATGCGCTTGTTGAGCGGTGGGTTCGTAGCGCAATTTCCACAGCGCATCCTCAATATCCACCCGTCCTTGCTCCCCGCCTTCCCTGGTCTCGACGCGCAGTACCAAGCCCTGACTCATGGCGTGAAAATCACTGGCTGCACGGTTCATCTGGTCGATGAGAATTTGGACAGTGGACCGATCCTCTTGCAATCGACCGTGCCCGTTTTGGATCAAGATACACTCGAAACTCTCTCATCGCGCATACTCAAAGAGGAACACCGAATTTATTCCGAAGCGATCGCCTGGCTGGCGAAGGGTAACTTTCGTATCGAAGGCCGTCGCGTTTTGATCACATAAGGCAATTGTTGTAAAAGCAATGTTGAATCGATTAATCGCTGCAATCGCCGCTATTTTGGTGGCGGGATTTCTTCTCTTTTGGTTTACTGGCAAGAAGGCCGAAATCAAATTCGCAAAACCTGTGGCCGCTATCGGCACATCGACTCTTATCAGCGTCCAGACTGACGATCCAGTTGGCGTTAAAGGCTTCTCCGCTTCGGTCGAACAAAACGGCCAAACCCAAAGCGTCTACGAATACAACACGCCCGCCGCGCAGAAGTCCATGATCTTCTCGTTCAGCGCCGGCAAGAAGCAGGCGCCCTTTCTGAAGGAAGGCCCGGCGAAACTAATTATCAAAGCGAAAACCAACGATATGCGCGGCGCAACGACTACGCTGACTCAGGATGTCCAAGTGGTTCTCAAACCGCCCGCAATTGTTGCCGATGGCAAACAACACTACATCAACCAGGGCGGTATGGAATTGGTTGTCTTGGATGCAGGCGGAAATTGGACTGAGGTGGGCGTCCATATCGCCAACTATACGGCCGGCAGTTTCCCTATGCCCGGCGAACCGGATAACAGTTCGCACCGCTTTTCCATGTTTCCGTTTCCCTGGAACGTTTCCGCCGATACCATTCCGTATGCTTTCGCGCGCAACGGCGCTGGTACGGAAGTAACGACCACTTTCTGGACCAAAGTTTTCCCGAAGAGCTTTCGATCCAGCGACATCAACCTGACAGACAAAGAAATGACGAAGGTTGTCGGCGAACTCGATCCGGACGGCACTGGCAGCTTGCCTGAGCGTTTCGTCAAACTCAATAAGGAAATGCGGCAGGCCAACACGCAGCAGATTTATGAATTACGTAAGAAGACCGAAAACAAAATTCTGTGGTCCGGCCCATTTATCCCGATGAAAGGCGCGCGTGAATCATATTTCGCCGACCGCCGCAGCTACTACTACAACGGTAAGAAAATCGACGAACAGACTCACCTCGGTTACGATCTTGCGCAAACCAACAACATGCCCGTGAAGGCCGCCAATTCAGGACGCGTGATTTGGGCTGACCGGCTGGGCATTTACGGCAACTGCGTGATTATCGATCACGGCTATTCTTTGCAAAGCCTTTATGGGCACATGAGCCGCATCATTGTCAAAGACGGCGATATGGTGCAAAAAGAACAGCAGATCGGCATCAGCGGCTCTACCGGGATGGCTTTCGGCGATCACGTGCATTTCAGCATGTTGATTGCCGGATATCAAGTGGATCCCAAAGAATGGTGGGACGAACATTGGATTCACGATCGAATTTTGAGCAAAATTGGCCCGGGCGTCGGAAAGTAATGCTTAAACGCCCAGTTCACCGATGAGTTGGCGATACGTATCGAAGGCCGGTTTCGGCGAATAATCATCGCGCAAGATTCCAAATTGATGATTGGGATCGGGATTGGCCGTGTCCGCATCGCGCAGTGAAAAAAGTTCGTAGTGGGTAATGTTCAACGGGCCGCGCAGCTGATGCACCGTCCTGATCATCTGTTCGATGAGGTCGGCCTGACGAGTGTAATAGCGATGCGGTCCGGTAGGCCAACCGTTTTCGCATATATGGATGGGCACTGATTTAGGAATGCTGGCTTGGCCCAACGTTTCTTCTCTAAAATGCGTCAGAAGATCAGCGACTTCCGCCGCCATTTCCCCGACAAGCGGCACGGCGACATCCGGATAGAAATTCAGGCCAACGTAATCGAGGCAGTTGATAAAAGCATTGTCGACCCGGTGATCCATGGCACGCCAGAAACCGTCGTTCGGATCGGAACAGGGCACGGCGTTGAATCCGACACTAGCCCCGAGCGCTAACTGTTTCAGTTTGTGGCTCGCGACTTTTACCCCGGTCAAAATATTTTCTACGGAATTGCCGAAGCGGCCGTCACCCGGGTAATCGTAGAGGTTCGGCTCCTCACAAATCTGCAGGCACCCTATAAAAGCCCCGTAACGCGTGATCACATTCTCGATGAAGTCCACCCAGCCCGAAATGTTTCCGCTGCGATCCCAATTGGACAGTACTAAATCCAGCTTGCGTCCGCGCCATGTGTAGCGGGCCAAATCGGGCATCGACGGCATGTCCAGCAACTCCGTATCTTCATCGGTGCCGCTGAAACCCAGATAGGTCCGAACTAGAAACTGTTTATCTCCCTGCAACAAGTCCAGAACTCGATTGATTTCGTCAGGCACGTTAGGTCTGCCGGAAGGGAGTTCATGATGCGCGCCAGAAACGCCGCCCAGATACACGCCGAATTTTAGGCCGCATCGGTTGGTGAACGGAATCACTTTAGCGCCACTCATATTGGCTGGGGTCGTCGAGTTCATAAATGCACTCGATAAGCTATCGACTATACCGAACAAAATCTTTAGGATGGCCCACGCGCCTAAAGCCTGCGCCGCCGGTACACTACCACGTCGTCGCCATAGGCCGCAGTCGAACTGTATGAAACGCTTCTTCTTCCGACGAATTCGAGCAGCCCGGCCGGCCGCGAAGGAAGAGTGTGATTCACCAGCAAAACTCCGCCCGGGTTCAGCATGTGCGCGATAGAAGCTTTGGCAAGAGCTTGATGGAACTGGTCGTAGTAAACCAGAATGTTGGTAGCGACGACCAGGTCAAAGCCAGCGCCCGGCTGCGCATCCAGAGTCTGGGCGACGATGTCGAGGTCGACGGAATCCATTTGCGCCGTATATCGGGGGCGAATCGCCACCGCGCGCGTCAAAATATCGTTCTTCAACGACAAAGGCGGAGTGATCGGAGAGGCCGGAGTGCCAATGATCTCGCCAAAGTGTTGCCAGTATGTGAGCACTTGGGGAGTCCATCCAGACTGCACATTCCGCGGCAACTGAATGAGGTAAGGATGACCGGAACGGGCCTGCCGGGCGGCAGCGCGAATGTGCGATAGCACAGCTGGATTCAAATCGAAGACGGTCATTTCCACAGGATCCACACCCAGCCCGAGTCGAACCACCCCTTCCAGGACGGCGAAGGGTTGGATAGATTGTAAAGGGTAGTAATCGTAGCCGGAGCGCTTGTCGGCGAAATCGAGGCCGGGCCCTATAATCGCCACACGCCGAATGAACCCTGGCGAGAGCGCGCCCTTGGCAAGCATCACACGCAGCGTGTCTTCGATGGCAAAATTGGGGAGCAGCGAGGTGTCAACGGAAAGTCCACGATTTCGATAGAGAGTGCTGCGGGCTAAAAGCAGCTGGCTTGGATCGGGACTCTTGCCAGCCGCCGCGAGGGTGTCCTGATAGCTGCTTTGCTCCAGAACGAAGCGGCTGAGATTCGCCGCGAGCACACTCGACCAGGCTGACACGGCCACGCCGTGGCGGGTCAGGAAATTGGCTGCAAACCTCACTCGCTCATTCTTCGGTTCGCGTGCGAGCGCCGATACAAAGTCACTTAAACGGTGACGAGCAGCTTCAGAGAGACCGCCCTTTGGCGTTACGGCATCTTCGGCGCTCTCGATACGGGCACGAGCGGTGAAAGTGGAGCCGTATAAAATCAAATTGCTGATTGAATCTTCGAAACCATGATCGATGCGGTTCCTCACATCAGCATCGCCTACGCTTATCCAATGAGCCCACGAAGTGGTATCGGGAAGATCTGCAGGAGCTACGGTGTCGGCGAACTCGCTCACGATCTCGCGTGCTTCGTCAAATGTCAGGAAGCGAGCGGTATCGCCCGCCGTCGCCGTGTGGACGGCCCATAAGCCGGTGACCACGGCAAGTAGTGTGTAGCGTCCGATTCTAGGATGATACATGGGCCGCCGCTATCTGGTGGGCGCCATAGACTCAGCCGCCGCAGCGGTCGTAAACCGCAAACCCTCTAACGTCACCGGCAAGCTAAAGAAGAAAGTCGACCCTTCCCCTTCTCGCGATTCGGCCCAAATCCGCCCGCCGTGTCGCTCAACAATTTTCCGCGAGATGGAGAGCCCCAGGCCGGTGCCCTCCACATCGCGCCCGTGCAGGCGTTGGAAAAGTCCAAAGATCCTTTCGGCAAACTCCTGATCGAAACCGCAGCCGTTATCAGCCACTGAAAAAATCCAGTTGCCGCGATCACGCCGCGCTTGAATCTTTATCACTGGCGGGGCAGCGGACCGATAGCGGATCGCGTTTGAAAGCAGATTTTGCAGCACTTGTGAAAACTGCACCGAATCCACCACCAAGGCGGGCAGCGGTCCGTGTTCAATGCGCGCCTCACTTTCACGGATGGCGGCCTGCAGACTGATTTCCGCATCTTCTAAAAGACGTTCGAAGGGCACCGCCGCGATCGGTTGATTGCTTTTGCGCAGGCGCACCAATTGCAGCAGCCCGTTAATAAGATCAGTCATGCGGCGCGAGGCGGTGACGATGTAGCCGATAAACTCTTCGCCATCGGCATCCAACTTTCCGCCATAACGCGAGCCCAGCAATTGCGAAAAGCTGGTAATGGTACGCAGCGGCTCCTGCAAATCGTGGCTGGCCACATAGGCAAACTGCTGCAGTTCGGAATTCATTTCTTCCAATTCCCGCGTTCTGTTATCGATACGATTTTGCAAGTCGGAATTTACTTTTTCCAATTGCTCGCGCGCATCGTCACGGGCATAAAGATAGGAAAGCAGCGCGTTGTAGAGCCAGACCATCACCGCAATCATGACCATCGTGCCGACGGAAAAGAAGATAAAGGTCCAACGGTTTAGATCGCGCAGACGATCGAGGTTCGCTTGCTCAATATCGTGGATTTGGCCGAGCAGTTTGTTCATGCTGCCCTCGAGCGCACTCATCGTTTTCTCCGACTCTCCCGCCTTTACCAAGTCGATAGCGGCGGCGAAACTCTTTTCGTGTTGTGTATCAAGCAGTTTCTGGGCATGGTTGAACTGGCTCTGAACGTCTTGGGCCACTTCCTGAATGCCGGGGATGAGTTCGGGACGGGTTGCCGCGTAAGCCTTACAGAGTTGGATGCGCGAGGGAAGCAGAGCAGCCGCTTCGACAAGCGGCCGGAGATAACTGCGATCTCCTGTGAGGAGAAATCCACGTTCGCTCGATTCGGCGTCTTTGGCCAAAAGGTTCAATTCGGAAACGCTGGTTTGCAAATTCTGGATTTCCAGCAGCCGGATGTTGGTTCTTTCCGAAAGCAACTCGACGCCAAAGAAAACCAAGCTAAAGGCGGCTGGCAGGGAAAACAGAAAGGCCAAGCGGCGGCGGGTTTTTTCCGGAACGGACTGTGGCATTGAAACTTTTCTTTAAACTGCCAGGATTTGACCAAACCTCATTGGGACCGACTCTTCCGGAAACGCATTTCAAATTTCTAATCGCCACGACACTATAACATCACATACCGGGCCAATCAGGATTACGAATACCGCCGTTACGGTGTGCGATTACCTGGGCGTGCAGTTTGGCTAACAGACTGCGTTCGTAATCGTAGTAAGGAATGCCAAGCGGCAGCTGATAGCGGGCTCGCAAGATATGCGCTGGCGCGCAATGCGCCAAATCGCAGGCAACCAACCGAGCTGCCCAGGCCCGTTCGGCTAACCAAGGCGGAGACAGATTTTCGAACTCGATATTGGCGAACTTAAACCTGGCCGAGCGCAGGTCTCCTCGAAATGTGACATCGAAGCAAGCTGCTTCGGCGAGTGCGCAGTTAGCGAGCCGCGGGCTACACGCTGCGGCAGCAGTCGCAACCAAGCGATTCCATTCTTCAGCCAGCGCCAACAAGCTGCAATCGGTGGCCCATTCGGCGATGCGTCGCGCCACCATCAAGGTAGTGTACGGCGTTCCGCGAAAGCGCGCGAGCTCCAGCAGGAGTGGCTCTGGATAGTCTTCCGGCCGAATACCGCGCAGTCGCAACTCGGTGGCTTGATGGCACATGTACAGATCGAGAGCGTCGGCATCACTTCGCCAAAGGGAAACGAAAAGGGCGGCATCGTTGCGCACGGCAGCCTGCTGTGTGTTGGGGATCAAACCCAAAATCACCACGAAGAAATTCACTTCCGCGCACGAACTCCAGAAGGTGGTGAGCCAACTCGGTTCATGAAAGGAAGGCGCAACCAAGATGGCAGCTAAAAGGAACAGCGATGAAGAAAGCGGTCCGGCCGCCACAACCGACCAACATCCGGCCGCGCCAAACGTTTTGGATCTCGCGCGGTACCGCCGAAATCGACCCGCCAAACCAGGCGCTTCGGGTAAAGCGAAAAGTAACCTTCCTGGGCCACAGTTCAAATCGTAACGGCCCGATTGCGCCGCCCAAGATTTCAAAGTTAAGAAAAAGTGCAGCCGACAGGTGGCCGAGTTCGTGCGCCACCATTGAGGTAAATAGTGCGAGTAAGAGGGCGGCCATGCCGCTCAGCGAGTCCAAGCGAACCTGTTCGAAAATCGAGCGTGCCCAAGGAGGACCGCAGACCTGCAGCGTGGCGCCCAAAACGATCGCGCCTGCTAATAAGAGCACATGGAAACGCAGTTCTTCCGGTCTTTGCGGTCGGCAAGTCGTCGTCGGCAGGCGCGGCAACTTGGTCGTAAGCGCTATCGACATCTTCGTAAGTATCCTCGTAAAGGTAGGTTGTAGGAAAGTCCAGGCGGTACTCGGCTAAGGTCTAATTACCGCCCTTACGGTCTATTCCCGCTTGCTAAACTTGGAACCGAACTCCTTTTAAATGGCCATTCAAACGCTTTTTGGTTCTGTCGCCCCCGAACCGAATCTGCTCGACAAGTTGAAGGCCGGCATTCAGAAGACACGCTCGGGCTTAGTAGACAAGCTTGAAGATGTTTTGTCCGGCAAAAAAGAAATCGATGCCGATCTGTTGGAGGAACTGGAATACACTTTGATTACTGCCGATATCGGCGTCCGCACCACGGAAGACATTCTGGAGCGCATCCGTACGCAGGTGGACCGAAAGCTCACCGGCGACGCACATGAGATACGCAATCTGATTCGCGAAGAGATCTTGCAGGTACTGGCGGCGTCGGAGACTCCGCTACACACGGTCGCGTTGCCGCCGGCGGTGGTGATGGTGGTGGGTATTAATGGCGCGGGTAAGACGACCACGATAGGGAAACTGGCGCATCGGTTCTTGGGCGAAAACCGCAAGGTGCTGCTGTGCGCGGCTGATACGTTTCGCGCTGCCGCGATTGAACAGCTTGAAGTGTGGGCCGAGCGCGCGGGAGTAAAGATGATCCGGCAAAAGACGGGCGCCGATCCGAGTGCGGTGGTGTTCGATGGTCTGCAAGCAGCCAAGTCGCAGGGCGTGGATTACGTCATTGTCGACACGGCTGGCCGCTTGCATACCAAAGAGAATCTGATGTTGGAACTCGACAAGATGCGGCGCACTTGTCAGCGGGTGATCCCGGGTTCACCACATGAAGTTTGGTTAGTGATGGACGCCACGACTGGACAGAACGGCTTGGAGCAGGCGCGCAAGTTCACGGAGTCTGCGGGCGTCACTGGCATTGTGCTGACTAAGTTGGACGGGACCGCAAAAGGTGGGGTGGTGGTGGCGATTGCGCGTGAATTAAACCTGCCGATCCGCTATGTAGGGGTGGGCGAGAAGATCGAGGATTTGTTGCCGTTTGAGCCGGAGAAGTTTGTGGCTTCGCTGTTTGATTGAAGGTTTATGAGCGCGTACATGCAAGAAGCGCTGGAACTAGCTTACAAAGGACGTGGACAGACAAGTCCGAATCCGGCAGTAGGGGCGGTGTTGGTGCGCGATGGCGCGGTGGTGGGACGTGGTTTTCACACTTGGATTGGAAAAGATCACGCGGAAATTGTGGCGTTGTGCGAAGCGGGAGATAACGCGCGACAGTCGACGCTGCATGTGACGTTGGAGCCTTGTTCGCATCGTGGACGCACTGGGCCGTGTGCCGATGCTTTGATAGCGGCGGGTGTGACACGCGTTGAAGCGGCCATGCAAGATCCAAATCCTTTAGTGGCTGGCAAGGGTTTTGAAAAGCTGCGGGCGGCTGGTATCGAGGTAGTTGTCGATACTGAGTTCACAGCGGCGGCGGAGAAATTGAATGAGCCGTTTATTCATTTCATGCGAACGGGCAAACCGCTGGTAACGATTAAAGCGGCTTTGACACTGGATGGGAAAATCGCTGCGCCGCAAGATAATTTCGGCTGGATCACGAGTGAGATCGCGCGCGCCGATGTGCAGCTAGTGCGACACTACTCCGACGCCATTCTCACAGGACTGGGCACCGTGCTGGAAGACGACTGCCTGCTGACCGATCGCTCTGGGATCGAGCGCAGTCGTCCGTTGCTGCGGATTGTGCTGGATTCGCAGTTGCGTGTGCCGCTCACGGCGAAGATCATCACGAGCGCAAAAGATGACGTGATGGTGGTTTGTACCTCTATTGCGCCTTCCGATCGCCGTAAGGCTCTTGAGGACTTAGGGATTCGCGTCTTGACGGCAGATGGCCAGGGTGGGCGCACTGATCCAAAGAAAGTGATTGAGTATCTGGCGGAACGCCGTTATTTGTCGCTGATGGTGGAGGCGGGCAGCCACGTGAATTGGACGATGCTCGACTCGCAGATTGCAGACAAGGTGTTCTTTTACTACGCACCCAAGATTTTGGGCGGAATGAAGAGCATCCCGGTGGCGGGTGGCCCGGGGAGGATGCGGCGGGCGGATGCGATGATGCTGGAGCGAGTGACGCTGCATCCCGTTTCGACGGATGAGTTCGCGGTGGAGGCGTATCTGACCAAAGGCGCGGCGGCCTGATGTTTACGGGGATTATTGAAGAGCTTGGCAAGGTGATTACGCTTGAATCGCGCGGAGCGGGCGCAAGGCTAGGGGTTGAGTGTAGCGGGCTATTGCAAGATGCGACGGTGGGTGCGAGCATAGCGATCAATGGGACGTGTGTGACAGCGGTTGAGTTGGGAGAGAAGCATTTCGCGGCGGACTTGGCTCCGGAGACGTTGGCGCGGACGAATCTGGGGCAGTTGAGGCCTGGATCAATGGTGAATCTAGAACGGCCGCTGCGGGCGAATGCGCGGTTGGATGGACATTTCGTGCTGGGCCATGTAGATGCCACGGCAGAACTGATTTCGCTTGAGGCGCTAGGGAATGATAATTGGTGGCTGCGCATTCAGGTGCCGCGGGGTTTGGAACGCTACATCGTGGAGAAAGGATCGCTGGCGGTGGATGGGATGAGTCTCACCGTGGCGGAGATCAAAGGGGCAGAGGTGGGATTCACGATTATTCCGCATACTTACCGGAACACGACGCTTCAGGGATATCAGCCAAGGGCGAAGATTAATATTGAAGTAGATGTTCTTGCTAAGCACTTAGAGAAACTAACTACCCGTTAACTTAGCGAAACAACTTTGTATCTCATGCCATAGTTGCGTCAATCGCGTTGGCCCGCCCATTGACAGCCGTCTCCAACACCATTTCATCGCCAGGATCACGAAGTTGGGGCTTCCAGAGGAAATGAATGTCCACCGGCTCGCAGAGGCTAATCAAGATATTCAGAAAAACATCGATTTCTTTCTCGCTAAGCGAGCTGGCAAGCCTATGTTCTGCCAACCGGCAAGTGGCTTGATATGCCAGCGCAAGCGCAATGCCGAGCAGAGGGGTGGCAAAGCGTTGATCGATTCGCAACAACAGGGCTGCGGATGCACCTTTGGGGCTTCGCTTGGCTGCGACGAACACGTCCGTATCGAGAACCAGCCTCAGCTTGTAATAATGTCACATCGCCCGCTATGTCGTATCTTGCTAGGCATTTGCGGCAGGGCATGGCGCGGCGCTATCCGGTAGGATCGCCATGGATCTCTACGGCGACATCATCCCCGGACACTGCTGGTTCAGGCAACTTACCGGTCCAATTGGCCCAGCCCCAAAAAATGGCGGTGGACGAACTCAGCAGTCCTGAGATCGCTCCGATGAGTCGTACACTATGATGCTGGGATGCGAGTCCGGCGGCGAGCATAGAGAGCAGCATAGTGGACCAGTTCATGGTTTCAATGGTGGAGAAGACGCGGCCGCGATAACGGTCGTCGACATGTTTCAAGAGGTTCGACCAATTCAACAGCGAACTCACCGCAACGGCGCCGCGGGACATAGCCATGAAGAAAAGCGCCCAACCCCAACTCCCCATCTGACTGAACACTACATATGCGCCACCGTGCAATAAGTAGCAGAAGAAGACGGTTTTCTTATACGCTTCGAAGCCGATCCACTTACCCAGTCGGTTGCCGATAAAACCTCCGATTAGAAGCCCCACACCCGCCATACCCCACAGTTGACCTAAGCCTTGCGCACCTCGTTTAAAGACAAGTTCGCTGAAGAGAGTGAACAGGACCTGCGCAGCGCCCCCGCCACTCGCCCAGCCGACGGCGATCAAAGCGATGCCGAGGATTAGTGGCGTCTTCGACATATAGCTCAGACCTTCGCGATATTCGTGCCACGGCCGCGCGACCTTGGTTTCATTGAGGCCCCTATCTTCGGCGCGAAAGTGACCCTTCTCCTGGCGCAGTTGGAAAATGCAGTAGGCGGAAATGAAGAACGAGAGTGAGTTAAACAGAAAGGCCAAAGCGTAACCGAAGGCGGCGACTGTTGTGCCGCCAAAGTAAGCGCCCACTGACAAGGTCAACCAGCCCGTCGTTTGCGTCAGCGAATTGGCGGTGTGCAGTTCATCCTTCGTCGCAATAGACGGCAGGATGGCGGAGCGGCCACTTGTGAAGAATGGGGAAGCCAGCATCAACAGCGCGCTCAGCACGTACAGCAACCAGACTTGGTGATGACCAATGGCGTAGATGAAGCCCAGCGCTATGAAGCCGCGCACCAGATCGCTGGCAATCATAATACGACGACGGTCGAAGCGGTCGAGCATTACACCCGCCAGCGGACCCGCAAGTACCGCCGGAATCGCGCGCGATAACATAAGACCCGCCACCGCAAATCCGTTATGCGTTTCTTCGACCGCCAAACTCAAAACGGCAATGTTGTTGAAGTGATCTCCAACTTCGCTGACAATCTGACCCATCCACGTGTAACGGTAGTTGCGATTACGAGAGAGAAGAGAGAAGAACCCTTCCATTAACCTGTCTGCCGAAGGAATTTGGCGATCAGGATCGCCTGTCCCAGATGGCGCTGGGTGTGTTCGGCCAGGTGGATGATCAGGCCAATCACCGTTGTCGGTAGGGCACGGCGACCCACCGTACGTGCTGCATACGGCGATGCGGAGTCGAGACTTTGCAACTGCTTCTGCGATTTGTTCAAACTTTGCTCTACTAACTGCAACAGGTCTGTCAGCGTGCCGTGCGGCTGCGCTTCCTGTTTTAGAAAGATCAGTTGTCCAGGGTCAAGCGGCTGACCAACTAAGTAAGTGGTTATGCGGTCGACACTGCCGGCAATGTGCTTCAACTGGAAGCCAAGCGATTGACCCGCCAGAGGCTTCCAAACAGCGCTATCGGAGAGACCCGCCGTGTGCTTTTGCAGGTCCTCCCGAACTAGCTCGTAACTAAAAAACACGGGCATCACGAGCGGGTGAATACCTGAAAGTGGACCGCGCAACCATGGTTCGTCTGGCACGTGCTTTAGCGCATATTCCCAGTGTGACCTAGCGAATAACGTCCCGGCTGAGGGTAGTAACACAAGCCGTGCGGACCATCTCCCACTTTGATGCGGGCGCGTAATTTGCCGGTTGCAGTGTCGAAGACATACACTTCGTTGTTGTAGCGGCCGGAGAGCCACAGAGTCTTGCCGTCGGCGGAAACGCCACCCATGTCCGGACTCCCTCCGCCGGGAATTTGCCATTTCTTGTCGACCTTGAGAGTCGCGGTGTTGATGAGAGAGATGGACCCTTCGCCACGGTTGGAAATATAAGCGTACTTAGCGTCGCGGCTGAAGTAGATGCCGTGCGCTCCTTTGCCTGTTTTGATGAAAGCCACTTGGCGAAACGGCTCCGCATCCACCACGTGAACGCCGTCGGCTTCCATGTTGGCGATCAGGAAATGTTTACCGTCGGGGAGAAGACGACAATCCTGCGGCATGCCTTTGGGTTCAAGCGGCAGATGCGCCAGCACTTTTTTGGCAGCGATGTCGATCTTGATCAGTTCGCTGGAAAATTCGCAGGTGGCAATCATGATGCGTCCGTCGGGCGTGAAATCGGCATGATTCACGCCTTTGCAGTTGACGGGCATGCGGTCCACTAGTTTCATAGTTTGCGGGTCGCGGAAATCGATGCGCTTTTCGCGCTCGGCCATCACCATGGCGAATTTACCGTCGGGCGTGTAGTACATGTTGTAGGGGTCATCGACGGTAACGGACTCGCCCATTTTGCCGGTAGCGGGATCAATAAGGGTGAGTTGATCGCCTAAATCCTGTGCTACCCAAAGTTTTTTCAAGTCCCAGGAAGGAACCACATGCTGCGGTTCCATCAGCCTGCCGTTCTTCTTGGGAAGAGCAAAATGGTTCACAATTTTGAAAGTTTCCGGATCGATCACGTCAACGGTGTCGCTCTTGGTATTGGGGACATAGACTCTGGACGGAAAGTTTGCCACCACGGGGGAAAGCATGTTCGGGCCATCTGCCGAATACACGTTGTTGGGATCAAGAACGGGCGGCATGCCGGGAAGCGGAGTTTGTGCGAATGCAAAGGCGATGACGCTCGCGCCGACAGCGAGGGCAGCGAATACGTATCGAAGATTAATTTTCATAGCTTACTTAAGTACTGTAGCGCGCGTCATAGTTTTTAGACGATGATTAGTTCAGTACAATTTTAGGTAGAAATGTCGTCAACCAGCGAAAACGAAACCGAGATACTGCTTGGCAACCGGCATCTGCTGGCTATTTTCTTCGTGCTAGCCGTTTTGCTAGGCATAGCATTTACCGGCGGCTATATGGTGGGCCGCAATGGGTCGGAGAAGAAGGGCACCGCGTTGTCGGCAGCCGCCACAGATCCGGCAGCCAGCACGTCGACGGGCTTAGAGACACATGCGCTTACGCCGTCGAACGATAATAATGCCGATGGCACCCCGCCACCGCCGACGGAACAGACGCATACCGTGCAGCCACCGCCTACGGAAGCGACGCCCCCTGCCAGCAGGGAAGATACGCCGTTAGGCTCGCCTAAGAAGCAAGAGACGTCACCAGAAGATGCACCCGTCACGGTTAGAATTCCAGCAGCTAAGCCTACGCCACCTCCAGAACCACACGCCAAGACATCGACCGCAACATTTGCTGGACCACAGAGCGGGCAGACCTTTTTGCAAGTGGCAGCGGTAGGGCATACCGAGGCCAACGCACTGGCCGATGTTCTGAGCAAGAAAGGCTTTCATGCACACGCCGTTCCTAAGCCTGGCGCAAGTGACGTTTATCGAGTTTTGATTGGACCGATGCGCGATACGAGTGAGCTATCGACGACGCGCGATTCACTGCGCAACGCGGGCTTTACGAAAATATTTGTGCAGCGTTATTAGAAAAACCAAAGGAGGAGAACCTGCATTGTAGATCTCCCATTACTTCGGTTAAGAAACATCGCTGGTACTGCGAGTGTGAGGTCCCTTACGAATGCCTTGTGAGGTGACAGGTTTTCTGGGAGTCAGCAACCGCTTTGTATAACGCACCAAGTTGGCGACTTCGTTCGAGCTTTTCTGGATGACCACATCGGCCCCGGTGTTCTCAGAACGCATGCCGAGCGTTTCAGCAAAACCGCTCAGGAGAATGATTGGCTTCTGAAACCCGCGCTGGCGTAGATGTGCAATCAATTCCAGACCATCCATCGGAGACATGCGATAGTCCGTGATGACAAGATCCACATTGCGCGCCTCGTGCAAGTGTAAAGCGTCAGCGCCACAGCCGGCGGTAACAACCTGATAGCCGAGTTCTTCAAGGACGGAGCGGCGAGCAATCACGCCATCGCGGTTGTCGTCCACTAGCAGGATGAGGGCATCTGAGGCAGCGCGTTGAGAGGAGACAGATCGCATCGAAAAGACTTCACGAAGGTAACAGTCTTGCGATGAAGTGTCAATCACCTTCTATCGAATTCAAAGTAAGACACATCTAGTTCTTGACAAGAATCTGCACGGTGAGTTGAACGCTCATTCAACTTCGCGCGGCGCTTTGTAGCCAGCTTTGGCGATCACCGTGTACTTGATGGGCTTGTTTTTCCCGTCCACAATGCGGAACGGTTCGTTGGTGGCGGGATTGATCAGTTCCACTTTGATGCGGCGGAACTTTCCATCGCGGGCGAGATTTGTGGGATGGTACGACAGTGAATACTGCTCGCGCATCGTTTGTTGAATTTGGCGAAACACTTGCGGATATTCTCCAGTGAAGCGCGGAAAGAAACTCAAGCCACCGGTTTCTTTCGAAAATGTTTTCATTTCGTTGTCGGCCTGGAGGAAATCCATGTTCATCATTTGCGCTCCCATGCCGCCGCGCGATTCCAATTGGATGCGCGCAATCTGCAATATGCTGATCGTATAGATGGGCACGCCGGATTCCTGCAGCGATTTGCGAGCTTTGTCAAAGGTAAGCTTGCTGAAGGTATCGAGCCCTGTGGCGATGAGCAAGATAGCTTTGCGCCCTTCAATCGCAGTCATGCGATCGGCCATATCCGTTAGCGCGTCGAACACGTTCGATTCGCTGAAGCCAGGAATACGCAAACGGGACATCGCTTCTTCCGCGACGCGCTTGTCGGGCGAAAAGTCGGAGAGAATCGTGGTGCGCAAATCATAAGTCGCTACGGCAACGTTATCGTCGGGCTTCAATGTTTCCAAAAAGCCATAGGAGGCTTGTAAAGTTTCGCGCCATCCTTGGCTCCAATAGGCTTGGAAGCGGCCGCTGAATTCAATTAGCATGCAGATGGTAATTGGCGCTTCGCCCTGGCCGAATTGCGCGATTTGTTGCGGTACGCCATCTTCGCTGATCCGGAAGTTGCCTTGCGGGATTCGCGGAATGAAGTTGTTGTGATCGTCCATCACCGACACATCCACGACCACAGTGTTAGCGGTCGTCCGAAACGTTGGCACATCACCGCTGGCCGCGGCTTCCTTGGGCTTTTTGAATTCGGACGGAATGGGCGCCTTATCGGGTGGCGGCGGATTGTCGCTAGGAGAAGCGGGTTTCTTCGGTTTCGCGACTGAATCTGTACTTTGCGATTGCGGGCCGTCTTGCGCCGTCAAATGAATGGGACAAAAGCTGGCCATAGCGAGGCTGAAAGCCCCGAGTAAAAGTCGATGCCTCATAATCTTCTTCCTTCTAATGACGGATCAGCCCGCAAGATGACTACGAGAATATCTCAGTTGACCCAGCGATCTGAACCGGAATCGCGTTTTTTTAGGTAGACTTCGAACTTTCGACGTGCTCGGCGCAGTTTCCAGTCCTTATAACCGGCGACGATGGGCTGCCGAATCTGGCTCTTCAATTTGTTGCCTCGCAAAAGCAGATAGCCAGCCAGCATGCCGGTGAGCAGCGCCGTCTGGGCAATGGATACTGGAAAAGAGCTAAAGAAAACAATCGCTCCGATGATCAGCACGAAATATTTGGATTTCATCGGAATGAGAAAGCCAAAAAGCAAAGTTGCGTCAGGGAAAACGATGGCATAGGCAGCGAGCAGACCGTAAATGCATCCGTTCGATCCATAGACGGGGCGATTCGCTTGGCCGAAGGCGAATGTCAAAACAACGACAGCTACGCCGGCAATCAGGCCGCACAGCAGATAGTAGCGGACAAACCTTTGGGTACCCCAGGTGCGCTCTAACTCAGCGCCGAACATCCACAAAGCCAGCATGTTCCAGACGAGACTCCACACGTCCGCATGCAGGAACATGTACGTGAACACCTGCCAAAAACGCAACCCCATTAAGGCTAGCGAGGGAACGAGGGCGAGCTGCCCGAGAATTGTACTGAGCGGGGGCCCCAGCCAGTGGAGCACGAAGATCACGACATTTACGATCAGTAACCACTTAACCCCTACGGGAAAGCGGTTTGAAGGTGTATACCGATTCACGTAGGAACGCGAACTTAGTGACATTGACTGCTTTGATTTCCTGAATTAGAGGATAACAAAGAAAAACGGCACCCCCTCTCGGAAGTGCCGTGTTTCGGGAAAATAATTTGTTCCAGCTACTCTTGCTCACTCCGCGTACGTTTCTGCAAGATGCCAGCTGCCACACTCATCAAAACGGCCAGACCCATCCAAATCATCCAGTTCGAAAGAGGTCCTGCTTTAAAAACAAAGGTGTCGGTCCAACCTAGATTTGCGGCCAAGCTCCAGGCCACAACTGCATAAATTGACAACACCGCGGGTCCCATCAATGCCGCCACCATTGCACCAAATTGCTGGGCCGTGTCGTTTGCCCAAGTGCCAATGCGTTCTAGAACTAAAACACTACCATGTAGTACTACTGTGGGCCAGGAACGTGGGTTCTCTGCCCGAATCGCAACCGCAGTAGATCTTTGCTCAACAATCATCGAGAATAACCTTCTGACATCTAGATGCATGTCAGCAGCCAAAAGTTCTCCACGAAGAGAATCTTTAGTGCACTCTGTAGTTTAGCAAATATACGGCCCACGTTTCTTGATGGAGAATCATATCGAATATGGATAACGAAAGGTGGTGGATAGGACGAATCGTGTCTATGCCGTAGCGCCGCGTGGGAGACCACCAGGACCTACATTACCTTTAGTACTTGGAGTCGGTTTCGTCTGCGAATTGAGCCAGAAACCGCGAGACCAGCAGCAGTACGGATGAACCCACCAACCAGCTTTGCCAATGAGACAAAACGCCCCGTGAAACGAAGAAGCCGGTAGTCCATTGCATGTCCGCCGCCACGCTCCAACACGTTAGAGTAAAGGAGACGAGAGCGCAAGGCGTCAACAGCGAAGCTGTAGCCAGCGCGACATTCCGTTGCCAGTTGGGCGCTCCGCGAGCGTTCCATTGAATGCGAATGCGTTTTCCGCGAAACACTAGCGTCACGAGGGCGTTACCTTTTGAATTAGCCTAGCAGGAATTCCGCTTCGCATATACTAACTCTCGGAACCAACCAGATGAAGACAATTAAAACAGCAATCGTTGGCACCGGCTTCATGGGCAAGGTGCATACCGAAAATGTCCGCCGGCTTGGCAATGTGGAAGTGGCCGCAGTCGTCGGGAGCCGCCCTGAAACCGCGCAGAAGTTTGCCGACAGCATGTACATCCCCTTCGCTACGGCCAACCTGAAAGATGTACTCGACAACAAGGAAATTGCCGCAGTGCATATTTGCACGCCGAACGTCGACCATTGCCCTATGTCGTTAGCCGCAATTGAAGCGGGCAAGGCCGTGCTTTGCGAAAAGCCGCTGACGATGACTTCGGACGAAGCCCGCCAAATGGTGGCCGCCGCTAAGGCCAAGAACGCTATTAATTGCGTGCAGCATAATTTGCGTTACTACCCCGTCGTGCAGCAGATGCGCCAGATGATTGCGCACGGCGATCTGGGCGAGATCCTAGTCGTGCAAGGAACGTATTCGCAGGATTGGCTGCTCTACGATACCGATTGGAATTGGCGCTTGGATAGCAAGTTCAATGGCAAGCTGCGGGTGATGGGCGATATCGGTTCGCACTGGATGGATATGATCCAGCACTTGACCGGCTTATCGATCACCGAAGTTTGCGCCGACCTCATGATCTTCCATAAGACGCGCAAGAAGCCAAAGGGCTCGGTGGAAACATTTTCCGGCAAGAAGCTAGCGCCGAGCGATTACGAATCGTTTCCGATCAACACCGAAGACTTCGGTATGGTGATGTTGCATTTAGGCGAGCGTGCGCGTGGCGCCTTCACAGTGAGCCAGGTCTCGGCTGGCTCGAAGAATCATTTTGCTTTTGAAATCTTCGGCACAAAGGCTGGCGTCGCTTGGAACCAGGAAGAGCCCGACACGCTTTGGGTGGGCCACCGTAACGAACCGAATCAGATCATCCTCAAGGATGCCTCGCTGTTTTATCCGGAGGCTGCAGGGTTCGCCGATCTGCCAGGCGGTCACAGCGAAGGCTATGACGATTCTCACAAGCAGATTTTCAAGCGCTTTTACGCGAAGATTGCCGATCCCTCCGCACCGGTAGACTATCCCACTTTCGAAGACGGCCTCAAAGGGATGATTCTTTTGGAGAAGGTGAGCGAGAGTTCCGACAAGCGTGCGTGGGTGAAGGTTTAGCTTCATTCATTAAGTTTCTTAGCCTAAATTCGCTGATCCACGTGATGGCGCGGCCGCGCGTTTCCAGGCAAAGTAGGATTGTGAGCGGACGAAAACGATCCGACACAAACAACGAGGAGAAACTCAAATGAAAAAGCTAATCAGCATCACCCTACTTTCTGCCGTCGCCATCTTGGCTGCCCCGAAGGCTCCCAAAGCACAGAACACCACTGCGCCGGCGGCGACGACCACGACCAAGAAGGTCACCAAGAAGAATCATGTGAAGAAAGCGAAAACTGCGGTTAAGCCGGTTGCGGCGACGACACCTAACAAGTAAGTTCTTTGCAAAACCTCTAAACGCAAATGGCCCGGGTCTCGGCGGAGATTCGGGCCATTTTATTGTTTCAGGCCATAGTCGAAATTTCTGGGCCTGTCCATTCGATATCCTCTTTCTTATGCTCAAAGACATCCAACGTCCCCTCGGCTTTAACACTCGCTCACTGCACGCCGGTTACGATCCTGAATCCTCTACCCATGCCCGTGCGGTACCGATTTATCAGACGACTTCCTTTACCTTCGATGACACGGACCACGCCGCACGCCTTTTTGCGCTCCAGCAATTCGGCAACATTTATACGCGCATCATGAACCCAACCACCGGCGTTCTGGAAGAGCGCGTGGCCTCTTTAGAAAACGGTGTCGCCGCACTGGCAATGGCTAGTGGACAGGCGGCCCAATTTATTGCGCTCTCGACGATCGCCGCTCCGGGCGACCATATCGTCTCCGCGAGTACGCTCTACGGCGGGACTTTCACTCAGTTCGATTGCACGATGCGCCGGCTCGGGTATGACTTTACATTTGTCGAACCGGACGATCCTGAAAACTTCCGCAAAGCCATCACTCCGAAAACGAAAGCGCTGTATGGCGAAACGATCAGCAATCCGCGCTGCAATGTGCTCGACATTGAAGCGGTTGCCAAAATCGCGCACGAACACGGGTTGCCGCTCGTCATCGATAACACCTTTTCCACACCTTATGTCACTCGCCCGATCGACCACGGAGCCGATATAGTCGTCCACTCGCTCACCAAGTTCATGGGAGGTCATGGTAACTCCATCGGCGGCATGATTGTCGACAGCGGCAAGTTCCCCTGGAATAACGGCAAATTCTCCGATTTCACCGAGCCGGCTCGGGCCTATCACGGCATGAAGTTCTGGGACACCTTCGGCGCCATCAGTTTTATCATCAAAGCGCGGGTGGAAGGATTGCGAGATGTTGGCCCGTGCCTGAGTCCTTTCAATGCGTTCTTATTTCTCCAGGGGGTTGAGACGCTTGGCATCCGCATGGACCGCCACTTGCAGAACGCCCTCGCTGTTGCGCAGTACTTGGAGAAGCATGCAGCGGTCGAGTGGGTAAAATACGCCTCCCTCGCGGGCAGTCCCTACAACGCTATGGCGAAAAAATACACGCCGAAAGGCTCTGGTGCCGTGTTCTCTTTTGGCGTGAAAGGAGGCTTTGAAGCGGGCAAGCGTTTCATCAATCGATTAAAATTGTTTTCGCATCTTGCGAATGTCGGGGATGCGCGCAGTCTGGTGATTCATCCCGCTTCGACTACGCACCAACAACTGGCCTCCGCCGAACAACAGGCTGCCGGCGTCACGCCTGAACTTGTTCGCTTATCCGTAGGTCTGGAGGATATTGAGGACTTGATCTGGGATCTCGATCAGGCACTGAGCGCAGGCTAATCCTCGAAACCGAACCTGGAGGTCGAACGTCGAAGCCTTCATCGCAGTTTAATCCGTCTCAATGTAAACAGGAGCCATGTACATGCTTCGATCCTTCCTCCCACTCCTTGTCATTGCCGGGCTTGTTAGCGGTCAAGACAAGCCTCTGGGTCCTGGTAAGCTCCCCATAAAACGCGTCGTCCTTTTCAAAAACGGCGTGGGTTACTTTGAGCACGTCGGCAGCATCCGTGGAAACCAATCGGTCGCGATCTCCTTCACCTCGGGGCAACTCAACGACGTGCTTAAGTCGCTCACTGTTCTTGACCTCAGCGGCGGCCGCATCGCCGGGGTTGCTTACGGCACATCTGCGCCGATCAATCGCCAACTCGGAGATCTGCGGCTCCCGATTGGCGAAAAGTCGTCGCTTTCTGAAGTTCTGTCCGCGCTGCGTGGAACGAAGATCGAAGTTAGGAGCGGCGGCGCGCTCATTTCGGGCCGCCTGCTGAGTATCGAGAGGAAGACTCGCATCTCAGCAGGTACGACTTTGGAAGTCGATTACCTCTCACTCATCTCCGAGGATGGCGAGCTGCGCACGACCGAGGTCTCGCCGTCCTTCTCAGTGCGCCTCCTTGAACCGGGCCTCGCGGGTAAGATCGATCGCTATCTGGACGTTGTCTCAGCCGGGCGCCAAGCCGATGTTCGCAACATGGTGATCTCCACCGAGGGCACGGGTGATCGCTCTCTCTATGTGAGCTATATCAGCGAGGTTCCTGTTTGGAAATCTACTTACCGTCTCGTGTTGAACTCCCAAGCTGGCAAGTCTCCGCTCTTACAGGGCTGGGCCATTGTCGACAATGTTGTAGGTGAAGATTGGAACAACGTCGCCCTTTCGCTCGTGGCCGGCGCGCCTCAATCTTTCATCCAAAACCTCTCTCAGCCTTACTACGCTCAGCGTCCTACCATTGCTCTTCCCGACACGGTCTCTACCAGCCCGCAGACTTATGAATCTACACTCACCACGGGCGGAGCGCAATTAGCCGGCAACATAACGGATGCAACGGGAGTTGGTATTTCGGGGGCGTCAGTCAAAGTTCTTGATGCCAGCGGCAACACCATTGCGCAAACCAACACAAACGCCAGCGGCAGCTACGACTTCTCTTCATTGCCAAACGGCTCAGTCCGTCTACAGGTCGAGTCGCCCGGTTTCGCTCATGCAGAGGTTCAAGGACTGCTGATTTCTCCAAGCCACCCCGTTCAGCAGAATGTCACGCTGCAGGTGGGCAACACAGCGCAAACAGTCGTGGTGCAGTCAAACGCCTCTGTAGTGGATACGCAAAATAGCGCTCTCGCTGTTACCTCCGGGAACATTGGTACCGGATCTAGTCTTGGCCGCGGCAACTCCCTCGGATTGAAGGCACGGGGTTCTTCAAACGCATACGGATCAGGATCTGGGGCGGGCTTCGGAGCAGGTGCATATCGCATCAGCGACGCGCGGGCCAGCGCCGAATCTGCTGCACTGAGCCAAGTGCTAGGAGATCTTTTCGAATATAAACTCAAAGATCCAATCACCATTTTGAAGAACCGTTCGGCTTTGGTTCCGATCGCGCAAGCGCCGATCATTGCCGAGAAGGTCTCCATCTGGAACGAACGCAGCGGATTACCCCGCCCGCAGCGAGCCGTCTGGCTCACCAACACCACTGGACTGACTCTCGATGGCGGCAGTGTCAGCGTTCTCGAAGACGATACTTTCTCCGGTGAGGGCATCTTTGAACCGATCCGCCCCGGCGAAAAGCGTCTTCTGTCTTATGCCACAGATCTGGCGGTCAATGCCAGCTCTCGGATAGGTTCGGAAAATCAGCGGGTATCCAGAGTGGTCGTCAACAAAGGCACGATGCTGCAGGTCAGCGAAGTTCGTGAAAAGAAGACATACACGTTCCGTAATGAAGATTCTTCAGCGCGAACGATAATCGTAGAACACCCCGCGCGCAATGGCTATGAACTCAAGAGCGAACCGCTGCCGGCTGAAGCCACCGCCGATTGGCTGCGCTTCCGCCTGGAGGTCCAACCTAAACAAACTGCCTCTCTCGTGGTGGAAGAATCGCGCCCCATTCGCACGAACTTTGCGCTGACTGGTCTTACTCAGGAGCAACTCGCGCTATTCGTTAGTCAGCGTTCGATTAACCCGGCTATCCAGAGCGCTTTAGAACAAGTGTTCGCACAGAAAAACGCCGTCGTCGAGCTAACCGGCCAGAAAAATAATCGCGATGAGGAAACGCAAAAAATCTTCGACGACCAGCAGCGGCTGCGCGAAAATATCAAGGCTTTGAAAGGAACTCCGGAAGAAAAGGCTTTGCTTCAGCGCTACACGCAGCAGCTCAGCGACCAGGAGACCCGGTTGGAAGTTTTACAAAAAGAGTCAGCCCAACTCGACTCGCAAATCGAAGCGGCTAACGCGAAGCTTGACGCTCTCATCCAGAGCCTTTCTTTCGACGTCAAACTTTAAGACTCTTGCTCACGCAGCCGCAGCGCTTTTCGAGTCACAGTTTTCGCAAAATCAATATTCACCTTGGAATCAGGCGCTTAGGCTTAATTTCTTCGCTTTCGCGTACAGCCCCTCGACACACTTTTGTCAGCGGCGACGCTTCGTCCCAGTATTTGGCGGGCCGGCGCGCTAGTTAACAAAAGGATCTCATTTGTGAAAACACACCAATTAGCTGTTCTGGAGGCGGCAAACTGCCGCAACTTGTGCGCTCTCCTGTGGCTCGTCTCCTCGATCAGCGGCCAAACCCTAGTGGACGTTCGGACCCAGACTAAGAACGTCGATTTTTCGGGAGCCGCATCCACTATTCCAGCCAGGTCAGGGAGCGCCCTGCCGTCCAGTTGCAAACTGGGCGAAATGTTTTTCAATACGACCAACACCCCGGGCCAAAATCTCTACACCTGCGCGCCGGCGAATACCTGGACTGAGCTAGGCAATAGCGGTTCGCCAGGGAGCGGGCTGACCGCTCCAAGTACAACAACAGTTGGGAACGTACCGCAATTCAGCAATGCTGTCGGCACAGGTTTGTCAGGCGGTCTCAGCGTCGTGACTTCGCTGGGCACGCCGGGCTCCGACAGCAGCATTCCCACGGAGAAATCAATTAGAAGCGCTATTTCCACCGCTGGAACGGTATTCACTAACCTGACGGGAGGGACTAATACGAGCGCGAGTCTCCTCATCGGCTCCGGGGCTAGCTTGGCTGCCACTGGCACAGGCGCCATTAGTGCCACCAGCGTTCCTGCATCGGGAGTGCTTGGATTAGCGCCTTCAGCAACAACCGACACAACAAATGCAAACAACATCGCAAGCGGCACATTGCCGGCGGCGCGTTTACCGAATCCAACACTTGCGACTCTAGGCGGGGTTCAGTCCGCTTCACCGGTTGCTCATCAGTGGGTGAACGGCATCTCCAGTTCGGGCGCCCCGCTAACATCTCAACCAACTTTTGCCGATGTGGCCTCCGGCACAAACGGTTCAGCAACTTTGGTTCTCGGTTCTGGCTCTTCCCTGAGTGCAACGAGCGGTGGCATCATTGCCGCCACTACCTCGCAAGTGTTGCAAGCCTCTCAGCACGTCGCCGAGGGTGATTCCATCACGGCGGGCTACCTGGTCGCGGGGAGCGCGGCGTACCCTACCTTGCTTGCTATAGACGAAAACGCGTCACTCGTCGATCGGGCTGTCTCGGGGCAACAAGCCTGCGATCTCGCCAACACACAAACCGTCAAGTACGACCTAAGCACGATAGATAAAAATTCGGCTGTTTACACCATGATGATTGGCACCAACGATGCCAACATCAAGGGCACAGGCCCATATGAGTCGATCTTTCAAGGCTGCCACAAAGCCGCAATCGCTTGGAATGCAGTCGGAGACAAGGTAGCCGCGAATTCCGCGAATTGCACCGACGGCGGCACTTGGGGAGCCTTCACAGGATATGCATTGGTGGGTGAGTTTTCCACTACCAACGGCTCCACCAAAACCTGCAGCTTAAACACCTTCGGCGGTCCTCTTTACGCTTGGTATTACCAGCAAGACGGCAATGGCGGCGCATTCACTTACTCTGTTGACGGTGGCGCTCCAGTAGCTTTAACAACGGCGACACTCACGGCCATTGCCACACACAACAACGGCACATACGGCTGGGGTCTCATTCGAGTCACTGGTTTGGCTGCGGGTTCGCACACGATCCAATTCGTCGTCACCTCTGCTACAAACTCAAACAACGGAGTGGCTGTCTCCGCTATCGGCACCCCCCCACCCGCCGGAACATATGGCTTCCCGCGTGTTTATGTGGGGGGCGTCCCGCGTCAGCAAGGTGACGCCAACTCAGCAGTTACGGCACAATACAATGCTGATGTTCTCGCCGACGTCAATTTACTAGCGGGCGACGGCTTGGGTGTTTACTTCGTCAATATTCGGAATTACCTCTGCGCAAGCGTTGTAGCGGGAGTTTGCGTGAACTCATACGGGGCCGGTGATATGCAGCCGCTCGGCACTCCTAACGACGGCGGTCTCCATCCAAACGCCGTTGGACACAATGATCTGAAACAGGCGTTTGAGAACACCGAGCAGTTCGTACCGTACGCATCTGGTAGCGGCGGCGGCAGCGGCACGGTTGGTAGCGGCACCGCTGGCCAATTCGCTACTTACTCCAGCGGCGGGACAGCTGTTAGTGGACATACGCTGGTTGTCTCGGACATTCCCGCCCTGAGCTACGATGCGGCCGGCGCGGCTGCCACGGTGCAAACCGCGAGTCTTCAGAAATCCAATAATCTGAGCGATCTCGCCAGCGCCGCTACGGCTCGAACAAACCTAGGAATTACATTCACTGGAACAGGCAGCCAGACGGTTACTGGAACGGGTGCGGGAGTGAGCGGAAACTGCGTTAGGTGGGATGCTAACGGAAACGCCGTGGACGCGGGCGCACCCTGCGGCTCAGGTAGTGGAAGTTCCTCATCGGCGTGGTCTTTGATAACTCCCGGAACCAACACTTCGGGCGCTTTTGTTTTAGGCACTGGTGCGAGTCTGGCAACTTCAGGTACGGGTACAATTGCGGCGACAGCCGTTCCGGCTAGCGGAGTGAGCGGCACTTTGGCCGCCGGCAATTTGCCGAATCCAACTGCCGCAACGCTGGGAGGTGTTCAGTCTATCGCCGCCGGCACGCATCAATGGATCAACACCATCAGTACGTCGGGTGTACCTTCTTTGACTCAGCCGGCGTTTACAGATGTTTCAGGCACCGCCACTGACTCGCAGTTGCCAACCGACCAATGCACCCTGACGAAGTACACGATAACGGGTTCTCAACTAACGGCAGCTGCTTCTTTTACACCCGGCGTCACGCTCCTCACCCTGCCGTCAACAAGTACACGAATTTGTCTGCTTGAGATTTCCGGCACAACTTCTTTCACTGGGGCGGGAATTACGGCAGCCACCGTGCGAATGCAATCAGGCGCTGCTACTCCGCTGCTGTACTCGCCCAACCAGGACATTTTCGGAACGGTTGGACCCACGACGAATAACTTTTGGAGCGATGCCGGGAACATTGCCGATCGTACGAACCAAAGTGTGGTGGCGGCATTCACCTTTACAGGCGCCACCTCTGCAACCGTTTCCACAGCAGCATCCGTCACCATCACCATCGGAATAAGGACAATGCCATGAAGAACCTGATTCTTTTCCTGGCGGCTATGTCCGCACTCGCACAGAACTATGGCAGCTATAACAATCAACCGGTGGCGCGGATGAGCTTTCTCCGCAGCCAGTGGACGGCTTCGAACGTTCTCCGAGATTCGTCGCTGATTGCTTATTGGCCATTAGCAAAGAAGGCCGACGCAGCTTACGATTACTCCGGTCACAGACTTAACGGCTCGTTCAACGGCAGCAGTCCATTCCAATCTCTTTCTTCAAAAATAGGACCTTATGCTCCGTATTTCAATAAGTCTGCTCAAAATTTTGTTGGCATACCGAGCATTACCATACCCTCGCCTTTTACTTTCACCATTAGCGCCTGGGCATGGCCAAACGCTCTGCAAGGCGGCTATGACCGAATCATGGAGACGAACTTCGCGAGCGGCTTCTTCCTTGGCACTGATTCATCGATGGCAAAGTGGCAACTTATCGTCGATAATCCCTCTATCGGCACTTGTGCCGTTGGAGGCACACTGAAGACTCAGCAATGGCAAATGGTTACCGGTGCGTATGACGGCACGAACGGCTACCTATATGTGAACGGTGTTCTGGCAGCAGGCCCTTGCCCCTTTACCCCGCCTACTACGGGACTGACCAATGTGTCGTTACGTATCGGCTGCTTCAACTCGGGTAGCGCTTGCTCTTCTCCGAGCAGCGCTTGGGATGGCGAGATTAGCGGTGTCCGCATATATAATCGCGTCTTATCGGTTGCGGAAATCCAAACGATCTACAACGCAGAGAATCATTGATCAGAATTTAGTCTCGGGTGTGCTGCGGCAGGCGCACCCGGGCTAAGCTAATACGATGATGCTTCTGAAACGCCTGCTGCTTTTAGCAACGCTCGTACCTGCCCTGCACGGAGCTGAACCGTCCAAACCGAAAATTCGGGCGATAACCGGATTTATTACCATCGATGCCAGGAATTACCGAACGCAGATTCGAGAGGCGGTCCGCTTTCTGAGCCAGGTAAGAAGCGGGATTGAGGCGGCCGGCTACCAAGTTTCAGGGATCAGAATTTCAACGCAACCATTTCCCGAATATACGCGCGGACTGAATCGCGCCGACGCCTTAAGTCTGTTGCGCGGCATTAACGATATGGCTGGGGAATTGAAGTTTGCTCCGAACATTGGGCCAGCAATGTTGAAAGACGGGGATGACAAAGAGTCTGTCGATTTACTGATTGATGTGTTATCGACTCCTGGCAACAGACTCGCCGCTAACATTGTGACGGCGAGTGAGGACGGCATTCATTGGAAAGGCGTGCAGCAGGCCGCGCACATTATTCACGCAGTGGGAGAACGCAGTCCGCATGGCCAAGGTAATTTCAACTTCGCCGCTATTGCCATGCTGAAACCGTATGGCCCCTTCTACCCGGGCGCGTGGCATCCAGGTGGTGGTTCGCGCAGCTTCGCCATCGGGTTGCAATCCGCCAACGTAGTGATGGATGTATTTGCGCTGGAGCATGATCCGCGCAGCGCTGGAAAAGCACTCACTGATGCACTCGCTTTGCATGATCGCGCTGTCGAAGCCGCCGCACTGAAAGCGGCGGAGGGTAGCGGATGGACTTACGCGGGCATCGATCCAACGCCAGCACCTGGCGGAGAGGTATCCATTGGCACAGCAATCGAATCTTTCATCGGCGGCCCCTTTGGCTCTCCTGGGACGGAGACGGCTGCGGGTATCATTACGCGGGCTGTCAAGGCTGTGCCAGTCAAACAGACAGGCTATGCGGGGCTGATGATCCCAGTGCTCGAAGAGACTACGCTCACACGCCGTTGGACCGAACAGACTTATGGGCTCGATTCCATTCTTGCTTACTCGGCGGTGTGTGCGGCAGGCGTGGACACCGTTCCGCTGGCTGGCGACACCAGTGAGGATGTCATCGCGCGGATTGTTGGCGATGTGGCAACACTCGCCTTCAAATGGAATAAGCCGCTCGCGGCACGTTTGCTGCCGGCGCCCGGGAAGAAGGCCGGCGAGATGACCGAGTTTGGCGGCGCGCTCTCCAATGCCATCATTCAGCCTTTAAGCGGATCAGTAAGAAAGTAGCGCGTCAATCAGTTTCGGTGACATATAAGCGTTTCGGGGCGTCTACTGTTTATGAAGCCCCGCGTGCACCACTCTTTAATTCCGCATTGGCTCACGCACCTGGGCGCACTGGGACTTTTCGCAGTAGCAGTGCTCGACTCGTCGGTCTTGCCGCTCCCCTTGCCAGGCAGCACAGATCTGCTCTTATTGTGGCTGGTGGCACATCATGGAATTCCATGGCTATTGGTGCTGAGCGCCACTCTCGGCAGCATCGTAGGCGGATACACAAACTGGAGCGCCGGGAAGAAGGGTGGCGAAGCAGCCATCGCAAAATACGGAAGCCACCGGGTTTTCAAACGTCTTTCGATTTGGGTGGAACATCACTCGGTGCTCTCTCTCTTTGTTCCTGCCATCCTGCCGCCGCCGATACCGCTGCAACCTTTTCTGCTGGCCTCAGGAGCTTTGGGCATTTCACGCAACCATTTTCTGCTGGCTTTCGGCGCCGGGCGAGTCTTACGCTATAGCCTTATCGCTTGGCTGGGCGTTCGCTATGGAAGACACATTGTTGGCTTGTGGTCGAAAACATTGCAGGCGTGGTCAGGCCCTTTAATTTGGACGTTCGTCGCGATCATGGTAGCGAGCGCTTGTTTTGGTCTATGGCGAATCCGCCGTGAGAAGGCAAGCGGAAAACAAGGCGGCAAAACGAGCCCAGTGGCCGCATAGGTTTCCCGCCGACCTTGATATGATCGCCCTGGAGATTAGGAGTATTTTGCCCTTATGAGTTATTCAACATCGCGCAGATTTTTCATTGGCGCAGTTACCGCTGCGGCGGCTTCCCGCGTGTGGGGCGCCAACGACAGAATCAACGTGGCGATCGTGGGCCTTGGTGGTCGCGGTTCGAGCCACTTGAAGATTTACTCGAATATGAGTGACGTGCGCGTGATCGGGCTCTGCGACGTTGACCAGGCAGCGCTCGAACGCGCGCAGGCCACGCTCACCAAGAACACCGGAGCGAAGGCCAAGGAATACACGGATATGCGAGAGGCTTTTGCCGACCCGCAGGTGCAAGCGGTTTCCATTGCAACACCGAACCACTGGCATGCGTTAGCGGCCATTTGGGCCATGAAAGCCGGCAAAGATGTGTACGGCGAAAAGCCTGCTTGCTACAACATCTACGAAGGCCAGCGCATGATCCAAACGGCGCGCGAAACGAAGCGCGTAATGCAGGTGGGATCGCAGCACCGCAGCACGCCTTTCAAAATGCGCGCGATTCAAGCACTGCAGAGCGGTGCTATAGGAGATATATATCTCGCCAAGGGACTGTGCTTCAAGAGACGCGCTTCGATTGGCCATGCGGCTGACGCACCGACACCTCCGGGAGTGAATTGGGATTTGTTTTTGGGGCCAGCTCCGTTGCGGCCTTTCAATCCGTTGCGGTTCAAATACAACTGGCACTGGTTCTGGGATACCGGCAACGGGGATATCGGCAATCAGGGCGTTCATGAGATTGGCATTTGCCGTTGGGGCTTAGGAGATCCGGCGATGCCCAATTCGGCGTTTGCACAAGGGGGCAAGTACGCCTATAACGACGACCAAGAAACGCCCAACACCCTGTTAGCCAGTTACAACTACGGCAATCGGGAGATTGTATTTGAGGTGCGTGGCTTGTTGACAGGTGGGGAAGGCATTCCTGTGGCGCGCAAGGGTGGACCTCCTGCCGAAGGCGCGGTTGCACCTCCTACATCGCCCGCGCCTACAACGACGGCACCGGTGAAAGGCGGGGCGCCGCTGAACATCATGATCGGCAACCTTTTTTACGGCACCAACGGCTGGGCCGCGATGAGCGATGGCGGCTTCCAAGCTTTCAAAGGCGAGAGCAACGAGTTGATTATGGATGAGCGGCCGGAAAGGGGGGAAGATACGACCGCGCTGCACATGCAGAATTTCCTAGCGGCCTGCCGTTCGCGAAACGCCAAAGAATTGCATGATGGCATCGAGAACGCGTATCTCAGCGCCTCGTTGTGTCATTTGGCGAACATTAGTTATCGGGTAGGACGCAGGCTAACCTTGGAAACTGGACCGACGTTCGTTCATGACGAAGAAGCGAACAAGTTACTTACGCGCGTTTATCGCAAACCCTACGTCGTGTAAGACATGGATTTAGTGCAGTTGCTATCCAACGTAGGGATCGATTTGGTACTTTCCAGAGGCTTACAAACTCACCGAGCACGCCAAATATCTGCTCATGGCTCGCACAAGGGATCGGACGAGCATTCGAGGCTTTTGCCGCGTGAAAGACGCTGAGTAGTACGGCTGGTACGTTAGCGAAGTTTCATGCTTATTGGTGCGTAGATACACCTTTGGGGCAAAACGCTACATTACAGCCTATCCCTTTTAATGAGCTGATATCGCTGAATACACTTGGGATATGCAACAACTGCTCAGTGCTTTTTGGAACGAAGAAAATGGCCAAGACATGGTGGAGTACACGCTTCTCTTGGGCTTCTTCGCACTGACAGGTGCTGCGGTGTTGACGGGCGTTAGAACTAATATGGTTGGGATCTGGCAGGCGATCAGCGTAGCCTTTACAATGGCGGCAAGCTAAGGTTGGCACGAATGAGTGCGATCCGATTTCGTCTATAGTCTTAATTACGGATGAAATCAGTTGGCCTAGCTTTTCTCATAGCTGCCGGGTTCACTTTTGCGCCTAAGTCTGGTTGGGCGGTAGATGCTGGGCCTGCTGCGATGGCGCTGTTAGCCGCGCGCTGCAGGGGTTGCCACAACGATCAATTGCGTTCCAGCCAGCTGTCGCTTACCAGTGCCGAGAGTTTTCGTAAGGGAGGCACACGAGGTGCTGCGGTAGTACCTGGGAAACCGGCTGAAAGCCTATTGCTGAAGCTCGTTTCGGGAGGACCGCCGCGCATGCCTCTCAATGGACCTCCATTGAGCGCATCGGAAATTGAGACTATTCGCCAATGGATCGCGCAAGGCGCTGCCTGGAGTGAACCAGAGACTTGGTGGTCGCTAAAGCCATTGGCCAAACCGTCGGTTCCTTTGATCGACTCACCCTGGATACGCACGCCCATCGATGCCTTCGTCTTGGCAAAGCTGCGCGAGAAAGGGTTGACGGCTTCGAAGGAAGCAGACCGTCGCACCCTGATTCGGAGATTAAGCTATGATCTGCATGGCTTGCCGCCCACGCTGGCAGAGGTGGAAGCGTTCGTCCACGATCAATCGGCCAACGCTTACGAAGAGCTGGTGGATCGGCTGTTGGCTTCGCCTCGATACGGAGAGCGTTGGGGACGGCACTGGCTCGATGTTGTTCATTACGGGGAATCGCATGGATTCGATAAAGACAAGCCACGCCGTCAGGCTTGGCCGTATCGCGATTATGTGATCGCGGCATTCAACGACGATAAGCCCTACACGCGTTTCGTGGAGGAGCAGTTGGCGGGAGACGCACTTTACCCGGAAGATCCGCAGGCGACGGTGGCGTTAGGCTTCATCGCCGCCGGGCCTTGGGATTTTGTGGGTCAGGCTGAGTTGCGCGAGGGCACAATGGACAAAGAGATGACTCGTACGCTGGACCGCGATGATATGGTGGCGACCACGATGTCTTCCTTCGTCAGCGTCACGGCACACTGCGCGCGCTGCCATGATCATAAGTTCGATCCAATCAAACAAGAAGAGTATTACAATTTGCAAGCGGTTTTTGCCGGAGTTGATCGGGCGGAGCGACCCTTCGACAATGATCCTCTACTGTTCCGTGCCCGTACGGCCCTGCTGGCTGAAAGGCGCGCGCTAGCTGCGAAGTTGAGGCCGCTGGAGGATGCGGTTTCGGAAATCAAAACTCCGGAGATTGTCGCGCTTGATAAACAGCTGGAAGCATGGAAGGAAATAAGCGCCACTGATCCGGCCAGCCGGCCGCTGGAGATTCAGAAGAGAATTGCCGAGGCCTCGGCAGGGCGCAAGGAATTAGTGAAGGGGGCCATACCTGCGGACCTGGCTGCTCAACTCGCGAAACTGCGCGGCGCGTTTGCCAAACTGGATGAGCAACTTGCCGCCTTGCCGAAGCCGCAATATGTCTACGCGGCGGCGAATTACTTTGAACCCATTGGCACGTTTCGGTTTGCGATTGAACCGCGCACGGTAAGTCTGTTGCAGCGTGGCAGTGTGGAGCATCCGCTGGCGGTGTCGAAGCCCGGTGCCTTGGCGTGTGTGCGTGGGCTCAAGTCAGAGTTTGATCTAGATCTTAGGGCGCCCGAGGGTGAACGGCGCGCGGCACTGGCGCATTGGATTACCAGCAAGAACAACATGCTCACGTGGCGCTCGATTGTGAATCGCGTTTGGCACTATCATTTTGGCGCGGGCATTGTGGACACTCCCAACGACTTTGGCCGCATGGGTTCACTGCCAACCAACCCGGAGTTGCTCGACTGGCTGGCCGCTGACTTCAGAGACAACGGCGGTTCGTTCAAGCAGCTGCATAGATTGATTGTGACGAGTGCCGTTTACCGGCAGGCTTCGGATGGGAATGAGGCGAACGCCAAGATCGATGCTGGCAACCAACATTTGTGGCGCGCGAACCGCCGGCGGATCGACGCCGAATCGTTGCGCGATTCGATTGTAATGGCCGCGGGAAAACTGGATCTGACGATGGGAGGTCCAGCGGTGGAACAGTTCTTCTTCAAAGACGACCACTCTCCTGTTTATGACTATGCGCGTTTTGATCCAAATGCTCCGGGCAACTATCGGCGAAGTGTTTATCGCTTCCTGGTGCGCAGCGTCCCTGATCCTTTGATGGAACGGTTTGACTGCCCGGATATCTCCCTCATCACCGCGAAACGAAACACCAGCATTACTGCCATTCAAGCGCTGGCGCTGCTGAACAATCCATTCGTATTGAAGCAAGCAGAGCATCTGGCTGAGCGAGCGAGAGGTGCGGAGGGTGATCCGATTCGCAACATATTTCACTGGGCTCTGCAGCGCGAACCTGAACCCCGTGAAGAGAAAATCCTGCAAACTTATCTGTCGCGCGAAGGTCTAGAAAACCTCTGCAGGCTTATCTTGAATACGAATGAGTTTCTGTTTGTCGACTAGACTATGACGCGGCGAAACTTTCTTTGGAATTACGGCGGCGGCTTGGGTGGTATCGCGCTGGCCCAACTACTGAGCCAAGAGGGATTGCTGGGCGCACAGACAGTTCCACATCATCCGGCGAAGGCGAAACGTGTAGTGCAACTCTTCATGTCGGGCGCGGCCAGCCAGTGCGACACGTTCGACTATAAACCTGAATTGATTAAACGCAACGGTCAGAAATTCGATCCCGGCGGCAAGGTCGAGTTGTTCCAGAGCGATCCTGGGTCGGTGATGAAGTGCCCTTGGGATTGGAAACAACATGGGCAAAGCGCTAAGTGGGTGAGTGGCTTACTGCCGCACTTGGCGGATTGCGTGGATGACATGGCGTTCGTGCACTCCTTACAGTCGAAATCGAACGTGCACGGACCGGCGACGTTTATGCAAAATTCGGGCTTTATTCTACCTGGATATCCTTGCATGGGCGCTTGGATTTCGTATGGCTTGGGCAGCATGAATAAAGACCTCCCGACGTTTGTAGTGTTGCCCGATGCGCGCGGCTTCGCGCCGAATGGTGGGAGCAACTGGAGTTCGGGTTTTCTGCCCGCCGCACATCAAGGAACGATGATTCGTGCCAGCAGTGCCAATCCAATCTATGATCTCTTTCCTCCTAAGAGTGCCTCGTACATCACGCCCGCTAGCGAGAAAGACAGCTTGGAGGTGTTAACTCAGTTAAACCAGAAACATCTGGCGAGTCACGGTGGCGACTCACAGTTGGAGGCACGGATCGCCTCTTACGAGTTAGCGGCGAAATTGCAGGTGAGTGCGCCGGAAGTGATGGACATTTCCAAAGAGACTGCGGCCACTCGCGCGCTGTACGGTATTGACGATATTGAGACGCAGGACTTCGGGCGCAATTGCCTGGTGGCGCGCCGAATGCTGGAACGTGGAGTGCGATTTATTCAAATCTGGAGCGGAGCAGATAACGGCTTTCCGCGGCGCAATTGGGATAGCCACGAGGATCTGGCGAAAGATCACGGGCACATGGCGGCTGGGATGGATAAGCCTGCCGCAGCACTCATCAAAGATTTGAAGACTCGCGGCATGCTCGACGACACGATAGTCTATTGGACGACTGAATTTGGACGAATGCCTTGCAGTCAAGGGAGCAAGGGCCGGGATCATAATCCATTCGCGTTCACTTCGTGGTTCGCCGGTGGAGGGTTCAGGGGTGGAGTTAGTTATGGAGCAAGCGACGAATGGTCTTACAAGGCTGTTGAGAATCCTATCTACTGTTATGACGTGCACGCCACGGTCTTGCATCTTTTGGGCATCGATCACACGCAACTGAGCTACCGGCACAATGGTATCGATCGGCGGCTCACAGATGTTTACGGCCGCGTAATTCAAGAGTTGCTGGCGTAATTCGCTGACGGGTAACGAGGGCGACCTTGCTCTTAATCTCCATGGTTAACAACCATAGTCTTAGTTCGCGTGAATTCATGCAGCGCGGCAAAACCCTTTTCGCGGCCATGACCGCTCTTGCCAACGCCTCCGAACGGTAGTTCAATGCCTGCTCCCGCACCGTAACAGTTCACAAACACTTGCCCGGCACGAATCTTCTTCGCCAGGCGAATTTGGCGGCCGCCATCGCGTGTCCAAACAGCCGCCACGAGTCCGTATTCGGTGGAGTTGGCAAGCGCAACGGCATCTGCTTCATCGCTGAATGGCAGGACGCTAAGCACGGGTCCGAAAACTTCCTCGCGCGCCAGAGCAGCGTTGCGCGGCACTGCGCCGAAGAGCATAGGTTTGACATAGAAGCCGCCCGGCGCTACGTGTGGATCGATGGACCCTTCGGCCAACAGAGCAGCGCCTCCGTGCTGTGCGTCGTTGACAAATCCGAGAACACGCTGCCGCTGCTTTTCGTTGATGATGGGCCCACAGTCGAGATCCATTTCAGGCGCGCCGACGCGCACCTCCGAAAAAGCCGCGCCCAGACGATCGACGAGCGTATTGTAGAGGCTGCGCTCCACGAGGACACGACTACCTGCGGAGCAAGTTTGGCCGGCGTTTTGGATGATCGCTTTGCGCAGTACGGGAATCGCGGCATCCAGATCGGCGTCGGCGAAAACGACCTGCGGGGACTTACCTCCGAGTTCGAGCGTACAAGCGATAAAGTGATCGGCCGCCAATTTCTGCACGATTTGACCGACGGCCGGAGAGCCTGTAAAGGAGAGGAAATCAATGCCTGGATGCGAAGCGAGAGCGGCGCCCGCGACCGTTCCTTTGCCAGTGACAATATTGATCGCGCCATTCGGGAAGCCCGCTTCACGGGCAAGCTCAGCGATCCGTAACGACGATAAACAGGCCTCTTCGGCGGGCTTTAGCACGACCGCGTTGCCAGCGGCCAGCGATGGAGCAAGAGTGCGGCCAAACATTTGCGCGGGATAATTCCAAGGCAGAATGTGTCCGGTGACGCCGTATGGTTCACGAAGCACCGAGACTAAATAGCCGGCAAGATAAGGCACGATTTCGCCGTGCAGTTTATCGGCAGCACCGCCATAGTATTCGAAATAGCGAGCGAGTGCCGCGATATCGGCAGCACCGGCGCTCTTCGGCTTCCCGGTATCGCGCGATTCTATACTGGCGAGTTCAGAGGCGTGTTCAGTGACCAGCGCGCCGAGGCGGGAAAGCATGCGTCCACGATCAATTGCAGTGGTCTTGCCCCAAGGCCCCTGGTCGAAAGCTTCACGCGCAGAGCGAACGGCAAGGTCTACGTCTTGCGCCCTGCTGTCGGCGATAGCGGCGAATGCCTGGCCCGTGGCGGGTTCGAATACCGGCATGCTTTGGCCAGCAAGAGATGGAGTCCAATTGCCGTTGATGAAGTTCTGGGCAGATTCGAGATGCATTACTTTGTCCTGTGAATATTATGTCCCCAGGAAAACGGAAACACCGAGCGTGCCCCCGGTGTTTCCGAGATTTTTGTATTAGTTGTGTTTGTCCTTGTAGATACTGTTGCTGAGACTGTTCTGTTGCTGGTTAACACTGCGGCGTTCGCCAGGCGTAAGTTTGCCGCCATTGACAGACCGATCCACTCCTATCTCAGACTTTACCCCTGCCTCGCGATTTTCCAGATTGGCGGTTTTGTTCGCGTTTAGACTCCCGCTTCTGATCCCTTGAGCGATGCGATTTTGTTGATTCTTTTCGCGGCGGCCCACTTCAGATTTGCCGAAGTTATCTCTGGCGGCATTGTGCTTATCGGTGTAGATCTGCTTGCTCAGGTTCTGGTGCTGGGCATTGACTCGCGCTTGTTCGCCCTGCGTTAGATGGCCCCCATTGGCGTTCTTGTCGCCGCGCACTTCGCCGTTAACCGCGCGCTCTTTGTTTTCCAGATTCGCAGTTTCACGCGGCGTCAATTGACCGGATTTGACCCCTTGTGCGATGCGCTGCTGTTGGTTCTTGTATGCGGTCTGGGGTCCGGCGAAGGTACTGGTCGCGATCAGACCGGTAAAGGCGATACTCATTAAAATCTGTTTCATTTTCTTGTCTCCGTTTCTGCTCTTGATGTTCGAGCCGTTCACTTCAACAAAACGCAAGCGGGTTGTGTTTGTTGACTGGAAAACAGTTAACTATCGTTCAGGCGGACTCACGATTTTGCGGGACGCTAGTCTAAAGGGTTGGACCTTGCGACGCCACTCCAGTATGTGAAAGGCATCGGCCCAGCGCGCGCAGAGATGTTGGCGGCGAAGGGACTCGAGACAGTAGCCGATCTTCTCTATTACGCGCCGTTCCGCTATGAAGACCGCAGCAATGTGAAAGCGATAGCGCAGTTGGCCCCGGGCGAGAAGGCCGCTGTGATGGCGCGGGTTTCCTCAGCCAAAATGTCAGGCTTTCGACGGCGCGCAGTCGGTTTGTTCGAAGTGATTTTCAAAGACGATGGGGCAGGCGCGCTCTTGGCACGCTTTTTTCATGGCGAACGCTATGCCGATTCTCTCGTGCCCGATACCCGCGTGGCGTTGTTTGGCAAAGTTGAGCTAGATAAAACGAGCGGTCATCGATTGATGGTTCAGCCAGAGGTGGAAATTCTCTCGGGCGGTGACGAAGCAGACGAGACCCTGCATTCAGGCCGGATTGTGGCTGTTTATGAAGCGGCAGGCAAGCTATCGACGCGCATTTTTCGCACGCTGCTGGATCGCATTCTGAAAGAGATTGACTTGCCGGAAGACCCACTGCCGGCAAGTGTGCGGCAACGCATTGATCTGCCGAGTCTGGGCGAGGCGATTGCGCAAACCCACTGCCCTTCCGCTGGCACGGACTTGCGACTGCTTAACGAATTTCGAACTCCCGCGCAAACGCGGCTAATCTTTGAAGAATTCTTCTGGCTCGAGTGTGGCCTAGCTTTGAAGAAAAACAAAGCACGGGTGGCAGTAGGCATTTCGTTTGGGGTAACCGAAAGGGCGCGCGAACAGATCAAGCAGATGCTGCCTTTCAAGCCGACGGGAGCACAGCGGCGCGTGATTCAGGAAATTGTGGACGACATGAAACGTCCGCATCCGATGAACCGTTTGCTGCAGGGCGACGTCGGTAGCGGCAAAACGATTGTGGCGGCGCAGGCTGCGGTGATCGCGATTGAAAATGGTTTTCAGGTGGCGGTACTGGCGCCCACGGAAATCCTCGCCAGTCAACATTTCACCTACTTCAAGCGATTGCTGGAAAAGCTGGGCTACGTCGTGGGCTTAATAGTGGGCTCGTCCGGTGCGCGTGAAAAGCAGCAGATGAAGAAGTTGGTAGCGGAGGGTTTCGTTCACCTTGTGGTGGGCACGCACGCGATCATTCAGGAAGACGTTACGTTCAGCAAGTTGGGATTGGCGATCATCGACGAGCAGCACAGGTTCGGCGTCTCGCAGCGTTTAGATTTGATGAAAAAAGGTGATCGGCCGGATGTTCTGGTGATGTCGGCAACGCCGATTCCGCGAACGCTGGCGCTCACAGTGTACGGCGATCTGGATATTTCAGTCATCGATGAAATGCCGCCGGGACGTAAGCCGATCGTTACGAAGCACGTGCCCGATTCAGCGGTAGAAGGTATCTACAGCTTTGTCGCGCAACAGATCGCTGCGGGGAGGCAAGCCTATGTCGTTTATCCGATCGTGGAAGAGACAGAGACATCGGCCGACATCAAAGCGGCTGAGAAGATGTACCTTCACTTGGCGGAGAAAGTTTTCCCGAAAGTCCGCGTTGGCCTGCTGCATGGAAGATTGAGCGCGGGCATCAAAGACACGATCATGCGCGACTTTCAAAGCGGCGAAATCAAAATATTGGTAACGACGACGGTGATTGAAGTAGGGGTGGACGTAGCCAACGCTTCCGTGATGGTGATTGAGCAGGCGGAGCGCTTCGGCTTGGCGCAGATACACCAATTGCGTGGCCGAGTCGGTCGCGGCGCACAACAGAGCTATTGCGTGCTGGTGACAAGCAAACTAGGCGACGTGGCACGCGAAAGAATTCGCACACTGGTGGAATCGAACGATGGGTTCTACATTGCAGAAATGGATATGAAGCTGCGGGGGCCCGGTGAATTTTTTGGCACTCGGCAATCGGGGGTGCCTGGCCTGCGATTTGCAAATTTGCTGCGCGACACAGAAATATTGGAGCAAGCGCGGACCGAGGCGCAGCGCTTGATAGAAGAAAAACCGGGCGAAGAATTGCGAGCGGCGGTGGCCTATATTCAAGAGAACTGGCAGCGTCGCTACGGTTTGGTGCAGGTGGGATAGGGCATGCGAGTCATCGCGGGAGAGTACCGGAGCAGAAAGCTGAAGAGCGTGCCTGGGTTAGAGGTCCGGCCCACGCCTGACCGTTTGCGGGAGTCGTTATTCAACATTTTAACGCCACGTATCGGCGGGACTATTTTCCTGGATGCATATGCAGGAAGCGGCGCTGTTGGCATCGAAGCATTAAGCCGAGGTGCAAAACGGGTGATTTTGATTGACAAGAAGCACGCGGCAGTGGAAGTGATCAAAGAGAACCTGGAGTTACTGGGGATTAGCAAACAAGCGGCGAGCGTGGTGCGTGGACAGGCGGCACTGTTGCTGGCGAATTTTCCCGCTGATATCGTTTTTCTGGATCCCCCGTATGAGTTAGAGGAGGAATACCCGACTGCATTGAACGCACTGTCCGCCACTCCATGTGAACTCGCGATTGCGCAGCACACATCACGTCTCACGCTGGCGGATGAATATGGAAGACTACGCAAAACGAGAGTCTTGAGGCAGGGAGACAACGCACTCAGCTTTTACTCTTAGCTTTCTTCAGCGGGTCGGACGGTTTATAGTTGAGCTCTTTTGCCAAGACTTCCACTAAACGAGAAAGCACCTTCACGCGCGCCCAATACTTGTCGTTGGCCTCAACCAGGATCCACGGTGCGAGAGTGGTACTCGTTTTAACTAACATCTCTTCGGCGGCATCTTCATAAGCGCCCCATTTTTCGCGGTTGCGCCAGTCTTCATCTGTGAGCTTCCATGCTTTGTAACCGACACGCTGCCGTTCCTCAAAGCGCTTCAATTGTTCTTCCCGCGAAATGTGCAGCCAAAACTTAACCACAATCGTGCCGAATTCCTGCAACTGCCGTTCGAACGCGTTGATCTCTTTAAAGGCGCGCTTCCATTCTTTTTCAACGGCAAAACCTTCCACTCGTTCCACCAAGACGCGACCGTACCATGAGCGATCAAAAATGGCAATGGAACCTCGTTCCGGCAGCCTGCGCCAAAAGCGATAGAGATAATGCTTACTCTTATCCTCGCCATGGGGTGCGCTAATTGGAAACACCACATAGCCGCGTGGGTCGAGCTTTTCGGTAGCTCGTTTAATGACACCGCCCTTGCCCGCGGCATCCCATCCTTCAAACACCAACACCACGGGACGCTTCTGTTGATAGACTTGAAAGCCCAACTCACGCATTTGGATCTGCCTCCGTGCGAGCTGTTTGATATACTCCCCGCGGTCAAGCTTCTGGGTTAGATCGAGGGTCTCGAGCATCTTGTCCTTCCAAAGAGTCCATCACTTCGCGAAGGTCGGCATCGCTCGCGCCTTCATCCAATCGCGGCGGGGCGCTGCCGCCTAAGCGGCGTTCCAAAGATGAGATGACCGTCTCGAAAACCTTGCGGCAGGCGAATGGTGTGGAGGTTGCTTCGACGATGACCCAAGGCGCGAAGTCGGTGTCCGTTAGCTCGAACATCTCTTCAACGATCTCCACATATTCGTTATATTTCTTGTGGTGTGCCCAATCCTCTTTGCGAAGACGCCACGATTCCAACGGGTCGGCTTCCATGGCTTTGAAGCGCTTCTTTTGTTCCTTCTTGCTGATGTGAAAGAAAAACTTCAGGATGCTGGCGCCGTCGTCGGCGAGCATACGCTCGAAGTCTAGGATATCGCGGCCTGCACTACGCCAGTCCTTTTCGCTGAGTGTGAGATCGATGCGCTCGTCGAGCATTCGTCCATACCAACTGTGATCGAAGATGAGCATTTCTCCCCGATTCGGCACCTTCAGCCAGAAGCGCCACAGCCAAGGATACTGCTGTTCGTAGGTACGCGGAGCTTGCATGGAATAGAGGCGAAAGCCACGCGGGTCTAGCCGCTGGCTAAGCGCTGAGATGGCAGTGCCTTTGCCGGAACCGTCCCACCCTTCAAACACGATGACGCTCGGTACGCCTTGATCCCAACAAGCTTTTTCTAACTCATAGAGGCGCATCTGCAAAGAAGGCAGCATGCGCTTGTACTCTTCACGCGAAAGCTTTTTTTCTAGATTGACATTTTCTAACATCGATTTGCTGGAACGATTATCCAACGAGGGATCGTCAGCCGGCGAGCATCAGATTCACATCCATTACATTTGTGCCGGTGGGTCCGGTTTTGATCAGGTCGCCGAGAGCATCAAAAAAATTGTAGGAATCATTGCGCGCAAGATAATCGGCTGCACTGAGACCAAGGTTTTCGGCGCGCTGGATGGTATCTCCATCGGCGAGGGCGCCGGCTGCGTCAGTAGGACCATCGGTGCCATCCGTTCCACCCGCAAGACATAAGACATTACGGGCGCCATTGATGGCCACGGCGGCAGCGAGGGCGAACTCTTGATTACGGCCGCCCTTTCCCTTACCGCGAACAGTAACAGTGGTTTCGCCGCCCGACAAGATACAGGCTGGAGGATGAAGCGGATTACCTGAAGTGATGGTTTCCCAGAGAATGTCGGCATGGAGGCGAGCCGCTTCGCGCGCTTCTCCCTGAATGCGGCTCGAAAGGATCAGCGGAGCATAGCCACGGCGTTTAGCTTCTGACGAGGCAGCTTCGAGCGCTTGACGGCTACTGCCCACAATGGTGTTAGTAACGTTTTCAAAGAGAGGGTCTCCCGGCTTGGGCGTTTCGTCTATCTCGTGACGTGCCCCCTTTTCCAAGTGCTCTCTTACTTCCCTTGGAACCCTTTGCAACACTTCTCTTTTCAGGAGGACCTCAATCGCTCGCGCGAAGGTGGAGGAGTCGGGTGCCGTTAGACCGGAGCCAATCACGTCCAGCGGATCACCCACGACATCGGAAAGCAGTAAACTGAGCACGTGCGCCGGAATAGCACGCGCGGCTAAGTTGCCTCCCTTTAAGCGCGATAGGTGCTTGCGTACGGCGTTCAGTTCGTAGATATCGGCTCCGGCACGCAACAGCAAATCAGTCGTTTGCTGTTTCGCCGCGAGTGTGATGCCATCCACGGGAGCGCAGAGCAGGGAAGATGCTCCACCGGAAACAGCAACAATGAGTAAGTCATGCACTCCGAGACCTGCGAGTAAGGCCAGCACAGCCTGCCCCGCGCGGAGACTGTTTTCGTCAGGAATTGGATGACCGGATTCAATTACTTGGCATTGGCCGGTATACTCAGCAACATGACCGTGCTTGGTGACTATGATGCCGCGAGTTAGTCTGTTGCCGGCACACTCCTCGACGGCCTCTGCCATTTGCGCCGCCGCTTTTCCGATTGCAACTAAAACGATATTGTTGGTACTGGCAAAAGCATAGCGAGCTTTTCCGGCGTGAAGCTCGGTCGCTGTTCGGTGGAGGTGACGTTTGACCGCCTCATTGGCACTCGCCGCGGCCAAAGCAGCCTTAAAGATCGCCATGGCATCGTCTCGGAGTCGTTGCTTAACCGGCATGTAAACATCCTCCAGTGTCACACTACCTAATGAACCCCACATGCAATCGAGAATTCCGTACCGTCCAGGTACAACACCCCTGGCGCCAGTCCAACTGCGCAGCGGCGAGCCTATCATATGGGTCAAGCTTGAGTTCCTGAATCCAAGCGGGTCGACCAAAGACCGTATTGCCCGTTTCATTTTAGAGAAAGCTTGGCGGGAAGGAAATCTGGACAAAGAAACGACCGTGATTGAAGCCTCAAGCGGTTCAACCAGCATTGCGATGGCTCTGGTGTGTGCGCAACTAGGCGTGCGTTTTATTGCGGTGATGCCAGAAGGCGTGTCCAACGAGCGCACGCTGATGATTAAGGCTTTTGGCGGAGAGATTCGGTTAACGGCCAAGGAAGGAGGCATTGCCGAGTCGATTCGCGAGACTGAGCGCTTGGCGAAAGAGACAAAATCATTCTTGCCCAAACAGTTTTCTAATGAAGACAACGCCATGGCGCACCGCACTGGCACGGCGCGCGAGATCTTGGAGCAGCTGCAGCACAGAAATGTAGATGCGGTAGTAAGTGGCGTGGGCACGGGTGGAACGCTGGTAGGACTATGTGAAGGACTGGCGGATGCTGGGTGCGCGCCAATCGCCGTGCTGGCCAAACCCATAACATTTCAAGGAGAGATTGAGTGCTGCAGCTTCAGTGGCAAGATTCCCGGTGTAGTCGATAGCATTTCAACCATCTTTCGCGCCGGCCGGTTGCCGCGGTTAGTAACCATTGAAGTGGAAGATAGTGACGCTATAGCTGTTTCGCGCCAATTGGGTTGTCTGGGATTTCCAGTGGGTCCAAGTTCGGGGTTGAACTTCTGCGCCGCCTTGGAAATCAGCAAGAGGATTGGCCAGGATGGCGTTGTGATAACGGTGTTTCCCGATCGCATGGAGCGCTATTTCACAACTGAATTGTTCGCGCCTTATCGCTGAAAACTATTCGCCGAACAAAGGCAGTTTCAAAATTCGCTGAATGAGTTCAGACACGTCTTCGGTATCAACCTCGACGCGGTAGTTGGCGCGAGAATAAACGGGCTTGCGATCTTCGTACAATTTTCCTAAGCCATTAGCTAAGGCCAAAGGTCGCGAACTATCGCCATTCAATCGGCGCTGAATCACGTCCAGCGGACAATCGAGCCACAGCGTAATGCCATTGTTCTCCAAGAGTTCGCGATTGCTTGGCTGCACAAAAGCGCCGCCACCCAGAGCGAGAACACAAGGCTGTCCAGTTTCGATGCTGCGAACGTGACTGCGCAGAACGCGGCTCTCAATATCGCGAAACCCGGCTTCCCCAAGCTCACGAAAAATCTGTGAGATGGGTCTGCCCTCGCGCGCTTCAATCTCGGCGTCCATATCGGCAAAGGGCCAACCGATATGATCGGCCAGGGCGCGTCCAATGGTGGTTTTCCCGCTGGCCATAAAGCCAACCAAGTAGAGCCCGGGCGTACGTTTGAGCTTTAAAATCATGAGCGGCGTCGCGAAATTCCGATTCAGTTGGGACCAGTATATCGCCTCAAGGCCTTGAAATATTTAGAGAATCAAACGGCTAGTCCAGCATCTAAAAGGCAACAAAGCATAATGAAGCTATGGCGATAGAACTCATCCCCCTCTTTCCTCTATCTGTTGTTCTACTGCCGTCTATGCCGCTGCCGCTCCACATTTTCGAAGATCGCTATAAAGAGATGATGAGCGAAATTATCCCTGCCAAGGGCGAATTTGGCGTGGTCTTTGCTAAGGACGATGGCATCGTCAATATCGGCTGTACGGCAACAGTGGAACGCGTCATGCGGCGCTATGACGATGGCCGGCTCGACCTCCTCGCGATAGGTCAACGTCGATTTCAGATTTCCTCTCTCGATCAAGAAAAGTCGTTCTTGCGAGCGGAGGTAGAGTTCTTTAATGACGACGATGCCAGTGAAGTGTCGCCAGAGTTGCGCGAGCGAGCGACTGCGGCGTATAAAGACTTAGCCACTACGGAGAACGACTCGCCGGAAGCCAGCGAGCCTGCATGGGAACACAGGCGCATCAGTTTCCAACTTGCGCGCTATATTGACGACTTTGACAAGCGGCAAACCGTGCTGTCTCTGCGGTCGGAGGTTGAGAGATTGGAGTTTCTAGTGCGGGTATTCCGGAATACGTAGCGCAGCGCGAGCGCACGGCTTTGGCCAAACGCGTAGGTCCGCTGAATGGCCACGCCAAGGTTTCGCGATAGGCATGGCGCGGTCACGACAGAACCTGATCTTCGATGCGGACGACACACTGTGGGAGAACAATATCTATTTCGAAGAAGCGTTCGACCGTTTCTACGAGTATCTGTCCCACTCTTCGATGTCGGCGGCGGAGGTTCGCGGCGTGCTCGACGAGATCGAAGGTACTAACGCCAAAATTCATGGGTATGGTTCAAAGAATTACGCGCGCAACCTGGAAGAGTGTTACCGGCATCTGGCGGAACGTCACATTGCCGATGCCGATTTGAAGGCGGTTCAAGACTTTGCGCACCACATTTTGGAGAAGCCAATTGAGTTGATCGACGGCGTCGAAGAGACAGTTGCCCAGTTAGCGCAGCGCCACAGTTTGACGCTCTTCACGAAAGGCGACAGCGAAGAGCAACGGCTCAAGATTGACCGTTCTGGCTTGAGAGATTATTTCGAGCACGCCGCTATCGTGAAAGAAAAGAATCAGGCAGCCTATTTGGATTTGGCGCAGCAGCGCAAATTCGACCCTGCGTGCACCTGGATGATTGGGAATTCGCCCAAGTCCGATATCAACCCTTCACTGGCCGCCGGATTGAACGCAGTGTTTGTACCGCATGCGAGAACCTGGAGTTTGGAGCATGCCGAGGTTCCCGAGAATCACCCACGACTAATTAGAGTGGAGCGAATCCGCGACTTACTCGACCACTTCTAGATCACGGCTGCTAAGTCGGAGGACATCTTGGAGTGAATGATGGCTTGCCGGAGACATGCTATTCGCTGCTTCAAGCCTGGGTCGCTCGCGGCAGCGGTCTTCTGCACCGACTCAAGCCACGCTTCGGCAGGGAGATAACTATTAATAGCGAGCGACTGTTGGGCGATGGAGAGCATAGCCGCGGCCCGCTGTTCAGGGTTTTCGGGCAGTTCGGCAATAGCGCGGGAAATGTTTCGTTCTCCCATCCCTCGTCTGATGGCGCGCAGAAGAATTCTATCGACGGCCTGATGAGTCAACACATCTGAAACGAGAATGGCGCGCGCTATTGGGTCGATATCCATGCTCGCGCATTTCCCTAAGCGCGAGGCCAAACCAGGAGTGCGCGGATTTTCATTCAAATCTTTCAATAGATCCGCGGGAAGCTCGGCATTATTGAGACTAACAAACCGAGAGGTGTCGGGGTCGAGACGGGAGGCACGCGAAAGTTCAGCCGCCGCTTGTTGGCGCAGTGCAGCCCCTCGATTCGGATTACGCTGTTCACAGTTATCGAGTGCGTCGGCTTGCGCACTGAGAAGCCAGGCCGCCAGAATGTGACCGTTCGCGTAGTTCGGATACAACTCTCGAAGTTGCTGAGTTAGTTTTGCCGCGACGGTCACTCGCTCGTTGGCGGATGCTTCCCGGTCGAGCGCCGCTTTGATTTGCGTCATCAGAACCAACTTGCCCAGGAATGGTACTTGCGGAGCACTTTTGCCATCGAGGAATTGTTGGTTGAATCGATTCGCGCGAGCCTCGTCGAAATCGCCAAAAATGCTCGCGCGGAAATACAAAGACGCTGCCTGGAGATCGGGAGCAGCCTGCACTAAGCCGCTACTCTCTAGAAGCGTCAAGCGTTTCGTAAGATCGTTTAAATCCAGTGGCTTCTTCTGAATGAAATCGGCTAGCCATGCATCGGCTTGATAGGCGAACTCTTTGCTCGCACTATTGCTCTCCCCTGATACATCCACCACTCTTTTGCGGAGTTGCGCAGCCAATTTGTACTCGCCGGATTTTTCAAGCAGACTGGCCGCCTTCTGCAATCGCGACACGCGCATAGCTTGCGTCGTACGCAAGTAACCTTCATATGCTCCCAGAATAACAGCGCCTACCAAGAGCGTTGGAAACACAACAACCGCAGTCTCCTGCGGAAGGGTCCGCCAGAAGCTCAGAAATCCACTCTTCAAAATTTGCCCCATCGACGAATCGGCGTCTCGGGCTTGCTGAAAGTTCTTCCACAAACTGATGGCGGCGAATCCAAACAGAGCCACAATGCAAACGACAACAATTCCGGCAACCACGAATTCATGAGCCACCTGACTGGCCGCCACGGGCACTTGGTCTTGCAGCGCCGAATCCACCCGATCAAAAGCATCACCCTCGATATCCTGAAGCCGGCTGAGGCTTTGACCAGAGATAGCTTCCACTCGATCCAAAGCGTTATTCGCGATGTTATTTTCTTGTTTTAATGCGTTGTCGACAATAGTCGCTTCCCGGTCGAGAAGGTTTACGGCGTCGGTGTTTACTTGTTGCAAGCGCGCGTCAGCTAGTTGATCGACCTCGTTTAGAGTGATCTGCGTGAGACTATTCACGTGGTCGATGTTCCGGCGCGCTATCGTATCGATGCTTTCGTTTTCGGCTTGCAGCGACTGATCCAGAGTGCCGGCGGCAGTCTTCACGACCTCGGTGAATCTAGTGGCGGCATTGTCGAGCGCGGGAGCAGTAGCCGTCTCCAGCGCACCGCCCAGTTTGACTCCCAGCGCCCTTCCGATGCCCTTGCCAATGGATTCGTGTTGCTGGTGCAGGGAACTCGCAATATCTGCAAAGACATTCGATCTCAATGGCTGACCGGCTAACAGCAACACTATGGTCAGCACAGCTCTTGGGAACAGCTTCACACTGGGCCTCTTCCGCGATTGTCACCACATAGTGCTGAACGGGTCGTTTCCGTTTCACCTGCGGCGAAGAAACATGGCACTTGAAACGGAAAGGGTCTCTATGACACTATATTTGGGCAACCATGGACAACGACGTAATCTTCGAGCCGCTGAAATTTAGAAACCTCACAGTAAAGAATCGTTTGTTCCGCTCCAATGTCTCAGGGCGCTTCGATAACTACGACGGCTCCGGGACGCAAGCGCGCATCAACTGGGAGGAATCGTTCGCACGCGGTGGAGTGGGGGCGATCATTTCGTCTTATGTTCCCGTGCACTTGCGCGGGCGGATTCTGCCTAACTACGCCATGATCGACAGCGACGATAAGATTCCTTTCTGGCGGGCATTGGGAGAGGCGGTTCACAGGCACGATTGCAAGTACATTTTGCAATTAAGCCATAGCGGGCGGCAGCGCGATAACCCCGGAGTAGAAAATTTCAGATACAAGGGGCTTTCTTCTACTAATCACATGGACACCTTTCATGGGCTCCTGTGTGAGGCGATGTCTCTGCAGCAGATCAAAGATACGGTTCGCCATTTCGCAGAGGGTGCGCGCCGCGCTCGGGAAGCCGGATTGGATGGCGTGGAACTTCACGCCTCGCATGGCTATTTGATCACTCAATTCCTGAGCTCGGCAATCAACGATCGTAAGGACGAATACGGCGGAGCACTGCGGAATCGCGCGGCGTTTCTGCTCGAAATCATTCAAGCGATTCGCAAAGAGGTGGGTTTCGATTATCACCTCCAGGCCAAATTGAACGCGGTTGATTTTGGCAGCGCGCTTTATCCCTGGGAAAAGAAAGGAAACACGCTGGATGAGGGCATTCAGGTGGCACAGTGGGCGGAAGAGGCTGGCATCGATGCTATTCATGTTTCGATTGGAAGCATTTTCCCTCACCCGTTGCTACCCCCAGGCGGACTGCCGTTTGATGAACTGAATTGGTGGTATGGTGCCGTCATTTCCAGCGGCGTGCGCGGCTATTTCAACTACACGCTTTTCCATTTCAAAATTTTCCGGCCGATCTTCAGCTTGCTGTGGAATCGCACAAAGAAGTCTCACCCGGTGGAGGCGGTCTCTTCCGAGTACTGTCGCGAAATCAAGAAGAATGTCACCATTCCGATCATCAACACGGGTGGGTATCAGGACGCCAAAGTGATTCGCCGAGTTATCACGGACGGATATACCGATGCGGTTTCCATTGCTCGCCCGCTGATTGCAAATCGCGACCTCCCATTAATTCTCCGATCCGGCCGGGACCTGCCGCCTAAGCCGTGTACCTTTTGCAATCGATGTTTGGTGAATGCTCCAGCGAATCCGTTGGGTTGTTATGATGTGCGGCGGTTTGACGGCGATCATGACGCGATGATTGCCGAAGTTATGCAGGTTTATAAGCCATCGCAATTTTCTGAGCAAGTGAAATCCGCAGTGGTGTAAAGAGAGGGAAATGAATGCCTGAAGAAATCGATGTTCCAACCACTGAAGGCGTGCTTACGGACTATGTTTATACAAGCCCCGTGGATGAGTCACAGCATCGCTTTCGGCGATGGGTGCTGGTGATTGCCCTGCTCTTGCTGGCGATTGTTGTCAGTGGCATTTTCTACTACTTTACGGCTGACCAGACTCACTATTATTCAGACATTGAAGATCACTTCAAATACGGGTCGATTGGCAGCGAGCCCGGCGGAACTGTTTTTACGAGTGTGGGCGGTGTGCTTCCGCCTTATCTGGTTTTCAAGACACTGCCGGCTCTGTGCCCGGAAAAACTTCCCGGCGGATATGCGTCGCTGGGGTTAGTCTTTGAACGCGGCCACGATCTCCCAATCGGAGTGTCCAGGCGTCGCCGGTTGGGTTTGGAGCAAGTTGGTTTGAATTGCGCCGTCTGTCATACCGGAACTGTGCGGGCGTCTACCGAGAGCCAGCCGCAGATTATCCTCGGCATGCCAGCTCATCAGTTCGACATCGAGCGATTCTTTCGATTTGTAGAAGAGGCGAGTCTGGACGACCGGGTCAGTGCGGACAGTGTCATCGCAAAAGCGGAAGAGATGGGAGAGCATGTGAGCTTGATCCAAAAATTGCTCTTACATTTGACTGTGATCAGCCGGTTGAAATTACAAACCGTGTCGCTGCAAAACCGCATAGGGCCGCTGCTCAATGGCCCGATTCCCGATTGGGGCCGTGGACGAGTGGACACGTTCAATCCGTACAAGGCGATTCAATTCAATTGGAATTTGCGCGCGCTGCCGCACGAGGAACTGATTGGGGCGTGCGACTTTCCTTCGCTGTGGAATCAAAAGCCACGCGAAGGAATGCATCTGCATTGGGACGGCGACAATACCTCTGTCGATGAACGCAATTTGAGCGCATCGTTAGGCGCTGGTGTCACCGCCGTAACTGCCGATCATGACAGCCTACAGCGCATTCACGACTGGATCTGGACGCTGCCGCCTCCAAAGTATCCGTTTGGCATAGACCAAGCGCGCAGCGCGCGCGGCCAGGCAATCTTCACGCAACAATGCGCCGAATGCCATAGCTTCGGAGGGTCTAAGACGGGCACAGTGGAGGATATCGCCAGTATCAAGACAGATCCATACCGGCTAAACTCCTATACGTACGCTCTCACCGGGAATCAAGCGCAACTCTATCCGGATAGCCAATACCGCTTCACTCATTTCACCAAAACAAATGGCTACGCCAACCAACCTCTCGATGGTGTTTGGGCTCGCGCACCTTATCTACACAACGGGTCAGTTCCGACATTGCTCGACTTACTCAGCGACGAAGCTGGCCGTCCCAAGCAATTCGTCCGCGGCTATGATGTATACGATCAGCATAGAGTCGGGTTCATCTACGACACTCCCGAAGCCCGCCAATTTGGCTTTTGGTACGACACGACACTGCCCGGCAATGCAAACAGCGGCCACCTTTTTGGTACGGCATTACCCCTTGATCAAAAGCTGGATCTGATCGAGTTCATGAAGACCCTGTAACGGAGAGCTTATGAACACTTACGCAATTTGGTTTGGACGTGTGGTGTGGCTGGGAATCTTTGCAAACCTGTTGATTGCCATCCCCTCGTTGATACTCCCAGGGGAGACGCTCGTGGCGTTCGCGTTCCCGGCAGCTTACCCGTTGCTATGGGTTACCGTCTCGGCATTGTTCTTAATTCTCTTGAGTCTGTTCTACATTCCCGCTGCTTTGCAGCCGTTGCGTTATCCGCCGGTTTCCTGGCTCACTGTGTTGGCACGTCTGGTGGGAGTCGTTTTCTTTCTTGGCTTCAACCGCGATTATTTCGTGCTTGGATTGTTTGATCTAACGTTCTTCATACCTGAAGCTATCCTACTTTTTCTCGCTGTCCGGACGCCGGTCTCTGCAAACGTGATAACTCCCAAACCTAAAACTGTGAGGCTTCGCTTGGTGGCAATCGGTCTTCTCCTTTTGCTGATGATTGCGGGCGTCACCTATTTTGAATTCTTCCGCGAACTCCCACCCACTTACTTCGCCTCCGATGAAGAACACTTTCTGTACGGTTCGATTGGCACTGAGAGTACATCCGGCGTTCCTTATTGGCTGTGGCTGGTTTTACCGCGCGTCTTTCCTGACAAGCTGCCAAGGCCTGGCGGCTATGCTTCGATTGGCATGATCTTTGCGGAGGGGCGGGAGTTGCCGGTGGGCTTCACAAAACAGACGATTGGCATAGACCGAGTGGGCATCAACTGCGCAGTTTGTCACGCTTCGACTTATCGTCTTCATCCCCTGGACAAGCCTGTGATTGTGCCAGGAGGGCCGGGCCAAACACAGATTCCCCAGGCCTATCTGCATTTCTTGATAGACTGCGCCAGCGATCCGCGTTTCAATTCGTCGACCCTAATGGCGGAGATTGCCGCGAATTATCGATTGTCTCTGTTAGATCGACTGACCTATCGTTTCGTCCTCATTCCGTTCGTAAAGTACACCCTCTTAGCGCAAAAGAACGAGTATGCGAGCTATGGTTTGCTTCAACCGCTGCTGTCTGCCGGCAACGGCCGTATCGATCCATTCAATCTCGTAAAGTACAGATATCTGAAACAACCTCCCGACGGCAGTCTGGGCAATTCAGACATGGAACCACTGTGGAATCTTAAAGCGCATGCGGGGTATTCTTTGCATTGGGATGGGCTCAACACATCTTTGCAGGAAGTCTTACTGAGTTCAGCTATTGGAGATGGCACTCCTTTGAAATGGGTGGATAACGATTTTAGAAAGTCAGACAAAGAGTCGAGCCTCAAGCGCATTTCCGCATTTATGAGCAACGCTCAACCCCCCAAGTATCCGTTGCCAATCGATCAGGCGCTCGCCTCCAGAGGCAAAGCTATTTACGATCAGCAATGCGCCCAATGCCACGCTCCAGGGGGTGCCCGCACTGGCAAGGTAGAGCCAATTGAGAACGCAATGCTGGCCACTGACCGCAATAGGATAGATATGTGGACCCAAAGTGCTGCGACCGCGTATAACCAGTACACGGGCAAATATGAATGGCGCTTCAGCCACTTTGGAAAACAGAGCGGATATGTGAATGTAACGCTGGAGGGACTGTGGCTGCGCGGACCCTATTTGCATAACGGCTCGGTACCGGGAATCACGGACCTCCTCCGCCCGCCCGCACAGCGCCCGAAAGTGTTCTATCGCGGCTACGATGTGATCGATCCAGAAAACGTCGGTTTCATTTCGCAGGGAGTGGAGGCGGAACGCGTGGGCTTCCGCTATGACACAGCGGAAAGAGGCAACAGCAACGCCGGTCACCTTTGGGGTACCACACTAGCAGAAGAAGAAAAAAAGCAGTTGGTTGAGTATTTGAAGACGCTTTAAGGTTGAGACGTGTTATCCAATTCCGAGATCTCCTCAAATAGAGTGAGATTGGCGATCTGCAGTTCCCATAGTTCACATACTATAGAAATCAGCAGCAGTGCAATTCCAACGATGAAGAGCGGCAGGGTAGCATCCGTGAGCATCCTTCGCCAGAGAGTGGCGCTAATGAGAAGTGCCATGGTAACGAAACAGGCGGAAGCCAGATAGAGTCCACGTATGGACCAAGATGCGAGGCGTACTCGGCGTTGAAAAGCCGGCAACTGTCGATTGATACCAGTTCGCCTGGTCTGAGTCGTAGCGGTGTTTCGATGTTCGGCAGTTAGCGAGCGGATACGGTCGGCAATCGCAATGTAGCGGGCATTCACGCCGGAGATAAGGATGGCTGTCGCAGACAATAAGACGACCGGTGTTACCGCCGCCGCGATAACCTGCAGCGGATCGTCAATTGGCATCGTTACGGCGCTCCACAAATCTTGCGATGAACAAGCCGGTCAGGCCAGACAGTAACATGGCTCCTAAGTGCCACACCAACACGTGTAGGGAATTACGAATTGGGCAGTGAAGGGCTAACACGGCTACCCCGACGAGCCCAGCAAAGAAACCATAAAGCACGAGTGTCTCACGCGGCGTGACCAGGTATCCACGCTGTAGTAAACGCCAGCCAATCGCGCCGCTCATCAACGCACTCATAAAACCTAAGCGAAGACAAGGAAAGCCAAGAGCGACAAAACGCTGGGTGCTGTAATCGGAGAATAGACGGGCCAACAAGATACCTAAGATAGCGACGGCTCCGATCAGCAGGGTCGACGACGGCACAAAGCGCTTTTCGCCTGGAATCATGCGTTCCACGAGAGCGCGGGAAAAGAGAACGGCCAAAACGAAAACAGCACCGTAATATAGAGTGATCTCTCCGGCACTGAGTGCGGCAATGGCTTTCAATCCGAACGCCGCAGCCACGATGAATGAAACGACTACAAAAATAGCCAGGCTGATGGAGCAGAGAAACAAATTGGAGGGCAGAGGTCTAACCGGCGTCGACGGCACGGCAAACTGCGCGTTGATCCTTTGGAGGAGGGCAGCATCGGGTTGCTCACGCTGGGCGAATAGACCGTCGAGATCTTCGTTCATTCGACCCCTGCCAATCGCTTGCGTAAGGTTTCGTACGCTCTATGTGCCTTTTGTTTCACTGACCCGATACTCACTCCCGTGGCGCGCGCCACTTCCTCCAAGCTCAAGCCTGAGACCTTAAGAAGGAGTACAACTTCGCGCTGCGACTCGGGAAGCGACTGCAGCATTTCAGAGATTTTGGGAGTGGTCTGCCGAGCTGTTTCCGGTACAGCTTTCTCGGGCAGCACTTCGCTCAAAACCTCGTGCTCGCGCGTTCCTTTTGTCTTACGATAGCGATCGACTCTAACGCGCCGCGCGATTGCGTAAAGCCATGGCAACAGCGGTTCACCCGCGCGAAACGTGGCGCGTGCCTTGTGAATGCGTAGCCAGAAATCCTGCAGCAAATCCTCAGCCTCGGCGCGGTTACGTGATTGCGCCAGAAAGAACTGGAAGATTTGCGGTGAAAGCTGCCCGACCAAAGCTGTGGCGGCGTCAGGATCGGACTGCTGATACGCAACCATTAGCGCTTCGATACCCCCATCGCGGACAGACCGGACGAGCGGCGTATTTCCGTCACTGGGCACCGGTATGCCTTAATAGAGGGTTCGCCGGGAAACGCTCAAAAGTTACGGTCATCAATGGTCGAACGTTCCATTTTACGCTACGAAGTGTATGCTAGTGCGCATGACCCGGAGAGATTCCCTGTTTGCAATAGCTGCGACGCTAGCCGCCGCCGCGCAGAAACTGCCCGCGAATCGAAACGTGAAATGGGCACTGGGCGCGAGCCTTTGGAACTCGTTTCCAGGAACGCCGTTCACGGATATTTTGGACATCATGCGCGATACCGGATTCATTGGAATCCGCATTACGCAATTCCCGGCCATATTGAAGAAGTACGAGCTTACACCCGCGCTCCTGGAAAGCGAAGTTAATAAGCGGGGCCTGCAAGTCATCACGATTTCTTTTAACGGCGCGGCTGATGATCCGGCGCAGCACACAGACATTCTCAACAAGGCGAAAGAGGCGATGGAGTTTCTGCAACGTTTTGGAGCGAATCACCTGGTGGTGTTCTCGCCGCATAGGACAGAGAAACCAGGCGCATTCGAGATCATGTGTTCGTTCTACAACGTGCTGGGTCAAAAGGCGAATGAGATGGGATTCAAGGCGGGTCTGCACAATCATCTAGGCCAGATGGTGCAAACGCCCGAGGAGATCGATCGATGTATGGCACTCACGGATTCGAAACTGTTCCACTTTTCTCCTGACACGGCACATGTGTATTTAGGAGGGGGCGACACAGCCGCCGTTCTCAACAAGCACAAGGACAGGCTGATGTTTGCGGATTATAAGGACGCCAAGAGAGCGGGTCTCGATAAGAGCTTTCTGCCTAACATCTTCGACCTGGGCGATGGAGAGGTGGATTTTCCCGCGTGCCATCGCGTTCTGAAATCGATCTCTTACAAAGGCTGGCTGTGTGTCGATCTGGATATCGCTCGCCAGGGACCGCGGGTGAGTTATGAACGATGTGGCAGCTACATTGTGAATAACTTGGAAAAGATCTATGTCTGAAACGACTCGGCGCGAGGTCTTGATGATGGCTGCCGCTGCCAGCATTTCTGATTATCAAATCATGGATCCGCATGTGCATGTCTGGAAGCATGACCCGGCGTTCCCCTTTGCGGCCAGTGCGAAAGTCCCGGATTTCGATGCTACGCCTGAGGCGTTGTTGGAGTTGATGCGGACTAATGGAGTAGCGAAGACGGTAATCATTCAAGTCATTCATTATCGCTACGACAACAGCTATCTGGCGGCGGTTCTCAAGCAGTATCCACAATATTTTCGCGGTGTCTGCAGAGTGAATCCGCTCGACCCCGCTGCGCCCGATCATTTAGCCAGCCTTATGGGGCAGCCTGGTTTTCATGGGGTACGGATCAGTCCGGCCGCCGATGCGACAGGCGATTGGATCTCGGGTCCGTTGATGCCGCCGTTGTGGAAGCGCTGCGAAGAACTGAGAGTTCCGATGACACTGCTGGCTCCGATTAGCCGCATTCCGGAGATTGGCAAGCTGATTGATCGCTTTCCGAATGTGACGGTGGTGATCGACCATATGGCGGATTGTCCGGTCGATCATCCCACGGAGCTTGAGAAACTGATGGCGCTGGTTCGTCATCCCAACGTGTTCGTCAAAATTTCACACACTTGGTCGTTATCGAAGCAGGAGTATCCATGGAAAGACTCGCAAGAGCTTGTCAAGCGACTCTATGACTCGTTCGGACCAAAGCGGCTGATGTGGGCGACCGACTGGCCGATTGCGAAGGAGAAGGCCAGCTATGCGCAAAGACTTGAACTGATCAAGAGCGGGATGCCGTTTCTGAACGATGAAGACAAGCGCTTGTTACTGTCGGAGACTCCGCGCAAAGTGTGGCCGTTTTAGCTACCAGGCGGCTGAGGTTTGAATCTTTGGGCCAGCGTGCGGACGGCGCGGGCGAGCAGGATGACATCGGCTCCCACGGCAATGAAGCGGCAGCCTAGCTCGGTGTAGCGTTGGATGAGGGGTTCGTCGAACGTGAGAATGCCGGGAGGTTTGCCTGCCCTGTTGATGCGGTGGATGGCGTCTTCGATGACCGGGAGGACTTCGGGGTGGGCGGGATCTCCCAAGTGACCCATCGTGGCGGCGAGGTCGGAGGGACCGATAAACACGCCGTCTACACCGTCAACAGCCGCGATGGCGTCGAGATTCTTAAGGGCGGCGACACTCTCGACCTGGACGAGAACGCAGATTTGGGAGTTGGCTTGGTTGAGGTAATCGGGAATAGCGTTCCAACGCGAAGCGCGAGCGAGTGCACCGCCCACGCCACGAATACCGGCAGTGGGATAGCGAGTGGCAGCAACGATGCTGGCCGCTTGCTCGGCGGTTTCAACCATGGGAACGAGGAGAGTTTGAACGCCGATGTCGAGTAGTTGCTTGATGAGATTCACGTCTCCGACGGGAGGTCGAACGATAGCGTGCGCGGGGTACGGAGCGATCGCCTGCAATTGCGCCAGAATGGAGCGCACATCGTTGGGCCCATGTTCGGCATCGATGAGGAGCCAATCGTAGTTAGCGGTGGCGCAGACTTCGGCGGTATAGGCGCTGCCAAGAGCTAGCCAGAAGCCGTATTGGACGGTTCCCGGTTCTGTTATGGCGGTTTTGAAATGATTTTTCACGTTGTTTTCACTTGAAGTAACAGGCAGCGGGCGAAGGTTGACTTAGACCGCTCCCTGACGGTCACGGGTCGGCTGGAGGGTTGACGGTGTAACAAGAAGAATATCGCAACGCCTCGAAATTTTCATAACAGCCTGCCGGTGGCTTTCGGTCCGATTTGTGGCCGGAGCGGGAAAGCTTCGGCAATGTAGTAACCGAGAGCGTCGCTCGAGTGGGTGCGGGCGCGGTCTGACTTATCGATCTCGGAAGTGGGACGATCGGAGGAATCGAGCGCCCAAGTGACTTGTTCCAAATCTTTGATGAGTTCCTTGCAGCGCGGATCGATGAAAAGGTGAAATTCGTTCAGCGCGTTGCGAAGCCGGCTGTTGACACAGTTGACGCGATCGCGCACGCCGGGGTTAGAGGTGCCGGCGCGAATGCTTGGTTGATAAGAGCCACGCCAGCGGCTGAAGAAATCGCGAATGAGGGCCCAATCGGTAGCGGTGCCGGAAGTGCGGCGCTGGTGCCCACTGGAATCGCCATAAACCTCGACATCGAGAGTGAGGTTCGCAGCAATAGCGCGCGTGCGCTCATGGAAAGCCTGGCAAGCGAGGTCAGTATTGGCGTCGGGCTGCAGAATAATTTCGTCGATGACATTCACGGTGTCGCCCAAGCGCTGCATAAGCATCATACACATCGGGTTGACATTAAAATCAAGCGACCAGATGAGCGGCCTGCCCGGCTGGAAGGAACAGGGGACCACATGCAACGTGCGGTCAAACGCGTAATACACACGGTGGCGTCCAGCTCCTTCGAATGCCGCTTCGAATTCCTGGCGAAAACATTCCGGGTCCAACTGAGCGGCGGCTGAGGCAAGCTCGTCTTTGTCAACATTGCCGCCTTGCGCAGTGGAGAATTGAAAGCCGGCCCAATCGGCAGCAGTTTTCGATTGCTCGAAGAGATCGTAAAAGTGATTACAGCCTTGCGGGGTGCCGAGAAAGAGGGCACGGCCCAGGCGATCACTGAGCGCAGGGCGGATGACTTCGGTCCAAAGTTCGGGGTGCATGGACGCGTACTCATCGAGGACGGCGAAATCGAGGCCGTTGCCACGGAGCGAGTCGGGGCGATCGGCGCCGCGAACAGAAAGAGTAGATCCCCAAACAGTGCGGATGGTGAGGTCGGTCTCGGAAGGGCGGCCCTCCCAATAGCGGCGAGTAAGCGCCTTGAGACGGTCCCAAGCAATGCGTTTGGCCTGCGGATAGCTTGGACCGATGTACCAGACCTGGGTTCCCGGTTGACGGGCGGCATGAAGCATTTCGATGAGCGCAAGATGGGTTTTCCCAAAGCGGCGGCCTGCCACGACGACGCGGAAGCGCGCAGGGTAGTTGAACACCACCATTTGTTGCGTGCGTAGGCCCGCACTCGAAATCTTGTTTGCTGCCAATTAGTGACCTCTTAAGCCTAGCGGTTGCGGGAACTCGCATTAAGCGGCTTGGGCCACGCCTCCGGAACTGGATTCGGCCGATACAGGAGTTTCTTGCGGCGTTTCAGCGGTTACGGAGCGGGATTTTTTCCACTCGAACTGTTTATTTGCCAGTTCGAGGCTATTTTCTTTAAGCTTGAGAGCTTTTTCGGCGCGCTGATCGGAGGCTTCCGTGCGTTTTTGCGAAACGAAGCCAATTTCGACCTTTCTCGTTTCGGCTCTGCCGGTTAGCAGTTCTTTTAGGCAGTTGGCGTAGGCGCGTTCGTTGCTGGTTTGATAGCGCAGGTAGACGGCGAAGCGTGCGGGGTCGGCGATGTGCTCACCAGGATCGAGGCAAAGATTCTGCCAGCGGATGGCACGGGCACGCAACCAATCGTGCTGGGCCAAACGGTGGAGGAGATCCAGTTCCACTTGCGTTTGGGGCTGATAGTGTTCTTTTAAGTCTTCGACGAGTTCTTTGAATTCGACCGCGTCTTCGTCGCTTAGGATTTGGAAAGTGCGGCTGCTGGAGAGGCCGTGTTGCGTAGCGTTTTGCGAGGAGGCTTGCTGGCCCTCGGGAGTGACAGGGCCGGTGGATTTCTGCGAGTTTTCGCGATTGGCTTTATTTTGAGCTTTGGTGGCCATGGTTTTCCTTATTCGTTCTTAGCTTTGATCTTGCGCGCGACGGCGAGTAAGAACGACCTAAGGTTAGTAAGGGGCGGAACGGAGGAACGCGAAAAGTTTTCGGAGGTTGTTGAAGGGATGGGGAATATAGCTTGGGGGCGATTGGTGATCGGCGTTTTAGAAAGTTTCGACTGGAATGCTGTGCTCTCGCTAGGAACGACTACGTGCGAGGCTGGGAAGCTTCCAATCGGGGCGGACGAAATGGCAGGTGTAGCCGTTGGGATAGTGCTCCAGATAGTCTTGATGCTCGGGTTCGGCTTCCCAAAAGGCTCCGGCGGGCGCTACTTCGGTAACGATTTTGCCTGGCCATATTCCTGAGGCGTTGATTTCAGCGATGAGCTGTTCAGCGGTCTTTTTTTGTTCGTCGCTGGTGTAAAAGATAGCCGAGCGGTAGCTGGTTCCTCGGTCGTTGCCCTGACGGTTGATGGTGGTGGGATCGTGGATTTGAAAAAAGAATTCCAAGATCTCGCGATAGCTAATTATTTGCGGATCAAAGAGAATCTCGATGGCTTCGGCGTGGGTTCCGTGGTTGCGATAGGTAGCGTTGCTGACGTCACCGCCGGAGTAGCCCACACGCGTGGAAAGGATGCCCGGCCGACGCCGAATCAAGTCCTGCATACCCCAAAAACAGCCCCCGGCCAGCACAGCCTTTTCACTGGATGAATTCATATAGTTCTATTCTTCCATGGTTTTTTGAATACGAATAGGTGCCTAGGCTAGCAGCACTTCCACGCCGCGCGCGCGTAGGGTTTGCACGGCGGCAGTAGGCGCCTTATCGTCGGTGATGACGCGATGAATCGCGCGGAAATCCGAAATCAGCGACAAACTGCGGTGCCCAAACTTACTCGAATCTGCCAGCACCGTCACTTGGGCCGCCGATTCAATCATGCGCTGGTTGAGGTGCGCCTCCATAATGTCGAGGGTGGTAATTCCCACTTCCGGATCGAGGCCCACTGTGCTCATAAAGCAGTGGTCGGCATGCAGCGATTGCAGCATATGTTCGGCGTGCGGTCCCACAAAAGCGGTGGAGGGGTTGCGCAAGAAACCTCCCACCAGAATTAGCGAAATCTGGGGCACGTCCGCCAAGCGGATCGCAATGCTCAGCGCGTAGGTAATGACTGTCAGATTTGGGGGACATTCCTTCTGCAGTTGCTCGGCTAGCTCGTTCGAGGTCGATCCAGTACACAAAATAATTGTCGAGAGCGGTTGAATGAGGCGCGCCGCAGCTTGTGCGATGCGCACCTTTTCGGCGTGATGTATTCCTTCCCGAACCTTGAGCGGATGCTCGGGATTCACAGCTAGCGGGCGGATGCCGCCGCCATGCGAACGCACCAGTTCGCCCGCGTCTCGTAACGCATCCAGATCGGCCCTTGCCGTTGCCGCCGAAACGTCAAAACGGCGCACAACCTCTTCAACTGTGATGCGCCCGCTTTGCGTCAGCGTCTTAAGAATTTCTCGGCGGCGTTCTTCCCCTGACAGGCGCACCGTCTTTATCTTCATGGATTCAATGGAGTTCTTGTGGTCGCCTATGGGCATAACTGCCGTCTCTTGCTTTGCGGGTCAAGCTTGGCTTGCGTTTCTCTATCATCCTACCTGAAGAAAAATGAGAAAAAAAGACTAGACAACGAGGAATAATCGATATAAGGTAGAAAGCAGTTTTGTTTTGCTTTTGTTTGTTGTTGTTTATTTGCTTTTAGGGAGACGAACTATGAATTTTGGAATACCCGAGGGAACGGCTGGGCGAATTTGGCGCATCCTTCCTCTCGCTCTGTGTGTTCTAGCCTTGGCGGTGAACGTATCTTCCGTGCAGGGTCAACAAGTGGCTGCCGCCATCACGGGCCAAGTGAACGATGCCAGTAATGCCGCTGTGGTTGGCGCCAAGGTTACGGCCACCGATATCGAACGCGGCACAACCTGGACTACGGTCACGGATGGATCGGGCGTCTATAACTTGCCGCGCATTCCGGTAGGCACTTACAACATTAAGGTGGAAAACGTAGGCTTCCAAGCAGCGCAAAAATCAAATGTCCTGCTGGAATTGAACCAAGTGGCACGAATCGATTTCAGCCTGCAGGTGGGCAACGTTTCGCAATCGATTGAGGTTAACAGCGCACCACCAATTCTGCAAACGGAATCCACGCAGCTCTCCACCGTGCTAGATTCGCGAACCAACGAATCACTGCCGCTGGCCACGCGCAACTACGTGCAGCTGACACTTCTGTCGGCGGGCAGCGTTCACCCGGACCCCAGCACTTTCACAAATGGCCAAACCACCGCTTCGAGCGGCCGGCCCTACATCAATGGCAATCGCGAACAAGCCAACAATTTCATTCTCGATGGGATGGACAACAATCAGGTGTCGGATAACCTTGTCGGTTACGCCCCTAGTGTAGACGCGATTCAGGAATTCAACCTGATCACGCAAGATGCGCCTGCCGAGTTTGGCAACTTTATGGGCGGTATCGTGTCCACCAGCATCAAGTCGGGCACCAATCAATATCACGGCAGCGCGTTTGAATTTATTCGCAACGATAAGCTGAATGCCAATAGCTGGTCGTCTAATTGGAGCGGTAGTCCGCGGGCTTTATTGCGATGGAACGAGTTCGGCGCAACCTTCGGCGGCCCCATCAAGAAGGACAAGCTGTTTTTCTTCGTCGATTATCAAGGCCAGCGCTTCGATACGCCCGCCAGCACGGGCCCTGTGTCAGTGCTAACTGCGGCGGAACGCGGCGGCGACTTCTCGCAACTGCTCAAGCTTGGAACTCCCATCCAGCTCTACAATCCATATACTGTGGGCTCCGTCCGCGCACCGTTCGCCGGCAACCTGATCCCGCAAAATTTGTTGAATCCGGTATCGCTGAACATTGTGAATTCCCAGTACTATTCGCAACCGCTGAATGGCGGCCTCAGCAACAATCAGATCAACACCAGCCACACCTACATCAACGGAGACCAAGGCGACGCTAAAGTGGACTATGCGCTTAGCGAAAAAGATCACATCTTTGGGCGCTATTCCGAGAGTTCGATTACCAATCCAAGCACGAACACCCAGACGTTGTTTTATAACTCGTTCGCCAACTATCCGGCTTACAACGGGGTGTTGGATTGGACGCGTTCGATTTCGCCATCAATCGTGAACGATGCGCGCGTGGGCGTGAATTACGTGTTCGTCAACAATGGCTCATCGTCCAACTCGTTGAAGGATTTTGCGCAAACTGTGGGCATTCCTGGCATTCAATCGAGCTTTCTGCCGTCCATGTCGATTTCCGGTAATAACTTTGCGAACAGCATCGGCACGGGCGACGTGTACCAACTGTTTGCCGATGCGGTGATTCAGTACGAAGACGCGATGATTATTACCTCGGGCAAGCACACTATGCACTTGGGCTTCCAGGGTTGGCGTCAACGGATCGATACCTTCTATTCGGGCAACAACGGGCGCGCGGGAACGTTTAGCTTCGATGGCCAGTTCACAGCCGGTCCTTCGAAAACCGCGCAAGCCAATGGCAACAGCGGGTCGGGCGATGCGGATTTTATGCTCGGCCTGCCTTACGACGTGGGCGGCGGTGTGAACGGCGGCACCTGGGGCCAGCGCGCTAACATCTTGTCGGGCTACTTCCAGGATGACTGGCGGGTCAGTTCGCATTTGAGCCTGAACCTGGGCTTGCGTTATGAGCTGCATACGCCGTGGGTAGAGGTTGACAATCGCCAAGCCAACTTCGGTTTGTTCAGCGGTGCTTTGGAACTGCCGGGTCAAAACGGCAACTCACGGGCGCTCTACAATACCTACAACGGCATCACCAATTTCCAACCGCGTATCGGTTTTGCTTACAGCCCCTTCAGTAATAAAACAGTGATCCGCGGCGCTTATTCGCTGTCTTCGTATTTGGAAGGAACCGGCACCAACCTGCGCCCCACCATCAATCCGCCTTTCGCGGATGAGCATGACGCACACTACAGCTCAGACTCATTCCCGGGTTCAACTCTCGATCAGGGCTTCCTGCCGTTCGATAGCAGCAACGTATTCGCGGGAGCGACGCTACGGGTTTGGGATCCGAATGTGCGGCCGGCCGTATCGAATCAGTGGAATCTCACGGTGCAACATCAGTTCGGCAACAGCACCACCTTGCAGGCTGGCTACGTTGGCCAAAAGACAACCCACCTGATGGTACCCATGCCCTATTTGCAAGAGCAGTTATTGTCGAATGGGAGCGTGATTCCGAGCCCCTATCTGGCAGGCAATCCAACGCTGCAAAGCGAAATCGGCCAAATTTCGGGCACGGCTTCGAACGGCAATCAAAGCTACAACGCGCTGCAGGCCACGTTGCAAAAGAGACTCTCAAATGGTCTGGAGGGTCAGTTGGCCTACACGTATTCGAAGTGTTTGACTGACTCCAGCGGCTACTACGGCTCCTGGGGCGGACAGACCACTCCCACGTCGCCTTATTGGCAAAACCTCTATGACAAGAAAGCCGAATGGGGACCGTGCTACTACGATGTGCAACAGGTGGTCACCGGGTATATCACGTATGACATTCCACTCGGCCGGAATCGCACCTTCGGCAAGAACATGAACAAGGCTCTCAACGCGGTGGTGGGTGAGTGGCAGGTAAACGCGATTGCCAGTTTCCATGGCGGATTCCCGCTGACGATTTCGGCGGGCGATGCTTCTGGAACTAATTCGCGTGGCGCGCGCGCCAATTGCAACGGGCCGGTGGATTACACCAACTATGAGAATGCACCGCTCAGTGAGGGTCTCACTGGCGGCTATCAATGGTTCACTAATAGCGCTTTCTCGCAACCAGTTTCCGGCTTCGGTACTTGCGGCGTTGGGACCGTGCGCGGACCCGGGCTGCATAACGTAGACATGAGCATTTCCAAATTCTTCGCAATTACGGAAAAGCAAAATCTCGAGTTCCGGAGTGAATTTACCAACCTCACGAATACGCCAATTTTGAATTCGCCAAACGCGGGCTATGGCACAACGCTAGGGGCCATCACTAGTGCGCAAGGGGCCCGAAATATTCAGTTCGCTCTGAAGTATCACTTCTGACCGGACTAAACCGTTCAATGCAGTTTAAGCGCGGAGAGCTTCCTCACAAAGCTCTCTGCGCTTTTTTCATTTGAGACGATTGAAGCTAACAGCTATGCGGCGCTTCTCCTTGCTTGCGATTCTGGTTCCGGTGGCGCTGGCACAACCACCCAGCCAGTCTGCCGCTCTTCAACAGGGCATCAAACTGTACGAGGAAGGAAAAGTGCGCGATGCCATTGAGCCGTTGCGCCGTGAGCTAAAAACAAATCCGAATTCCTTCAGCGCGCAAGCTTATCTAGGCCTCAGCTTCGCGGAAGCTGGATTTTGCCCCGATGGGGAACCGTTGTTGAAAAAGTCGCTTCCCAGGATTACGAACAAGGAAATGCGCCGCGCGATAGCGGAAAGCGGTATTCGCTGCGCCATGGGCGCGAACCAGCAGGACGATGCGCTCGATTTCGTTCACACGCTGCGCAAAGATTTTCCCAAGGATCCCGAGGTGTTGTATCTGACGACGCACGTTTTCTCGGATCTCGCGCAGCGCGTCTCACAAGAGTTAATCTTTAGCGCGCCGTCTTCCTACCAGGTGCATCAACTCAACGCTGAAGCTTTAGAGACGCAGGGAAAGTGGGATGAGGCGGCCGCCGAGTACCGATTTGTGTTGCAGCAGAATCCGAGTGTGGCGGGTATCCACCTGCGTATTGCGCGGCTCATTTTGTCTAAGCCCAAACAAGACTCCACTTTCGCGGAAGCCAAGAAAGAACTGGAAGAGGAACTGCGTCTCAATCCGGCCAATCCAGGCGCAGAATATGTTCTTGGGGAAATCGCCCGGCAATCGGACGATTGGCCAGCCGCTATTGAACACTTCAGCCGCGCGGCGCTGCTCGACTCGCATTTTGCCGACGCTTTTGTGGGTCTCGGCCGCGCACTCATTCAAGTGGATAAACCTGCTGAAGCGATTGCGCCTTTGCAAGCCGCCACCGGTTTGCAACCGGATAATCCTGCCCCGCATTTTCACCTCTCGACCGCCTATCGCCGGGTGGGCCGAATGGAGGACGCCAATCGCGAGGCGCAGCTATTCAAAAAAACGTCGGAACGCGTGGATACGAGTCGCCGCGCGGTGGCCAGCGGCGTGCTCGGTCCGCAGGGGATTGACGCCAAGGAGCAGAAATAGCCTGACGTGAATGGAGTGACTTCGAGTCAAGGGCAATAGTGAAAGTCGATGCTTTTGTCTGCGCGGATTGGTCGAAGGAGGCGCGGAAGAGGGCGGTCTATGCGGCGGACGTGCGAGAGCGCAGGGTCTTTCGATTGGCTTGTCCCAGAGGTTGGTCGGTGGGCACGGTGCTGGATGAGGCCGAACGATTCGGGCGACACGGTTGTGTGCTGGCGTCGTTTGATGCTCCGCTAGGAGTGCCCGAGAGTTATTTGGCGGCGGTGAGGAGGCTTGGGCTTTGGGGTCGGCCGGCTAACTTCTTGGAGTTCTTAAAGGCCGGGAGTGTAACAGTGAATTTCTTTGAGCCCACGAAAGAGGCGAAAGAGTGGAGCGTCGAACGGCCGTTCTTTTCGGTACCTAAGGGTGTGGGCGGACTAACTTCTTATCAGGATTTCGCAAATGCCCAAGGAGTGGATTTGTGGCGAAGCATCGACAGGAAGACAAAAGCGAAACCGTTATTTGTGAAGTCGGGGATTCCTGGATCGGTGGGGTGCGCGGCGGAGTCTCTTTGGCGGGAGATGGCAGCATTGCAGAAGGATGGGCGGAGGTTTAAATTGTGGCCGTTCGAGGGAGACCTTGAGGCGGTCGCTGAGTGTGGAGCGACGGTAATTGCTGAAATGTACCCGCGGGCGGCTTACGCGACAGTTTTAAGTGATGGTCCGGTGGCAGAACGATCGCCGATTTCTTTGGCCAAGACTGATGGCGAAGTTCGGCGGTTGGCGATTGCGGCGCTGGCGCAGGCGGATTGGGTACGCGGGTATGAAGTCAAAATCGATGGTCTGGCAGAGGCGCAGAGTAGCGAAGATGATTTTGACGCGTGTATTACTGCGGCGGCGCTGTTGCGTTGTGAATTAGAAGGATGGCCATTTTGTGCGCCGGGACTGGAGAGTGATCGGATTGAAGGCGGAATTGTAGGTATGGGAAGCGTGAATTTTGATTTGGCCGAACGGAATTGGCGAGGCTCCCCCAAAGTTCGGAAGTAGCGGCGAGGCCATGTTGCTCTTACAACTTGGCGCAGTTGATCTCCCAGGGGATATCGAATTGATCGATTAAGACACCGAACCGTTCGGCCCAGAAAGTCTTCTGCAGTGGCATGCGGACGGTGCCCTTTTCAGCCAGGCTCTGGAACACACTTTCGGCCGTGGAAGGATCAGCGATGTCGAGCAGGACGAAGAAACCCCGCGGTGGATCGTATTGGTTGGGAAGGACGTCGGCGCCGGCAATCGTTTGCTCGCCAACAAGCAAATTCGCGTGGACAATCTTGTCGTGCCACTCGTCGGGTACGTCACGCGCCATTGGAGAGTCGCCGTATCTCAGCATCAGTGCGATCTTGCCCTTTAAGCAACTTTCGTAAGAACGAAAAGCCGCTTCGCATTGTCCGTTGTATGTTAGATGAACACTAAGACTCATATGACCTCCGGCGTATCCTCGATTCTCCATAATGACGTAGAATCATAACTATGTTTGGCAGTCTATTTCGCGGCAAAACCGCAAAGCGGACAGTGAATCTTAGCGACACGACTGCGGCTAATCCAGCCGGCAGCTCTCGGACATTTGTTGTTGACGCAGTGGTTCCGGAAAGCAAGCCAATCTGGACGGAGCCTCTATTGGATCACGTCGCCAAGAGGTTTCAGCGACAAGTTTTACTCATTCCGGAACCGCAGCAGCCTGTGACAAACGCCGGGCTGGACGTACTCTACTCTCGGTCGCCGGAGAGAGCGCGTGAACTGGCCGAAAAGAACAGCAAGGGCATGGTCAATCGCTGTCATGCGTTGATCGACGCGGTCTCGCTGGCGTTCGGCGGACACCGCCCACTGGTCCTTTCGCCAGACTGCATTTGGTTGACGATCGAACAAGGCTTCAGCCATCATTTGACGGAGAACGCGGAAGCACTACGGCCTCGTTTGGTGAAGCACCAAGGGAAAGAGGCATTGATCGCGGCGGTCTCCGATCTGAGCCTAAGAAACTTCGAAAGCGCAATCTCGAGCTTCTCATCGCAGATCCGCGATGCCTCCGATCCGGTCTTACATGAGACCTTGATCTGCAACTTCTCGACAACCACTCCTGCCGTTCGAACGGCGAGCGAAGTTGTGCTGATGGATGCTTATTCCAGCTACTTCACTTATGAGATGCGTTTAATTTGCGGCATCCCGAAGATTACCCTCACTGGGTCGGTGGAAGACTGGGAGCGCATCCGTTCGCGGGTTGAGGTGCTCGCCACTTATGGTCTGGAGTGGTGGGTGAGCCGATTGCGCCCGATTCTTGATGAATTCGTACGGACGGCGAAAGGTCAACCTAACCTCGAGTTCTGGCAAGCGATTTGTAAGCCGAAAAGCGCGTATGGGGCATTGGCCATTACTGGTTGGGTGGCGGATTTGTTCCCCTATCTGAACGACCCACCACGGCGCAGGCGCAGCCATATCTTTCAACACAAACGGCAGAATTGGGCTGTTCCCATCGAAAACGGCGTACAAACGCAACGGGGTTTGGCTGGGGAGCCGGGAGCCGTCATGGGCGTATCCACTGACAGCTTTCCTTCCGGTTTGGCTAGTGTTCCGGTGAAGGTTTCCTTTCCCGACGGCACACGCAACGAAGTGGACCTGGTTGCCGGTTTTTTCGGTGTCGAGCAAAATCCAGATGATTTAGCGCTCGCACCTTTCATTAGTTGGAGCGTAACCGAGCGAGCTCCAAGTACTCCTGTGCATCTTTAGAAGAACGCGCATCGGGCTCGGAACACATGCACCTAAAATGCGGCAGTTTGACTTTCCAGAATGTTAGGATCACTTTGCCAGAGCCGAAGCGACAACCCGCTCGTCCCGCACGCGACATTATATGGTTTTGTGGCGGTTTATTCAGGGACAGATAACCGTTGGCTGTTTGCGACGCATGAAAATACAATGCACGACGGTTACTGGATTTGAATGTAAACCTTGAAAGGTTCCTTGAAGAGCTGTGATTCTTCTCCATCTGGTGACTGTATGATCAGGCGCGCAGTCCAGTCTCCGGGAAGTGGATCGCTTGTTTTTATAGTGACAACGATGTTCATCAAACCGCTGGCACCGTTAAGCAGAGTTACGCTGTCAAAGATTCTAATCGCGCTCACCACGCCATCGGCTTCAATGAGTACCCGCTCACAAATGAACGCACTTATAGTCAGAATTTTCCCTGGCATTGGACGACATCATACAGGGATGAAGACCGTCGGGAATAGTGGTATGAACAGAATATTTGCGATTTCTTAATCCTTCAGCGCACATGAAAGGAAGCCATGAAAGCCGCGCTTGTCAACGATTTCCAACACCCGCCCAGCTACCAGGATTTCGCTCCGCCGATTCCGCAAGCAGGCGAGACAATAGTCCACGTCACAGCCGCCGCTCTCAGTCCGCTCGTCAAGGACCAGGCGGCAGGCAAACACTATAGCAGCGAAGCGAAGTTTCCTTTCATTCCGGGTGTCGATGGGGTAGGGAAGTTAGCCGATGGAACGAGTGTCTATTTCGCCTTTCCTACTCGGCCCTATGGCGCAATGGCCGAAACTACGGTGGTGGCGAGCGAGCACTGTATCCCGCTGCCGGCCGGTGTTTCGCACATAATCGCCGCGGCAATGGCAAACCCTGGCATGTCTTCCTGGGCAGCCCTCACTTTACGCGCTCGCTTCGAACGTGGGGAAGCTGTGCTCATCAACGGCGCTACCGGTTCGGCGGGCCGCCTTGCCATCCAAATCGCCAGATACCTCGGTGCGTCCCGCATCGTTGTGACCGGTCGCAACCGAGACAGCTTGGCGGGTCTCGCTTCCCTTGGAGCTGACGTGCTGGTCCCGCTTGATCAAGCACCCGAAACCCTTATCGGCAAATTCCGGCAAGAGATCGCCGCGAATCACGTTGCCGTCATCCTTGATTATCTTTATGGACCCTCGGCCGAAGCGCTGCTAGCTGCTGCGGTCGGCAAGGGTGGTCCCGATGCTGAACCACGCATCCGCTTCGTCCAGATCGGCTCCGTCTCCGGCTCGACCATCACACTTCCAGCGGCCGCCCTGCGGAGTAGCGGCCTCGAGCTAATGGGCAGTGGACTGGGAAGCGTCTCAAACACTTCTCTGCTGGCGGCAATCGCCGACCTCCTGGCCGCGATCATTCCTGGACAATTCACCGTTGACGCCGATCCGGTGCCGCTCGCCAACGTCAACACTGCCTGGGAAAGCGCTTCCGCCAGCCGGATCGTATTCACAATCTGAGCGTAGTGCTTGCCCTACGATGAGCTCATTTCCAACAAGCCTAAGTGGCGGAGGACGCGCCGGACCTTTTTCGGGGAGACGGCGAGTTTGTTCGCCACGCGGGATACCTTGCGGCCTTCGCGCTCCCACACGCGGCGGATCAGCACTTCTTCAAAGTCGGCCACTACTTCTTGCAGACTCTTGTCCCCTACCGCACCTTGTGACCAGGCGCGCAAGTTGGGATCTTCGAGGCCAGCATGCAAAATACGCGATCGCAAAATTTCGACTTCCTGCCATAACGCGTCGTGCCGGTCGTGATTGAGGTAGTTCTCCGCCTGGTCGCAGCAGGCGCGGGCGTTTTCGGTGTTATTGAAGAAGCCATTCACCAGCGTCATGCCTTCACAGATGTAGGCTTGTGCCACCAAGCGCCGGCTTTCGGTCCGCTCGCCCAGCGCCACTGCTTCTTTGGCGCAATCGTTAGCCAGCTGCGCAAAACGGCTAGGGTCGTCCGCTTCGCCGATCTGTTCTTCGAAACGCGCATTTGCCACGGTTGCCTGCACAATGCGTGCGCGGCACATTAATAGGTAGTCGGCTTTGGTGGCGCCCAAATCGAAAGCTTCGATGGCGCGTTTTTCAGCCATATCCAAATCGCCGAGATCGACGCAAATCTGGGCATAGTTCACATTCACGTTGCCGGCACCGTGGTAGTTGGCGAGCCGCTTGTAAATCTCGTCGGCTTTTGCCAAGTCGGACTGCGCGTTACGCAGCAACTCGTACATGCGCTCCAGTTGCCCGGCTTTATCCTTCTTATCTGTGGCCAACTCCGGTTGGTTGTTCAGCCGTTGCCGTTCGCGCTTGGCGTCGAGACTGCGCCGCAACTGTAGAGCCAGGAATCGTTTCGCCTGCGCAATGTTGGTGAGGGACCGCGCCAGATAGCCTTCGAGAGACTTACGTTTCTCAAACAAGACGATGGATGCTTCGAAATATTGCATGGCATGGTCGTAGCGGCCCTCCCGCAACGCGATCCGGCCATATGCCGATTGGATATTGCCCAGCGTAATGAAATCATCGGTGTCCCGCAGTATGGCTTCCGCCTCTTGCAGAATTCGCACGGCTTCTTTGGAATCACCGCGCTGAAAGAGCATCCAGCTCTCCAAGGTGCGCAATAGCGCCGCCAGATGGGCCAATCCCTGCGCTTCGGCTAGCTTAGTACTCTGCTTGGCTACCTCCAGAGCCTGTTCGTATTCGCCCGATTTCCGTAAGCAGCGCGCCTTCCATAGTCCAGCAATGACCGCAATTCTACGGTCGCCCAGGTCCTGTTCCAGAACCTGCACAGCGCGTAAATGTTCCAGCGCCTCTGGCAGATCCTCACGCCGCATGGCTACCACCGCTTCCGCCATTCGTAACTGTAGATAGTCGTTCAGATGTAGAGCGGGCCGCGTCTCGGCTGGAAAGCGGGCTAGTAGTTTGTCGAGGAGTTCGCCGCCTTCGTAACCTACATCGACCCACTGCGCGAGTGTACCCAAGGCCAAGCCGCCATTGCGATTGCCCGCCTTGATTTCTTCTAACTGCGGTCGATATGTTTCTAACAGCGAAATCCCAGCCCCGATCTGCCTTTCCTGCAATAGTCGGCGGAGATCCTGTAATTGTTCCGATGAGAGCATTATGCCGGCGTACCCAAACTTGCGAGTCCAAACCTACTGTATCGAGAGAGTTGCGCCTACGCTGTGTCTCAACACACACAAGCGGCACGAGTGTTCCGCTCTAAGCCGTGACCCGCGGAACCGAGTAGGGTCCGGTTGAAAGCTAATAAGTTATCGCATCACCGCGATAAGCCTTTTGTGGCACTGGAAAAAAGTCTTCTTGTAATGAATCAAATCGCTCCACGGACCCACATGAATCGATCTGAAAAGAGTTTCTCTATGCAAAGTTTAAAATTAATTATTCCGTTCCTCGCCTTGGGAGTTTTGGCCAGCGCCCAAAGTGCGAAACTTTCAACTGAACTGCAAGGTATCGATGCCACGAGCCAAGTGAATGTTATCGTGCAGTACAACCATATTCCCACCACCGCCGACCATCAGCGCACGGCCGGACCTAACGGCGTATGGCACAGCCATTTAGCATCCGCAACGGCAGGCGCTTACACGCTGCCCGCGTCTTCCCTGGCCACGGTTGCGAACAATGCCAGCGTAACGCATATTTCTTTCGATCATCCGATTCAAGCGCATTTGGATTACGTCACCGCAGCCACCAATGCGACCTTGGCGCACAGTTGGGGAGCGACGGGTGCAGGCGTGGGTGTGGTAGTGATCGACAGCGGCATTTCGCCCAATTCGGATTTCGGCAGCCGCGTGGCTTTGACGCTCGATTTCACAGGCGGTAATGGCCAGGATGCGTTTGGACACGGTACGCATGTCGCCGGCATCATTGGTGGCAATGGCGCGAACTCACATTGCGCCACATGCACTCACGATCTCAGCGGCATGGCTCCTGGGGCTACTTTGCTGAACTTCCGGGTGCTGGATCAGTCTGGGGCTTCGGTCGATAGTACAGTCATCCAAGCGATTGATTACGCCATCTCTCTCAAAAGCAAGTACAACATTCGCGTCATCAATTTGTCGGTCGGACGCCCGGTGTTTGAAAGTTATAAAGCCGATCCCCTTTGCCAGGCAGTTGAAGCGGCCTGGAAAGCAGGCATCGTGGTGGTCGTAGCGGCGGGTAACAGCGGTCGTGCGGACGCGGTAGGCAACCTTGGCTATGGCACGATCAATTCTCCTGGCAACGATCCTTATGTACTAACAGTTGGCGCCATGAAAACGAAGGATACCTATGATCGTTCCGACGATGTGTTAGCCAGCTACAGTTCGAAAGGTCCATCGCTGATCGATTACGTCGCCAAGCCCGACCTGGTGGCACCTGGTAACCAGATTGTTTCAGTTCTCGCCAGCCCCACGGACACCCTCGCAGCAGTATTTCCCGCGAATCTTGTTACGACCAAGTACTACAACACACAAGGCAGTTCATCCGTAAAGTCGGCGTACTATATGGCGTTGAGCGGCACTAGCATGGCTACGGCCGTAGTGAGCGGAGCGGTAGCCGACCTCCTGCAAGCACAGCCTTCTCTGACCCCCGATCAAGTTAAGACTCGTTTGATGCAAACTGCTTACAAGGCTTTGCCTTACTCGTCGGTTGCCTCCGATAGTACGACCGGTCAATCCTACACCGATTACTATGACGTTTTCAGTCGCGGCGCTGGCTATCTTGATGTAGCGGCCGCCCTGCAATCGACTTCTGTTGGTCAAGGAAACTCGCTCTCTCCGACGGTCCAGACAAATATCTTTACACACGGCCTGAACTTGCAGTGCGATTTCCTCTCGGTTTGGAATCTGGCTGGACTGTTCGGCATCCTTACTCCGACTAACGTTTGGGGATCTGGCGCGCTCGGTTTTGGAAACAACATAATTACCCCCGAAGCGGCGGCTATCAACACAGTGACTTCGTCGAGCTCGGTGAGCGCTACTTCGGCAGCATGGGGCACACAAGCGGCCTGGAACACTTCTGCTGCTTGGAATACCTCGGCTGCTTGGAATACTTCTGCCGCCTGGAATACCTCTGCCGCTTGGAATACCTCTGCCGCTTGGGGTACATCTACCACTTCGGCGAGCAGCGCTGCCTGGGCAACTTCGTTTTTTGGCGGCGAGAAATAAGCCGTTCAAGTCTTGCTTCTTTTACGCCGATAACAAACGTAGCGGTTGCCCTTCCGGGGTGGCCGCTACAAGTCTTTTTGCCCGTGTCTTCTATTCATCCATTCCGCCGGTTTGTCCACTCCGAATCGGGTTCCAACCTGGTCGAGTTTAGTTTTGCCGTGATCCCGCTAATGGCTCTGCTGTTGCTGACGATCGATGTAGCTTGGTCCATCTTCGCCCGCGCCACTTTGCAACATGCTGTACGCGAGGGAGTGCGCTTTGCCATTACCGGTCAGATTCTGCCGCAGAGTAGTTGTATTAGTGACTCCGTCCAGCAGGTAGTATCAAAGAATTCGTTCGGCTTTATTCCAGCAAGTAAAGCGGCCAACTATGTCACTGTGAGCTATCTTTCACCGACTGATCTTTCCCCGGTCACTGGCGCCACCGGACCGGCAGGCGGAAATGTCATCCAGGTTTCCGTAAACGGTATCGCAGTCCATTCGTTTGGACCACTCTGGCGGAGCGTAACTCCCATCCCACTTGGCGCTTCCGCTTCTGACGTGATGGAAAGCTCTCCTAATGGAGTCACTCCGTGCCCATAACAACCCGCCGTACGAACGGCGAAAAGGGAAGCGCGCTGGTTGAATTCCTGCTGGCCACGGCGTTTCTTATTCTTCCTTTGCTATTCGGCACGTTTCTTTTCGGTATGCGGCTGGTGCGCGCCAACCAGGTCTCCGAGGTGTGCCGCGACGCCGGGCACATGTACGCATATGGCGTCGATTTTTCTAAGCTCAGCAGCAAAAATGTGATGGCTGAACTGGCACAAGGCTTGAATATTTCCGCTACCGGTGGCAACGGTGTCATCATTTTGTCCACCATTACCTTCGTAGACAGCAATGCTTGCAAAGCGGGTTTGTATCCCGCAGGTGACTGTCCTAACTTGAACAACCACGTTTTCACCAAACGGCAGGTGATCGGCAACCCCTCTTTGAAAATCAATTCAAGGCTGCAAGCGAGTGCTTTTGGAACACCCGATCCGTCCATACTCGATTCATTGGGCAATATTAACACCGCGAACCAGTTGGCGAATCCAACCGCTGTCGCCCGTAACTTCGGTAGCGTTATTTCACTGGCCGCTGGCCAGAATGCCTATGTTGCCGAGGTCTTCGTTCTTTCCCCCGATTTTCTGATGTACAATCCCGGTGGTATTTCCGCGCGATCAATATTCTAAAATCAACCTCCATGGCTTTGCCGAACAGCGTCCTCAACAGGTCGGAGCCAGGAGCCGTGCTGGAGCGTTGGCTCAAATTCGCATCCGCAGGATTTTCAGTCTGCATGAAAGCCGATTTGAATTTTTGATAGTAGCCATTTATCAAATGAGCAGCGTTTGCGTTGCGCCCCGAACTGGTCTTCGCTAGACTTACGGTGACGGACGCCACGTCCCTGCGTCGTTCCTTCCTGCCAAGTTTGCCTCCTGTTCGCAATGTCCTGCGGGCACCTTCAGATGTTTTTGCAGCCAATCGAGGTGTAATGTATGGCGTTCAGCGAATTTCGCAAGGCTGGGCATCCGGCGACGTTGTTTTCGGCGTTTCTCTACTTCGATGTCAGTTTCATGGTTTGGGTGATTTTGGGTCCTTTGGGTCCGTTCATCGGCGAGGCATATCACCTCAGCGCTTCACAAAAAGGTCTTTTGACCGCTGTTCCGCCACTGGGTGGTGCATTTTTCCGGCCGATATTGGGTTGGATGACGGAACGGTTTGGCGGACGCAGAACCAGTTTGATCGGCTTGGGCTTAACCCTGATACCGCTGATTTTGGCCTGGAAATTTGCCGATGGATTCGCCGGATTTATTGGTGTCGGTTTATTGCTCGGTGTGGCGGGAGCCAGTTTCGCGGCCGCACTACCCTTAGCCAGCGGCTGGTATCCGCCGGAGCATCAAGGCCTGGCGATGGGAATTGCGGGCGCCGGAAACTCAGGTACTTTGTTGTCCACATTGTTCGCTCCGCGGCTCGCGCAGGCGTTTGGATGGCACACAGTATTCCTATTTGCCATGGCTCCAGTGATCGCGGTATGGATTATCTTCTTCTTCCTTGCTAAGGATTCACCCACGCCTCGCCGGGTGAAAAGCTGGAGCGAATATGCCGCGCTCTTGAAGGTCGCCGACACTGGCTGGTTTTGTTTTCTTTATTGCCTCACGTTCGGAGGCTTCGTCGGTCTGGCCAGTTACCTGTCGATTTTCTTTCACGACCAGTATCACTTGACGAAAGTGCAGTCGGGTGATTTCACCACCATCGTAGTTTTGTGCGGCAGTTTCTTACGTCCGGTTGGGGGAGTTTTGTCCGACCGTGTTGGCGGCTATCGAATGTTGCTGGGCTTGTTGGTGGGAGCGGGGCTTTGTCTCGCCGCCGTCGGAACCCTGCCGCCGGTTGTTTTGGCTTTGAGTTTTCTGGCGATCGGTATGGGGATGCTGGGTATGGGAAACGGCTCGGTCTTCCAACTCGTGCCGCAAAGATTTGCGGGTCAAGTCGGCATCATGACCGGAGTCATCGGCGCGGCTGGCGGCATTGGCGGTTTTCTGCTGCCCTCGTTGCTTGGTTCAGTTAAGCAAGCGCTCGGCAGTTTTGGCATCGGCTTTGCAATGCTCGCCACCATTGTGCTTTTTGGTGCCGGTAGCCTTTGGCTGTTGAAATCAACGTGGAAGAAGACATGGCCGGCAGAGGCCGCCTATCGGGCTGGATTGATATCCAGCGAGGTAGCGCCCACTGCTGGAAATTATGCAACCAGCGTTTAGTGCCGTCAAAACTGCGACATCTTGTGAGACGCACTGTCCTTACTGTGCCCTGCAATGTGGCATGACACTGAAAGGTACAGACGCGAAAGGTGCAGACGCGAAAGGTGCAGACGCGGATCTGACGGTATGTTCGCGAAATTTTCCGACTAACTTGGGAGGGCTTTGTCAGAAGGGCTGGACTGCCAGCGAGTTGTTGCAAAACCCAGATCGGCTGCTCAACCCACTCATGCGAGTTTCGAAAGGTTCCTCGTTACAGCCAGTGTCCTGGAATCAAGCCTTCGAGCGAATCGTTCACGAGATCCAGGCGCTTCAGCAACAGTTTGGACCCGACGCTGTGGGCGTGTTCGGCGGTGGCAGTTTGACCAACGAAAAAGTCTATTTGTTAGGAAAATTTGCCAGAGTGGCCCTCCGCAGTTCGCAGATAGACTACAACGGGCGTTTCTGCATGTCATCGGCAGCAGCGGCTTCCATCAAGGCGTTGGGCCTTGATAGAGGCTTGCCATTTCCGTTAGCGGATATTCGCAAGACAGAGGCAATTCTGCTGATTGGCAGCAACGCGGCGGAAACCATGCCCCCGATCATGCAGCACTTCGAAGCTCAGGCAAAGAATGGCGGCGCTTTGATTGTGGTTGATCCGCGCGTCACGAAAACCGCCGAAAGCGCAACGCTGCACCTGCAGATTACTCCCGGGACTGACGCCGCTCTGGCAAACGGATTGTTGCATTTAGCGATTAAGGAAGGCTACCTCGATAGCGCCTTCATTGCCGATCGTACTAACGGCTTCGAACGTGTTCGGCACTTGGCTCTCACTTACTGGCCCGACAGGGTTGAGCGCATCACCGGCATACCGGAGAAGCAACTGATTCAAGCGGCCAAACTGCTGGGCGAAGCTAAAACAGCGATGATCCTCACGGCGCGCGGGCCGGAACAGCAAAGCAATGGCGTTGAGAATGTTTTGGCCTTTATCAACCTCGCCCTGGCGCTGGGCAAAGCCGGCAAGCCCTTTTGTGGCTATGGTTGTTTAACAGGGCAGGGAAATGGCCAAGGCGGTCGTGAACATGGCCAAAAGGCAGATCAACTGCCAGGGTATCGGAAGTTAGACAATCCGGAGCATCGCGCACATATTGCCAAGATTTGGGACGTGCCTGAAAGAGACTTACCAATGCCAGGTTGTTCGGCGTATGAAATGCTCGATCGGCTCGGGACTAGCGACGGTGTGAGGGCATTACTGGTATTTGGTTCCAATCTCACTGTGTCCGCTCCTCGCGCCGGGCATGTGCAAGCGCGGCTCGATGCGCTTGAATTCTTGGTAGTCAGCGACTTCTTCCTGTCCGAGACAGCAGAGCGCGCGGACGTGGTGTTGCCTTCAGCCCAATGGGCGGAAGAAGAGGGCACCATGACGAATTTGGAAGGGCGCGTTTTGTATCGAGGGCGCGCCACAGAGCCGCCCACGAACGTACGGACCGATCTGCAGATTATCTCTGGATTGGCCGAGCGGCTAGGCGCCAAAAGCCGCTTCTCTTGCGAGCCGAAAGAAGTGTTTGCGGAGTTGCGAGCGGCGACGGCCGGCGGCGTGGCCGATTATGCAGGCATTACCTACGAACGGATACAGCGCGAGGACGGCGTATTTTGGCCGTGTCCAAGCGAAAATCATCCTGGCACGCCGCGCCTGTTCCAGGAACGATTCGGGACGCCGGACGGGCGCGCACGTTTCCACCGAGTGGAGTTTCGCGGCGCCGCCGAACAGCCGGATCAGGACTACCCGTTGTATTTGACCACCGGCCGCATCATGGCGCAGTATCAATCCGGTACGCAAACTCGGCGCGTGGCGAAACTGTTAGAGCTAGCTCCGCGCGCTTTTGTTCAGATACATCCCTCGATGGCGCGCATGTACGGCATTGAAGAAGGCGACCCGGTTCAACTCACCACGCGGCGTGGTCGAGCAACCGCCGCGGCGCAACTGACAAATACCATTCGCATGGATACCGTCTTTATGCCGTTTCACTTTGCCGGACAAGGACGCGTCAATCTGTTGACCAATCCCGCGCTTGATCCTACCTCGAAAATGCCCGAGTTCAAAGTTTGCGCAGTACGCATCAAGAAAGGAACGCCATGTTAGAGAATCCGAAGTTTGTGCAAGGGGTTTATTCGTTCAATGGGAAGGGTTTGGCCAGTCCATTTTCACTGGTACCGAGCGCAACCTACAAAGTGCCAGCCGATAAGCGCTGCCAGTTGACTTACTTTCGGGCGGGTAACTCATCCAGCGAGTTGATTTACTTTCTGGTGAAGCGCGATGGATCTCCCATGCGTTACTTTCCGGTGGGCGCGAAGAGTGCGATACACATTGCTTTGGCTGTAACCGAAGACTTGCATCCCGACACCACGCTCGAAGTGCAAATGGCGGCGCCGGCAGATTGTCTCGGAGAAGTTGTTGTTGACGTTGGATTGGTGGAGTTCTAAAAGATGTCCAAGAAACAAAACCTGGTTGTAGTAGGCAACGGCATGGCTGGTGCGCGAACCGTGGAGGAAATTCTCGCTCGCGGCGGCGATGAACAGTTCAACATTACGATCTTCGGTGATGAGCCTTATGGAAACTACAACCGCATTTTGCTTTCAAACGTTCTGAACGGAACGCAGGCTGAGAGCGAAATCTATTTGAATCCCTTGCAATGGTACGTAGAGAACGACATCAAGCTGCATAGCGGTGTCATGGCGGATAGCATATTGAGACGTTCGAGGATCGTGCTGGGCTGTGAAGGAACCGCCGAGCCTTACGACAAGCTAATTATTTCGACGGGCAGCCGAGCCTACATTCCGCCGATGGAAGGGCTGACGCTGCCAGACGGCCGCTATAAGCCGGGCATTTTTGTGTTTCGAACCCTTGACGATTGCCGGGAAATTGCGGAGTATGCGCGCGGGAAAGGTCCTGCAGCCGTGATCGGCGGTGGTTTGCTTGGCTTGGAAGCGGCGAGCGGGCTAAGAAATTTTGGGATACAGGTGGACGTAATCCACCGCGGGCCTTTCTTGATGGGCCAGCAATTGGACTCGCAATCGGGCGCCATCATGAAGGCAAGCATTGAAAAGCTTGGCATTGGCGTTAAGCTCAATAAGAATACCGTGCGCATCTTGGGGGAAGACGAAGTCACTGGGCTTGAGTATAAAGACGGTACCAAGACTAACTACGGGATGGTTGTAATTTCAACGGGAATTACTCCGAACTCGGAGATTGGGGCGCGCGCCGGGCTAACTGTAGAGCGCGCGATTGTAGTGGACGACCAGATGCGGTCGATTGACGACCCGGATGTCTATGTGGTGGGAGAATGCGCTCAGCACCGTGGGCGATTGTATGGCCTTGTGGCACCCTTATGGGAGCAGGCCAAGGTATTGGCCGACCACATCACTGGGAGGAATCCAAAGGCGGCGTATCACGGTTCAAAGGTCGCGACCAAGTTGAAGGTAGCAGGCGTCGATATGGCATCGCTTGGAGTGTTTGAACCGGAAGATGAGCGCGATGAGATTGTCCAGTTTACTGAGCCTAAGCGCGGCACCTATAAAAAGTTGATCATTCGCGATGGCAGATTAATGGGGGGCATTTTGTTGGGCGATATCAGCAAAGCCGCCTATCTGATGCAGGCGTTTGATCGAGGGACGCCGCTGCCCGAAGAGCGACTCAATCTTTTGTTCGACATGGGCGCGCCCTCCGCGAAAGTGACCTTTGAAGAGTTGCCGATGGAGGCACAGGTTTGCAACTGCAACGGGGTAAGTAAAGCAGGGATTCTTGCTTGTGTGAAGAGCGGCAAGAAGAGTGCGAAAGCCGTCATGGAAGCGACCCGGGCCGGGATGGGTTGCGGTTCCTGCAAGACGATGGTTTCGGAGATGGTGGAGTGGGCCTGCGGCGGGGAGACGGAAGAAGATCCGTCCGTTCACTATTACGTGCCCGGCGTCCCGTTAACCAAGCCAGAGTTGATACAAGCCTGCAAAGATCAGCAGTTGAAATCTGTATCATCGGTGTTCAGGGCATTGGCCGGAGGAAAAGAAGATCCAGCCAGCAAGCCCGGTTTAGCTTCGCTACTCAATACTATCTGGGCCGCTGAGTACGACGACGAGCGTGATGCACGATTCATTAACGATCGCGTACATGCCAATATCCAGAAGGATGGTACCTTCTCGGTGATTCCCCAGATGCCGGGCGGCGTGACCAATCCAAATCAATTGCGGCGCATTGCGGACGTGGCCGAGAAGTATCATGTTCCATTAGTAAAGCTGACGGGCGGCCAGAGAATCGATCTCCTCGGTGTGAAAAAGGAAGACCTGCCCAAGATGTGGCAGGATCTGGACATGCCTTCTGGATACGCCTACGCCAAGCGTTACCGAACGTGCAAAAGTTGTGTAGGTACGGAGTTCTGCCGCTTTGGTGTGGGGGACAGTACGTCATTAGCCATCAAAATTGAGAAGTATTTACAAGGTGTCGACTCGCCGGGTAAATTGAAGTTAGCGACGGCCGGTTGCCCGCGCAACTGTTCGGAAGCGATGGTGAAAGATGTGGGCGCGGTCGCCGTGGAAGGCGGTAAATGGGAGATTTATATCGGCGGCGCTGCCGGCGCGCACGTAAGAAAAGGAGACATTCTCTGCGTTGTGGATAGCCACGAAGATGTAATTAAATACACGGCTCGTTTCATTCAGTACTATCGTGAGAATGCGAAATATCTGGAGCGAACCTATGGGTTCGTAGCGCGCTTGGGTATTGAAAAAATAAAGCAGGTTGTGGTGGACGATAGCGAAGGCATTGCGGCGCGGCTGGATGCGGAGATTGCCGCCGCGGTGGCTTCTTATAAAGATCCTTGGAAGGAGGCGTATGCACCTAAGACACCGAATCAGTTTTTGTCGACATTGCCGGTGCTGCAGTAGCTATGAGTGAAGTTGTGGTGGGACCATTGAAATCCATACCGCCGGGGGAAGGGCGGAATTTTGAATTCGGAGGACGGCAGATTGCGGTATTCCGGAACAGAGCAGATCAAGTGTTTGCGGTACAGGCGTACTGTCCACATCGGGGCGGGCCGTTGGCGGATGGCTTATTGGGCGGGTCGACGCTGGTATGTCCGTTGCATGCGTGGAAGTTTGAACTCACGACGGGAGCGGCGATCATAGGCGAGTGCGGGTTGAAAACGTATGGCGTGCGAGTGGATGAGAACAGCAAGATTGTTTTGGAGATGGGCGCCGATGTTCCCGTCACCGGGGCGTAGTGCTGGTGTCGGCTTCATCGTACGTCCAAACTTTGAAGCTCTCCAACTGATTCGGTCCGAAGGTGGTAGCAATCGCCACGTCGGAAGCGTCGCGTCCGCGCGCTAACAACACTCGACCGATGCGGGGTACGTTGTTGCGTGCGTCGAAAAGATGCCACGCACCTCCCAAATACACTTCGAACCACGCCGCAAAGTCTCCCACGCCCCAGGGAGGGGGAGTACCCATGTCTCCCAGGTAACCGGTGCAATAACGGGCTGGAATATTCAAACACCGGCAAAGAGAAATCGCCAGATGCGCATAGTCGCGGCAAACGCCGATCCCTTCATTGAACCCCTCCCAGGCAGTTCGGGTGGGGCGAGCGTGGTTGTAATCGAACTTGATTCTGTTATGGACAAAATCGCAGATCGCCTGCACGCGAGCCCAACCTTGGTGCGGCGATTGTCCGAATAGATCCCAGGCGGCCTGCGATAACAAATCCGTATCGCAATAGCGGCTGCCCAGCAGGAAGACCAGCGTGTCTTCCGGCAGATCTTCTACGGCGTGTTGCTGCGCACCTGGGACCACTATGTCCGGCATCCCGCTATCTCGGACGAGCGCGTCGGTTCTAAGCCGCACCTGTCCACTCGGAGCGACTAAACGTGTACACCAATTACCAAAGCCATCCCGGTATCCGCCAATCGGAACCGCTGGACTGGTAGTTACGTAATCGGGAATGATGATGTCGGAAGCGCGTGAATAGTGGATATTCAGCGCCAAAATCATAGGTGTCGGTTGTGGAAAAGTATAAACAAGTTCGTAGCCGAGCCTGATCTGCATTTAGTTTCTTCCTAGCGATCAGCGTATTGCCTTGGCGAAACTGATAGCCGCAGTTGAATAATAGCTTGAATCAAGCGAGGAAGAGATGTTTTGCCAATAGCTTTCGTTATTTCACAAAGCCAAGCTTTTGTAAATCAGACTTCGGCGACGGTTCGTTGAACTGCGCCTGGGTAAATGTTTCTTTCACTTGACCATCCACCAGCGCCACGCCGTAAGGTGGATCAACGAACGGAAACGCCTTCTTTAACTTGTCAAGTTCTAAACTGATCCCCGCCTTCAAGCCCGTATCCGTTAGAAAATCAGCACCCCATTTCGGATTCACTGTTGGGATGGCAACTACCTTGGTATCGTCCCAAGTCATCTTCGACATGAATTTCGCCGCCGCGTCGCAATGCATGCAAGACGGATCGAAGAAGAACAGCAGCACTTTTCCTTCGGCCAGATTTTGTGCTTTGCCGTCGACAATAATCGGCGTGGGTATTTGCGAACTGACGTGTTTCCAGTCATTCACGCCATAACTCAAGCCAGCCAAAGCAGTGAGCGTTGCCAGCGCCACAATGGGCAATTTTGCACTGAGGACTTTCGCCGACCACAGAAAGGCAGCCAAGCCAAACAACAGCATTACTCCGTCGCTTATAAAGAAACCCGGTCCGACGGTGCGCTTAATCCACGGGAAGCAACTGCATTCTTTGCCGACAAGTGCGCTGTAGTAGTAGCCTATCCATCCCAGGAAGAAAACAATCAGGCCCGAGCCAAGAAGACCGCCCCAGCGACGTAACTTCGGATAGAAAAGCATGAACGCCGCAAAAACTTCGATGGTGCCCAGCGCCGCCGCGCCTATCGTGCCAAATCCCGCGGGCACTTTTGCCTGTTCCAGCAACTCGCCAGCCTTAAAGGGTTCGAGCATCTTCCAGCCACCGGAAACAAGGAAAATGATACCCAACAAAATCGCCGAGACTGTCGCCGCCGTGCGTTGCCAGCCGGTTGCTTCCACCGGCGACGGGTTCATTGTTGTATCCACTACGCTTTGCATATCTATCTTAATTGTATTCTTGTTGCTAACCCATGAGAAAACATTGTGCTGCCGTTTTGGCGATTTGTGCCGCCTCGTTGCAAGGCGCCCCATCCGACAAAATTGACGCCGAGGTAAGGGCTATCACAAAATCCGCCATCCTCATCGACACTCATAATGATATTCCGAGTTTCACCATTGACGGCGCAGACATCGGCAACTCGCCCAAAAATCATACCGATATCCCACGGCTGCGGCAAGGCGGGGTAGGCGCGATTTTCTTCTCTGTTTACGTGTCGTCGAAGTATGTCGAAGGCAACCACTCCGCCAACCGTGCTCTCCAGATGATCGACACGGTGTACAGCGATATTCTTCAGCGCTATCCGAAAGATTTTTCGCTTGCTCTTACCGCCGCTGACATTGAGCGCGTCCGACGCCAACACAAAATCGCCGGCTTGCTTGGCATGGAAGGTGGACACGCGATTGAAGACTCGCCACGCCTGTTGCGCGATTACTACCGAATGGGAGTGCGCTATATGACTTTGACGCACACCAACACAAATAGTTGGGCCGATTCCTCCGGAGACATGAGTAAGGCTGGCGTGGAACATCACAATGGCCTTACGCCACTCGGCAAAGACATTGTTCGCGAGATGAACCGACTCGGCATGATGGTCGATATCTCTCATGTCGCTGACAAGACTTTCTATGATGTTATCGAGACCAGCCAAGCGCCGGTTATCGCCTCCCACTCGGCGTGCCGCGCCATCACGAATGTGCCGCGTAATATGACTGATGACATGATCAAGGCTCTGGCGCAAAAAGGCGGTGTGATTCAGATCAATTTCTACTGCAACTTCATTTCGCAAAAATCCGCCGATGCGCCAAAAGACGCCCCGGTTCGCGCGACGCTCGCCGATGTCGTGGCGCATATCGATCACGTCAAGCAGATTGCGGGGATCGACGCTATCGGCATTGGTAGCGATTTCGACGGCATTGATTGCGCGCCCGTTGGACTCGATGATGTCTCAAAATTTCCAAATCTCACGCGCGCACTTTTGGAGAAAGGCTATTCACCGGCAGAGATCAAGAAAATCTATGGTGGCAATACGCTGCGGCTCATGCGCCAGGTGGAAAAAGTGGCGGCGGGTCTGCAACGCTGAGGACCGGCCCTGCACTTATAATAGGGCGGAGAGGAAACGATGTCCAACTTTTGCGCGAGTTGTGGTGCGGCTACCGGCGGCGGCAAGTTCTGTCCTAAATGCGGTAGTCCCCAAGCGGACGGCGCGCCTGCCATCTCGCAATCGCCTTACGCGCCGCCGCGCAAATCTCCTGTTTTGAAGATTGTACTGGTAACCCTCGCGCTGCTCTTTGTGCTGGGGATTGCAGCGGCGGTCAAGGGCTACTACTTCCTCAAAGATCGCGTGCTGGAAGCGAAGCAAGAGTTGGCGCATATGAAAAGCAGTCCTGCAGAGCCAACACAGGCCGGCTGCGAAATCTTGAGCAAAGAAAAAGTAGCGGAAATTTTGGACACCACGGTGGCGCAGAGCAAGGGCAATCGCGCCGGCGACTTCATGGAATATTGCAAATATTACGCGAAGGCTCAGACAGACGCGGACAGGGACGGCGATGGAGACAAGAGTGATGCCTCCAAGAACAGCGAACCAAGCTTGCAAGACCTTGAATCATTGGCCAAGAAAATTTCCACCGCAGCCGACGACAGGCCGCTCGTGTATGCGCAGATTTACCGCGGCAACGCTTCGCCACCGGTGATCGCCATCAAGACCGTCGGGCGGCTCTCTGGCAACGATGAGGCGAATATCCCCGGTCCATGGAACGAAGCGTATTTCGGTCCCAAGGATTCGGTGTTGGCCGTACGCAAGGGCAGCAATGGAGTTGTGCTGACCTTAACGATACGAGACAAGCGGCGGGAGACGGCTCTGGAATTAGCGAAAGCGATTGTCCCCAGCCTTTAAGCAAGTATTTAGCGCACGTAAATCTTTTGGCTCATCTTTAGCAGTGTGGAAGAAGCTGGTGCAAACTTGCGGCGGGAGTTCAACGATCGGGAAGATTTGCAGGCCTACTTAAGAGAACAGTTTCCGGATGCGACCGGTCACCTGAGTGAGTTCATCGGGGGGCGCGCGGAAGCCGAAAAACGTCTGCAAAGTTTCGATCCATCGCGCTATGCGGCTTCGCGTAATTTCCTCAGCGGATCAGTTTCACGTCTAAGCCCTTATATCAGGCATGGCGTCTTGACGCTACGCGAGGTGCTCGATCATGTGCGTGAGCGCTTTGCTCACCGTAATCTTTACAAGTTCATCCAGGAACTCGCTTGGCGCGATTATTGGCGCAGGATTTGGGACAGCATCGGGGAAGGCATCTGGCAAGATCGCGAGCCGTCGAAGACGGGTGTTACCTATTCCGACAAACTCCCAAGCGATTGGGGTCGGACGGGCCTCGCCTGCATGGATGGTTTTGTCCAAGAGCTTGAGGAGACTGGTTATTTACATAATCACGCGCGCATGTGGCTGGCTGCGTATCTCGTGCATTGGCGCAAAGTCGCTTGGCAAGTGGGCGCTCACTGGTTTCTGGAGCACTTAATAGACGGAGATCCAGCGTCGAACAACCTTTCCTGGCAGTGGGTTGCATCCACTTTCAGCGGCAAACCGTACTTCTTCAATCGTGAAAATCTTGAGCGATATACGGAGGGTCGCTATTGCAAGGCATGTGAAAGACGTAATCAGTGTCCTTTCGACAAAAGCTATGAAGACCTCTCTCGCGAATTGTTTCCTGTGTTATGAAACTGATCTGGGTGCATCCCGACTGCCTCCACCGGCACAGCGCCGCTTACCGTGCGAATCCGGAATCGCCTTCCATTTTCGTGTGGGACGATGGGGAACTCAAGCGCACGGGCTGGTCCATGAAGCGCATCGGGTTTGTTTACGAATGCTTGCTTGATCTTCCCGTGATTATCAGACGAGGCGATCCTCTACGAGAAGTGCCCCGGTTTATGAAGGAGGCACACTGTCAAGACATAGTCACAACCGCGAGTCCTGATCCGCGAATACGCTCTCAGGCGCAGGCTCTCAATGCCGAGATCGTTCCGGCGGAGCCATTCGTGGAAGTGAAAGGTCCGCTCGATTTGCGGCGCTTCTCGCGCTATTGGACGAAAGTGGCGCCTGTACTAATCGGCTAACTTTCGCCTTCCACTTTCTTGCCCTCCTGCCACCAAGCCTCCATCTGCTCCAACAAAGTATCTTTGAAAGACTTGCCTGATTGTGCTACTCGTTGTTCCACGTGAGCAAACCTCCCGCGAAACCTTGCGGTGCTCTGGCGCAATGCCTGCTCCGGATCAAGCTTCAAATAGCGCGCCAAGTTCACAATCGTGAAAAGCAAATCTCCCAATTCATGCTCGACCTGCTTGGCATCTTGGGTGTTCTGTGCAGCCGCCAATTCTTCCGCTTCCTCGCGAATTTTGGCCAGTACGCCGCTCATGTCGGGCCAGTCGAATCCGAGCCCTGCTGCCTTATGACTTACTTTATCCGCTTCCATGAGTGCTGGTAAGTTGCGCGGGACGCCATCCAAAACCGACACCGCCGGAGCCGCACCCAGCTCAACCTTCTCCTGCTTCTTGACTGCGTTCCAATGCACCATCACCTGTTCGGGCGTGTCGGCCGTCGCATCGCCAAACACATGCGGATGCCGTCTTACCAGTTTTTGATTGATCGCATCGAGCGCATCCACCACTGTGAATCGCCCCTGCTCCGCTGCCATTTCCGCAAAGAAAACCGGCTGTAGCAGCAGGTCGCCCAACTCCTCCTGTAGGCCGCGCCAATCCTCACGGTCAATCGCGTCCATGACTTCATAGGTTTCTTCCAAAAGGTAGGTCTTAATAGTGTCGAAGGTTTGTTTACGGTCCCAGGGGCAGCCGCCGGGAGCCCGCAACCGGGCCATCACTTCTATCAGTTCCGCAAATTTCTTACCGGCTTCGGCGTATCTTTCTTCCATGGCATGATACTCGCACAGCGGCCACTCAGTAAAATATGAAGTGTCGTATGCCTGATACTCCAAAGATCCCTGCTGATTACCCGCTACCCCCTGCCAACTTTGCTTTTCTGGTGGAGTCCATTCTGATGCAAACTCAAATGCAGTTAGGTCTGCTGCGTTTCGGCGAAGAGGAGGGCGAAAACGAACCGAATCTGCCGCTAGCCCGCCATTCCATCGATATGCTCGCGATGCTGCAGGACAAGACACGCGGCAATCTATCGACCGAAGAGCAGCGTTTAATCGAAAATGGCTTAACCGAACTGCGCTTCCGCTTTGTGCAGGTCTCAGAAGAGCTTAAGAAAAAGGAAGCACCCGCCGCCGCTAGCGAAAAGAAGGATGACCGTCCACTCATCATCACCCCCGACGGCGGGAAGGGAACGAAGACCCAGTAGATGCTCGAAAATTTCGAGCACGCTTCGATAATGGTTCTCGGTTCGGGTACTAGCGTCGGTGTTCCTATGATCGGCTGCCGCTGCAAAGTATGTACCTCGCCAGATCCGCGCGACAAACGCCTCCGTCCGTCAGTCCTGTTCCGTTTTGGCGAGCAGCGCGTGCTCATTGACACCACACCCGATTTTCGCTACCAAGCCTTGCGCTTCAACATTGACCGTATCGACGCCATCCTCTATACTCACTCGCATGCCGACCACGTGCTGGGTCTCGACGACGTCCGCCCCTTCAATTTCATGCAGAAAAAAGATATTCCTATCTATGCTTCTGCCGACGCACTCACTAGCATTCGTCGCACGTTTCAATATGTATTCGATGAATCACCCTCCGAATCAAGCCGTCCCCGGCTCATCGCCAACGTTTTTGACTCTGCTCCAATTCAAGTTGCCGGTGTGGAAGTGCAGCCGATTCGAGTCGCTCACGGAAGGGGCGTAGCACATGGGTTTCGGTTCGGCGACTGCGCATATCTTACCGACCACAGCGAGATTCCCGCTGCCAGCATGGAGCTCTTGACCGATCTCGATGTGTTGTTTCTGGATGCGTTGCGCCACAATCCTCATCCCACCCACTCCACCGTCGACGAATCGCTAAGGACAGTGGAGTTGCTTAGACCCAAACGCGCCTTTTTTACTCACATTTCCCACGATCTGATGCATGCCACCGTCGCGGAACGCCTTCCGCCGAACGTTCAGATTGCTTACGACGGTCTGGAAATTCCCATCGGGCGGTTGGGCGCATGAAAGCACAGGTTCACTTTTCCATGGATTCGGCGCAGGACAGTTTTGGTCCGTGCGCGCTCACCATTGGCAATTTCGACGGTGTTCATCGCGGCCACCAAGCACTCCTGAAAGCCACCTGCGACTATGCACAGAAAAATAATTTGCAGCCCGCGGTTCTCACCTTCCATCCGCATCCAGCGGTTTTTGTCGCGCCGCATCGTATACCGGAATTGATTTGCAGTTTGGAAGATCGGGTCCGCCTCTTGAGCGAATCCGGTGCTGAGCGCATTTTGGTCTTGCCCTTTAACGAACATTTGGCGCTGTTCAGTCCGCAAGATTTTGTCTCTCAGATAGTTGTGAAAGGTCTGCACGCGCGAGCGGTGATCGTCGGCGAAAATTTTCGCTTCGGCAACAAGCAGGCTGGCACCACAGATACGCTGAAGCAACTGGGAGAAACGCACGATTTCAGTGCGCAGTTTCTGCCATCGGTCACTTACCGTGGCAAGGTGGTTTCCAGCTCAGAGGTCCGGCAATCCATCGATATGGGCAAGCTCTCGTTGGCAGGACGCCTCCTGGGCCGCTGTTTCTTTCTGCAAGGCGACGTTGTCAAAGGTCACGGTATAGGATCGCAACAAACCGTTCCTACGTTGAACTTAAAACCTCCCGCTGGCCAAATCATTCCGCGCGGCGTTTACATCACTGAAACAGTGGAGCCTTCCAGCGGTCGAATCTGGCCTTCCATCACCAACGCTGGGACTCGACCCACCTTCGATGGCGCCGAACTCACCGTCGAAACATTCCTGCTTGCGCCGCTCGATGGCCTCTCGCCTAGTCGCATTCAGGTGCGCTTTAGACGCTTTATTCGTAACGAGCAGTATTTTGCCGATCCCGCCTTACTCAAACAGCAGATCATGCGCGATGTGACTCGCGCACGCGCCTTCTGGCGGCGGGTTGTTCCGGGACCCGTTTAGATTATGTTTAGAGGTTTATTTTTTCTTCTGATCGCAAGCGCCTGTTCATGGGCGCAAACAGATATTCCCACTCATCCGGCGGGAACCTCTTTTGCACACTTTGCGCAAATCGATAAGCGGGTCTATGTGGGATCGAAACCTCATAGCGACAGAGATTTCGAATTTCTGCAGTCGCAACACGTTCGCTGCATACTCAACGCCAGATTCTTGCCCTTCTTGTCTGGCGTGGAAAAGCGTAAGGCTAAACGGTATGGAATGCAATTCGTGTCGCTCCCAATGAACGCTTCTCCCATTTCGCCGCACAGAAAGCATGTCGATCGAATTCTACTCACGATGCAAGATCCGCAATTCCAGCCGATTTTTGTGCATTGTGTCCTGGGCCGCGACCGGACCAGCTTACTGTCAGGTCTCTACAAAATCTACTTTCTGGGCGTTCCAAAACAAGATGCTTGGGCGGAAATGCGGCACTCCGGGTTTCGAACGTCCTGGTATCTGCATGGGCTGAAAGCGTATTTCGATAAGTACGCCGGTCGTCCGCCAGATAAGCGCTAAACGCTATATAATCTTTTCATGAGCGCCTCTGCTGCCCGTGCTGTTTCCCTGGACACTCGTAAGCTTCGCGATCTCGCCGGCATTGGCAAATCGATTGAGGCAAATCTTCACTCTCTTGGTGTGGCCTCAGTCGGTGCTCTCGCCTCGCGCGACGGTGACGAGTTGTACGAGGAACTGTGCATCAAAACTGGTACCCGTCAAGATCCCTGCGTGCTCGATACCTTTCGCTGTGCGGTGGCTCAGGCCCGCAATCCGCGTTTGGCTGCCGATCAGTGCAACTGGTGGTGGTGGTCGCGCCAGCGCAAATCGGGCAAGCTCTAGCTCAAGGAAAAGTAGACGAAGGGGCTGCGCCGCGCGTCTCTAAACCGAATAACTGTTTGGTGTTTAACAAAACGAACTCAACTTCCCGCTCGCGCGCCAGACTCACCATGTGTTCCGTACCTCCTGGAGCGTCTCCCGGTTCACCGTCCCAGAGTGCCAAAAAGGTTCGATGTGCGGCGCGGTGGCTCAGTGCGCGGCTTAGGAGCCACAGATTATTTCGTTGCCAAATATCGTAGCCTTTCTTGAACGCCAGCCACGCCGGTAACTCTGGAGTGCTCGCCAGAATCGGCACTGTGGCATGCCTTTGCAGTTGCTTGTAGAAGCGTGCCGTCCAAGCCGCGTCTTCACTATCCACGCTTGCCTTCGTGTACTGGTCCGCGGGTAGCGCCAGCGCTAATTCGGAGGTGATTTCCAATTCCTCGCAGACCTCAAGGAATAAGAGGTCTCCTCCGTTGGCGCCTCCTGAAACACCCAACAAGTCGCCTTGCGCCCTTTTCTGCCGTTCCTCGAGCGCCTGCCGGATTGCCGTCCGAGCTACTGGTTCCATTGCATGAGGAAAGCGTGGCGTTGTGCGATTCTCCGCATCGATGCGATGCCCCGTGAATAACACGACTCGGTCCCAAATTTTACCAGCGTTGACGGCCAATGAGGCCGCGCCAAGCAGCTCGCAAGCCGCCGCTTCCCAGGGCGCACCGCGCACCTCCAGCCCCAGCAAAATAAGTTTTGCCGTTTGCTGATCTGCCTGCGCTCGGCGGACTTCCTCCACGAACGCGGCTGGAATGGGCAGGTCGGATCTGGTCATGTTGCCGCGAACCCATTCTTTCACAGCGAAATGCCATCTCTCTATACTTGAAAGAGAAATGCCATGCCCGTATTTTGAGCCTCGGCAGCCGCTGCCGCAACCTACAAACGCGAACGCCAGGCTACCGCTCATCGACGAATTCGAGGGCGTCTGCCGCGCCTCGTCTGAGACGCATCCTATCCCGGCGGGGGCGCGACTGTGGCTTTGCAACCATGGCAACGTGCGTGGTCTCTGTGCGGACTTCCCCGCGCAAGAGCAGCGCTCCGCTTTCCGCTTTGAGGTACTGCGCCGCTCGGCGTCCCAACTCGATGTCTTGTTAATCGAAGAAGCGCACTATGCGCCATTGGCGTGGCATCGTCTCACGTTCACGGTCAATCCCGAACAACTGGAGCCTGATCCCGCCGACCCTTGCCAGCGCGCGCAAGTGCTATCTTTCTGCCGCAGCTACCTACGCCGTTATCCTGCATAGATTCTATTCAACATGTCAAATCAAACCACGTCTCAAATCCGAACCGTACGCGAATCTAAGTCTGAATATTCCGAACTGTGTCTCCCCAGTAACACGAATTTGCTAGGCAACATGCTGGGCGGACATGTAATGCACCTGGTGGATTTGTGCGGCGCAATCGCCGGTGTGCGTCATTCTCGCTGCACCATCGTCACCGCCTCCGTCGATCGGATGACTTTTCTACATCCGGTCCACTTAGGTAATCTGGTGATGCTTAAGTCGCAGGTTAATCGGGTATTTCGGACTTCCATGGAGGTCGGCGTCAAGGTATGGGTGGAAGACTTGCCCACCGGTGAGTTGCGCCACACATCTTCGGCCTATCTCACGTTCGTAGGTATCGATCAGGAAGGCAAACGTCTCGTATTGCCGCAAATCGCCCCGGAAACCGACGAAGAAAAACGCCGTTGGCACGAAGCCGACAGAGCGCAGGGCTTATCGGCTCGCGCTCAAAGACAAGGCGAAGATAGCTGGTGAATAACGAAAATGTGTGAGGCCGCCAGTTACTCCGGGTCGGCCTTGTACATGTACTTGATGCAGCGTTTAAACAGTAGTAAGTTAGGCGCTCCGTCCCGATTTACTTTCAGGCAATCGCGGTCATACCATTCAATGACGCCCTCAAGATGCTCGCCGTCATTCAAGACCACAACCATGCGGGTCTTGCTCTGCATCTGCTTCGAGTAATAAAACTGCTCCGCATTAGTCTGATCGGGTGGAGTGTTCTTCTTCACTGCCGGAGGGCGTTTTGCCTCTCCGCCTACCGCCACTCGAACGGGTTTTCTAATGATCGAATCCAAACGCCTCTCTTCTATCATTTGGCCTCAGCTGTGCTTTCTTGGATAGTACCGCACTTGTTTTTAGGCAATGGTGCGGTTTGGTTAACTACTAGGTGCTCGCGGACTCCAATCCGTTACGCAATTTAATAATCATAGCGTCAAGCGCTCCCACTTTTTGTATGTTGCGCCTCACCATCATAACCAGTTCATCCAAAGCTTTGGCGGCCTGCTCGATCCACTCAAAATTCACCCGTTGGGCAATCGCGGTAACCCTTTGTGCAATGTCGATATGCCGGCTCGCACCTTGACCCTGCGTCACCCATAAAATTTCTTCCAGCAACCCATAAGCCGGCTTCAGATACAAATCGAGCTTCTCCGTCTTCCGGCTCCCGAACGATTCCGATTTTTGTACCCAATCGGCAAAGGGCGCCACTCCGGCCCCGCATTCGAAGGCAGCCAGCATCAAACCGCGGCGCTCCTTGAACACCTCCAAATCCAGTGTGGCTGCGATGCCGGGGCTACCTTCGGCTAAGGCGACACGAGTTGTGGCTTCAGCTAAATTCCGCTCGTTGGCGAAAGCCATCATCTCACGCTGGTTCAGCCGGTTGAGTTGGAGGACGACCGAGCGCGACCGAATCGTCGGCAGCAGATCGTACAAATTTTCCGCCGTCGCGAAAATTACCATATGCTCAGGCGGTTCTTCCAGCACTTTCAAGAGCGAGTTGGCGGCTTGTTCATTAGCTCGGTCCAGCCGGTCGATCAGGAACACCCGGTGCGATCCTTCCAGCGGCTTGAAGCGCGCTCGCTCACGAAACTCGCGCATTTGGTGAATGGTGATTTGGCGCAGCGGCCCGTCTACTGGAAACGTAATGAAATCGGGATGGGTGGAAAACAGCAGTGGGTCGTCGGCGCGCTTATCCGCGGCCCATTTGTCCCGTTCCGCCATGTTGTCCACGTTATGCGGCAAACTCAAGTCGTCCTGCTCCACTTTGTTGCTGTCACCTAATAATGCGGCTGCAAATCTTCTGGCGAGTGTCGCCTTGCCGACGCCTTCCGGACCGCTGAGCAGAATCGTTTGCGGAATGCGGTTGCCCTCAATCATCTGCTTGAGTGTTTGGACCACGGCTGCATTGCCGTGAAAGTTAGGAAACGTTTCCATCTACTTTCTACCTAACAGTGGCGCGACTTCCAGCCACACCCGCTCGGCGACGATTTCGGGCTCGCCATCGCCAGCGACCAAACGAAACCGCTGCGGTTCCAAGTGCGCAATCTTTCGATAGCCCTCGGCTACACGATGATGAAAATCTAGAGACTGTTGATCGAGCCGCGCTTCATTATCCTGCTCCTCGCTTGACGAATTGCGTTTGCGTGCGCGTCCAATACCGGTCTCGACATCGATGGTCATACAGATTGTCAGATCTGGCAGCAGATCGCCCAATGCTATTTTGTGTGCCGCCAGCACAGTTTCGAAGCCGATGCCGCGACCCGCGCCTTGATAGGCCAATGTCGAATCGGTAAAGCGGTCGCTTACCACAATGTCCCCGCGTTCGAGTGCCGGACGGATGATCTCCGCCGCCGCTTGGGCACGCGATGCGAACATGAGCAACAGTTCCGTCATGCCAGCCATTTCTTGATGCGCCGGGTCAAGCAGGATGCGCCGAATCTGTCGCCCGATATACGTCCCGCCCGGTTCCTGGTTCTCCACTACCGTGAGGCCCGCACGCCGCAAGCGATCCACTAACATGCGCATTTGGGTGCTCTTGCCGCTCCCGTCGGTTCCCTCAAAACTGAGGAACAGTCCCGGATAGCGGCGCTCAGTCATACACAAAATGCAGCAGTGTCTTCAAATCTTCCCAAGCCTCACGCTTCGCTTGAGCATTGTATTGCCGCAGCAAATATGAAGGATGATAGGTGATCATCACTGGGATGTCGCGCCACTTCTGCCATTGCCCGCGCGCTTTTGTAATACCTTCTTTAGGATTCAAAAGCGCCTTCATGGCCGTGGCACCCAAAACGCAAATCGCTTTAGGCTTGATGGTCATCAATTGCCGGAACAGAAATTGCCCGCAAATCTCCATCTCATCCGGCAGAGGTGTACGATTTTCGGGCGGCCGGCACTTCACCACATTGCAGATGTAGACATCGCTGCGCCTGATTGGGATGCCTTCCTTCGCGGCGGTGTTCTCAATCATCTGCGTCAACAGTTGCCCAGCGCGCCCGACAAACGGAATACCTTGCTCGTCTTCATCCGCACCCGGACCTTCACCGACGAACACCAGCGACGCCGTTTCATTGCCCGAGCCGAAAACAATTTTTTTGCGCGCTTCACATAATCGGCAGCGCTTGCAATCGCCAATGTCTTCGCGAATCTTGGCCAGCGTGTCGCCCGCCGGTGAGATTTCCGGTAAGGCAGCTAAGGGGGTCATTGGAAGCGGTTTTTGGGCCATATCAGCAATGCGAGCAACGTCCTGCGCTGGAGGCGCGGCCCGGTAGATCGTTTCGATTCCCAGGTCGCGGTAGAACTTTAAATAATCACGGATTTGCCCCGGAGTCATGCCGTCGCGTCTACCGCTCGCAGGTTCAAGCGCAGCATCCCAACCTCGTCCAAAATCCGCTCGGCGATTTCGTTCTTGTCCGCCGGCCCGGCATGCACAACCTGTCCGCTGCGCGAAAGAATATCGACTTCATTGCGATCCGATTCAAACCCCAGCCCTTTGGCGGACACCAGATTCGCCACCACCATATCGCATTTCTTGGTGTTCATTTTACGGCGCGCTTCTTCCAGCAAGTTTTCGGTTTCTGCCGCGAACCCGATCAACAACCGGTCGCCCTTCTTCTGTCCCAGCTCAGCCAGAATGTCGGGTGTTGGATCAAGTTCCAGCGAAAGGCGCGTCGCTGTTTTCTTACGTTTCTGCTCAGGAATACTTGCCACGTAATAATCCGCCACGGCCGCGCTCTTCAGCACGATCGTCGCCGCTTGCAAATTCTCAAACACTGCTTGGCGCATCTCCTGCGCAGTCTGCACGGCAATCACTTCAACATGTGGTGGCGCCGGCAAATGCACTGGACCCGAAACCAGAATAACTCGCGCCCCGCGCCGTGCCGCCGCCGCTGCAATCGCGTAACCCATTTTGCCGCTCGACCGATTGCTGATATATCGCACGGGATCCAGCGCTTCCTGCGTGGGACCCGCTGTTACCAAAACCGTTTCTCCGCTGAAGTCACTTTTGGTGTTCGTCAGCGTTTCCACATGGTCGGCAATGCGCAGGGGATCGGGCAAGCGTCCCGCACCGATATCTCCACAGGCCAGCCAGCCCTCATCCGGGTCGACAATAGAACACCCGCGCTTCCGCAAAATCTGCAGATTGGCTTGCGTCGCTGGGTGGTCCCACATGGCTGTGTTCATAGCCGGCGACAAGACCACTTTGCCCTTGAAAGCTAAATACAAAGTTGATAAAAAATCGTCCGCCAAGCCAGTGGCGAACTTGGCCAGCAGATCGGCCGTTGCCGGCGCTACGACCAACAAATCGTTCTCTTTGGCTACCGCAATATGCTCCACTGCGCTCGCCAGCGTCTCTTGTGAACTGTCTTGGGAAAAAAGTCCGGTGATCACCTTGCGGCCCGTTAATGCGGCAAACGTGAGCGGTTGGATGAACTCCTGCGCCGCCCGCGTCATCACCACCTGCACTTCGTGACCGCGTTGCCCTAACACGCGCGCCAACTCCGCCGCTTTGTACGCTGCGATACCGCCGCCCACCCCAACAACGATCCGCATCCTGATTCCGGCGTTACTCCGCTAAAGCTTCACGTTCTTGCGTGGCTAGCAGCGCTTCTTCCTGCGCCGAATCGGTGTAAGGCACCAACCCGCGACGCGTCTCTTCCATCGCCAGCGTAGTCGGCTTTTTGTTCGTGGCCGGCAAAACGCTGCGCTGTCCCCCCTGCAACTGGCGCGCGCGCTTCGCCGAAACAATTATGAACCGGTAGGTGCTCGCGTCCTGATCGTCAGGAATGCTGTGCATCGCGTTTACTCTTGATTTTTCCATGTCTTTTCTTAACTCCTAAAATAACGACGGCGGCTTAGGCTCAAAGCTTCTCAGTACAGGCTCAATCTGCTCTTCCATCCTGATTCGCCTCACCCGCTCGGCTCTCACGATCGATAGCAGCGTCAAAGTGGAATCGTCCACCCTGTGGTTCACCAGCACATAATCGTACTGCTGATAGTTCCGGATCTCCCCTGCCGCATCCCGTAATCGCCGTTGAATCGTTTCTTCGGCATCTTCCGAACGGCTGCGTAACCGCTGTTCTAATATGTCGCGCGACGGCGGAAGAATGAAAACCGACACCGCCTCTGGAATCCGCTCTTTCAATTGTCTCGCACCCTGCACGTCAATGTCGAGAATCAGATCTTTGCCTTCGTTTTGCGCCACCCGCAAAATCTCTCGATTCGTCCCGTAATAGTTCCCGAAAACCTCAGCATGCTCTAGAAATTCGTTATTGGCCAGGCGCTTCTCGAACTCCTCGCGCGAGATGTAAATGTAGCTTTCGCCTGGTTGTTCGTGTCCGCGCGGCGCTCTAGTCGTGTAGGAGACCGAAAAACGCAGCCCGGGATCGCTTTCCAGTATCCGCGATACCAGGGTGGATTTCCCGGAGCCCGACGGCGCCGAAATAATAAAAACCGTTGTCACTTTCGCTTCTTATTCTAATGGACGGAGCAGTCATTCTAAATTCAACGCCTGTTCCCGTATTCTCTCGATGTTAGCCTTAACGCCCAATCCGAGATTGGTAATTTTCAGCGCCGGCTCGCCTGCGCCCGAACTTTTCGATAACGTAGTATTCGTTTCGCGGTTCATTTCCTGCAGCAAGAAGTCCAACGGTTTTCCCACTGCGCCGCCTGCTTCCACGATCCGCCGCAGTTCTTGGGTGTGAATCGCCAGGCGGGTCAATTCTTCTTCCACGTCCGAACGGTCGGCTAGAATTGCCGCTTCTTCCGCCAGCCGAGCTTCTGTAATTCCAGCGCCATTTAGTAACTCGCTGAGTTTCTCGCGCAAGCGCTGCAGCATAGCGGGCATTGCTTGTTCCCGCAGACCCGATATCTCAGTTCTCGCCTGCTCGATCTGTAACAACTCGCAGATTAGAGCTTTTCTCAACTCGTTCCCTTCGCGCTCACGCACCGCATTCAAGCCGTCAATGCACTCCCCGAGGGCCGCAAGCAATATGGGCTCAAATGTTGAGTCTAACGATTTGGAATCGCCGCCGTTGTTCCCGATCCCCGCAACTCCTGGCATGGTGAGAAGAACGTTCAAATCGGGCTTGCTGTCGAGGTGCAACTCTTCGGCCGCGGCGCGGAACGCTGCCACATAGCTTTTAAGAACCTCACTGCTATAGCCCAGCGAATTCGCACCCGCGACACGCTGTAGCGAAGTTCGAATTTCCACGTGCCCCCTGCCAATACGTTCTTTCAACATGCCGCGCATGGCGCTTTCGAACTGTAGAAACTCGTTACCCAGGTGAAAATGTAAGTCCAAACCGCGATGGTTGACACTGCGCAAACTAACTGACAATTCGCCTAATTCCGTGGGTCGCCTGACCTGCGCAAATCCGGTCATGCTGCGCACCGCCGCGTTTCCGTTGAGTGAATTGCTCATCAGGCCACTACGCTCGAATCGGCGTGCTGCAAATCGTGCAGTCGTGCGTACATTCCCTTAGCGGCCAACAGTTCGTCATGTGTTCCCATTTCGACAATGTTGCCGCCATCCAGCACGACAATTTGATTCGCTTGGCGGACCGTCGAAAAGCGGTGCGCAATCACCAAAACCGTACGCTTCTTCATCAGAACGGTCAACGCTTGTTGCACCAGGCGTTCCGATTCACTGTCTAAATGCGAAGTTGCCTCATCTAAAATGAGAATCGGCGCGTCTTTCAAGAGAGCTCGCGCAATGGCCAAACGCTGTCTTTGTCCTCCGCTCAACTTCGCGCCGCGCTCGCCAATCAACGTCTTATAACCGTCCGGCAAGCGTTCGATAAATTCGTCCGCTAAAGCCGCTTTCGCCGCTGCTATTACTTCCTCACGCTTGGCATCGGGTCTTCCATAGGCGATGTTGTCGAACACCGTGTCATTAAACAGGAACGTATCCTGCGCCACAATGCTTATCTTTTCCCGCAGGCTGCTCAACTTCAGATCTCGCACGTCGCGCCCGTCGATCTGCACGCTGCCGCTCGTTACATCGTAAAAGCGTGGCACTAAGTTGGCCAGCGTGGTCTTGCCCGCACCGCTTGTTCCTACCAATGCCACCACTTCGCCTAGCTTGACTTCCAAATCCACCGCGTTCAGTACCACTTGGTCTGGCGCTCCTGGATAACAGAAATGCACCTTGTCAAAGCGAATCGACTTCTCGAATTTGGGCATCTTCACCGCAGTCGGCCGATCTATCACATCCGGTTGCGTATCCAAATAGCGGAAAACCGTTCCCGCCGCGCCTAGTCCTTGCTGGAAAATGTTGTGAATGTTGGTCAATCGCTTAATTGGCTCATAGAGCATGACGAGCGCCAGCACAAACCCGGTGAAATCGCCCGCCGTCATCATGGCGCTCTTTGCTTGCAGACGCGCAAACGTCAACAGCAGGATAAAAGTCAGCGCGCCGAAAATTTCAATGACCGGCGAAGCCAGCGCCTGATGTGCGACATAGCGCAAATTGCCTGCTCTGAGCCGCTGCGCTGCCAGCCGGAAGCGTTTCGATTCGAAATCCTCCGCGCCAAAACTCTTAACCACTTGATGTCCGGTAATTGTCTCTTGCAAAATCTGCGTCAGCCCAGCCGCCATATCTTGCGCGTGCCGAGTGGTGCGCCTAATCCGCCGTCCCAAACCAACGGTTAGAATGGCTACTACTGGAAAGACCAGCAAACTGATGAGCGAAAGTTTCCAGTTCAGCGATACCATGCTCAATAGCAAAAAAATCGCTGTGAACATCTGCCGCAGCCAATCGGCCAGCATGGTCGATACCGACACCTGGATGCGATCAATATCGAGCATAATGGCCGACATAATCCGCCCGCTCTCATTGTTTTCGAAAAACTGCGCGTCTTGATGCAGCACCCGGTCGAACACTTCCTGGCGCAGATCCATGATCGCGCTGGTGCCGGTCCAGTTGATCAAATAGTTGCCCAGGTAGTCGCAAACGCCTTTGGCCAGAAAGCAAAGAAAGATTCCAATGGCGACCATCGTCCAAATGTTGTGGATGGAACTGGGCATCACGTCATTTAGCGTGATGTAAATTTTGGGTGGAGACGCCCGGTGATCTGGCGGATATTCAAATAATACTGCCGGTGTATCGGCGGAGCTTGGGTTTAATACGCGCTCGAACACCAGCGGAATCAGCCGCACCAACAAGCCTTGTGAGAGCCCGACCACCGCCATGAACACGACTGATAGCAGCAACGCCGGTATATAGTTTCGCGCATACCTTAGCAGCCGCAATAACTCGCTCAAGCGTGCGCCTCTTCAAACATTCGCAAGCGCTCAAGCGCGGCAATTACGCGTGAAACACTCACTTCTTTTAGGCCGTCCGGGGCCACCACAACTTCGCATTCCGTCTGCCACGGACCCCAAATCGCATGGTTCGAAGGCCCAAACAAAACTACACTTGGCACGCCAAACGCCGCAGCCATATGCGCCGGACCACTGTCGTTGCCGACAAAAACGACTGCCTTAGAGAGCAGCGTCTTGGCATCGTTTAGGGAACCCTGCACAACTTGGTGCGCTTTAAACGCGCTCACGTCATCTTTAGGACCCGCCAAAAACACCGGCTTGAGATGCCACAAGTCCAAATAGCGCGCCACTTCACAGAATCTGTCCGCGCGCCATTGCTTATCGGGGGCTGAAGCAAACGGATGAATTACCGCATATCTTCCGGAAACCGTTGGTTCGCCCGCAAACAACTGCGCACGCGGTACATTCTGCAGCGGCACACCCAGCGCCATAAAAGCCGACGCCATGTGCTCCGCCGTATGCACCGTTCGCTCTACCCCTAAAATCCTTTGCGCTCTGGGAATTTTGATGTTATAAGCCAGTGTCGTATTGTGATTCGCAAATCCAGCGCGCCATTTCGCGCCCGAGAGAGCCGTCATCCACTGGCTGCGCGTTCCCCCATGCAGGTTCATACACAGCGCCGGCCGCCATTTTCGAATCGCTGAACAAGTCGCCGGCAGAATTTGGCTAATGGCCGGGTTCCCCTCAAAGACCGCCCGGAATCTTTCTTCCACTGCTACGCCCACCGCCAAATCCGGGCGCGCCACTTTCAAGAGTGCAAACCCCGGTGTTGTCAGAACACAATCGCCCAAGCTACGCAGACGAATCACTACAACGCGCGCTCCGTGGGGCAATTGTTCCAACACCGTCATCTATCTTACGCCTCAATCGTGGCCTGATCTCTGAGCATGATAGGCAAATCGTCCCGGATGGGATAAACGCGCTTGCACTCTTTGCACTTGAGCCCGCTCTGGTCTTCTTTGAGTTCCAGATCCCCCCGGCAGACGGGACAAACCAATACATCGAGTAATTCTTTGGAGACTGCCATGCGACCCCTATTTTAACAATGTTGCAAAACGCCAGAATCGTAGGTATACGTGGGCAGACTGGAACGGTTTCTGACGCGAGGAAGCAGTGCCAATCTTTATTGAAACGTTCTCACTAAAGGATTCAAGCCCAAAGAAAGGCGTTGACAGAAGGCGAGCCAAGTTTTAGTCTATACCTAGCTAGATATGCCAAAGAGTCAGAATGACAAATTGCAAGGCACGTTAACGCTGCTGGTCTTGCGGACGTTAGAGGCGCGGGGGCCGTTGCATGGATATGGCTTGTGCGCCCATATCCACGAGGTTTCCGATGAGCTGGTGCAGGTGGAGGAGGGTTCGTTGTATCCAGCCTTGCATCGTATGGAACAGGACGGCTGGATCTCGGCAACGTGGGAGATCACGGATAAAGGCCGCAAAGCAAAATTCTATTCAATCACCGCGCGCGGGCGAGAGCAGTTGGCTCAGGAGCAGGAGAATTGGTCACGCTTGACGCGCGGAGTGGGGCGAGTACTCAAGTATTCGTGAGTTGACGATTTATGCCTTGGCACGAACGTTGGCGGAATGTGTTTCGGACTGAACGGCTAAGTGCACAGCTGGACGATGAGCTGGCTTTTCATATAGCCGAGACGGTGGATCGCTTGGTGGCGGACGGAATGCCGGAAGAGGGTGCCTGGCGAGAGGCACGGCGGCGCTTGGGTAACTACTCGATTCAAAAAGAGAGGACGCGAGATATGGATGTGGCGGGATGGCTCGAAGCAGCTTGGGCGGACTTTTTGTACGGGCTGCGGCAGTTAAGGCTCAATCCGGGATTCGCTACGGTGGCAATTCTTTCGCTGGCACTGGGGATTGGCGCGAACACGGCGATTTTTCAGCTGCTGGATGCGATCCGGTTGCGGGGATTGCCGGTGAAGGATCCGCAGCAACTGGTGACGATCGAGCGCGGAGGCAAGCCCGACGATTTCTTTATCGCTGGGTCCTATTCATCAAGAGAAAAAGCGTTTTCATACGCGCAAATGGCTGAGTTGCAGAAAGACCAGCGGGCCTTTGCAGGAATGCTGACGTTTTGGATGACGCGCTTCAATTTGAGCGAGACGGGTCAATCGCGCTACGCGGAAGGTTTGATGGTCAGTGCGAATTATCTCGACATGTTAGGCGTGACGCCACTGGTGGGAAGAGGCTTTTCAGCAGCAACGGAAGGGAACGATGGGGTGGCGTGCTCCGACGCTCCCGCAGTGATCGGTTACGGGTTCTGGCAGAGGGAATTCGGCGGAGACATGAACGCGATCGGGAAAACTGTGCGCTTGGATGGCCAGCGATTTGCGATTGGAGGAGTGACGCCGGCGTCGTTTTTTGGAGTTGAACCGGGGCAGAGCTTCGATGTCTTGCTGCCGCTTTGCACGGAGAACGTGTTTGCGAAAGGCGGCAAAAGCCGGATTCTGGACAAGACCGCGTATTGGTTGACTCCTATGGCGCGACTGAAGGCTGGATGGAGCCTGGAACGGGCGACGAAGGAGGTGAATGATCTGTCGCCAACGATTTTTCGGGAGACGCTGCCAGCGGAGTATCGGCCCGATTTCGCGGCGGCCTATCGCAAGAATAGATTGAAAGTAATTGCGGCGACGGCAGGCGTTTCATCACTGCGAAAAAAATTTGTGGACCCGCTTTGGATTTTGATGGCGATTACGGGGTCGGTCTTATTGATTGCCTGCGCCAATCTGGCGAATCTGCTGCTGGCGCGAGCGAGTGTGCGGGAGAGGGAGATCGCGGTGCGGCGGGCGGTAGGAGCTTCGCGAGCGCGCGTGATGCTGCAGTTGCTGACGGAGAGCTTGATGCTGGCGGTGGCGGGAGGCGTAATCGGTTTGTTTTTAGCCCAAGTGGTCAGTCGAGCGTTAGTGGCATTCCTGAGCGGGCCTGACAATTCGATGGTGGTGCCCAGCGATTTGAATTGGCACGTGTTTGGATTTCTGGCAGGGCTTGCCGTTTTGACTTGCGGATTGTTCGGCCTGGTTCCGGCGATTCGGGCGAGCGGAGGTGCGCCGATGACGGCGATGCGTGGGGCGCGCACATCGACCGCTTCGCGAGAAAAGAACGGACTGCGGCGCATGCTGGTGATCGCCCAAGTGGCGCTCTCGCTGGTGCTATTGGTAGCAGCGTTGCTATTCAGCCGGAGTCTGCAGAAGTTGTTGGCCACGAATCTTGGATTCGATGCACGCAATGTCTTGGTGGCGAGAGTTACCGTGAACGGTGATGACTTAGAAAGTCCGGAAAGGCGGCAAGCTGTCTTTCGTGAGCTCCAAGAGCGCATTGATTCGCTGGGCGGGATCAGGTCGGCAGCCCAGGTTTTCATCACACCCATTAGTGGGAACGGTTGGAACAATCAAGTGCACGCCGATGACGACCCGACTCACGCAAAAGGAAAGGAGAGCTGGTTCAACCGGGCAGGGCCGCGGTATTTCTCGACGATGGGGACGCCCTTGCTCGCCGGGCGAGACTTTGATAAACACGACAACCTGAGCTCGCCGAAGGTCGCCATTGTCAACCAGGCATTCGCCAAAAAGTTGTACGGAGGAAGGAATCCAGTAGGTCGAAGCTTTCGGGTGGAAGCAGAGGGGAACGAGGCGGAGGAAGTTTTCCAGATTGTGGGACTTATAGGAGATACGCGTTACAACGATATCAAGGAAGACCAGCGTCTTATCGCTTTTTTCCCGGCCGACCAGGATCCAAAGCCCGGCAACGATCGGACATTTGTGATTAAAGGCCGTGCATCATTGGACTCGCTGCAGGCGGCGATTTTACGCGAAACAACGAGGCTGAATCCGAGCCTCTTGGTCGATTTCAGAGTCTTGGATACGCAGATTCAGGAGTCGGTTTTGCGAGAGCGTTTAATGGCGAATCTTTCGCTCGCGTTCGGCGTGTTGGCATCCTTGCTTTCCACGTTGGGTTTGTATGGAGTTATGTCTTACTTGGTAGTACGGCGGAGAAGCGAGATTGGATTGCGGATGGCGCTGGGGGCAACACAGAGCAACGTCTACCGGCTGATTGCGAAAGACGCGGCGATGATGGTGATGGCGGGATTGGCCTTAGGCGTGGGAGCGTCGCTGTTCTTGGGGCAGTATGCGGAGTCGCTCTTGTTTGAGTTGAAGGCGAAGGATCCGGTCACTTTGGTCTTGGCGGGGCTTGGGCTCGCGGCAACGGCGGCAGTAGCAACGCTGATCCCGGCGCGGCGCGCCGCACGCTTGGAACCGACGGCAGCTTTGCGCGAAGAATAATTCCCGTAGCACCTGCGCAGTCTGTAAGCCGGTTTCTGTACCGCCAAGGCGGTGGCAACCATTCGTCTAGGCCTCCCATTACTGAAAGGCTCCAGCAACCTACCCGGAAGTTGTAACGGAGCGGGCCGCTCCTCCTCCCCTATTTGGTCTTGCTTCACATGGGGTTTTCCCTGCCAGGCGCGATTGCTCGTCCCGCGGTGCGCTCTTACCGCACCTTTTCACCCTTACTCGCCACCGAAGCGGCAAGCGGTATATTTTCTGTGGCACTATCCGTAGCGTGCGCTTTGAGCGCAAACCCCCGGCCGTTAGCCGGCATGCCGCCCTTTGAAGACCGGACTTTCCTCTCGATTCCCCGGTTGCCCGGTTCCTCCAGCGGTTGCCCGACTGCGCAGGCACAACTTAGTATGGCAAAACAGCGGGCACCATGCACGGCTGCCTCTTCAACCGGGCAAGCGGAAGATCGCCGGTAAAGACAATGGTTGTTCGTTCCATCGCAAAACTGACTTGTTCTTCAACGAAGCCGTCCGTACTTTCTCAATCTACAATCAGCACATTTACACTGGAGATATGAAGCGCGTCTTCGTCCAAAGCTTTGGTTGTCGCGCGTCCCAAGCGGATGGGGCGGCTATTGAAGCTTCGTTAATCGGCAACGGTTATCTCGCCGTGCCCGACGCCACTTCTGCCGATCTCATCGTTCTCAATACCTGTACTGTCACTCACAGTGCTGACGTGGACGCGCGCCGCCTCATCCGCGGCGTTCATCGCGATCACCCCGCTTCTGAAATCCTCGTCACCGGTTGTTATGCTCAGCGCGCGCCTTCTGAAATTGCCGCGATCGATGGAGTCCGTTGGATTATTGGCAATTCCCACAAATCTTCGATTGCTGACATCGTCGCCGCACCTGAGTATCACGGCCAAATAGTCATCGGCGACATTTCCGAGCAGCAGCAATTCCTCGCTGCCCCCGTGCGCAGCACTCGCGAAGACCGCACTCGTCCCAACCTGAAAGTGCAGGATGGCTGTAGTAATCGCTGCTCGTTCTGCATCATTCCTAGCGTGCGCGGCCGCAGCCGGAGTGCTTTACTCGCAAGTGTTATCGAACAAGTCAGCGATCTTGCTGAGCGTTACTGCGAAGTCGTGCTCAGTGGCATTAACCTAGGTCGCTGGGGCCGCGATCTGCCGGGCACACACCGTTTTGTCGATCTCTTGCGCGCCATTCTTCGCGAAACATCTGTACGCCGCCTCCGTCTCAGCTCCGTCGAACCGATGGATTGGAGTCAGGACCTTCTCGAACTCGTGGCTTCCGAACCGCGTATCGCGCAACACGTTCACCTGCCGCTGCAATCCGGCTCTGATGCTGTCTTGAAGCGCATGTTCCGCAAGTACCGCACTCGCCACTACGCATCGCGCATCGAACTGGCTCACTCACTGATGCCAAACGCTGCCATGGGCGCCGACGTGATGACGGGCTTCCCTAGCGAAACTGAAGCCGAATTTGAAGAAACTCGCGATTTCATAGAGCGCTACCCTTTTACCTATCTGCATGTGTTTACTTATTCCGAACGTCCTGGAACTGTTGCAGCGGAGCAGGGAACTCCTGTGCCGGTGCCACTGCGCCATGAACGCACGAAAATTCTGCGCGAGTTGTCCGATCGAAAGAACCTGGCTTTCCGCCGCCGCATGATCGGTCGAACTCTCTCTGCCGTCACTCTCGAACAGCGTGGCATGGCTCTGACTTCCAACTTCCTCAAAGTCGAAATGGCGACTCTTCGTGAACCCAATCAACTCGTCGACATCCCTATCGCCGCACTCACTGCCAGCGCTCTTCGAGAGCACAACCCCTTCGCCGTACTCTGATTCGCTCTTTAAACTGAGTTCAGGCCGTAACCTGCGGGTTCGCGAATTCGGCAACCCCCAAGGCCATCCCGTTTTTCACTTCCATGGCATTGCCGGTTCTGGTCTCGATGCTGCCCTTTATCGAAATGCCGCAACTATCGCAACCATTCGCCTGATTTGTCCTGACCGCCCGGCGCTTGGTCTATCTGACCCGCAGCCTTCCCGCAAAATTCTGGATTGGCCCAACGATATCGTTGAACTTGCGGACCATTTGGGCCTGCAGACTTTTTCCGTTGTTGGTGTTTCCGGCGGCGCTCCGTACGCTCTCGCCTGCGCTTATCAACTGCCGAATCGGTTGAGTTCCTGTGGCATCGTTTCCGGTGCTCCCCCCGCCCGCCTCATCCCGCTTCGTGAAATTCGTTTCCGTAGCCAATATTGGGTCGTGAGGAAATTGCCTTTTATTCACCAAGCCGCACGCTTTATGGTCGCGTGGCAAATTTCGCACTTTCCAGAAAGTTTCTTTATTCCACCAGCGCTGTTGTGTCCAGCCGACGCTGAAGTTCTGCGCAATCGCGAAATTTCTTCGCTCCTTGCACGCGTCACCTTCGAAGGTTCGAGCCAAGGACACGCCGGGCCGACTCAGGAAGCAAATCTTCTGGCCAGCGACTGGGGATTCCGTCCGGAGGAAATCAAATTGAAAAAGCTATTTCTCTGGCACGGGGCCGCTGACCGGATTGTGCCTGTCTCGATCGGACATCGAGTAACGGAGATAGTGCCTAATATCGAAGCGAAGTTTTACCCCGAAGAAGGTCACTACTCGGTTATGGTGAACCATGGTGCTGAGATCCTGACCGCTCTGATGTGCCTTGGCTAAAATTCGAGATCTAACCGCTCGCCGATGGCCAGCGAAAACCAACGTCCAAACAACTCACTGCGGCAAGCTTTCACTTTCGCAATTTCTTGATCCGAGAGGAGCCTAGTCGGTATTCCTCCCTCTGCCCGAGTCTTCGCGAATCGATTAAACTCTTCGCTGCTCCAAATCGCGCCAGACGCACGTTCCGCATCGAACAATCCCACAATGCTCTCTACTTCGACCGCTTCCGCTGGCAGCCTTCCGCGTGCACCTTTGCCCGTGACATCGTCCATCTCCCAACCATCGCGAAGCAAGCCGAAAAACCCGTTCCGATAGCCAAGAGTCGTTTCCACCGCAAAATGGGTTAAATCATGCAGCGCGAAATGGAGAGCGTGCCGTTCGCTCTGCCTTTGCCAAACGGCACTCCCATCGTCGCGTATACACTTGAGCAGACCCGCGCCGTCCGCCCTCTTCGTGATTTGCACCTGCACTCAGAAATACAGCTTCAGCGCCAGTTGCAGATTGCGCGGAGTGTTAAGTTGGCTCCCCGACCCGGTCAGAACGCCGAATGATTGACTCTGCAACTGTGTGCTGCCAGTCCCAAAACGCACCCGATTAAACACGTTGAAAGCTTCCGCCCGAAACTCCAGCCGAATAGCCTCGTGAATCGGAATGCTCTTGGTGACCGACATATTCTCAGTCAAGTTCGGAAACAGCCGCAATTTGGGATTGAACCGTGTTTCGTTGCCGATGAGGTCCAGCGCCGTACCAGAACCCTGTAGCGGAAAGGGCCCAGTCCCATAAGGTACAAAAAAATTATCCTTAGACGGATCAAAGCCCCCGCCGTATGAGGGTTGCCAGCCGTTGTAAGAGGTGACGTAGGCCGGTGCACGGGTCGCGCCCGCGTCGCCCGCCGCGTAAATCGGTAGCGAATACGACGTGCTCACACCAACGGGCGTTCCGCTGGCATAGAGATTGATACTCGAAATGCGCCACCCTCCAATGAGCCAGGACGCAGGCCCGCTGGTCACATATTTTCGGCCCTTTCCGAACGGCAAATCATATACGGCGGCGAACTTGAAGTCATGTGTTACATCGTAAGCGCCAATCGACTTTTCTAGTCCACGGTTGAAGAAATCCGCCGCATAAGCCGTACCCCACGCTGAATCTGAATCGGTCAGCAGCTTGGAGAAAACATAAGACGATTGTAGAATCAGCCCATTGGAATAGCGTTTCTGGAACTTCAGGACCAGCGCATTGTAAGTAGAATGACCGCTATGATCGCCTTGGCCGGCGTAGGTATCGATCACGTTGTACTGCGGATAAGGTCGTAACGCCTGAGCAACCGTTCCACTAAAACCAGGATACGGAGCCGTAATGCCGGCTGCGGTCGCGACAGCCGAGCCTACCTTGCTGTTCAATACAGTCAAGCTCTGCGCGACGGTGCCAAACGCCGTCAAATAACTTGGGTTGATCTGGTTGTAATCGAGCAATTCCGTTTGTAAGTGTTCACCCATTACGCCGCTATATCCAATCTCCGCGAACATAGAAGCGCCAATCTGCCGTTGGATGGAGAAACTGAAGTTATCGTAAGCGGGCAGTTTCGTTGTCTCGTCGCCCTGAAACCACGCCACGTTCGTGCCATTGGAAACGGATGGATTGATAAACGGCGGTGTGGTGTAGGGCGGAAATCCGCCATCCATTGTAAACGTCGGCGTTAAACCCTGGTTTTGCGTGCTATCCGTTTGGGTGAGCGTAAAGCCCGAATTGTGTGTCGAGCCACTAACGGAAACTAGCGCCCCATACGAGCGAGCATATGCCCCACGGATTGCCGTCTTGGAGTCTTTCGAGTACGCGAAACTCAAATGCGGACCAAACCCTTTATTCCAGAAATTCGCCAGCGTTCGTGAACCCACGCAGCCGCTGCAATTTCCTGCGAACAAGACCGCGCCGGGAATTCCGCCTGCCCCCGGGTTGGGCGTCGTCGGACCGAAGTCGCTCCATTTGTTATTGAGACCGGTCGGCGGTAGATTTCCGTCCCAGCGCACACCCAAGCCCAAAACCAGTTTCGGAGTCACCCGCCAGTCATCCTGGAAGAAACCGCCGAAATAGTAGAACTGCTGCCCAATAAAGCGTGGCGTATCGATCTGGCCGCTGTCGGCGTAACCAAGCAGGAACGACGCGAACGCATTGCCGCCGGCGTTGGGATTGGAACCTTCCGGGACGCCTGTTTCCTGGTAACTGAAGCCCACACAACCGGCTTCACACTGGCGGCCGAATCCGTTGTAGTGATTCAGTTGGTACATGCCGCCGAATTTAAAAGTATGGTTGCCGTGAATCCAGGTGAAGTCGTCGTTGTATGAATAGACAGTGTTTTCAGATCCGTTGTCGGCTTGCCCACCCCAGGTGCTGTAAGGGTCGGTAGTAGCCGGTGTTATAGAACAGGTTTACTAAGTTCGCGTTACAGTTCGGAACATTGCCTAAACAAAACTTGTTCTGCCAATTGCCGATATATTCCTGTGGTGGCTTGTGATCTTGATTCCAATCGTTACCACCGGCATAAAAGTGATTCAGCTTGTTTGGACTCATCGTCCAATCCCAGCTCATACGGGCGACGTAACTCCACTGCAATAAATCGTTATAGTTCGAATACAAACCAGGCAAGGTAGGCGGACCGTCTGGCCCATATGTCTGGTGTTCGTGGTCGTCGCCAAAGTAGCCGGAAATGCGCTGCTTGTCGTTAAAGGCATGGTCCCCCTTGATGCTCCACTTATTCACGGGATAGATCTGCGTTCCCCCAGTCTCTAAGTAGTTATTAGAAACATAGCCGACCGTTCCAGGAGCCGCGCCTGTGTTCGGCGTCAGGTTCCCGCTGCCCTGAAATACGCCAAGCGCTTTCATGGCAGCTGGGCTAAACTCGCTTTTCGGTACCTGATTGCCCGGGTACACTGTCCGCGTTGCGGTGCCGTTAGCGTTAACGATTTGGGTGGTCGGATCATAGATCGGAATCACCGCCCCGGCCTTCGTGACCCAATTGCTAAAGTCGCCGTTGTACATCTCCGGCGTGGGAATGGTGAAAACCGTTCCATTCGCGCCCGTGCGGTTGCGGAAGCCCTCGTACGAAAAGAAGAAAAACGTTTTGTCTTTCCCGTGATATACCTTCGGTATCCAAACGGGTCCTCCCGCCGTGACGCCGAAATCGTTCTGCTTATAAATGGAATTGGCAATCCCCGAGCGATTGCTGAACCAGTTGTTGGCGTCGAAATCGTTATTCCGCACGAATTCGTATAGCGAACCGTGATACTGATTCGTGCCTGACTTAGACGCGTAGTTCAAGTTGCCGCCACCTGCATGCCCGTATTCTGCTTTATAGCCGTTCGTATCAACCGTAAACTGATCAATCGCTTCAACCGATGGCGAATTCGACGCCACCCAACTTTTCGACAGGGCGCGGCTGGTGTTTGTTGATACGCCATCGAGCGATGTGCCGTAAGCTGCTACTTGTCCTCCTCCAACGCTGAAACCGTTGTCTCCACCAAGATTTTTGGCGTCAGGGGTAAGCGAAGCCAAATCGAAGGGCGTTCTCACTGTGCCGCTGACAACCAGCGGCAGATCGTTCACCAATTTGTTCGAAAGTGTGGCGCTGTTCTTCGCGTCCTCTGTTTGCAGTTGCACCGCCGAGGCCAGCACCTCCACAACTTGGGTCGATGAACCGACTTCAAGCTTCAGATCGGCGCGCACAGTTGTGCCTGCCGCAACAGTTAAGCCTTTCTCTTCGGTTGGCCGAAACCCTTTCCTCTCCGCGCGCACGCTGTACACGTTCGGCTGCAGGCTAGGAATGGTATATTCGCCGCGATCATTCGTCACGGCGTCATAAGCGACGCCCGTTGCCTCGTTCGTGATCACTACGCGCGCCCCTTGCACCACAGCGCCCGAGCTATCGTGAACCTCGCCTGTGATCGCGCCGCGCTCCGACTGCCCCAGTAACAAAACGCTGACAGCGAGAACGCCCAAAGCAACTGCGCCGCCGCGTCTATATGCAATCTTCTGGATTGCTCTTCGAAGAACGATTTGACATGAAATCATAAGACCCGCCTTAGTTTTTGAAGCTCTGGCGGATGAGCATATCACAATCGTATTTGTCGGATCTACTTCGCAGCCTCCCCGTCGGCTTTGCCAAGTTTCAAACCGAGACCCCCAAGTAAATCTATCGGCAAAGGGAACACAATCGTGGTGTTTTTCTCCACGCCGATTTCGATCAGCGTTTGCAGATAGCGCAACGTAATCGCGGCCGGTTCGCGATTCAACACTGCCGCTGCCTCAGCGAGTTTCGCAGCTGCCTGAAACTCGCCTTCCGCCGCGATAATCTTAGCCCGCCGCTCGCGCTCCGCTTCGGCCTGCGCGGCAATGGCGCGCTGCATCTCCTGCGGCAAATCAACCTGTTTTACTTGCACCGCGGTCACCTTGATTCCCCAGGGCTCCGTGTGTTCATCCAGAATCGCCTGCAGCTTCTGATTCAGCGCGTCACGTTGCGAAAGTAACTCGTCCAACTCCACTTCGCCGAGTACCGAGCGCAATCCGGTCTGCGCCGCCTGCTCCACTGCGAAGCGAAAATTCTCGACTTCCACGATCGCTTTAATCGCATCTACCACGCGAAAATACACCACCGCGTTCACCTTCAACGATACGTTGTCGCGGGTAATCACGTCTTGCGGCGGAATTTCCCACGTCACCACGCGCAGCGATACCTTTGTGATTTTGTCGATGGGCCACAAAATCAGCACAATTCCCGGCCCTTTTGCCTTCTTGAGTACCCGTCCTAATCGGAACACCACCGCACGCTCGTACTCGCGCAAAATGTTCAAACAACGCAACACCCAAATGAAGACAAAAAAAATCAGGACGAGAAGAAAACCAGAAAAAGTTGTAATCATTGCGAAAGCCGGAAGTGGTTCACCGGTCCCCATAATCCGGTGACTTGGAGTACCCAGAGGCAGACCACCACAACAACGAAATATTCAAAATCGATTTGATGCTCGACGCCATGGGAATGAACCGGTTGATCAGGTAGAGTCCAATTCCAACAATAATCGACGTCACGACGATATTCAACAACGGCATTTTTCAATTCTCCTCAACGGCGAGGAGCAATTCGCCACCCAAAGTCAATTAGTAGCGCAGTTCCACGTCTGCGCGCGGCTTCAATTCACTCAGTTGACCTCCAATTGTCAAGTGACCAATTATGGTCATTCCCAGCATCGGTTGTTACCCCTGAAATGGCAGCCCAAGCGTTTGGCTCCGCACTTGCTCTCGTTTGACCCGTGATTGAAAGACTTTCCGAGAGTTCTGGCGGTGTGATCGGCTTTAAAGTGATTGGACACGTGACTGTCGATGACTCCCAACATATCGAGCAACAGATTCAATTTTTAGTGCTATCCAGAAAGACGAGACCCATTGGTATTTTGGTGGATCTTTCGGAGATGGAGAGTATGGACCTTCAAGCGCGCTGGGAGGAGATGCGCTTTCTGCAAAAATATTCTCTTCACATCGCCCGCATGGCTGTGGTAGGCGCCCACAGTTGGGAGAAGGTGAAGAGCATGTTTGTCGCGGCTGCCGCCCTACTGCAAGCAGAGACCCTCTATTTCCAGACGTCGGAACTGCACCACGCCTGGCATTGGGTTCGCACGAGCAAACAGGCGATGAATCCACCTCCGCCGCGCATCTGCGCGCCTGAAGGCATTTGGAAAGACTACGTCCCTGAGTATATGGACGTTTAGGCGCTTAGCTCAACTTATCGTCCGATGTCGTTGCGACCGATGTATCCGGACCCTCTGCTTCTCCCGCCTCGATGTCTGAAGTGCTTACGCCCCGCGCACCGACCGAGAAATTTGCCTGCCGCGCAATCGTGTCGTTTATACTTAACCCGCGAATCGGCTTTTCATGCAGTTGGGCTTCCCGTTCCGCTTCCGTAAGTTCCACCTTGTCGGCCGGGATCTCGTCTAATTTAGGATCGATCAATTTTGATTTCATGATGGTACATCCAGCAGTTAGACGCCCAATGCCCAACGCCTTGTACCTGCCAACACTACCTGCCCGACTAACGCTTATAGCCAAACCGCTGCAGCAAATCGACCCTCGCCTTCGCTTGCTCCTCGTTCTCCACACCCTTCGGCGAACTCCCGTCCACCACGCCCAAAATGCCGCGCCCTTGCTCCGTCTCCGCCACAATCACCTCCAGCGGATTTGCCGTGGCGCAGTATATATTCACCACCTCAGACACCGCCTGAATCCTCCCCAGCACATTAATCGGAAACCCATTCCGCAGCGCCACTACAAAAATGTGGCCTGCCCCAATCGCCGTCGCATTCGCTACCGCATTCTTCTTTAACTGATCGTCATTTCCATCCACGCGCGTCAAACACTCGCCCGACGCTTCGTTAAACGCAATGCCAAACTGCAAATGCGGCGACGTATTCACCATCGCCTCATAGAGGTCCTCCACCGTCTTAATGAAGTGGCTCTGCCCCACAATAAGGTTGCCGTTCTCCGGCATCGTCAAGCGAACTGCCTTTAAGTCCATGCCCGACAATATAGAACAGTGCCCAAGCACAAGTCTTTAGCCCCGCAATCCTTCAACGACGCAAGCCTCATCGATCACATCCGCCATCTCCCGCACGCCCGCGCCACCTATAAACAACTCGTTCGCGAACTGAGCCTCCAAGGCGAAAATCGTGACGAGCTTGAACAAGCGCTCGACCGTCTCTGCGATAAAGGCCAACTCGTCGAACTCCGCTCCGGGCACTTCATCGCGGTTGGCGACAATCCCGAATATCTCGCCGGCCGCCTCTCCATCCATCGCGACGGCTTCGGCTTCCTGGTGCCCGATCACGCCGTAGCTGGCTTGCAAGGTGATATCTTTCTCCCTCCGCCCGAAGCTGCCAAAGGCATGCATGGCGACCGCGCTCTTGTCCACGTGACCCGCCACGGCGGCGAGGGCAGAGCGGAGGGCGAAATCATCCGCATCCTCCGCCGCGCGCACATCACAGTGGTGGGTGAGTTCCGCATCAAGAAGCGCGGCAACTTCGTCATTCCTTCCGATGAACGCGTCCAGCAGTGGATTCAAATTCCCGAAGGCATGGAGATTCCTCCACCACAAACTGCCCTCGATCGCGTTGGCCCCGCGCCGCGCCAAGTGAAGTCCGTGGAAGAAATGGACGGCATGATCGTCAACGTTGACATCCTCGAGTTTCCCGCCGACGGTGATCAAGGCGTTGGTCGCGTTGTCGAAATCCTCGGCTTTCCCGACGACTTTGGCGTCGATGTGGAAATCATGATCCGCAAGCATCACTTGCCGCATCACTTCCCGCCAGAAGCCATCGATGAAGCCCGCGCTATCACGCACGAAATTCCGCCCGGGGAATTCGCCCGCCGCCGCGATTTCCGCTCTTTCGAAATCGTTACCATCGATGGCGAAACCGCCCGCGATTTCGACGACGCCGTCTGGCTCGAACGTCTCCCCAACGGCAACTACGCGCTCCAGGTTCACATCGCTGACGTCAGCCACTACGTCACCCCCGACTCCGCTATCGATAAAGAAGCTCTCTTCCGCGGCACCAGCGTCTACTTCCCCGACCGCGCCGTGCCCATGTTGCCGGTCGAGCTTTCCACCGACATATGTTCGCTCCGCCCCAACGAAGATCGCCTCGTGCTTTCCGCGCTGCTCGAGATCGATCATCACGGCGAAACGGTGGCTCAGGAGTTCTGTCGCGGCGTCATCCGCAGCGCCGAACGTATGACCTACACCAATGTCTTCCGCGTGCTGGAAGGCGACCCTGCCATGCGCGAGCGTTATTCCAAACTGGTCGACCGTTTCGAACTAATGCGCGAACTGGCCTTGCTGCTGAATCGCCGACGCGTCAAACGTGGGTCCATTGATTTCGATATGCCTGAGTCCAACATCGAACTCGACACCGAGGGGCAGATGACAGGAGTTTCGCGCGCTGATCGCAACATCGCGCATCGACTGATCGAAGAGTTCATGCTCGCCGCCAACGAAGCTGTGGCCAGCCATCTCGAAGCCGCACTCATTCCGAGTATTTATCGCATCCACGAACAGCCCGACGCCAAACGCGTCATGGAGTTCGAAGAGATCGCCGCTCACTTCGGCTATTCCCTCGGCATCGGGGCCATTCCCGTAAAGAAATTTGCCGTGGCCGACAAGCGCCGCGATGGCCGCAAGGTTCGCAAAGACATCGTCATGCCGCGCGAAGATTTCGTCATCTCCTCGCGTAATTATCAGAAGCTCATCGCCAAAATCGCCGGCAAACCCGAAGAGCGCATCTTGAGCTATCTCATGTTGCGTTCGCTCAAACAGGCTCGCTACTCAAACCGCAACGAAGGCCACTTTGCGCTGGCCGCGCAAGCCTACACGCATTTCACTTCGCCCATCCGCCGCTACCCCGATCTCATTGTCCACCGCATCCTCGCCCACTATTTGGACACGAAAGAAGCGCTTCTCGAAGATCACCTGCTGCGTCAGTTAGGCGAAGACACATCCTTCACCGAACGCCGCGCCGCCGATGCCGAACGCGAACTTATCGAATGGAAGAAAGTAAAGTTCATGCAAGACCGGGTGGGCGATGAATTCGACGCCCTCATCATCAGCACTACCAAATATGGCTTCTTCGTTGAACTGGCCGATCTGTTCGTCGAAGGCTTAGTGCCGATTGAAACCCTGCCCGGCGATCGTTTCCGCTATCACGAAAACGGCCGCAAGATCATCGGTGAACGCACCCGCAAAGCGTACGCCATCGGTGATAGTGTCCAGGTCCGCCTCGACCGCGCCGATACCGTGGAGCGCAAGCTCAACTTCGCCATCGCCGGCCTCAGCGCTCACTGGTCGAAGAAAAAGAAGCGCTAACCCTGCGCTGCCTTGGCCATCTTGGAGTCATAACTCTCTCCATAAATCGCCGGCACTTTGCCGCCCATCGGCCGCAAATACACCGACAATTGGCCCCGGTGGTGCAGAATGTGATTGATGTTGAACGACACAAACTCGACTGCCGGCAGATGCATCATGCCGCGAAAATCCACTATCTTTGCCGCCTGTTCAGCGGTCATCGCCTGCAGCGCAGCGAAATTTTTCGCGAACGTTTCTTTGTAATAGGAAACGATTTCCGGCATCGTATTCTTTTTCTCCATTGGGCTAAAGTCGAACGCCCCGGCAGCTACGCCGCTCAGAAAACGATCCTCGGCGCTGGCAATATGCCAGCACAACTCCAACGCGCTCATCGAATTCGCATCCGGTTTATAGTCCGCGTGATCCGAAGGTACGGCTTCCAACACTCTCACCGTCGTTTTGTGTTCGCGCTCCAATAAAGGCAACGTTACGTTCAGGAGAAACAAAGCTTGATCTGGTTTTAGTTCCATAGGTAACCCTACCTACTGTACTCCAGTGCAGCTATTCTAATACCCGCACAAACTCCGCCACTACTTCGTACTTATCGGCGTCCTCATTCAGATCCCACGAAGGATACGCCGGATTCAAACTCTCCAGCCGAATGCGAGTCTGCTGAAATCCATCCTCGTCTTCCTTCTTCTCCGACTTGTAGCGTTTCACCGTGTACTGGTTATCATCAGCTAATTCCGAATTCCTCACCAGCACCAAGCGTCCATTCCGCGAACCCACCACGTTCTTGCGGAACACGCACAAGCTGCCGTCCGGGATGCGTGGTTCCATGGAGTGCCCTTGAATCCTCGCAATAAACATTCCCTCATCCAGCTTCAACTCGGGCGGCGCTTCCACCCATTCTTCTGCTTGTATGTCTTCGCTGTTGGTCAGAAACGGTCCCGCCGCTACTGCCAGTGAATAGCGCGGCAAATGCGTCCGGAACTGCAACACATGCGCCGGGACGTGCTTGCGATAGAGGTCGTTGAGTGTTCTGTCGAAGTCTTTGACGCGTACCGCCTCGCGGTCTGTCACCCGCAGCGAATTCGATGCTTCCAGTTCCAAGCGGTCTAAAACAGCTTTGCCGCCACCGTCTTGCGCTTGCTGTAACAAATCGTCTTCGAGCTCTGCCAACACCTCGGCGTCTTCTTCGCTCGCCAGCCGTTCCCAGTCGCGCCGCAGACGCACATGCAGTGTGTCGCTGGCAGAATCAAGCAGCAGTACCCCGATCGTCTGCTCTCCTCGTCCTGGGAGCGCCGAAACAATCAGCGAATACTCACCCTCTTTGGGCGCCACATCGCGAAAGCTGAGTACCCGCGCTGGCATCTGCTTACAATAACCCTTCTCATCAGCTTATCGCGCTAGCACCCATTCCGCAAAGCAATCTACTGCGATCCTGTTTTATTCACTTCCACTCCGCTCGCGTAGTACCCCTTACGCGCGCGCACCTTGACATTCCCTAACTGCACCACCACCCGCAAGTTTCGGAACGTCTTGTCTTTTGGATTATCCGACACATAGCGCAGAATATATTGTGTAGTAATTTCTCCCGCAATATCAGCCACCGCTTTGTACATCTTGCCGTCTACCACGTTCATGTAGGAACCCATGCCTACCGTCAACGCATAGTTTCCGTCGTCCGAGGGATGCGACAAATAACCGTCGGTGTCCCGGTAAATCTCATCCAGCGGATAAACCGTGCGCCCACCCGTTTCCGTCGACAACTTTACCAGGTTCGGATCGCCCTCATTCGTAAAACCAAAAGCTTGCGTGCTAATGCAATAAATCGTGAACTGGTTGCGCTCCGCCAGTTCCAAAACTTCGGCTAGCGAATGTTTGCTGGCATTGTCGTGGCCATCGCCGATAATCACCAAAACCCGCCTTGGCTCGATCGGCTCTCCCTTAACCAGTTTGCGGCTCGTACACGCCAGCCAGATCGCGTCATAGAGTGCCGCGCCGCCGCCCGGTTTCAACTTGCGTACCTTTTCCACCATTGGCTCTGGATCGGACGAAGTATCCACCGCCACTTCCGCGTCCTGCGCATAGTCGATCAAATAGCCGGAATACTTCGGATCGCCCGTCAACAAATTCTGAATCAACTCTTCCGTCGCGTTTTGAAAGTTTTTCCAATGAATACGGCTTGCGGTACTCATATCGAGCAAAAACCCAATCACCACCGGCTGATTTCGCTCGCGCGCGAAGAACTGAATCTGCTGCGGCTTATTCTCTTCAAAGATCTGGAAATCTTTCTTCTCCAGGTCGACAACGAATTTGCCCTTCTCGTCCGTCACCGTGACGGGTACGATTACTTCGTTGATAGTCGTTTTGAACGGGACGTCGGAGCCTGCCTTGTCGCTTTTTGTGTCGCCACCCACCGACGCGCCACTCCCAACGGCAATCGTCACCGACGTTTCGCTTTTACCTCTGTCTGCGGGCGGCGTCGCTGCCGCCGGAGCTTGCCAAGCTCCCCCTTCAGACGAGAGACACAAAGTCAATCCACAAAGAAAAATCGAAAGGTTTAGCGAACGAGACTGCATTCAGGTGGGCCTAGCTTGAATTATAGCGACAATTTATCTTTGTACGCGCCCAGAGCCGCCGCCCGCCACCAACGCCTGCACTTCGTCGATAGTGAACCTGTTGAAATCCCCGGGAATCGAATGTTTCAAGCATGACGCCGCCACCGCAAATTCCAAAGCCTCTTGCTTCCCTTTGAGATGGATCAAACCATAAATCAAACCCGCCGCAAAACTGTCGCCGCCGCCCACTCTGTCAACGATATGGGTGATCTCGTATTGCTTGCTGAGCAGAAAGGCTTTGCCGTCATAAAGGCACGCCGACCAACCGTTATGGGAAGCGCTCTTCGATTCTCGTAGCGTGACAGCCAGCATCTGCAGGTTGGGATACGTCGCCAGCACGCGTTCGCACAACTCCTTGTACTTCGCGCGCTCCAGGCTGCCGGATTCCACATCGATATCCACGTGCACGTTGATGCACTTCTGGCAATCTTCTTCATTCGCGATGCAAACATCCACCAGCTTGATCAGCTCTGGCATCACCTCGCCTGCCTGCTTGCCCCATTTCCAAAGGTTCTTGCGAAAATTCAAGTCGCACGAAATCCTGATTCCCTGCGCCCGCGCCGCCTGCAGGCTTTCGTGTGCCAATTCGGCCGCCGAAGCGCTGATGGCCGGAGTAATGCCGGTGATGTGAAACCAAGTGACATCCTTAAGCGCTTTTTGCCAATCGATACTGCCAGGTTTGGCGAGCGCAAGCGCACTGTTGTCGCGATCGTACAGCACCTTGGAAGGCCGCTGGTTCGCGCCCGCCTCGACAAAGTAAACACCCATGCGCCCTTTGCCCCGCACAATCTCGTTCGCATCTGCTCCAAAGCGCCGCAACTCGCCGATGAACGCATCCGCAATCGCATTGTTATCCGGCAGCACTGTAATGAACCGGCTGGCCGCGCCAAACTGCGCCAGCGAGACAGCCACATTCGCTTCGCCGCCGCCAAATGTCGCCAGAAACTGCGGCGACTGTAAGAATCTTTCAAACCCAGGCGGCGTCAGCCGCAACATGATTTCGCCAAACGTAGCAATCAGTGCCATGACGAAATCAGCATACTATTCCGGCGCCAAAATCGCTTCAATTCCCGCCGACGCATCAATCGCCGGTAATCCTTCCACCCTTTGCAGGGTGAACGTATTCGGTGGAAACGAAGTCATCTTCCGCAACGCCGAACCAGCATAAGCATTGAGCGAATACGCGTTCACTTCCACCGCTACGTCAGCCTTGCCGAAAGCTCTGGCCGCACGCTGCAGGCGTTGAAACGATTGCTGCGCATCGTCCAGGAAACTGCCAAATGTGAGCTGCATGCCGGTAAAGATGAGCTGTCGCGCATCCACCAATATTGCCCGGTGCTCATTCACAAACACGACGTCTTTATCCGGTTTCTGCGAGAGCTGCCCAATCGCCTCACACATGCTCGCGTCGTTGGGCGGGTCGCGGAGCGCCTGCACGATATTGACCGAAGTCTTCGGAAACACGCTAAGCAAACTTGCCTGGGTCGCGCCGTAATTCTCAATCACCGACGTAAAGCAGGTCGTTGTGAGCAAACTCTCCGGCGCCACGCCCACCGCTTTCACGCTGCTCGCGAGCTTGTCGACCGCTTCTTTCAAGGTGGAGCCTGTCTGCCCCGTTACAAATGCCAGTCCGTTCGGATTCACTGTCTTGTGCGTTGCAACCACCGCTTCAATCACGACTTTAGCCGCTTCATCGCCTAAGGCGCCCACTTGCAGCACACTTAAAACGGGTAGCGGCAATTTATGTTCCGTGAACATCTCCGCCGCCTCCGCCTGCACCCGCCGCGCATCGCCCGCTCCGGCCACAAACGCCCGCAGCTTCACAATCGTTTCGCCGTGCGTGTCGCGAATCAAGTCACCCAGGCTCTGTCGAATCTGTGACGCTAACCCGCCCGACCGCATTAATGGCGAGATATGAAAATCCAGTGTTTCCGTCTCAGCTTCGAGCGCCATCGGCAATTCCGGCGGCAGCGGCAGAATCTGCGGTTTCGGCTCTTCATTTTTTTTTCGTTGTGAATAGATTTCTGGCGAAGCCAGGGTCAACATGAGAACTAGCAATAGTGTTCGCCTCAACATGGTCTAATGCTTTAGCCTAACCTGCCAGTGGATCGAGACCGATTAAGCGCATAAAGAAAGAATGAGCCACGCTTGATCCGCCAGTGTAAAAGTGAGAACAGGATGCACAAATATGACACGGTGCTAAAGTCCTTGTTGCTGGACCCGCGGAACTCGCTCTTGGAGCAGATCACCGGCGCGAAAATCGGCCAATGGCTGAATGTGGAACTGCCTGAAGTGACCCAAACCCGTGTCGATATGCTCGGCAAAACAATCGATCGCCGGCGCTTGATCGGCTTCGAGTTGCAAAGCTTCAACGACAAGCTGTTGCCCTTGCGAATGGCGGAGTACTCGCTACGCGTTTACCGCCGGCACAAAGAGTTTCCAGAACAATATGTCTTGTACGTAGGCAATGCAAAACTGCGCATGCCCTCGGAACTGAAGGGGCCAGCCTTTTTCTGTTCCTACAAAATCATCGACATTCAGGACATAAGCGAAGACCGCCTGCTAAAGAGCCGTTACAACGGCGATCATATTTTGGCGATCCTTGCCCGACATCCCGATCGAGTAAAAAGCATTCGGCGGATATTGCAGAAATTGGCTACACTCAAAGGTGAAGCGCGCAAGCCAGCTTTCCAAAGGCTTTTCATTTTAGCTGGCCTGCGAAAGCTCGGTAAAGCCCTACGCGAAGAGGTCAAACGGATGCCCATTTTAGACGACATCATGACGCACGATGTACTTGGTCCCGTCATGCGCAAGAGCCGAAAAGAAGGTCTTCAAGAAGGCATCCAGCAGGGTCGCAAGGAAGGTCTTCAACAAGGACTCCAAGAGGGCGAACTAACCATCGTCCGCCGCCAAATCTCCAAACGTTTTGGCGCTTTGCCCACCCGTTTCGATAAGAAGCTTGCCAAATTGTCCCGCCCCGAACTGGAAGACCTGTCACTCCGTTTGTTCGACGCTAAAAGCATAAACGAACTGTTCGACCGATAGACAGTGTCCAGTCCAAGTGCCAGTCCATTATGGTAGTCTTATGGGTTGGTTGACTTTTCGCAAATCACACTGAATTCTTCATCGGGTGCGCCTATTTACAAGCAACTGGCCGAAGCGATCCGTTCCCTGGTGGATTCCGCGGTCATCCAATCGGGCGAAAAGCTGCCCGCCACTCGTGAATTGGCTGGTCACCTTGGACTGAACCGCACTACCGTCTCCGCAGCCTACGCCGTCCTTGAAAAGTCCGGTATTCTCGAAGGCCACGTCGGCCGGGGCAGCTTTATCATTAAAATGTCCCAAGCGGATCGGGTCGAAATCATCGACTGGGAAAGTATTCTGCCACCGCTCGATGCCGTGGCACCGGCAAGCCCGAACATCCAAATTAGTTTCGCCAACTCGCGCCCCGCCCAAGGTTCTTTTCCATTGGCTTCGTTTCGCAAATTGACCAAAGAGGTGATCGATAGTTCCGAGGCCGCCCATATCCTGCAACTCGGTTCGCCGCTTGGTTACGCGCCGCTCCGCCGTTATCTGCTGGCAAAGGCAACCGCCGCGCATACCGCCCGTCCGAGCGACGATCTCATCATCACCAACGGCTGCCAGCAAGCGCTCGATTTGCTGGCCCGCTTGTTTTTTGCCGAGAATCGCGGTAATGCCAGCGGCGTCGTGATGGAAGATCCTGTGTATCACGGTCTGGTGCGCGTTTTCTCGCGGGCAGGTGCAAACATCATTGGTATTCCCGTTGACGCGGTCGGCATGGATCCAGCACTGCTACAGGACGCGCTTCAGCAATACCGGCCGCGCCTGCTTGTCGTGACGCCGAGTTTTCAAAATCCCACCGGAGCCACGCTGTCGCTTGAGCGCCGCAAGCGCATCATCGAACTCGCCCAGCGTTATTCGGTCGTCTTAGTCGAAAACGATATCTACAGCGAACTTCGTTATCAGGGATCACCGCAGCCTACGCTGAAGGAACTCGACGAATCCGGCAACACCATCCTCCTGCGCAGTTACTCCAAGGTTTCATTTCCAGGTTTGCGAGTCGGCTGGGTGATCGCGCCGAAGCCCGTTATCGAACGCCTCGCCGAAGTCAAACAACTGACCGATCTCCATTCCGATCAGCTTTCGCAAGCCGTGCTCCTGCGTTTTGCCGAGTCGGGCGAACTCGATCTCCATCTGGCACGAACCCGCACCCTGGGTGCCGAACGCCTCAGTTGTGTTCTCGAAGCCTGCGCGCGATTTCTGCCGCCTGGTTCTCGTTTCACCCGCCCGACTGGCGGCATGAGCCTATGGGTCGAGTTGCCCGCTCCCTTGCTCGCCGATGCGCTTTTGCGCCGTGCCGCCGAACGCGGTGTCGATTTTTTATCCGGACGCTTTTTCTCAGCCCGCCGTCCGCATAACCGCGGCTTGCGGCTGAGCTTCGGCGGTTTGACGCCCGCTGAAATTATCCGCGGTCTCGAAATTCTAGGCGAGGCGGCCCGCGCCGAACTTGCCTCGTTTCCCAACGTGTCATCGCTTGAACCGGTGGCCGCGCTTGTTTGAAAATTCCCAAGGAGAATACTCGTACATGAACTTCCAAACCGATCAGTTTCGCCTCAAAGTGGGCCTCGCCGAAATGCTCAAGGGAGGCGTCATTATGGACGTTGTCAACGCTGAACAAGCCATCATCGCCGAGCGTGCCGGCGCTTGCTCCGTCATGGCCCTCGAACGCGTCCCTTCCGACATCCGTAAAGACGGCGGCGTTGCGCGCATGTCGCAGATCCGGATTATTCGCGACATCATGAAATCCGTGACCATCCCGGTCATGGCAAAGGTGCGTATCGGTCACTTTACGGAAGCGCGCATTCTGGAAGCCTTGGGCGTCGATTACATTGACGAGAGCGAAGTTCTCACTCCTGCCGACGAAGAACATCACGTCGATAAGCACGATTACAAAGTTCCCTTTGTTTGCGGTGCACGCAACCTGGGCGAAGCTCTCCGCCGCATCGGCGAGGGTGCAGCGATGATTCGGACCAAAGGCGAAGCGGGTTCTGGCAACATCGTTGAAGCCGTTCGCCACATCCGCACCATCGTCAAAGAAATGAAGCAACTCACCGTGCTCGGCAAAGACGAACTGTTCCACGCCGCCAAGAATTTACAAGCACCTCTCGAACTCGTGCAATGGGTGGCGGAAAATGGCAAGCTGCCTGTGCCGAACTTTTCGGCGGGCGGTATCGCTACGCCTGCCGACGCCGCCCTCGTGATGCAACTTGGCGCGGAAGCCGTTTTCGTCGGTTCTGGCATCTTCAAGTCGTCCGATCCTGAAAAACGCGCCAAAGCCATCGTAAAAGCGGCCACTTATTACAAAGATCCGGTCAAGCTTCTTGAAGCCAGCGAAGAATTGGGTGAAGCGATGCCCGGTCTCGACGTCAGCAAAATTCCTGAGGCGGAACTTATGCAGACGCGCGGATGGTAAACCATAAGCCCAAAGTAGGGGTGTTGGCTCTGCAGGGCGATTTTGAAGCGCATTGCCGGGCCATCGAGCGAGCTGGTGCAACGGCGGTTGAAGTGCGCACTGCCGGCGAACTTGATGCGGTAGATGCACTGGTGATTCCGGGCGGCGAGAGTACCACCATGCTCAAGCTGCTCGGCATCGAAGGACTTTTTGAGCCGCTGGCCGATTTTGGCGCGCATAAGCCCATCTTCGGTACCTGCGCTGGAGCGATCCTGTTAGCAACGGAAGTGCTGAGCCCAGCGCAAGCGTCTCTGGGATTGATGGACCTTACTGTCGAACGCAACGCCTATGGCCGCCAGATCGATAGCCGAATCGCTCACATCGAGGTAGCGGGTCAGCCGGCGGAAGCAGTATTTATCCGTGCGCCTATCATCCGCCGCGTCGGTCCAGGTGTCAAGGTGTTAGCCGAATATCAGGGCACACCAGTGCTGGCAGAGCAGGGAAGACACATGGTCGCCACGTTCCATCCAGAACTTAGCAACAGCGATACCGTTCACCGTCACTTCATCGGGAAAATCGCGGCTACTTAACGCAGATAAAGGTGGTAACTTCGAAGAACGTCAACACCAAATGCTTCAACGCCGCGTTGCCTTTACAGGCAGCAAGTACGTGGCGTTTCGTCGAATTCGCTATATCCTCTGGCTCCGCCAGGTCCACCCGGTCATAGATCTTGGAATAACCGATCTCGCGGAAGGCCTTGCGCAAACCCCAATAAGTGAACTGGTGAAAATCGATCCCGTTCTTCATGATGTCTTCCCCATGCACGATCTGCCGGAATTTGTATCTCATCCAGTTCGGCATCCAACCGTAAATACCCAATGGCGGGAACTCGCCCGACACCACGCTGAACTTATTGGTCGATTCGAAAAACATCATGCCACCTGGTTTGAGCGCCGCATAAATTCTCTCCATCCCAGGGCGCCAGAATTCCACGTGCTCAAAGACCGAGTTTGCGATTACAACATCGTACGTTTCCCTGCCGAGCTCGTAATCTTCAATATTGCCCAACGAGATATCGGGCTCGACCCCATATTCGCGGCCATATTCTATTCCAGCCTCGACAAGCATCGGGCTAATTTCCAGCCCCTTGAGGTTTAACCCGCGCTTCTTAGCAATGATCGGTACCCAGCCGATGCCCGTCCCGACTTCCAGCATCTTCAGCTTAGAATCGATAGGCCGCAGCTTCTTGAAATACCGCAAGAGCATGTCAAATCGGCGTTCTCTCTCCTGAAAATCGACGCGCCTTTGCCCTTCGATAAACCGCACAACGTCGGATAGGGTCTCGTTATAAATCTGCATAGGGAATTCTAAAGCCGGAACTTAAAGGTACATGTTCGCATCGACAAGAACCTTTATTTTCTTTACTCTATCTCACTTAGCCGTGTCCGCTACACTTGTAATGCGTGAAAAGAGTTCTTTTCCTTTGCATCGGCAATTCCATTCGCAGCCAAATGGCCGAAGGATTTGCCCGCAAATATGGATCAGATGTAATTGAGCCAGCCAGTGCGGGCTTCGCTCCCGCTTCCATCGTTCAGCCTCTCACTAAGAAAGTCATGGAGGCCAAGAACATTAACCTCGATGAACACTTTCCCAAAGATCTGGAGCACGTTCCATTCTCCGGCTTCGATCTCATTGTGAACATCAGCGGCAAGAAGTTGCCGACCCGTCTACCCATGGAGGTGCGTGAATGGAACGTCGAAGATCCGATGGGGAAGAATGAGGAGGAATATATCGTCGCTCGCGACCAGCTGGAGCATCTCGTCATGCGCCTGATCCTCGATCTGCGCAAAGCTAAGAGACCGGCGAACGTACCCCGCGTGGATGCGGTGCCTCCGCGTGCTCGCTAAACTCCTTCCTTACTCTTTCAATACAGAATTGTGCCTTGCGCGACGGCGCTAAGCGGGAGTGAGCTAATAGACGAAAATGGAATGAACGTTTTGTATGGGACCGATACCGTGATTGTCACCGTACTGCCGGTAACAGCGTCGGGCAACCAGGTAGTCACCACGCTGACTGAATTCGCCGGGGCTCCCCATACTAGCGGCGTGACAATATTCGTCAATGTGGCGTTCGTGCATGGGCCAAAGGCGACAGCCCCGTGTACGATTGCGTAGCGGACCGCTACTTGGCTGGCGTGCAGCATATTGCAGTACGTAAACAAGGCGAGGAAAAGCCAAACGCTGCCAAAGATCAGGAACAAAAACACCGGCAGCACGAGCGCAAATTCGACGATCGAACTGCCTCGCTGAGAGGCGCGCCGCTTGGCGAAGGGCGTAACCATCAACGCGCCCTCATAGTGGCGCTGGCGGCCATGGGAATATTCAACGGAATGCCTGCAAAATTAAACAATATTGGCACGAAAGCGGTACTTTGCACCTGCACATATTGGGCGGGAAGGTCGTAAGTGTTGCAGATAGTTGAGCAACTCACTTTGCTCCCACCAGCAGTACAGGCACACCAAATAGATGGTTTCACAGTCAGTCCGTTTATACCGTAGCCCGCTTTGATGGCGGCCACCGTCATCCCAGCGATATCGTTGGAATTTCCTTCCGCCGCTGCATAGCGCACCCCTGCCTGCGCCGATGCCGAAAGGGCGATCTCCTTAGTAATCGCGATCGAAAAATCGGCGACGCCGAGCGAAAACAGCATCAACCCTGAAACTAAGAGAGCGAATTCGATAATTGCGCTGCCGCGCTCAAATTTCTTTTGTTTCATTGCACCAAAACCCCGTCATCGTAGTGATAAGGAGACCAGCCGCCAATGGGGGTGTAATCGGTGCTAATCCATGAACCGGCGCCGTTAAACGATCCAAACTGATAAAAACTGTCGACGACCAGTCCGGCGTACGCAGCGTCGGTGTACAAGCAATTGGTGAGCGAAATACCGATATTCGGTGCGTACCATATTGCGTCGCCTTCGATATAAGTGTTCACGAAGGTTAGGCGATAAGCTCCATGGGCAACCCAATTGCGATCTGCAAATAGGGCAATGCCCGGTATACCTCCGCCGGAAGATGTCGTGGGCGCGTTCAGAATAATATTCGACGAATACTGCCCACCGCTTGAGGGGTTTCCGGTAGCGGAAATGGTTCCATAACTTGATCCGCCACCGGATGTGAAGTAGAGAGTGACGCCAGACATGCCGTTTAAGGTGCTGTTTGTCATGGAGAGCCCCCCCGTAATGATGTACAGCCCAGGACTCAGTGCGAGAATCGCATTGTTGAGGGTAATTCCTCCGCAGTAAGTTCCCGGCGAAATGGTTTTCACTGCGTTGGAAAGCGAGATCTTACCGGACGTGCAGGCCGAAAAAGCGGGTGCTGCGAGGTAAGCCAGTGGATCGTTTTTCGGCGCCGACCCAAATCTGGGGGGAGTGTAAACGCTGCCGCTCGAAAGATTTCCGCTGGCAGGCCCGGCTACCCGCGTTCGAACGACATCCAACGTGGAAGAAGAGTCGACATCCAGGTTGTTGCCATTAAAGGTATTTACAAAAACTCCACAAGAACCGTGAAGTTCCGCGGAATGCAATGCAAACGAACCTACGCCAGCAGATGCGTTGTCAGGATTCATGATCCATAGGCAAGTGGGAATGACTCGCGCGGTCGCCGACGCGGCTACATTCGACTTGCCGCCGTTGACTAGGCTCATGAAGAAGTTGTTTACGTTCTGCCTCACGGTCGCTTGAACCGCCCGATAGTCGATAAATCCTTCAGAGGTGGTCGAATAGCCCAGTGCGACCGAGGCTCCGTTAACACCATCAGTGAATCCGTTTAAGGTGGCTTGCGACTGCCCAGCCGTCACCCAATCGCTGTTGTCTCGTGCAGTCTCATAAATTGCCTCTTGAGCGGCTGCATCGGCGGCCTGTTGCAAGCGCTGCTGCTGCCATTCCAGAATGCCGGTATCGAGGGCAAGTCCGCCGATGAGCACTAACGTAAAAAGCAAAAGAACGTAGTTAAGCAGCATAGGCCCGCTTTGATTTTTGAGCGGGTAAAAGATAATATCGGGCTAACTGCACCAAAGGTTTAATCGCTGCCCAAAAAGGAAGCGCGGCCGACGCACCTTTCGGTAACGCCAAGCCGCGCTAAGATCGTCAAAAATTCGTTTACAACCTTACTTGGGAGCCGACATGGTGTCGGTTGCAGTGGTCTTCTTCGCTTTTTTCTTATGGGCCTTTTTGGTGGATTTAGTGGCAGTATCCATTGTGTTCTGCGCAAAAAGAGCGGCCGTGCCGGACAGAAGTGAAACGCTCAATGCGGCAATCATGATCTTCTTCATTCGATGAAATTCTCCTTGGACCTTGGTATCAAGCACTTTGTGCTTCCATTGAGTATACCCCTTAGGAGATAGTCGACAAAAGGTTTAATTCGCTGACGTTCTACCCGTTACACCAGTTTCCCAAAACGAAACGCGGCTGGAATCGCCGATGGATTCCAGCCGCGTATGATCGCGAAGTACTTGTAGAATAAGTTCTTACTTAGGAGCCGACATCGTGTCGGTGGCAGTGGTCTTCTTGGCCTTTTTCTTGTGCGCCTTCTTGGTCGACTTGGTGGCCGTATCCATGGTGTTCTGGGCGAACATAATAGCGGAACCCGACAGGAGCGACAAGCTCAGGGCGGCGATCATAATTTTCTTCATTGAGGGGATTCTCCTTATACCTTTTGGTGATAGCACTCGGTGCTTTCAATTGAATAGTCCCAAACTTTCGTGAAGAACTCCTGAACCCAACATTAAACTGGACTTAATGTTTGCCCTAACACCCCCGCTATCCACCGCACATTACCAAAGTACATTGCGCGTAGACACAACCGTCCATTAGAATCGGGTGTTCGGGCCTTGTTTGCTGAAACAATGGTATCCCTGCAGCTATGACAAATACCCTCCCTGAGCCGTTTACGGTCAACGGTCGCTACGAAATCACTGAAAGACCCCTGGGGGAAGGTAGTATGGGCCCGATCTACAAGGCCTATGACGCTGTAACGAAACGGTTTGTCGCTCTCAAGACGCTTTGGACGGACGCCAGCCCAGATAGCATGGGTCTGTTCGAACGGGAGTGGAACGTCCTCGCGCGTATTAGCCACCCCAATATTGTCGACATCCTCGACAGCGGCGATTGGGTTTTTGACGGTGAACGGCGGCCTTATGTTGTCACGCCACTGCTGTCTGGGCGTACTCTGCAAGAGCTTATTGAGACTTCAAGCGACGGTCTGACGGTCGAACGTACTATTGACATAATCTCGCAAGCGTGTCGCGGGCTGCAAGCTGCGCACGATCAAAACCTTGTCCATCGCGACATTAAACCTAGCAATATCTTCGTGATGGAAGATGACACTGTCAAGATCATTGATTTTGGGGTGGTTCATCTGGGCGACGGGCTCTCCGCCGCAGCCAGCTTGCAAGGGACGCCGCTCTATATGGCTCCTGAGCAACTGGAGATGAAGCCTGCGACGGCGCTTTCCGACATCTTTTCTTTGGCTACCGTCTGCTACGAAACGTTGACTGGCCGCAACCCCTTTGCGCGCGGCACGTCGCCCGAGATAGCTGAAGCCATCCGCAGCTACATTCCGCCGGTTGCCTCGGAATTAAATCCCGCCGTCAATCAAGCCGTCAGCCGAACCATCCATAAAGCCATGGCGAAGCAGCCTTGGCATCGCTTCGCCACCGCCCGCGAGTTTGGCGATACTTTGCAGAAGGCGTCACGAAACGAACCCATTGACCGTTTCGAGCGCGCCAAAATACAGCCCCGCATCGAACGAGTCAAGAAAGCCTACACCGAAGGCGACTATCAGTTTGCCATTGAAATCCTGCGCGAACTCGAATCGGAGGGATATATCGATCCGGACATGTCGGTGCTCCATGTCCAGATCGATCAAGCCCTGCGGCGGAGAAATATTCGACAATTGCTGGAAAATGCCCGCATTCGCATGGAAGAGGAAGAATATCCCTTGGCGCTGAACAAGGTAGAGGACGTGTTCGCCATCGATCCGAACAACGCGGACGCACAAACCCTTAAGGAGCAAATTGGGCGCCGGCAGAACGAAGATGAAGTTTCGCATTGGTTCCGTTTGGTGCGGGAGCATCTCGACAACCAGCTGTTTGGCCAGGCGCGCCACGGTCTACAGGAAATCCTGAAACTCGATAGTTCGAATACCGAAGCGCGCGAAATGCTTGCTCACATCGATCAGACGGAGCACGAGGTGGTCAAGACGCGGGACGAAAAACAGCGGCTGTACGAAAGCGCGGTAGATTCGTATCGTAACGGCGAAGTCAGTAGCGCGCTCACTCAGCTTGAGCGTGCGCTCTCCATCGCTCGCCGCAGTGCGCGTTCTTCTTCACCGGGTCTAGATGCGCAATGCCAGAGCTTCTACGATTCCATTCGCAACGAACGCGATGCTGCCAGTAGCGCCTATCTGGAAGGGCGCAATTATCTGGCGGACGGCACCGTTGGTCCGGCTTTGGCCATCTGCGAAGAATATTTGCGCAAACATCCTAACGACCCCAGGTTCCAAGCACTCAAGCTGGAAGCGGAGGAATTGCAAAGGGATCAACAGGCTGCGGCGGTTGCGGAAGTGAGCCGCCGGGTCGATGCGGAGCCCGATCTCGATCAAAAGCACAGAATTCTGGAAGCGGCCATTCAGCAACATCCCGACGAACTTCACTTCCGCTCAGCTTTAAAACTGATAGCCGACCGCCGCGACTTGGTCAACTCGATTGTCAGCCGTGCCCGCCAATACGAGGAGCGCGGACAGTTCAGCGATGCGACCGGTCAACTCGACATCCTGCGCAACATCTATCCGCTGTTCCCAGGACTCGGTGTGGAAATGGAGCGTCTGGTCCGCCGCAAAGAGGAACAGGTCCGCAGCGAAGCAAAGAACCGCTGGCTCGAACAAATTGACAGCCATTTGCACGCCGCTGAGTATGATAAGGCACTCGCGCTCTTTCCAGAGGCGCAGAAAGAGTTTCCAGCAGATGCGGATCTTACGCGGCGTCAATCTCTTGCTGAACAGGGTGTTGCACGCACCTCGGAAGCGAATGGACTTCTCAAAAAAGGGCAGGAATTCTGCGCTGCCCACAACTATCAAGATGGTCTGGCCTCGTTGCGTAAAGCTGAGAGGCTGGACCCGCGGAATCGCTCGGCGCGCGCCGCCCTGCTGAGCGGTCTGGTCGCTTACGCACGTGAACTCATGCCCAATGACTGGCACGCTGCCGAGCCGCTGGTGAAAGAAGCACTCGATCTCGAACCCACCGATCCAGTGGCTCGCAGTCTGCTGGCCGTGCTGGACGACAATCGCCGCCAGAGTTCCATCAACATTATCCTCGCCGGAGCGCGTAATTATCAAGCTGATGGCCATCTCCCGGACGCGCTGCAAATCGTCGAGCGAGGGTTGGTGCAGTATCCGAACGATCACCGTCTCATTCAGTTTCTGAATACCCTGCGTTCCCAGGCCGGCCAACCACTGACCCCGGCCGTGCGGCCCACACGTCAGTTTGTGCCGCTTTCCGTGCAGCCGGAACCAGCTTCTGTCGGGCCAGATGCCGTGTCGCTCTCAGCCGCTCCGGAGCTGATTGCCCGCGCGGAGCCTGCTCAGGCCACTCCTCCCCCGCAGACTCTCTTTCCTCCGCCCACCACTGAGGGACCACAAAGCAACGAGACCCCGCCGTCTGCTGAAAAGCTAGCTTCACCACATATCAGTACAAATGGAAAGGGAGAGACGCGCATTCAACGCCGTCCTCCCGTGCGTTCTCCTCAGCCCCGTAAGACAAGGGTCCAGGATGAACCCAGCTTTAAAGGTCCGGTCTGGGTGATTGCGGCCATCGCTGCGGTGGGGCTAATCCTATTTGCTGGAGTGTATTCGCTCTTTCATAAACCGCAGCCGCCTGTTCTGAACGCGAAGAGCGCGCCCGATGCTCGCGCCAAAATGGCCGACGCTGAAGCCGAAAATCCGGCTGAGCCGAATGCCACGCCGCAGCATCCCGTGCTCCTGGAAGCGAATGTCCCTGGTACGCGTTTCAGCGAAGCTGGCCAAACGCTCGATCCTTCTTCTTTGCTCACGATTGGCAGTCACACGATTGAGGCTTCGCACGAAGGATATCTCTCCGAATCAAAAACGTTGAACGTCGAAAAGTCTGCCAACGGGCCGTTGAACGTGAAGTTTGAGCTGCGCGCTATCCTTCCGCAACTGCGTTTCAGTTCTTCCATTGCACGCGGCAGACTAGTGCTTGACGATGCAGAATCTCTCGATCTGCAAGCGGGTGTAGCCAGCAAAGAGGATCTTGCGCTCGGCCAGCACACGGTAAAGATCTACGAAGGCAATCGCCAAGTGTTCTCGTTCACCTTCGAGACCAAACCGAACGAACGTCCGGTACTGCTCGCCCCTCTCGCTAATGAATCCGTGGCGGGTGTGGTAGTGGCTTCGCTGGCGGGTGCTGCCAAGGTCTACACTACGGCAACTTTGCGCGCATCCGCTAGGCTGCCTGTTGCTCCTGTTCCAGAGGCCGGCATTGACATTAATGGATCACCCAATAATCCCGCGCATTTTTTCCTGGATGCGGGCAGAGGCCGCGGTCCCCAGCAACAGTCGGTCGATCCTTCGGTTCTCCCCACGCTCACCGTGCAATTAGCGGGAGCATCCCAGCCTCTCTACGTGGACATCACCTCAACGGTCCCAGACTGCAGGATCTCCGTCGACGGTAAGCCCCTCAATCGGCCGATGAACGGACAGTCGATCTCGATTGCGATGGAGCCTGGCAACCACCCGGTCCGTCTCTCCTGTCCCGGCTACCAGGAGCTGGAACAAGTGGCTTCCGTGAAAGCGGAAGAGGCCACGCCGAACAAGCTGGCGTTCAGCATGGTAGCGATACCGGCCCCGGTGGCTGCCGTCCGTCGTGCGGTATTTACCCTGATCGGCGCCCCGCCGGAAACACTCGTGTTCCAGAATCAGATGCGCATCGGTACCGTCGGGCCAGACGGCTCTTTCTCTCGTGAGATCGACCCAGGCACGTACACATTCGAATGGCGCAAAGCTGGGTTTGACCCTCGCAAGGAAACACGCACGGTGAGAGCCGGCGAATTACTGAAGCTCGAAGGTGTTTTGACGGCTTCGACGGGAAGCTTGATTTTGAAGGTCGCTCCCGAAGGAGCGCGCCTCGCGATCCACCGCGACTCCGATGGCTCTTCGATCAACGTGGCGAGTAATGTACCGATCGCATTAGCTCCAGGCCCTTATCGAATTACCGCGAGCGCTCCTGAATATGCCGAAGCCAGTGAATCCGTTGTGGTCGCCAGCGGTAAGGCTCTTTCAGTGAACTTGAACTTAGAGAGGACGCCAACGGTGGCAGGCCCGAGCGGCTTTTTTGAAGACGGCGATTCGTGGAAACCTAGTCCCGAGGCTGACGGTTGGTGGGTGCATAGCGGATCGGGTTATAGTGCGCTGAGGTCTTCCACTGGCGCTTTTACCATCGATTTTCTAAAGAAAAAGCACTTCCACAAAATCAACCTCTTGGCTGATTGCTCCGACCACACCAATTGCATCGTTTACGCGATTGATGCTCACAATTTCTCCACCAAACTGACTGTCAACGGCGCCACACTCCTTGACAAAAAAGTTCCGCATGGCATGGACAGCAATTCCTCTTTCCACCTTGTCTTCGAGATGTCGCCCGATGCGATTGTCGTAAAGAACCGCGCTGGTGGGGTTCTTTCGACGGTCGAACGCAAAAATCCCCGCGGAAAGCTGCTGGTGCAAGACGACAATCCACTGGTGATTAACTGAGAGAATGAGGTGTCGTCATTTAAAGAAAATGCCGGCTACTACGGCATTTTGTCCCCCTGTCTGTGTCACTTGAACGATCACATTCCCAGTCACGTTCCAAGACGCATACTGACCGTTCTGAAAACCGGAGAAAGCCCGGGTATCGAGAATCGCGTGACTGCTGCCGTCCAGAAGGGAGATAGATTCCGCCCTCGATGTTGAATCCCAGTCAAGCAGGTATAGCGATATCTTATGAGTGTTCCCATCCGTAAGATTGACGTCAATACTGAAACTGCTGGCGTAGTAAGTAGAAGCGATACCAGTGCTTGTGCCGCTTGCAATCTGCAAAGCGCGTGGATCTGAGGTTGAATTAGTCCATGTCCATGAACTTTGACCGGCGAGACTCACATTCGCATAAGGCGGAGTGTTGACGACGTCATTGGCAATGATGTAACCATCCGCGCCGTAATGCCCAGTCCAGGTGCCTTGCGTAGTCTTGTCCAAGCCAACATAGGCTGCTGTAGAAGAAGAAACCGGGGCTGCTCCAAAGAAAATACCTGAGACAACGGCGTTTTCTCCACCAATTAGTGTTACTTGAATGATCACATCGCCGGTTAAGTTCCAGGAAGCATATTGGCCGTTTTGAAAGCCGGAAAAGGATTGTGAGTTGAGGATGGCGTGCGTGTTGGCGTCGAGGATGGAAATAGTTTCCGCCCTCGAAGCGCTATCCCAGTCGAGTAGATACAAGGCGATCCGGTGAGTGTTTCCGTCGGTAAGATTGACGTTGATGTTAAACGTGCTGGCAGCGTAATAAGTAGAAGCAATACCGGTGGATGAACCGCTGGAAGCCTGCAAAGCGCGCGGGTCGGAAGTAGATGCAGCCCAAGTCCAAGCGCTTTGGCCCGTTAAGCTAACGCTTGCGTAAGGTGGCGCGTCGTTTACATCGTTTGCAATCATGTAACCATCCGCTCCATAGGTATTCGCCCAGGCGCCTTGCGTTGTTTTGTCCAGCCCGTTATACGTAACTGCGCTCGTTGATCCGGTAGCGGCGGTGGTGAACGTGAAGTTCGCCGAAGTCGCTGTCCCGCCCGAGTCGGCAGAAACCGCCGCGTAATCGTAACTGGTCGCTGGAGTCAAGCCGGTCAGAGTTACTGAGTGACTCGTGACCAGTGTCGAGATTGGAGTCGAAGAAGATCCGTAAGCGGATGTAGTGCCGTAACTAACCTGAGACGACGACGCCGGATTCGTCGTCCACATGACGGTCGCGGATGTGCTCGTGATCGCGCTTGTCGTCACCGCGGAGATGACGGGGGGTCCAGTGGACACGCCGCCGAAGAAGATTCCCGCAACCACGGCATTTTCCCCGCCGGTGAGTGTCACCTGAACGATCACATTCCCCGTTACCTTCCAGACAGCGTATTCGCCGTTTTGGAAGCCCGAAAACGTCTGTGAATTTAGAATTGCGTGGGTGGAAGCGTCGAGTATGGAAATCGTCTCCGCCCGCGCTCCGTTATCCCAGTCGAGCAGATACAAGGCGATCTGGTGAGGCTTACCGTCTGTAAGATTAATGTTGATCGCGAAACTGCTGGAGGCGTAATAGGTTGAAGCGATGCCAGTACTCGCTCCGCTTAGGGCCTGCAAAGCCCGTGGATCGGACGAGGGACTAGACCACGTCCACGAACTCTGACCCGCAAAGGATAGCGTCGCGTAAGCCGGAACGTTGCTCACGTCATTAGCGATAAGGTAGCCATCCGCTCCATAATGACCGGTCCACTTGCCTTGCGTCGTCGAGTCGAGACTGAGGAAGGCTGCGCTGCTACTGCTAGGACTATTGCCGCTCGCGGTAGAGAAATTGTAGTTTGTCGAAGTAGTTGACGCCCCTGCTGAGTTCGCCGAGGTAACTAGATAGTTGTAAACGGTGTTTGGTGTCAAACCCGAAAGTGTCACCGAGTGACTTGTCACCAGTGTTGAATTCAGCGGCGAAGAACTTCCATAAGCGGTGGTGGTTCCGTAGCTTACCTGCGACGAAGACTGCTGATCGGTGGTCCAGGCGATTGTGGCTGAGGTACTGGTCGTGTTGATTGCGGCCACTGCCGAGATGACGGGCGGGGGAGAGTTAGTAGACGCACCCCCGAAGAAGATACCGGCTACAACAGCATTCTCTCCGCTATTCAACGTGACTTGAAAGATCACTGAGCCTGTTACATTCCACGATGCATACACGCCAGTTTGGAAGCCGGAAAACGACTCTGAGGAGATGACGAGATTACTGGTGGGGTCGAGGATTGAGATGGTTTCGACTCTGGAAGCCGCGTCCCAGTCGAGCAAATACAGACTAATGCGGTGAGTGTTTCCGTCGCTAAGACTGACGTTGATGCTGAGTTTATTATTGTTAGTGGCGTAATAAGTAGAGGCAATGCGGGCGGAGGAATTCAGAGAGACCTGCAAAGCGGCGGCGGCTGAAGTGGATGAATTCCAGGTCCATGCGCTTTGGCCTGTTAAGGCAACCGCAGCATAACTTGGAGGGGCGCTTACATCATTCGCGATGATGTGGCCGTCCGCTCCGTAATTGCCCGTCCAGGTACCTTGCGTTGTCGCGTCTGTTCCCAAAAACGTCGCGCTGTTGTTCGATCCACTGCTGGCAGTAGCAAAAGTGAAGCTTGGCGAAGCGGCCGAGTTACCCGCTGAGTTCGCCGAGACCGCTACGTAGTCGTAAATTGTGCCGGGCGTCAATCCGGTCAGTGTCACCGAGTGGTTGGTAACGAGCGTCGAATTAGGAGTTGAAGAAGAGCCGAGGGCACTCGTCAGCCCATAATTTACCAGCGACGAGGCGGGTTCATCGGTCGTCCAACTGATGGTAGCTGCCGTTTGCGTGATGCCACTTGCGCGAACCCCTGAAATAACGGGGGCTCCGGTAGACGTGCTCCACGATAACACCGTCATCGAGTAAGCAGGCAATGAAAGACCCGAGGAGGGATTGAAATTGGTCAGTGTCGACGACGTGATACTAACGATCTCTGAAGTCTCGTTGGTATCGGTCAGGTTCGACGAAGTCAACTGCTGTACTTGCACAGTCCCGGTAGGTGCATTGCCGCTGAAAGTAACCGGAAGCGAACTGCCGGCAGTCCGCGAGAGATTGAAGACGACTAACGAAAAGCTTTTGCCTTGTTGAAAAGCGTACGACTGTAGCTCATGAGCGCCGGTAAATTGAACGGTATTCGTCAGCGATTCGTTCCAGGTCGGATTTGCTCCGGAGTGCGTCGTTTGCAACATCGATGCCCCGTTGGAGAGCGCCCGGTTGGCCAGTTGCAGCGCTAGATATTGAGGTCTCCGGCGGTCAGTTACGCCCATATCCAGAACCGCTCCCCACAGCAGGACGTTTTCGGTCTGGTTATTCGGCAGCAACAGCGAGAAGTCGTACTCGGGCAACGCAAATAAGGTCTGGTTTACGATTCCGAACTGCTTTAACCCTAGCAGCATGGTATCGGCGACCATCAGACCGGCACCCAACGATGGCGTATAGGAATTGAGTGCGGTTAGGTTTGAGGTGATTGCACCATGCAAAGTTGACAGGTTGATTTCGTAAAAGGTCAAGGGCACCGGATGCGAAGAACTCTGTATCGATTGAAAGTTCTGGTAAACCAATCCCGGAGAGAGCCCTTCCGCCGATGTACTGCTAGCGCTGGACATATAGGCTTCCGGTTCAGCGAACGTCGATCCAAAGAGCGACTCGTTATCGGAGTAACTGTCGACTGTGTTCATGGTGTACGGCGCTATGGTGAACGACGTGTTGTTATTGCAATAGCCTTGAATGAAGTTGTTGAAAACCGGTGAGGCCGCTTGGCCTCCGAGTACAAAATCAAAGTTGGACGCGACGCCATTCGTGGCGATGTACGCCTGCATGGCTGCAAAAATCGTCTGCGCCCGGCCACCGTAAGGGGCCGGAGCCGAAATGCTGCCGCCTTCAAAGGTGGAGTTCCACGCTTCGTTTCCGAACTCGAGATGGATCGTGGAAAACACTTGCGTCCAAGGTGTCGTCTGACCCAAAGCGGCGCGCTTCGCTCCATAAGGAGTTGTGCTGGCGCCAGCTAAATACTCGATCAGATTCGCAGCATCGGTGGTGCTGAAAGTCGTGGGGACCACAAACCAGGGCTCCGCTCCCACCGTTTGGCACAACACTAGAAACTCGTGCAGACCGTAGTTGAGTTGATTCGACTGGGTGGCAAAGGCCGAAAATCCTGCGCGCTGCCGGCCGAATTGGGGCGTAAGCAGATTGTCCAACGTGTCGCCTAGCTGCCCATTGCCTCCCCAGAAGCGAATAATGCCCGGCTGTAACGTGCGGAGCGCATTCACCACAGGATCGCGAAACACGGTTGTATTAGTTGGATCGCCGTTGGTTTGCGTAAGGCTTACGTCATCGAGTTCAAAAGAATCCGCGCCAAACGCTGTGCTGAATTGAAGCGCCACTTGCCCTATCGCCGAGCCGTTCTCCGTGGCGGAGAAACTCAAACTGTAAGTATTCCAACTGTTTGTGAGTGCCAGAGTCTGGTTGATATACGCTACCCCTCCGCTGCGCGCGAGACTAACGCCTATCTGACTCGATCCGCTAAGCCCTTTCGCTTTGAATTGCAGTTGATAGGTGCCGTTGAGTTGCACGAAAGTGTGTCCACTCGTGCTATCGAAGTAGGCGGCGACGACTGCTAAGTCAGAAGAAGTGGGTGCGGTAAGTACTGTCGTTTGTTTGCCTAAGGTGCCTGGCGGCAGATCGGTAAGGTTATCGCCAACCGTTGCGGCTCCATAGAGGGACGGATACCAGCCGCCCGACGATCCTCCGGGAATCGTCTTGCGGACGATCATGTAATCGCCAGCAGCCGGAGCAGTGCCGGAATCGCCGAAGAAAAATGTCCCACCCACCCCGTTTGCCGGAGTGGCTGAATAAGTGACCGTGCCCGTGCGCCCGGCGGCGGCTCCGTAAAACACTTGGTAGGTCGCGCCGCTCCAAAAACCCGCCGGCCAGGCCGAGGATGCATCTCCATCGACGCAGGTTGTGGCAGTACCGGCGATGCAACTGATGGTTGAGTTCCAGATTTGTCCTTCAAAACCCGGGTTGGCGATGATCAGATTTTTCATCATCTGACCTGAATCGTAGTTTGTCAGCGCTCCAAGGTTAATCCCCAAGCGTTTAACCGAAGGTTGTAGGACTGTCGTCCCAATGGCAATGTTAGTACTTTGTGCGAACAGACTACTACCGCAAATCTCGCAGAGCAACAGGATGGTTGCAAAAAAAAATGGATAGCGGCCCGCGTTAGTCTTGGCATCGCGCCTTCTTATGGGCGCAGATCGGATAAGGGGGGTCTGTCTTTTGAACGCTCTAACTCTACTTCCGAGGTAAATCAAGCCGAACATATCGACCTCACCGAGTAAATATTTACTGCAATCCAGGCCGGCTGCTATGACGTTTACGAATTGTCATAGAGTGTAACCGAGAAATAGTTAGTCTGCAAGTGCTAGCGGTTTTTTGAATTCTGTTAAGCCGTTTGTGGAATGCGGCGTGTTGACAGCCAGGCACAAGCGTAAAGCGCGAGCGCGATCAAATAAAGCGCAGAGAAGCCGAATTCCATAGAATTGTATTCCAGCAGACCGCCCAGCATGGCTCCAGACAAGTTATAAGCGAGAGCGCAGGGCACATCGTCTTGGGTTTTCAACAAGACCGAGAAGACGATACCGGAGAACGCCAACGGTGACACCAACAGGAGGGCCAGGATAATTCTGCCTCCTGGGGCGTTCGTATTCAAGCCGCCGTATTGAGCGATACAAAACCCCAAGACAATTGTTGCGAGCGACAAAAAGTAGGGAAGCGTAACGGAGCGCGGCTGTAGCCTCATTACCGCAACGTTAGCCAGAAAACCCATCGTTAGAACGCTGATGATAGTGATGCCAACGACCCACCAGGTATTGCCAAACTGAAGTCCCAGTTCGGTAATTGCCTTAGTTTCGACAAGCATGAATCCCGAACCCAAAAAGAAGAACGGCAGCAAGCCGGCGTGCCATTTTCGCCCTGGCAGGAACGATCGCGTCAGGACCACCGCGAGAATCATGATTAGCAGGAGTGAGACGACATAAGATGAGGGGTACATCTTGTAGTCCATATAGAAGAATGGCCAATTGTCGGAAGGCAGATCTAGTTTCATGCCCGCAGCGCGAGCATAGGAGTCCGTTTGGTCGGTTAGCAGATGCGCTTGCATGAAGGAAATCGGAAGCGCGACCTCGGCCCCTTTCCGCACCATGAAAGTTGTCGTCATTCTGGTGTCATAGGAAGTCAGAACCGCTGCCGGCTTACCGGCGCAGGGAAGTTGCCGTAGCATGGCATAGACTTTATGCCCCATCAGTTCGTTGGTGAGGGCGAACGACACGCTCATGAGACCGCCGGGTTTGAGACGCCGATATGCGTCACCCAGACCTTCCTGTGTATAAACGAAAGAATCGACCCTGACGTTAGAGCCCTGGGAAACGAGTATGTGCGAATCCAGAACTCCGTAGACGATGAGATCGTAGTTGTTATTCACGTCGCGGAAGAAGGCGCGGGCGTCTCCGATGTAACTGGTGACGCGTGAATCCTGATAAGGATGTTCGGGATGATTCAACTGGCCCAGATTCCGAATGACAGGATCGATCTCGGCGGCATAGACTGCCCCGGGGTTATAGCGAAGCGCGGCGGCGATGTCGTTGCCGCTGCCTGCGCCCACGATGGCGACCGTATTGCGTGTGGGCGCTGTCAAGAAAGGCAGTTCGTAATAGCCGACGATCTGCTGAAGTGTGGGCCGATCGCGATTTCCGCTTTCCGAAGAAAAGTCGAATACTTTCTGGTAATAAGTTCCAGCCGCCAAGATGCGCATCAGTCCTTTGGGACCGGTCGCTTTCTGTATCAGTTGATAGGGAGAATAAATGTTCTGGATGAGCGGTTCTGCCGGCCACGAAAGGACGACGAGAAGGAGCGCAATACAGACTAAGCCGGTTTTCCAGCCGTGATTGGATGCAAACAGAAACCAAATAAGCGTGAGGGCTACCAAGCCGAACCAAACGAATGGCCCGATCCACAGCCAACTCAGACCGAAGATCGCCAACACACCACAAATGCTGCCCACGAGATTAAATCCATAGCTTGGCAAAGGCTGCAGTCGGCGCATGATGCGGCCGCAGAGTTGCGTCACCGGCATCATGACAAGAGTGTTCAAAAGGAATGCGCCGATCAACAGGAAGTAGACAGGAATGTTCGCAAAGACTGCGGCCAGCGGGCTGCCGCCTTTGGCAACTCCGGCCACTCCCGCGACTGTCCCCTCTTCGTAGACCGGCACCAGCCCGAACAGGAGATGCGTGAAATCGTTGCCGCCGTAATGGAGCACAAGCATGACCAACACGTTCAGCAGCAACGCCGGCAGGCACAGCGGAAGCAGAAGTGGTTTACGATCGGCAAGCGCATAACCGATGCCGAGACCGCAGAAGCACGCGAGCAAAGTGAAGTTCTTATAAAGGGCGAACACCGGGAACAAGCCGGATTGCCAGCGAATGAGGACGAGTTCAAAGAAGAGACTGCAAGCGGAGAGCGCAATAATCGCCAGCGGAAGCGCACGAACTGGCGCTGTGTCAAGCCAGGCATCGAACTTTTCTGCTGCTCCTTCCAGGCGCGCATTGAGCGAGTCAACCAATCGCCGGTGGGGAATCAGCCCGAAAACGACGGAACACAACAAAACGATATATAAGGTGCTGAGCCCGTTGCCTTGGTGGATGAGAAGGCCGGTGATGGTGTTTGTTTCAAACAGGGACACGAGGACGAGGAATGCGCAAAGGGGCAGGAATGCCCTCGTCGCAATCGTCAGCAGTCGAGCGTAGACCATACTCCCTCTCTCTATCGACAGGGAGTCAGGTTTACTACAGGCCTTACGGAATTGAGCCCTTTTCGGCCCTTAAATCCTACAGATCAGCAATTCCCGCTCATAAATCATCTCTGGCGGCAGATTGTCATGTAACTCAATAAACAGTTCCTCATGCCCCATCACTTCTGCTTTCCAATCATCCCGCCGAAACGCTTGCAGCTCGTCGAATTTCTGTTTCGGAAAGTCCAAACCGTTCCAATCCATATCCTCATAGCGCGGGATCCAACCGATCGGTGATTCTTTGCCAGCCACCCGGCTATGCGCCCGTTCGACGATCCATTTCAAAACTCGCATGTTCTGGCTGAAACCCGGCCAGATGAATTCTCCCTCCGCATCTTTCCTAAACCAGTTCACATGAAATATCTTGGGAGTTACGCGGAGCGATCGCTGCATGGTGAGCCAATGCCGGAAGTAGTCTCCCATGTGATAACCGCAGAAAGGCAGCATCGCCATCGGGTCTCGCCGTACTTTGCCAACCGCACCCGCTGCCGCCGCAGTTGTTTCCGAACCCATAGTTGCTCCGACATACACACCCGCGCTCCAGTTGAATGCTTGAAACACCAGGGGTATGCTCGACGCTCGCCTCCCTCCAAAAATGAAAGCGCTGATCGGCACCCCTTTGGGATCTTCCCAATTCGGATCGATGGACGGGCACTGCGCGGCTGGCGATGTGAAGCGGGCATTTGGATGTGCCGCTTTGCGACCTGTCTGCTGGCCAATCTGCGGCGTCCATTTCTGACCCTGCCAGTCCAGGCATTCTGCCGGTGGTTCGTCCGTCAAACCCTCCCACCAGACGCCGCCATCTTCGGTCAGTGCCACGTTGGTGAAAATCGAATTCTTCGACAAAGTGGCAATCGCATTGCGGTTCGTTTTGGGCGACGTGCCGGGCGCTACTCCGAAGAAGCCGGCTTCTGGATTGATCGCCCGCAGCACGCCTGCCTCATCCGGCTTAATCCAGGCGATATCATCTCCGACCGTCCAGATTTTCCAGCCTTCAAACCCTTTGGGAGGAATCATCATCGCAAAGTTTGTCTTGCCACACGCGCTGGGGAAAGCTGCCGCCACATAGGTCTTCTCGCCTTGCGGGTTTTCCACGCCCAAAATCAGCATGTGCTCGGCCATCCAACCTTCGTCCCGCGCGATGTTGGAAGCGATCCGCAGCGCAAAACACTTTTTGCCCAAGAGCGCATTCCCGCCATAACCTGAGCCGTATGACCAGATCTGCCGCGTCTCCGGGAAATGCACAATATACTTTTCCTTGTTGCACGGCCACGGCACATCCTTTTCACCTAGCGCCAGCGGCTTGCCTACACTATGCACGCAAGGCACTACACGTTTTACATCCTTGTCGATTTCCTTAAGCGCAGGCAGCCCAACGCGCGCCATGATACGCATGTTTACCACTGCATAAGGAGAGTCGGTTAATTGGACGCCAATTTGCGAAAGCGCTGAATCGATAGGCCCCATGCTGAAGGCCAGTACATACATCGTTCGTCCACGCATGCAGCCGCGGAAGAGCCCTTTCAGCGTGTTCTTCATCTCAAAGGGATTAACCCAATTATTGGTCGGTCCTGCACTCTCCTTCGATAACGAACAAATAAAGGTTCGGTCTTCTACCCGTGCCACATCGTTGGCGTCGGAGCGCGCATAATAACAACCAGGCCAAAGCTGCTGATTTAAGCGGATGAGTGTTCCACTCTCCACCATGTGCTGGCAAAGCGCATCGTTTTCCTCTTGCGATCCGTTCACCCAGTGAATGGCTGCCGGCTTCGTCAACTCCGCCATTTTGTCCACCCACCGCAACAGGTGCTTGTTAATACTCAGTGGTGTCGCCGACGGGGTGAAAACCGCTTCCTTGGTGGTCATATAACTGATAATCTCAATCTACCAGTCAATCTGTCCAACCCAATTTTGATTACATCGTGAGCCGGATCACAAACTCCGCAAGCTTTCCAAAAACAGTGTTGTCCACGAACAGAGAACGGCCAGTTGATGCCGGATTCGTGCACAAACTGGCCGTCGCTTCGATCTTACGATCAATCGGTTAGTTAATTATTTTTGCAAGAAGCATGCCCACAGTTGCATTGAATATCGCTTGCTGTCGCGTGACCCTCGCAGTAGGTGCTGCAATAAAGACTGCCCTCTTTCGCCGGACAATTGCACGACGGATGAGCGCATTTCTTCGGTTGTGTCATGATCGTCTCCTTACTTGCTGCTGCCGTTTACGTCGTTTTGGATCTGCTCAATTTTGGTCAAATGGCTCTGTAGCGTCGGTAAAGTCTTGGCGGCCCATTGCTTCACATCGGGATCTTGCGAAGAATCTGCCGCCTTTTGGAAGTCGGCGACATCTTCTTTGTGGTCTTCAACCATTAATTTGATGTAGGCATCGTCAAACGATTTGCCCGACAACATTTTCAAATGCGCCATCGAAGCGTCTTCTCCAAAAGACTTACTCGTAGGGAGTTCCACGCCTTTCGAAGCGGCTAACTTCTTGAGTTCCGCGTTCGCTTTGGAGTGATCGCGGACCATACGAGCACCAAACTCCTTCACCTCAGGATTAGCCGCTTTTTGCTCAGCGAGCCTTCCCATTTGAACTTCTGCCATTCCTCCCTCTGCTGCTTTCTTGACGAAAGCCGTGTCGTCAGAACCCAAGCTCGAAGCTGCAAAAGCATGCACCGATGTAAGCAGTAACAGCGTCTCTAAAGGCACTAACGCTCTTAATGTTGATTTGAATAGAGCTTTCATAGCTTACTCTCCTTCGGTAGTTGGATCAAGAACTCCTAGTTCCAGTTACCCGGGCACAACTACCTGCTCTAAAGAAAAAGGGACGGATGGTCTCCGCCCCGATAGTTAAGTGAACTTTAATGGTCTGCCAAGAACGTTTAAATCCGCAATCCACCCACCAGGTAGAAAATCAAGACAATCACCAGAATGGTTCCCAAGCCAATTCCCGCTCCCCCGCCGTAGCCCCATCGACCGTAGCCATAGTAACCACCGCCTCCTCCCAAAAGAAGGATGAGAAGGATTAATAAAATAAGCATCGTTATTTGCGCCTCTTACTTTCTAGTTTGTGCTGTGCTTCAAACTTCGTAGTTTGTTGTGTGACTCAGTTACGCCCGCCAGTTGGCTCCGCACCAGCTGCAGAATCGCCGGCGGAAGTGACTCTTGCAAGGCATCTTTGTAAGCTTTGATCGCTCTGTCTTCGCCCGCTTCGCATTCGTCGATAATGACCTTGTCCCGGTTGCCCACTGCCTCTTTGACACTCATCCAACCTCTGTGGAACGCAGCCGTGGCATGCCCCGACTCTTTCGGTTTCTCTCCCAAGAGAGCGACCTCTCTTTTTAAGTCGGCTGCATAAGATGCCCGCTGCGAGGCATAAGAGGAAAACATCGTGTGCAACGAAGCTCCTTCCACATCGTCCGCTGCTTTTGAAAAGCCTTGCGCACCGTCTTCACAAATCGCAATCAGCTCATTCAGAATCTTTACTGATTTATCTGTTGTTGTAGACATTTGCTCATTCTCTCCGCCTGTGAGATCCTTGCAGCCTCACTAACATTTCGCCATTTAAAGATGGCTGGTGAGTCTACGGGCACCAAAGATGAGTTAACTATGATCCACAAACGGCTTTGGCCGCGACGCTCTTGTGTACCTTGCCGCGCTTTACGGTCAAGATTGCATCGTAGCGGGTGTTGGTACACGACTTATTTATCGGGCAGCCTTCCGTGACGAGGTAATCAACCTCGACGTCGATGTCGGCCCCAGTATACGAGTAAGTGGAATGTTCACCCAACTCGCCGCGCCGTTTAACGTCGGGACCCTGCGATTTGACAAGAGTGAGATGGATATCCGAGCCGTCTACATTTACAATCGCTTGTCCGTCAAAATTGCTCACAAAGATGAAGCCGCCGTCTCGTTTAGCGAATTCGTGCGGGAGTTGGAGGGAACAGCCGCCGTTGCTGCGTTCCATCTCCTCTGTTACCGGTCCGAGGGTAAATGTGTCTTTGGAGAAAGCAAGGGCGAGTGCAAGAAGGATGTAATTCACAGGAACCTTTCAGACTTTCAGAATAGTTCCACCGGGCTTGCCACCAGTAAGTTGAGGAGTATGTATTTGGTGGGCAGGTTCGGAAGCAAGTGCGTTTTGAGTTTGGGATGAAGAGCTCAAAACGGTGGAGCGCCCTCAAAACCCTTGTCAACGCGATTCGTTTGTTTGGTAAAGCTAGTAGTGGCCGCGCATGGCGCCGCCCTACCGGATATGGCAAAGGAACTGCTGTACTTAGAAGATTTGTACGTTGGCCGGAAGTTCGCGTCCCCGCATTACGAGATGAAAGAGAAGCGCATGAAGGAATTTGCGGCGGAGTTTGATCCGCAGGATTTTCATCTGGATGAAGCGGCGGGCGAGGCGAGCATTTTCAAAGGACTGGCGGCGAGTGGTTGGCATACTGCGTCGCTGTCGATGAAGCTGATGGTCGAAGGGGATTTGGCGCTGGCGGGTGGTCTTGTGGGCGTGGGTGGGGAGATTAGTTGGCCGAGACCAACGCGGGCGGGAGACGTGTTGCGGGTGGAGAGCGAAGTTCTGGAGATAACACCCTCACGCTCTAAACCCATGCAAGGCATAGCAAAGATTCGAAATACAACTCTGAACCAGAGAGATGAAGTGGTACAAGTGTTTACGGCGGCGGTAGTCGTTTACCGGAAAAATCCAGCCTAACCGGGAGAACGAATTCTCGTCTAATCTGCCAGTCGGGTTGGCAAATCCGGCTGACTACTCTTTAAAGTTAGGGGAAATATGAAGCTAAGGGCGTTCGTTCTAGTGATGGTCGGCTGCTGGCCGCTAGCAGCGCAAAACAATTGGTGTTCCAACCAGGGGTGGCATTCTGACGGCCAGATACAGCACAGCGAAGTGCGGGAAGAGCATTTGGCGCCCGCGGCGGAGAACGTTGTCGATCCGGCGCAGAACGGTTCGATTCGAGTCCATGGCTGGGCCAACAACGACATTCTGGTGCGGGCCTGCGTGCAGGGTACGGGTATCAGTGAGGGCGCGGCCGAAGCCATGGTGAAGCAGGTGACGGTTACCGACGGACCCGGGCGAATCATCGCAAACGGGCCGAAGCCGGCGAATAATTCGTGGTGGAACGTTTCCTATGACATTTGGGTGCCCGCAGCGGCGAACTTACAGTTGACAGCTTTCAACGGCAGCATTCATGTAGAGGGTACCGCGGGCAAGATTCATGCTCATACCTTGAATGGTTCGGTGAAATTGAAGGATGTGGCCGGCGATGTGGATGGTGAGACCACCAATGGTTCGCTGACAATCGAATTGGCAGCGGGCGGATGGCACGGAACAGGCTTAAAGCTGAACACGACCAACGGTTCGATCCACTTGCAGCTGCCGTCTAGCATTGGCGCCGAAGTGGAGGCGTCGACCGTACACGGCCGCGTCAAGAGCGATTTTTCGGAGGGGCAAAGCGCAGACGAACGGCAAAACGTGACGTTTACAATTGGCGGCGGCGGTCCGAAAATCGAGGCGCACACCGTCAATGGCAGTGTGCAGATCAGCCGGCAAAGTTAGCCGCTAAGCGGTCACGGCCAAGTAACGATCGTCCGGAGTGCGAAGATGCTCGATCTCCAGCAAACGGGAAGACCGTTGTCCGCAAGGGCAAACGGTTTTATCGACCAAGGCCCGCAAACGAGTACGAAGACCCGTGTTTCCGGCTCCATCGAGAATCAATTCGCCAGTGTCGAGGGTTGTGCAATGAACCCCGAAGGCGAGATGCCAGCCTTCGTGCGCTTCGCATTCCGAGGCGAGCAGCGAATGGTCGAAACCCAGATAAAGCTCAAAAAGTGGCACGCCGAAAGCCTGCCAGAGCGCGACGCGAGCCATGTCAGTCAGTGGTTTCGCACTCAGCGGCGTGAGGATGACCAGCGCGCGATCAATAAATGAGGTGTCCAACGATTCGCATGCGGCTTGCGCGGCAAAGCGCTGCACTTCGATCAGAGAACCGATCAACACGTTGGGCGCGATTGACGGTAAGTCAGCGAATCGATTCACCGTCACCGGCTGAACACCGCAAAAGGCGGGTCCCGGGGAAAGTTGCGCCAGTCGCAGAGTCGGAGAAAGCGGAAATGGTAGGCGGATGGCCGGATTCGCGCGATTGCGAAAGCGGTTTATATTGGCCTTTACCTTGCGAATCGACATCACGATAAACAGGTGCCCGCGCGAACCGGAATATGTACGTAGGGTTAGTCCGAGCGTTGCGGGCTTTCGCCGTTCCAGCCTGACGGAGCCTGCGATGGGTCAAAAAATCGCCGGCTTGACTTTTCCACCCACTAAACAAAGATTCGGCCGAATGACAGTTTTCTGTCTCTTTTCACGCAATGCAAAATGACTGTCGGTGTTTCGGCACGGCAGTACACGAAATGAAAAGGAAATACCACTTGAACTGCGAAAATTTGGCGAAGTTGCGGCGCCACGCCGCGCGACTATTTTTCGGCGTCACCCTTGCGATGAGCGCTTCGTCCCAAACGGTGAACACATATGACGCTAGCCCAACGGCGTCGGGGACTTTCCCCACGGCTCTTAACCTCGGAGGCACTGTCGCAGGGGATTACATCGATCCCAGCACCGGTTTCCACGGGTTTATCCGAACGCCGGCGGGTGCCATTGTCAGCTTTAATCCTCCAACTGATTCCCCGGCAGCGGGAACGACCATTGTCTTTGGGTTAAATAATCCCGGGGCGGTTGTTGGAATTTACAATCAAGCCACCACTTTTGTGCAAACCGGGTTTCTCCGGGACGGCTCCGGAAATTTCAGCGACATCGCCCCAAACGGGGCCACTCTAACGGAGGCAAACAGTATCAACGATGCCGGAACGATCGCGGGTTCGTGGGTGGATTCAGCGAAGCCGACCCACACGCATGGATTTGTCAGAAGCGCGTCCGGCGCCTACACTACATTCGACGTGACGGGGGCCAGCAGTCTCACCGTTGCGGGCATCAACAACAGCGGTGTAGTGGCCGGGACCTATTTCGATGCAGCGCTACACTCGCATGGTTATTCCAGAAGCGCGGCCGGCACGATAACTACCTTCGATGCGCCGAGTCCCAACGTCGATCTGCAGGTCTTCGGGATCGACGATAGCGGAACCATCACAGGCTGGGCGGGTAACGGTCTGGCTACTGGCACCGTGTTTCACGGCTTTGTGCGGCAAGGCGCGACGATTACATTGTTCGACGCCGACCCGACACGAGTGCAGACTTTCCCGCAAAGTATCAACGCCAGTGGAACGATTGTCGGCTGGGACAGCATCAGCCAAAACAACGCCAATGGCTTCGTCCGCAACGGAGCCGGGACCATCACTGCTTTAGAAGTAGCAGGCGCATCGAATACCCAGCCGAACAGCGTGAACAGTTTGGGCACGATTTCGGGAGTCTGGTTGGACGCAGGCTACAAACGACACGGCTTCATCGCGACGTTCTCGACTGCGGGACCTCCGCCCTCGGCCTTCGGATGCAACGGCACATACAATGGCACCTTTAACGGCAGCTTGATTATCGCTGCCGGGCAGACCTGCAACTTCGTCGGCGGTGGCGTCAACGGCAACGTGGTGTTGCTCGGAGGAACATTCGGGCTTTCAGGTGCGAACGTGTCCGGGAGCATCGGCATTGGAGGCAACGCGACCTTTTCTATCGGTCCCGCCGTGACCATTGGCGGCGCTTTGGCGATTGCTTTGCTCTATCCACCAGCAAGCCAGAGTGAAATTTGCGGAGCGAGTATAGGGGGTGGATTGATCCTCAGCCTCAATTCCTCTTCCGTCGCGGTCGGTAATGGCGGGGCAAGTTGCCCAGGAAATACCATCGGCGGAACGGTGCAAGTTCTGGACAATGCGGCAGCGGTGACGGTATCAGGCAATAGCATTTCCGGCAACCTGACTTGCGCAGGCAACTCATCGATAGCGGGCGGAGGCAATACTGTGACTGGGCGCAAGCTAGGGCAGTGCGCATCGTTCTGAATTGCTTCACGCCGGTGGGCCAACGTTTCCAGGTTCAGGAGAGGAGGGCAACGCACGTCCTCTTCTCCGCGTGATACTGGTTTGACGCCCAAACGAGGTGCGGGATTCTATCGAGCCGCGAATTTTTGCGTCCGTACGAGATTGCACCAACATTTGCTTGACAAACAGCGCTTCCCCCTTTAGCTTTTGATCATGGCCGGCGCGAGCTCATGACCAAAGACGAACTCTTCGCATTCATCAAAAGGCACAAACTAGCTGTGCTCTCAACCATCAGTCCGCAAGGCGCGCCTCAATCCGCCTTGGTCGGCATCGGCGTGTCAGCCAATTTGGAAATCATTTTCGATACCGTGAAGACCTCCCGCAAATACCTCAACCTCAGCGCAAACCCGGCCGCCGCATTCGTTGTTGGCTGTACTGGCGATGAAACTTTGCAATTCGAGGGCACTGCCCTTGAACCCACCGGTCATGATTTGCAGCGATACCAAGCCATCTATTTCGAGTCGTATCCAGACGGTCCCAGCCGGCTCAGTTCGCCAGGGATCTGCTACTTCGTGGTAAATCCCAAATGGATTCGGTTCAGCGACTATGGCGAAACGCCCGCCTTAATCGAGGAGTTCAAGTTCTAACTCTCAACGACCTCATAAGGCCGCATCATTTCATTGTCTTCGTGTTCTAGGATATGGCAATGCCAGACATAGCGCCCCGCGTAACCCTCAAATTTAACGATGATTCGGGTGCTGGAACCTGGCGTTACCCGCACCGTGTCCTTCCAGCCACTCTCATTTGGGTCTGGCGGAACCGGACTGGTCGTATAGCGCAGCTTCTTATCGTATATGTAGGCGCTCAAATCAATCGCGCGCCGGTCTAACACTTGAAATCTCACTAGGTGCAAGTGGATCGGATGCGCATCGTCGGTTAGATTCAAGAACTCCCAAATTTCGGTACTACCCAAAACCGGCTTCTCCGATATAGGCTCATGCCATCTTTTGCCGTTGAGCAAGTGAGTCATCGGTTCCGCCAGCAAATTGTCTAACTCTTCGAGTGTCAATCGTCTCGTTCGAACCGCCGAAGATTCAGGAATCCTCGCCACCGGGCGCAGCAACTTAGGCAGCGCACTCTCGTCCGAGCCCCTCCGCGCACTTACCCGAAACTGCATTACGTCCGACGCCAAATTGTTCAACACCAAATTCGCGCCTTGCATCCCAGCAAAATCAACCACCAAATCGGCGCGTTCCCCTGGCGCGAGATCCAAGCGCTTGATCTCAACCGGCGCGGGCAACAACCCCTGGTCCGAACCAATTTGCTGAAACCCTTGTCCATTACTCAACGACAAGAAATAAAATCGTCCGTTCGAGGCATTCAGGACTCGAAAGCGATACTTGCGCGGCTGCACCGCGAGATACGGCAGCAGTTTGCCATTGACCAAGAATGCGTTTCCAAAGTACTCCGGAACCCATGGCGACCCCTTCAATTGCGCCACCGGATAATACAGTTGCCCGTCCTTGCGGATCATTCTGTCCATTAAAACCAGCGGCACTTCGAATTCGCCAAATGGCAGATGCAATCCATCCTCAAACGAATCGCGGACCACATATAGCCCGGCCATCCCGGCACAGATATTTAGCCGGTTGATTCCCATCGCATGATCGTGGTACCAAAGCAGCGCGGCGTCTTGCGCATTGGGATAACGGTAGGTTCGCGATTTACCGGGTACATACCAATCCTCCGGATAGCCATCGCTCGCAGGCGGTGCTTTGGCGCCGTGCACATGCACCACGGTTCGCACCTCTGGCTGATTGGCTTCCGCGCCCATCAAATTATGGTCGATCGGTAGAAAGTGCTTCGCTGGCAACTCGTTAGGCCATTCAACAAATATCTCTTCACCGCTACGAGCTTCGATCGTCGGGCCGGGAACACACCCTGCGTATCCCCAGAATCTGGTTGCGGGCACGTCGCGATGGACCTTGGCCAAGCACTCACGCACTGGTATCCGGTACAGCAGTTTGCCTTGGCGGCGCGCGGTCGGCTTGGCAGTTACCGGTATCGGCAAGGGGTCAACGAAGGGCGTCAGAGTAGAGGGATCGATTAAGGGTGGAGCAGGCGGTAAGGTTGGTAGTTGATGGTGGGTTTGGTGCAATGCCACCACGCTACCCGCCAGAAAATCACGTCGGGTAATGGTTATTCTCCAATCAACAAAAAATAAAACAGCGGGAAGGCCTATTATGCCTTCCCGCTGCTTCTTACAAAGAAACGCTTAAGTTACTGCAATTCTCCAGTCGTCGGCGATAGCAGAAAACTCGCTGAATTTGGAGGTGTCGGCTTGCTGAAATCGAACATTCCGTTGATTGGGTTCGCGATTGCATCGAACGAACCGCCACCGATACGGCCCAATTTCCAGTTATCTTCAATGAAGCGCAGAACTGAACTCTGATCTGTGAGGGTGTGATCGACATAGTTAGACTTTGCCCACGGCGAGATTACGAGCAAAGGCGTGCGAACACCATAACCGCAGCGGCCGTCTACCGGCAATCCGCCTGAGTTCGGCCCTGGAAGTTGGGGTGTAGTCCCAAGCGTTCCACAAGCGTTCGTACCCGACAAAGAATCTAAGTTTGAATAGGAGGCATTCACGATGGGCGCCATTTGGTGGTCATACCAACCGTCCGAATCGTCGTAGGCGATGATCACTGCCGTTGTGCTCCAAAACGCCGACTGCTGCAGAGTGTTAATGATGTTTACTACGAAGGCTTGCTCATCCAGCGGATTGGAGTTACCCGGGTGCGCATCCTGGTAAGAGGCAGCTTTCAGATAATTAACCGCAGGTAAATTGCCAGCGGCCAGAGCGTCGAAGAAATCGTGAATGTCGTATTGGTGGTTGGCGGCATCTCCTGCCAGTCCGATGCTGGCCACGTTTGTCGGACGAGTATGCTTTGGATTTGCCGTTGAAAGGTAATACTGAAACGGTTGATGGTGCGGCACATAGTCGCCCTCGGTCAAGCCTGTAACCGGCGAAACAGTGCTGCGCGAGCAACCAGTCGTGCCGTTGGGATTCGTCTTTGTCAGATCGAAACCGCCCATAAACCAGCCCCAGGAGAGTCCCGCGGCGTTCAACTCGTCGCCGACATTCTTGCCGCTCATGTTGGCCTGAAAGCGGGTGGACGATGAGCAGACGTCGCCAAGTGGATCGGCGTCACCAATCATGGTGTAACCGCCTTGTCCGTCCGCCACGGCATAGCTGGTTGCGGCCGAAGCGGGACCGTTTAGCACGGTCGAAGCAATGATCCCGTTCGTCTGACCGGAGATCAGATTTAGTGCACCCGGTGTCGACGGTCCGAAGTTTGCATTGAAAGAGTTGTCACTCATTGCGAAGCGCTGCGCGTAGTTCCACAACCCTGTGACGGTATTCCCATCGAAGTAGCCCATCACCAAGCCCTTGGTATTCACTACGGCTGGGTACAAGTTTGGAGTTCCGCCCGCCGTACCGGTTTTGGAAGGGAACAAATCCAAAAGGCCTAGATCGAACGATTCCTCTTCAGGCTGATAGGCGTGGTTTTGATCCGCCGTCAACGCTTGGTTGCGGTTCAGCCGAAACGGATTGGCCGCTCCCGTACCATTTGCCGGATTCAAGTTCGGATTACTCGTCAGCAAAGCCGGTGTCAGTCCGTTGACTGCAGGAGTTCCCGGCAGGGCGGTGAAGCGCGGCTGGCCAGGGGGATTCAACGCTTTCGGATACGTTCCAAAATAGTGATCAAACGAAATGTTTTCGCCGAAGATCACAACGACGTGTTGAATCGGCGTAGCAGTCGAAACGAGCGGTTCTTGTGCTTTTACAAACACGGGATCGATGGTCACGCCGAGCAGCATGGCGGCACACGTAGTGACAGATAATATGGATCGCATAGGTTTTCCTCTTTTGTCTTTGAGCGTGTTATCCGGAGAAATTTAGGCGCTTCTGCGCGAACGCAGCGCACCAATCAACAAGGCGACTGCGCCGAGCAAAGCCAGACATCCAGGCTCCGGCACTCCCACTGCCACTTGCAAATCGTCGATTGCTAGTCCCGAATAAGCCGAAGCATTGCCAGATGTTTGCAGAATCTTCAAACCGTAAATGTCCGACGTTGTATCGGTGATCACGTAGTAGCCGTTTCCGGGGTTGGTCGGGTCGCCCGTATTCGCAATGTTCACCGTGAAAGGCGAGCCAAGAACCGCGCCATTGCTTAGCAGCGCTTCCAACGTGATGGTCACTGGGTCGGAATCGGCAATGCCAATGCCCAATTTCGTGGTGCCGTTAACAAGCGTAATCGTAAGGTTGGCTGTGCCATCCGCGCTGTTGTCGAATATTTCATTTGGATCGCTCTGCGTACTGTATGGTTCGACCAGCAAACCGTCGGGGCTGGAGATCGACAAAATTCCGCTTGAAGTGAAGGTATTCGCCGCCAGACTGGTGCCGGGCGTCAGGCTATCGAAATTAATTATGGGACCGAATGAAGGCGATGGCAAGGTTGGCGTCGCCCGCAAACTGTTGCCCGGCGTACCGATGGTTAGCACCGGCGCAGCGTTTAGCGCCAAGGCCGTCAGTAATGAGCTTGCAAGGGTTAAAGAAAGTCTCAAGTTTATTTAGTCCTCCTGGACGTGTACTAACCAACACTACTTTCCTAAAGCATCGGTTGTATTAAATTTCAGTGAATGGAGCGTGACTAAATCTTGCGTCGTACTAGGTGATCGTCGTTGAAATTTTCGTTTTTTATTTGTGGAGCAGCAGCGGCGATCTGGCAGGTTTATAGGCGCTGAACAGACCTCGTGTCGCCGGGAATGACACTGTTTGGTCTCCGCCGGCAGTTTCCCCCGGTCTAAGTGTAAGGAAACAGACTATAGTACTAGATCTGCACCGATCTGATTTATTGTTATGTAACACTATTCAGGTAGAACTCCTGGCCTTCGACACGTTATAATTACTGGTTTCCAGCCCATTTGTCAGTTAAAAGTCAAAGCAGGAGTACCAGCCACAGTGTTCCGATCCCTTAGTCTATTTCGAACAATTCTTGTCTTTGCCGTCTGCACTTTGCTTGGCATAGCGCTACCTCTTCTCAATGGTCAACAAGCAGATTTGAACGTCCTGTTTCGCCTTCACGGTTCAAACACGATAGGCGCCGAACTGGCGCCGGCTCTGGCGGAAGCCTTCTTGAAAAAGCGCGGGGCCACCAACGTCAGTTTTAAGCCGAGCAGCGACCCAGACAAAGGTCTCGAAGTGGGTATCATGCCAAATGGTGAGAGAGTCGCGATCGAAATACATGCTAAAGGGTCGAGCACCGGAGTCACCGATCTGGCGAACGGCACAGCCGATATCGGCATGTTGTTCGAGAAAAATCAAACCGGAAGAAAGAATGCAACTCGGAGTCTTGGGAGACATGGAAGCTTATGGCGCGGAAAACGTCCTTGGCCTCGACGGTGTCGCCATTATCGTCCATTCGTCTAATCCAATAAGCAAGCTAACCGTTGACCAAGTGCGTCAAATCTTCAGCGGCGCAATCACGAACTGGAAAGATGTTGGAGGAGCGGACGGCCCCATCAGTATTTACTCACGGCCCGCTGCGAGTTCGGGGACTTATGAAACGTTCGACAATTTAGTCCTCAAACCCTCCAAACTATCGGCCGCGGCCAAGCAAATTGAAAACAGCGAGCAACTCTCCGATGCCGTGGCGCGCGACGTCTCGGGCATCGGCTTCATCGGTCTGCCCTATGTTCGTTCGGCTAAGAGCGTAGCCATCAGCGACGGGGTAGCGAAGCCTCTTTTGCCCACGGCCTTTACGGTAGGTCGCGAAGATTACAAGCTATCTCGCCGGCTTTTTCTTTATCTCCCACCCAAATGCGCTAATTTGGACGCGCGCCAGTTCGTAACCTTTGCTCTCTCGGAACCAGGACAAGCGATCGTACAGAAGGTTGGCTTTGTTTCGCTGAACGTGCGCGTTGAGAAAACGAAAAAGCAGACCAACGGGAACAGTCCTCTGAACGTTACGTTCCGCTTTAAACCCGGCAGCACCCAGCTAGACAATAAAGCAATAGACGATCTCAATCGCCTCGTTGAGTATGTAAAAAGCTTCGATCAGAGCCCGGCTCTGCTGCTCATAGGCCATGCCGATAATTCAGGCCCTGAAGAAGTGAACCTTCGCCTTTCAAAAGAGCGGGCCAACGTTGTCGCCGATGAACTCCGCTCCCGCGGCATCAACGTGGCAGGCACTGGAGGCCAGGGATCTAAGTCGCCCATTGCTTCCAACGACACGCCGCAGGGCCGTGAACTCAACCGCCGGGTCGAAATCTGGAGCCGGATGTAGTGATTCGTTGGAAAACGTCTACGAAATTCGCCGCTGCTTGTAACCAGTAATACTTCTGGAGCCGTAGTACTACATCGTATTCAGCCGAGTTCTCAATTAACAACGGCCCCATTAAAATTCAGACTAGTTGAATGATGTTTCTCAACTGACAAGCTAGTGGTTGGCTTTGGAGGTGTCTTGCAGTCGAGAGAGCGGCAGGCGCGTAGATCTAGGCTTTATCCTTCGTTGAGCGGTATCGAGTTTAAACACTTTTCTGAGAACATTCAGGCATTCTTAGAAGGATGGAATTCGGGTTGGTAGTTACCTGGCGCAGCCACATCCAAACTTGGGCCGGTCAGGCACGGTATGTCCCTTTGCACAAAGCGCTCTTGCTTTCGATTCACTGCGGATTGCCGTTGTTCGGCTAACCGCTAGCGACAAACCGAACATTGTTCGCGACGCCCTAAAATACCATTTAGCCGCATTTGTCTCGAACACTGGAGCATGTCGTGAGCGGATGCTGCAGGCAACTTTGATTCTGTTTCCGGTCGTCTCGACCGGCGAAGCACCCGATTTGATTGATGGCACAAAAGAGGAACTCAAAGCCAGCTTTGTTGAAAAGGGTCTCATGCTTGGGGAGTTTCACCCGCGCAATGAATCGCCAGGTCTTCACAAAAAGGATTTCAAGCCGTCGCGCAGTCCGATGCCTATACTCGCTATTCGCCGCATGGTAGCGACAGATTTCGTTTTTTTGAATCGGGCAGAATACGACTCAGCTAATCGTTTGAAGTACTTGGATGCATCCCTGGACGCAGTAGACATCCCAGAGTGGAGCTGCGCCGAGGTACGGCGGCGCTGCTGCATCCATTAGAGCTGAGTTGAACAATGCATCCCTCGCTTGACACGCGGTTTCAGGTTACTGATATTTCTTATTGAGTCAAAGCCGTTTTGTCGATCACACTTGCACTGCCCAAACAGAAAGCTCTGTCCGTCCCGTCGGCAACGGAGTTACAACTGCTCCCCTTGATAGAACGGCAAATGCGAACTCGTCCGCACTCGATAGCAGTTCGTACGAAAGTAGGAAAGCTTACTTATCGCGAGCTTGACGAGCGGGCTAACTCTTTCGCAGAGTCTCTGCGCGAGCGAGGGGTTCGACCCGAATCGCTAGTCGGCGTCTGCATGGATCGATCTCCCGATCTGTTGGCCGCGTTGCTGGGCATCTGGAAAGCCGGCGCCGCATATTTAGCCCTTGATCCTTTGTCTCCTTCCGAAAGGCTGGACTACATCTTACGAGATGCTGCTGTTCCACTTGTTCTTGTTGAAAGGAAGTTGGCGTCCTGTCTTCCTGCTCAAAGCTTGCAGGTGCTTTATGCGGATGATCTTCTTGCGGGGCAAGTGTCACAGAAGCACTTAACGGAACGTGCTAACTCTTCCGCTGAACTCGCTTATGTGCTTTACACGTCCGGCAGCACGGGCAGGCCGAAGGGCGTGGAAATTCGCCATGAAGGTCTTGCAAACGTAGTCCGTGCCATCGCTGAAGAGTTACGTCTTCGATCAGAAGAGGTTTTGCTTGCTCACACATCGGTCAGTTTTGACGTAGTTAATTTAGAGATGTATCTGCCTCTTGTCTCGGGAGGGTCGCTTTACGTTACTGAGCCAAGGCGGGTCGATCATGGTGCGAGGTTAATCGAAGCTCTACGGGAATCGGGCGCGACAACCATGTTAGGAGCCTCTAGTCTATGGAGGCTGCTCATTGATTCCGGGTGGGAAGGAAAACCGGATCTGCGGGCAATATCCGGCGGCGAAGTCCTTCCGTCGGAACTCGCCAACGCATTATGCAAACGCACCGCAGAGGTTTGGAATCATTACGGACCGACCGAAGCTACCATTTGCAGCACTACAGCGCGTATTGATTTGACAACGCCTAAGATCACTATCGGGCGGCCCATCGCAAATGTCGGCGTTCATATCCTTGATGCGAACCTGCAACCGGCTGCGCCCGGAACGACCGGTGAAATCTATATTGGAGGTGCTGGTGTCGCGCGAGGGTATCGAAATCGTCCGGCACTCACCGCCGACAGTTTCCTGGCCGATCGTTTCAGCCATGATCCAAATGCGCGCTTGTACAAAACTGGCGATCTAGGCCGCACAGTTGAAGATGGAACTCTTGAGTTCATAGGACGCACCGATAACCAAGTCAAAATTCATGGTCACCGGATTGAACTCGAAGAAATTGAATCTCAAATTCTTCAGCTCCCAGGAATGCGAAGCGCCGTTGTGGCTGCTGTCAATCGCGGCCAGGACGATCAACGGATTGTTGCCTGGTTTGAGTCGGAGTCGGGGATCGCTGTGTCAGCGGTGAAAGAATTTTTGCGAAAGCGCCTACCGGCTTACATGCTGCCGTCGGAAATTGTCCCCGTGGCCTCGATGCCGCTCAATGAAAGTGGCAAGGTTGATCGTCAGTCTTTAGCCCTCAGCTTGTGCGCCGCTGCGGCCGAAAGGCCAGCCTCTGGGGCGAGCGATTTAGAAAGCCGGTTGCGAAAGATATGGGAAGATCTGCTTGAGATCAGACCCATTCCCCTGACTGAGAGTTTTTTTGATTTGGGTGGCGACTCGCTCCTGGCAACGTTGCTTGTCACGCAAATCGAAGTGCATCTCGGCGAAAAGATTACGCCCGATGCGTTGATCGAGTGTCCGAACATCAAAAGCATGGCGGCCCGCCTGACCAAGCAGGAAAACAGCGCGAGGCGAACGCTTGTGCCGCTGCGCACGGGTGGCTGCAATCCCCCTTTGTTCATTGTTCACGGGTTAGGTGGGAGCGCCTTGCTTTTCCGCTCGTTATCGGATTGTATGGGCTACGATCGGCCTGTTTATGCCGTGGCGCTTCCCTCTGGCGAGGTTCGCGACAAAAATGAAATCTCCATTGCAGCTCTTGCCTCAAAGTACGTAGCGGACATTCGCCAAGTCGCTCCTTCGGGACCTTACTGCATCGCCGGCCATTCTTTTGGTGCGATCATTGCTTTCGAGATCGCCGCCCAATTGGCGCAGTCGGATGAAGAAATCGGCCTGCTGGCCCTAATTGAAGGTGACCGCAATTTAGTGAACTGCGTCAACTCATGGACGAACCACACCCTGCCATGCTGATAAAACGCGTTCGAGCGAAATTCAGATCTCTAGCCCAAAAAGGGGTGGCCGAAGTTGCAAGGCGCCGGTTAGAGCACGTCAAACTACAACGAAGGGTTCAGCTTGCGCAAAGGACCGGAATGAGCGAAATCCCAGGACGAGCATTCGGTGCGAAGGAGCTATTAGTATTGGCAGCGAGGGAACATACGCCGTCCCTGTTTAATGGATCAGTGGTTCTCTTTCGCGCGCAGGACGAAGTCAGGAGCGAAGCCGAAAGCGACTTAGGGTGGGCTGGTCTTTGTAGCAAAGGATTAGAGATCGTTGACATTCCCGGCGGCCACTTAACGATCTTCGACGAACCAAATGTCCAGGTTCTAGCGGCTGCATTAACGGCTCGCATGAAACAAGCTGTTTCTATTTAAGACCTGAGACGACGCAATCCGCCGTACAATAGCGGCATGGACCTTACCGTAAACGGTCAACGCCGCACAATCCAGTCTGACCCCGAACGCCCGTTGCTTTGGGTACTGCGGAATGAGTTGGATCTCACAGGCGCAAAATATGGCTGTGGCGAGGGGCAGTGCGGCGCTTGTACCGTGCTGCTCGACGGAGTGGCTCACCGCTCGTGCATCACGCCCGTCTATACGGTGGCTGGACGCGAAATTACCACGGTTGAGGGTCTGGCTGACGGAGATCGCCTGCACCCTGTCCAGCAAGCCTTCCTTGATTGCGACGCGATGCAGTGCGGCTATTGCACCTGTGGCATGGTTCTGTCGGCGGTGGCTCTGCTCCGAAAATCTCCGGCTCCGTCCGATGGGGAAATCAAACAGAAACTCGACGGTAATCTCTGCCGCTGTGGCGCTTACAATCGCATCGTGGCGGCTGTCCATAAGGCAGCAACGGTGATCCAAGCTGCGAACAAGGAGCCCCGGCATGCTTGAGCTGCGTCGCAGAGACTTCCTCAGAACGCTAGGCGGCGGGTTACTGGTGATCATGACTGCCGATCAAGAATCTATCGCGCAGGAGTCGGGCCGACGCTCTGACAATCACGACTTGCCCGCCAACGTCGCCGCTTGGCTGCACATTGCACCCGATGGCAAGATCACTGCCTTCACCGGCAAGGTAGAAGTCGGCCAAAACATTCGCACCTCCCTGACTCAAGCGGTGGCCGACGAACTGCGCGTTTCGCCGAACACCGTCAATCTTGTTATGGGCGACACCGCCCTCACTCCTTGGGACATGGGCACCTTCGGCAGCCGCACGACACCGACGATGGCGCCCGAAATGCGCAAGATGGCGGCCACGGCGCGCGATTCGCTTATCGCGGCTGCCGCAACTCAATGGAGTCTCCCCAAAGAACAACTGAAAGCCAAAGACGGCTTTGTCATCAACGGAAGCAAGCGCGCCTCCTACGCCGATCTGGCCCGAAAAATCGACTGGGTCACTATCACAGGGAATGCCGATCTCGTCACGCGTCCCACTCACTGGGAAGTCGCCGGCGCAGATTTACCTAAGGTCAATGCTCGCGAAATGGTTACCGGGAAACACAAATTCGTTTCCGATGTGAAGCTCCCGGGCATGCTCTACGGGCGTGTGCTGCGGCCCAAATTTGTCGACGCAAAGCTTGCTTCCGTGAACACTAGCGTTGCTGACAACATGCCCGGCGTCATTGTCGTTCGTGATGGCGAATTCGTAGGAGTTGCGGCAGACGATGAACGGAAGGCGGAGAAAGCGCTGGCGAGCATTGAGGCAAAATTTGCCGAAGAGATAAAAGACCATGCGGATTCTGCCTACATTCCACTTGAATTCCCAGAATCAACCGGACAAATAGCTCTCAAATGCTCTTATAACGTTGCCTATATCGCGCATGTGCCGCTTGAACCTCGGGCCGCGGTTGCCGAATGGAAGAACGGGAAGCTTACCGTGTATACCGGCACTCAACGCCCATTTGGTGTTCGCTCTGAACTCGCGGTGGCATTTGGTCTGCCCGAAACAGATGTTCATGTTCTGATGCCCGACACCGGTTCCGGTTATGGCGGCAAGCACTCAGGCGAATGTGCGATCGAAGCCGCGCGCCTGGCCAAAGGCGCAGGTAAGCCGGTGAAGCTGATTTGGACACGCGAAGAAGAATTCACCTGGGCTTATGTCCGGCCGGCGGGCACCATCGACATACACAGCGCGGTAGACGCAAACGGCCGCATCGTCTCTTGGAGTTTCATCAATTTTGCCTCCGGACCCGCTGGTTTGGACTCTCCTTACAGCGCAAGTCTTTCGTTTAAAGAAGAGCATTTCGTCGAGAACCATTCGCCTTTGCGCGAAGGTTCCTACCGCGGCCTTGCCTCTACTGCAAACCACTTCGCACGGGAATCGCACATCGACGAAATTGCCGCCAAAATTGGCATCGATCCTCTGAACTTCCGGCTCAACAATCTGAAGAACGAACGCCTCCGCAACGTTTTGCTGGCCGCTACTGAGCGCTTTGAATGGTCCAAACAGAAGGCCAGCGCCAGTCGCGGATTCGGTCTCGCCTGCGGTTCCGATAAGGGCGGCAACATCGCCTGTTGCGTTGAGGTCTCGATCAACCCGAGCCGCCAGTTGAAAGTTGAGCGCGTCGTCGCAGCTTGGGAATGCGGCGCCATTGTCAATCCGAACCATCTGCGTAATCAAGTCGAGGGCGCAATCGTGATGGGCTTAGGTGGCGCGTTGTTTGAAGAGGTCGAACACGACAACGGCCGCATCCAAAATCCACGCCTCTCGCAATACCGTGTGCCGCGTTTTACTGATGTCCCTAAGATCGATGTCATCCTAATCGACCGCAAAGACATTCCCTCGGCAGGTGCTGGCGAAACTCCTATTGTCGGTATCGCCCCGGCAATCGCCAACGCTATCTTCAGCGCCACAGGTCTGCGAATTCGTTCTATGCCGATGCTGCCGGCCTTGGCGCGCGCGTAGACGATAATAAGAGCGTGGCGAGTTCAACGACGCTGATCTCGGTTAACGACTACTTGTCGACTACTTATCATCCTGATCGGGAGTACGTTGACGGCGAACTCGTGGAACGCAACTTGGGTGAATGGAATCACAGCCGGTGCAGTCGCTTGTTTCAAAGCAACTCCACCGATACGAAGACTCTTTGGGTATCCTTGTCGTCCCTGAGCAACGGGTTCAAGTAAGGGCATCGCGATTTAGAGTGCCTGATGTTTGTGTGGTGAACGAAGATCCAGGCGAACAGATGCTGCGGCAGCCACCGTCCGTTTGCATTGAAGTCCTTTCACCCGAAGACAGCATGACATCCATGCAGGAGAAAATCGACGACTACCTCTCCTTCGGCGTTCCAAACATTTGGATCTTCGACCCTCGGCGCAAAAAGGCATACTGGGCAGACTCTAACGGCATCCACGAAGCGGTAAGCGGCTTTCTGCAAGCAACCGGCGTAGACATTAAAATGGTTCTCGGCAAGCTCTGGCCCGCCTGAACTTCTCACTTGCAACAATAAAGAAAAATACGTTGCAAAAAACAGAATCTCCATCCCTCGCCCTGATCTTCGACATGGATGGCGTACTCGTCCACTCCATGCCGCTGCATACTCTCGCCTGGGAGCGTTATCTAGCCAAGCTAGGCATCTCCATCGACAACCTGGAGCAGCGCATGCACGGCAAACGCAATTCCGAACTCGTGCGCGATCTCATCGACCCCAACCTTCCCGACGACATTATTTTTCATCATGGTGCCGAAAAAGAACGCCTTTTCCGCGAAATGATGATCGCAGACGGCCTAAGCCAGTACGCCATCCCTGGCATCCGTGAATTTCTTGACCTCCACAGCGATCTGCCTAAAGCCGTCGCCTCCAATGCTGAACCGCAAAACATCGACTTCGTCCTCGACCGGTTCGGACTGCGCGACTATTTTTCCGTTACGGTAAACGGCATGCAAGTCGCCCGCCCGAAACCGTTTCCTGACGTCTTCTTAGAGGCTGCTCGCCGCCTCAACACTGCTCCGCAGAACTGCATCGTCTTTGAAGATTCGCCCACGGGTGTAACCGCAGCCATCGCCGCCGGAATGCGCGTTGTGGGAGTTGAAACAACGCCCACCATCTTTCAAGGCATTCAACTAAAGATCAAGGATTTTCGCGACCCGGCGCTCGAAAAGTGGATGAGCCACCAGCTAGCTTAGGCTCCGCCGTACCCGCCACCGCCGGGAGTTTCAACCACGATTGAATCTCCCGCCGCTACACTCACACGCTCTGTAGCCGCCAGCATTTCACGAGTTCCAGCGGCACGATCTACATAAGTCCGGCCCACCGCGCCCGGCCCACCGCCCGCCGCACCGAACGGCGGAATACGCCGGTGGTTCGACAAAATGGCCGCAGTCATCGGTTCCAAAAAACGCAAACAGCGGATTGTCCCGTTGCCGCCGCGCCAGCGCCCTTCGCCGCCCGAACCAGCGCGGATCGCGAAGCGCTCCAGCAACACCGGGAAACGCCACTCCAAAACTTCCGGATCTGTCAGCCGTGAATTGGTCATGTTGGTGTGAACGGCGCTAGTGCCATCGAAACCCGGTCCAGCACCCGACCCGCCGCAGATCGTTTCATAATACTGATACCGATCGTTGCCGAACGTCAAATTGTTCATCGTGCCTTGCGCCGCAGCCATCACGCCCAAAGCTCCGTAAAGCGCATCAGTGACGCATTGCGATGTCTCCACATTGCCGGCCACCACGGCCGCTGGATAGCTGGGACTGAGCATTGATCCCGCCGGAATAAGAATGCGCAGCGGCTTCAAGCAACCGTCATTCATTGGAATATCCTGCCCCACGAGCGTACGAAATACATAAAGCACTGCCGCGCGCGCTACCGACGAGGGCGCATTGAAATTGTCGCCCAGTTGCGGACTTGTACCGCTGAAATCGATGGTCGCGGTACGCTCCGCCCGATCGATACTAACGCGCACTGCAATCTTCGCGCCGTTGTCCAACTCCTGCACGAACGCGCCATCGCCCAAGGCGTCGATCACTCGCCGAACCTGCTCTTCCGCATTGTTCTGCACGTGACCCATATAAGCTTCCACAACCGCCAGACCGAACTGCTCGACCATGCGCCGCAACTCGGCCTCGCCTTTTTCATTAGCGGCAATCTGCGCCTTCAGATCGCCCAGATTCTGCACAACATTGCGCACCGGGTAGCGAGCGCTTTGCAAGAGGTCGATGGTTTCGGCTTCAAGCAAGCGGCCATCTGCCACCAGTAGAAAATTATCGATAAGTACGCCTTCCTCATCGATCGTCTTACTATCGGGCGGCATCGAGCCCGGCGTAATCCCACCCACATCGGCATGATGTCCGCGTGACGCCACATAGAACAAGACCGCTTTGCCTTCATCGTCAAAAACCGGCGTAACCACGGTAATATCGGGCAAATGTGTGCCGCCGTGATACGGATCGTTGAGCATGTACACATCGCCCGGCCGCATGGTGGGGCTGCGGCGGTTGATGATGACTCGCACAGAGTCTCCCATCGACCCCAAGTGCACGGGCATGTGCGGCGCATTTGCAATCAGCCCGCCGTACCGATCGAAAACGGCGCACGAGAAATCGAGCCGCTCTTTGATGTTCACGGAATAGGCGGTGTTCTCAAGCGTAACCCCCATCTGCTCCGCAATGGACATGAAAAGATTATTGAAAACCTCGAGCATCACCGGATCGACGGCGGTGCCGATGGTGAGCGAGTTGGCGCGCGGGACTACGCGGTCGAGCACCAGATGGTTCTGCGCCGTCACCGTAGCGAGCCAGCCAGGTTCAACTACAGTTGTGGCATTGCGCTCCCGCAAAATGGCGGGACCAGGAATGGTATCGCCAGGCCATAGTACGTCGCGATCGAACACCGGTGTTTGCCGGGTAGCGTCTGCCATGAAGGCCGCGGTTGAGTGTAGCGGTTTGGGTAAACCGTTGCCTTTCGCATTCGTCACCTGACGGTTCCCAAAAGCATTTGCAGCAACATTGGTCAGGCCGACCGATTCAACAGCTACGCTTTCTACGACCAATAACTTGTTTGGTACCGTGAAGCCAAATCGTTGGCGATGCGCCGCCGCGAATGCCTCTTCAATATCGGCCAATACGGCAGCTTCGCCGCAATCCACCACCAGTGCGCTGTCAGTGCCCTGATACTTTAGGCGCAAGCGGCGGCGCGTTTTTATTCGTTCGTCGGTAATGTCTTGAGCCGCCAATTCTTGCCGGGCCGCTTCGGCCAACACACCGAAGATGCGGGAAATCTCAGGCAGCAGATCCGCATTCAGCAGCTCCTCGACCGCTTGTTCGCGCAGCGCCAGCAAATCGGCCAAGCCCATCCCATATGCCGATAGAACGCCAGCGTAAGGATGAATGTACACCCTGCTCATCCCCAGTTCGTCAGCCACCAGACAGGCATGCTGGCCCCCTGCACCGCCGAAGCAGTTGAGCGTGTAACGAGTCACATCATAGCCGCGTTGTACCGACACTTGCTTAATCGCATTCGCCATATTGGATACGGCAATTTTGAGATATCCATCGGCGACCTCTACGGGGCTGCGCCGGTTGCCAGTCGCCGCGCAGATCTGCGCCGTCAAGGCCGCGAATTTGTCATGCACGATTGCAGCATCCAACTTCTGATCGCCGTTTGGACCGAAGATCGCCGGAAATAATTCGGCCGAGAGTTTGCCAACCATCACGTTGCAATCGGTGACCGTCAGCGGGCCGCCGCGGCCGTAACACGCAGGTCCAGGATTCGCACCCGCCGAATCGGGTCCCACCATATAACGGGCGCCGTCGAAGTGACAAATGGAACCGCCGCCCGCCGCAACCGTGTTGATGCTCAGCATGGGCGCGCGCAGCCGCACTCCTGCCACCTGCGTATCAAAGCTCCGCTCGAACTCTCCCGCATAGTGCGCCACATCGGTGGACGTGCCGCCCATATCGAAGCTAATGATGTGGCCAAAGCCCGCTGCTTCCGCCGTTCGCGCCGCGCCCACAATGCCGCCTGCCGGACCCGAAAGAATCGCGTCTTTGCCTTGAAACAGTGCAGCATCGGTCAGGCCGCCGCTCGATTGCATAAACATCAAGCGCACACCTAGACCCAACTCGTTGACCATCTGACTCACATAACGCCGCAGAATCGGCGAAAGGTAAGCATCCACCACGGTCGTATCGCCGCGCCCCACAATCTTCATCAGCGGACTCACTTCATGGCTCACCGACACCTGCGAAAATCCCAACCGCCGCGCAAGTTCACCCACCGCTGCTTCATGCGCCGGATAACGATAGCCATGCATGAACACAATCGCGCAAGCCTGGATGCCATCCGCCAACGCCGTCTTTAACGCCGCCTCTGCTGCGTGCAGGTCAACCGGCAGCAGCACAGAGCCATCGGCCTTCACCCGCTCCGGTATCTCAGCCACCCGCTCATACAGTTGCTCCGGCAAAATAATCTGTCGCGCAAAGATCTTCGGCCGCGCTTGATATCCAATGCGCAATTGATCGCCCAATCCTGCCGTAGTGACCAGCAGCGTGCGTTCCCCCTTGCGCTCCAGCAACGCATTCGTCGCAACTGTTGTGCCCATTTTCACCGTATCGATCATGCCCGCAGGAATCGCTGCGCCAGCTGGCACCGCCAGCAAATCGCGGATACCCTGTACCGCCGCATCCCGATACCGCAGCGGATTTTCCGACAACAACTTGTGTGTCAGCAACTCACCATCGGGCTTCTGCGCCACGATGTCAGTGAAGGTGCCCCCTCGATCGATCCAAAACTGCCAACCCATGCGTTTATCTATTGTGAGGCATACCCGCTCACCTGTTACAATCCCGAGCATGTTCTCAGGTATCGAACATTTTGCAATTGCTTCCCCCAATCCCAAGACTCTCGCTGATTGGTACGTCCAAAATCTGGAGTTCGCCCTCATATGGGAATACTCCGGAAATTATTTCGTCGAAGCTAAGAATGGCTTCATGATCGAAATCATTCCTGGCGAAGGTGACTTCGGCTCCCCTACGATGAAGACCCCCGGCATGCGCCACATCGCCATCGCGGTGGACGACTTCGATGCCGGTCTCGCCCAACTCCAGAAACAAGGCGTCAAGTTCGCCGGCGAGCCTTACGAAACCAGCGGCAATCGCCTGGTTTTCTTTCACGACGCCGACGGCAACTTGGTCCACCTGATCAAACGTGCCAAGCCTTTGCCCCGTCTGGGAGCATAAAGAAGTGCCCTGTGTTAAAAAGGGCATTACTTGCTAAATCGGGTCTTCAAGGCATTCGCATACCCTGACTTCCGGGTAATGTGGTTCGGGGCGTGTACATCCAGCATCGGCACCTGGATGCAGATTGTGGCGCAAAGCTGGTTGGTGTACAACCTCTCCAATTCGCCGTTCTACTTGAGCTTAGATGCCTTTTTCGGCCAAGCACCCATCTTCCTGCTCTCGCTATTCGGGGGCGTCTTTGCCGATCGCGTCAGCCGCCGCCGCTTGTTGCTTATCTCGCAATTCATTCAGCTCACCTGCGCGTTCACGCTAGCGTTTTTGGTGCAAGCCAATGTAGTGCGTGCCGGGCGGATTTGGCCAATCTGGTGCCTGTCGTTTATCGTGGGTGTTGCGCAATCGTTCGGTGGCCCTGCTTATTCAGCCCTGGTGCCCACGCTGGTGAAAAAGGAGGATCTGCAGAATGCCATCGCGCTGAACTCCATCCAATTCAATTTGGCGCGCGTCGTTGGTCCGGCGCTAGGAGGAATCGCTCTCGTCAAACTTGGCGCGTTTTGGTGCTTCTCCCTCAACGGATTGTCTTTTTTTGCCGTTATTGCTTCGCTGCTTGCCATTCGTCCTACCTTCATACCAGCAGGCGCCGGAACGTCTGTGATCAACAGCATGAAACAAGGCATCAACTTCATGCGCCAACGCGAAGGTATGCTCAGCCTCATCAGCCTGGCATTCTTCATTACCTTACTTTCTTATCCGCTGATCACCTTCTTGCCGGTGATCGCCCGTACCGTCTTTCACGGCACATCCAACACCTTCACGCTGTTCTTATGCATTTCCGGAATAGGCTCGGTGATCGGAGCTTTGCTCGTCGCCGGCCAATCCTCTCAGCCGGGACAAGCGAAGAAGTCGCTGCAAGCGCTGGTGGTCTTGGGGGCGACCATTTCTGTCATTGGTCTCTCGCGTTTCCTGCCCCTCACATCTAGCGCAATTTTCCTCTCGGGTTCACTCATGATGGTTGTCTTCGCCCTCAATACTTCGCTTGTCCAAGCACAGGTCAGCGACGCCATGCGTGGCCGCGTCATGAGTGTCTACAACGTCGCTTTCCGTGGCGGCATGCCCTTCGGCAGCGTCATCTCCGGCTATTTAATTGAAAAGTTTTCCATACCCGGCGTCTTGGCGGGTAACGGCCTCCTGGTTGTGATCCTGGCCCTGTACTTTCTTTTAATTCAGAAGAAACTCGCGAAACTCTAAGCAGTCCGAACCGTCACTTCTAAAATGAAGTCTGTCATGTACAAATTGATGTGGCTATGCTTAATCGGTAGCGCGTTGTTCGCCGCGCCGCCTCCGGAGTTGACCCTCGCGCGAGACCACCAAGACCTTCCCGCCCTTAGCAACTTCATCACCCAATACCAGCAAGCATCCAAAGCCAACCCCCAATGCACCGACTGCCTGTATAAACTAGCTGTGGCCAATTCTTACGCCGCTGAAGTCACCATGGAACTCCGCGATAAACACAAATCCGAAGCTTTTGCCGAAGCCGGCATGGAATCCGCGCAAAAACTCACCGCTGCCAATGCCAATAGCGCGGAGTACCATCGCTTGCTAGGCGAACTGTGCGGCCAAGTCATTCCCGCCAATCCGATTTTCGGCGCCCTCAAATACGGTCAATGCGCTCGCGACGAAATCGACAAAGCGCTACAACTCGACAACAAACTTGCTCTGGCATACGTGAGCCGTGGTGTCGGCAATTACTATCTGCCTTCATCCATGGGCGGCGGTCTCGACATCGCACTCAAAGATTTCGACACCGCACTCACTCTCGATCCTAAACTCGCCGAAGCATACCTCTGGAAAGGCATCACCCTGCGCAAGGCCAACCACAATGCCGAAGCCCATGCATTTTTAATGAAAGCTTTCCAACTCAACCCGCAAAGGCTCTGGATCAAGCAGCAATTGGATAAAACACCGGCCAGTTAAAATGTTTCGTGCGTCGCTGCTGTGCCTCGCCATCTTCGCTGCCGCCTGGCTTGAGTTTGAAATCTTTCCCGGTCATAGCTACCTCGAAGGCAACACGCAACTTTATGTACCCATGCTAGAGCGAATCGACGCGCCCGGTCTGCTGTCGCGCGATTTAGTCGCGACCAATCCAACCCTCTCGCTCACGGCATACGACGAAGCGACGCTGTTGCTGCATGGGGCCGCGCACCAGACGTTTCGAAGGGCATTACTCGGGCAACAAGTGATCTTTCGGGTTGCCGCACTGCTTGGCATATTTTTGCTCGCGCGCGCCACCGGCCTCAGTCATCTCTTCGCTTTCGTCGTAGCCGCGATAGTCAACCTCGGGACCACACTCGCGGGTCCGGCGGTGTTTTTCACTGACCGCGAACCTTTGCCCGGCCCATTCGCCTTTGCACTCACCTTGCTCGCCATGGGCTTGCTGACCCAAGAAACACCATTGTTAGCAGCAGTCGCAGGCGGTTTGGCCTTTCTTTACGATCCTGTAATGGCGGCGCCTTTCTGGGGTGTCTTGCTGTTCGCGTTCTGGATCGACAAAGAAATGCGCCGCTTGGTTCGACCCATGCTGCCGATCCTTTTGGTATTCGTGTTGCTCCTGGCAAACCTCGCGCAGCTACAACCCAGCACTGTTTCTGAACCCATATCCGCCAGCATTCCGCGGCATCTAGCTGTGTTCCAACACACCTACGCACCGCAGCTTTACATCCAGTCCTGGCCGAGCGGAGAACTGTATCAACTGCTCGCCCTTTGTGTGTTTGGACTGTGGGCTGCAGTCCGTTGCTGGCCGTTGCTCTCTCGTTCGTTCCGCTGCCTAGTATTCGGTACCGCAGCTTGTGGCTTATTGTCGATCCCCATCTCCTACGCTTTACTCGACCTCAGCCATTTCGCCTGGGTCGCTCGCCTGCAACCAACCAGAACGCTCTTGTTTTCCGCCGCCGCCGCCGCTCTCTTATTCGGACTTGCCGGCATGCGCGCCATCTTGCGCCGCTCTGCATCGGAGGCCCTCGGTTGGTTCTTTCTGTTGTTCGCCCTCCCTGCCAGTCGGGGACTCTTTGATTTCCTGCAAATTACTGACCGCCAGCGACTCAGTCAATTCGCCATCGCGATTGCCCTCGCTGCGCTGACAACCGGACTCCTTTTAAGCTTTGCCACAAGCGCCGCACGCGTCCTAGTCCTCGCCGCACCCGCCATCGGCGCCTTAGCTTTATCTCAGACGCCCGGCCTGAAGCCAGCGCCTATTCCCTTTCTCCCGTCCATCGCCGAACTCGCCGTCTGGGCTGACGCCAACACTTGGGGCAGTTCGGTATTCCTCTTTGCGGACTCCTCCCGCGCCGCGTATCCAGGTGTATTTCGTGCCGAATCACGCCATGCCCTCTGGGTCGATTGGAAAAGTGCGCAAGGCGTGATCTATTCCGAATCCGCCGCCAGGTCTTGGCAAGAACGCTGGCAAGACACGTTCGCCGACAATTTCTCCACTGGCCATCTCGAAACCATGCTACGGTCGCCCATCGATTATTACGTTCTGCGCCGGCAACATCAGCTGACCAACGCGCGGCATGCCTTTATCAACGCCAACTTCGTTGTGTACGAAGCAGAAGATTTGCGCAACGCCCCCAAACCCCTGCATTAGAAATGTGCGCATGGCGAGAGACATTCGCTAAGAACCCTTTTCCCCAACAACTACCTTGACAAGCTACCTACCTAGCATGTCATACTAGCTGCAATGGCGGATAAAAAGACCGATCTTATCCAAGGAACCTTGGACCTTCTGATCCTCAAGACAATTGCCCAGGAGCCGCTTCACGGCTACGGTATCGCGCAAAAAATCCTTCTGACTTCGCAAGAAATCCTGCAAGTGCAGCAAGGATCTCTCTATCCCGCTTTGCACCGCCTACAACGAAAAGGCCTTCTCAAATCTGAATGGAAGGAATCGACCAGCGGCCCGATGGCGAAATATTATTCGCTCACCACTGAAGGCCGAAAAAGCTTGCAAGAAGAAAAAGCGCAGTGGCAACGCTACGCAGACGCAATTGCAATGGTGCTGGAGTCGTAACCAGGAGGGCAACATGCGTTTTCCATGGAATCGAAAGGAAGCCGATTTGCAGCGTGAGCTTGAATATCACCTGCACGAGTTAACAGCAGAGTACGAACGCGCCGGGCACTCTCACAGAGATGCGCTGGCGATGGCCAAACGCGAATTCGGTGGTGCCGAACAAGTGAAGGAACGCTGCCGCGACGAGCGCCGCTTTGCCTGGGCCACCGGCATTCGCCAAGATCTCACCTTCGCCCTTCGCCAATTTCGCCGTTCCTCCGGCTTTGTGGTTACCGCCGTCCTTATTCTCTCGCTCGGCATTGCCGCGAACGTTATTGTTTTCGGTGTCCTGCAGTCCTTGATCCTTCGCCCCATAGATCTGCCTCAGGCCGATCGGGTCATGACTCTGGCGCATGCCGATCAGCCTTACCCATTTTTCTCCTATCCGGAAGTACGCGACGTCCGTGACAGAAATACCGTGTTCTCTGCCGTTGCTGCCTTCGCCATCCAGAACTTTGGCTTAGAAGCGAATGGTACAACTCGGCCTGTCTGGGGTGCCGAGGTGAGCGGGCAATACTTCGCAGTCGTGGGCATCAAGCCATTCCTAGGTCGTCTGTTGCAGCGTACAGACGACGATCATCCTGGGGCCTCCGATGCTGCGGTGCTTTCATGGCCAACCTGGAAGAGTGATTTTGGCGCAGATCCCAAAATCGTGGGAAAGACGATTCGCTTGAACAAACATCCGTATACCATCGTTGGCGTCACCCCGCAAGGTTTCTATGGAACCGAAAAAATCGGCCAGCTCGACATATTTGTTTCAATGACAAATCAAAGCTATTTCGACGGTGTCAACTGGCTCGAGTCACGGCGCGATCCGCATGTCTATTCAATCGTACGGATCAAGGAAGGCGTCGGCATGCCCCAGGTGCAAACGGACCTGAACGCGATTGCCGCCAGTGTCGCCCGGCAGTATCCGAAAGAAGAAGAAAAACTATCGTTGAAAGTGACGCGTCCTGGTCTCATGGGCGACTTTTTTGGCGCGCCCGCTCGCGGTTTTCTGGCCGGTGTGCTGCTGTTATCTGGGATTCTCCTGCTCGCTGCCTGCGCCAACCTGGGCGGCCTATTCGCAGCGCGCACGGCTGACCGCACCCGCGAAATCGCTATCCGCTTGGCTATCGGAGCGAGCCGTTGGCGCATCGTCCGCCAGTTGCTTGTCGAAGCCATTCTCATTTCGATTCTCGGGGGCGCTTGTGCCTGCGCCTTGGCATGGATCGCTCTCGCTGGCTTGACGAACTGGCACCCACCCACCGAATATCCGGCGAGCTTTCATGTAGCACCGCAACTGTCCTTGATCCCAACTGCGTTATTAATCTCACTGATCGCCGGGGTGGTTTTTGGGGCGATGCCAGTGCGCCAGATCTTTAAGGCTGATCCAAATGAGTCCATCAAGAGTGGCGGAATTCAAACCTTCGCAGCAGGACGCCACTGGGCGCTGCGCGATCTCCTGCTGGCCGCACAAATCGCACTTTGCTGCGTCACCGTCACGGCCGCCTTCGTCTCGCTGCGTGGACTTGGCAAAGCCCTGAACATGGACCTGGGTATCCAGCCGAAGCACGCAGTAGTGGCGAAATTTGAGTTGAGTCAAGCGGGCTATTCAGGCGACAGCGCGAAGGCTTTACAACGCCAATTATTAGATAGAGTTTTGCAACTCCCGGGCGTGCAAACAGCTGGCTACGCGAGCACCACGCCTCTCTCGCTCAATGTATCTGCCTCGCCTGTCTTCTCTCAACAGGCTACCGATTTCAGCCATTCAAAGCGAGCATTTCACAGCTATGACTACGGTATCTCGCCCGGATTTCTTAGTGCTGCTGGAACGCCGCTGCTGGCGGGACGCGACGTAAGCTTCGCCGACACTGCGACGACCCCGCCCGTTGCCGTTGTCAATCAGCAGTTCGCCCGGCATCTGCTCCAGTCGGATAACGCCCTCGGCCGGTATTTCAAGAACTCCTCCGGTGTTTCCATCCAGATCGTGGGCCTGGTGGCCGACGGAAAATATTTTTCACTTACTGAAAGACAGCAAGAAGTGGCGTTCTATCCGATCTTGCAACGTGAAAGTACGGAGACGTCGCTTGTCGTCCGCCTGCGCCGAGATGCTACGGATGCAGCAACCCAAGAAATGGCAGCGACTCTCCGCAAAACGCTCCGTGCTCTTGACCCCGCCATCCCCGTCCGGCAATGCAGTTCTTGGGACAGCCAACTCGGGTTGACCTTCTTCGTCTCTCAGGTCGCGACCGTCACGCTCGGCCTGTTCGGCGGCTTTGGACTCTTGCTGTCCATTGCCGGCACTTTCGGTCTTGCCTCTTACACCGTTAGCAAACGCATGCGCGAACTTAGCATTCGCATCGCGCTGGGTGCGGAAGCCAAACAAATTCTCTCGACCGCTCTCGGCCACATGCTGATCCTCCTGGCCAGTGGCTCTGTCGTCGGCATTTTCCTCGGCGTGGCCACAAGCCGCATACTCTCCGTAATCGTCTACCAAGCCTCCGCACAAGACCCATTGGTGCTTTTATCCGTCGCGCTCACTATGTTGCTCACGGGGTTACTTTCCGTGGCCAGCCCAGTAAGACGCGCACTTCGTATCGATCCGGCAACCCTGCTGCGCGAGCAGTAGCGATCTTAGCAACTTTCGGTAAAAGCTTATTGGGCGAGGGTGTAGGCCACGAGGCTATCGCCGGCTCCAACGACTAGGTATTGTTTGCCGTCGAGCAGGTACGTTTCAGGTCCGTTGGCGATGCTGCCAGTCATGTTTGTGTGCCAGAGAATTCTACCGCTCGCGGGATCGAAGGCGATTAGGTGTTGAAAGCTATCGCCGGCGAACAGTAGCTTGCCTGCCGTGGTCAGCAAGCCCGCAGTGCCGCCGCTCGGGAAATCGTGACGCCACACGGTCTTGCCCGTTTTGTAATCGATGGCTCGGAGTGTGCTGCCTAAGCCGCCGGAATTTCTTTCTGCTGCGCCGTAGCCTTCCGGGTGCGGGTCAGTATCGGTCAAATAGAACACACTATAAGACGCCGATGTGCCAACGTAGAACAAGCCCGTCTCCGGGTCGTAACTAGGCGGCGGCCAGTTGGTTGCTCCACCGGAGGGTGGGGAAACGAGAACACCGGAGATCTGGGGTTCCTTCGCGGGGTCGGGAATAGGACTACCGGTGGAATCGACGCCTTTGGACCAGTTCATGGTTTCGAGAAATGGGTAAGAGAGGATGTTCTTGCCGGTGACGCGATCCAGCACGAAGAAGTAGCCATTGCGATCGGCTTGCGCGAGAAGTTTGCGCGGTTTGCCGTCGATTGGAGCATCGAAGAGCACCGGTGTTTGGGCGGAATCCCAATCGTGCGTGTCATGCGGCGAGGCCTGGAAATACCACTTCATTTTCCCGGTTTCGATATCCAAAGCGACAATTGAACAGGTGAATAGGTCGCTGCCTTTGCGGCTTTGACCCGCCATGACGGGGTTCGGGTTACCGGTGCCGATGTAATAGAGTTTTAACTCGGGATCGTAAGTGCCTGGTACCCAAGTCATGCCGCCGCCATGGCGCATAGAGTATTCGTCGGGCCAGGATTCCGCACCCTCGTCGCCCTTCTTCATGGGCTCGCTCCACCACTTCCACTGCACGTCGCCGGTTTCAGGATCGCGCGATTCGAGAAAGCCGGGAACATCGAGCGAGTCACCGCCGGTTCCCACGATCACGTGATTCTCGACAACTATGGGTGCGGGTGTTGAGAAGTATTCCTGTTTGACGTCGGCAATTTCTTTATGCCAGCGTTCTTTGCCGGTTTTGGCGTCGAGCGAGACGAGGTAGTTGTCGGGAGTTTCAAAGAAGACCCAGTTGTTGTACATGCCGACGCCGCGGTTGCCGATGTGGATGCCGCCACGCGTGCGCCAGAAGTAGTGCCAGATCTCTTTGCCGGTGCGGGCGTCGACAGCCCAAGTGTTGTCGGGTGTAGTGAAGTAGAGAACTCCGTTCACCATAAGCGGAGTGGACTTGATGCTTACGCCAAAAGGAGTGCCGGGTTTTTCGCCGAGCCTGGGCGCGGGACCTTCGCCGCCCACTTGCGAGCCTGCTGTTTCGCCGGGGATAGCGCGATAGGACCAGGCCACTTTCAGGTCTTTCACATTCGACTGATTGATCTGCGAAAGAGTACTGAAGCGCCGGCCTGAGTAATCTCCGTTATAAGTAGGCCATGCGTTGGTGGGCTGCTTGTTCAGCAGGGCGGGATCGAGCATTTGGGCCGGCAACCAGGCGGGCAGCGCGGTTAGGCAGAGCGTGAAAGCGATTCGCGAGGTGTTCATTTCAACGTCTCCAGGTAAGCAGTTAGGTTATGGATATCGGCGTCGGTGTATTGCTTGAGCAGTTCGGTGTGACCCTTCATCGGGTCGTGCAGTTCAACCTTGGGAATGTCTCCATCGCGGGTGAAGGAATGGGATTGGCCGTTCGCGTCGGTAAGGGTGATGGCGAAATCGTCGATGTGATCCAGCGTACCGTTAATAGTTTCGCCAGTGGGGAGGGTGACGGTTGCGGTGATAGCTGTGCCCTTATCCTGCGGGCTGCGTTGGCGGCCGAAGCGGCCTTCGCGCGGCATGACAATTTTCTGTTGGAGATCGACCGGATCGTACTTTGAACCGATGTGCGCGAGGTCTCCGGTGACGGAGTGGCAACTGGTGCAGTGACCTGCGCCGTTGAAGTAAGCTTCACCGGCTTTGGGATCGCCGACCAGGATGTCGAGGATTTTGTAGGTGCTGCGTTGGGCGGCGGCGCGGACACCTTCGTGAAGGAAGGCGGCAATATCATTGATTTGTTCGGGAGAGAAATTGAATTTCGGCATGCCTTTGTCGGGACGGCCGTTGAGAACCACTTTGCCGATCAGTTCGCCGTTTTCGTCGTGGAGAACGGTGATGGAGCGAAGCAAGTCGGGACCGCTTTCGCCGCCTTTAGCGTTGCCGCCGTGGCAGAAGGCGCAATTAGCCGTGTAAATAGTTTTGCCGCGATCTAGGGTGGTTTGATCGTAGACTTTATACTCGCCGCCAGCGCCAGCGCCACCACGACGCGCGGGAACAGGCTGTGGGGCGTTTGGGGCGGCAGGACGGGCGGGCGGCTCATTCTGATTTTGCGCCCACAGAAAGGGCACGATTCCAGAGAGCAAAACCAGCGTCACATGGGCAGGTTTTACGGGGTGGGTCAAGCAAGTCTCCTCAAGGTGATAACGGTAGTGTATCGCGGTGGTTTGGGAGATTGGCGATCCGGCTTCAAGAGCCTCGTGTTGACAGGTAGACCGATAGTAGAGGTGTCTGGCATGCCGAATATCGAAGAATTGACGAATCGAATCGCCCAGCTTGATCCCGCTAGACAGGCGGTAGTGGAGAGACTTGTGGAAAGACTTGAATCTATCGATCCAAAAGCGAACCTGAGCCTTGCTCAGATTGTGGACGAATTCGAGCGCGAGCATCCAGAACTTCTTCATCTTCTTGCGCAATGACCTGTTACCTGTCGGTCGCTGATTTGATACGAATTAACGAACGAATGGCCGCGCGATGGGGAGGAGTAGCGGGTGTCCGAGATATGGGGCTTGTGGAATCTGCAGTAGGTCTTTCTGCGGTGGAACGGTTACAAACTAGAATTTTTGGATCGAGAGATGTACGACTGACTGATGTCTCTTTATGCATCGGGCAGCGTTAAGAAAAGTGCCTTGGATTCCTGGCTTCGTACCCATGCAGTCGAAGCTTAGATCAAACTATCAATTTGTTGTTCGCTTCAATTCTGGCGTTCCCTCTGCTGATCCTGGCGAACTATGAAAAGAAGCGTACCAACGCTGCCAAACGTTAGAATGCGGTGTGATTCCCCTCTTCGTTCGAGTTCGCGAGATAGATAATGTCGGCATCATTGTTGCGCCGGAGGGTGCGGCGGCCGGTATGCAAGATGCGTCTGGGTTTGTGGTTCGCGAACGCGTTCCGCAATCACACAAAGTGGCGCTTTCGCGGATTGCGAGTGGCGAGCCGGTGGTTCGGTATGGGCAGAACATTGGATTGGCGAATCGAACCGTAGAAGCCGGATACTGGGTGCGGGAGGAGGATCTTGCTTTGCCCGCGGCACCGAAGCTTGACGAGATGCTGCTGGCGACGGCCGTGCCTGCGCCTTTGCCCGCGCTTGAGGGGTTTACGTTCGATGGGTTCCGCAATGAAGACGGGAGTGTGGGAACGCGCAATCTTCTGGGCATCACCACCACGGTGCAGTGTGTCGCGCCGACAGTCGATTATGCGGTGCGGCGGATTAAGGCGGAGGTGTTACCAAGATTTCCTAATGTTGACGATGTCGTCGCGATCACCCATGGGTATGGGTGTGGCGTGGCTATCAATGCGCCAGGAGCGGCGATTCCGATCAGCACGTTGAAGTACATCAGCATGCATGCGAATTTTGCGGCGTGGCCGTTGGTGGTGAGTCTTGGGTGCGAGAAGCTGCAGCCAACGCGATTGTTCAGCTCGATTCTGCCGGTGTTGGCGGAAGAGAGCAATGTGATTCGGTTGCAGGATGAGCGTGGATTTGCCGCGAGTGTGAGCGCGATTATGGAGGCGGCGGAGAAGCGGCTCGGAGAGTTGAATCGGCGGCGACGGGAGACGGTTCCGGCGGCGCATTTATCGGTTGGATTGCAGTGTGGCGGGAGCGATGCGTTTTCGGGGGTGACGTGTAATCCGGCGGTTGGATTTGCGGCGGATTTGCTGGTGCGGGCAGGGGCGTCGGTGTTTTTTTCGGAAGTGACGGAGGTAAGGGATGCGGTGCATTTGCTTACGCCGCGCGCGGTGACTCCCGAAGTTGCGCGAAAGTTATTGGCGGAGATGAAGTGGTACGACGATTACTTGGCGGCGGGCGGGGCGGATCGGAGTGCGAATCCGACGCCGGGGAATAAGCGCGGTGGTTTGGCCAATATTGTGGAGAAGGCGCTCGGTTCGATTGCCAAGGCGGGGACCACGGCGATTATGGATGTGGCTTCGCAGGGGGAGCGGGTGCGTACGAAAGGACTGGTGTTTGCGGCGACGCCGGCGAGCGATTTTATTTGCGGGACGGAACAACTGGCTTCGATGAACATGCATGTGTTTACGACAGGGGAGGGTAGTCCTTATGGTTTGTCGCTGGTGCCAGTGGTGAAGGTCTCATCGAGGACGGCGCTGGCGGAGAAGTGGCACGACTTGATTGATGTAGATGCGGGGCGGGTTGCGACGGGCGCGGCGACGATTGAGGATGTGGGATGGGAGTTATTTCGCTTTATGTTGGATGTGGCAAGTGGGCGGAAGACTTGGGCGGAGCATTGGGGGTTGGGGAATGCGTTGGTGCCGTTTAATCCGGGGCCGGTGACGTGATGCTGTTCGAACGCCGCGCCACTTACCAGCGAGGGAGGATGCGTTTCCAGTTGGGGTCGACGTGCGTGCGCATTTCGGCTGCGTCGTCGCGCTTGCGCATGGTGATTTTTTCGTAGCGTTCGCGGCCGCGCGCGAGTTGGTCATAGTCGAGAGTGATACCGAGCCCAGATTTGTTGGGAATTTTTACCGTACCGTTCTCGAACTTGATGCGGCCGCCCTCCACGATCTCATCCTTTTCGGTTTGCCACGGATAGTGGGTATCGCAAGCGAACGTCAGGTTTGGACAAGCGGCGGCGACGTGGGTCATGGCCATCAAGCTGACGCCAAGGTGACTGTTGGAATGCATGGAAAGGCCCATGCCGAGGACTTCGCAGAGATGCGAGAGATACTGCACTTGGCGCATGCCGCCCCAGTAGTGAGGGTCGGAGAGAACGATTTGCACAGCGGCCAGATCCCGGGCACGGGGGACGTCCGCCATTTGCGTGACGGCAACGTTGCTGGCGAGCGGCGTCTCGATTCCTTTGGCGAGCAGGTGTTTGCGAACTTCGCCCATGCCTTCGAGTTCGGGGCAGGGGTCTTCCAGATAGCCACCACCTGAGAGCTCTTGCTTTAGAGCTTCACCAACTTTCACCGATGTGTCGACAGACCAGGCGCAATTCGGGTCGATGCGCAAAGGGTACTCTTCGCCGAACTCGGCGCGTAGGGCTTGGATGGTGGCAATCTCGACGGCTGGTTCCAGCACGCCGCCCTTCAATTTGATTTCGCGGAAGCCATACTGCTTGACCATTTGACGGCACTCGCGCACTGTCGCCTCAGGGGTGAGAACTTCACCGTATTCGTCGGCGTATTGGCCTTCGCCACCACCACCAGAGTGTTTGTAGAACAGATAAGCAGAGAAGGGAACAGCATCGCGAACCCGGCCACCGATGACATCGCACACAGGTTGACCTACCGCTTTGCCGATGATGTCTAAACAAGCGATCTCAAGAGCTGCGAAAGTGCGGTTGTGCTGGTCGAGCGGATTCTCTCCGGGCACTAGCCAAGTCTGCGAACGACCGCCGGGCACGTCGCGTTGAGTGGCGCTTTGGCCGCTGATAAGTTGATAGAGTCCGGCGAGTCGAAACGGATCGCGGCCTAAGATGAAATCGCGCGTGCCTTCCAAGTCGGCCCGTGGAGCATCGCCGCCGTATGTTTCACTGACCCCTTTAATCCCTTCATCGGTCTCCAGTTCGACGATGGTTCGCAACGCCCAAGGCGCGTGTAATCCATACGAACTGCGCAACGGGGGATCGGCGATTGCGATGGAATGCAATTTAAAGTTCGATATCTTCATTGTGATAATTTCGAGCGGAGTCAATCATGAACCGACGAGCCTTCACTAAACTAACAGCCGCGAGCCTTACGCTTGCGCAGATTGCACCAGCCATACCATCTGCGACGCCCGGAAAAATGAAGTTGGGGACACAACATCAATCGAGCGATGAGGTGCTGCGCATTTTGGCGGCGCTGGGAAAGGGGCCCATTTGCAGCGATTTTTGCCACATGATTAAGAAGGCGGCGAGTGCCGGTATTCCGATGTTGAAGTGCAACCGAACGATCTGGGCGTGGTGCGCGGGAGCTAGTATTTGTCGGCGACAGCCTGTAGCAAATGACTGCTAGCGTAATCCAGGAGCAACTTGTGGTCGCCGACTTGTTGGGGAGCAAGATTGTCGGAAAATGTTCCCGATGTCCGCCTTTTGTATTAGGCTAATTCTGTCTTTGGGCACAAGTGCAAGGTACCCATCAGGATCTTCGCGAATTTCACACAACACTCGATAATGCTTCTCAAGTTCAAACAGATCTTCCGATCCCCAAAAGGAGATTCCGCGAAAACCCGAAATCCAAAAAACAGAACTGGTTCTTCCGTCGCTGCCGCGGATGAGTACGAAGTCATATTCCTGGTTATCGATTTGTCGGGCAATGGGAGCAAAAGACCATAAGTTTTGTACAGCGAGATCGTGATAAAAATAGGGGTCCATCAACTGCGGTTCCCGACTACCTATTTCGATGTAAGGGGAGTTCGAAAGAATCTTGTACTTTCTGAGCGCTCGTAGGTCGAGATCGCCAGGAGGGTGACGGGTTAGAAGATCTCTTTGATGTAACAGCAATATTACGCCAATTACCGATGGCACAAAAGATACAAGAAAAGATCGCTGCGTCCATTGCTCTAACCGGGTTAAACCAGCAGGTATCAGTGGCAACATGAGTAGCCAAGGAAGTACTAGATAGTTTGCGGCTCCCCCAACATTCGCAAGTGCGAGAAGACTAGCAGTAGTACCGAAAGCAGCGGCCAGAAGCAGGGTGCGGTATTGTGTTTTTCTCCAACTTACTGTAGCACCGAGGCAGGCCACCAGAACGGGAATAATGGCTACCTGGTTGGTGCGGAAGTAGTTGATGATGGTCGGAACAACACTGTGCGGGTCCATGACGCCGTGCCCGATCGCTACAAAATTGGAAAGGAATGGTTCATGGCGCAACCATAGTAACAGGAATAAGAGGGCCGGGACGGGCAAACTGCCAGCAACCAAGGTAGCAGCATTCCGGAATCTTCGCGCGATCAGGCAGTCAACTAACAGTGCAATTAGGACTGGAATGGTACTCTGTTTCGTCAAGAAAGAGATTGATGCCGCTAATCCCGCCGAAAACAAGAACCGGCTTCTTCCTTGCGCTGCCTGATAGATAGCTATCGATCCGAAAATGAAGAGAAAAGATAGCGAGTCCGGTCTCGCACTCGCGACGTTAGGGATCGCCCAAGAGCAAGCGATCCCGATTATTACGCTTGCAGCCGTCCAAGGCTTGGATCTTTCCAATTTCCAAGATAGATAGCCAGCAATGGCGATGGACCCGAAAAATGACAGCAGAGAGAGGATTCGAACAAACTCGGCAGTCAGAAACTGATCACCGTGTGCCAGTTTGGCGAGAACCGCTCCAATTATGTAGAAGGCGGGACCATAAAGTTGCACGTTCAGAGGAAGTTGAAGCGGATCAGTATAAAGAGCGCCGGTCCGCCATGCTTTCAAGAACGCATAGACGCAGGCTCCTTCTGGATATTCAGTATCGTTCCGGACGAAGACGTACTGCCACAGAAGCTTTAGGTAGACTACAGATTGGATAAAGAAAGGAACGAAAACCAAAAGAACCAGCGCCTTTGTGCGGGGTAAAGCGCTACCTTGGAGCGAGTCCGATTCTGGCTGAGAAGAACTCGTCGCGGCCATGAACTCTCCTTTCAATTTGATTTTTAGCGGTCCCGCGAAATTCCTAAAATCAACTTATCCACTGACCGGTCGGTCTAAACACTGCAGAAGCAAAGATTTGCGATGGAGATCGAGACCGCAAAATCTGACGATTGCACCTTCCAGGTAAAGGCGTAGAGAAATACCGACCATCAAACGGTTTTATCTCTTGAGATTTTACTTCGTGCGAAGAAAATAATACGCGAAGTATATCAAACCTTCGATCTGAGTCGAACCTCAGTAAAGTTGTAGTACGAAACACTGTTGCGACGCCAATGGCTAGAAGTTATAGTAGCGCTATCTGGATAGTGAGTTTATTTGTGCGGAATCGTGTTTAGATCGGCTATGGTCGCCACCACTAAGTCAGCATCACCGCTGCACCTGACAATTTTGATGCCTTTGCGAGACGACTGGGCTTCAGCTTTGGAACTTATCCGAAGGCTTGACGACACAGTAAATTCAGCCGATTACGTCGTCGAAATTCTTTTGATTGACGACGGCTCGCTTCAGACGTACGGTCCAAACGATTTTAAGGGTTCCTTTTCTGCGGTCCGCAAAATTCGAACCTTGCGTCTGCTGCGTAATCTTGGTCATCAACGAGCAATTGCGATTGGGTTAGCGCACCTACAAAAGACTTCTAAGTGCGACGCTGTGCTTGTGATGGATTCTGATGGAGAAGATACACCCGCAGGTGTTGTTGAACTCCTGCGCACTTATAAGGAGGTGCAGGGAGCAAAGGCGGTTTTTGCAGAACGAAGTCGACGTTCCGAATCGATCGTATTCCGTATTTTCTACCGCCTATACCGAATCTTGCACCGCAGCCTGACAGGCGTCAGCGTCCGGGTCGGAAACTTCAGTATTTTGCCCCGGGAATTTCTCGATACCCTCGTCGTAATGTCGGAACTGTGGAATCACTATGCAGCCACCATTTTTCGATCCCGGCACCCCTTTACGATGATCCCCATTCCTCGAGGAACTCGGATTGCCGGAGAATCACGCATGAACTTCGTTTCATTGGTCTCTCATGGTCTGAGCGCCATTTCAGTGTTTGGGGACATTGTTGGTGTGCGTCTGATGATTTGGTCGCTGTTTGGTTCCGTGCTGGCCGCCTTTGGGATAGCTGCCGTGCTGATAGTTCGCTTCTTCACTGACCGCGCAATACCAGGCTGGGCCACGATTGCAATAGGTGCGTTAGTAATCATCATGATTCAATTCATCACGATCGCGAGCAGTTTCACGTTCTTTACACTTTCCAACCGAACGAATCTCGGATTTATGCCCACTCGAGACTACTTGTTGTTTGTGAAAGAGACTGTGGACATCTATTCTTATGAGTGAGTTTAAGTATGTTGGTGCGGAACTCGAACTTTTCGCGGCAGCGCATAACTGGAAATCTTATTGGTCAAGCCAAATTAGGCCGTTCGTTACAGGCGACGTTCTCGAGGTTGGGGCGGGAATTGGGACCAACACGCCATACCTTGATCAAGGCGGCGACCGAACATGGGTTTGTTTGGAACCCGATTCGCGGCTTGTCGCTCAGTTGAGTGAGAACTTGGCACAGGCTGGAGGCAAGCGCGAGTACGAAATTTTGTGCGGCACAGTGCAAACTCTTAAGCCGAACCGAAAGTTCGACACAATCGTTTATATTGATGTTCTCGAGCATATCGAAAAAGATCGCGACGAGTTGCAGGCCGCTTCATCGCGCCTTCGGATGGGCGGCCGAATCATCGTCTTATCGCCAGCCCATCAACAATTGTTTACTCCATTCGACGCTGCAATTGGACATTTCCGGAGATACAACCGGCCGATGCTTCGAAGCATTTCTCCCAAGGGTGTGCAACTCGAACGTTTAATTTACTTGGATTCGCTGGGTCTCTTGCTGTCGAGTGCTAACTTGCTACTGTTGCGTCAATCCATGCCGACAAAGGGACAGCTTCGTGTCTGGGATCAATTGGTGATCCCCATTTCGAGAATACTCGATCCATGTACGGTTCATTCTGTCGGAAAAACGATTGTAGCAATTTGGAAACTAGCTAGCGTAGTGGTTGGATGAAATCTCAAAATTCTTACTTTAAGACAATTCATGTGGCTGATGGGGTCAGTCCGTAGGCCGATTAGTTTTTGATGCCGGTTGCCTGGAGATAACGGTCAACGCCTCCCGAAGGAGCTATCCTAAAGTGCGGTTTTTTGGAGATTCCCATGCGGGCTGAATGAGGTGCTTTCCAAACGCCGAGGTTCGCGGAACCTCAGCGCGAGTGCTGTCCAGGCGATAACGAAGTATCGATATCCCTGGCAACGGCTGGAGCCTCGGTGGGTTATATACGCCTACGATCAAATGCAGGTTTCGACTCGAGCGAGCACTTCCGCCGGGCACATCGCGCTGCGTGGCGACATTGCCATTGATAAGTTTAAGTTTCATGACCCTCTTGATGCCGTCATCCCTCTCCGCTTCTACGATGCGCGCAACGCGAACTGCGCAACGGGGGATCGGCGATTGCGATGGAATGCAATTTAAAGTTCGATATCTTCATTGTGATAATTTCGAGCGGAGTCAATCATGAACCGACGAGCCTTCACTAAACTAACAGCCGCGAGCCTTACGCTTGCGCAGATTGCACCAGCCATACCATCTGCGACGCCGGGAAAAATGAAGTTGGGGACACAACATCAATCGAGCGATGAGGTGCTGCGCATTTTGGCGGCACTAGGCGTAAATCACATTTGCAGCGATTTGCCGTCGGCGAAATTCGACGAGGCCTGGTCGGTTGAAGGGTTAACGAAATTGCGCGAGCGGGTAGAGTCGTTCGGGATTCGCTTGGAAGCTGTGCCGCTGCCGATGAGTTCGAGCTACATTACGAAGGCGGAAAATCCCCACATTATGCTGGGGCAGAGTCCGGAGCGCGATCAGGAGATCGACAACATTTGCCAAATGATTGAGAATGCCGCGCGTGCCGGGATTCCCATGTTGAAATACAACATGACCATTCTGGGCGTGGTGCGCGGGAAACGGACGCCGGGCCGCGGCGGTTCCAGTTACAGCACGTTTATCTATGAAAAGACTCCGCAAGAGCCGCCCTTGACGGAAGCAGGGCCGGTAAGTGCCGAGACGATGTGGGAGCGAATTACATATTTTCTGAAGCGCGTGATTCCGGTAGCGGAACAGAATAAAGTGAAAATGGCCTGCCATCCACACGATCCAGGCATGCCTGCCGATAAAGGATTTCGCGGGGTTCACCGTGTGCTGGGCAGTGTGGCTGGACTCAAGCGGTTTATTGAGATCAACCCCAGCGCTTTCCACGGTATTAACTTTTGCCAGGGAACTGTTTCGGAGATGCTCAAGGATCCAAACCGCGAACTCGCAGATGTGATTCGATATTTCGGTAGCCGCAAGAAAATCTTCAATGTGCATTTTCGCAACATCCACGGCGGTTTCCTGAATTTTCAGGAAACGTTTCCGGACTGTGGCGACGTGGACATGCTGGCGATTCTGAAGGTCTATCAGGAAGTTGGTTATGACGGTATGTTGATGCCTGATCATGTGCCTGTGATCCAAGGCGACCCAGGCGGCAAGCAAGCTTTCGCTTTCGCTTACGGTTATATTCGCGGATTGATGCAAGCGGCGAACGCATAAACTCATGACTACTCAAAGAACATTTGTTTCGAAGCTCACGGGCGTCTTTGGTTTTCCGGTTACGCCTTTTCGCGATGACCTGTCGCTCGATCTGGCTGGACTAGCGCGCAATGTAGATGAGATGGCAGGCTTTCCCTTTTGCGCAATGGTGGCGGCAGGCGGAACGGGCGAAATGTATTCGATGTCGCCCGAGGAAATTGAACAAGTCGTTGCAACATCTGTAAAGGCAACGAAGGGCCGCATGCCGATTGTCGCGGGCACCGGTTTTAATGCTGTGCTTGGCGTCGATATTGCAAAACGTGCGGCGAAGGCGGGAGCGAGTTGCATTTTGGCTTTGCCCCCCTATTATGTTTCGGCTCCGGAAGAGGGTTTGTTCGCGTATTACGAAGCGATTGGCAAAGCGACTGACCTCCCGCTCATGGTTTACAGCCGCGATTGGGCGATTTTTACGCCGGAAATGCTGGCGCGACTAGCGGAACGCGTGCCCACGTTAGTGGGTTGGAAGGATGGGCAAGGCGACGTGCGCAAGTATCAGCGGATTATGGAACGCAACGGCGACCGTCTGGCGTGGTTCGGCGGTTTGGGCGACGATTGCGTGCCAGGTTATTTCGCAATCGGCGTGCAAGCGTACACTTCGAGTATTTCCAACATTGCTCCCAAACTGTCACTCGCGCTCGCTGAAGCTGGGTTGAAGAATAATTTCGCGCGCTTGAACGAACTGATGAAGCGTTACGTAAATCCTTTGTATGCCTTGCGCGAACGCTCCAAGGGATATGAGGTGGCGGTAATGAAAGAAGCGATGGAGATGCTGGGCATGCCGGCGGGTCCGGTGCGTCCGCCGTTGATGAATTGCCGAGATGCTGACAAAAAAGACCTGGCGGAACTGCTGAAAGTTTACGCCGAAGTGCGTTAGCTTTGGAGCCTCGCGAGCCGAGCTTACTTTAGAATGAATAGCTAGTGACAAAGAAAGCTCTCATCACTGGATCCTGTGGCCTCATCGGATCGGAAGTCTGCATCCATCTCGCTCGAAATGGCTACAGCATCTTTGGAGTAGATAATAACGAACGCGCGGTATTTTTTGGCCCGGAAGGGGACACGAGTTGGTCTTTGGCAAGGCTGAAAAAGAGTATTCCTGGCTATTCGCACGCGAATATCGATATTCGGAATCGCGCCGGCATAGGTCAGTTGCTGGCGGACATTAAGCCGAATGTCATCGTCCATACAGCCGCGCAGCCTTCACACGACCGAGCGGCGTCCATTCCGTTCGACGATTTCGATACCAACGCGGTTGGCACGCTAAATTTGCTAGAGGCGGCGCGTCAAGCTTGCCCGGAATCGCCCTTCGTTCATATGTCGACCAACAAGGTGTATGGCGATCTTCCCAACACAATTGCGATGAAAGAATTGCCCACCCGCTGGGACTACGACGATCCACGATTCGAACACGGCATCCCGGAAACGTTTTCGATCGATCAATCGAAGCACTCGCTGTTCGGCGCGTCGAAAGTGGCCGCCGATGTGATGGTGCAGGAGTACGGCCGCTATTTCAATATGCCGACGTGCTGTTTGCGCGGCGGATGTTTGACGGGGCCCAATCACTCCGGTGTGGAACTGCACGGATTTCTGAGCTACCTGGTGCGCTGCAACGTGGAAGGCCGCGAGTATAAAATTTTCGGCTATAAGGGCAAACAAGTTCGCGACAACATCCATTCGGAAGACGTGGCGAATTTCATTGTGGAATTTTGCAATGCTCCGCGCATTGGCGAGGTCTACAACATTGGTGGTGGCAAAGACAATTCGTGTTCGATCCTGGAAGCGTTTGCAGCGGTGGAGAAACTTACGGCTAAACCGCAGAAGAGTACCTATCTGGAACAGAATCGCATTGGCGACCACATCTGCTACTACAGCGACCTGCGTAAGATGAAGGCGCACTATCCGAAGTGGGGAATTACGCGAACGCTGCAAAATGTTTTCGAGGAGATTGTGCACGCTTGGCATGAGAGACTTCCGCAAACAGCGAGTTCTTCCAAGGGATGAAGCTGTTCATCACGGGCGTTTGCGGGTTTGTTGGCAGTAGTCTGGCGGCTCGCCTTCTCAAACAGATGCCGGGCTTGCAAATCGCCGGTATCGATAATCTTTTGCGGCCTGGCTCTGAAATGAACAGGGCAGAACTTGCGCGGTTGGGAGTTCGTTTTGTTCATGGCGACCTGCGAATGCCGAGCGATTTAGAAGCAATCGGACCATGTGATTGGGTGATTGACGCGGCGGCGCATCCCAGCGTTCTGGCGGGCGTAGATGGCCGGTCAAGTCCACGGCAGCTGGCAGAACACAATTTGCAAGGAACCTTAAATGTTTTAGATTATTGCCGGCAGTACAAAGCAGGCTTGATTCTGTTGAGTACGAGCCGGGTTTATTCGGTGCGCGATTTGGCGGCACTCCCGGTGCTCGAAAAGAACGAGGCGTTCGAACTCGACCACGAGAAGATCAACACGCCTGGTGCGGCGCAAGAAGGCATTGACGAAACTTTTCCAACGCGCCAGCCGATCTCGCTGTACGGAGCGACGAAGTTAGCGTCGGAGATTATGGCTCGCGAATATGGCCAGGCGTTCGGCTTTCCAGTGTGGATCAACAGGTGTGGGGTGCTGGCAGGCGCGGGACAGTTTGGCACGGCCGAACAAGGGATTTTTTCTTACTGGCTGCACGCCCACGCCGCACGGCTGCCCTTGCGCTACATCGGCTTTGGCGGACACGGTTATCAAGTGCGCGACGCCCTGCATCCCGATGATTTAGCCGATTTAGTGCGCATTCAGTTTGAGCGAACTGCTCCGACAGACGCTACGTTTCACGCCGGTGGCGGGCGGGTGAATTCGATGTCGCTGGCGCAACTGACCGCTTGGTGCAATCAAAAATTCGGTGCACATAAGCCACAGCCGGACCAGCGTCCGCGGCCGTTTGATATACCTTGGCTGGTAATGGATTCGCGCATGGCGACTACAAACTTAGGTTGGACCCCTAAGCGCTCACTTGTCTCGATCCTGGATGAGATAGCGGATCACGTTGTCAAAAACAAAGATTGGCTCCAAAGAACGGGAGCTTTATGAGGCGCGAACCTCTCAGGCGTTTGAGCATTGTGATACCCGCGCGCGATGAGGAAGGATCCATCGTTTCCACTGTGGAGCACCTGCATCTTGAATTGCGCCTCAACTCGATCGAGCACGAAATCCTGGTGGTTGACGACGGCAGCACAGATTCCACTTGGGAGAAATTGCAAGCGCTTCGGCAACACGTTCCTGAACTTAAGCCCGTTCGGAATAGTGGCAGGCATGGCTTTGGACGAGCGATCATTCAAGGTTTGGACACCATGACCGGAGATGCTGTGGTGATCATGATGGCGGACGAATCCGACGACAGCCGCGATGTGGTTCGCTACTGGCAATTGCTCAATGAAGGCTGGGATGCGGTTTTTGGATCGCGCTTTATCCGGGGCGGCGGTGTGATCGACTATCCGTGGCTGAAGCTGCGTGTGAACCGGCTGGCCAACCTTTTCATCCGGCTCATGTTTAATACCGGCTTGAACGATACCACGAATGCTTTTAAGGCGTACCGCGCGAGCGTCATCGAAGGTTGCCGTCCGCTGCTTTCGCCCCACTTCAATTTAACCGTGGAGCTACCGCTTAAGACAATTGTGCGTGGCTATAGCTGGACCGTGATTCCGATAACCTGGCGTAACCGGCGAAGCGGCGTGGCGAAGTTAAAGATGAAAGAAATGGGAAGCCGTTATCTTTTTATCTGCCTTTATGTTTGGCTGGAGAAGTATTTCAGCCGCGGCGATTACCGGCGCGAAGAAGAATCGACGGATGGTGAGCAAGTGCAATCGCAAGGAGCGGGCCGGTAGCGAGGGCTAAGCTGGTTACAGAGTGCTGCGCAAACCTGAAATTATGAGTCCGGCCGGTTATTGGCCGCAGCTCCATGCGGCGATAGAGGCTGGTGCCGATGCTGTATATTTCGGGCTCACGCATTTCACGGCGCGCGCCAAGGTTGGCTTCTCGCTGGAAGAGTTGCCGTCGGCAATCCGCACACTTCATCTGCGCGGAGTGAAAGGCTTCATCACTTTCAACACGTTGATTTTTGAAGATGAGCTGGCCGAAGCGGCGAAGACGATTGCCGCCATCGCGGATGCGGGCGCGGATGCCATCATCGTGCAGGACCCGGCCATTTTGAAACTGGCCCGGCAGATTGCACCCCATTTGGAGCTGCACGCGAGCACGCAGATGAGCATTTCGGATGCGGCGGGTGTGGAGTTTGCGCGCCGTTTGGGAGCGGCGCGCGTGACCCTGGCCCGCGAGTTGTCGCTCCCGGAAATTGCGGCCATCAGACACGCCACTGATTGCGATTTGGAAATTTTCGTGCATGGCGCGTTATGTGTGGCGTATTCGGGCCAATGCTTTTCTTCAGAAGCGTGGGGCGGGCGCAGCGCGAATCGTGGCCAATGTGCGCAAGCTTGCAGGCTTCCGTACGAGCTCATTGTCGACGACGAATTGCAACCTCTGGCCGATGCTCGTTACCTGCTTTCGCCGGGCGATCTTTGCACAATCGATCACATTCCGCAAATTGTGGAACTGGGCATTGCCGCCGTTAAGATTGAAGGCCGTTACAAGGGCGCCGAGTATGTGGCACTCGCTACCCGCGCCTATCGACAGGCGGTTGACGCCGCGTTTGAATACAAAACTTCGCCGGTCACGTTGCTCGACAAGCTTCATCTTGAGCAGGCCTATTCGCGCGGTCTTGGACCGCATTTTTTGGCGGGAACGAATCATCAGTCGGTGGTACAGGGCAGAGCGCCGCGGCATCGCGGGGTGCTGGCCGGTCGAGTTACCCAGGTGCTGACAGATGGAGTGGAGGTGGAGCCGACGGACGCTTTGCATCTGGCCCCACTGAAGCCAGGCGACGGGCTGGTGTTTGACGCCGCTGCCTGGCGCAGTCCGCAGGAAGAGGAAGAAGGCGGCCGCCTCTATGAAATCGACGTCGTAGCGAACAAGAAACTGCAGCTTCGTTTTGGCAACGGAGTGGTGAATTTCGAACGGATTCGCCCGGGCGATCTGGTCTGGCGCAGCCATGATCCGGATCTTGACCGCTTGGCCCGGCCTTTCTTAGAACCAGCCTCGCCGATCAGCAAACAACCACTGCAGGTGACTGTGACCGCCGGGGAGAATGTTCCACTGCGTATCGAATGGATGCTGGCTTCTGAAAAGAGTGTAATTACTACTTCTTTGGAGCCCTTACCGGTGGCGCAGAATCGTGGACTCACGGATGAGTTTTTGCGTGCGCAGCTTGGGCGTTTAGGCAGTACGCCTTATGAGATCGACGGCTTGACCCTTCATATGACAGGAATGCCCTTCGCACCGGCGTCGCTGTTGAATCAACTCAGGCGTGAGGCCGTTGACCAATTACAGGCGCTGCAGGGACAACTGGTTTGTCATCACGAGGCGGACCCCGGGATTGTTTTGGCCAGGGAGCTTGGTGAGCCAGTGGCGAGCGAGACCGCAGCGCCGCAGTTGCATCTGCTGGTGCGCACTCCCGAACAACTCGATTCGGCCTTGCAACTTTCGCCGGCCAGCATTACGCTCGACTATCTGGACCTCTACGGACTGAAGCCGTCGGTCGATCGGGTGAAGTCTTCCGGGATCGCCGTGCGGGTGGCCAGTCCGCGCGTTCTCAAGCCGGGTGAAGAGCGCATCGTCGACTTTTTGATCCGTTTGGATGCGCCGTTGCTAGTGCGCTCGACAGGGCTGTTGGAACGGCTGAACGGTGGTCACAATCTTACTGGCGACTTCAGTTTGAACGCCGCGAATTCCATTACGTCTCGTGAGCTGCTCGCCCAAGGACTAAAGCGTATTACGCCAACCCACGATCTCAACGCCGCGCAAATTACTTCACTCGCCCAGCAGATTGGCGGCGCTTCTTTGGAAGTGATTGCTTATCAGCATTTGCCCGTTTTTCACACCGAGCACTGCGTCTTCTGCCGTTTCCTATCTACCGGGACTTCTTACAAAGACTGCGGGCGTCCTTGCGAAAAGCATACCGTGTCTTTGCGCGATCTGAACGGGCGCGACCATCCACTGGTGGCGGATGTGGGATGCCGCAATACAGTATTCGGCGCAGAGGCGCAAGAAGGCAGCGCGTGGCTCGACCAATGGCGTGCGGCGGGCATTGCGCATTTCCGCTTGGAGTTTGCTCACGAATCCGCAGAAGATGTGACGGCGATTACCCGCACTTTCGCAAAAACGTTAGCCGGTGTACAATCCAGCGCGCAACTCACGCACGATCTGAAACGGCTGGCGCCGCAAGGTTCTACCACCGGAAGTCTGTTTGTACCTGCCGAAACTTTAGTTCTGTTGAACACGCGCGCATAAAACCGTAAGCGCTTGCTTCTATCTGCTTCAGCGAGTAACATACTCGGTGACGTGGAAACAATCATTGGTATCATCATTGGCGCGCTGCTTTGGTTCGCCATTCGTGTGGTGCTGTTCGGCATCTACACTGTGGATCAAAATGAACGTGCGGTAAAGACCAGCTTTGGCCGTGCTGAGCGGATCGAAGGAAAAACAACGCTAGACGACCCTATCGCAAGCACGTTGGAACGCGAAGAACGCGAACGCTATTGTTATCCGCAAGTGCGCGTCATCCCGCCTGGCGGCCCGTATTTCAAAATGCCATGGCAAGCGGTGCGAAAAATTGTCATTTCGACGAACACCATCAACATGGCCATCGATCCGGAACAGCCGAACGCGAATTCAGGCGGAACGATGTTGGACGCCGTTACGAAAGATCAACTCAATACCGGTCTCACTGGCCAGATTCGTTACCGGGTGAGTGAGAACAATCTATACGCTTATCTGTTTGGGATTCGCCAGCCGCTGGTTCACGTAATGGCTTATTTCGTATCGGTGCTGCGTCAGAAAATTGCGAATTTCGAAGCCAAGCCTGATCCCGCGGCGGCGATTCCATCGGTGGCCAGCAGCGAAATGATTGGCGTATCGATCAATGACCTGCGAAAAAATTTGCGCGACCTGAACGAATATATGGATTTGGAATGCCGGGCAACCGCAGCGCGTTATGGTGTGGTGTTGGATGCTTCGCTCATTACCAGCATCGATCCGCCGCCCGAAGTAGAGTCGGCGCTGGCGGCGATCAATACCGCGCACAATCAAGTGTCGAGCGACATCAGCTTAGCGCAGGCGTCGGCCGATCAGAAAATTGTGCAGTCTAAACGGGCAGTCGAAATCGAGACGCTGAAAGCGCAAGCGGAGGTGCAGCCAATCCAACTGCTAGCGGAACAACTCGCACAGTTGAGGCAAGCTGGACCGGGTGTTTTGGAGGCGTACATTCGCAATGTGAAGTTGAAGCTGTTTGAGAAGAGCAAAGAAATCTATCTGGATGTGCGCTCATGACAGTTATTTCTTCTATCCTCATTTCGGCGGTCGTAACTTTCCTGGTTCTCTCGTTCCTTCTGCCGGCGTTGCTCTTTGTGTTGCGTCTTTTCGGCTGGTATACCACCGTGGACGAGCGCACTTGCCGGGTTTATGTGTTGTTCGGCAAAGTGATTGGCACGCTCTCTGAACCGGGCTGGCATTTTCTGCCGAAGTACTTAGGTCTGACGGCATTTATCGTTAACATCTTCGGCCGCTGCTATGTGCTCGACCTACGGCTCGATCAGGAGTACCGGCGCAGTGAGGCGGTTAACTCCGAAGAAGGCGCGCCGATGGGAGTTGGCATCTGGTATGAAATGTGGATCAGCGATCCAGTGGCCTATCTGTTTAAAAACACTGATCCGCGCGGCTCGCTACGAGCGAATGTCAGCAACGCGAGTGTGCGCTGTTTGAGTAACATGCCGTTGGCGCAGATGTTGCAAACACGTCACCAGATGAGCCAAGCTGTGCGGGGCGAAGTGTCTGGCCAATCACAGTCCTGGGGCTACAAATTGGGTTCCGTTTACATACGGAAAGTGCATTTTCGCGATGCGGCCATGATTAAGCAGATTGAAGAGAAGGTTGTGAATCGTTTGAGACAAGTGACGGCGGCCATTCGGCAAGCGGGCGCGAACCAGGTGAGTGTGATTACCAGTTCTGCGGAGCGCGAAGCTTCCGTTGAAGTTCGCCAAAGCCAACGCCATCCGGCCGAGTACGTTGAGCGCGGCCTTGACACGAATCGCCGAAGATCCAGCCGTGGCGAACGCGCTGTTTGAAGTTTTGGAGACACAGCGTATCGCCGATAATCCAGGAAAACTTGTGCTGCTGGCCCCGGGCCCGAACAGCCGTATCCTTACCGATTTGCTGGCGACCAAGACGCTGCGTCCGGTTTAGCTCAGGCTCGGCCGGACGCGCCGTTTAAGAATCTAAAGACCGCGCAGGAAGTTGATGATGTCCTGTTGCTCATTCGTTGGCAGATGGCGGAACCGTTCGACCACCCGGTTCGCTTCGCTATGAGTGCTGCGGTGGTAGTTGATGGCTTCGACCAAATCACTAGTTCTGCCGTCGTGCAGGAAGTAAAGCCGTTGCCCCACGCCCCAAAGCGGAGCAGTGCGAAATTCGTCGGGGCCGGCGCCGCCTTGGGCAATGCCATCGCCAAGTCCTTTGCCCATGTGATGAACCAGAATGTCGGAATAAAGGTTCACCGGCTGATTCGATAACGCAACGCTGGGCACTTGCGTTCCACCGCTGTTGATCTGTTTGGCGGTCGTCAAAGTCGGCGTGTGGCAAAAGGCGCAACCAATTTTCATGAACGAAGCCTTGCCCCGGATGGTTGAATCAGTATCGGGCGCGGGAGCAGGCGGGGCGAGCATACGCATGAAGTTAGAAAATGCTTCGATGTCGGAGAGAACGGCGGTGTAGGGAGCAGGCGCGCCGTTCTGACCGCCCGTTGGCGTGAAATTGTTGGCGTCTTCCGGGGTGGCGTTGAAGATGCAGCCCGGCGTGTAATCGCGTTCTTGCGGAAAGAGCAGGTTGGTGATGCCCATTTCCACGTTGTAAGCTTCGCCGGCGAAAATGAGCAGCGACTTATTTTGCGCTTTCCAGCCGAAACGGGTAATGGTGCCGTCGTTGGCGCTGTGATTGGCGACGGCGCTAATGTGAGCGTTGGCATGGCCGCTGATGCCAACGCGGCGTTTGGAAACGGAATTTTCCATGCTGTTGGCTAGGATGGCCGAGTCTGGAATCGCTTCCACCAATCCCAAACCGAAGAGCGGCGTGGCGATGCGAAAACTAAGATTTGGATTGCCGCCGAAGCCAGTCACCGGATTGCCCGGGCGGCCGAAGTTGGGTTGCGCGATATTGCAGCCGGGTGCGTCGCTGCGTCCGGTGATCACAAATATGGCGTGGACGCCGCCGTCTACGGTGCCATCGGGATTTCTTTTGAAACGTGCTTCACGAATCGGGCCATTCTTAAAGAGAAACCAGGGAACAGTGTTTTTTGCACCCTGAAGTGTAGCCAAAGCAAGCGTCGGATTTACGGCGGGACTCGATCCCCCTAGTGCGGGTTGTATATGACACTCCGCGCATTGATTGCCATTAAATCGCGGCCCAAGACCGATGTTGGGGCCGCCGGTAACAGTTTCTATTTCCTGAAATCGCGCGAGCCCGTCTGTAAAGAAGGTCATCTCGTCGGCGGTAAGGCCGGGTAGAGGTTGCCCTACGTTCGACGGTCCTTTGCGCGGTCCAGGATCGACCGGTCCTTGATAAGCGGCGAACGCTAAGCCCGAAACAATAGCAAAGGTAAGAAATCGATAAGACCGCACACTGCCTCCTTAGCTGTAGGCTTAACACTGTAACAAAATGCCACATGGTAATCTACAGCCAACCATGCGACAACACACCTTCCGCAGACTGCTGCCCCTGGCGCTGTTACCGATGGTCAGCCACGCTGCCGATCAAACGAGTATCACGAGCCGCTACGGTACTACCGCGAATCAGATCATCGATGCTGCTTTGCGCGACGATGCCGGTTATGCGCGGCTGGCCACTTTGTGCGACCGGATTGGCAATCGTTTGAGTGGGTCCGAGGCGCTTTTGCGGGCCGTGAAATGGTCGGCTGAAGAAATGAAACAAGCCGGCTTGACAAATGTGGCGACTCCTCCGGTGATGGTTCCGCATTGGGTACGGGGCAAGGAAGCGGGAGCCATTCTCACGCCCGTGGAGAGATCGTTGCACTTGTTGGGGCTCGGCATGAGTGTCGGAACAGCGCCCGCAGGCATCACTGCGGATGCGGTAGTGGTGGGAGATTTTGCTGAGCTCGCAGGCTTGGGCGCGAAGGTGGCGGGCAAGATTGTGGTGTTTAACGCGCCTTATGAAGGTTATGGGAGGACGGTGGCTTACCGCGTAGGCGGCGCATCGCAGGCGGCGAAACTCGGTGCGGTCGGTGTGCTGGTGCGGTCGATTACACCGTTGGCGATGCAACTGCCGCATACGGGCACGCTGCAATATGCCACGGATGCGCCACAGATTCCGGCGGCCGCCATTAGCATTGAAGACGCGTTACTGTTGAAGCGCTTGCAAGATAGCGGCTCTACTCCGCGGGTGCATTTGGAGATGCAAGCACACATGGAACCGGATCAGGAGGCCGCCAATGTCGTGGGAGAGATTCCCGGGTCGGAGCATCCGGAAGAGATTGTCGTGATGGGTGGGCATCTTGATTCGTGGGATGTAGGGCAAGGCGCGCAAGATGACGGCTCGGGCATTATGGCGACTTTGGAAGCGGCGGCTTTGATTCAAAAGCTGGGTCTCAAGCCGAAGCGCACAATTCGCGTGGTGTTCTGGGTGAACGAAGAGAATGGCGGACGGGGTGGAGAGGCATATGCGAAGTGGGTGGGCGATGCCGCCAAGAACCATGTGGCGGCGATAGAGATGGATGAAGGCGCGGAACGTCCATTGGGGTTTGGCTATGGAACTTTTTTTGGAGGACGCCGGCCGGGAGCGGCACCTGGTGGAAGAACGGCGGAGCAACAGCACTCATTTGCACTGTGCCAGGAGATTGGCCAGTTGCTGGCGCCGATTCAAGCGACGCAAGTGAATCAAGGCGGGGGCGGCGCGGATATCGGACCGATCGTGGCGAAAGGTGTGCCGAGCCTAAGCCCGACCACTACTGCCGAACATTATTTCGATTGGCACCATACGCAAGCAGACACCGTGGATAAGGTGAACCCGACAGAATTCAAAAAGAATACCGCGCTATTGGCTGTTTTGGCATACGTTTTGGCAGACATGCCGGAGCATTTGGCTGGCCGATAAGTTGATATAATCTACCTAAAGTCCTATCCGCAATAGGATGATTCAACAATCCCGCCACATGAAAGCAAGCAATCCAGACTGGAAACAGCGCCTCGGCGCACAAATCGGCGAAGAGCTAGCGTCGGAGATCGATGTCTTCGAAAACGAAATCGCGCTGAAGAAACAGGGCAAGATCGATGACAAGGTTTTCGCCGAAACGCGTTTGCGGCGGGGTGCCTATGGGCAGCGCTACGACAACGGCCAACGGCATGACGGCATCGAAAGCCGCAAGCTTAACTATCCGCAAGAAACCTTGACGAAAGGGCCGGGCACGCTTTGGGATGCGCCCGGTATGCAGCGGATCAAGATTCCGTTCGGCGGGTTGAATGCGGCGCAATTGGAAGTGCTCGCGGATTTGGCGGAGGAGTATTCGGATGGCATCTCACACGTCACAACGCGGCAAGATATCCAACTGCACTTCATTCATATAGAAGATACGCCGGCGCTGATGCGGCGTTTGGCGGCGGTGGACATTACAACCCGCGAGGCGTGCGGCAATAGCATTCGCAATGTGACGGCGTGTCCGCTGGCTGGTGTTTGCCGCGATCAATCTTTCGATGTGACGCCTTATGCGAAAGCGACGGCGTATTTCTTGCTGGGGCATCCGGATGCGCAGGATTTCGGCAGGAAAGTGAAGATCGCCTTTTCGGGCTGTGATACCAATCCGTGCGGGCTGGTGCGAATTCACGATATTGGCTGCATTGCGCGGCAGCGAGAGGGTCAGCGCGGGTTTGAAGTGTGGGTCGGCGGTGGACTAGGTGCCGTGCCTTATCAGGCGAAGCTGTTCGATGAGTTTTTGCCCGAAGAGGAATTACTGCCGTTGACGCAAGCGATCTCGCGAGTATTTGCGCGCTTGGGAGAGAAGAAAAATCGCAATACGGCGCGCCTGAAATTTCTGGTTGCCAAGCTAGGGCTGGAGGAATTCAAACGGCTGGTGAAAGAGGAGCGCGCGATCCTGACGCCTGATCCTCGTTGGACCGCCTATTTGGCTGACGTTCACAAGGAGCAGGAAGCGCCGAAACGGCCGAGTGGTTTGGTAAAGATCGATACGGAAGAGTTCCGGCAGTGGAAGGCGACCAATGTGTACGAGCAGCGGCAGACTGGATATGCGACGGTCACGATCGCGCTGCCGCTAGGAGATATCACTTCCGATCAGTTGCGAGTGCTAGCGGATATTGCGCGTAAGTACACAAATGAGACCGTGCGCTTGACAGTGGAGCAGAACATAGTGCTGCGCTGGGTGAGCGAGGCAGACCTTGTTGAGTTGCATAAAGAACTGAAAGCAGGGAAACTGGCGGCTCCTATTGCTGAGACCGTTTTCGATCCGACCTCTTGCCCCGGTACCGACACTTGTAAGCTCGGTATCTCCTCGTCACGCGGTTTGGCGGGCGAGTTGCGATTGCGATTGGTTGAGAATTCCGTCACCCAAGATGAAGCAGTTCGTAAACTGCGCATCAAGATCAGCGGCTGTTTTAATTCCTGCGGCCAGCATCACCTAGCGGATCTCGGTTTTTACGGCGTTAATCGGAACAAGAACGGTTATGCGACGCCGCATTTTCAAGTAGTGCTGGGCGGGCAGTGGAGCAATAATGCCGGCTCTTATGGGCTGGCGATCGGCGCCGTTCCGTCGAAGCGCGTCCCGGAAGCGGTGGACCGTATCATGCGGCGGTTTGTAACCGAACGGCAGACGGGCGAAGAATTTCAGGCATTTATCCAGCGCATTGGCAAAGCCGAATGCAAGAAGATGCTGGACGATCTAGGTGCGCTGCCGCCGCACGATCAGGACCCGGCGCTTTATACCGACTGGCACGATCCGCGCGAATATACGTTGGGCGATTTGGGCATCGGCGAGTGTGCTGGAGAAGTAGTGACGCCGCTTGAGTTTCAGTTGACCGCGTGCGAAAGAGAAGCGTTTGAAGCGCAATTGGCGCTGGAAAAAGGCGACGCCGATGCAGCGGCGAAACGCGCCTATGCAGCGATGCTGAACGGTGCGAAAGCCCTCTTGGTTTGGCGCAAAGTGTTCTTTCTGCAAACGCCCGACGGCATTGTGGAAGCGTTTCGGCGCGAGTTCTACGACACTGAACTATTTTTCGATCCGTTCGCCGGCGGCAAATTCGGGCAATTTCTTTTCCGCGCGCATCAGCTTGCTGCAGAAGCGTACACAGTGGAATCGGCACATCGTTTAGTCGAAGAAACGCAATTGTTTATTGAAGCGTGCCATAGCTGTTCGTTACGTCTCTCAACGCAAGCGGCGGTGCCGGCTTAAAGAAGCTTGACATGCAGCACGTAAACCTCAAAATCTTCGCCAACACGGACAATGGCTTCGATTTAGCGGATGCCATTCCGGTGTTTAATCGCTGGATACAAAAACGCGATCTGCCCGAGATGTTGATTGACGTAGCCGATTATTCGCACGTGCCAGAGGGACCGGGCGTGCTGTTGATCGCGCATGAAGCCAACTATAGCCTTGACTATGCGCGCGACCGTTTAGGGTTGCTGTACAACCGAAAAGCAGCGGGTTCAGGCAATGCGCAGGAGCAGTTGGGCCAGGCTTACGAGGCGGCACTGAAGGCTTGCCGCCGGCTGGAGCAAGAGCCTGAATTTCAAAACAAGCTGCACTTCGAGACGAATCACCTGGAAATTGTTTTTAACGACCGTTTACTGCATCCGAACAGCGACGAATCGTGGAATCAGCTGAAGCCGCAAGTCGAACGTTTTTTCGATGGCGTTTTTGGGGCAGGGAAGTATCTTCTGCAAAGACGAGGCGAACCGCGCGAGCGCTTGCGTGCGGAAGTGAGTCTCAAGCAATGAGGAACGGCCGTCATCTGCTGGAGCAAATTGGCAACACTCCGTTGGTGAAGCTGGATAGAACGTGCGCTGATTTACCAGGCGTCGAAATTTGGGTGAAGCTCGAGTATTTTAATCCGGGCGGATCGGTGAAAGACCGGCCAGGCTACAACATTATTCGCGAAGGCGAAGCGGCAGGGAAACTGGGACCGGGCAAAACGATTCTGGATGCGACTAGCGGCAACACAGGCATTGCCTATGCCATGATTGGGGCGGCGAAGGGTTATTCTGTGAAGCTCTGTCTGCCTGCCAACGCGAGCGATGAGCGCAAAATTATTTTGAAAGCGTACGGAGCGGAGCTGGTGCTGACCGATGCGGGCGCGGGTTCCGATGGCGCATTTCGCAAAGTGCGCGAGATCTATGCGGCTGATCCGGACCGCTATTTTTACGCGGATCAATACAACAACGATGCTAACTGGCGGGCGCATTTTGAAACGACAGCACCGGAAATTATTCAGCAGACCGAAGGCCGCGTGACGCATTTTGTGGCACTGTTGGGGACGACCGGCACGTTTGTTGGAACAAGCCGCAGATTGAAACGCGATGTGCCGGGCGTGGAATGTTGGTCGGCGCAACCGTCAACGCCGCTGCATGGTATCGAAGGCACCAAGCATTTGCCTGCCTCGATTGTGCCCGGCATTTACGACGACAAAGTGGCAGCTGGCAATTTGTGGATTGACACAGAAGATTGCTACGCAATGGCTCGCAAGCTGGGACGCGAAGAGGGCATGCTGCTGGGGATTTCGGCGGCCGGCAATGTAGTGGCGGCGCGGCGGCTGGCTGAACAACTGGTCAAGCAGGATCGCCAAGGCGTGATTGTAACGATTGGCTGCGATGGCGCTTCCAAATACCTCCATGAAGATTTTTGGCAGGAAGCGGAACTAGCCGCGAAGGTCTGATGCCGGCGCTTTGGGCGACCGCCGATAAAAAAGCGCGACCATGCATATTGTAAGTATGGCCGCAGCGACGTCAGTGGCGCCTGAAGAATGGAACGCCACCGTTTTACTCGATACGCTGGAGCGCGCTTTGCACGCCAGCAAGACGGAGTGGATGTTCCTGCGGGAGCTGCGCGTGGGCACCGGACACCGGGGACAAGCGCTACAGCGGTTGGATGCGTTCGCTTTAAATTGCCTCCCGTATCAGGCAATGCGGCGCATTTGTTATGAAATCAAAGTGTCGCGCGCAGATTTCAAAGCAGAATTAAAAAACCCGCTAAAGAAAAGAGTGGGAATGAGATATTCCAACGAATTCTATTTTGTGACGCCCGGCGGCCTGCTGGAACCGGAGGAAGTACCCATTGAGTGCGGCTTGATCGAGATTGGCAACGCGACCTTTGACGAATGGAGGATTTTGATGAAGCGTCAGGCGGGCTTCTTCTATTACGACGCGGAACTGAACCGCTACTGCATGGTCACGGTGCCCGCTTGCTGGCGCGAAACACCTGGTCCCACTTGGCAATTTGCCGCCGCCATGCTGCGGAATCAGCGTAAAGAGCTAGAAGATCGCCCGCCCGTTCCGCCCAAGCAACAGAAAATTCAGTTTGAGGCCTGACCTATTTAACAGAAGAGGCGTTAGCGCTTTTTGACTTCTTTGGCCAATCGGGCGGAATGCCGCACCACCTCGCCCTGAAGAATCTTTTCTCGCAGTTATAGCAACGGCAAGGAATCACGATGAAACGAAAGGCGAATTCTAAAAGATTTCGTTCGGACGAATGCTTAATTTCACTGGAGCGGCAACGCGGACACTCATTTGGAACAAAAGTTACCTTCATTTGACAGCAATTACTTTACGAAAACAGGTTAGCATTTTTATGCGTTTGCTTTTCCCTAACCCATCGTTAGCCTTGGGCGTTAGAAGGGTGTCTTTATCTTTTCGAAAACCCGGTCTACCATGAACATGTGCGCAACCGCAATGTCAGAATAATCTTATTTCTCGGCGGCATCACCCTGCTGGTGATCCTGGTAGCAGCTTTTGGCGCAACACTCCACTTTTATGAAATCCCCAATCACGCAATGGAGCCTTTACTCGGGCAGGGCGACAAGGTAGCTGAGATTCCTGTGTTTGGGATCAGATACTTCCACCGTGGGTCGCTCGTTGCGTTTCACTTGCCTTATGATCCGGACAACAGCGGTTTGGCACGCGTGGTGGGACTGCCCGGCGATTATGTCCAGGTGAAAGGCGGACGTCTGGTGCTGAATCAAAAGCCGGTGTATGAAGCCTATTTGAATGGCAAGTCTAATGGGCTAAGGCTCGATTTCCCGTCGAATGCGGATTCGCTGGTGGACAACGCCGAGCTTCGCCGCTTGCAGAACATTATGTATGGCGAAATGATTTTCAACGAGTCGGTAAAGGTGCCGGAGGGGTGTTATTTCGTGCTGGGCGATAACCGCGGGCAATCGTTGGATAGCAGAACCTATGGGCCGATTGCGCAAGATTCGGTTTTCGCATTGCCTTTTTTTGTATATGCGACAGCCGGTACCGCGGGGCACCCCCATTTATTGCATTCGGCGGATTTGGAAGTGAAGTAGTGAGGCAAGCCTCGTTAGTAGTAAGACAGTTTAGTTTCCAGGGGGCACAACAGCCCCATTGCGCCACTCTCCGCCGGGAGTGAGCGTATAGTCCTTGCCGTCATCCAAGTTGTGTATCACGACACCGTCAGCGGTAGTGCCGATCGGCAAAACCTTTGCGGGCGGCTGGTCGGCCGCTCGTTGCACAAGCCAGTAGTCAACGCTTCCGTCGGCGGATCTGTGCGCTGTCGCCGCATTGGTTGGCTTCAAGTCCAGAACGCGATGCCAATTGTTCGGTAGTTTGGGAGCGGGAGCACTGGGCGTGGTGTCAGCAACATCGCTCATCGCGGTCACCGAAATCCCCTTGGCCGGCTCGCTGCCTTTCTCGCCATTTACTTTTGTCGCGATGCGTTGCAGGTCGCGATTGGAACGATCCATGGCCGCTTGCAACTCGTTCATCCGCTCGGAAGAGGAGACCAAGGCTTGCGCAAGATGGTCGACGGAATTGGCGACTTTTTGTTCTTGTGGATCCGATTCGGCCGTTGGAATGACCAAGGGGGTGCTTAAGGCGGCTCGTTCCGGTCCTGAAGTTGCATGATTGATAGACCGGATGTAGGCGACGCCCAGAACCAGAGTGCTCAGCCAAACAGCCACCAGCCCACCGGCTAACAAAAGCTGGCCGTTGGTCTTACGGGCAGGCGCCGGGCGGAAATTGGCATAGGGCACCAGGGCCAACGACCGCGCCTCCAGTTGTGATAGTAAACGCTCCACTCGGTCTACCTCACCAATCGTTTGGGTCGAACTTACGGTTGGTTCGACTTGCGCGATTTCTTGTTGCGACGGCGGCATTTCCGCCTCAGGCTCCAGGTAAAGCTCCTGGGTGTCTGGCGGATCTTGGTCGGCGGTGCGCTTGGGAGCGGTGGCGATCGAGCTCATGGCAGTCTTGTTATTCCTTTAGAGAAGGGCTTTTGAGGAACCAGCATTAAAATCTCTGCCAAAGAAGTGGAGTTCAGGGGCGGGGTTCTCTTACTCATTTGAGTGGTTGGCCTAGGTGGAAGGAAGAAAAAACAGAGCCGACTGATTGGGGGTTCGGATATTTCATAGCTCGTTTCCGTTCTAAACTAATAAATGTGAAAAGAGTATTCGGAATTTTTCTATTGTCAGCGGTAACCATCGCTTCGTCTGTTGGGGGCGAGCCGCTCCGCAAGGCGCCGGAACTGGCGTTTACGATTCCAGGACAGGGCGAGAAACTGCTGAGCCAGTATCGGGGCAAAGTGGTGGTGCTCGAATTCATCCTTACCACCTGTCCACATTGCCAACAGGCTAGCCACGACCTGACCAAATATCAGCAGGAAGACGGTAAGCGGGGTCTGCAGGTAATCGATTTGGCCATTAACGCCCTAGACGACATGCGCAAGCCGTATGAAGCCGATCAGATGGTGACTGCCTTTACCCAGAAGTTTCAGGTGGGCTTTCCTGTAGGCTATATCCCACGGCCGCAAATGGTCGCCTTCATGGGCTTTACGCCTTCCGAACGTGATGTGGTGCCGCAACTCGTTTTGATTGACCGCAAAGGCTTCATTCATTATCAGACGTCGCCCAAGAGCGGACCCGACTGGGACGCCGTTGCGAAAGAACCAGCGTTGCATGAGCACATCGAAGAGTTGCTGTCGATGGGCGCTGCGACTACTACTCGTGCCAAGGCAAAAATGGTAGCCAGTGCTCGGAAGTAGCCAGCGCACAAATGCGCTGATTCACGAAAAGAGTCCTTACCTGCGGCAGCACGCCCACAATCCGGTGGATTGGCTCCCGTGGGGTCCGGTGGCGTTCGAGAAAGCTCGCCGCGAGGACAAACCCATCTTCCTTTCGATCGGTTATTCCACTTGTCACTGGTGCCATGTAATGGCGCACGAATCGTTCGAAAACGAGAGCGTGGCGGAGGTGTTAAACCGCGAATTTGTGCCCGTCAAGATGGATCGCGAAGAACGGCCGGATATCGATCGCATCTACATGCTGTTTGTACAGGCATCGACTGGGAGCGGTGGCTGGCCGATGTCGGTTTGGTTGACTCCAGAACTAAAGCCTTTCTTTGGCGGTACTTATTTCCCACCCTCTTCGCGCTATGGGCGACCGGGTTTTCGCGAATTGCTGCTGCACTTGGCGCAGGTTTGGAAGAACGAGCGCGGCCAAGTGGAGCTTTCGGGCAACAACGTTTACGAGCAGTTGAAGGCTATGGCCGGACCGGCGGCGTCGTCCTCCGAACCGGATCGTGGGTTGCTGGACTCGGCCTTTCGTCAGTTTGAGCGTATGTACGATAAGCGCGCAGGCGGCTTCGGTGGAGCGCCTAAATTTCCGCGGCCTGTTGTCTTAAATTTCCTGCTGCGCTATAGCTTTCAAGCGGATAGCCCGGACGCGCTGGCGATGGTCACGCACACGCTGCACGCAATGGCTGCCGGGGGCATGCATGATCAGCTTGGCGGTGGGTTTCATAGATACTCGGTGGATGACCACTGGTTCGTGCCACATTTCGAAAAAATGCTGTACGATCAGGCACAATTAGCCACGGCTTATCTAGAGTCATACCAAGCTACGGGTGACGAGAAACTGGCGTCGGTTGCGCGCGACATTTTCGATTACGTGCTGCGTGATCTGACGAGTACGGAAGGCGCTTTCTATTCGGCGGAAGACGCCGATAGTCCAGATCCGGAAAACCCTGAACATTCCGGCGAAGGTGCGTTTTACATTTGGCGCCAGGCTGAGATAGAGAAGCTGCTCGGCGCGGATAGCTCCTTATTTTGCCAACACTTCGGGGTGAAAGCCAAGGGAAACGTCGAGGTAGATCCACAAGCGGAGTTTACGGGCCGCAACATTTTGTATCGGGCCGACGAAACGGAACCTTCGGCTGCGGTTAGAGCTGGCGTGCGAGCGTTGTTGAGTGAGCGGGAGAAGCGTCCTCGACCGCACCTGGACAACAAGGTTCTCACAGCCTGGAACGGTTTGCAAATTTCCGCTTTCGCCCTCGCTTACAGGGTTCTGGGTGAGGCGCGCTTTCTGACAGCGGCGCAGCGCGCCGTCAAATTCCTGCTTGCCCAAATGTATAAACCGGAGAACGGCCAGTTGCTCCGCCGCTATTGTGAAGGCGATGCGGCAGTGGCGGCTTTTCTGGATGATTACTCTTTTCTTTCCAAGGCGTTACTGGATTTATTTGAAGCTAAACCGGAAGCCTGGTTGCTCAAGTTTGCAGTAGATTTGGCGAAGCGCGGTTTAGCGCGTTTCGAGGACCAGGGGGCTGGCGGTTTCTTCAGCACGGAAGAAGGAGTAAGTGATGTGCTGCTGCGTATCAAAGACGACTACGATGGCGCCGAACCTTCCGGCAATTCAGTAGCGACAGATTTGCTTTTACGCCTGGCGCATATTACAGGAAATAAGGAGTTCGCGGAGCAAGCAGAACGATCTTTGCGGGCCTTTGCTCCCAAGTGGAAAGCCCAGCCTACAATTGCTCCGCAGATGTTAGTAGCGCTGGGACGCTGGTTGCATGAACCGGAGCAGGTGGTAATTCGCTGCCAAGATCTGGATGCCGAGGTGGAGCGTCTGGAGCATTCATACACCAGTAAGTTTTCGCCTTCGGCCGTCGTGTTGGCTATTAGCGACCAGTGTGCGCAGGAACTGGCCGATGTGGCTCCGTTCCTGGCAGGACTCGAGCGACGCGGCCGGATTACCGTATACGAATGCCGGAATTTTACCTGCCAGCTTCCCAAAGTCATCGAATAAAAAGCGCCAATCTCGACTGCGCGATGCTACACTGTTTGCCGCATGGCTAATCAAACTGATTCAAACCGCACGACGATTTTAATGGGCAAGCCCGTTGCTCTGGCTGGTCCGGAACTGAAGGCCGGTGAAACGGCCCCTGACTTTAATGTGATCGATGGCAAGTTTCAAACGGTCAATCTCGCGGGGACAGGCGAGGGTGTTCGCATCTTGAGTGTAGTGCCGTCTTTGGATACGCCGGTGTGCGATGCCCAAACGAAACGCTTCGAAGAAGAAGCCGCGAAAATGTCGGATGTCAAGATCTACACGGTCAGCATGGATCTGCCCTTTGCCCAGAAGCGCTGGTGCGGCAATTTTGGGATCAGCCACGTGGAGATGCTTTCAGACCACCGCTCGGGCTCGTTTGGTGAAAATTATGGAACCCTCATTCCCGACATGCGGATTGAAAGCCGCGCCATTTTCGTAATTGGCCCCGATAACAAGTTGCGGCACGTGGAGTATGTGCCGGAAGTCAGTGCGCACCCGAACTATGAGGCGGCTTTGACTGCAGCAAAAGAGGCCCTGGCAAAGAAGTAGACTTTTCCGAGAGCGCAGGAGATATCGCCTGCGCTTCTCTTCCTTTTGAAAACGCAACGTCAAGCCGTTTGTTTCAACTCAAACTCGCTAAGCCAGAACTTCTCGATTTCACGTACCATGTCCACATATCCCTGTAGACTGAACGGCTTGGTCATGAAGCCGGCAGCATTTAGTTTATAAGCTTCGCGCTTATCCTCGTCTGCGCCCGAACTGCTTACTACCACGACCGGAATCGTCTGTAACGCATTGGATTTGCCAATCTCGGCCAACACTTCGCGGCCATTTTTGCGCGGCAGATTCAAATCAAGTAGCACTAAGTCCGGCGATTGGCCATGGTCGGCTGTGATCTGGTGAAGATACCGAATTGCTTCAAGCCCGTCACGTGCTAACGTCAACTGAACCGGAACCCCAGCCAAGCGCAAACCTTCACGCATTAGCCAAACGTCGCTGGGACAATCCTCAACCAGCAAAACACGAATATCGCGAAGGTACATTGCGAACTTCCCAACCTCATCAAATGTTAGAGCACGTGAAGAACCAAGCCGGCAGGACGGGATATTCCATTAGCCTCATACACTTAGACCACCAACGCAAAGGTATTATCTGGTAAGAATTTGCTGGGAGCCGCAAAAAATGCCGATCAGTACTCTCCCTTCCTAGAAAATAGCGTCGATTCACAGCCACTGCGTTAAACTCTTTGTTAGCTATACATTGCGGCACAAGAGACGATGAACTCCGCATAGCCTGGAGGCTGTTTGATCAAGTTAGACATTATCAACGAAGTTGTCAATCGAACCGGGATCACCAAGACAAAAGCGGAGATGGCGGTTGAAACAGTTTTCGATACCATGAAAAAGGCGTTGAGCGAAGGAGACCGGATCGAATTGCGTGGGTTCGGCATTTTCAACGTGCGGCCGCGTAAAACCGGTATTGGCCGAAATCCGCGAACGGGTGCGGAAGTGGCCATCCCTCCCGGCAAGGCGGTACGTTTTAAACCTGGTAAGGAACTGCAGGCTCTGCAGTAAGTACGGATTTGTCACAGCAGCCGGGACTGCTTGGTCCTCTTGATAGCCGCCCGCCTGAACCTCCGCGACCTTGGGCGGCAGAAAAGCCACGCTACTTTAGTTGGTCGGTGCCGCGTTTGTGGTGGTTGAACGCTTTTCTGTTTCTCCTTACAGTTATTAGCACAACGCTCTTCGGAGCCGCTTTAGTGGCTAGTTTCGCGCAGGGTCGTCCTTTCGACCAGCGCGACCTGATCGACAGCTTTGTGCGTCTTTTTCGGGGAGACCGCACATTGGTGCAGGGTATGGTATTTTCCGTTCCCCTCCTGCTGATCCTGATGGCCCACGAAATGGGGCATTACTTGGTTTGCATGAAGCGCGGCGTGGATGCGACGCTTCCCTATTTCATGCCTTCACCTACTCTATTCGGAACGCTTGGCGCTTTTATCCGCATCAAAACACCCATCTACACCAGGCGTGACTTGTTCGATATCGGCAGCGCTGGACCGCTCGCTGGCTTTGTCATGTTGGTACCTTTTCTACTGACCGGGGTTTGGCTTTCGCGGCCGCTGCTGGTTAACAATTCGCAGGCGATCATCGTGGGAACGCCTTTGGGTTTGCGCGCGGTCGAGTGGCTGCATTTCGGCGTGGCGGGTTCCGAGCACATTCTGCTTCATCCGATGGCGATAGCCGCGCTCGCAGGCATGCTTCTGACGGCCCTGAACTTATTGCCCCTCGGTCAACTCGATGGCGGCCACGTGGTCTACGCCGTATTTGGCGAACGCGGACACAAGGTGATTTCGACTTGCATGGTTGGGCTGCTGGTGGTGATGGGCAAGTTCTATTTCCCTTGGTGGATTTGGGCGGTGGCGATGTTCTTTTTGGGTCGCCGCCACCCGCTGGTCTTCGACAATAATCCGCCAGACGCCAGACGCCGCTGGCTGGCTGCCACCACTTTGCTCATTTTGCTACTCTCTGCATCACTCGTGCCAACGCGCATTTAGTGTATGAAAATTTCGGCGGCGATCATTACTTTTAATGAAGAGCGCAACATTGCGCGCGTGATTGAGAGCTTACGCTGCTGCGACGAAATTCTTGTTTTGGATAGCGGCTCTAATGATCGCACGGTGGAGATTGCACGTAAGTTGGGTGCGCGCGTGGAAGAAGCGTCCTGGCATGGCTACGCGGCGCAAAAGAATATTGCTGCCGAATTGGCAACGCACGATTGGATACTGTCTCTTGATGCGGACGAGAGTTTAAGCGAGGCGTTGGAAGCCGAGATCTGGCATATCAAGAAGTGTGGCCCGAATTGCGCTGGCTACACGATGCCGCGCCTGGCTCAATACCTGGGGCGTTGGATCTTGCACAGCGGCTGGTATCCCGATCGCAAAATTCGCTTCTTCGACCGCCGAAAGGCCCGCTGGGTGGGCGAGTTTGTTCACGAATCGGTGACGGTCGATGGCCCTGTGGGGCATTTGGAATCCAACCTCCTTCACTTCACCTGCGATTCGTTGAGCGAACATCTGCGCACCATGGATAGCTACACCACGCTGGCCGCGCAAGAATTGGTCACGCGCGGCAAGTCGCTTGGCTTCTCCCGTTTGCTGTTTGATCCGCCTTGGACATTCTTCCGCACCTATATTTTGCAGCTTGGCTTTCTGGACGGGATTGAAGGCTTGACCATTGCTTATATGGCCGGGCTTTACAACTTTGTGAAATACGCGAAGGCGCGAGCAATGAGTCCAGGGCGAAAGGTCTAGCGTTGCGTATTCTGCACGTGGACACTGGACGCGAACTTCGCGGTGGGCAGCGTCAAGTTTTACTTTTACTTAGTGGCTTGGCGGCGGTGGGGGAACAGTGTACTCTACTGGCACGCGCTGGTTCGCCTCTGTTTCAGAGTGCCCGCGCCTTGGGATTTAGCGTCTATCCGGCGAGTGTGCTGAATCTTTGGCGGCATTCGCATCGAGTGGATCTGGCTCACGCGCACGATGCCTATGCGCACACAATGGCTGCCTTGGCTGCACGCGTGCCCTTTGTGGTGTCAAGGCGTGTCGCTTTCCCGTTAAAACGAACACTTGTATCGCAGTGGAAGTACCGGAAAGCTCGCCGCTACTTGGCGGTTTCGCAATTTGTTACAGCTGAGTTAGAGCGTGGAGGTATCTCTAAGACTAAAATCGATTTAGTTTACGACGCTGTTCAACCAAGTGTGAGTTGTGCCGAGTGGCGGGCGGACCAACCTGTAGTGGCGCTGGCTTCCCACGATCCTATGAAGGGACGCGATTTAGTGGCGCAAGCCGCACACTTAGCGAATGTGTCCGTTACCTATTCAAGTGATTTGACGGTGGATCTCAAGCGGGCGTCGCTGTTCCTTTACATTACGCGCGCAGAAGGGCTCGGGTCAGCCGCCTTGTTGGCGATGGCTATGGGTATTCCCGTCATTGGCAGCGATGTGGGCGGTCTGCCGGAAGCGCTCGGATTCGGTGAGGCCGGCTTGCTGGTATCTAACGACGCAAAAAAGATTGCAGACGCTATACAGCGTATACGAGAGGATTCCACTCTGGCGCGGACTCTCATAGAACGGGGAAAGAGAAGAGTGGCCGAACATTTCACTACGCAGCAGATGGTAGAAGGAACGCTAGCCGCCTACAGGAGAGCGCTTGCCCTTTGAAGCTACCCTGTACGTCGCGTTTGCGGCACTGGCGGGACTCCTGATCGGCAGCTTCCTGAATGTCTGCGTTTACCGCGTGCCGCGCGATCTTTCGGTGGTAACACCGCGCTCATTCTGTCCGGAGTGCGGCAAGCCTGTTGCCTGGTACGACAACATTCCACTCTTCAGTTACATCCGTTTAAAGGGGCACTGCCGCGAGTGTGGGAAAGCGATTGGCATTCGCTATCCGCTGGTTGAGTTTGGTACGGCGCTCTTGTTTGCGACGACGGTCGCGCGCTTCGGCTGGAATTTAGCGGGGCTGAAATGGTGCCTTTTTGAAGCGCTTATGACGGTCCTTTTCTGGGTGGATCTGGAAGAACGATTGTTGCCCGATGAATTCACGCTAGGCGGCAGTGCGCTTGGTTTGTTTTTTGCATTCGTGACTAAAGTGCCCGGAGATTTGGGCGCTCTCGTATTGCCGGCGGCCGGCGCGCGTGGCCAGTCTTTGTTTGAAGCGATTGCCGGCGCGTTCTTGCTGACACTGCCGCTGGCAGCCGCTGGCCTGATCTGGAGCCGCGTAGCTAAACGGGAAGTGCTTGGCCTGGGGGATGTAAAGTTACTGCCGTGCATTGGACTATTTCTGGGTGTTGAAGCAGGAATACAAACGCTGTTACTAGGCAGCCTACTCGGAGTTGTCATCGGTGGTATATACATTTTCATCATGAAGAAAAAAGCGCGCGAGTACGAATTACCGCTCGGGAGCTTTTATTGCGGAGCAGCGGCGCTGGCTCCGTTATTTATGAAATTTTAAGAAAAATCTGCCGCTGGTTTTGTGGAAATTTGATTTCTGCTTGGTGTACCATAGAACTTTACGATATGAAGGAACTGCTTCACACCCTCACTCCTGAGGACTCCGATTGGCGCATTGCAAACCAGATTGACCCACTTCGGCTGCCCGCTCATGTGGCCATTATTATGGACGGAAACGGACGTTGGGCGAAGCAGAGAAATTATCCGCGCATCATGGGTCACCGGGCCGGCGTAACGGTGGTGGGCAGTATCGTCGAAACCTGCGCGCAACTGGGCTTGGAGGCTTTGACGCTCTACGCTTTTTCAGTCGAGAACTGGAAGAGACCGCGGCTTGAAGTGGAAGGGCTGTGGCGTTTGCTGCGATTTTATCTGCGCAAAGAACTGCCCCGCATGATGCGCAATGGAATCCAGTTGGCTGCCATCGGCCGCATCGAGGCTTTACCGCAAGCGGTGCAGGCGGAATTGCAAAGCGCCATTCATAAGACGGCAAATAATAGGGGCATGCGGCTCAATCTCGCGATTAACTATGGCGGCCGCACGGAACTTGTGGATGCGGTGAACTCGATGATTGAAAATGCCCGCAACGAAGGTAATCTTGAGGCGCTTGAGATCACCGAGGAATCGATTGCCGAACATCTCTACACAGCTGGCCAAAAAGATCCCGACCTGTTGATTCGCACTTCGGGCGAAATGCGCGTCAGCAATTTTTTGCTTTGGCAAATTGCCTACGCCGAACTTTACGTCACGGAAACGTTGTGGCCTGATTTTTCGCGGCGCGATTTGCTCGAGGCCATTTGCGAATATCAGTGCCGCGACCGGCGCTTTGGCGGATTGACGCGTACGCTTGTACCCGTTGTAGAACCGGAAGAACTGTTCCTAGACGACGAAGGATTAGAATTGCCTTTAGCCCAGTTGGGTTAAGAGCAAGATGAATCTTCCAAAGTCCGTCATTCTCTTATGAAGCGCCTCATTACGGCGCTCGCTCTCATTGCTCTCTCTGTCTACCTTATTGGTTGGGCGCCGTCTCCAATCTTTTTAGCGGGTGCCTTGGCTTTTGGATTGCTCTGCTATTGGGAGTATTCAGGTCTTGTGCTAGCGCAGGGAATTTCGCGCCCTGGTTTCTTAGGCTGGCTGACCGGTCTACTCATCTTTTTTTTCCCTGGATACCTGCTGCCCGGTGCGAGTCTTATGCTGCTTTGTTCCTTTATCGCAGCGTTGCGGCAAGACAACCTGCGCGATGTGTTGCCGGAGGTTGCGTCTGCTTTCATGGGGGCTTTCTACGTTTTTGCTCCATGGCGTTTTGCTGTAGACTTGCGCGCCGTCAGCGTGCATTTATTGTTTTTTGCGTTTGCATTGAACTGGGTGGGCGACTCGTCTGCTTACTATGTGGGACGGCATTTAGGAAAACATAAATTAGCTCCCGTTGTAAGCCCCGGCAAGAGTTGGGAAGGGGCGGTTGCTTCGGTTTTCGGGGCGGTGATTTTTGGCTTCTTGTACTTGGGCCATTTCGTGCCGCAAATCGCCTGGTGGCAAGTGGTGTTGATTGCGGCAGCGGCAAATGTCGCCGGTCAGTTCGGCGACTTGGCGGAGTCGGCGTTGAAGCGCGGCGCTGGTGTGAAAGACAGCGGCAACTTATTACCCGGTCACGGAGGCATCCTTGACCGGGTCGATAGCAGTTTGTTCGCGCTTCCGGTAGTGTATGCGCTTTATCGTTCAATTGTATTGTGAATTGTTTACGGAACATGGACAGCCAGTGAAATTGCGCGGGAAACTCGTGTTCGAGTAACTTCATCTTCTTTGGTATGAAGTTACTTACTCTCGCTCTATTTGCATTAGGAGCAAGCACGCTCTTCGCGCAAGCCGAGTCCGACAAACCACTTTCGTTGGGTTTCAAAGTTGGCATTCCGGTTACAGACATGTTTTCCGCTAACAACACTTCGTTATTCAACGGAAATATTACAGGCTCAAACTATAACACCGCAGTGCCCAAGTATACGTTGGGTCTCACTGCAGAATTCAAGATGCCAAAACACCTGCGGTTCGAAGTAGACGGGCTTTATAACCGCGCTGGTTACGCGACGTCTCGGCCGGCCGACATTTTTGGCGACACCGGATATTACCTGACGAGTGCAAACGTGTGGCAAGTTCCGGCGTTGATCAAAACAAATATTACGCTCGGTCACGTGCGGCCCTTTGTTGACTTCGGCGCAGCGTTGCGTCACATTTCGACCATTAAGACGAACGCGTTTCTTCCGGGTCTGCTGGACGGTATTATTTATGACAGCACAGCGGAACTGCACAACCGGAATTCTTTCGGCGGCGTGGCCGGTATCGGCATTACGTTCAAAATGGGAGAGTTCCGCTTGAGTCCGGAAGTCCGCTACACCCGCTGGGCAAACGAATCGTTCATGGGCCCAGGATTGCGCACTAATTTGGATCAGGGCGATGTTCTGCTCGGAATCAGCTTCTAGTTTTTAGTGAATCGTCCGGGTCTTGCGATTCATATAGTCCATCAATAGATAGTTGCCCAGCGTGTAAGGGGTGGTGAAATAGGCTTTCCCCTTGCACATTTGGGTTACTTTCTGGACAAATTGCACTAACCCGTAATCGCTCGCGAGCATGAAGGTGTTGATCAAAATGCCGCGCTTCTTGCAGCGCGCTACTTCTTCGAGCGTTTGGCTGATCACCAGTGGGTCAAGGCCAAAGGCATTCTTGTAGATCCGGCCGTCTTCGAGGGTGAGTGCCGAGGGCTTACCGTCGGTGATCATGATGATCTGCTTCATGTCTTTCTTCTCCTGCGCAAGAAGACGTTGCGCAAGGATCAATCCGTCACGGGTGTTGGTGTAGTACGGACCCACCTGGACGCGCGCCAGATCGGACAGGCGCAGTTCTTCGGCGGTGTCGTGAAAGAGCACGCAGCGCAAAGAGTCCCCTGGATACTGGGTGCGAATTAAGTGGGAAAGCGCCAGCGCGACTTTCTTCGCTGGAGTAAAACGATCTTCACCATAGAGAATCATGCTGTGGCTGCAATCGAGCATCAGCACGGTGGCGCAGGAACTCTGATACTCAGACTGGTGCACGTACAGATCGGAGTATTCCAGATTGAGCGGCACTGTTGCTCCTTCGCGCTGCATGGCGGAAAACAGAGTTGCGCTGACATCCAGGTTCATAACATCGCCAAATTCGTAAGGCTTCGCGCCCCCGCTGGAATCAATGCCGGTAGAAAGGTCGCGCGTGTCGTGCGCACCGAAGCTTGATTTACCGAGTGAGCCCAGCAAATCTTTGAGTGTTTTGAAGCCGAGGAAATCGACGGCTTTATCGGTGACCTCGAAGCGTGTTTGATTTTGGTCGCCCCCTTGGCCGCCCGGTGCGGTGGATGGGTCGGTAGGCGGTCCATCCATATCGATGTAACCTGCCTCTTCCAGCTTCTTCATTAAACGCTGGACGAGTTGCTGTCGCTGTTCGGCAGTCATCTGTTCAAGCCGCTGGCGCATCTCTTCCAGTTGCTCGGGGCTGAAAAGATCGCCGGATTGCAAAGACTGCTCAATCGCCTTGCGCAGTTCTTCGAGAGTGTGTTGATTCATCTCTGAGAACTGCATGTACGGATCTTGAAAGCCGCTGCCTAGCAGATAATCGGAGAGCGCGCGCAAGAGATCTTCCATTTCGATGCCGAGGTCTTCTTCGGAAAATTTGGAATAAGAGATGCGCCGCATGGTTCCGCCTTAATTTAAATTTCTTCGACCGCCGCCACCCGGTCCACCTTTACGTGGATCAAAGCCGCCGCGCCGCACGTCACCCTCATCGCGCGTGCGTTCTTCTCTATTACCGCGTTCGGCCACTACGAATTCCAACTCTTCGTTGCGGCTGATGCGCTTGTGAGCATATAACCCTTCGAGAATGAACTCGCCCGCCGAAGCTCGCAATGCATCGCTTTCGTTCTCGCCCAAGCCAAGTTTGCCTGTGAAGTGCAGCAAATCTTGAATTTTGCCAAGTTCGCTGAGCATGTCGCTCGCAGAGAGATCTTCATCCAACTTTAGGCTGCCGCCCAGTTCGAACCATTGCACAACTTGGCGAAGGTTAACGGCATCGAAGTAGGAAGTGAAGACTTTGCCGACGGCATGGCGTATAATTTCTCGCGCTACGGCATCGCCACCCTTCAACTCGCCCTCATATTCCAACTCAAGCTTGCCGGTCATGGAAGGCAGCGCGGCATACAGATCCAGAATTCGCGGCACTGCCGATGTATCTTTCGACTTCAGCGCGCGTCGCTCGGAGTTAGAAACAACGTTCTCCAAAACTGAGATGGGAAGACGCTGCGACACGCCCGAACGCTTGTCGACTCGCTTGTCTTCACGCGCCAGGAATGCGACGTGCTCAACGACCTCGTGGATGTACGGAGGCACTTCAATTTCAACAGGGGATCGGCGCTTCGTCCAGGCTTCCTGCTTAGTAATGGCGATGCCTTGCGAAACATGCAGCGGGTAGTGCGTGCGAATTTCGCTGCCAATGCGGTCTTTGAGTGGCGTAATGATTTTGCCGCGGGCGGTGTAGTCTTCCGGATTGGCGGTGAAGACAAGCATCACGTCAAGTGGCAGCCGAACCGGGTATCCCTTAATTTGGATATCCCCTTCTTGCATGATGTTGAAGAGACCGACCTGTACCTTCCCGGCTAGATCGGGCAGTTCATTGATAACGAAGAGTCCGCGGTTGGCGCGCGGAACCAGCCCATAATGGATGGTGAGTTCGTTGGAAATATCCTGGCCGGTGCGCGCGGCTTTAATTGGATCGATATCGCCAATCATGTCTGCAATCGTCACATCCGGCGTGGCGAGTTTTTCGACATAGCGCTCTTCGGCGGAGATCCACTGGATCGGAGTTGCATCGCCGTGGGTGGCAATCTTGTCCCGGCACTGCTTGCAAAGCGGACGGAGCGGGTGGTCTTTGATTTCGCAGCCTGCAATATACGGCATCTGCGGATCGAGCAGGCGCGTCAACATCCGTGCAAGCTTCGTCTTGGCCTGCCCGCGCAGCCCCAACAAAATAAAGTTATGACGTGACAAAACCGCATTGACCACTTGTGGAACGACGGTCTCTTCATAGCCCATTACGCCTGGAAACAGCGTATCCCCTCTCTCCAGTTTGCAGAGAAGATTGGAGCGCAGTTCTTCTTTCAGCGTGCGCTCGGGACTTAGTTGGTCGATAAATCGGCTGGCACGCAGCGCGCCCAGCGTTACTGGCAAGTTGAGTGTAGGCATATTGGAGGGACTCGCAGTCGCGTTATGAATCCAAGTCTAGCAGTGTACTGTGGAGGCGCTTCATTTGCGTGTGAAGATGAACCAATGCATCTCACTGCTAAAGATGTGGAACGCCTGTTGGATTTGCATGAACTCATCGCTGAGATGAGAGATGCTCTGATTGCGCTTTCGGCTGGAAAAGTTGTGCAACCGGTGCGGACGGTGTTAACGACCAACGAGCCTCCCGGGTGGTTTGGTCTCATGCCGGCAATTCATGCGGACGTGATGGGCGTCAAGCTGGTTACGGTATTTCCCAGTAATGCGGGCACGCCTTTGCACACTCATCAGGCGGTGATTGTGTTGTTTAGCGCGAAAACAGGCGAGCCGCTGGCGACGCTCGATGGCCGGGTTATTACCGCTTGGCGCACCGCTGCCGTGTCCGCGTTGGCTACCCAACTTCTGACCCCAATTGGTGTGCGCGTACTGACTATTTTGGGCAGCGGAGTACAAGCGCGGACTCATCTGCGCGCTCTTCACACAGTTCGCGAGTTTGCAGAAGTGCGGGTTTGGAGCAGGACGCTGCAGCATGCTAGGCGTTTTGCGGAAGAAACAGGCGCGCGCGTGATGGGTTTGGAAGAGGCCGTTCGCGGGGCGGATGTGATTTGTACGGTGACGCATTCCGCGGAAGCATTTGTGCGCGGCGAATGGCTGAACGAACGGGTCCATATTAATGCAGTGGGTGCTGTCGGGTTGGCCGCGCGAGAATTGGACGATGCAGTGATGCGTGAAGCGGCCGTGGTGGTAGAGCAGCGTGCCGCGGCGCTGAAGGAATCGGCGGAAATCGCGGAGTCTGGTTCGCCGATTTACGCCGAGTTGGGCGAACTGCTGGCCGGATCGACGCCGCACCCGGTTGCCAATAAAACGGTATACAAATCGCTGGGCGTCGCCGTTGAAGACGTGGTCGCCGCTCGTATGATCTGGCGGAAGGCTGTTAGTAGTTTACGATAGAAATTTCTGGTCAAGCGGTTCGCTACCCGTGTGAAGGCCGGATTCAGGATTACAAAGAGCTGAGAAACTCCATATTGATGGCGTTTAGAGCCAATAGTTAATTTTCTGAATGCCATCCGCACAAAGCTCCGGTTGGTCTCGTCATTGAGGGCATTCTAACCATCTGCCTTGCCTCCGATCGCCCGGAATCGGTGAACCAGATCGTTTGGGTGCCTTTCTAGCCCAACCCGATGTCACTCCAATTCACAAAACACTCGTGACATGTGATATGTTCTCGTTTCGATGAGTAGCAGGGAAGTCACGCCGGTCGATTACCAGTTAAACTGGCGGAAGTTGCAACAAGTCGGGCTCAACGCCTACGAAGCCCGATCGTATCTGGTGTTATTGGGGCATCCGCGGTTCAAAGCTTTGGAACTGGCGGCGCGCGCCCATGTGCCGCGCCAAAAGATCTACGAAGTGCTCGATAGCTTAGTGGAGAAGGGGTTTGCGCAAGTTGTCCAGGAACGCACCAAGCTCTTTTCCGGCGTCGATCCGAGCCTCGCCATTCCTGCATATTTGGGCCGCCGCAGCAAAATGCTGCAGACGGAACTAACGGAACAATCGCGCCTGGCAAGCGGCTTGATCGAAGATTTGCGCACTTCCTTTCTCGAAGGTCAAGACGGCCGCGGCACGCTCGATTTCCTCAGCTTGGTCAACGATCCCATGCAAACTGCGGTGCACTACCGTCGCATGCTCGCCACGGCTACCCGCGAATATGTCGAGTTCTCCCGGGCGCCGTTCGCTGTCGATCCGCTCGATGAGCACTTGGTGAAGGACGCGCCGGCTCGTGGTGTCAACTGCCGGTTGCTTATCGAAAAGGGTGCGATCGACGATGAACACCGGCTGCGGCTTCGCGAGTACCGTAGTGTGGGCATTGCGATTCGCTTTGCGGACCGGCTGCCTATGAAGCTGGCTTTGTTCGATAGCAAGTGCGGCTTGGTGGCGCTACTTGATCCGGTGCTGACGCGACCTTCCTGGACAGCCGTCATCTTCGAACACGAAGGCTTCGCCGAAGCGATGGCCGGTTTGTTCGAGACCTACTGGTGCCGGGCCATTGAAGAACACGCACAAAACAGTTCTGCTGAACCGGAATCCAGTTATCAACTGCAGCGTTAAGGCGTAGTTATCAAATTGCCAGGCGGCTGAATGGACTCATTGCTCCTGTCATTCGCCCCATTCGCTGTAGAGGCGGGCAATCAGATCGTCCAAGGCCCGTTCAGGATCGACCGCGAGAAGTACTTCGCGGTTGAAGGCGGTGAAGAGCGGTAAGGCGAACGGCGAGGGGCGGGGAAGATCGTAGATTTCCAAAGGTTCAGAGTAGATTCGCTGCGCTTCGGCATAGGCGCGGGGCGCGTCGCATTGGTCTTCGAGGACTTCACGAAGAGCTTCGCGAACCAGCGGGTGGTCGGGTTCGTGTTCGAGGAGTGTTTTGTAGAGCAAGCTGCCGTTCCAGGTGGCAGTGCGCACGGGGACGTCGCCGCGCGGCGTGCGCCTTGGGAGCAGTTGGCCAATTTCGGCGATGCGGCGGAAGCTGGTGCCGAGAGTTTCCGTCGTTGAGAGAGTGGCACGCAGGTCTTCGAGCCAGCTCTTGGGGTTAAACGACTCGTGCAGGATTTCCGGAGTTAGGTTCATCCGAGCATCGAGGGCGAGGAGGAAGCTATGGTCGTCAAAATTGGCGACGACGCTTTGGCCTTGCGCGATGCGCGCGGCGGAGACCCACGCGAGAGAGCGATTGACGGCGCGTCCTCCTACGATGTGAACAAGCACCAACATGCTGCGGCCAGTGGTAACGCGTTCGGCGAGGATGGGCGAGTCGGCGGGAACGGGGAGAGCCTTAGTGTGGTGCGCAAGGAACTGAGCGATGCGAGCAGCAACGTTGGCGTTCACATTGTAGATATCTTTCAACATGCGGATGCAGCCTTCCGGACCGCCCCTTTGCCATGAGTCGCGGAGTTGGCGGCGCAGACGGAGTTCTTCGTTCGCGAGTTGCGTTGTGAGAGCCATTTTGTTGCCCATCCAACGCGGCGTTTTGACATTCTCTCCTTGCGCGGGTTCGACAACGGCGGTGTTTTGATGGATTTGTTTAACGCGGACTGCCTTACCGCCCATGATGAATGCCTCGTTGGGTTGGAGCGATGTGATGAACGACTCTTCAACTGCGCCTAACCAGCGGTTGCGGGCGGAGACGACTTTCATCTCTACGTCGGAACTGATGACACCGAGGTTCATGTAGTAGTTGCGCGCGGTCTTGCCTTTGGCGACTCGGAAGCGGCCGTGGTCGAGGGTTATTTTGCCATAGGTGCCATAGGGACCGAGTACTTTACCTTGGCCGGAGAGATAGCGCAGGACTTCGTCGAAATCTTCACGAGTTAGATCGAGATAAGGTCCGGCGCGTTTGACCAGTGAGAAGGCTTCGTCGCACGACCACTCTTGTTCGATGCTCATGCCGAGGAGGACTTGCGCGAGGACATCGAGCGGAGCGGAGGGGATGCGAAGAGCGTCGAGGTGACCGCAGCGGGCGGACTCGCGGAGGGCGACGCATTCGACTAAGTCGGGTAGACTGAGCGGCACGAGAGCGCCTTGCGCCACACCGTCGACACGGTGACCGCTGCGGCCCAGACGTTGCAGGGCGCGGCTGACTCCGCGCGGAGTGCCAATGAGGAGCACCTGATCGACAGCCGAAAAATCGACTCCCATTTCGAGACTGCTGGAAGCGACGACCGCCCGCCAAGTGCCTGCTTTCAGGCCGTCTTCAATTTCGAGGCGGCGTTCCCTATTTACGGAACCGTGGTGAACAGCGATTTGCTCTTCTAAGTCTGGGAGGAGGATGCCTAAGGCGAGTGCCAAGCGCTCAACACCGGATCGAGTGGTAAGAAAGATGAGGCTGCAGCGGGCTTGTTCCACCAGGCGCGCGACAGTGGGAGCAATGCGGAAAGGGTTATAACCGGCGGGAGGAAGCCACTCTCCGCTTTTGGGCGGTTCGATTTCGAGGCGGTGCGATTTGCGGATATCGACATTGGCGACAGCGCAGGGGCGAGTGCCGCAGAGAAGACGCGCCATCGAGTCAACGGGCCAAGCAGTAGCGGAGACTCCAATGCGTTGGACCGGGCGCTTGACGCGGTGTTCTAAGCGTTCGAGAGAAAGGGCCAGCAGCGAGCCTCGTTTGTTTTCCGCGAAAGAATGGATTTCGTCAACCACGACAGTAGCGGGATCAAAACCCTCTTCGCGCCATTGCTTTTGCGAAAGGATCGAACTGAGAGTTTCAGGTGTGGTGAGCAGCAGGTGGGGGCGGTGACGGCTTTGGCGGTTGCGATCCTCCATGGCAGTGTCGCCAGTGCGAACTTCCATGCGGATTTGTTGGCTGCCGTCGAGATCGAGATTGAGGGCGGCCAGCGCGGGTTGGAGGTTGCGGTGAATGTCATTATCGAGCGCCTTCAGAGGCGACACGTAGATGGCGATGACTGCGTTGGGAAGTTTGTTTGCGTAAGCCAGCGTCGCGAGTTTCGAGAGCACCGATAGGAAAGCGGCCAGGGTCTTTCCGCTGCCAGTCGGCGCGAGGATGAGAGTATTTTCGTTATTGAGGGTGTGAGTTAGAGCCAGCCTTTGGATGTCGCTAAGTTTGGGATACTCGGCGCGAAACCAGGAGAGGAGTTTAGGGTGCAGGTTGAGACGCGGCATCGCTACGAGATCGACGCACGGTACAGGGCTTCCACTTGTTCGATGGAATCGCAGTCTTCGGGTCCTTTGTCTTTGCGCCAGCGGAGGATGCGAGGGAACCGCAGCGCGTAACCACCTTTGTGTCGCGTGCTGCACTGAACGCCGTCGAAGGCAACTTCCAAAACGACTTCGGGTTTGACCAGCATCATTCGGCCGAATTTTTCGACAGAAGCGGCGCGGAGTTGGCGGGTGAGATCTTTGATTTCAGCGTCGGTAAGTCCGGAGTAGGCTTTACCAACGTTGACGAAGCCGTTAGGCGTGCGAACGCCGAAAGTGTAGTCGGAGAAGACAGTCGCGCGGCGGCCATTGCCTTGTTCAGCGGCGGTGATGACGACGTCGAGGGTGCCGTAGGGGCGCTTTAGTTTGAGCCAGACTCCGCTGCGTTTGCCAGGTTCGTAGCTGCTATCGGGACGTTTGAGTAGCAAGCCTTCGTTGCCTCGGGCGCGCGCTTCGGCGAAGAGGCGGTCTAGATCTGCATGTGTGGCGGCATGGTGTTGGGATGAGATGGTTAGCGGTAACTCGGAAAGTTGTGAGCGGCGGTTTGAGTACGGTTCCTTTAAGAGGAGAATGTCGTTGCGGAGGAGCAGGTCATATGCCATGAAAAGGGTGGGAATCTCCTGCATCAATGTTGCGCGAACTTGTTTTTTAGCGAGGCGGCGTTGAAGGATGTTGAAGTTTAATGCGCGGCCTTCCCGCCAAGCAAGGATTTCACCGTCGACGATCCCGCTACCGGGTAGCGCGATGAACTTGGCGACGATATCGGGAAAGGCATTCGTGATTTCTTCGAGGCCGCGCGAGAAGATACGGACGACGCCATGCTCGAAATGAACTTGGGCGCGAATGCCGTCGTACTTGTCTTCGATGATCCAGCTTGCAGGATCGGCGAGATCTTCCAGGCGGTCAAGCGGTTTGGCGAGCATGAAGTCGCTGGGATGGAAGAGGCGTGCCTCGATCGTGGCAAGCTGATCGTAACGGCCCGCCTGCGCCAGGGCGTCCTTTACCTGGCGGCCCATAAGCCCAATGCGGAGACAGCGAGTGATGACCTTGACGAAATATTTAAGGGTAAGCGGTTGATAAGTGCGAAAAAGTGTTACTAAGAGCGCGACACGACGCGCTGTGTTGCTCGCTTGGAAAAGTTGTTGGTAGAGATCGTCAGCCACTGCGAGACTCATCGGTTCGCCGGCGCTGATACCCACCAACAACAGACCGATAGTTTCGCCCGTGTCGCCGACTTGCGAGTGACAAATGCTGAGAGTTTCTTTGTCCCAACCGGTAGCTAAACGGAGGGCTTCGCGCAAAACGCTGCGGCCGATTTTCAATTCCTGCTTTTCGTGAACTTCGAAGAGCGTGTGGTTGGTTGAAGATCGAGCGCTGGGCCCGCTGCTCAGGAATTGAACGGCGAGCGCCAGATCCTGGTTGTTGAGGGACTTGAAATAATTAGCTAGAATGCGCACTTTTTCGAGGCGGCTGGCATGGCGTTGTATGTCTTCGCAGACGGCGGCGAGACGATCCATCTAGCCTTCGGCCTCAATACTCGTGCGGTCGCCAGAACGTTGTGGAGCGGCGGCGGAAAAGCCACGCGTGCGCAGAATGTGTGCGAACGGCTCGGTGTAGCCGTGCACCACATCAATATGTTTAGCGTGCGAATGAGCGACGAGGGAAAGGAGTTCGTCGAAATCGGCATGGTCGGAATAGGGGATCAGTTCTTCTGCGCCGGAACGCGTGCGGGCGTTATCGAGCGCGGCCCAACCGGAAACATAAGCAACGCGAATGTTTTTGCCGGATGTTTCGAGGGCGGCGCCATGCGAGGGGACGACCACCAGCGCTTTGCCCGCAGTGGCCCGCGCGTTGTAAGGCTCCCAACAACGAAAGCGATAGCCGCTTTCTTCATAAACAGGAATGAATTTAGCAATTGCGCCATGAACGGCCGTGGGAATGCCCGCTTCGCAGAGAACATGAACAATCTCCTGACCGCGGCCAAGTGCGTAACCGATGAAAACGGGACTGAGATTTTCCGCCAGACACTCCCTACCAAATCGAACAATAGAAGTTACGGCGCTCTCGCGGTCGAGCAGCTTGTAAATCGGCAGACCAAAAGTCGATTCAATGATGAGCCGGTCGCACTCCAACGGCTGGGTAGTTTCGCCCGCTAAGGGTTGACGAAGTTTGATGTCGCCGGTATAGACAAGGCGCTCGTTCTTATACTCGATGAGCAGCTGTGCCGCACCAAGAATGTGACTGGCCGGAAACGCGGTCAGCCGAGCGCTGTTCCAATCGAGGCTTTCACCAAAGGCGAGAGGAGTTAGCAGTGGTTCAGCCTCGTTTTCCGAAAGCCATAGGCGCATTCGATAGAACCGCAGAGTGATGGGCGTGCCAATCACTTGGCCATGACAGCCGCGCGCATGGTCGCTGTGGCCATGCGAGATCCAGGTGCAGGCGCAAGGTTCTGTGTTGTCCAGCCAGAGATCAATCTCTGGAAGATGAATACCGGTTTGAGTGAAGCTTACTTCCACAAGTGCTAGACGTCATCAGCGGAGATGAGTGGATCGCCGTCGTTGATGCGTTTCTTTTCGCCCATGAGATGCGCTTCGTACATAAGTAAGACCGCTAGGATACACACCGCAACGGAGCCAAGAGCGGGCACGATCATCACATATTCGACGCCCAGGAATTGATCGACGTAACCAAGAATCCAGGGCGCGCACATTGCTCCCGTAATAGCGATGGACACGGTCCCGTTCCAGAAACCGGGGTGATACGAGAAGCGGTCGTCCAGACGTTCGGCGATGAGCGGATAGATCGGAGCGTAACCAGCGCCAATGATGGCCACCGCGATAAGAGCGCCCAATGCAGTCTGCGCGAAACTCAAAACAAGATAGCCCAGCATGGCCAGCACAATACTGCCTAGCAAGAGCTTGCGGTGATTGAACCATTCGAGCAGCGCTTGGGCCACCAGACGGCCGAAGATGAGTGCAAAGAAATAAAAACCGAGAATGGCGATGGCGTAGGCCGGATTGAGGCCGAAGCGGTGAATCAGAAAGAGCGGAAGCCAGCCGGCGATTGCCCATTCGTTGCCGAACTGAAAGAAGAGCAGCAGGCTGAAGAGGACGGTGGCGATGCTGCGAAGATCCTTGAGCATTTCGCGATGCAGGTCTTCTTGGCGCTCACCAACGGGGCGGCGTGCGAGTGAAAAACGGTTGACGAGAAAGAGCAAGAAGTAGAAGCCTGGGACCACTGCCAGAGCAGCCATGTCGAGCTGCAAGGGGCCGAAGAGGATGCCGAATAACTCCACAGACCCAAGGGAATACGTGGTGGCGGTGAGGATTGTGGCAAGAAGGCAACCGCAACCCAGGAGCGAACCTGCAACGTTGGCGGCAGCGGCAGGGGCGTCGGCAAAATAGGGCTCGGAAGCATAGAGAAGCGCGGTGGAGAGACCGCCCGCCGCCACACCAATCAGACCGCAGCCCACGATACGAAAAATCGGCATGACGGGCGGACCCAATTCGCCGAGCGCTGCCAAGGCAATCGTAGCGAGGCCGCAGGAGAGCAGCGCTAGCGTACGGAGGGTCATCCAGCGCACCCAAAGTTGTCCAATGGTGGCGGCCAGAACGTAGCCGACGCTGAGCGCTAGAAAGTGCAGACCAATGATTTGCGGTTCGACATCAATGTGATAATGCCAAGCGACTACCTGGGAACCCAGAAGGCCAATCAGCACGCCTAAAACCAAGAATCCGCTCAACCAAAGCGGCGAGCGGTCGACATATTCTAACGTTTGGTCGATTTCCTCTTCAAGATTCATTTGACAGTTTTGCAGACAGTTTATACAATCGAGATATCACTGAGAAAAGGAGGTGGTCCAGTCTAATATGAATTCTGGTAGTGACTGTAGCATACATTCCACGCGCGAGGTGGCCGACTCTTAAAGTCGCCGTTCGTACGTTCAGGTTTCGTTTCAGTGACGAGGCCGCTGTTCCTGTGGACCGGCTGCCCCATCGCGCGTAACGTATCTAGAGTAGTGATATAACGAAAACCCCGGTGGGTAGAGCCCGCGTGGCCTGCTCACCGGGGTTTTGCGTGTTAAGCTGATATTTAGCTAACCGAAAGGAATCCAAAGTATGAAAGCCGGGATTCACCCAGCCTATGACAGTGTTAAGGTAATTTGCGCGTGCGGATCATCGTTCCCGACTCGCTCCACGCACAAGGGCGATTTGCGCGTTGAAATTTGTTCCAGTTGCCACCCGTTCTTCACGGGCCGGCAGAAGCTGGTAGACACCGAAGGCCGCGTTGATCGCTTCCAGAAGAAAGCCGCGAAAGCGAAGGAAATGCAGGCCGCGACGAAGGCCGCCGCCGATGCAAAAGCGGCGCGCAAAATAGTGAACTAAACGCGCGTTAAAGCTTAAGTGATAGAAAGGCGACCGGGGCTTAGGCTTGGGTCGCTTTTTTATTGTTCCTGCTTTAGTTTCGGCGGACGGCACAGCTGAGCCGCTCTAAACAGGTGGCGAGGTCGAGTGCGGTTTTACTGTAGGCTTAAGCGGCCGGCGCACCTTTGTGAGGGCGGGAGCTGACGGATCTCGATTAACAGTCAAGTGGTGGGGCCTTGTCGTCTCAATTTTCCGATATACTCGGGACAGTTCAAACAAAATGACCGTACGCTCCTGTTTTGTGCTGGCCCTAGCCGTGGGCTGTGTTCGATTCTCTGCTTTCGCTGCGCCCGCTGTTGATTTTGACAGGCAGGTTCGGCCGATTCTTTCCGACAACTGTTTCGCCTGTCACGGGCCTGATGAGAAGCAGCGCATGATGGAGCTGCACTTCGATACCAAGGAAGGCGCGTTCGGAAAAGCGGGTGTGATTGTGCCGGGTGATTCGGCGCATAGCAAGATGTATTTGCGCGTCTCGAATCCAAACGAAGCGCTGCGCATGCCGCCGGTTTCGAGTGGACGCAAATTGACGCCAACGCAGATCGAAACGATCAAAGCTTGGATTGATTCCGGTGCGAAGTGGGAAACGCATTGGTCTTTCGTTCCTCCGGTTCGGCCAGAGTTGCCAGTTGTCAAACAAGAAGCGTGGGCGCACACGCCGGTTGACCGTTTTGTTTTGGCGCGCTTGGAAAAGGAAGGGCTGACGCCGTCTGCTGAAGCGGACAAAGCGACGCTGCTGCGGCGGGTGACCTTTGATTTGACTGGCCTTCCGCCGACTCCTTCCGAACTGAAAGATTTTCTTGCTGACACGTCGACAAACGCATACGAGAAAGTGGTCGACCGATTGTTGGCCTCCCCCCACTATGGCGAGCGGATGTCGGTACCGTGGCTCGATCTTGCGCGCTATTCAGATACCCACGGTTATCACATCGATAGTGCTCGCGAGATGTGGCCGTGGCGGGATTGGGTGATCTCGGCGTTCAACAAGAACATGCCGTACGACCAATTCACGGTTGAGCAAATTGCGGGCGACCTGTTGCCGAACGCGACGCAGGCGCAAAAGATTGCGACCGGCTTCAACCGAAACCACATGATCAACTTCGAGGGCGGCGCAATTCCAGAGGAGTATCAGAACGAATATATTGTGGATCGGATTGAGGCGACGTCGACGACTTGGCTGGGAATCACGCTCGGCTGCGCGCGCTGTCATGACCATAAATATGATCCGCTCACCCAGAAGGATTTCTATAGCTTCGGCGCGTTCTTCAATGCTGTGCCCGAGGAGGGTTTGGACGGGTACAAAGGAAATGCTAAACCTTTTCTTCAACTGCCGAATGAGAAACAGACGGCAATGAAAGAATTGCTTTCGAAAGCAATTAAACAAAAGGATGAGGAGTTGGTTTTGGCGCAAGCGGCTTGGGAGCGGCAGCAGCGTGAGATGCCGGTGGCGGACGTAACAGCCGGACTCACAGCGGAGTTCCCGTTCGAGGATTCGCTGGCTGATCGATTACATTCAGATCTTGCGGCTAAGTTGTTGAATGGGAAGGTTGATTTTGCAGGCGGACTGGCTGGGCGAGCGGCTGATTTTGATAGTGAACCGCAAGTTTCGTATGGTGCCGTGGGAGCTTTATCGAGTGCCAAGCCATTTGCGGTGGCGTTCTGGGTGAAGGCGGATGGGCCATCGGGTATGGCGGTTTTGCAACGATTTGGGAAGTCGGCTAAAGAGGGAGCGGGATACGAAATTGCACTCGACTATTGCGCGAAGAATACTTGCGATGTGATTGTGAGGATGCGGGATAGAGGCGCCGATTCTGGCATCGAAGTGAAGTCGCAACGGGGCGTCACTTTCGAGGTGTGGAACCACATCGCGGTGACCTACGACGGGTCTGGCCGAGCGAAGGGCTTGCAGGTTTATGTGGATGGGCAGGCCGTTCCGGTTGACGTAGTGCGTGACGATGCGCTGCACGCAGAATTCGATAGAGGCGAGTTGCAAACTGGCAACAAGGAATGGGGCACGGCCTTCAAGGGTCAGTTGAGTGATTTGCGGTTCTATGACCGGCGGCTTTATGCGAACGAAATTTTGGAGTTGGGAGTGTTCGGTCCGCTGCATAAAGTTTTGGATGTGCCAGAGGCGCGGAGGTCGGAGGCACAGCAGAAATGGCTGCGCGATTATTTTGTAGCCAATGTGGCGAACCCGCTTGAGAGACAAGAGAAGCAAGACTTGGCTACGTTGAAACGCGGGTTCGACCAACTGAACCGGGAAATTCCCTCTACGATGGTGATGTCGGAAATGGCTAAGCCGCGCGACACGTTTGTACTGAAGCGTGGCGATTACCGTAACCCGACCGACAAGGTAATCCCGAACACGCCCATTGTTTTGCCGGCGCTGCCGAGTGATGCGCCACGAAACCGCTTGACGCTGGCAAAATGGATTGTTGATCCAGCAAATCCCCTGACGGCGCGGGTGGCGGTGAATCATTTTTGGCAGATGTACTTCGGGATTGGGTTGGTGAAAACGGCGGAAGACTTCGGATCACAAGGAGATCCGCCGGCGAATCAAGCGCTGCTTGATTGGATGGCGACGGAGTTTGTGCAGAGCAAGTGGGATGTCAAGGCGATGCAGCGGATGATTGTCATGTCGGCGGTGTACCGGCAATCGTCGAAGGTGTCGCCTGAGTTGTTGGAGAAAGATCCGGAGAATCGCTTGCTTGCGCGCGGTCCACGGTTTCGCTTGCCGGCGGAAATGATTCGCGACAACGCGCTTTTTGTGAGCGGTCTCATCAATGAGAAAATTGGCGGCCCGAGTGTGTTGCCGTATCAGCCGAAAGGGTTGTGGGAAGAGATGGCATTCGGCGGAGATTTCTCGGCACAGACCTATGAACAGAGTCATGGCGCGGATTTGTACCGGCGTAGCATGTACACCTTTTGGAAACGGACGGTGCCGTATCCGGGTTTGAATACGTTCGATGCCCCGGACCGGGAAAAATGTTCGGCCCGGCGGACGATTACTAACACGCCTCTGCAAGCGTTGCTGTTAATGAACGATCCAACCTATTTAGAAGCGGCACGCAGTTTGGCGCAGCGCGATTTGGCGGAGGCGCCTGCGGACGAGCAAGGGCGTGTGCGCTGGGCGTTCCATCTGGTGACGGATCGCGATCCGTCGGCGAAGGAAGCGGAAATTCTGACGAAGCTGTATGAGAAAGAACACGCGCACTATGCCGATCGCAAGGAAGCGGCACAGAAGTTGCTGATGATTGGCGAGTCGAAAGCAGATGCACGGTTTGAGCCCGCAGAACTGGCAGCGTGGACGATGGTGGCAAGCACCATCTTAAACATGGATGAGACGGTAACCAAGAATTGAGACACGACATGGACCCGATTCGGCGGCAAGAAATACTGATGACGCGGCGGCAACTGCTGGGTAAAACTAGCACGGGTATTGGCGTGGCGGCATTGGCGTCCTTACTGAATCCGCAGTTGCTGGCGGAGGATGCGGCGGCGGTAGGCGGTTTGGCCGGACTGCCTCATTTTCCTCCAAAGGCCAAGCGGGTAATTTATCTGCATCAATCGGGCGCGCCCTCGCAAATCGATCTGTTCGACTACAAACCGAAGTTGATGGATGTAGCTGGATCGGAGTTGCCGGATTCGGTGCGGCAGGGGCAGCGGATTACGGGGATGACGTCGGGGCAGAATTCGCTGCCGGTGGCGCCATCGATCTTCAAGTTTTCGCGTGCGGGTGAACAAGGTATGTGGATGAGCGAGTTGCTTCCGCATACGGCAAAGATTGCGGATGACATTACGCTGGTGAAGACGGTGAATACGGATGCGATCAACCATGATCCGGCGATCACTTTTATTCAGACGGGTTTCACGCAGCCAGGGCGGCCGAGCATGGGCGCTTGGGTAAGTTACGGGTTGGGGAGTGAGAATCACAATCTGCCTTCGTTTGTGGTTTTGATTTCGCAGGCGAACGCCTTGAACAGGGATCAGCCGCTGTTTACGCGACTATGGTCGAGTGGATTTCTGCCGTCGAAGTATCAGGGCGTGCGCTTTCGCGCTTCGGGCGATCCGGTGTTGTTCTTAGCGAATCCGGATGGAATCGATGCCGAGGACCGGCGCGCAATGCTGGACAGTCTCAGTGAACTGAATCATCTGACGGAAGAGAAGTACGGCGACCCGGAAATCAGCGCGCGCATTTCGCAGTATGAAATGGCATATCGGATGCAGTCTTCCGTGCCCGAATTGACCGATCTGTCGAAAGAGCCGGCCAGCACCTTTGAATTGTATGGCGAGGATTCGCGCAAGCCTGGTACCTATGCGGCAAACTGTCTCATGGCCCGACGATTGGCGGAGCGCGGTGTGCGCTTCATTCAGCTCTATCATCGCGGCTGGGATCAGCATAACGATCTGCCGCGCGATCTGGCGCTGCAATGCAAGGGCACAGATCAAGCGTCGGCGGCATTGGTACAGGATTTGAAACAGCGCGGGTTGCTGGATGACACGCTGGTGATTTGGGGCGGGGAATTTGGCCGCACGGTTTATTGCCAGGGTCATTTAACGAAAGAGAATTACGGGCGGGATCATCATCCGCGCTGCTTCAGCATGTGGTTTGCGGGCGGCGGTATGAAGCGCGGATTTAGTTTGGGCGAGACAGACGATTATTCATATAATCCTGTTTCCGACCCCGTGCCGATTCATGATATTCAGGCGACAGTGCTACGTTGTTTGGGAGTCGATCATAAGCGGCTGACATACAAGTTCCAAGGGCGTCATTTCCGTTTGACGGATGTGGCGGGTAATGTAAACGAAAAGATTCTAGCTTAGGAGAGAACAATGGCCACATCGCGTCGAACGTTTCTGACGAAAGTAAGTACGGGCCTCGCTGCCCCAATGATTTTAGGAGCGGACAATAAATCGGGTTCGCAGAAGCCAGTTGTGGGAGAGGGCGACCACAAATACGAAGTGACCCACGATTGGGGCGAGTTGCCCGCCGGCATCAGTTATGGGAATACGCATGGTGTTTGCGAGGACTCGCGCGGCCATATCTATATCCATCACACGGTGAATGCGAACAGCGAAAAATCGGACAGCATGGTGGTGTTCGATCGCAAAGGAAAGTTTGTCAAGAGCTGGGGTAAAGAGTTCAAAGGCGGCGCGCACGGGTTGCACATCCACAAAGAAGGGAAGCAGGAGTTCCTCTACTTGTGCGATACGAAGCGTGGGTTAATGGTGAAGACCACGCTGAATGGCGAAGAGGTTTTCACGTTGGAATACCCGAAGGAAGCGGAGCCTTACGCGAAGGAGAAGATTAAGTACAGCCCCACTAATTTGGCGATTTCGCCGAATGGCGATATCTATATTGGCGATGGGTATGGGTCAAGCTACATCAACCAGTACGACAGCAAGGGGAAGTACATCCGCACGTTCGGCGGCAAGGGCAAAGAGGCGGGGCAGTTGGATTGTCCGCACGGGATTATCGTGGACACGCGTGGCAATGAGCCGATTCTAACGGTGGCTGACCGCGCAAATAAGCGGTTGCAGCGCTTCACGCTGGATGGGAAGCACATCGATTTCGTAGAAGATTTTCCTGCACCTTGTCATTTCAATATTTATAAGAATGGCGATGTGGTGGTGCCGGATTTGTTTGCCCGGGTGACGGTGCTCGATCGCAATAACAAAGTGCTTGTGCAGCTGGGCGACGATTCACAAAGCAAGTATATGGAGACGCGCAAGATGACGCGCGACCATTTTACGCCTGGTAAGTTTGTGTGTCCCCACGGAGCCTGTTTTGATCATGCGGGAAATATTTTCGTGGTCGAGTGGGTGGAAGTAGGCCGGGTAACGAAGTTGACGAAAGTCAGTTAACTGTTTCTAAAATGAAGCGAACAGGCGCGGTGGTTTCGATCACTGCTCCTTTTGGCAATCGGATGGGTTCGCGAAAGAAGAAGTCGCGATTCCACTTGGGATCGTAGTGATACAGCCAGACAAGCGGCTGAATGGAGCCGTTAGGAAGGCGCGCGGTGATGCGTGCCGACTCAACAACGGAATCTGCAAGCGGACGAATTCCTGCGACGACGATCGGCTGACTCAGGTTGATTTGATTGCCTCCGGTCAGGGCGTTCTTGATTGCGGGCGGAGGGCTCGCCGGCTTTCCTTTCGCTTGTTTGGGCAACCATGCAGGATCTCCTTGCGGTGCGCCCCCGATCACCCAAGCGGCGATGATCATAATCTCTTCTTGCGTAAGCGCATGATCGGGCCTGAGATTACCAAAGCCTTTGACGGCGCCCCAGGGAGGCATGGAGCGCGAGAGAACTTGCTCTTTGATCGCCACGGCCCACGGACGCGCCTGTTCGTAAGTGTTAAGTGGAATCTGGGAAGAAGGGCCGTGACAGGTGGTGCAGCGACGGTCGAAGATTCGGGAGATGTCGCGGGTGAAGGTGAGGTTGGTCGTGATGATGTCGTGTGCGGCCGCGTGAGCGGCGATGATGAGAACTAAGGCTAGGCGTGACATCTTCTTCAGGATAAATCTAATCGTTCGCCGGCGCGCAAAACCCTATACGGTTGTTGAAGGCGTAGTGCTTCCGCAATGAACTCGTCCGTCGAGGCTGTGTTGAATTCGAACATTTCGTAGTGGCAAGGGACCACTAATTTGGCTCCGGCATCGAGAGCGAGTTGTGCTGCTTCAGGGCCGTTGAGATTGCCTGCTACTCGACGCTCAGGTTTAGCACCGTTGATGGGAAGGAGCGCCAGATCAAGCTTGAAAGGCTTGAGACGGTGCGCCATGTCTTCGTAGAGAATGGTGTCGCCGCTGTGATAAATGCTTAAGCCCGTGGTGCGGATGACATACCCCAGGAACTGCGGTTCGACGGTTTCATGTGCCGCTGGTACCGCGACGAACTCAAACCCGCCAACAGACGTTTTGTCGCCATCACTCAATCCGATGGGCCAAGCGGGGTCGGTGTTGAGTCGCTCTGCTACAAAAGCGCGGTTCATCTCTGGGATGATCATCTTGAGATTCGGATTCGCCGCGCGCAGTGGGAGGAGTGTCTCGGCATCGAGATGATCGGTGTGGTTGTGGCTGGACGTGACCACGTCGATGAAATCGAGCTTTTCGGGAGCGATCACACACTCAGTCATGCGGACATGGGGCTTGTCGGTGGCCGCGTATTTCTTGCTGAGTGAGTCGGAGAGATAGGGATCGATGAGGGCGCAGGAATCGCCGGAGTGAATGAGGAAGCCACTCTGTCCAAGCCACCAGATGTGAACTTCGTCTTTGCGTTTACGTGCAGCGTGGACATCGGCGAGGAAGGCGTCGTTCTTTAAGAATGGCGCAATCATGCAATTCCTAATTCTTTTTTTACCAGTTGGACACCCGCCACCATGTTGGCAAGTTTCTGGCGAGCGGCCCAGCGCGCGGTTTGGCTGAGCCCACAATCCGGCGCGAAGGAAAGATGTTCAGGTGCGGCATATTGTAAACAACGCCGCACGCGCGCCGCGACATCGGCCACCGTTTCGATGTAATAACTCTTCACGTCGATGATGCCAACGGAGACGATTTTCTCCTTGGCAATTTCAGCGCAGAGTTCTAATTCGGCAAATTCGCGGCTGGCCATTTCCAGATGGATTTCGTCGACATGGAAATCGAGAAACGCTGGAAACATGGGTGCGTAATGCCGGGGCGCGACGGCGCGGCCCTTGTAATTACCGAAGCAGAGATGTGTCGACAGATGGCATTTGCCGACTGCCGGCGCCACAGCCCGGTTGAAGATCTCGACGAAGCGCTTAGGATCTTCGCGATAGGCATAACAACTCATAGAGGGCTCGTCGATGGTGAGTTCGCTGCAACCTACCGCTAAACAAGCTTCGATCTCTTTGCGCACGATCGGTATGAGAGCTTCGGTAATGGCGTAACGATCGGGATAGGAAGGATGAGGCAAGAGCCGGCCGCTGAGCGTGTAAGGTCCGGGAATGCTGGCTTTGAGCATGGGGCCACTGGGAGCCAGGCGTTTGAGACGCGTGAACTCGGCGACAACGCCAAGTCCGTTGGGAGCACTGATGACGCTGGTGATTTGGTGTTTGCCACGCTGATCGTGACCGGGAGGGCCAAAGCGGCGAGGCGAGTCGGGCTCAGTGCTGATGCCGCTGAGAAAGCCGTAGAAAGAAAGATTGAAGTCGAGACGCGTCTGTTCACCATCCGTGATGACATCCAGGCCGGCGACCATCTGATCGTGAATGGCGGCGATGACGGCGTCGTCCTGCAATTCGGCGATGTCGTCTTTGCCGAATTCGGAAAGATGACTCGCAGCGAATTCAAGCCAGGCAGGGAAGGGATAGCTGCCGATTACAGTGGTGCGCATCATTTCATTGCTTCCTTTAGAGTGAGTGCGAGAGCGGCTGCGCCTAAGGTGCCAGAAGGATCAGACAGTTCGGATTTGACGATGGGCACGGCGCGGCGCAGAAGAGGCACGGTTCGCTGGTGAACATCTTTTCGTACCGCGTCGAAGAGCATGTCGCCGGCTTCGGTAATCTGACCGGTCAGAATTACTTTTTCAGGGTCGAGCACAAACAAAAGCCCCGCGATGGCGCCCCCTAAATATTTAGTTGCTCGTTGAATGATCCCAAGGGCGACGGCGTCACTACTGCGTGCGGCTGTGAACACGTCTTGGCAAGTGGGATTTGGATTCGATATGGTCGTGGTCAATCCGCGATGAACAGCGGTAGCGCCTTCACTCTCGATCGCAAGCGCCGAGAAGAATGTTTCAAGACAGCCGCGGCTGCCGCAAATACATTCAGGTCCAGCGGGATCGACGGTGAGGTGGCCAATGTGTCCCGCGATGCCGCCGGTGCCGCGCAAGATTTGGCCGTTAACCATAACCGCGCCGCCAACTCCGGTGCCCAACGTAAGCATGATTGCATCTTCGCAATCGCGGGCAGCGCCCCATTGTTTCTCACCGGCCATCGCAATGCGGGCGTCGTTATCGGCGATCACCGGGCAACCAGGTGGCAAAACAGCGCCAACGATATTGGACAACTGCTGACCTTCCAGATGATGAAGCGCACCCGGCAGTGTGAGGACTTTGGTTGAGTGCACTTCGATGATTCCCTTGCAGCCAATGCCCGCAGCGGTGACATTAGGCTGTAAATCGCGGAGCATGTTGTTGAGGTTCGCCACAAAGCTATCCGGGTTGGAGCCGGTAGGCGCTTGCGACGAGCGAATGATTTCGCCTGCTTCGCTCACCACGGCCGCTTTGACCCGCGTACCGCCGATATCAATTCCAAGGACCATTCAAAATGAGCTTACTCTAACATCTGATAAAGTTTCAGCGAATGAGCGCTGCAACAGATTATTATTTGAAAACCGCCAAGCTGCTGGAGGAATTAAGCCAGCAGGAACTTCCGGCGATTCAAAAGGCCGCCGAGATTTGCGCCAACTCCATTGCCCAAGGGGGATTGGTGTTTTTGTTCGGCAACGGGCATTCCCGCATGATGTGCGAAGAGATGACGCCGCGCCAAGGATGTTTCGTTGGCTTCGTGGCCATGGTGGAACTGGCGTTGTCGAATCACGCTTCCATCGTGGGAACGAATGGTCTGCGCGCGCCGTTGTATCTGGAAAAGTACGAAGGCTATTCAGAAGAAATATTGAAGGGTTTTCACTTCGGCTCGCACGACGCTTTTATCGTTATTTCCACCAGCGGTATTCGGCCGGTAATTGTGGAGATGGCGGCCGGTGCGCAAAGGCGCGGCCTTCCGGTGATTGGCATTGTGTCGAAGGAGCATTGTGAACAATCGCCGCCGGCGCATTCGTCGGGCAAAAAACTGATCGATGTTTCCGATGTTGTGATCGACAACCACTGCCCACCCGGTGATTGTGTGATGGAACTGCCCGGGTTGGAATGGCGTACGGGACCCGTTTCAACGGTCACAGGAGGCATGATTTTGAACATGCTCCGCTGTGAGGTGGCGGAACGGCTGCTGGCGAAAGGTATAAAACCGGTGTTGCTGCCAAGCCACCAGTTCATCGGCAACACCAGCGCAACGGAACAGTTGGAGCGATTTTATGAGGCATATCGCAAGAGCTTGAAACACTTGTATGAATAACGTCAGAATCGCTTTGCTGGGCTCTGGATTTGTCGCTGAGTTCTACATGCAGGGTTTGCAGAATGTAGCAGGGCAGCAGGTTGTGGCAAATTATTCCCGGAGTGAGGAACGCGCGCGGAGTTTTGCCAAACGTTGGAAAATCACGGCATCAACGACTGATTTGGACGGACTGATTACGCGCAATGATGTGGATCTCTTCATCATTGCGCTGCCTAATGAAGAACATCTGCCGGTGTCGCTGAAGCTGTCCGCAGCCAAGCGGAATCAGGTTTGCACGAAGCCGCTCGGGCGAAATCGCACCGAAGCGAAGCAGATCTATGACGCAGCGCTGAAAGCGGGTGCCTTGCATGGCTATGCCGAGACGGAGGTGTTTGCGCCGGCGGTTGTCAAAGCACGTGAGGTGATCGAACAGGGAACGCTGGGCAAGGTGCTGTGGGTGCGGTCGCGAGAGTCGCACAGTGGGCCGCACAGTCCGCATTTTTGGGATGTCACGAAAACGGGAGGCGGTGCGATGCACGATCTCGGCTGTCACTGCATTGCGGCTGCGCGCTATTTCTTCGGCAAGGAGGACCAAATCACGGAAGTGATGGCTTGGGGCGCAAATCTCGTGCATCATGAAAAGACTAAAGGTGAAGACAATGCTCTGCTCGTTCTAAGATTTGCGAGCGGCGGTCTTGGGCATTGCGAACTTTCGTGGACAACCAAAGGCGGCCTGGATTTGCGGAACGAGATTCACGGGTCGGAAGGGTCGATTTTCACAGATGTGACGCGCGGAACGCCCATCATGGCTTTTTCCACGAAGCCTGCGGGATACATCGTCGAGAAAGCCGATGCGGATTCCGGCTGGACGCGGCCCTTGCCGGAAGAAGCTTTTGCCTACGGATACCAGGCAGAGATGAGGCATTTCGTGGAATGCGTGCGCAACGGCAAAACACCGCGCGAGACCTATGAAGACGGTTATATTTCGAATTGTGTTCTGGAAGCGGGATATGAATCGATAAGTTCGCGGCGCTGGGTCGCGGTTGAATACTGAAGTGAGTGGCGTTCTCCTTATTACCGGATCGAGTGGTATTGCCGAAGCGGCGGCGTTGACCGCGGTGGGTGAAGGTTGGCGAGTGTTCGTGGTCGGGCGCGAACAGGCGGAGTGTGAGAGCCTTTCTGGGCGGGTCCATGGACTGCAGTTTTTTGTCGGAGATTTGCGCGCAGAAGAAACAGTTCGGAAGGCTTTTGAATCTTGTTCTGAAGAGTTCGGGAGGGTTGACGCAGTCTTCAACGTAGCTGGGTCGAGTGGAAGACGATTTGGCGATGGACCCGTTCACGAGTGCACGCTCGACGGTTGGGAGGCGACGTTCGCCAACAATGCGCGGCCGGCGTTTCTCGTTTCTCGGGAGGCAGTGCGCTATTGGCTGCGAAGGCACACGGGCGGGGCGTTGTTGAATGTATCGAGCGTGTTGGCGTTCTCGCCCGAACCCTCACATTTCGCCACGCACGCCTACGCTGCCGCAAAAGGGGCGGTCATTTCGATGAGTCACGCAATGGCGGCGCAATATGCTGCCAAAAATATTCGAGTGAATGTACTGGCGCCCGCTCTGGTGCGAACGCCGATGAGCGCACGAGCCCAAGCGGATGCGGAGATCTGCGCCTTTGTTGAACAGAAGCAGCCGCTAAGCCATGGCTTTCTTGATGCCAAAGATATTGCGGATACAGCGCTCTTTCTTTTAAGCGAGAAGGCGCGGCACATTACGGGCCAACTTATTACAGTAGACGGAGGTTGGACGTTATGAACGCAACAAGGAGGCAAGCGCTCGTCTCGATGATGAGCTCTCTGTTATTTGCGCGCTCCAGTGGATCGCGAATGTCAGTCGAAGGTTACATCTTTCAGCAATATGCTGAACGTCAGAAGAAGCCTTTAGGAAATGTGCTGGCAGAAGTTTTCCGAATGACCCGCGCGGCGGGATTTCAAAACATCGAGCTCAACCAGGGCTTCTTTATTCCGGAGTTGAGGGACCTGGCGCTTTCCCTGCTTAAGGCAAATCAGCTTAAAATGCCTTCTGTCTATGTGGGAGGCGCCATGCACACACGTGACGAGGCAGCGGCTACCACGGCACGGGCTTTGGAAATCGGAACGCTTTGCAGGCCCTTCGGTTGCTCGGCCATTGTGAACAACCCTGATCCGAAACCTGCCGGTGCGCAGAAAACAGATGAAGAACTCACTCTGCAAGCATCGGCGTTGAACGATCTGGGCCAAATCCTTAGACACAACAATTTCGAACTGCGCGTTCATCATCACACGCCGGAACTTGTCGACAACGCGCGCGAGTGGCGGCACATCTTGCACAATACCGATCCAAAGTATGTCTCGCTGTGCTTAGATCTCGACTGGGTTCATCAGGGTGGATTGAAGCCGCTCGATCTCTTAAAGGAAGCCGGCGCGCGAGTGCACGAAATCCATGTGCGCAATGCGAAAGACAAACTATGGTTGGAAGCGTTGGAAGATGGCGATATCGACTATCGTGAAATCGCGGCGTTTCTGAAGCAGCAGAATCTCAAACCGCTGACAGTGGTGGAACTCGCCTATCGCGAGAACACGGCCGTCTCCAGACCTCTGGCGGAGGATCTACGGCTCAGCCGCATCTATGCGGAACAAGTGTTCGGACTCAAAGCATGAGTGTGTCAGGATAACTTGGTGCGCTCATTCCTCAGAATCTTTCTCCTCTCCGGGTGTTTTCTGTTTGCGCTTCAGGCGCAAGAAACACCTTCAGAATTTTTTAGTGTTCCGAAAGCAGACGCGCCGCAATTGGCAGCGCGCGGAAGTTACGCCGTGGGTGTGCGTACCGTCGACCTTGTTCATGCCGGTCAGATCGATATTCTTAACTTCAATAAAGATACCGGGAAGGCGCCACTTTATGATCGTCCACTCAAAGTAGAAGTTTGGTATCCCGCCACCTTAGCAGCGGGGCAAGAAGAGCGAGTGGCGTACGCTAGCCCTATGCCTGGTGTTGCTCCGCGCACGAATGGTCCCAGGGGATTTGAGATTCCAGGCAAGGCGGCGCGAGACGCTACGCCAGTGAAGGGTCAGCGCTTCCCCCTGGTGATTGTTTCTCACGGCTATCCGGGCTCGCGTTATTTTCTCAGTTACCTAACGGAAAATTTGGCATCGAAGGGCTATGTGGTGGCTGCCATCGATCATACTGATTCGGTTTTCGGCGAAGTGCGAGCGTTTACCAGCACGCTCTTGAACCGCTCGAGCGACCAGCTCTTCGTGCTGGCCTCGATCGAGAAACTGTCTAATTCCAAAGGCAATTTTCTTTCGGGGTTAGTAGAAGAAAGCAATGCGGCGATTGTGGGTTACTCAATGGGTGGTTACGGAGCGCTCATCAGCGCGGGTGCGGGAATCAGTCAGACCAGTTCTTTGAATCAGTTTGTGCCCGGCGGCTCTTTGGCGGATTGGAACCGCGATAGTCCAAAATACAAAGCACTCCAGCGCATTGGTTTGAAGGCAGTTGTAGCGATCGCCCCTTGGGGCGAGCAGCCGCCTTTCAGCGCCTGGGACGCTGAATCGCTAAAGGGTATTCACCTTCCGACGCTCTTCATCGTTGGCGACCACGACGATGTGGCTGGGTATGAGAACGGTCCGAAGCGCGCGATGGAATTGGCTACTAACTCCGAACGCTGTCTGTTAGTCTACGAAAACGCGCGCCATAATACGGGCGGAAATCCACCCCCCGCTAATGTCGCGCTCGATTACAGGGCATTGCAATCGTTCGACGAGCCTGTTTGGCGCAAAGATCGGATAGCTGCCATTAACCAGCACTTTATAACAGCCTTTCTGGATTTGTATCTGAAAGGAGACGAAAAAAAGCGGGCATTTCTTCACGTTCCACTGGCGCATTCGAACGACGGAAAATGGAACGTTGCGCCGAACACGCCGGACGACGGCGCGTTTAGCACAGGCGGCGAATTCTGGCCCGGATTTCAGCGGCGCTGGGCGTTAGGACTGGAGATGAGTTGCCTGGAAAACGCCCAGTTGGGTAAGTAACAGCTTGCGCCATTTCACCCAGAGTGCCCAATTCCGATTGGTTTTCTTGCGCACGCGCTCAGACCGGGCATCCCACGACATGAGCGTTTTGTTACCGTTTGGAAATTGGCCCTCATCTTGCCTGGAACTTTCCTATATCGAGACGCCAGAATGAAGTTTGAACACATACTGTACCCGCTAGACTTTTCTGAGCGGAGCCTTAGCATGGCTGCGGAAGTGGAATGTCTGGCTCGCAGGTTTGGGTCAAAAGTCACGGTCTTGCATGTTTTTGAAATCCCGGCTACTTGGTACGGAAACGCGGAAGCACCGACCATAAATTTGAAGTGTTTCGGAGAATTTTTCAATGCCGCGAAACAAAGGTTGACAGAATTCAAGCTCGATCTACCCCCAGATCGTGTGGAAAAGATCATTTGTGAAGGCGATCCGTCGTGGCTGATTGCGAACTGGGCACGTGAGCATACGACCGACTTGATTATGATCGGAACGCGCGGCTTCGGCAAACTACCAGGGCTGCTGCTTGGCTCGGTGGCCGCGAAGGTAATTCACGATACGCCCTGTCCGGTTTGGACCGATGCCAACGCGCAGGGCCAGAGAGTTTTCGCGAACGAGATTCAGCAGATTCTTTGCGCGGTGGATATTGACGGCGAGACGATTTCCTTACTACGTTTTGCGGACCGCGTGCGGCAGCTCTTTTCCGCAAAGTTACATGTTGTTCACTGTATTCCGGGCGCAGAGACGCGACCGAATAAGTATTTCGATTTCGACTTACACCGCTACTTGCTGGAAGGCGCGCGCGTCGAACTGACCAAGTTACAACGCGAGGCTGGGATTGAGGGCGAAATCACAATCGCGGGTGGCGGTGTTTCCAAGGCAGTGCGAAATCTCGCGTTAGAAAACAAGATCGGGCTGATTGTTTTGGGACGAGGAGAGAGCCAGCACCGCTTCGGACGTTTGCGTACCCATGCGTATCAAATCGTGCACGATGCGCCATGTCCAGTGCTTAGTTACTGCCCGGCTCAGCCAAGCCATATTTCTTCATCTTATAGCGAAGAGCGTCCCTACCGATCCGCAGCGTCCGGGCTGCCTCCGACTGATTCCAGGCCGCTTTAGTCAGGGCTTCGGAAACCATTCGTCTTTCGTTGTTTTCGAGCAGCGACGCCGCGTCAGTCTGGTCTAGCGACAAGGGAGCTACGCCCGTTTCGTCATGTGAGGTGGACGTATCTCCGCGTAAATACGGTGGCAGATCCGGGAGATCAATGACTTCGCTTAAGGTCATCATGCAAGCATGCCCGATCGCATTTTCGAGTTCGCGTACATTGCCTGGCCAGTTGTAATGACTTAAAGCGATGCTGGCGCGCTGCGTGAGGCGACGGACTGGTTTGTTGAACTGCTGCGAAAATTTAGCCAGGAAATGGCGCACCAGCAGAGACAAGTCTTCTTTTCGTTGCGCAAGAGAAGGAATGGGAAGCTCGACCATGGAAAGGCGATAGTAGAGATCTTCACGAAACTTTCCGTCGCGGATCATGGCGCGCAAATCACGATGGGTGGCGGCCACGACGCGAAAGTCGATCTTGCGGGCTTGCAATGAGCCAACGCGCTGAACTTCCTGATTCTGAATGGTACGCAACAGTTTCGCTTGTGTCCCGAGCGGCATGTCGCCGATTTCATCGAGAAAAAGCGATCCGCCGCTGGCGTGTTCCACTAAGCCAATTTTGTCGGCAGTAGCGCCGGTGAAGGCGCCTTTGACGTGACCGAAAAGTTCACTTTCAAACAAGGTCTCGACGACTGCCGAGCAATTGACTACCACAAAGTTACCGAGATTGGCGGGGCTCAGTTTGTGCAACGCTTGTGCCACCAGATCCTTGCCCGAGCCAGTCGGTCCGGTAATGAGCACGGTTCGAAAATGCGGAGCAATGCGGCGAATGCGTGAATACAGCTCCCACATCACGGGACTCGCGCCAATGATTTGTTCGAAGGGTGAATTTGCTGCCAATTCATCTTCGAGTTCCGAATTGCGCAGCCGTCGGCGGGCGTCCTGAATCATCGTACCAATGCGCAAACGCAAGGCGGGAAGAGAGATTGGTTTGTTGAGGTAATCGCTGGCGCCTTTGCGAATAGCTTCGACGGCCGATTCGGAGGAGTAGTGCGCCGTCATGAGGATCACTTCGATGGCGGGATCGAACGAGATCACTCGCTCCAATAATTCCAACCCGGTCATCTTGGGCATAACCAGGTCGGTCAAGACAATATGGGCGTGTTTTTCCACAATTAGATCTAGCGCAGCCTCTGGATCGCTGGCTGTATAAATGTTGAGTCCGGGTTGTTCGAGCGCTGTTGAAAGCAATTCCAAACTGCCGGCATTATCGTCCACAATGACCAGAGAGACAGGGTTCGTCATAAACGACCTATCTTACGGCAGCGGTTGTGGAAGTTTCCGGCTTCTGGCTGGGTAGTGTAAATTCAAACACGCTGCCTGCACCAGGCTGGCTGTGAACCCTAATCTGCCCGCCATGCATTTCGACGAGGCTCTTGGTAATGGCCAAGCCCAGTCCAGTGCCCTCGCGGACACCCTTGGTGGTTGCGCCCAGTTGGTAGAACTTGTCGAAGATCGCTTCATGTTCCGATTCAGCAATGCCGATGCCCGTGTCGGTAACGCGAAACACTGTCCCATTCTCCGCGTGTTGAGCTTCCACGCATATCGTACCTTCATCCGCGGTGAACTTGATAGCGTTACTAATTAGGTTATAGAGAATTTCTTTCAGGCGGAGAGGATCGGCATAGACTTGCAAGTCGGCATTATAGGTTTCGATCATCGTTTGGCGCTTATTGTTGGCGAGCGGCCGCAGTTTTTCGACCCAGCCGGCAAGCGCGTCCGCAGCGTTAAATTCTTCGGGATGCAGTGTCAGGCGCCCTGCTTCGATTTTGCTGAGATCCAAAGTGTCGCTGATCAACTCCAAGAGATGACGCGAATCGTTACGAATATGCTCGACAAATCTCTTTTGCGATTCGTTCAAAGGGCCTTTGAGTTCTTCGGCCAACAAATCTGAAAAACCGATGATCGTGTGCAGCGGCGTGCGGAGTTCGTGGCTCATGCTTGCTAGGAACTCACTCTTGAGGCGGTTGGCGCGTTCCACTTCACGATTGCGAATTTCGAGCTGGCGATTCGTGTCGGCAAGTGTAGCAGTGAACTGCCGGTGAAGAGCGTTGATTTCTTCTTCGGACTGCTTGCGTGCTGTGATGTCGCGGACAATGGCGATCACGCGGCTGCCCTGAGCGGAGCGAATCGGACTTAAACTAATTTCCACCGGGAAAGTGCTCGCATCCTTGCGTCTTGCCAAGAGCTCCAGGCCAGCCCCCATCGGGCGGACGGACGGAAACTGATGGAAGCGCGCGCGATGTTGTTGGTGCGTGGCCCGCGCAGCGTCCGGGATTAGCGCTTCCACAAGCTGTCCCAGCAATTCATCGCGCGTATAACCGAACATCCCTTCGGCGGCGGCGTTGAGCAAAATGATGGTGCCGTCTTGCTCTACTTCGAAAATGGCATCGGGCGCAGCCTCAAGCAAGTCGCGAAACCGCAAATAAGATTGCACCTGAAGATCCGGTTCAGGATTCGTAGGATGGCGGCCCTTGTCGTTCAAGCTCCTATTCTATTCATCTCGGAAGGAGCGGACGAAGTAAGCTTAGAGTTTCTAAACGATATGCAACTGACCTTTTGGGGCGCGGCGCAAGCCGTAACCGGCTCAATGCACGGTATCACGGTGGATAACGAACTGCACATTTTAGATTGCGGACTGCTGCAGGGGCATCGCAAAGAAACATTTGAAATCAACAGCCACTTGCCTTTCGACGCGATGAATTTGAGATCTGTGGTGTTGTCGCACGCGCATCTGGATCATAGCGGGAATCTTCCCACCCTCACGCGGAATGGTTTTTCCGGCAAGATCCACGCCACACCAGCCACCGCGGAATTGTGCCAATACATGCTGGCGGATTCAGCTCACATTCAGGAGAGCGACGCCGAATATCTGAGCCGTCGGACCAGACGCAGACAGGCGATCGGTGTTGCCGATATGAGCGTGCCCGTAGCCCCACTCTATACGGCTCAAGATGCGGCGAATGCCATGCGTTGCTTTGTTCCCTCGAAACTATATGAGACGACCCCGCTGAATGAACAACTGACTTTTACCTTCGGCAATGCTGGCCACATTCTGGGGTCGGCGTTCGTGCTGCTAAGGCACCAGCAAAACGGCCGCGAGACTAAGCTCCTCTTCTCAGGAGATTTGGGAAGGGCGGGAATGCCCATACTAAAAGATCCAGACCCCGCGCCGGAAGCCGATTTTCTAATTATCGAAAGCACTTATGGAAACCGCATCCACCAGCCCATCAGCAACGTGGAAGCGGAGTTGAAGACGCTGATTAATAAAACTGTCGCGCGTGGAGGACACGTGATCGTGCCGGCGTTTGCGGTTGGGCGCACGCAACAAATTGTCCTCGTTTTGCACAAGCTGGCGGAAGAACAGGAGATTCCCGCCATACCGATTTTTGTGGACAGCCCACTCGCCGTAAACGTGACTGAGGTTTTTCGACATCATCCGGAAGAGTACGACCGCGAGGCTGCGGCGTATCTTGAGCACGGTCTTGATCCGTTCGGGTTCAAACGGCTGCGGTATTTGAGAGACGTTGCCGACAGTAAGACACTAAATGATTTACGCACGCCCTTTGTTGTGATCAGCGCATCGGGTATGTGTGAAGGCGGCCGTGTTTTACATCACCTGCGGCATGGAATTGCGGATGGCCGGAACCTGGTGTTGCTGGCAGGTTATCAAGCGGAGAATACCTTAGGGCGAAGGATCATGGAGCGGCGGCAGGAAGTCAGGATCTTTGATGAGATGTTGCCATTGCGGGCCGAAGTTGCGACGCTGGCAGAACTCAGCGCGCACGCCGACCAAGCGGAATTGATTCGCTGGATTCAGCCTATCGCCGGAAAACTGAAGCGCGTCTTCCTGGTCCACGGCGAGCCAGAAGGCCAAGCAGCTTTGGCGAAAGAGATGCAAGCTCAACTGGGGGTGAAGGTGCATTGTCCGGCGCGCGGCGAAAGCTTCGCTTTGAGTGAGATTTAGAAATGATGCCAAAAGGAGTCAAAACTCGCGGGCTCGAAGTTTTTTTCAAGCCGCGCTCTGTGGCTGTGATCGGCGCAAGCGCCAGAGAGGGATCCATCGGCCGGGCTGTGCTGTCGAATCTGATCGGCAGTCCGTTCGATGGCGCCGTTTTTCCGGTCAACCTGAGACAAAGCGCAGTTTTGGGCGTCAGAGCATATTCGTCCGTGAAAGAAATTCCAGAGCCGCTGGATCTCGCAGTCTTAGTTACTCCCGCAGACTCTGTCCCTGCGCTGATTGAGGAATGTGCGGAAGTGGGTGTAAGCGGCGCAGTCATCATCTCGGCGGGCTTCCGAGAAACTGGCGCACATGGCATGGAGTTAGAACGGCAGGTTCTAGCAACAGCACGGCGAGCGAACATGCGGCTTATTGGGCCAAACTGTCTGGGCGTGATGTGTCCCAGCAGCGGGCTCAACGCCACCTTTGCGCCTACTATGGCCAAGCCGGGCACCATGGCGCTTATCAGTCAAAGCGGCGCTATTTGTACAGCGCTGCTGCATTGGAGCTTGCGTGAACAAGTGGGCTTCAGCGCCTGCCTCTCTATTGGATCAATGCTGGATGTCGGCTGGGGCTCATTAATCGACTATTTGGGCAACGATCATCACACGCGCAGTATTTTGCTGTATATGGAGTCTGTCGGCGATGCGCGCAGCTTTCTCTCCGCCGCCCGCGAGGTGGCTTTGACCAAGCCTATTTTGGTGATCAAAGCGGGACGAACGGATCCGGCTGCCAAAGCTGCTGCCTCGCACACCGGCGCGCTCACAGGAAGCGATGCCGTGTTGGACGCAGCCTTCCGCAGAGTCGGCGTGGTGCGCATCGACGAATTGGACGATGTCTTTCACATGACCGAAGTGTTGGCCCACCAACCAAGGCCGGCAGGACCAAGACTTTCCATCGTGACGAACGCTGGTGGCCCAGGTGTGCTGGCGACGGACATGCTGATTGGGTTGGGTGAACAACTGGCCCCTCTTTCCGATCAAACGGTGGAAGCGCTCAACAAGGTCCTGCCTCCTCACTGGAGTCACAACAATCCCATCGACATTATCGGTGACGCCGATCCCAGCCGCTACGAAGCGGTTGTGAGGATTACTGCGCAAGACCCGAATTCCGATGGTGTGCTTGTCATCATGACGCCGCAGATTATGAGCGATCCAGTGGAGATCGCGCATAAGGTCGCGCAATTTGCCCGGTTACCGGGCAAACCGATTTTGGCCAGTTGGATGAGTGGCGAACGCGCCAGCGAGGGCGAGGCTATTCTGAACAAGGCCGGCATTCCGACGTTCGTTTTTCCAGACACCGCTGTACGTGCCTTCCATTACCTTTGGCGCTATAGCTACAACCTCAATGCTTTGTATGAAACGCCCGCTCCAGCGGAAAGCGCCAAGAATGCAGCGTCAAAAGCAAACGAGCTGATTTGCCAAGCGCACCAGCAAGGGCGCGCGCTGTTGACTGAGCTTGAATCGAAGCAATTGTTGCGGGCTTATTCCATTCCTACTGTTTTAACCCGATTTGCTGCTACCGCTGACGAAGCTGCAAAGATTGCCGCTGAGATCGGCTTTCCCTGCGTACTCAAGTTAAATTCATTTTCTGTGACCCACAAGAGCGATGTGGGCGGGGTTAAGCTCAATTTAGCGAGTAGCGGCGCGGTCAAGACGGCATTCGAAGAGATTGAGCGTTCGGTGGCAGAGAGAGTCGGCCCGCAGCATTTCCAGGGTGTCACGGTACAACCGATGGTGCAGCTGAAAGGGTACGAACTCATTATTGGTTCGAGTATCGATGCGCAATTCGGTCCGGTGCTGGTGTTTGGATTGGGCGGCCAGTTGGTAGAGGTTTTCAAAGATCGGGCGTTAGCATTGCCCCCACTCAACACCACGCTCGCGCGCCGTTTTATGGAGCAGACGCAAGTGTTCAAAGTGCTGAAAGGAGTTCGTGGGCAAAAGCCTGTGAATATCAGCCGCCTGGAGCGTTTGCTGGTGAGGCTCAGCCAGTTGGTGGTGGATTTGCCGATGGTGAAAGAGATCGATATTAATCCGCTGTTTGTTTCGCCCGGGGCAGTGATGGCCCTCGATGCGCGCATCGTCTTGTTTCCGCCGGGGACAGAGTTGGCCAGCATTCCGAAACCGACTATTCGAGCGTATCCTTCGAACTACGTAGAGACCATACAGCTGCGCGATGGCACGACACTCAACATCAGACCAATTCGGCCAGAAGACGAACCGGCCATGGTGCGCTTCCACGCTACGCTGTCCGACGAAAGCGTATACCGGCGCTTCTTCTCGCAACTCAAGCTGGAGAGCCGTGTCCGTCATGAACGGCTGACGCGTGTCTGTTTTATCGATTACGACCGCGGCATGGCCTTAGTGGCCGAGAAGCCAAAAACGAATAATGAGCCCGCCGAGATCATTGCCATTGGCCGGCTGGTCAAGTCGCCGTTGAAGAGTGAAGCCGAGGTGGCTGCGTTGGTGACAGATTTGTTCCAGCGCAAAGGGATAGGCCGCGAGTTGGTCTCACGGCTGGTGCGCTTCGCGCGCGAAGAGAAACTGGAGCAGCTCGTTGCGTCTGTCTTGACGGACAATCCGAGTATGCGGTTGCTGCTGGAAGGGCAGGGATTTGTCTTTTCAAGTGGATTAGACCCCGATGTGCTGGAAGGCGAAATGAACTTGGTTTGACGGCTTTATAGGCTGCCGAGATAGGCTACCAGCGCTTTCATATCGGCGGCCGGCAAATCCACAGGCCGCATGCCTGCCGCGGACATTTTGGCAGTGGGTGCGTTGAGCAAAGTGGTTAGATGATCCGCGTCGAGCTTATTGTGAATGCCTTTCAAAGCAGGAGCCGCCGGTCCACCGCTGCCACCTGCTCCGTGACATGCATTGCAAAACTTCGCAGAAAAAATCTTACTGCCCTGTGCCACTAGCGGATCAACGGCAGCTGATGAGGCGGTGGCAGCGACGCCTCCGACAACTTCCGCTTCGAAGGGCTGTTTCATAAATTCCTCAGTCGCTTTGCCTTGGGCGATGAGTTGCGCGTCGTAGCCCGCATCTGCGTGATCGGCGCGATAGCTAAGTCCTCCCAATCCGAAAAGCGCCAGAAAGATGAACACGTAGCAGCCGACCGCGAAAGGTCGCTTCCAGGGACGTCGCTCCATGCGCTTATCGAGAAAGGGCAAGCTGGCGAAGAAGAACGCCACCAAACTTGGAACGACAACTACGCCCAGGAACGAAAGCGACCCCGGCCAATACTTCAACCACTGGAAAATAGGAATGTAATACCATTCCGGACGCGGCAAATAGTGAGCGTCGGCTGGATTCGCTTTGGGGCCAAGCTCAAAGGGCGAGTATTGCGAGAGCAATGCCAAAGCCAAAATAATGACAAGGGCGAACGCTGCATCCACCATCACTTGCTTCGGATAAAACGGTTCGGCCGGTAGTTTCGGGGCGATCGGATCTTCTGTTATCGGACCTGCGGCTCCGGCCTTGCGAAATAGATAAACGTGCATCGCGATAAACGAAAAAATTATCGCGGGCACAACCATCACGTGCGCTACAAAGAAGCGCGATAGCGTCAAAGTTCCCATGTCGGCGCCGCCGCGCAGCAGGCTCTTCAGCCACGAGCCGATGAATGGAACCTCGCCGGCGATATTAGTTCCTACCGCGGTGGCAAAGTACGCCTTCTGATCCCATGGCAACAAGTAGCCGGTAAAAGCCATGCACAACACTAAGCCGAAGAGGCCGCATCCAGAAAGCCAAAGCAGTTCTCTGCGCCCTTTATAAGAGCCATACAAAAAGGTCTGCGTGACATGCAGCAGGAGAAGGATCACCATGGCGCTTGATCCATAAGCGTGAATGCTGCGCAAGAACGATCCGGAGGTGACCGCTTTCGTAATATAGGCAACGGTGGTGTGCGCGTGATCGGCGGAAGGCACATAATAGAGCGCCAAAAAGACGCCTGTAATCACTTGCGAAAGGAAAATAAAAATGAGGGCTGAACCAAAGACGTAGGCGAAGCGCGCACCTCCGGGAATTGGCTCATCCAAGGTTTCGCGTAACATTCCATCAAGTCCGGTTCTACGGTCGAACCAGCTGAAAAGACCTTTTCCGGTCGCCTGCGGGCCGCTCATTTAACCAATCACCTCTTTGGTTGGTACGAGCTGGCGGAAGTATTGATAGCGAACCAGAAGCCGTCCGTCGACAATTTTAGTTTCTAGCGTGTCCATGCTGCGGGGCGCTGGGCCGCCAGTGCGTGTGCCGTTCGGTTCGTATTGGGCGGAATGGCACGGGCACACAAAAGAGTTCTTGGCTTCTTGCCATTGCACCGAACAGCCGAGGTGTGGGCACACCGCTGAGAGGACGCTTAATCCACCTGCTGAGTCTTTCGTGATGTACACAACCTTTTCAGAAATCGTCTTCCGCCAGCCATCCACCTGTTCCACCATGACCGTACGCGTTAGCGGTTTAGCGCTTTGCAGTTCGGAAACTAAACCGGCGTCGGACCATTTGGTTTCCGTGGTCTTCTCAGTCAGGGGAAACAATGTGAAGCGGATTAAGGGAGCAGCTAAAATAGCGCTGACTGCTGCTCCACATAATCCGAATAGCCAGCCGATATATGAGCGGCGTGTTGAATCTGGAGTGGCGGCAGGTAAATGACTCAAGTTGTTGGCTCCTGTGGGTACAGTGTACTTTGCTGCGATACTGCGAAGAATGCAGGTGAAGCTTTTTGCTCTGGTTGGGAGAGAGGCCCGTCGTGAGAATGCCGGTCTGGTCGCAGTTACGGCCCGCGCCGCTTTAGGCGACTAATTTCTCAAGTTCTTCGCGATTGTGGATCACGAGCTTAGAAGAGCTTAACGAAGCCCAACCTTTTCTTCTAAAGTCCATCAAGGATCGCGTAACTGTTTCACGTGTAGTGCCGGCGATCTGCGAGATCTCTTCATGTGTCAGTCCGAGCCAAACCGGTGCGCTATCGCGATAGGTTTTCGGAGCCGACCAGTTCAACAGAAATTGCGCGACACGTTCACCCGCCGACCGGCACAAACCTAGCAAGCTGATTTGCCTGCAGGCATTCTTATAGTTTGCGCATGCCTGGAAGGCGACACTCAGCGCGACCTCCGAATTGTGCAGCAGTAATTGCATGAACTGCTCCCGGTCGACGTACGCGATTTCCGTTGCTTCCAAGGTTTCCGCCGTGGCGAAGCATGGTTCCCCCGATAGCACGCAAGCCAAAGCGAGGATCTCGCCTGGGCCGGCAATGCGCAGAATAACAGCGCGCCCCTTGCTGGAAGTGAGAGACAGCTTCACTGTTCCGCGGCGTACGATGAAGACTCCCCCCGTTCTTTCTCCTTGGTGGAAAAGAACAGTTCGGCCTGGGTAATACTGAGTGCGTTTGATCTGGTCCAATTCACTCGTAGAAACCAACGGCGGATTTCGCTGTGTGCCGGGAACAGTCATGGCGCGATTGCTCTCGCGCGAAAACGGGATGGACTGCGAACTTCCCACTACGGCTGCATTTTGCAGTGCTTGACCAACTTTTGTAGCGTTCATTTCACCAACAGGGGGCATATTTTCTCCTTCCAGATTTTAGAAGTAGACCTAAATGCACGTCGCGCACCAACCATAAACCATTGCAAATAGGGGCTTAAGTTGCGAAAGGTGCAATAAACTCTGCGCCATTCGACCCAGATGGTGTGTCATGCGGCGTTACAGCGGCGCGACTTGGTGGGCCAATTGCTACCAGTAGTTTGCCCCCCTTTACATAGTTTATGCATCTAGCAGTCTTCCGTGGTTACTTGGACGACCGAGCAGAATATTTTCAGTGTTTTACCGGAATAATGCCGAAAGCCGGTTCACCGGATCAACTCACTGCGCGTGCGCCCACCGGCGAATCAACTGCACCTTGCGGCGGTTTTTTCGAGATCGACCAGCCGCTCGGCGCCCATAACGGCGACTTATCTCGGATGTGTCACAACATTTGGCGCTTTGGCTGCGGTCGGTTTCAGTACCTAATTCGATTTACGAGTGGACTGGTTGGGATTATAGTTAGTCAGGTGGATTTAAAGGTCTTTCTTGTTCAACAAAAAACGGCTAATTTATGCAGTGACCTGCGCGCTGCTGGTTGGGATGCTCATGCTGGGGGCGTTTATCTGGCGCAAGGCTCAGCGCACTTTGGAAGAGACTGAGAAACAGGTAACGAGCGCTTCGCTGTTCCCCTTCGCAATAAATCCAGTCACACGGGCGGCGAGCACTGCTAGCCTCCAAGCCTTTGACGTGCGCGGCAATTTCAAGGCCTTTGCTTCCTTTGAAGGAGATTGGTTTGTTTGTAATTCCTCCACTCTTTTCCGCTACGATAGCCAGGGGCAGCTGCACCAGACCTGGCGAGTCGGTTTTGATTTGCCGGCTTCCCCTTTGGTTGGTTTGGCCGTGCGGCGTGGCATTCCGCAAGCTGAACTTTGGGTCGCGACGGACGGTGCCGGGACCTTGATCTGGGATAGTCACACGTTCCGGCAATTCATGCCGCAAACTACGAAACTCCGCAAAGAGACGGCCATGTTGCCCCTCTCAACCGGTAAAGTCCTTTTAGGAACTCGCAATGCCGGCCTTTATGTGACCGATACCCAACAGCTTGCCGTGTTCCGGCCGGAGCTAAGGGATGCGGAAGTCACAGCTCTGGCTCGCGGAGCTACTAGTGAAGAGGTTTGGATTGGCACTCGCAACCAGGGCGTCTGGTTGTGGCGGGCGGGCACGCTTAGTCACTTTGTGAGTGAATTGCCAGATGCCCAGGTACTCTCAATTTTTGCAGACGATAACGGCGTTTGGGTCGGAACGGCCAACGGCGTGGCAGAGTTTATCGATGGACAGTTTCGGAGACGGTTCGCAGAAGGCGTCTTAGCTACCGCTTTGGCTGAAAATGCGGGCACCCTCTGGATATCGACTATCGATGAAGGCACTCTCACGGTGGACCTTAAGGCTCACACGCCCCGCCCTTCCCTCGGGGCGACTCTGCGCAGTAGAGATACGTTTCAATCGATAGCGTTAATGCCCGTAATGGACGGAATTGTAGCTTTGGGAGATGCCAACATTCGTCGTTTCCCAGACGGTGCGGATGTCTTATCTCCCAATCTGATTGGTCTGACGAATGGTCACATAACCGCTCTTAATGTAGACAGCCAGCATCGCCTCTGGATCGGCTATTTCGATCGTGGCCTCGACCTGCTGCCAGCACAGTCTGGTGCGGTAGTCCAGCACCTGGAGAATGACGTTCTTTTTTGTGTCAATCGCATCAAAGGAGACCCGGCAGGAAATCGGACGTTAGTCGCCACTGCCAATGGGTTGGTGTTGTTCGACATGAGTGGAAGGCCGCGCCAGGTGTTGCGCGCTGGTGATGGACTCATCTCGAATCACGTGACTGACATGCTCACGATAGCAACTGAGCGCGGTGGCGAGTCTACCGTAATCGCGACAAATGCTGGACTGACTTTCATAAACGGCGCGACTGTTTCGAGCGTCTATGCTTTTCAAGGTCTTGTGAATAATCACGTCTACACACTCACGCAAACAGGAACGGTCCTGCTGGCCGGAACTCTGGGAGGAGTGTCAATTCTAAAAAACTCACTTGTGCAAAATAGCTTCACGACGGCCAACTCGAATTTGAGTCAGAACTGGATTACGGGCTCAGTGTCTGTCGGAGATGACATCTACCTCGGCACCTATGGTTCTGGGGTTGTTATGATGAACTCCCGCTTTGACGTGGAATCCTTTCGTGAGTTCACGAATGCGCGAATCGAGATTAACCCTAACGCGATGATAACCACTAAGAGAGGAGTGTACGCAGGCACTGCAGGGCAGGGTCTGGCCTTCCTCCCAGCGGGTGAGCAGCGGTGGCACTTTTGGAAAAACGGCTTGCCGTCTGAGAATGTCACTGCGTTGGCGGCGGACGAAGGCAACCTATTTATCGGAACTGACAACGGCCTGGTTCGTATCTCGGAGCGGGATCTAATTCAATGAATATCATTTTGCCGCGATTCGGAGCTTTCGCGCTGGCGCTTTGCGCACCTCTGCTGGCCTTGGCTGATAGCGGGGTCATTATTCCAAGTGGCAAAGACTCTCCCGACGCCAGTGTCTTGGCGATCGACTCGGTGAAAATTCATGTGTCTATTGACAACGGACACGCTACTGTCCAGTGGCAGGAGATTTTCCGCAATAAGACTAACCAGAGTTTGGAGGGGACTTATTCAATCGCCCTACCGGCCGGAGCGGCGGTTTCCGATTTCGCCGTTTGGGATGATCTAACTCGCATCCCTGGGGTGATCCTGGAAAGAAAGCGGGCCTCTGAGCTATACCGGCAAATTCGCAATCAGGAGATTGATCCCGGACTGTTGGAATCGGGCGAAGTGAGTGAAAGTGAGAATCCCGGCGAGGCGCGCCATTCGAGTGAGTTCACCGTGAAGATTGTTCCAATCCCCGCCTATGGCTATAAGCGCGTAGAAGCTGAATATCGTCAGACTCTTCCTCTGACTCAACTGAGCGCTGGATTTCTCATCCCTTTGAAGCCGGTTACTTTCTCGCCGCAGCCGGTGCGCAAGTTTTCTATCGAGTTTGAAATGAAAAGCGCACTCGCACTGACTGGGTTCAAGATGTTGGGAACTGCTTTCCCATTGAAAATCGTCTCGCAAGATGCTCACGCGGTGAAGGCTTCCTATGAGGCTGAGAATGTTCTGCTCAATGACGATTTCGCGCTTACTTACGGCGTGGCGGACGAGCACACGCTCGCTGTGCAAGCTTATCGGGACGCTGACTCGGAACCGGGGTTTTTTGAAGCCTCAGCCATCCTTCCCGCTGGCAGCAAAGAAACGGCAAGACAATCTCACTCAGTCATTGTTTTGTTCGATACTTCACTCTCTATGCAGTGGGAGAAGTTAGAACGTAGTTTCCAGGCGTTGGAGGGGACCTTGCGATCCTTGCAGCCCAGTGACTCTTTCAATGTGCTGGTTTTCAATTCAGAAAGCCGGGCAGCCAACTCCGTGCTGACTCCCGCCACAACGGAGGCTGTCGCCAAGGCGCTCGATTTTGTGCGCGCCTCCCCTTTGCGCGGCGGGACCAACCTGCAATCCGCTCTGGCCGCCGCCTTGGCTCAATCACGTGAAGAAACCTACATTGTTCTACTTACCGATGGAGAATTGACAGAGGGCTCTATTTCCCCCACTCGCTTCGGAGATTGGCTCGATAAAGTGTGGAAGGCGATCCCGAACGGTCACAGGCCTCACCTCTACGCCTTCGCGGTCGGAGACGACGCCAATACGCGACTGTTACAGCGGGTGGCTGGGCATGACGGCGTGTTTGAACAGGTAGGTTCCGCGGAATCTATTGACTTCAAGTTGGAATCTTTCATCAAAAAGATTGGCTTGGAGCGCCTGAGTCAAGTTTCGCTCACAGTCACGCCGGAAGCGAACGTGAGCATGGTTTATCGTCTCGAGCAGGATAACTTTCCTGGCTCACTCGCATCCTGGGTTGGGCAATATTCTAAACCGGGCACAGCTGATTTTACTGCGCTGATGCGAGGCGGCGATGGTGTCTCCCGTGAGACCGCTCAAACCAATTTACCCAAGCTGGACACCTCCCATCCTTATCTCCCGGCAACTTGGGCACGCGCACGGGTAGATGCGCTACTCGAAAAGATGGATCGCGAGGGCGAAGACAAGGCAAGCATCGAGGAGATTATTCGGCTCTCCAGAAAGTATAAGTTCGTCACTCCCTATACGTCCTTTCTGGCCGCTCCCAGAGCGCTCCTCCGGCCGCGACTCATTAGGCCGGGAGATCCGTTGCTGCGCGTGCGCACTGACCCGTCCATCGAATCTGTGGTTGCCTTGTTCCCATTCGGTGCCATTCAACCTCTACGCTTCATTCAAAGTGAAGGCGTTTGGCAGACCCGCTTTGTGGCGCCCGACGATATGCAGGATGGCACTTATGCCGTGCGTTTAGTCCTGCGGGATCGAAATGGCAGTGTCTACCGCGAGCAAAAGACCTTCATCGTCTCTAGCCATGCTCCAGTGGTGCGAGTTCACTTCGCTTCCCAAAGAGTGCACCCGGGCGAGCAGGTTGCCATGCGAGTGCAAACCTCCCAAACAACCAGAACCATTACCGCACGGCTTTACGGGGTCGCTCCAATCGTTCTGCACTGGGATGAGCACAGTAAAGCCAGTACAGGAGTATTGAACATTCCTGCATCCCTTCCGGCGGGACGCTATTCGGTCCACGTGACGGCTGAGGACATCGCTCACAATGTCAGTCATCAGGAGGTGCCACTTGAAGTCCTCCCTTAAGTACTCAGTCTCTCTTGCATTAGTTGTCACGGGTGCGGCGCTAGCGGCCATTGACCTCTCTCCAGCGGCAGAAAACGCTCTTGCGGCGAGCAATTTAGAGCAAGCGCTCTACCGATGGATGGCCCTCCCGGCTGGCTCTGTCTTAGCGCGGCGACCTCCCGCTGAATCACGCTCGCAGTTAGATTCACTTATTATTCAATCCGCGTCGAACGCCGAGCTATATGCGGTTCGGGCGCAGGAGGACGAAAGACAACTCGATTTCAAAGCTGCCGAGAAGGACTGGCGTCAGGCGGCGAACGTCGGTAAAGATAAGCGCACTGCACTTCTGAATCTAGCCGATTTTTACCATCGGCGGTTACAGCCCCAAGAGGAAGTACAAACACTTCTTGAGTCTGCCGACTTCCCGGCTAAATCTGCAGAGAGCTATAAAAGCGATCCGGAGCAAGCCTCCTGGATTGCTTATCAACGTGCTCTACAGGTTTCCGCTGACAGTCAACTCCCACCGTCGACTCACGCAGGAATCTATGAGGCTTGGATCAGGCGTTACCCGAAGGACAGTCAACCGCTACGGCGCTATTTTCAGGCATTGCTGCATCAAAAGGATTTGCCGGGTGCTCGCGTTGTCGCTGCCAGAATACACGCCAAGTTTCCCGACCAACTGTCACTTGGTTTGGCGACTGACTCAGAGCTAGCCCGCGCCGAAAAAGGCGAACGGGCAGCGCTGGCTGTTTACGATCAGCAGTTTTCGCCGCTGTGGCCAACCGACTTACGCACCAGTTTCTTTACTCTGCTGTCGGAAGCCCACGACTTGAGGGCTTTTCTCGCAAACGCGCGAAATGCCGCTGCTGCAAATCCGACTGCATTTGCCCCAGCGCTACGCCTCTTCTTCTATTACGACCAGCAAGGGAAGCGAGAATTGGCCGCCCAGCCGTTATTGGAACTACAGGCGAGACGTTCTGAGGCTAAAACGGTGTGGACACCAACCGAACTCGAGACATTGGGCACCCTCTTGACTCGCGTTGCCGATTATGACGAGGCCGCTCACTCTTATTACATGCTTTACGCCTTAGCAGGCGCGTCAGATGCCGACAAATCCCTGGCCATGGCTTCGATCATTGATCTACTGCTCGACGTTCCCGAACAGTCTTTGCAATTTGGCGCGCGCGACTTAAGTATCTATAAGAACGTTGCCACACTCGACCGTCATCCGGGTTTCTTGAATGGCATTCTTTCCCTGGTTTTGAATACGACCTTCCCGGAGGATCAGTATCAGACTGTGTCTCAGGCGGGAATCGCGTATTTTCACCGCGCCATGGCGGCTCGGCTTATTGAACGAATGAAAGGTGAGTTTCCTGGTTCGGCGCTAACCGGCCCCCGCGAAGCAAAGTTATTCTCAGCCTATGCAGTCTATGGTCAGAATGAAGCGATACTTAAATTTGCACCTCCTTGGCTGACTGCGCACAAAGATTCATCCGACTACACAAAGGTGGCTCTGTTGTTGGGAGCGACTTATGGGGAACGGAGAAATTACTCTCAAGAATTGGCTCTCTACGACAGTTTGCTCCAGAAATTGGGCGATGCGAGCGGCCATCGTCCGCTTGGTGACGTTGGAGACGGTAAGTCCGGCCCGGCACGCTCGCCAGAGTACGCCCAGGTTCTCGACCTGTATATCTCCCGGCTCACTCAACTCAGTCGACTCACAGATGCTGTTGCCCTTTACCGGAAAGAGATTGACCGCAACCCGGACGATCCCGGCATCTATGAACGGCTGGCTCTCTTCGTCGAACAGAACCACCTCGACAGTGACCTGGAACAGACCTACCGCGCAGCTATGAAGAAGTTTAACGGCTCCGCTTGGCCCGATAAACTGGCGCGCTTCTATCTCCGCAAGCGCCAGACAGTTGCTTACCAGGCGCTTGCGAAGGAATTGACTGCCAAGTTCGATGGCTCGGAGCTGGCGAAATTTATAGCGGCCGTTCCTCCCGGCCCGACTTTCAGTGTTCTGGTATACCGGCAAGTGAATTTGTATGCGCACGAACGCTTCCCCCACAATCTAACTTTCGTTCGCAACCTGCTCGCCTCCTATCAGGCTAAAGGGTTCGCAGATGTACCCGCCTACGAAAGACTGCTCCGGGAGAATTGGTTTTACGATGCGACGCTCCGCCATGAGTTCTTTGAATACTTAAGCAGCACCAACAAGCTGCAGAACGAATTGACCGCCTTGCCCCGGGAGAAAAATCCCGCAGCACTGGTTATGTTTGCTGAAGGTAAAGCGTGGCTTGCCGACTATGAGAGTGCCGCGCCTGCTTTCGATGCTCTTTCAAAAGTCGTTCCAGGCGATGAAGAGAAAGCAACTCGCGCCATTAGTATCGAACGATCCTTGGCTCCTTCGGTTCCCGGCGCCTTCGATACCGCGATTCAGTTAGCCGAGCAAAAGAGCCGCGCCTTTCCGGGCGATGCGGCCGCTGCAACTCTGGTGGGAGAAATCTATGCGGACCGGGAACTATTCGCCAAAGCCGCCCCCTGGTGGAACAAGGTTGCTGCCATAAGGCCGGGAGTGGCTGAAGGTTATCTTGATTCCGCAACAGTGTTTTGGGATTATTTTCAATTCACAGACGCTCTTCGCGTCATCGAAAATGGCCGCCGCGCAATGCCTAACCGGGCCCTCTTTGCTTACGAAGCTGGTGCCATACACGAAAACCAAAATGATTACCCCGGAGCGGTTGCAGAGTATTTGCAAGCTGTTCTCGCGCCGCGTCCACCTGTAAAGCCAGAAACGCCAATAGCGCAAGGCGCGGAAGAAGTTGAAAACGAAGCTCAGCCCGTCACAGAAGGCGCTAACATGGCGCAAGATCGCCTGATCGTCCTCGCCAAGCACAAGCAAACGTCCGCTGAAATTGAGCAACGCACGGCTGCGTTGGTGGAAGAACAAACGTTTAATGCCTCCGCTTTTGACTTACGGCTAGCTTTGCTCGAAGACCAAGACCGGCGTTCAGATATTCACAACCTCTTACTGTCTTCTCTCGATAAAATAGCCGACGTAGATCAAGTGAGTCTGATTCAGAGCACCAGCGAGCGCCTGGGCTTCGACGATATCTCTGCCCAGGTGTTGCAGCGTGTTGTTGCCTTGAATAGCGATCCTGTGGAGAGGCTTACAGCCCGACTACAACTCGCGAAGTTCTACCAAGCTCACCAAGACGTCAGTCGGGCGGAGAGTGAGTTGGCCTCCCTCCTTTCGGACAATCCCAACCTGCTTGGCATTGTGCGAGCTAATACGGACTTCTACTGGGAAGAGAAGCAACCCGAGAAGGCGGTCGCTACACTCGAAGCTGCCGCCGCACGGGCCCGGTCGCCGTATCGCGACGAGTTCCGGCGCGAAGCCGCTCAGAAGGCTGCTGATTCGGGCGATTTCAACACCGCGCGACGATTGCTGGACACTTTGCTCACCGTCGATCCCTTTGACGGAAATCTCCTCGCCGCGAAAGCGGGAACCTATGCCAGCGAAGGGGACGCTAAATCGCTGCTGAAGTTCTACAGCGCAGAACTGACTGAGCTCAAGAATTCTGCTCTTTCGGAAGATGAGAAAACTCACCGCACGGTTAGTCTGCGGCGCGGCTATATCAAGGCGCTCATCACTGCTAAGCAGTTGGATGAGGCTCTGGAACAGTACGAAGCACTACTGAATGTGTATCCGGAAGACGAGAACCTTCCAAGAGAGATAGCGCATTTTGCGGAGACCAATCACCTAGCCGACCGACTCACTAAATACTACGAAAAAGCGACTGCCGACTCACCCCGAAACTATCGCTGGCCTATGGTACTCGCTCGGATCTACACCTCGTTGCGACGCTACCCCGATGCTGTGGCCGCTCTTAACAAAGCTGTCTTCGTCAGGCCCGACCGTACTGATTTGTACATCGTAAAAGCAGACCTCGAAACGCGACTTCTTCACTTTGACGACGCTCTGAAAACCGATCAGAAACTCTACGAGGCGAGTTTCCACGATTCCCAGTATCTGGCCGCCCAGGCTTCTCTGCATGCCCGTTTGGGACACAACGCCGAGGTCGTCCGTTTACTCAAGGCCGCTTACGTCGACGCGCATCCCAAGGAACTCAATGGCTACGTTGAAGTGATGAGTCAGTTGTCGGGTTGGCACATGTATAGAGAAGTTGATCAGGCCTATCAAGATGCTAAACCTATGATCGCCGGGAGCACGGGCGATTTCCGGAGAGTCGCCGCGTTAGAAGGACAAGCTCTTGTGGCGCTGCGACGGCCGGGCGAGGCATTCGAAGCCGCAGCGAGTGTAAGACGCGTTACAGGTGATCCTAGGGTTCGCTGGAGTTTGGAGCCTCAGGTGCAAGCGATTGGGGCTTTCCTCGATGATTTCTATACGCCGGAAGAAAAGGCATCGTTCGCCGCGAAACTGGAAAGCCCTAATGGTATTCCCCCGGAGTTCAACATTTACGAGGTGGCACGAGAGAGTGGTTTTACTGAAATCGCGGCCAAGCGTCTTTATCGTAGTGCCGTTGCCAAACCCGGCACAAACTGGCGAAATCTGGAGCAGTTGCAAGCCAGCCGCCTCCTTGACGAAGAGTTAGCGCATCAACTGGAGCCCATTGCTCCGGGCGTGCCCGCTCCCCAAGCCGATGCGTTTAACGCCGCCGTTCTGGCTGCCTATACTCGTGCTGGAGACACCGCCAATGAACTGCGGATTTCGCAAGCAAGATTGGCGGCGGGGGCAGGATTGACCGATCCGGCTCACTTTGCGCAGCTCTTGTTGCAAACGCATGCGGACTTGTCTGCCACTATTCGCCAATTAAGTGGACCTAATGCAGGGGCAGCGAATCGACTCACTCAGGAACTGCTAACCATCCTGCCGGAGGATCAAGCGATGGCTGTGGTTGAGTCGCGAGGGGTGAATCTTTCCGACCTTTGGAAGCATGCCTATTCCGCACTCACCGAACTTTATTTCCTATCCCCCAAAGCCGCGCCGCAATTTGACTCTACTCTCGGTCCACGGACTGTGGGAACTCAGCTATCAGCCGCCCCGCCAGATGTCTTAAAAGGCGCGGTTTGGTACTACTACGCGGCGCGCTATGGTGATTATCTAACAATTAACAAAAATCCAGCTTCGGCCGATTTCCTCCCAGCCATTCTGGAAGCATCTCCCGTCGCTTCGAATAGCTATGTGGCTCTGGGGATGAATGAGTTGGATTTGGGACAAATTGATCCTGCCATCAAGGCTTATCAACAGGCTTTGGAGTTGAGTCCTGATCGCGCCGACGTTCATGTCCTTCTGGCTGAGGCCGAGCATGCGCGAAAGAACTCCCAGGAGTCGATCAGTCATCTGAGAACAGCTCTTGAACTGCTCACTAAGCAAGAGCAAACACCTGAATATTATGAAACAGCTAAGGCCGCTTTGACGAGAATGAACCAGTACAAGGCAGAGAAGGAACTGCGACCCACTGTTGATGCAATGCTGGCCGCCAATATCAAAAAGAATAAGAGTTACCAATTCTTGCCGTTTGTAGAAGGAATCCTGAGCAAACCCGCTGATCGAACGGCTGCCCTCGATTGGGTCTTGCAGTTGGCGCGAAATCCCGATCTGTCCGGCTTGCCTGATCAGCTAGTATCATCGCCGTTTCTTTCTGATCCCGAAAAACAACCTTTTTATCTGCTAGATATCGATAACAAACGGGCGGCGTTCTCGAAGGCTGCGGGCGAAGCTGCCGTGCAGGCGCATGACTCTCTAACGGCGGCACTCACCTCCTACGCAAAGTATCTAAAACAGCAAGGCCAAATGCCGCAGGCATGGGAGGTTCTCCATCAGATTGAACCCAAAACAAGCAGGCCGGCCGGACTATTGTTAGAGCTAGCTGCGCAGACTGGGAGACTTTTGGAAACTCTCGCACAGTACGACAGTGGAACGCTCGATCCTCCGATGGGAGAAGAAATCCTCACTGTGGCTTCGTTTTTCACAAAAGACTATCCGTCGTGGTCGATTCAAATTCGAGAATGGGAGTATCAACGTGAATTGCGTGCTGATAGTGCTCCCGCGTCGGCGTACTTCGGAATGGCTCAAGTTCGCATTGAGCAAAAGCGTACCGACGAAGCTCTGAGTTTATTGCGCGATGTGACGCTGACTGTGGGCGCTCCCTTTGAAAACCTCCCGTCGGCCGTCACTCTTCTAGAGAAGGCAGGACTTAAACAAAATGCCGCTGACTATGCTCGCGAATGGCTCACTGCCGAACCCTGGAATCCAGAAGCGCTGTGGGCTGTCGGCAGAACCAGCGACGACAAAGGACGGCTAGAAACACTGCGTAACTCGGAAAGCGCGCCGTATGTTTTGCGTGCATCCGCCGCGCGAACTTTGCGAGACCTGAATTCGCCAGTTAGCGGTAGTACGGAGTTGGCGTTGCTGACGCATGCAACAATTTCTCCGCGGGAGGCTTCGCAGCCATTTTTTGTCTTGGCTCGCATACGGGCAAAGCTTTATGCCGAGGCGATTGCGATAACACCATCGTTGCGCGCCGCGAGATTGGCTCTGGCCGAAACGTCTTTGCAAGGCAAGCAGGACGCGCTCGGATTGGCCGCCTGGAACAGTTACGAGTTACGACGCGAAAATATCCCCTGGCTGCACTCGTCTCCGCTTGAGAGAGCAATCGACCCTGGACCAGATCGCACCTTAAATGTGGAAGAACTAGTAGCTGGGGTATTGGCCGAACGTCATGAATATTCGGCCGCCGAGGCGATGTGCGACCGTGTGTTACAGCAAACAGCTGATAAGGCGTTGCAGGCGAAAATCAAAAAGCTAAGGACGCCGGTTGAGGCTGCCGCGCGGCTTGACCAACTCAATCGCAGCCGAGCGCCGGCGATCAGCGCAGAGTTAACTCAAGCGGGAATTGTGAGGCCAAAGCTGGCGGGAGGCTCGGAATGAAAAAATTAATCATTGTGGCTGGCGTGGCACTCGCAATTCTGGCGACCTTGCTGGCACAAAAGAACGAAAATCGCCGGCCTGATACACTGCTGCCGGGAGGCGCCATCTTTTATTTGGAGGCGAAGAATTTTCACCAGTTGCTGACTCAGTGGAATTCGTCGGAGGAGCGTCGGCGCTGGCTGAAGAGTGACAATGCTAGTGTACTCTCACAGTCACGTCTCCTACAACGACTGATGCAGGCGCAAACCCAATTTGCAACGGTCGCCGGGTTTCCGGTTGAGATGAACTTAGTCAACGAGTTAGCGGGAACTCAATCGGCTTTTGCCTTTTACGAATTCTCGACCGTGCACTTTGTTTACGCGACTCGGATGGAGGGCTCGCGCCTCGATCAAAGCGATCTTTGGAAAAGCCGCGGTTCCTACCAGACCCGCGATGCTGCGGGCATTCCGTTTTATGTGAAAACCGAGATCAACGGACGCGATAGCTACAGTGTGGCGTTTGCTTTTCACGATGGTTGGCTGATCGTGGCCACCGAACCTGGGTTGATGGCTCACACGCTTTCGCTGCTGGCTGGACAGCCGGCGACTTCCATTGCTGGAGAGTCTTGGTATGCGGACACCGTGAAGAAAATTCCTGAACAGGGAGATTTGAGGCTTGTCTACAACTTGACAGCGCTGCGCAAATCCCCGCAATTTCGAACATACTGGATTCAGCGTAATAACACCGAACTCGCCGCATTCACTTCGGGTAGTGCAGATCTTTTCGAGCAGCCGGCGGGATTTGAAGAGCGTCGTGTGTTGCTGCGAGCGAACTCCGTTGATTCCAACATCGATAGTTCAGGACTCGCTGAGGTTCTTTCTCACATTCCCTCAACCGCCTCGTTCTATCGTGGATGGGTTACTCCCAGCCGCGCACTGGTGAAGTCAATCCTACAGCAAGTCGTATTGAATGAACCTATCACCGGACCCGTTTCAAATCAAAATGCTCCTGATGTTTCTACCGAAGCGGCGATTGTCGGCAGTGAATCCGATTTGGAAACGCGCATTGATGAACCTGCGTTCCAACGGTCATCCGGGAACAGTGTCGATGAGCTGGCAGATGTTGTGATGGCTATGCTCCCGAAGGCCATCTTGCATAGCCAACTAACCCAGTCGACTGCGGATCAAGTATTTGTCATGCCAGAAAGCGAAATGGCCATAGCGTGTGGTAAGCCGGATCGTGCCGCGTTGGAGAAGGCGTTGGAGAGTTCTATTAACGTTACGAAGACCGGATCTCTCGATCCGCTGCGAACGTCGGTTGATGATGGCGTTCTTTTGCTGAGTCGTCTCGCCGCACATAGCGCTGGTAAAGCGCCGGCCGCTCTCAAGGATGAGGCGTACGTCGCGAATTATGAACACGCAGTCGAATGGCCGAGTTATAAACGTCTGTTTGGCGTAGTGGATCGCGGCGATGCCAATGCCCCGGCTTTCTTCTCTCAAAATTTGCGTAGTTTAGGAGATTCCCTGTATCGCCTGCGGCGTGTTTCGATCACTACGCAAGAGGAGAGTACGGTGACTCGCGATACGGTCCGCTATGAGTTTTTGACGAAGTGACTCGCGGTATCTTCACAGTCGAACTTGATCTGTTGCGGAAAACAAAGACAGTGAGTTGGCCGGGTGTTTCGCGGCCCATTTGTTTTGGTTCGCTGTTGAAGCCCTTTCTCGTATTGGCATTTACGGCGACTCACACAGGTTATCCGACAGTTGTTTGTCGCGGCACGCGCGATAAATGCTGGCTTCCGCGAGGGCACGGAAAACAAGACGTGGTCACAGCCCTGGCGAATTCCTGCAATGCTTATTTTCTGCTGCTGACGCGGCTCACTGATCGGGCGGCCTTGGACGCGGTCTGTTTGCGATATGGCTTGACCTTACCATCCCGCTCACTAACTGAAGATTCACTCATTGGATTAGGTTCGGGCTGGTTGAATCTGCCTGTCTCGGTTGCACAGGCTTTCTCTCAGCTGACAGATCAAACAGTTCTCCGCGGGATGGCGCAATGCGCGGTGCGTGGTACAGCTAAGAATGTGCATCTTCCGTGCTATGCCAAAACGGGGACCGCTCCTTGCTCCCATACACCACGTGCTCCAGGAGATGGTTTCGTGGCGGTTCTTTATCCACAAGGCCAGCCTCGAAGAGTGCTTCTTTTGGAGCAGCATGGAACAACCGGGGCAGAGGCCTGTCGCGCGGTGAGGGGCAGGCTATGATTACACGCCGATCTTTTCTTGCCGGTAGCCTTGCTTCTCTCGCAACTGCGGGCGACCACACAAATTATTCCTTCTGGGTCTTTGGATTGCTCCATCCAACGATGATCATCGTTCGACCTCAGCCCAATTCAATTTTGCATTCCGGCTCGATTGTTCTTGAGGGAACGCAGCAAGTCAGAGTCGATATGAGCCATGCTCCCATGAGTTTCGCGGGGCCCAACAATACTCCGGCCTCTTTCGTGCTCGAGATACCCGGTGTTATCCGGCGGCGATATCTTGGCGCCTTGAGCATCACCTCTAATAGGAAACTACTGCGGGCCGTGGTGTCGATAGATCGAGAGGTGGCCGTTGGTTCCATTGTGGGAGCCGAACTCCCGGCGCAGGGTACTCCAATGGCTGCTTTATCCGCACAAGCATTGGCCACTCGATCGTTCCTACAGGCTGCCGGATCTCATCCGCGTCATGCGGAAGCTCAATTCTGCGACACGACTCATTGCCAATTCCTGCGTGCCCCCGCTCCAGACGGTTCTCTCGTAGAACGCGCCGTAGGAGCCACTCGGCAAATAGTGTTGTCGTCGGAATCTTCTGTTATTCCAGCGCATTATTCGGCTGCTTGCGGAGGGCGAACTGACAGTGCCGTGTTAGACCATTATCAATATAGGTCCGTGGTTTGTCAGCCCTGCCGCAGCGCTGGTGTTGCGCGACGAGGTCACGGTTTAGGTTTATGCCAGACGGGAGCCATTAGCCTCGCGAGGTCTGGCTGGACGTGGCAGGAGATTGTCGCTAAATACTATCCGGGCTGTGCGATTCGAAATGCTTGAGTTCGATCAAGGGACTTCTGTGTTTGACCGCTACCGCTGCAGAGTAGTCGTCATCCCCGATCGCAAGACTTTGGAGTGTCCAATCCTTCACGTCTGAAATGTGCAGGACCGGCGCAGTTAGGAGTCGCGATTCTTCGGGGTAGAAAGAGATCTCGATATTTTCGGGAGGTACGGTGAGTCCACTACCCATACCTTTCAGCACAGACTCCTTCAAGGCCCAGATTTGGAAGAACGTTCGCTTCCGGTCGGCTTCGGGTAAGGACACAAAGCGCTGATACTCGCCTGGGGAAAGCACACGTAGCGCTAACTCATTTACCACGCGATCGTCTCTCATATGTTCTACATCGACACCCAAGGGCGACTCTCGCGCAAAACCGAGCAAAGCGTAGTCGCCGGAATGGGAGACGTTGAACTCGAGAGGGCTGTCGCGGAGTGCCGGTTTCCCATACTCGTTGTGAGTGAACTCAAGCTCGTTTACCGGAATATGAAGATAGCGGGTCAAAAGAGTCTTGAGGACACCGCGCGTGACAGCGCAACGCCGCCGATCAGCCGCTGCTCGATAGCGCATCACCCTCTGCCACTCGCTGTCACTCAAGGCCGGCCGCCAATTTTCAGCCGTGTGATCGGCAACGCAAACCACCCAAACCTGAATACTTTCGGGGTTTGTGGGCATCCAAAGGTGTATTCTGTCACAACGACCCTCTTATGTCTCTTTTATTGGCCTATCTTAGACCGCACCGGCGATTGGTGCTTTTCGCGCTCATCCTTGCCACCATCAACCAGACCTTCTCGTTATTGGACCCTTCCATCTTCCGCCACATCATTGACGACTACGCGACGAAATTTCATCAGTACACCCCTGGTCAATTCATCAAAGGCGTGAGTGGGTTGCTGGCATTGGCTGTGTTCGTGGCCTTTGTCTCGCGGGTTGCCAAAAACTTTCAAGACTATTACGTCAACGTCATCACACAACAGACTGGCGCCGAGATGTATGCGGCGGGCGTGGCGCGGTCACTCTCTTTACCTTATGCATTGTTTGAAGATCAGCGTAGTGGCGAGACGCTGGGCAAGCTCCAGAAAGTTCGTACAGACGTAGAACGGTTCATTAGCGCCTTCGTGAATATTCTCTTTACGGCATTAGTTGGTGTTGTCTTCGTGACAATCTACGCAATGCGCGTGAGCTGGGTTATTGCGCCTGCCTTTCTGCTGACTGTGCCGATCTTGGGCTTTCTGAGTTCGGCGCTCAGCCGCAAAATTAAACCGGTTCAAAAAGCCATCGTCACCGAAACGGCTGCTTTGGCTGGGTCTACCACTGAGTCTTTGCGGAACATTGAACTGGTCAAGACCCTCGGATTGGCCAATCAAGAGATCAACCGTTTGAATACCGCGACGGGTAAGATACTCAAGCTTGAATTAAAGAAGGTCCGTTACATTCGCAGCCTTAGCTTTTTGCAAGGCACGTGCGTGAACCTTCTGCGAACCAGCATTCTGTTCCTGATGCTTTACTTGATCTTCACACAGCGCATCTCTGTGGGCCAATTTTTCTCCCTCTTCATCTATTCGTTCTTCATCTTCGGTCCACTTCAGGAACTGGGAAATATCATTAACATCTATCGCGAAACAGAAGCCTCTCTCAACACCTTAAAGGACATTTTGAGCATGGCTCCCGAGCCGAAGCCTGAGCACGCACAGCCTCTGGGAGATCTGCATTCGTTGCAGTTCGACTCTGTCAGCTTCCAACACAATTCCGCCAACCGGCCCGCTGTGTGCAACGTCGACTTTCAATTGAAGAGTGGCGATACGATCGCATTCGTCGGACCGAGTGGGGCGGGTAAGACAACGCTGGTGAAGCTGTTGGTCGGATTATATCCGCCGAAAGAAGGGGCGGTCCGCTACAACGGAATCGATAGTTCGCAGATTGATCCAGATGAACTGCGGGCGCAGATCGGATTTGTCACTCAGGATACGCAACTCTTTTCTGGCACAATTCGTGAAAACCTCCTGTTCGTGCGGCCCGATGCCAGCGATGCGGAATGCTTGGATGTATTGCGCCGCGCCGCTGCCGATTCATTGCTCGCGCGTGCGGACAAGGGTCTGGATACTTTGATCGGCGAGGGCGGAGTGAAAGTCTCAGGCGGCGAGAAGCAGCGTCTTTCCATCGCTAGAGCGCTACTTCGCAGACCACGGCTCCTTGTCTTTGATGAAGCTACCAGTTCGCTCGATTCGATCACGGAAGAAGAGATCACGCGCACGATCCGCGCTGTGGGTGAGCGATCCGACGTGATCACTATCTTGATTGCTCACCGTTTGTCCACCGTGATGCACGCGGGCCGCATCTTTGTTTTGGAACGCGGCAAAATCGTGGAGCAAGGTAGCCATGCGGAATTGGTCGCGAAGACTGGGCTCTATTACGCGCTCTGGCGACAACAGATTGGGGAGACTCCGGAAAATCGAATTCTGGCGAATGGCGGGAGTGTTTCGCCGGTCGCGCTCGTTCGCTAGTCCCGCCTTTGCCGTTAATCGGCAATGGTAATTTTCGGGCGCTGTTTTTGTTGGCTGCTTGCGGCGGCGAGGTCGATAATCTTGCGAGCGAGATCTTCAAACAGTTTTGCCTGCTTGTTCCCGGTACCAAGCGTGGCAATCGGTTTGCCGGAATCGCCACCTTCGCGGGTCGCAGGGTCTAGCGGAATTTCGGCAAGCAGCGGCACGTTCATTTTCTCCGCTGTTCTGGCGCCCCCCCCTTTACCAAACACATACAGCTTTTCGCCGTTGTGTTCCAGGTAGCTCATATTTTCCACAATGCCAAGCACTTGTTCACGCACCTGTTCAAACATATTCACCGCCTTGCGTGCATCTTCGAGGGCGACGTCCGATGGCGTCGTCACGATCACAGCACCCGTCAGAGGCGTCGTTTGGATCAGAGTCAACTGCACATCGCCGGTGCCGGGTGGAAGATCGATGACGAGATAATCGAGTTCGCCCCAATCCACATTTCGTAAGAATTGTTGGATGACGGAGTTCAACATCGGCCCGCGCCAAACGAGCGGCTTGTCTCCTGGATTGAGAAAAGCCATCGACATCAATCGCACGCCGTGTGCTTCGAGCGGTTGTATTCTTTGCCCAATCGCGTGCGGTGTTTGTTGTATGCCCATCATGAGCGGAACGTTCGGTCCGTAAACATCGGCATCCATCAAACCGACTGCGTAGCCGAGGCGCGCAAGCGTGATGGCCAGATTCACGGAAACCGTACTTTTACCAACGCCGCCTTTGCCCGATCCGACTGCAATGATATTCTTCACGCCGGGTATCGGCAGTTTTGGTTGCTCACCTGGAGCTTGAGGACCCATAACGTTCAAGCTAGCATCAAGCCTGCCTGCGCCTTTAGATCCCAACCCGCAAAGTCTTTCCTCAGGAACTTAGAATAGGCCGCAGCGGCAATCATGGCAGCGTTATCGGTAGAAAGTTGAGGAGTCGGAAAGTAACAGGCAAAGCCGGTGCGTTTGGCTTGGGCGCGAAGGCCTACATTGCACGCAACGCCGCCGGCCACAATGATGGATTCAGCTCCCATCTGATCGGCTGCCGTTGTGGCGTGGCGCAACAGTTCGTCGATGACAGCCTGTTGGAAACTAGCTACCAGGTCGAGGGTGGTTTGCGTTGTGGCGGCGCGCAGTTCTTCCAGACTAGGACTTTGCAGCGCGCGCCTTTGGGCGGTCTCGGCCTTGATATCGTGCTGTTCGGTCCAGCGAAGAACAGCCGTTTTAAGGCCGCTAAAGCTGAAATCGAGTTCGTTGCCCTTCATCTTGGCGGAAGTAAATTTGATGGCACGCGGGTTGCCAAACGGTGCCAGCTTATCGAGAATCGGTCCGCCGGGATAGCCGAAGCCCAACAGTTTAGCTACTTTGTCGTAAGCTTCGCCGGCGGCGTCATCGCGCGTCTTACCTAACAGACGGTAATGGCCCACGGCTTCGACTGCGAAAAGATGAGTGTGACCGCCGCTAACGACCAATGCCAGGGCGGGGAACTGAATGCCGGAGTGTTCGAGCAACACTGAATGGATGTGGCCTTCGACATGATTCACGGCGATCAACGGTATCTTCCTGGCGAAAGCGAGCGCCTTGGCGTAGGTAACTCCCACGAGCAAGGAGCCAACGAGACCCGGTCCAGAAGTAACGGCGACAGCACTTAGCGCTGGCCAATCGAGACCACCATCTTCCAGTGCTTGGCGAACTACGGCGACAATGGCCCGCATATGTTCGCGCGAAGCTAACTCAGGAACAACACCGCCGTACTTGGCGTGCGTATCAAGTTGAGAGGCCACAACACTCGAAAGAACACTCTGTCCATCGGCCACAACGGAGGCAGCCGTTTCATCGCACGAACTCTCAATACCTAAAATAAGGGTTTGCAAGTATCCGACTTTCATTATCACCTTCCGCGCGAACTGATCGCGCAAGAGCCGCCGGCCGAACGCGGCGCGTCGCGAATGCTGGTTGTGTCGCGCGGCAATAAGACTTTTAAAGATGATCTGTTCGCGAACTTCAGCCGTTACATCAAGCCCGGCGATTGTCTCGTTTTGAATAATACCCGTGTATTTCCAGCCAGACTCCACGGTGTCAGGAATAAAAGCGGCGCGGAAATTGAAGTGTTTCTGTTGCGAGCCGAGGACGAACAAAAACAAGTCTGGAGTTGTTTGGTCAGACCAGGTAAGCGTGTTCGAATGGGCGATGTGATTTTCTTCCCACACGACTTGCGCGCGGAAGTGTTGGCGCAGCGTGATTTCGGCGAGCGTACCATACGCTTTCATTCAGCATCTGCCAAGCCCATTGAAAATATACTTCTGGAAATCGGTGAAATTCCGCTGCCGCCCTATATCGAGCGCAAGCCCGATGCCAACGATGCGGAACGTTATCAAACAATATTTGCCGTAAAGAATGGATCGGTAGCGGCGCCCACCGCCGGTTTACACTTCACGCCGCAGATTCTGGACGAGTGCCGCGCAAAGGGCGCCAAGGTAGCCGAAGTAACATTGCATGTGGGGCTTGGAACCTTCGCACCCCTGCGGGCCGTGCAACTGGCCGAGGTCGAATTGCACGAAGAGTATTTCGAGATCTGCAGCGAGGCCGCGCAAACGATGCGGGCTGCTTCACGGATATTTTGCGTTGGCACCACCAGCGTACGAACCCTGGAAACAGCCATGCTGCGGGGTGGTTTGGAGCCAATGAGTGGGCCCACCAGTATCTTTATTTCTCCCGGGTTCCGTTTTATGGCCACTGGAGCTTTGCTCACAAACTTTCACTTGCCGGAATCTAGCCTGCTGATGTTAGTGAGTGCTTTTGCCGGCCACGAGTTGATTCTCGCGGCCTACCGGCATGCGGTCGCGGCCCGTTATCGGTTTTTCTCTTACGGCGATTGTATGCTTATCGAATAGCGAAGTAACTCTTGTAAGAGCGGATGCCTTCCGCTGTTTGATTCTCAAGTGCACGCACACCATCTTCGGCCGCCGTAGTATCGCACAACAACCGGCGGCCGACGCGAGCAATATCGAGCACATCGTCGACATCGGCTTTCCAATCGTCCGGCGCCCAATCGATCGCTTCCGAGACAACCGAGGCGACTCCTTCAGCGGCACCGTCCGCCGTCACCATGTTGAACGATTCCGTATAACTAGGCTGCAGCAGTAGATGCATGTGAGCAACAGTTCGACGGAAACTGGGCCACGATTGCCAGCCATTGAGTACCAACTTCACATTGGGTAAACCGCTCACCATCTCCTGCACGGCAGCGAGCACAACGTCTCCTCCTCCTTCTGCGCGGCCTGCCGAGAGCCAAAGCTCCAAGGGCACTCGCAGCTTGCGCGAGATTTCAAGAGCCGCACCCGCCGCACTCATCAAATTCTTCAGTGGCCGGGATGCGCCAAATACGCCGATGCGCAAAGTGCTGCTGCCACAAAAGGATCTTTGGCGTGGCGGCGGAGCATCCAGAAAATAGAGGTTCGGCAGATAATGACAGGGGCCGAAAGTATCCTGCATCCAAGAGCAGAGTCGCCGACTGTTGCCCGCTAAGCGTACATTGTGGGTAGCCATCTCAAGCTCAAGCGTTTCGCGAATTAGTTTTACCGCACCCGGGTCTGCTTGTAAGAAACCTACATTTGAGTGGCAAACTACCGCAAAATAGGTTTCGGTGAATTCTGTGGACAGATCCTGTAACTCCGCAATGGGAATCCACGGCGCCGAGATGATCACCTGTTCAGCAGGCTTCACTCTTAGTCTGGTCCGTAAATCCGCAGCGCTCAAAATAGGCCAGACGTCGGTTATAATTCCTTCGCGCCGTAAAACTTTCGCGGTATTGACGGCCGCAACGCCGAGACCGATGTGACTAATGTTTCGGTGTGCGGCAAAATTCTTGTAAGCTATGACTACGTTCATGTAGTACTCTTTCTTCCCGGAAATTCCTTTTGGGGACGTCCCCAGGATGAAAGATAGCCGAACTGTCAAGAATGGTTTTTTCCCGTAAACGATTCATTCGGTTCAGGAAAGTTTTTCGTCAACTTTCGTGACCCGCTTCTGCGAGCTTGCCGAGGATGTTAGTAACTGTTTCTCTAACCGCCGTTATTGATTCGCCTAAATGCACCGCAATGTCACCAAGAGGCATGCCAGCAAACGAAGCCATTTCAAGAATGCGCGACTCTCTCTCGGACAGTGTGGAAAATGCCTCGCGAAGGCGTGTAAATTGTTCGTTGCTGCGCGGTCTGGGGAAGTCCTGCAAGATGCTGGGCTGAGTGAGCGCCGCTGCGCGCGGTAGCGCCTTCGGCAGTGGTTCGTTTATTGAACGAAGATACTCGATGGCGCGATTGCGAGCCAGTAGCAGCAGCCATAGCCGCAAATCCTCAATTCGCGCGTCCTTCCATCTTCCGATTTGGTTCCACACCGTGACAAACGTTTCCAATAAAAGGTCTGCGGTGACATCTTTATCAGGAACAATCCGAAAAATAATGGAATGGACGAGCTTTCCGTAGCGATCGTACAAGTCACCCAACGCCGCCGGCTCTCGGCGTTTTATTCGCGAAAGCAAATCGAGATCGTTGCGCTGGATGTAGACAGGCAACCCCGGTATTTGAGATTTAGTCCGCAAAGGCAAGAAAGGTAATTTTCTTTCGCTTAGACAGCGTCATAGCCGGCAAACTGTTCCAGAATCACGTTGCCTTTGTATTCCATCTCCTGATGAATACCGATGTCGGAGGAATAATAGGCGAATGCAGCAGTGTTCTTTAGTTGCGCGAAGAACTTTTCTCCTTCGGTTTTCGGATCGTGCTCTGCCTGTGCCAGTTTCTGCAGGATAGCTACTTGTTCCTTCTTGCCGATTTTCAAAAAGGCTCGCTTGTTGTTTTCAACCGAGAGCCGATTGATCTCGACAAAACCTTTAATCCAAGACTCTTTGTCTTCGGGCAGGAATGCTTCGGCAACGGTCTTGTCGATGAATGCTGCTACGCCAGCGTCATGTGCGCCGGGTGAATGCGAATCACGCGGAATAATATGCTCCGTCAATACGTCCAGCAGCGTGAAGTCTTCATCGGTAAAGTACAGATGTTTGTTTGCGCCGGCGGCGGTCAACTGCAAAGGGCACTTGAAAGCAGTAGCCGTCAAAATCTTCAGTAAGTCGCGCCGGTCCAAAACAGAACTCATCAGACCTCTCCTTTCCTGAGTTGCTCCGCCAAGTGATCGCACGACCGCCAACAAAGCGCCATAATCGTCCACGTTGGATTTTGGCAGGAAGCATTCACATGCGTACTGCCGTCCACCACTAGCAGGTTCTTGACATCGTGACACTGTTGAAACTGGTTAACGACCGAGGTTTTCGGATTGTCACCCATGCGGGCGGTTCCGAGTTCGTGAATCGACCAACCTTCGGGCAACATATCTTCTGATGTAGAAAGAATCTCGAATTTCGCTGCTTCAAACATCTCCCGCCCCGCTTGCGCCATGTCTTTGGCCATCTTACGTTCGTTCTCGCCAAAATGATAGTTGAAACGGAGCACTGGGATACCCCAGGCGTCTTTTATGTCTGGATCGATTTCAACACAGTTTTCATAGCGCGGCAGCACTTCACCGAAGGCACCCATTTCAATGGTGGCGCCGGCATATTCACGCACATGTTTCTTATACTCTTCGCCGAAGCCTGGCGTGGCATATGCGCTGCCCGGCATCATAGAGACGCCACTGCTGCCTTCATAACCGTAGCCTCGCAAAAAGTCGGCCCGTTTGCCGTCCAGATTGCGAAATCTGGGAACATAGAAACCGCCCGGACGACCGTCATCAAGGGTTCTGGGCTTGCCAACCAGCTCTTTCATAAAGCCCGAGACCGATGGCCCCATCATGTGCTCGCAAAAATTGTGACCTACATGGCTGCTGGAGTTCCCGATGCCATTTGGGTAAAGCGCCGACTTCGAAAGCAACATCAGGCGCGCACTCTCGAGTGTCGAGGCGGCCAAAAGCACCGCCCTCGCTCTTACCTGATAGCTTTTTCGAGTTTCGCTGTCGAGGAATGACACACCCGTCGCTTTGCCGGAATCCTTATCCACTGTTACTTCGTAAACTGTGGCATTTGTTCGCATCGTGAGATTGCCCGTATCCCAAGCAGGACGGATCAATCCAGTGGGCGAGTCAAAAGCCGCGTGGATGTCACAACCTCCCACATGTCTGCCGCACGCGCCCCGGCCATAACAACGGCTCCGATACTTGTTGTGCTTCAGGCCATCGGTAGTTACGCCGGCGCGGTAAGGCGTGAGCACCCGGTCCATCCCTTTCAGTGTTTCGCGCAGATGCACTTCCGAAGCATTAAGCTTTACCGGCCGCTGAAACTTACTGTCGGGCAGATAAGGTAAATGTTCCGGATGACCGGAAATGCCTAAGTATAAGTCGACCTTGTCGTAATACGGCTCTATGTCAGAGTAAGAGATCGGCCAATTCTCACCATATCCGTCGCGGTCTTTGGCTTTGAAATCGTAATCGGACAGCCGCAGTGCGAGCCGCCCCCAAATATTTGTCTTCCCTCCAACCACACGCGAGCGCACCCAAGCGTAGCGCGAGCCGGTGTATGGGTGTTCCTTTTCATCAACCACTAACGTTTTGCTGTAATCGGTGCCACTCCAGCCTTGCACGTATGATTGGACTTTGGTGTATTGCGAGTTCTGTGCATAGGGCGATTGCCGCACGTTGTATTCATTTAGCGTGAGCGCATGATAGTCAGGCGGCATCTTACCGCGGCGCGGATGATCGTACGGCCACTCCATGGAGTGCAATATTTTGCTGGTGTCCTGATACTTTCCCGCTTCGAGAAGCAATACTTTGAAGCCATGAGCGGTTAAGACATAAGCAGCCATTCCGCCCGCCGCGCCCGAGCCGACAACCACAGCGTCATACGTGGGAGTTAGATCCACTTCGTTAGGAGTTGGTCCAGGAAACTGCAGCAACATAGGGTCCTTCCGAATTGTATGACTAATTCCGCTGCTCCTACGCCGTGGTAAATCGGAAAATCGTAGTTTGGTGAAATTTCTCGCCGGGCTTTAGGACAGTAGTGGGGAAGCTGGGCTGGTTTGGCGAGTCGGGGAAGTGTTGGGTCTCAAAGCAGTAGGCGCTGCGGAAGCGGTAGATCGCTCCTTCTTTCCCTTTTATTTCGCCTTCGATATGGTTCGCGGTGTAGAACTGGACGCCCGGCTGAGTGGTGAGAACTTCCATTACGCGGCCGGATTGCGGGTCGGTGACGCGGGCCGCCAGCGAAGGCGCCACGTCGGAGCGGTTTAAAACAAAGTTGTGGTCATAGCCTTTGCCGTATTGGATCTGTTGCTCCGCCGCGTCAATGCGCGCGCCAATTGCCGTGGACTGACGAAAATCGAACGGTGTTCCGTCTACATTGCGCAGTTCGCCCGTCGGAATCAGGTTCGCATTTACCGGTGTGAACTTGTCCGCATTAATCATCAACTCATGATCTAGAATCTTGCCGTTGCCTTGGCCTGCCAAGTTGAAATAAGAGTGGTTCGTCAGATTCAACACTGTATCGGCATCGCTGGTGGCCGCATAGTCGATGGTAAGTGCGTCATCGTTCCCGAGCGAATAGGTAACCACCGACGTCAGATTGCCAGGATAGCCCTCTTCGCCATCTTTGCTGAGATAAGTGAGCTTTAGCGATTTCCCATCTTTGCCGATCTCCGGCTGCCAGGCTTTCTTGTCGAAACCCTGCGGGCCGCCATGCAGTGAATTCGGTCCATTGTTCTTGGCCAGCGTGTATTTCTTGCCGTCTAAGCTGAACTCTCCGTTGGCAATGCGATTGGCGTAGCGCCCCACTAGCGTCCCGAAGAACGGATTAGGCTTCGTATAAGGCTCCAGGTTGTCGTAGCCAAGAACGACGTCGGCAAACGTGCCGGCCCGATCGGGCACCTTCAGTGTCACCAAACGGCCGCCAAAATTGCTGATGGTTGCTGAAACTCCTTTCTCGTTTTTCAACGTGAAGAGACTAATTGTTTCGCCGCTGGGCAAGATGCCCCAGGCCTGTTCAGTTATTCCGCTCATAGGTTTGTTATTCTTATCGCTCGTGCAAGATAGGAGTGTCAAAGTAGGCGCTAAGGCTAGCGCTTGGCGTCTTGTCATTTGCATATGCGCTCGGAAAGGTACACGAAGATCATCATATGTTAACCGCCCGGCGCGTGTTGGCGGCCATCGCCATCTCCATCAGCGCGTTTCTGCTTTTTATGGTGGAACCGCTCTTCGCCAAACGCATTCTTCCGTGGTTTGGCGGCTCCGCGGCAGTGTGGTCAACGTGCTTAGTTTTTTACCAAACAGCCTTATTGTTTGGCTATTTGTACGCCCGCGTGTTGACTCGCTACGCGAACTCACTGCTGCAGGCGGCGGTACACATCGCCCTGCTGGTTTTAGCGCTCTTCCTGCTGCCAATCGGGCCCTCCGATCAATGGAAACCCCTTGCCGCATCCGCACCAACTTTCGACATTTTATTCATGCTGAGCGCCACGCTCGGATTGCCTTTCATCGTCCTTTCGGCCACCAGTCCGCTATTGCAGTTTTGGCTTGCCCGTACCGGCGAACCCGCCCCTTACCGGTTTTTTGCTCTCTCTAATTTTGCCTCGCTCGCCGCTCTGCTTGGCTATCCTATTTTGCTTGAGCCGCATCTCGATATTTGGATGCAGCGTGTTTGGTGGTCGGTGGCGTTTGGCGGATTTGTCACCGTGTGCGCTGTTGTGGCCTGGTTAAGCCGGGCCGATGTGTCTAGCGCAGCCTCACTTAACAAGCCCGAACCTTTACCTGTTTTCCGGCGGCTCTATTGGTTCTCTCTTTCGGCATGTGGCAGCATGCTGCTCTTGTCGGTGACAAACCACATCACACAAAACGTGGCCGCCGTACCGCTGCTATGGGTCTTGCCGTTGGCGATTTATCTGCTCAGTTTTGTATTTGGGTTTGGCACGGGAAATTTCTACCGCCGTGCGGTTTGGCTGCGCCTACTCGCGCTGGCGCTGGGGCTGCTGGGGTATTCCGTTTACAACATTGAAGCCATCGACGCTATGAACCGAAGCTTGCCGATTTTTCTCGGAGGTCTCTTCGTTTGCCTCATGTTTTGCCAAGGCGAGCTCTATCTGAACCGTCCTGAGCCGGCTGGCTTGACCGATTTTTATCTCGTCATCGCGGCCGGCGGCGCTGCCGGGGCTATCTTCGTGGGTATTGTGGCGCCGAATATTTTCGAAGGTGTGTACGAATTACCCTTTACGCTCTGTGCCACTGCCGTTCTGGCGCTTGTTTCGACGTGGGGCTATGGTTGGCCGCTGCGTATCTTGTGGATTGGCGTTTCCGCCTGCATGGCGGCGGTTTTCGTCACGAACGTTAACGCCTATCATGAGAATTCGCTGTTGTTAACCAGAAATTTCTACGGTTCCTTGCGCGTTGTGCAATCGCCGCATGCCGGCCCCGAGCAAACTCGCACGCTTTTTCACGGCACGATTCAACATGGCGCGGAATTCCTGACGCCCGACAAACAGCGCCGCCCGCTGACTTACTACGGCCGCGATTCAGGCATCGGCATCGTGCTCCGCGAGTGCTTGCCTAACGAGCCGCGCCGCGTTGGGGTCATCGGATTAGGCACAGGTACTTTGGCCGCGTTTGGCCGGCCCGGCGACACTTTCGTTTTCTACGAACTAAATCCGCAAGTGATTACCGTCGCCAACGCTCTCTTCTATTTCATTCGCCAATCGCCGGCGCATGTGCAGACTGTGGAAGGCGACGCGCGCCTATCGCTCGAACGGGAACGTCAACCTTTCGATCTGCTGGTTCTGGACGCGTTCTCAGGCGACGCCATTCCTGTGCACTTACTTACGCGCGAAGCGTTAGCTCTTTACCTCCGACTCTTAAAGCCAAACGGGGTCATCGCGTTTCATGTATCGAATCACTATCTTGCCTTGGCGCCCGTCGTGCGTCAACTGGCGAAACAGGCGGGCTATCAAGCCATTCAGGTAACAAATCATGACGACCCGGACAACACCGTCTTTGCCGCCGACTGGGTGCTGGTTACGAACAACCCGGCGGTTTTAGATAACGCTGCCATCCGTCTGCACTCGACTCCCATAGACAAGCGCGACGGCTTGCGGCCTTGGACCGACAGTTTCAATAATTTGCTTGAGGTCGTCAGATGGTCAAACGGCTCGCGCACTTCGCACTGGTAACGGTTAGCTCTTGGGGAGGAGGTGCTTCTGTACTTTGCCCAGCGCGTTGCGCGGTAGTTGAGCGACGGCGATAAACTTGCGCGGTACTTTGAAAGACGCCATCTTCTCCCGGCAGCGGGCTTCCAGCACCTCCGCCGCAATATTTTCCTTGAAAACGACGCAGGCCACCGGCACTTCGCCGCGCATCGGATCAGGCCAACCCAGCACCGCCGCTTCGGCAATCTCTGGTTGCTCTTGCAAAAACTCCTCAATCTCGCGCGGATAGATGTTGAAGCCTCCTGAGATGATGAGATCGCCGCTTCGACCGCAGAGTGTGTAGTAACCGTCCTTCGAACGTGTAGCAAGATCGCCCGTCTTGAAATATCCGTCGACAAAGCTGGCGCGTGTTGCATCCACACGTTGCCAATATCCCGCGAACATATTCGGTCCGCGCAAGTAGACCTCGCCGGTTTCGCCCTCCGCCACTGGCTGGAGCGACCGATCCAGCAGCCGTACCGACACGCCCGGCAGCGGCAAGCCCACTGTGCCCGCTCTTCTTTCGCCGACATAGGGGTTGCTAATGTTCATCAGCGTTTCGCTCATGCCGTAGCGTTCCAGAATCGTATGCCCAAACAGCTTCTTGAACTCATCGAGCACGTGGGCGGGAAGCGGTGCCGAGCCCGAGACAAATAGCCGCATGAAGTCGCCGATTTCGGTTGCGGTCTGCGGATTTATTTCTAACAGGCGCACGTACATCGTAGGGACGCCGAAAAACAGCGTTGGCCGGAAATCCAGAAAATTGTTTTCTGCTTTCTGATGTTCAAAGCGCTTCAGGAGTCGCATGCGGCAGCCGCTGATGAGCCAACAATGCAGACCGTTGCCTAAGCCATGCACATGGAAGAGTGGCAATCCTAATAACAAGCGATCTTGCGCACTAATTTGCCAGCAGGTCAATAGATTTAATGCATTTACCGCGAAATTGTTGTGAGTGAGTACAGCGCCTTTTGAGGTGCCCGTCGTGCCCGATGTATAGATGATTCCCGCGGGCGCGTCGCCATCCACCGGAACCTTCGGACGTAAGCTCTCTTTCTTTGCGGACTCTTCTCTGATCGCGTCTAGACACCAAACCGGAACATGGTTAACCGCGGTTGCCTCTTCGCTGACCAGCGCTTTTGGTTGCGCATCGTTCAAGATGTGATAGATCTCCCGATCTTTGTAAAGGATGTTAATCGGTACAAAAATTACCCCAGTCTTGATGCAGGCCAGATAAAGGTCGATCATCTCTACGCAGTTGGCGAGATAGACACACAGCCGATCGCCCGGCTCGAATTTTTCGTCCAACAGAAAGCGCGCTGTTCTATTGCTCCGCTCGTCTATTTGCCGAAACGTGTATTCCTGATCTTCAAACTCCAGCGCCACTTTATCGGCCCGCTGGCCCACGCAGGAAAGGTCGAAAAGTTGTGTGAGATTCATATTCAACTAAGCGGGTAGAGTTTGGCCCTTCGTTTCCTCGCCCAGTGGCAAAAGAAACAAGCCCATGAAAAATGCTATGGCGGTCAGTGCCACCGGTTTGCCGAGCGTGCCAAAATACGAGACGCCTGCGCCCACTAGAAAGGTAATTCCCGCAGCCAGGAATCGTCCAAACGCCGTCGCGAAGGCAAAGGCGCTCGCGCGGCACTCAGTCGGGTATTGTTCCGGCAACCAAATCGTGTACACGCAGAAACTTGCTCCGCCCACACCGAGAAGAAATAGGCACGCCATGAACCAATGCAAAGCATCTTGTTTCAGGTAAAACGAATAGCCGAATCCCAACGGGATGAAGATCGCCATGAGTGCGAAGAAGAAAGCCAGCGCCCCGCGCCGTCCGAAATTCGTGAGTAGCCAGGGAGTCAATAGACAACCCAATATGGTTCCCACCGACAATAAAACCGTTGCTTGCGATGCTAAGTGCGGCGCCTCCGAACCTCTTCCTGCGCGGGCAGCGAGCTGCGTGACAGCGCTGGGAACATAGACAGAACCCGCCCACAAACCGATCATGGATATCAGCACGAACAAACCGTTGGCGATGGTGCGGCGCCGAAACTCCTTGGAAAACAAACGCCAGAACGCGCCCGATGCGCTCAGCTTCTTTCGCATCCGCCAGCGTTCCGGCTCGCTGACGCCCCACCTGATAAAAGCCACCAACAGCGCCGGCGTACCTCCTACCAGAAACATGGCACGCCATCCGTAGCGTGCGCCGATGGCATAATTCAGCAGTCCGGCGAGCAGCGTCCCAAAGTAGTAGCCGCTGTGCATGTACGCGCCGCCCTGAACCCGTTTGCTCTCCGGCCATTGCTCGGCTAGTAGCGTTCCGCCCAGCGTCCATTCGCCTCCAATGCCAATACCTGCCAGCAAGCGAAAAATTCCCAACTCCCAAATGTTCGCTGCGATCCCACCCAAAAACGTAAACAGCGAGTAACACAAGATAGTGAGCATCAAGGTGCGCACGCGGCCAAAGCGATCCGCCACTGGGCCCCATAAAAACGAAATGCCCCAGCCCACTAGAAAGAGCGCGAAAAGAATGCTGCCATAGAAACCAGTATTCGCCGCAGTCGCAGCGACGCCGGACTTCGGCAGTAGTTCACGCATGGCCGGCGCCAGCACCAGTGCGTAAATGAACGAATCCATACCGTCCAGAGTCCAGCCGCCCCAAGCCGCCCAAAATCCCCGGATCTGGCCTGCGTTTAGCTTGCTGCTCTCCATGGTGGTCATCGCTCAAAGTAGCTTACCAATCCAGGTTGACTTGGCTTAGAATGTTGGAATACCTAATTCGATGATTTGGTTGTCTCATGTCACTGCTGATTGCTAATTCACGTGATGGCGATTCTGTTGGGCCGGAACCGCTAGCTGTTCCTCCACTCTTTGCTGGACCTTTGCGCGACGATCTCATCGCGCGGATTGACGCGGCACTCACCAGCGGAGACCATCAGACGGTTACTGTCCTGCTGCAGGAATCTGAAACAAACTTTGCGGATGATCCCGCCTTTCCCGCGCTCCATGTCCGCTGTTTGAAACTGGCTCAACGCAAGATGCATTTGGATTCGGCTCTGCGCGATGCTCTTCACGAGTTGGATGCAGATCGTTTCGTTGCCTCGCTCGGCAAGTTTCGCGAAGCTCTGAGTTTGAGCAGCGGTCATGAACTGTTGAAGCGAAGTGTCTGCGACGTTGCCATTGCGTCCGCCGACACGGTTAGTCGCGATCACTGGCGGGTCGCGGAAGCCTTACTCTGCGAAGTCGAGGTTACCGACGCTGAACAGGATGTTCTAACGCCGATCTGGCTCCGTATTGATCGGCATAAGCGCGAGGAAGCCATCCGTACAGCACTAGATGAATCTGGCAGAGCTGAGCATTCCGAATATTTGCCTCATCTCCGGAAGCGCCTTGCCGACCTTTGTTGCATGTATCCGGGCAACGACGATCTGGAGTCTCGCACGCATATGCTTGATAAACTCTTGACGCAACGCGTCGCTGAAGAACGCGACAAGAATTTGCGGCGGCTCCTTCTTTTTCGTGAGCGAGTGAATTTGACTGAAAACCCACAAACCCTTCGCCGCTTTCAGGAATTAGTTGCTCCTTTTGTTAGTCCGTATGCGGGCGATCCAGCTTTTTTAGCTGTGCTGGAAGACATTCGCGCTGTGCAGTCATCTTACGAAAATGCCGCACGCTGTATTAGCGAAACCAACTTACACGAAGCTTTGCAAATCTGCGACCGGGTGCTGCAAAATCGCCCCACAAATGTTTTGTTCCGCGCCCTGGAAGAAAAAGCAAAGAGCCGCCAATGGGTGACTCGCCTCGCTGACGCAACTGTGCAGCGCGCCCAATCGTTTGAGCAAAGGGCGCAATATGTGGAGGCTTTGGAAGAATGGCAATCGCTGCGCGAAATCGAGCCTCGCTATCCCAGCCTGCCCTCCGAATTGCTCCATTGTGCCGCTCTAAAGCATTACAGCGAACTTCTTCGTTCTCCACAGCAACCGTCGATCGACGAAAACGCGCTTACGCCCGAGATCTTGATTGAGCAGCCTGAGCCCAACTTAAGCGTGTCTTTTTTCGACTCGTCCCAGCCCGGCGCTCGCTCTCGCCGGTTGAGGATCGCTATGACAGAGGACGCTTGGAACCACCTCAAAACAGGTTTGGCGGCGACGGCGGCTCTTTTGCTCGTCGTCCTCGTACTTGTAACTAATTCCCACCGCTAGCTTACAGCCACCACTGCTGATCGTGTACCACCGGCTCACTTGAATTTTGCAAGGTGAGAACGTCCGACCGACGGCAGATCCAACACGGCCAATCTCCTTTTTTCAGTACCTCCCATGGGCGGAAGTTCTTGGGAGGATTCTCCTCGATAAAACCTGCCATCACGATCAATCCCTCGGGCTTGGCGACCCGCTTCAGATCGTTTGCAATTACGTCCAGAATTCTGGCGCTGATGTTCGCCAGCACTAAGTCAGCAAGGTTGCTTCGAAGGCCATCCGCCGATCCGACAAACATTGGAGTCTGAATAAGTGCTCTCGAACATCTGACTGACTCTTCATGTATGTCGCAACTGAAAACGGCCCCCGCACCTAGCAGCCCAGCCGCTGCCGACAAAATGCCAGACCCGCAACCGATATCTGCCACCCAGTCGCCCGCCCTCAAATATTTCTCGAGCACCTCCACGCACATTTGGGTTGTTTCGTGCCGCCCGCTTCCAAAGGCGCTGGTGGCGTCGATTGTCAGGCGGAGCCGCCCGGCTGGAGGTACCGGGGCGGTGACCCATGACGGAGCGACATAGAAGCGCTGACCAATCAAGACCGGATCGCCATCAATCGGCAAGCCTCGGCTCATATCAAAAGGCCCTTCACCCTCGACGCGGGCTTCCGGCAGTTCTAGTTTCGCGCAAATGGCAGCGGGCGTCACCGAATCCGCAAAAAAGGCCCGCAGTCCCTTGAGCTCTTCCACTATGCCCGCCGTGCCCATCTCCCATAACTCGGCGCTAAGCGAATCCATTTCAGACGGGTTTACCGGAATGAAGATGGACCACACTGTTAAACGGCGACGCCTTCTTCTTCAGGGGAAGGGAAGCATTGCGAGAACCAAAACGAGTGCGGAGTAGCGCCGTGTTTCTGATAGTGCTCCAGCCGCTCGCGGCCCTCAGTTACGCTCGGTCGATGGCCATCAGGCACCCACCACAAACAATAGTGAGGCAGCGCCAATTTCTCGAACCATTTCGCGCGCACACGCAGCGCCGCCAGATGGCGCAAGCCGTACGTGAACTCCCGCAAGCTCTCTACCGACTCCCATACGGACATGTTCACAAGCATGAAAGGATCGTCGCTATAGACGATATCTGTCGCATTACCGGAGTCGGATTGCAGACGCCAAACAAATCCTTGACTCTGCTCGGCCAGCGTGTTCACCTCATCCAGTTGTGCGATAAAGTCGGCTATGCGAGGATCGTCCACCGGAGCCACGATTCGGCCAATATTAATTTGAGCGAGTTGAGCCATGAATCAATGGTATTCGACGGGATCTTATTTCGGCGAAGCAAAACGCTGTACCATTCCAAGTGGAGCCCCGAAAGGAATCGCCAACTATGGCTGACGACTCAACAAATGGAAACTGGCAGTGCCCGGTAATTACGACCAATTCCGGTCGTCCCGTTGGCGATAATCAGAATTCAATAACAGTTGGGCCGCGCGGCCCAGTTTTGGCCGAAGACTTTCTTCTCTTTGAGAAGATGGCGGCTTTTAACCGCGAACGTATTCCCGAGCGGGTTGTTCACGCTAAAGGCGCCGGCGCGTTCGGTACGTTCACCGTTACGCAAGACATCTCGAAATACACATACGCAAAAGTGTTCGACAAGATCGGCAAGCACACCGAAGTGTTAGTCCGTTTTTCCACCGTAGCCGGCGAAAAGGGCTCTGCCGATACGGCGCGCGACCCGCGTGGTTTTTCGGTAAAGTTTTATACGGAAGAAGGCAACTGGGACATGACGGGGAACAACACGCCCGTCTTCTTTATTCGCGATCCGCTCAAGTTTGGCGATTTCATTCACTCGCAAAAGCGTGTGCCACAGACCAACCTGCGCGAACCAACCGTGATGTGGGATTTCTGGTCCCTCTCCCCCGAGTCAATGCACCAGAACACCATTCTGTTCTCCGACCGCGGTACGCCCGATGGCTTTCGCTTCATGAATGGCTATTCCAGCCACACGTTCAGCCTCATCAATGCGAAGCACGAGCGATGCTATGTGAAGTGGCATTTCAAATCGCTGCAGGGCATCAAGAATCTGACTGCCCAGAAGGCGGAAGAACTTGCCGGAACGTCCCCGGATTACGCCACAAAGGATCTCTTTGAAGCAATTGAGCAAAAGGATAACCCTAAGTGGCGCGTCTGCCTTCAAGCTATGCCGGAAGCGCAAGCCGCGAGTTATCGCATCAACCCGTTCGATTTGACGAAGGTTTGGCCGCACAAAGATTATCCACTCATTGAAGTCGGCGTGATGGAACTGAACCGCAATCCGCAGAACTACTTCGCAGACATTGAGCAAGCGGCCTTTTCGCCGGTGAACATTGTTCCGGGTATGGGCTACTCGCCTGACAAAATGCTGCAAGCCCGTTTAATCAGCTATCCGGACGCGCACCGCTATCGGTTGGGCGTAAATTTTGAATCGTTGCCCGTGAATGCACCCAAGTGCCCGGTTCACAATTACAACCGTGACGGGTTTATGCGATTCGATGCCAACGGCGGCAGCACCCCGAACTACGAACCCAATAGTTTTAGCGGCCCAGTGGAAGATCACAAATACATTGAGCGGCGCTATTCAGTTTCCGGCGAAGTGGGCCGTTACAACCACCGCGATGGCAACGACGATTACACGCAAGCCGGCGATCTTTTCCGTCTTATCGGTAAAGAACACCAGGCTCGGCTCATTCAGAACATTGTCGGCCACATGAAGGGTGTGCCTGAACGTATTCAACGCCTGCAGATCAGCCATTTCTTCAAGGCCGACGCTGCTTATGGACGTGGCGTTGCCAGAGGACTTGGCATCAAGGTTGAGGAGCGCGAACTTGTTGGCGTGAAATAAGCCGCTGTACTCTGTAATTGTCGGTCGAAAGTGGCTGCGTCGCCCACGTTGGCGCCAGCCATTTTCATTTTTGAGGACAATTTGATTTCAGTTAAACGGACTCTATTTCTTTTTTCTCTCTCGCTCTCTGTGGCGCTTTCGCAGACTGGCAAATCCATCAAGGTGGATCTGGATCTCACCGACGCGCCGCGCAAAATTCTACATGCGCACCTTTCGATACCTGTTCAACCCGGCCCGTTAACGCTCGCGTATCCGGAGTGGATCCCCGGCGAGCATTCGCCTACCGGACCGATTGATAATTTCGCGGGAATCGTGATTAAGGCAAACGGGGAAACACTCCCATGGGTGCGCGATGACGTCAACATGTTCGCGTTTCGCGTTACGGTTCCTCCCGGTGTGACGATGCTCGAAGCTGATGTGGATTTTCTGGCCACCGCTGCGCCATCGGGTTTCTCGGCCGGAGCGTCCACCAGTCCTAACCTCGCCGTGGTGTCTTGGAACGAAGTTGTGCTTTATCCTGCCGGAGTTCCGTCAGGCGAAATCAAGTTTACTCCTTCGATAAAACTTCCAGCAGGTTGGAAGCTCGGCACGGCTCTCTCCAAAACCGGCGGTGACGGGACAACGACCCAGTTTGGAGAAGTCTCTTTGGAAACGCTGGTCGATTCGCCGGTACTCGCAGGACGCTTCTTTAAGGAGATTCCGCTGGCCCCTGATGTTACGCCCAAACACTTCTTGGATATGGCCGGCGATGGACCCGAAGACCTCAATCCATCCACCGAGGAGATTTCCCAGTTCAGCAACTTAGTCAAAGAGGCGGGAGCTCTCTATAAGTCACGCCACTACGAACATTACAATTTCCTTTTCACCTTGAGCGATAGCGTGGCGCATTTCGGTTTGGAGCATCATCAGTCGAGTGACGATCGGGTAGACGCGCGTAACTTTCTGGATGAAGATTTGAAGCTGGTGAATGGCGGACTCCTGCCTCATGAATTTACCCACTCATGGAACGGCAAGTATCGGCGTCCTGCCGGTCTCGCCACCGCCAATTTTCACCAGCCGATGAAAGGTGAGTTGCTCTGGGTCTATGAAGGTCTTACCGAATATTTCGGCGACGTGCTCACTGCGCGCAGCGGCATCTGGACTGCGGAACAATATCGCGATGCGCTTGCGTTGAGCGCGGCTGAACTGGACCACCGTCCCGGTCGCACATGGCGGAACCTGCAGGATACCGCCACCGCCGCGCAGACTCTGTACAGCACCCCCACTGAATGGGACAACTGGCGGCGCTCAGTGGATTACTACGGCGAAGGAGAACTCATCTGGCTCGAAGTCGACACCATGCTTCGCAAAATGTCCGCTGGGAAACATAGCCTGAATGACTTCGCGGCGCGTTTTCTCGGCCTCGGCGGCAACACGCAGCCTGAAGTTGTGCCTTACGAATTCACCGACATTGCCACTAACTTGAACGCGATCGTGCCGTATGACTGGCAAGACTTTCTTGACAAACGGCTGAATTCGAAATCGCCGCATGCGCCGCTCGATGGAATTAAAAATGGCGGTTACAACCTTAACTACACTGACCAGGTGAATGACTACGCGCACGCTGTTGAAACGCGTGACCATGGCGTGAATGCCTGGTATTCCCTCGGCTTTGTGACTGGCGATGAAGCGATCAAGGACGTGTTGGTGGGTTCGCCCGCGTTCGTAGCCGGACTCGGACCTGGCATGAGACTCGTGGCTATCAACGGCCGGAAGGCCAGCGAGGAGTTATTGCACAATGCAATTCGCGATGCCAAGAGTTCGCCAGAGCCGATTGAATTGATCGTTGAAAACGCGAACTACTTCAAGGTCGTCAAGATCGATTATCATGGCGGTGAGAAATATCCGCACTTAGTGAAGCAGTCGGACGCAGAGCCGATGTTGGACGAAATTCTCAAACCCTTGGTGAAGCGCTAATGAACTTGGGGTTTTGCGATAACCATCCCCAGACCCTCTAAGAGAGTCCAGGTGGCGCGTTGATAGCGGATGTAGGCTTCCTGATAGTTAACGTACGCGGCAAGCAACGCTGACTCCGATGCGGACAGTTTCGTTTGCGAATCCAAAAGTTCAAACACCAGAATCGTTCCTAACTCAAATTTTTGTTGTTCGGCGTCCACGTTCTTGCGCGCCAGGTCGCGCGCGGTGATAGCGGCGTTGATCGTGGCTTTGGCTAAGTCAATCGCGTTGATGGCCTGACGAACGTCCAAAATGATTTGCTCCTGCGTTAGGCGTTTCTGGTAAGTGTCTCGCGTCCTGCTCACCAGTGCGTCCGCCAGGTTCGCCTGCGCTGTGCTGTTGCGAAACGGGATGTTCATCTGGAGGCTCAAGCCGTAGCTAGGATAGTTGAATCCCAAAACCTGTCTCAACGTGTCTGAGAGTCCCGGGTAGACGATACCCGCCGATCCAAAGTTAGCGGCGGGACCGCTCGAACCGCCGCTGGCCTGAAGATCGAGCCTGGGCTGAAAGCTTTGGCGTGCTACGCGCGCGTTTAGCTCATCGATGGAAACACGCTGTTCCGCTGCCTCTAATTCGGGACGCGACTGCATTGCTTTGGTGAGAGCTTGTTCAAATGGCAAAATCTCATTTTGAGGAATCTCGGCGGCGCTATCTTCGAGGACGATCTCAGTGGCGCGGAGAGTGGGCGTGATGTCGGCGCCGATCAAGCGGCGCAGGCCATCGATGGCGGCCGTGTACTGGTGTTGAGCTTGGATTAGATTGCGAGTGCTGTCGGCCACTTGCGCTTGCGATTGATAGATGTCGAGCCTCGAGATCGCTCCCAGTTCCAGTGCCTTTTTGTCGCGCTCGTTTGCTTTCTGCGCAAGAGCGACAGCTTGCTCTTGGACGCGAATGCCGTCTCGCGACAATATGGCATCCCAATACTGTTGTGCGGCATCTGCCACCGCTGTGCCGATCAAAGATTCACTCAACTCGGAAGTGATGTTCAACTGAGAGCGCGCAATCATGAGTGGAGCGCGCGCCTCTATACCGGTTCGGTTGCGGAGCAACGGCTGTGTGACGGAAAACGAGAGAGTGCCAAACAACGCGGGTGTCGCATAGCCGTCACCGGATGTGCGTAGCAACTGAAAAGAAGATCCGACGAGCTGACCGCTCGGAAGCAGTTGACTATATGACAAGGTGCTTTGTTGGTTCAGGTTGCTAAACGCTCCTTGTGTGACGTAAAAGGACGACAGTGGGATCAACGTTCGTTGAGCGCTGAAGGCAGGAGCTAGCACTGGATCGAACGGCGCTTTCGCTGCTGTGACCGCGTCAGCCGCTGTATAGACATCCATTCGATTGACCTGAATTTCGGCGGAGTTTTTGAGAACGAGTTCAAGAAAGTCACGCAAGTGCAGACGCAGTTTGCCGTCGGCAATGTGCTGTTCGAGGCCTTCCACGTCGCGTACTCTGACCTGCTCGCGTTCGGTCTTCCGACTCAAGTAGCTGCTCAGGAAATCCGCCGGCAAAACCGGCCAGACGGTTACTGCAACGAGGAACACCGCAAGCGATTTATTCATAGCGGAGAGCTTCGATTGGATCAATGCGCGACGCCTTTCGCGCCGGATAAATGCCGAATATTAATCCGACGGCGGCGGAAACGCCAAAGGCTATAACGATAGAAGTGGGCGTAACGATAGTGCTCCAGCCGGCGGATGCAGCGATCAGCCATGCAAGAAAATAGCCGAAGCCAATGCCGAGAATCCCGCCGCTGACGGAAATCAAAATCGATTCAAAAAGAAATTGGCGGACGATATCGGCGCGCCGTGCACCAGTGGCTCGCCGAATGCCGATCTCGCGTGTGCGTTCGAGCACTGTGGCAAGTACGATGTTCATAATTCCAATTCCGCCCACAAGCAAAGAAATCGCTGCGATCGCGACCATCACGTAGGTGAAGATGGCCTGCGAGCGCTGCTGTTCCGCTAGCAGTTCAGCAGGAATGGTGACGGCGAAATCAGCTGTGTTGCGATGGGTGGAATTGAGAATCGCCACCACAATCTTAGATGCTTCCACGCTGTCGGCGCCTTGCTTCAAGCGCACGTCAACGCCATCCAACTCATCTTTCAAATAGCCGCTGACGTCGAAAAAACGATATTGCATGGTCCGTAGCGGTGTGTAGATAACTTGGTTTGGATCTTGTGTCAGACTCGAGCCGGATGAGATCTGTTCCTTTAAAACACCGATCACTTGGAGCCAAGTGTCGTTGACTTTGACATACTTGCCCAACGCTGAATCGTAGCCGAAAAGTGACACCTTAGCGCCCTCTCCCAAGACGCAGACGGCAGCGCCAGCTTCGTTGTCGGCGGCGCCGAATACGCGACCTTCGGCCAGTTGCCAATTGTGAATCAGAGAATACGAAGGACGGACGCCGAAGAGTTCTGGCATTTCTTTCGCGGGCTTTGGAAGGACGGCATTCGGATGAAGTCCTTTGCGCGGCGACAGAGTCTCGAGCGATTCGACATTGGCTTCGAGGATGCGTACATCGCGTTCGGTAAGGCCGGGGGAAGTGCGGCGGCGTTGTTGCAATTCCTGATCGCTGGTGGCAGCCCGTGAAGCGATCAGCAGATTGCGCACGCCGAGTTGTTCGATGAAGCGCAGAGACTCGGCGCGCGCGCCAGCGCCAATGGCGAGCATCCCAATGACGGCGCCAACTCCGAAAATAATTCCCAAAGCTGTCAGGATGCTGCGAGTTTTTTGCGCGAGAAGGTTTTGCCCCGCTTGCAGGAGATCGGACCCATAACGGGCGAGAGCAAGGGTCTGACTCATTTCTGTATCGACTGCAAGGGGTTCGCGGCAGGCTCCTTCTTCTTATCGGTTTCGAGCGGGTTGGCGAGTGCTAATTCTTGCCCTTCGTTGACTCCTACAATGACGGCACGAGTTTCATTGCGACGCGTGAGCTTAACATCCTTTGCGACGAAAGTTTTTCCAGATCTTACATAAACGAACGTGCGGCCATCGGCTGCAAAGAGTGCCTGTGCGGGAATCCACAAAACATTCTTAAGCTCGTCGGTTGTCATCACAACGATGGCGCTCATGCCGGGGCGAAGTTCGGGCACCGGATCGTCAAGCGCGATCTGGCATTCAAAATGGCGTTCCCAAAACATACCGGCCATGCCGCCCAGATTGCTTACGTGTCCGTGAAATTTGCGGCCGGGCAAAGCGATTACCGATATTTCGGCCTTGTCATTAAGCGCTACATGGCCGCGATCCACTTCGTCCATACGCGCGGCGATTTCCCACTTATCGAGATCGGGGATTTCGGCTATGGCCATGCCAGGTCGAACCGTATCGCCCACCTGAAATGGCGGAAGAACCATGCCGGGGCTGATCATGTTCGGGTCGGTCGCCTTAATAGATACGTAACCGGCATGGTGAGCTTTGAGGGTCATGGATTCGATATTCTGGCGCGCCATTTTGATGGCTTCTAATGCCTTCGTTCGGGCTGCTTCCTGAATCGCAACGGCGGCCGTGTTGGTGGCTTGACGAAGGCCAATGTTGTGTTCGAGCTGCGACAATTTATCGCGTGCGGCTTCGCGTGCGAGATCGTTTTGTTTCGCAACAATGGACGCTAAAAGTGGATTGCGGCGGACGTCGAGTTCAGCTAGTTTGAGATCGGACTTGGCCTTTGATAGCGCGTACGCATCTTCTTCGGTATCGGCGGAGCTTTGTGCTTTCGCTTGTAGCAGATGTTGCTCGGCTTCGGCCAGATCGGATTCAGCTTCTTTGAGCTTGAATTCTTGTTCGCTGGTGTTGAGTTGGACAACGACGTCGCCCGGTTTGACTCGGTCGCCCGATTTCAGCATCGACGTGATATGTTGTTCGCCGCCGATCATCGGAGCGGTCAGACTTTCTGGAGTGCCGCCGCGAATCTCTGCCTTCGCAGTCAACGCGAGACTTAGATCACCCTTCCGAACTTTAGCTGTGGGGATCACTATCGGTTTCTTTTCGGTGAGCGAGCGGGCCGCCCAGACAGCTAGGGAAACCAGCAAGGCCAGTCCAACAAGCCAAATAATCCCGCGCAGGTTTTTCATTTCTTCGCCAACTCCGGGTCGACGAGTGCCACTTGACTGCCGGATTTAACGCCTTCTACTGCTACTTCGTCAGTGTTGCGCGCGCGTATGGTGACCTTGGTTTTCACCAACCCAGCGTCGGATTTAACATAAACGACCGGTTGACCTTGCGAGGTAAAAATTGCTTTCGCCGGGATACTAATCGCATTTGGCAATTTCGTTTGGATAATATCGGCCGCAGCGTTCATGTTAGGGCGCAAGCGCGAGTCGGGCGGTTTGATTTCAGCGAAGGCGCGAAAGGTCGAGACGGGCGGCCATTCGTTATCGCTTACTTCAGTCAGCGGCGAAATTCTTACCAGGGTTGCGTTGAATGCTTTTTCGGGAAAGGCGTCTACGTGGACTACAACTGCGTCATTTTCGGCGATGCGGCCGCGGTCCGTTTCTTCCACTTTGGCTTCCATTTCAAGAGTGGAAAGATCGGGGATTTCGGCAATGGTCGCGCCTGACGCAACGTGATCCCCAGCTTTATACGGCTGGGCATTCATCCAGCCTTGGGTGCGGTTATTCAAATATGTAACTACGCCGTTCAAAGGCGACTTCAACTCCATCAGGGTTAGACGCTGCTCAGCGCGGGCGAGTTCCTTCTGCGCTTCGTCGCGCAAACGGCGGAAGGAGGCGTTTTTTGCGGCGTCGGATTGGACGTGAAGATCGGAGGCCGAATTGGAGAGGGCAAGTTTCTCCTCCGCCAAGCTCAAATCAATGCTGCTTTTCTTTCCTTCGGAAACGCTCACAATGGCTTGTTTAGAAGCTTCGAGCTTGGCTTTTTCCATCAGGTAGCGAGCCGAGGAGGTATCCACTTTGTCTTGTTCGACCCGCATGTGCGCTTGGGCCTCGCCTTGATCGAGAGTGGCTTGCGCCTGACGAAGGGCGACACGTTTTTCCATCACATCTTGCTGCACTTTGCTTTGATCAAATCGAATCACCGGTTGACCTTCTTTTATTTCGCTGCCTGAGGGAGCGAGCCAGACGATCTGCAAATCCTGCACACCGACCGGAGCATCCAGTTGCTCAGAACGGCGTGCGGTGAGCGCGCCGCGGCAGTGGATCATAACGGCGAACTCACCTTGGCGCACAGGCGCAGTGGGGACGTCGACCACTTCGCCATGACGCTTGGAATATTGCCGCCAGGCGAACGCCGAGCCAGCGATAAGGAGAATAATAACGCCAAACCGGATTTTGGACACTATGGCGTTACCTCAATATCGGCAGCGGCGGACAGATCGGGCAGTAAGCGAGGATCGGTTTGATCCACGATAAAGCGCGCGGTGAACGATTTGACCGAACTGGCAAAACCTGAGGTGGCGACAGGGCTGGCGGAATCGAAATGGGCGGTGAAAGTAAGATCAGGGAATGCATCCAGATGGATGGTGGCTTTCGCGCCGGGCTTCAAGATGGCCCCGTCCGGTTCACCAACGGAGACGAGCACGACCATAGAAGTAGGATCGAAGACCTGCAGCATGTCTTCACCTGAATAAAGCCGGTCCCCTTCTTGTGCGTGGCCCATCGAACTGCCGCGCCAAACACTGATAAGCGCAACCATGCCGGAAATGTTGGAGCGGAGTGTAAGGAGGGCGACGTTTTCTTTTTGCCGTTCAACGGTGAGTTTCTGACGGTCTCGCTGTAACTCAAGGATGCGCAGTTCGGCGGCCTCGGCTTGTTCGTGAAAGCGATTGGAGCGTTCAAGGCTGGCGATGTGAGCACGGGCATCTTCGAGCTTGATGGTGTTTTTCTGCTGTTCGAGATCGCTTAAAACCGGACCTTTTTGGATATCGATCTCGGCTTTCTTGAGGTCGGCTTGGGCTTGTATCAGATCGGAGTTGCGTTTTTCGGCGTTGTTCCGTTGCTCCGCGCGTTTTTGATCGACTTGGTGGTAGAGATCGTCGTATTTGGCGGCGGCTTCCCGGGCGAGTTTTAACTGGTCGGTGGAATCGAACTCGGCAAGGAGATCGCCGGGCTTAACGCGAATCCCGTTTTCAATTATTTGGAGGAGAGTTAATTGGCCGCCCTGACCAAATTGTCGAGGGACCTGGACAATGGATGAATGCAGCGCCGCGGTTCGTCCTGTACAGCGGACGGAATGGGCGTTGCCGAACGATAATCCCAGCAGTGCGAAAAGCGTAAGCCAGTTCACAGACAGTCTCCGAGTCTAAATACGTCTTAGACGATAATGTCATGAACTACGTTCCCGGCAACATCGGTTAAGCGAAAATCTCGGCCGCTATAGCGGTAAGTCAACTTAGTGTGGTCCATACCGAGCAGGTGCAGAGCGGTGGCGTGGAGGTCGTGAATATGGACGGGCTTATCGACGGCTTTGAAGCCGAAGTCATCAGTCGCGCCGTACGTGGTTCCACCCTTAACGCCCCCGCCGGCGAGGACCGTGGAGAAGCCCCAACTGTTGTGGTCGCGGCCGTTTTGATATTTGACAAGGCCGCTGACTTCGACGACGGGCGTGCGGCCAAATTCACCGCCGATGACGACAAGCGTTTCGTTCAGGAGGCCGCTGGCTTTCAGGTCTTGTAAGAGGGCCGCAATGGGTGCGTCGGCTTTATTAGCGAGTTCGCGATGGATGAGGATATCGTCGTGATTGTCCCAAGGCTGCCCGTTGCCGTAATAGACCTGTACCATGCGGACGCCGCGTTCAATCAGGCGGCGGGCCATCAAGCAGCCGCGGCCGAAATCGTTATCGCCATAGCGGGCGCGGACGGCCTCGGGTTCTTTGGTGATGTCGAAAACTTCGGGCGCTTCAGCTTGCATGCGGAAAGCGATCTCGGAGGTTTGAATGTTGGCGTCGAGAATGGGGTCGTTACCGTCGCGCTCAATGGCGAGTTTGTTGAGTTTGGCGAGAAGGTCGAGTTGACGGCGTTGATCGGTGGTGTTGATTTCTGTGTTGCGGATGTAATGGATCAGCTTATCGGGAGTCTTTTCGCTGTTCGGAATGTAGGTGCCTTGATAGATGGCTGGTAGGAAAGCGGAGGTCCATAGTTGCGGTCCAACGATGGGGTAGCCAGGGCAGAGAACGATGAAGCCCGGTAGGTTTTGATTTTCGGAGCCGAGACCGTACGTGAGCCACGAGCCCATGGACGGGCGTCCAGGAACGCGCGTGCCGCAATTCATCATGAACAGCGAGGGTTCGTGATTGGGAATGTCGGTATACATGGAGCGGATCACGCAGCAATCGTCAATGCACTCGCCAAGCTTGGGGAAAATTTCGCTGACTTCGATGCCGCTCTTGCCGCAGCGATGGAATTGAAATGGCGACCCAAGCAAGCTTCCCGTTTTGCGTTCAGTTTTGAGATTGCCGGTGGGCATGGGCTGGCCGCTGTATTTTTGGAGCAGCGGTTTGGGATCGAAGGTATCGACCTGCGAAGGGCCGCCATTCAAGAAAAGAAAGATGACGTGCTTGGCTTTGGCCGGAAAGTGCGAACTCTTGGGGGCAAGCGGATTCGTTTCGTTAGCGGCGGACAACGTGCCGGCAAGCCCGGCCATGCCGAAGCCGGCTCCCATGGTGCATAGCATGTCGCGTCTGGTCATAAGAATCCTCAGTTTAAGTAGCTAAATTCATTAGAACTCAGCAGCACTTGCGTGTACTGCGGCCAAGCATCGTGTGAGTCATGTAAGAAATCCAGCGCGAGTTTACGCTCGGCGGCGGTAGGCTCGCGCTGGAAAATTAGACGATAGGCGGTGCTGATTCGTGCATTCTCATCGCCAGTGGATTCGATTAATTTCTTGGAGAGCGCCTTGGATTGCTCCATCACGAAATCACTGTTCATGAAGAACAGTTTTTGCAGCGGAACTAGCGTGGGCAGGCGTTGCTCGCTCGTGGCAATTGGATTGGGGAAATCGAAGAGGGCGAGAACGGGGTCGAGACGCCGGCGGCTAACGAATCCATAAACAGTGCGGCGGTGATTTTCAGGACCGAAAGCGGTGGCAGGACCTCCCGCTTTCAGTTCGAGATCGCCGGCGACAAAAAGCAGCGAATCGCGAATGGATTCGATATCGAGACGGCGAAGATTGGCGCGCCACAGAAGACGGTTTTCGGGATCGGCGGCGTCGTTAGTCTCGTCGTTTTCGGTGCTCAGGGCATACGTGGAGGTGAGCATCATTTCCCTGTGGAGTTTCTTGAGCGACCAACCTTCGGCCATAAAACGAGTGGCCAGGTAATCGAGTAACTCGGAATGCGAGGGCGTGTCGCCTTGCTTGCCGAAGTTACTAGGCGTGCGGACAATGCCCTGGCCGAAGTGCTGCTGCCAGATGCGGTTGACGATGACGCGGGCGGTGAGTGGATTCTGTGGATCGACGATGGCTTCGGCGAGATCGAGGCGCCCGCTGCCGTGAGTAAAGCGCACGGGTGGACCTTGGCTGAGGATCGAAAGGAAATGCGGAGGGGCGGGTTCGCCGGGACTGTCTTTACTGCCGCGCAGCCAGACGTGCTGTTCATCAAGCTTGGGCTTATCGGCGATGGTTTGTAAGTAAGGATAGTGGGGCGGCATTTGCTTCTTGAGTGAGGCTTGCTGGGTGTGAAGAGAATCGAGATGCGCTTTCCAAACCCCGCTGAGAAAACGGTCGATGTCGCCGTCGCCGTAATGAAAGACGCCTTTGTCGCCAAAGAAGTCCTCCCAGAGAACGTATTTGTCGCGAGCCATGGAAACTAGATTGGCGTCCGAGAGATTCTCGCGACTGGGGTTGAGACCGAGACGGATGTGATTTTCGTCGTCGATGTGCTTCTTTTCTTTGTTGACGTCGAGCAGAAGAGTTTGGAAAGCGTGCGCGGCCTCAGAAGAGTGATCTTTGTTCCAGCCTTCAAGATAAGGATGTTTGTGATTAGGAGCAGCTAGATACTTAGTAACGCGAGTAAGAGTTTCTTTGTCGAGATTAGGTGGTTCCGACTTACTGGCGGCCAGTAGGTAATCGGCAGTGTTCTGCGCGAGGATTTCGGCTAATTCGTTGGCTTGGCGTCCAATGAAATCTTTGATCTCGGTTTCTTGTGCATCGAGGCGTTTCTTCTGGGCTTCGTAGCGGTCAACTTCTTCTTTAGCAGCGAGCGGGATTTGGTGCAGTTCGGTGTTGTTGAAAATGCCGAGTAAGGAGTAGAAGTTCTCGGTGGGGATGGGATCGTACTTGTGATTGTGGCAGGTGGCGCAGGCCACCGTAAGGGCCATGAAACCGCGGGTTGTAGCATCCACGCGGTCATCTTGAAACTCGGGACTGAGTGAATAGAAGCCAAGTCCTGCTTCATAGAGTTCGTGCTGCGGGAGGAGATCGCCGGCGATTTGCGCTTTGACGAACAGGTTGTACGGCATGTCTTGCTGGACGGCTTGAATGACCCAATCGCGATAACGGAAAGAGTTTTCGTAAGGGTTGTCGCGTTCCGAGTCCAGCCGATCGTCGGAGTAACGCGCGATATCGAGCCAGAAGCGGCCCCACTTTTCGCCATAACGCGGCGATTCCAGCAGGCGGTCTATCACGCTGGCGAACGCGGTCGGAGAATGATCGTTTTCGAAAGCAGCGACCTCGGCCGGCGTCGGAGGAAGGCCAGTGAGATCGTAAGTAGCGCGGCGCAGCAGAGCGCGTTTGGATGCGGGTGCAACGGGTTTGAGGCTCTGCGACTCGAGTTTGGCGAGGATGAAACGGTCAATCTCGGTGTGAGCCCATCTGCGGTCGTGCACGGCGGGCGGCGCAGGATTGCTAACGGGACGGAACGACCAGAAGGCGCGCTGCTCGGCAGTGATGGTGTAAGGAGCGGAATGAGCCGGAGGCGCCCCGGCGGCGTTGCTTTGCGGCCAGACGGCGCCGTTCTTGATCCACCTTTCGACATCGGCAATCTCGGAATCTTTGAGACGGCCGGTGGGCGGCATTTTGAGTCGAGCGTCGTCGTAGTGGAGAGCTTTGACCATAAGGCTGGCGGCAGGATCTCCGGGGACGATGACGGCGCCGGATTTGCCGCCTTTGCGGGCGTGTTCGGCGGTGTCTAGTTGGAGCCCGCCCATGTGTTCGTCGGTGTGGCAGGCATAGCATTTGTTGACCAAGAGGGGGCGGATGCGAGTTTCGAAGAATTCGTCCGCGGGCGTGGCAGGTTGTTGAGCTGGGGCGGCGGCAGTGCATAGGGCGAAAAGGGCGATCGATGAGAATAAGCGCACGGTTGGAATCTCGGTCTGGGGCTTTGATTGATAAGGTATCAGAGTTGAGCGAACATTTTCAGAGGATCAAATCATGCGCAAACTAATTGTCTTCAATCACGTGACGCTAGACGGCTACTTCGTTGGCCCGAACGGCGATTTCAGTTGGGCTCATGCCGGCAACGACGACCCGGAGTATGCGGCTTTCGTCGCGGAGAATGCCAGCGGCGATGGCCAACTGCTGTTCGGCCGGATTACCTATGAACTAATGGCAAGCTATTGGCCGACAGCGCTCGCCGACCAGCATAATCCAGTCGTTGCCGCCCGCATGAACAGCATGCCGAAAGTCGTTTTCTCTAGCACCCTGGACCAAGCGGCTTGGAGCAATACTCAACTTGTAAAGGGCGACGCGGTCTCCGCTATTCGAAAAATGAAGAACGAACAGGGACCCGGCATGGCGATTCTAGGTAGCGGCAAACTCGTGGCGCAGTTAGCCTTGCAAAACGTGATCGATGAGTATCAAATGGTAATCGATCCAGTTGTTTTGGGCAACGGAAGGACAATGTTCGAAGGCATTCAACTGAAGCTAAACCTGAAACTCACCAGGACGCGTGCATTTAAAAACGGCAAGGTCCTCCTATGCTACGAGCCTGCCCCGTAAAAGTGGATTAGGATGTACATATGTTGGCCGCAAACTTCCTGCAAGACTTTTGGAACGACATAAGATTCGCGATCCGATCTCTCACCCGTACCAAAGGTCTATCGATTACCGTCGTGCTGACTCTGGCGCTCGGCATTGGAGCGAATGCGGCGATTTTTACTCTCGTTCGCGGCGTACTTTTGCGCCCACTCGTGAATCGTGATGAAGAGCGGCTCGTCTATATCCGGCAAAGTGCTAATGGTATCGGAGTAGAAGACGCAGGGTTTTCCGTGCCCGAAATCCAAGACCTGCGCGAGCGCGTCAAAACAATCAACAAATTCGGCGACTTCTCGACCATTGGATTCACACTTGTGGGGTTGGGTGAGCCGCGTGAGATTCGTGCCGGTGTCGTGGGCGGCACATATTTCGAAGTCATGGGACTACGCCCGGTGCTGGGCCGGCTGCTCGACACGCGTGACGATGGCCCTTCCGCCGCCGGCGCTGCCGTGCTCACCTATCGTTTCTGGAATACCGTATTAAAGAGTGATCCGTCGGTTTTGAACAAATCCATTCGGCTCGGCACACGTCAGGCGACGATTGTCGGCGTGCTGGAGCCCTCTGTTCCTTACCCCGCCGAGACGGAACTCATCGCCAATGTCGTTACCAGCCCGCATCATTTATCCGCCACCATGGTCACTGGGCGAGTTCATCGAATGACCGAACTCTTCGGACGGCTGGCCCCCGGCGTCTCGCTCGAAACGGCGCGCGCCGATCTTCGAACTGCTTACGCCTCCATGCTGAAACAGCATCCGGAAGCTTACTCGAAAAAGGGTGACCCGAGTATTGATGTGCTGCGCTTGCGCGATCAGATCACATCCGGGGCGCGCACAGTCTTGCTTGTTTTGATGGCGGCATCCGTGCTGGTCTTTATCATCGCGTGTTCAAACGTCGCCAATTTGATTCTGGCGCGTACCGTTCGCCGGGAAGGTGAATTAGTTGTGCGCGCCGCACTGGGCGCCAGCAACTCGGCCCTGCGCCAGACACTTCTGGCAGAGAGTCTATTGCTGTGTTTGTCAGGCGCAGCGTTGGGCGTGCTGAGCGCTCGTCCGCTGGTCCAGATTCTCGCGCGCTATGCTGCACGTTTCTCGGTACGCGCGCTGGATCTTACCGTCGATTCCAGCATGCTCTGGATCGGCGCCGCTTTGGCGCTGGTGGCCGCGGTGCTTCTTGCCTATGTACCCCGCCTCCCATCTTCGGACGCTTCACAAGGCTTGAATCTCGCGGCCAGCAGTCTCCGCATTACTGGCGGCACCAGCCGGCGCTTACGAATTTTCGCCGTCACGCAGATCGCCGCATCCTTTGTTTTGCTCGCTGGCGCCAGCATGCTCGTCAAGACGCTTCTCGCTTTACAAGCGGCACAAACCGGCATCGATACTCGGCATGTGCTTGCCATGAACGTCCCGGTGATGGAGTACGGCAAAGCGCCCGACCAGGTCGTTAACTTCTATAAGGAGTCGATCCGCCAAATCCGCGCACTTCCCGGCGTCGATGGTGTCGCTATGGGAACAACCGTTCCCTGGCGGGATGCCGGCGAATTTGGACCGGGCTTCCAGTTTTCTTTCGACGGCCATGTTCGAGCCCCTGGTGAAGAAGACCCGCGTGCCCAGTTGCGCTCGGTCTCGCCTGGCTTCTTTGCGGCGCTCGGGGTGCCTCTTGTCGCGGGCCGCGATTTCAACGACAACGACCGCAAAGGCAGCGAGCTGGTTGTGATCGTTAGCCAAAGTTTGGCTCAGCGCATGTTCCCGAACCAGGACGCGGTGAATCGACACCTCACCTGGAGCGATCCCATTATGAAATTTATCGACATGAGTTCCGCGCCGCGCCGCATCATTGGAGTGGCCGCCGATCTTGACGATGAACATGTTATACCGGGCGTTGCTTTGAACGTCTATCATCCTTTTGGACAAGAAAATAACTGGGGCGGACGCCTGTTCATCCACACTCATGCCAATCCATATTCGCTGGTTACGCCCGTGACTCGCATCATTCGTGACCGCTCCGTCGAACAACCGGTTGAACACGCGGCAACGCTGGAAGATGTTCGCGCCGAAGTTCTTTCACCCAACCGCCTCAATACATTGGTATTCGGTGTTTTTGCCGCCGTCGCTTTGGCTATTGCCGTGATTGGAGTGGCGGGAGTTCTAGCCTTCTCCGTTTCAAGCCGTGCGCGCGAGTTCGGAGTGAGACTCGCCATGGGTTCGCCCCCCAGACTGCTGCTCACTGGCGTCGTCCGGGAAGGCCTGATTATGGCGGCCACCGGCGTAGTTGCGGGGGCGCTGGGAGGTTTTGCACTCAGCCGCTTGGCGGGCAGCTATTTCTCAGATTTGAGTAAGCCCGACGCTACCGCTGTTGCGGGTTCAGTTGTGGTTCTGTTGCTGGCGGCTGTCCTCGCTTCCGCACTCCCCGCAGCCCGCGCCGCCAGGGTGGACATCATGCAAGTGCTGCGCTCCGATTAAGAGTTCGTCCGCTACATTGAACAAATGCGCACTGTAGCGGAGGTACTGTTTGTCCTGTCTTTGATCGTTAGTCGTAGTGCCGCGGAGCCCCCTAAAATTGGCTTGGCCCTAGAAGGTGGCGGCGCTCTCGGGTTCGCCCACATTGGCGTTCTTCAGTGGTTCGATGCGCATCGCATTCCGGTGGACGCCATTGCCGGGACAAGCATGGGAGGCCTCTGCTCAAACGAAGTGGAGTGCTTTCCTACCTTCGTCGGAGAACGGCTCGATTTTTTTGACGGCCGCCGCCGGAAGCGCATTCGGAGCCAGGAATCTCGGGTTGGAATCCTTCACGCTTGGCGGTCCATTTCGGCTGGGCGCATACGGCATCAACGAATTGATCGGCAATCAGTATCTGCTGTTTCAAGGCGGCTATTCGCACCGCATCTTTGATTTCAATCCGCTGTTTGGCGGAGCAGTTTACGGTTTAGCCTGGTTTGAATTAGGCAAAATGTACCAAGATCCGACTGCGCCGCATTTGCCAATCGATGGATCAGTGGCGATCGTGACCAAGACCGGAATCGGTCCAATCTTTACGGGCGCGAGTATGGCGTCAACCGAAAGGATTAAATGGTGGTTCGGCCTCGGCCATGTGTTTTAGCGGTTTACCAGCGCTGGCTGGCGCCGCCGCCGCCGCTGTTGCCACGCCCGCGACCACCGCCTCCGCGCCCTTCACGCCGTGCGCCAAAGCCGCCGCCACCCTCGCCCGCCGGCTTAGGACGCGCTTCATTTACGTTCAAAACCCGCCCATTTAATTCAGTTCCGTTCAGGTGTGTAATGGCTGCTTGTGCCTCGCCTGCATCGCGCATTTCGACAAAAGCGAAACCGCGGGATTGCCCGGTGTCACGGTCGGTTACTATATTTACGCGCTCAACCCCGCCATACTGTGCGAAAGCGGATTGCAGCTCGTCTTGCGTTGTTCTATAACTGAGATTACCTACAAAAATATTGGTCACAGTGTAATTCCTTTTCTACTAGTTCTGCTGAAATTTGTCTTTGTGGACGGCGCTGAAACCAACTGGTACAGATGGAGGAAAGCGCTCGGGAGCAAACGAAAGGCATAAACGAATGCGATCAAAGACGCCCTAATTTTAGCAAAATACTCGCGTTGATTGACGGAGGATGGTAGCATATATTCCGTTATTCCTCAACGCCGGGAATAACCAGCGCGCTGACCCTGTCTTCACCGCATTGACCCTATAAAGAGAATCTATTGCCGGACACTTGGTTGTGACGGCTCTGTCGTACAAAATAAATGATTAAGTCAATGCGAACGAGCGGAAATGTGGCCCATCTCGCCGTTTTGTCAGTAAGCAAACTTTGAAGGAGATCAATGCGTATCGAACCGCAGGAACCGCGCACCAACGCTTTCCTGCATTCGCCCCGAGCGATCCAAACGCTCAAACCAGCCAAAGGAATTGAAACTCACTGAACCCAACTACCATGACAAAATACAAACTCGAATACATCTGGCTTGACGGCAAACATCCCGTTCCTGAACTGCGCGGCAAGACTCTAATCAAGTCGTTTGAGAAAGCACCCACTCTCGCCGATCTCCCCAATTGGGGTTTCGACGGCAGTTCCACCATGCAGGCGGAGGGCAAGAGTTCCGACTGCATTTTGAAACCCGTCGCTCTGTACCCCGACGCGAGCCGCAAGGACGCGTACGTTGTCTTAAACGAAGTCATGCACCCGGATGGCACGCCTCACTCCACGAACGCGCGCGCCACGATCATCCACGACCCCGATTTTTGGGTTGGGTTTGAGCAGGAATACTTTCTCTATAAAGATGGGCATCCTCTCGGTTTCCCAAAAGAGGGACATCCCAGCACTCCGCAGGGTCCTTACTACTGCGGCGTCGGCTACAAGTATATGGGCAACATAGCTCGCGCGATCGTCGAAGAACACTTGGAGCTTTGCCTTGCCGCTGGGATTAATCATGAAGGGATCAACGCGGAAGTTGCCAAGGGCCAGTGGGAGTTCCAGATTTTCGCTAAAGGCTCTGCCAAAGCAGCCGACGATACTTGGACGGCTCGTTATTTGATGATGCGCCTTTGTGAGAAATATGAAGTAGATATGCAACTGCATTGCAAGCCGATCAAGGGCGACTGGAACGGCTCGGGGATGCACTGTAACTTCTCAACGAAATACATCCGCGAAGTCGGCGGCCAGCCATATTTCGAATCCCTCATGAAGGCTTTCGCGGCCAACGTAAAGGAACACATTGCGGTGTACGGCCCCGATAACCATTTGCGATTGACAGGTCACCATGAAACCCAAGCGATAGATAAATTCAGCTACGGCCTGTCCGATCGCGGCGCTTCGGTCCGCATGCCTGTGAACTTCATCAAGAATGGCTACAAGGGCTATCTGGAAGATCGCCGGCCGAATTCAGAGGGCGATCCCTATCAGATCGTGTCGCAGATTCTGAAGACCATCAACAGCGTCCCGAAGCCTTGACGCCAATCGTTTAGGCCTTCGGTTTGAGTCAGCGGGAGAACTTCCGATCAAGTGAACATTTGTGGTTCTGAAGGCTCCCGCAGCAGCAGTCGACAATTCAAGGAAGCCTATGTTGGCTCCCGCTTCAAGGTTCTCGAAAATCGCCGCCACCGGCATACGGCTTCCTTTCAAAACCCATGCGCCGCTCACCTTGCCCGGAATGCTTTCAACGTCGGGACACTGGGACCAATCAAGACCTGCCATTTTTGTACCCTGTTTCGATCGTAGCTTTTACCACGTTTCGGCGGCAACGGCACGACTCAGTCGCGCTTGTTATTCGGCTTCGTGCGCGGCGACCTTGAGGCTTTATCTTACGAACCTTTAGCGGTCCTTAAAGCCGCTAATCGGCAAGTAGACTTCAAAACAAAAACGCTACCAAATCACTTCTTATGAATTGCCTGAACCGCGCTTGCTCCAATCACCTGATGGAATCCATTCCAATTCGGCCGTGGGCATAGCGTAGCAATAGACGTAAGCGCTTAACAGTTGCCCATTTGGCATGGTCACTTCCATCAATTCACGGCGGTACGCGTCTCCTTCATAATCGTCCAATTCCCGCAGAAGTTCAGCTGTGACCTCTTCGAACAAATCGCCGGTAACGCTGTCTTCATCGGATTGCGATGGCGTCAGCCCTGGATATTGAGCAACCCGGTACAAACGTCCAGCCACAGTGGCAGTTCCTATGTGACGAGCGATCCTCGCCAATCGGTCTGCATGTTGATTGTTCGAACCTGGCCGAAGTGTGCCGTACACAAAGAGTCTCGCCATCGTTTACAGATTAAAGTAAAAAGCCCCCTCTCCGATTGCAGGGAGAGGGGGCTTCTATTTAGAAGAAAGAGCAGAGTGACGAATTAACGGGTCATTCGCATCTCAGGTAGCTCGTGCTCATGAACTTGAGGTTTCAAGTCCTTGTGGAGCACGCTGTCGCTTTGACCCTGCTTTTTCGCCTCCTGCTGCTGTCGCGTCTGTTGTTGCTGATTTTCTTGATGAGTAAATTGCTTATCGTGTTTATTCTGGGTGTTGTTCATACGTGGAACTCCTTCCACCTGTAGGATACTCCAAGAACGGCAAGGGTTGCACTAAACTTAATGTCAAAAATGCGTAAAAGCCGTTTTGGTACCAATGGTCTATTTCTTTTGGACTAATTGGTTATATGAATCAGGTCCAATGTGTCAAAAAGAAATCGCGGAACTATGCACCCTTTAATCGAAACAAACGAATGTGTGCCCCTTACGGCCGCACAATATTGACATTCCCTTTGAAGTACGCACCGTCTTCGATAGCGATGCGCGCTGTCGTGAGATCGCCGGTAATGGCGCCGGTCTTCTGTAGCTCGAGAACTTCGGTGGCCTTGATATTTCCGTCCACCGTACCCACTACGACAACTTTCTTGGCTTCCAGATTGGCGATAACTTTGGCGTTGGGTCCCACCGTAACAGTGGAGTTGACAGCTTCCACTTTGCCTTCCACTTCGCCGTTCAAATAAACGTCGCCGCGGCTGATGATCGTGCCGCGAATCGAGATTTTAGCTCCGACCGCAAGCGGGCTCGAAGCATCATTAGACGTGGCTGCCGGTGCCGGTGCTGGACGTGCTGAACTTGTCGACATTACGAACTATAGTACACCCTCCAGTAAATAAGGCAAACATTCGCTTATTTTTCTAGGTACACCGGCTGGCGGCATGACCCCGACTTCCCATCTCAGAAATTTGCAATAACTAACATCCAAGCCATCTCGCCAGATCGCGATTACCGCAATTTATTTACTAAGTACGCTGCCGTATAAATACGCGAACATATATCGATCGGTACAGCCGTTCCCTCGCGGTCGCTCTGGACGAACCGCGCGCCAGTTCCGCCGATTCCTCCGCTATCAGAAGAATTCCCAACTGGTGATGAAGTCACTCGTTCTAAAATGGTGATCAATCCATGAAGATCCACTTCTCCGCTCTTCGAGCAGCCGCCGGATTGGTGTTTGCCGCTAGCACCCTATGCATCGCGCAAGCAACTCAAGCGAATCCTGGCGAATCCCTTTTCGTTCAAAACTGTGCCTTTTGCCATGGCCGCGATGCGGGCGGAGGCGAAGAAGGACCCGACCTCACCCGTTCGAAGCTCGTCGCGGAGGATGTGGGCGGCGATAAGATTGGTCCCGTTGTGCTCAACGGCCGGCAGGAAAAAGGGATGCCGCGTTTCAAACTGGGCGACCAGGAAGTGAAAGACCTGGCAGCTTACATTCATGCTGAGAAGAAGTTGGCGGAGTCTCGAAAAGGCGGCCGGCGCGGTGTGGAAGCGGCCGATCTGCAAACCGGGAACGTTGAGGCGGGCAAGAAATATTTCAATGGGGCAGGGAAGTGCGCCAGCTGCCATTCGCCGGCGGGCGATCTGGACCGCATTGCCACCCGCTATGAGGGCTTGCGGTTGGAAGAGCGGATGCTTTATCCGCGCGGGACTGTGGCCGGAGTCGTTGTGACGCTGCCAAACGGCGAAAAGCTGAAAGGCAAATTGGCCTATCAGGATGAGTTCACCATCGGCATGCGCGATGAAAAGGATTGGTACCACTCCTGGCCTGTCAATGCAGTTAAATACACCATAAGCTCACCTGCCGACGCACATGCCGAACTGCTCGGTCAATATACCGACGACGATATTCATAACTTGATGGCCTATCTGCAAACGCTCCGTTAGTCAGAAAGAAAATCCATGAACCTACTGAAACTTACTTTTCTCGCAGTGTTGGCGAGCGGCCTGGCGGGCGCGCAGGAATACGATCCGAGTTGGCAGATCAAGCCACCTACCGATAGCTGGCCAGGTTACCACGGCGACTACTCGGGGCGGCGGCACAGTCCCCTGACGCAGATCACGCCGGAGAACGTCGACAGCCTGGGGCTCGCTTGGTCTTTCCAAACCGGCGAGAGCGGGCAATTGAAATGCTCGCCGTTGATGGTGAACGGCATTCTCTACATCACCATGCCCGACGATGTTTGGGCGCTGGATGCACGCAGCGGGCATCAGCTCTGGCACTACAAATATCCGCAGAATAAAGGCTTTCATATCGGCCATCGCGGCGTTTCCATGTACAAAGAGTGGCTGTTCTATACCACGCCCGACGCCCATCTCATCTGTCTGAACGCCAAAGACGGCACAGTGCGTTGGAATGTGGTGATTGCCGACTCGCAGAAGGGCTATTGGATGACAATGTCGCCCATGGTGGTCCGCAATCACGTGATCGTGGGCGTGTCGGGCGATTTTGATAATCTGAGCGGCTTTCTCAAAGCGATTGATCCGGAAACCGGGAAGACGCAATGGAAGTGGGACAGCACCCCCCCTGCCGGTACGCCAGATGCGACCACCGGCGGCATGACTTGGATGACGGGCACCTATGACCCTGAATTGAATCTGCTCTACTGGGGCACCGGCAATCCCACGCCAGTGCTCACCGGGAAAACGCGCCCAGGCGACAACCTCTATACGTGCAGCATTGTTGCGTTGAACCCTGATACCGGGAAGTTGCAGTGGGCCTTCCAGCCTTCGCCGCATGACACGCACGATTGGGATGCCGTGGAAACCACCGTGCTGGTCGATGGTCCGTTTGGCGGGCAGCCGCGCAAGATGCTCATGCAGACTTCGCGCAACGGCTATTTCTTTGTGCTAGACCGTACCAGCGGCAAGAGCCTGCTGACTGTTCCTTTTGGTCCCGTGAATTGGGCCACCAAGGTGAACGCAGATGGACAACCGCAGCCAAATCCAGACAAAGAGCCTAAGCCCGACGGCCGCCTCATTGCACCGGATGAAGGTGGACTTACTAACTACCGTTCGCCGAGTTTCGACCCCAAGAGCGGACTGTTTATTGTCGATGCCCACCCCAGCTACGGCATTTATTTCGCTAAGCCGGCAGACGGTACCTTCGGCTGGGCTGGCGCCGATTACGGTGTTTGGGGCAAAGGAATTCTGGAGGCGATTGACTATCAAACCGGCAAGATTCGCTGGACTCACGAGTTGGGACCAAACGGCGCCGGTGCCGGAGTCCTGACCACCGATTCCGGCCTGCTGTTCACTGGCGATGCGCTGGGCAATGTCTTGGCTTTGGATACGAAAGACGGAAAAACACTCTGGCATTCCGGTACCGGAGTGCCAATGCAGAGTTCGCCGATTACTTACGAACTGGACGGACAGCAACACGTTGTAACGAGCAGTGGCGGTGTTTTGTTTTCATGGACCCTGCCCCGAAAACTAACCGCCACCCGTTGATTTATTCGCCGGAAGCGACGGAGACGAATGGATAAGCGATGACTGAGTCTTCTTTTCTGGATCGAACCTCGGCCTCTCCCCGACGTGGTTGTTTGCGAACTAAGGAGGGGCCGAGTTTGCGTCCTGAACTCGATATTTCATTAAGAAAAACGAGAGAAAGCGCACTGCAAGCGGATATGTGAGCGCCATGTTTATGCATGTCGCTCAACAAGCTGCAACCAGCATAGTCGTAGCCTGTGAGTTGAGTAATGTCGATGGTGAACCGCCTGGAATCTCCTTCCAAGAGGACGGTTTTCCACATGTACAGGACGTCGTCGACGACGCTGCCTGCGAATCGGCCAGAGATTTCAACGCGAAATTCGTCCGCGTTGTCTCGAAGTTTTATACTTACCACGGTTTTTATACAGCTCGGCGAATTAGGTTACGTCTACACGTTCAGAATACAGCAATTTCCAAACTATGGATGCAGTTATTTTGAACAATTCAAAATAAAATTTGCCAGCTTAGACGGGTCTTAGTTATTCGTGGCGCAAAGCTACTACCGGATCGAGTTTAGCCGCTTTACTCGCCGGCCAAATACCAAAGAACAGGCCCACCGCAACCGACATAACAATGCCCGCGATGGCCGCCCAGGCCGGTACCGCCGTTGGCAGCGAACTGAACACCAATTTACTCGCCAGCGAGATCAACCAGCCTAATAACAAACCAATTAACCCTCCTAACCCCGTAAGCACCGCCGCTTCAAGTAAAAATTGCACGATGATATCGGAGCGCCGGGCGCCGATCGCCTTGCGAACTCCTATCTCACGTGTGCGCTCCGTCACAGAGACGAGCATGATATTCATCACGCCGATACCTCCTACTAACAAACCGATAGAGCTAAGTACTATCATCACTAGGAATGTTACAGAAGTAATCTGGCGGAATTGCTCCACCATTTGATCGGCCGTCGAGACTGAGAAATCTTCCGGTTTGTTCACGGGTACGCGGCGCTCGATGCGAAGAATGGTGCGGATCTGGTCCAGAGCTGCCGGCAGCATTTTGTCAAACGCGGTGACCGTAATGGAAACATCCCTGGCATTGGGATAGATCTTCTCCATCGAAAAGAAAGGCAAAATGACGCGATTGTCGGAGCTGTCAAAAAAACTAGCCGTGGGACGGTGAAGCGTGCCGACCACTTGCAATTGCTCGCCATCTACATTGATGAACTTACCTATCGGCTCCTCTTCGCCGAAAACGGCCTTCACAATGTCGGCCCCAATGACAGCGACAGGCGCGCGGTGACGATCTTCGAATTCGCTGAAAAAGCGGCCCTTGTCCAAGTCGACCTGCCCGGATTGGGAGAAGGATTCCTCGACTCCATACAGATTTGTCTGGTAGACGGCGTTGCCCTTATATTTCGTAACAATCGGGAAATGATTGGGCTCGAGCATCGCCGATACGTGGGCACAGGCGCTGCAATTTTCGCGTATGGCCGCTATGTTGCGATAGATAAACTGCTTTCGGGCGCGCTCCTCCGAAGTCAGGTCGGTTGTTTGAAAAGCGGGCTCGCGCGAAACGTAAATCGAATTTGGTCCGAAGCTCTTGAGAACACCCGTGACGGCGCCGTCGAACCCGGTGAGAATTGCGCCCACTCCAATGATGGTGCCAGTACCAATGATCACGCCCAGCATAGTAAGCAGGCTGCGTGTCTTATGCGTCCGAATGGTGTCGAACGCGAGCAGCATGTTGTTATTAAACGCGCGAAAAAAATTCATGGGCTAGTCGGACTGTAACGCCACAATGGGATCGAGTTTGGCCGCTTGGCGTGCAGGATAGATGCCAAAAAATAACCCTACGCCAGCGGATAAGCCCACTCCTAAAGCAACCGAGGAAAGCGGCATCTCCATAGGAAGCGGTGTGACATTGCGCACTACCAGGGTAGCGGCAAAGGCTACGCTGACGCCAATCAGACCTCCGATAACCGACAGCACCGCAGACTCCACTAGAAACTGATTCAGAATATCTTTCCGGCGTGCGCCCAACGACTTACGAATACCGATTTCACGGGTACGTTCGGTAACGACGGCCAACATGATGTTCATAATCACGATACCGCCCACCACCAAGAACACCGAAACTACCGCAAAGGCCATGCCCGTAATAGCGCCGGTCAGACTTTGCCAGGCACTGGTCAATGTGTCGGAAGCGAAAACGCTAAATGTATCGTCGTCATGCGGCGTCAGATGGCGATACGAGCGCAGTAACATACGCACTTCGTCTTTGGCCTCTTCGAGATGAGCCGCATCAATGGCCTTGGCGAATAGCGCCACGTGAGTGTTGAGATTTAAGCCGTAGGTCTTGAAATAGGAGTAAATGGGAACTTCAACGAACTTATCTTGCGACTGGCCGAACACGCTTCCCTTTGCTTTGGCGACGCCGATAATTTCGTACTGCACACCATCGACCAGGATTTTCTTGTTGAGCGGGTCGTTGCCGCCGAAGAACTTCTGATTCACGTCCTCGCCGATAAAGGCAACGGCCATGTGACGGCGTATTTCGGTTTCGGTCGGTGTACGGCCGCGGGATACTTCGGTGTTGTTGATAGCGGGAATGGCGGCCGTGATGCCGTTGAGATCGACCTGCTGCATCGATATGCCGTTGTAAGAAACGGTGACCGAGCGCATACTCTCCATGCCGATTGAGCCGACCAGGTGCGCGCGGTCACGAATAAATTCGTACTCTTCGGGCCGAATCTGCGGATTGCGGCGGTCCATTTCCAGAAACTTCTTGGGATCCCAATTGCCGATGAAAGCGATGCGGACCACTTTAAATCCGTCAGACCCCATATCGGAAAATTTGTTCGCAATGTACAGGTTCATGCCGTTGACAAAGGCAAGTACGACGATCAGCGTAGTGGTGGCCAGAATGATGCCCAGCAGCGTTAGAAAACTGCGCAGTTTGCTCTTGTTCAGCGAATCCAGAGCGATGCGGGCCGCTTCCCAGAAAGAGGCGGTCGGGCGATAGTAGCGTTTGCCCAGGTTTTCATAGCCTCTGGACGCAATGACCTGGTTGATACGCGCAGGGGTAATGGGCGGAGGCGCGACTGTACCGGGAAGGCGTTTCACTGGATGCTAATCGGAGTATAGAATGCTACGAAATTCCTATCGGCCTTTATCTGCGGTTAGATAAGGAAGTTCCCTAAAATGTGTCGTTTGGGGCGGCAAGTTCAGTTGAATTGCGTTTTTTAGGACAATCGGAAGATGGCGGATAGCGGCACTGCTTTGCCGTTCCACTGCAAAACAGATTTGAGATGCAAGCTGGCGGTATGAAGCGACTCGCCGCGCCGATGCACTTTCACTTCCTCTTTCTTGGGATCAACTACCCAAGCCTCGATGCCATGCTGCACATAGATATCTACTTTCTCACCCAATGGGCCTGATCGGTTACTGGGCGAAATCACTTCCACGGCAAGCAGGACCTTTGAACCATCAGGATAGACTTCCTCCAACCGAGCGCGTTGCCATTCCGCCAAGTCGATTACGTAGACATCGGGACTGGGCATACTATCGACATCCGGGAAGCGCAGATTCATCCGCTGGCCAACTTTGTAAAGCTTCCTGTTGCAGGCCGCCTTCAACAATTCGTAGAGATTTTCAGCAACGTCAGAATGCAGCGGTTTCGCTTCCGGAGACACGATTATCCTTCCGTTAATCAATTCGTCGCGATAACCGTCAGGCGATTCGAAGGTGAGATACTGCTCAATCGTGATTGGAGGCGCAGATAGTGCAGCTGCCATTCCAATCAATTATATCTTGCGATCTCAATCATAGATCCCCTGCACAAACCAATCCCGGGTTTTGGATTCCTGATAAATCCGGTATAAGCCGCCGTCGTCCAGCGCGACATCCCATTCTTCGCGGCTCCAGGCTGTATCGGCCCACCATTCGCCACAAGTCTTCCAGGGGCCAGCGGACCGGACCACCGCGCCTTTTACACCGGTTGCCACCACATTCTTCGGCGCTAACTCCACCAAACGCACCCGTGCTTCTAAGGCTGGACGAAAAACTCGGATCACCAAGCGCAGCACTTCGCCTTGCGGCACGTCGACCATCTCGTTTGCTTGCAGGTTTAAAGAGCCTAGACGAAAAGCGTCGGGACGATGGGTATTCAGACGCTGAGGCGAGCCCACGTTCTCCTCGCCCACCATGCCGGCAATCCGTGCTAACGTGATCTGCAATTTATCAGGCAATGGTGTAGCCGGCAGAAATAGACCGCTTTGCACACGCCGTGGTGCGACTGGCTGCACCCGCAAATGGAACGCCGTAATCTGCGCATCCGGCGAATGTCGCTCTAAGTGAAGCTGCAAAAGCTTCAGCATGGTGCGGTGATCGGTGACCGGCACGGGAAACTCCAGAACGGCCCGGTAGGCGGCCTTGCCTTCCAGATCCAGGCTGGCTTCCAGTTGCTGCGCCGCTTGCGATTGGGAACGGAGCAGGGCGCAGATCTCCGTCAATGCCGCGCTGAACAAAAAAAGCAGCGGTTCTAATAGCGCAATGGGATGCTCCAGTTCGACATGCCGCTCATAATTGCTGGTTTGCGCCTGAATCTGTAAAGGCCGGTGAATTACGCCTAGCGCTAAGTTGCGCAGATACACGCCAGCCGGACCCAAACGTTCCGCCACGCCTGCTTCCGGCAATGCCGCCAAATCCTCACAAGTTTTCAAGCCCCAGCGCAACAAAATATCGAGTATGCCGGCATCCGCAGTCAGCGCGCTTAAAGGCAGCGGCGCTAGTTTGTGCGTCTCTTCGCCTGGCGGTACCAGTGTCACGCCGCGGATATGGCGGGCGAGCAGAATGGCGGTATCCGGATTGGAGGCAAGCGCCAGGTTCGCCTGCATTTTTCGCTCGTAGCCGGTGCGAGATATGTCTGACGCAATTTGATAAGGCGAGCCGAGCAGCTGGCGTAAAGGATCGATGCAGAAGAGAACCGTATCTGCATCGGTCTGTTCCACATAGGGAGAAAATTCCAAAGCCAGATCGAGCAGACTTTCCGGACTGTGGCCCAGCCCATATAAGCAGGCATACATGTTAAGCCACCAAAATTTGCAGCGGTTCGGGACAAAGGGCTGCCAGCTTTCTTTGTCTGGCAATGGTGCTTATGCCGTGCAAGCGCGTGAACGGCCGCTGTCCTAGCCAGGAAAATGATTTCGCCTGGCACTCGAGTGAATAACGGCTAGCGGCTTTGGCTTGCGGGGCATCGGCGCAAATCAGCAGAATCGTGGGCGTGTTTTGAATGGCGCGTTGAAAACGGTACCAGTACGAAATCGGAATTCGATTCAGGACGCGTGCCTGTGCTTCGCTCAAATCCAGCAGCACCACGCCAAAACCACCGGCATGCAGCAGCAAATCGGCGGCCTTCATTGTGTATTCTGGATTACATTTACAGCGAACCCACAACAAATGATCCAATTGAACGCCACTCGCAGCGGCTGAATCGGGATGAAAACTGTTGTGCAAATCCACCACCGCACAGACCTCGCCTTGCTGTGTGGCACGCGCCAAAATATGCATGCAAAGCGAGGTCTTGCCGGAAGAGCGGGTACCGCTGGCTTCGACTAACGCACCACGCGACAAGCCATTTAACAAAAGCTTGCTAAGGGCAGGGATTTGAAGGGAATCCGCGCTGTTTTCGACGGCACTGTTAGGGAGATCAACCGCTTTTTTCCAGCGTGGATCGGAAGGCAGAGCCGATGAATAGTTCGCCATTTGTTCGCCTAATCATAGTCTGCTCGATTCAGCTCAAAAATGCAACCCATACTCGCAAAAGTACATCTCTACACGATTGGCAAGTAAACGTATTCGCGTTTTAGTGTATTCTTTCCTACATGGATGTATCCCTCGCGGCCTATCGAAGGCTCGCCGAATTTCGTCACCAAATTCGCCAGTTCCTCCATGTCAGTGAACTGGCCGCTCGTACCAATGGTATTGAACCCCAACAGCATCAATTAATGCTGGCAATAAAGGGGTTACCTGAGGGAGCGAGACCTACCGTGACCACGCTGGCGCAGCGACTCTGCTTAAAGCATCACAGTGCGGTTGAATTGGTGAATCGTTTAGTTGAACGTGGTGCCGCCGTTCGCCACCAAAGCCAGGAAGACCGACGCGAAGTTTTAGTAGAACTAACGCCTCTCGGTGAAGAAATCCTGGAGAAGTTGAAAGACCTGCACATGCAGGAATTGCAAACCAAAAGTCCGCAATTATGCCAAGCCCTGCAAGCGATTGTAGATAGCCCTCATCTCGACACAGGTAAAGTTGGCGTAGGAGCTACACACTCCTGACGAATCACCAGCCAACGCATTGTGCCGCGGCTGGCGATCTTTTTTGGTGTGACTGAAATTCCCGAACGGCAGGAACTCTCATCTGCACGCGTTCTAAGTGTAGGCTATGGCAACCTTAACGCAATTTATCGGCAAGGCCCACTAAGCCTACCCAAACGATATAAAGGGTCCAGGCCAGTGCGGCCGTTAAACCACCAAAAAGAAACAAACCTTTAAAGCTGTGATGCCTTTCTGTTTCATGCACGTGTTGCATTTGTGAGTAGATCCTCCCGATGTTTTTTCATGCAGCTTTTGTTCCAAGCGAACAGTTTTTAGAATCAATCACTTAAGCAGTTACTTGCAGTGATTTTCGCCTTGAACTGCGTGTGCTCGCTCACCACCCGCTAGCCATATAGCGCAATCTGGTTATATGCCCGAATTGCCAGATATTTCCGCTTATCTTAGTGCGTTGGAACCGCGGGTCATGAACCAGCCATTACAACGGGTGCGCTTGGCCAGCCCTTTCCTGCTGCGCAGTCTGCAACCTCCTCTTTCGGCGGTTGAAAATTTGCCGGTTCGTGCCTTGCAGCGTGTGGGCAAGCGGATCGCGCTTGGTTTGGAAAAAGATCTCTGGCTCGTGATCCATTTAATGATCGCCGGACGACTGCATTGGAAACAGCCGGACCACAAATTGGCCGGTCGGCAGAATCTGGCGGCGTTCGATTTTGCCAGCGGCACTCTTTTGCTGACCGAGGCCGGAACGAAACGCCGCGCTTCCTTGCATGTGGTGGCCGGTGAAGAAGGATTGCAAGCTCTCGATCCAGGAGGGATTGATGTATTCGTCGCAAATCTTGGCGAATTTCAAAAAGTATTGAGCGCGACCAATCATACGTTGAAGCGCGCTTTGACTGATCCACGGTTGCTCAGCGGCATTGGCAATGCTTATTCCGATGAAATTCTGCACGCCGCCAAGTTGTCGCCTGTTACCCAAACGCACAAGCTAAAGCCAGAAGAATGGCAGCGCCTGTTTGAAGCTACGCGTGCCACGCTCACCCATTGGATCGACAAATTACGCAACGAAGCCAAACGCGCTTTTCCTGAGAAAGTAACTGCGTTTCGGCCCGATATGGCGGTGCATGGCCGTTATGGAGAAGCCTGCCCACGCTGCGGCGAAAAGATTTTGCGCATTCGTTATGCGGACAACGAGACTAACTATTGCGCGCGCTGCCAGACGGGCGGAAAAGTATTGGCGGATCGCGGCCTTTCGCGACTCTTAGGCTCCGACTGGCCGCGCACTTTGGAGGAACTTGAGAATCTCACCGCGCGTCGATGAAAGTGCCGGTGAGTACTAGAACCGAATGTCTTCTACAAGAGATTGCTAAATCTTTGAGAAGAGATGTACCCTAACAGCAACGAATACACAGGAGGCTTTCTGCAATGCGCGTTATTTCCAGTTGGATTTTCCGCAAAGTCGTCGAGTTTTTTACCTTGGACCCGGTGTATCCGGTCAGTCGCTAAACGACATCCGTAACTTCCCCTGGCGGATCAACCAAAGCATCTCGTTGGGCAAACGAAGAGGTCGACGCAGATATCACTGCCGACAACGAGACGATAGAAGAATTGTTTCCATTTGTGAAGTAGAAACCTGAGCCGTCTTCTAGCCTTGCTGCGATGAGGGGACGTACACTTTATTCCTTCAACGTGGGGGACTTTCATGAAATCCGTACAACCTGGATTGCAACCGGTCGGAGTCATGCGCGCGGACATGCAGAATCGAGAAGAATTCTTAGGCCGCTGGTGACAAAAAGTTGTCTATCTCACGCTACACTTTGCCTAGCGAATGTTGCGATCTGTCCAAGCCACCCGTTACGTCACCCCTTTACGCGAAGGCGGCTCCCTGCCAGCCATTGCCGAAGCCGACGATCTGGGTTTATACGTCCTAAAATTTCGGGGCGCCGGCCAGGGGCCGCTTGCTTTAGCGGCTGAAGTGATTGCCGGCGAGATCGGCCGTTTGCTGGGTCTGCCAGTCCCGGAATTGGTCCTTGTCGAGGTGGACGAGGTTTTCGGCCGCAACGAACCGGATGAAGAAGTGCGCGACCTGCTCCGTGCCAGCACTGGCTTGAATCTCGGCATGGACTATCTGCCCGGTTCGCTGATGTTCGATCCGGCGGCTGGCGATCGCGCCGACGGCGATTTTGCCTCGCGGCTGGTCTGGTTCGATGCCTTTGTCACCAATGTCGACCGGACCGCGCGCAACCCTAACCTGCTTTGTTGGCACAAGAAACTTTATCCGATCGACCATGGAGCCGCGCTCTACTTCCATCACAACTGGCAGAATTTGGCGGCTGCGGCGCTGGCACGCTTTACCCCTATTCGCGACCACGTGCTGCTGCGTTGGGCGAATCAGCTCAAAACCGCTCAACAAACGGCTCTGCCGCTGCTTACCCGCGATGCCTTCGAAAAAGTGCTTGCTCACGTGCCGGATGCGTGGTTGCTCCCGGCTGCTGGTGCCGAGACGCCGGCGGCGAAACGGGCTGGCTACGTCGACTATTTTGTGCGCCGCTTGAAGTCTGCAGACCAGGGCGGTTTTCTGGAGGAGGCTGAGCAGGCGCATGCCCATCTCCTTTGAATACGCCGTCATCCGGGTAGTGCCGCGTGTCGAGCGCGAAGAGTTCTTGAACGCCGGCGTAATTCTATTTAGTCTGGAAAGCCGCTTTCTCAAAGCGCTCGTGCACGTGGACGAGGAACGCCTTTGCGCGCTGGCGCCCGATCTGGATCTGACCTCGCTCCACCACCATTTGCGAGCGTTTGAAAGAGTTTGCGAAGGCACTGAAGATGGCGGACCGATTGCCCGATTGTCGCAGCGCGAACGATTTCACTGGCTGGTAGCGCCGAGGAGCACGATGATTCAGGTCTCGCCGGTTCACGCCGGCTTGTGTATAGATCCGCAAGAGCGGCTCAATCAACTTTTCAAGCAGTTAGTTAAGACAGTCTCGGCGGAGGAAGGATGAATGGCGGACAACAAGACTAAGCCCACAAAGGTAAGTGTTACGGCCTTTATCGAGGAAATTCCGGAAGAGTTAAAACGCTCGGATGCTAAGGTGCTCGTCAAGTTGATGCGCAGCGCCACAGGTGAAAAGGCGGCCATGTGGGGACAATCGATTGTCGGTTTTGGTAGCTGCCATTATAAATACGAAAGTGGCCGTGAGGGTGATATGCCGCTGATCGGCTTCTCGCCAAGGAAGAACGCGCTGGTGCTGTATGGCACGGCCGGTTTCGAGGGGGCAGATGTTTTGCTTGCGAAGCTCGGCAAGCACACAATGGGGAAGGGTTGCCTTTACATCAAGAAGTTGGCCGATGTAGACCAAAAGGTTTTGGAGGCGCTGGTAGGAAAGGCGGTTGCCGCCACACGAGCGCGCCGGGGGAGCTAGGAAGTGGCCACGGAAGCCTTACCATTTCTTCTGCCGTTTGGATGAGCCACCAGCGCCGCCTGTTTCTTCGACTCTGCCACTTCTTCGAGCATCTTCAAAACCTGTTCATTGACCGGAGTTGGCAAGCCGTACTTCTTGCCCATCTCAATCAACGCACCATTCAAAGTTTCCAGTTCCAAGCGTTTCCCATTTTCAAAGTCCTGCAACATAGACGTGCGCGTGCCCGCAGGATACGAACTCAGAATTGTCAGAATCTTGTTGCCCTCGGTGGCACGCACGCATGCCCCATCGGCACGGGCAATCGGAAAGGCTTCGGCCAAAATTGCCTGCGCCAGTTCCAGATACTTTTCCTCGCGCAGAATTTCCAATCCTCGCCCGGCAATCACAGTCAACGGATTCGATACACAGTTGTGCAGCATCTTGCGCCACGCCGCTGTATGGAACGCTCCTTCCCGTTCGACCTGAACGCTCGTATTTGTGAAGAGCTCGGCAAACGCATTGCACGACGATTGCGAAGGTATGGTGAAATGTGCCCGCTGAGGCAGGAAAGCGCGGTACACGCCCTCTTGCGATTCCACGTACACATAGGAGAGCACCGGAATGGCCGGGTATGGTGAAATCCTTTCGCTGTGGCCGACCCCATTTTGAATCACCGCCACCGGCTGTTTCTTCGGGCACAACTGCGCCAGCCAGCTAACAGCCGCCGGTGTGTCGTACGCCTTCACGGTCATCAAGACAATGTCGGCCGCCGGAGGATGGCGAAAGAAGAAAGGGAAATGCCACACGGGCGCATCTTCGAAACGGATGGCGACGGGAGTGTGGCGCACGCAAAAGAAAACGTCATGCCCGGCGGCCTTGAGTTGTGTTCCCAAATAGGAACCCAGATTACCCGCTCCGATAATGGCAACCCGTGACATCTGTTCTATTCAGCTTGACTGGTTGCGAGTATTTTTACAAGCTCATATAGGAAAGTTTGTCCCTCATAGAACGAACGGACCAGCATGCGTTCGTCGCGGCCATGGGCGCGCACGTCATCGCGGTCGCCAAAGAAACCTTGTACCCCGTACGTGGGTATTCCGGCTTCGCGCAAATAGCGGCCGTCGGATGCGCCCGTTGCCATAGTAGGCACGGTGATCACTCCAGGCCACATGGTGTCGGTCACGCGTGTGAACGCCTTCATAATGTCGGGTCGTAGCGGGGAGGCGGGGGCTGCGCCCTCATCCAGCTTCACGGTAACTTGCACCTGATCGTCGGCAACCACCGTCTGCAAAGTCTTCAAAACACTTTCCACGGAATCCTGCGGCAGAATGCGGCAGTTTACATTGGCCGCCGCTAGTTGGGGCAGGGCATTGGGTGCATGCCCGCCTTCCAGTTGGGTGGCCACACAGGTGGTTCGCATCATCGAGTTCATGCCGGGCGAAACGGCAGCCACCCGGCGCATCGCGTCTTGCGAACCCTCGCTGATCTTGGCAAGGTCGGCAGCCAAGTCGCCAGTCTCAATCTTCGACATTTGCCGGAAGTAAACGCGCGTGACATCATTCAGCTGTAGCGGAAACCCGAAAGAGGACAGCCGATAGAGCGCGCCGGCCAGATGGTAAATCGCATTATCCGCGACTGGCCGCGAACTGTGACCCCCTTTATTGCGCACTTCGAAACGAAAATCGGCATACGTCTTTTCGGCTAACCCGATATCGTTCGCAATGCGTTTGCCATTTAGCATTTCGCCCCGGCCACCCTCGTTGAAGCAGAAATCGGCCTCGATCAAAGCTCGCTTATTCTTCAGCAGCCAATCGACACCGTTGGCCGGACCGCCTCCTTCTTCATCGGCGGTCAGCGCAACAATGAGGTCGCGATCCGGCTGAAAGCCCTCGCGTTTGTAACGGATCAGATTGGCGACCCAGACAGCCGCCTGCGCCTTGTCGTCGGCGGTACCACGGCCATAGAAGTAGCCATCTTTTTCGATGAATTCGAAAGGATCGGTCGTCCAGTCTTCGCGCTTCGCTTCCACCACGTCGGTATGCGCCAGCAGCAGAATTGGTTTGCGCGCCCCCGTGCCGTGATAGCGCACAACGATGTTCATTTTCTCGGCACGCTGGCCGCCAATAAAGATGTCGGCATCGGCGAAACCGGCGGCTTTGAGTCGCGCGGCCACGGCTTTCACAATGGGTGTAGTAGCGCCCGTGGTGAAGCCCGACTTGCTTTCCACCATCTCTTGGTAGATCTCACGCGCCAACTGTTGGTCGCTTTGGGGCGGCATCAGATCGCCGGCGAATAAAGGCAATGCAGTCAAGAGTAAAGCAAGCGGAATCCCAGCAGCCATATCTGTCAGAGTAAACCGTCAGCCTGGCGTCTTAAAGAATTTAAGGATGTATGGCTCCAAAGCGGGCGTGCAGGCATACCCGTTGCCTTGGTAGATGGAATTGGAACCATCAAACGCGCCGAAGCGTCCACCGGCTTCTTCGACCAATATTTTGAGGGCTGCAAAGTCCCATGGCTTGGCGTTCGGTTCGATCCAAACATCCGCTTTGCCTTGCGCCACGAGCATCGCGTCTACCGACCCGCCCAGCCCACGCACTGCCCAAAACGGTTCCACCCACGGCAACAAGCCATTGGCCCCTTTCACACTCTTCTTGTTAAAGCCGTTGAAGCAGAGGACCGCTTCGTGGGGAGTAGTGATTTTTGACACTTGCAGACGATGGCCGTTCTGCCAGGTTCCGCCGCCCTGGCTTGCGGAAAGAAGCAGTTGCTGGCCAGGCGAGTACGCCGCACCGGCCACAACTTGACCATCCTCTTCAAAGCCGATCAGAACCGCCCACAGTGGAATGCCGCGCACAAAATCGCGCGTGCCATCAATCGGGTCCACAATCCATTTGCGGCCATTTGGGCTTTCACGCTGCGCGCCTTCTTCGCCAAGAACGCCGTCTTCTGGAAACTCCCGCGCGATGCGTTCGACAATCATCTTTTCGCACGCTTTGTCGGCTGCGGTGACGGGGGATTCGTCGTCTTTGGCTTCGGCCGTGATGCCGCGCCGCTGATATTCGAGCGCTAAACCGCCTGCCTCTTGTACAAGTTCGGCTGCCAGCTGTACTTCTTTTTCAAAGGCCACGTTCCGATTATCGCGAAGAGAGAAATGGTTATTGAAGGGAGCTTGGCCGTATCACGGCGGGCGGCCTTCTCACTTTCCGATAACGCCACTTTAAGATCAAGACCCTCCTGTCGAATTGCGGTGCCGGGACTCGCCATCTGCGTTTGATTGCGACTTTAGCAATGGTTGGCCGAGAGGAACATCTGTCAGGGGATTATGTCTCTACTGACGGTACACACCTCAAGCTGCCACACAAGTCAGATTGCAAGTGCGGTACGTCCCCATCGCAGGAATGTGAGGATAAGAACTCCAGCACTGAATCGGGCTGGTCGCGTTAGCCTTAGAAAAGGGCATGGAAGAGAACGGAACTCGACCAGAGGAACTCTGGGGACCGATTGCTATGGCGAATTGGCGTGAGACGCCATGCGTTCGGGGGCGGGTCGCGACAGAAGATGATGCGAAAGCTGGCAGTGCTGTCTTCTACCTTAATCTTTCCGAAGGACAAGAAAGTCACCCAATCGATCTCGATCTCCCGCGTTGCGCCATTTTGCATGAAGACGGTGAAGACGACCTCCCAGTGATTGTCGTCCAAGCGGAAGAAGGTAACAACGGCTCTGCCCAACTCATCGCTGGTTATCGCTCTTTAACGGGCGGTAACGGAATTTGCATGCTGTATCAGTTGGAGTTTCTTTCCGGGCCGGATCATCGCTTCAACAACACGATTGCGCTCGGCTCGAAATCGAGCGATTCCCAAGGATGACTGGCGCGGCGCTATTTCGGGGCGAGTTCCCACATTTGGCGCGGAAAACGTGCTTACCGGACAGTGAGACCGGCGACTTGCGACCATTTCAATCTTTTCCTGATTCCCGCAGCGCGTCTTTAGCCTTTCGTCGCCAAAACAGATACCAAACGAAAAGGTTTACACCCGAAATAAGTACACATTGAGCGATTGGCGAATTGCTAGGAAGTGCGAAGGCTAAAAAGCACCCAGGTGCCAACAAGAACATTCCAAGAAGGAGAGGTGTTGGGTTGCTGTGAACATTTGCGTACTGCGGTATCACGTATCCGGCTGTCTGCACCATCGAAAACACCAACCACCACCAAATAGATGGCCACGGGCGTAGATTTGAGGCGGCTGGCATCGAGTAATACGATTGTACTTGCGAGCGCAGCTATCCACTTCTGTGGCCCGTAGATCAATCACTTCGCCGCTCGGTGGTCGAAAGACGTCGATACCGGAAACTGCCCGCTGGTCCGCACCGTCACGACTTCGGAATGTCTGACTCGGATCTCACGCGGTTCTCGTCGATCCTAAGTACCCAACGCGAACCTCGGCATTGAAGCCAGTCGGGTGAGGGTTCAACTGTGCCAGTAGCGAAAAGGTCATCGCGATTTCCGTATTCGTCAGCATCTTCATCAAACGCCGTGAGCACCATTCCCGTCTGTAGTTGAAGATCCACGCCTCCGAACACCTTACATGTTGGACCGTGCGACAGACATAGAAATTCGCTAAAGAGTCCATTGAAGTCGGCACGGACCCATTCAGCTTTCGGTGCTACGGGATAGACCACAGATGAATTTTACAATTCTGCAAAGGCATTTTGGTCGATAGACGCGCATACCGGAAACTGAGAGGCGGCCCGAAACTAGCGCGTAGGAACGCTTCATCTCGTCACTGCCAGCCGGGGCCGAACTCTGTCATAGCAGTATCGGCAGCCATATCCAATCAGCAGAGACAGAAAGCCCGCTGGCAAACCCAACAGAATGATGAATGGGCCTTCGTTGCCTTTGAGGTCAAGCCACGGCTCGCCACCGACGAACTGCTCAATAAGTTGAATTGCCACCAGCAACCGAGCGGAAAGCCAACCTTTTTCCAGTTTCAGCAACCCCGCCAGAAACGGCACCACAATGAGCCAAACCTGGAGCACGTCATCTAAGTGCGTGTAAACGTGTCCGAATGGCGCAGTCGTCTCACAGTCGATACACCACGGCGTCGGGTGAATTAACCCTGCCGCTAGACTGAGTACGCCGAGCACCCATAATCCGTAACGCTTCATCTGTTCAGTTTCATGATAAAAGCTCTTGGCTAAAGCAGTCGAAACTACCCTCCCGCAACGGATCCTTTGTGAGATGACGAAGGCTATTCTGCTTTGAAGTTGCCGCAAACTGCTTCTGGACTACGCGCCAGTCCAGAAGATGAGCACCACTAAAAAGATCGCCGCGCCACTAGCGCAGAGCCCAATAATCTTCGGCTTCCCATCAGCAAAGCACGAGAGGACGAAAGTGATTACAGAAAGTACAGCCGCAGCTATGAAGATATCCACGAAGCTACCTGCACGCTCTGAAAAGAAGCGGCCCATCGTCCACGTTCTAAAACTGGCCTCAAGCAGAACCAAGCTTACGACTGTGGTAGCCAAGATCACCACCGAAGCCACTGCGCCGACAACACCTGCAAGTGAACGACGATTCGGAATGTTCTCTACTGAGTCCATTGCTTTTTTATATGCAAAACGTTTGCGCCAGTCACCCGATTCAACATGCTTTTAGATTAACTTCGGCGTATTCAGGCCGTTCGGGAAAGCATGGTTTTCATTCGCGTCCAATAACACTTGTGAAACGTGCTTACCGTACAGTTACGCTTCAGTTTACAGAAGCCTCACCATCACTTTCTTCCTCTTCGTGCTGGTGCCGAATCCACGGCTCGCCTTGTCGGGTTCGCTCTGCCCACCACCCCAAGGGAAGATCCGCAAGCTCCTTGAGCGATGGATCGGCATCAACCGGATGATGAAAACACGAGATGACAGGCTTTCGCCCCCCGGACATTGAGTCACCCAAGAACTGCCAAGCGCCATCTTCTGAATCGTGGGAAGCATAAGTGACGGGCTCTGTGCCAGAGTGGACTGACTCTGAAAGGAACACTTGCGTGTGTGGCGGATCTGGAAATGTCCAATCAAACAAGCTGCTATTACGGTCATTTGATGCCCAAAAGTCCTCTTCAATTCGAGTGGCGATCACATTCGGCTGGAGCAAAGGTTGCGCGAACGCCGAATCGAATCCAGGGTCTTCAGGAAATCTATTCTGTAGGTCTGGATATACAGCTTGCCATACCGGAAAAGATAGATCCCCTTCGTAGAACCAAACCGCCCAGCCCATCACGTGCTTCACCCACTTAGGATCAACGGGCCGGAACTCGCAGTCCACGGTTCCAAGTAATCCTGAATGCCGCCCGTGGCTCAAATCAATTCCATCTCTCAAACCCTTTGCCGCTTCATTCAGAAGATAAAGTGCGGTGTTTTCCCGGAGGCCGATAGTGATCAGCTCTGGCATTGCACAAGAGTCGTAGACGCCAATAGAATATGACCATCCAGGCCCCCCCGCCGAACGTGCCACTTGAACGACGTGACAGCCGTACTCTTCAATGTTGCTGATCACCTCTTCGTCGAGCTTGGGAAGCGAAGTTTGGCGGAAGCGTTTCGTCCGGTCAGTTTCAAATTGGTGATCACCCATATTCAACTATGTTCCTGCATCGCTCCCCCCTTTGCCGGGATTACAACAGGCAGTGGTCGATAGACGCCATTACCGGACAGAGAGCAGCACTACATTAAAGATTGCCCGCCATAGACCCAATTCAAATTGCCAAGCTCATTGGTCGGCGGTGACGTACAGTAAAGAAGAGGTGGAGAATGAGTTCGCAACCGATCGCTTCAACGGGTGAAGCGGCTATTTGGGCGCGGCTGATTGAGTCACAGCCCGACGGCCTGACACCCGAAGCCGCACGCTATCTCCTTCGGTTCCGTTTTACCGAAAACGATCAATTTCGCCTGCAGGAACTGGCTGAACACTCACAGGCGGGAACACTGACCGAAGACGAAGGTCGAGAGTTCGATAGCTATTTGCATATTGGCAATCTGTTAGCGGTCATCCAATCGAAGGCCCGGCTGGTTTTGAGCGAGTCCAACGCGACGCAGCCCCATTCGTGAACCTTACTCTCATCCGGCAGGTCTTCGAAAGGGCAGGTGGTCTATGCGAATATTGCCGCCTTCCGGCCGAATTCTTTCCTTTAACTTTTCATGTCGATCACATCACGCCAAGGCAGCATGGTGGCTCGACGGAATGGGACAACCTTGCATTAGCTTGCCTCCACTGCAACCGGCACAAAGGCCCGAACTTAGCCGGACTCGATCCTATCAGTGGAGAATTGGCACGACTTTTCGATCCGCGCCGGGACTTGTGGGTGGAACACTTTGAATGGCTTGGAACCGATTTAGTAGGGCGAACAGCGATTGGGCGCGCTACCGTTCGGGTGCTAGCAATCAACGCTCCCGACTTCCGAAGCGTTCGAGAGTCGCTGCGCCGCGAAGGCCGATTTCCTTTGTGAGTCGATCCTCACAACCAGTTTCTTGACAAACCGAAAATGGGACGGGATGCTTCTACTTTCCGAATCGCTACCTGAGCTTGCAAACGAACTGAAGCAGTTGCTCACACAACAGGGAGAGGAAGCGCTTGCCAGCGAGGTTCCAACGCTCACCATAGTAGATCGGTGTCGATGTGGTGATGATTTTTGCTCTGGCTTTTATACAGCGCCGAAGCCCAATGGTGCATATGGGCCGGGACACAGAAACGTGGCCCTTGAACCTGCTAACGGAATGATCATTCTAGATGTTGTTCACGGATCTATTCAATTTGTGGAGGTTTTGTACCGGGAAGATGTTAAACAAAAGTTGGACGCGCTCTTGCGCTGACCCGGAGTTTCTCCATTCTGGCCGAAACACGCGGTTACCGGAAAGTGAATAGAGCTATCTTCGACGCGCAGCGCTGCCACTCGCCGGCTTGGAACAATGGCGCTTCGCTGCCCCCGTAGGTGATTGCTAGGGACGTTGGATTTAACCATGTCATATCCAACAAGCTTGCCTGCCCGCTACCGTCTGGTGCGTCCGGCAATACCAAAATGTTTACCGCTGATTGAGAATCCGTTGTCCAGTTAAGGTCAACGGTAGTCTGACTACCGTTAGTTCCAAAGCCGCTGTATACATCCGACCTCCTGATTAGGAGTCTGTCCCGCGTAAAATTGGGGACGGTAACGTGGCGAGTCGATGCTGTAGGTGAGGCCGTGGTTTGAATAGAGAATCACAAAAGTAACACCACCGAGCGCACCATCGTCAACCATATTGCGGTGGTGGCATTTCACGCCTCAGTAGACTTTACTATACAAAGCGGTTGGCGGCAGCTTTTGCGCAATTAGACCAAATTGTTGTCGAAACACGCCCATACCGGACAGAGTGAGAGCTTCCCCTGCGCTTGTCTCGGTAAACACAGTTGCCGGAGCAATGTCACTGTCGTGAATGCGATAACCATATCCGTCTGATTATGTTGGTTGCCTGATCAATCGGATGTAGGCAGTGCTTCAACGGTCAAATCGTGAATGGTGAGCCGCGCTTTGTCGAATACGCCGAAACCTACCAATCCAGCTCGAAAACTCGTGTCTTCCGCACTTCCGACTAAGCGTTCATCAATTGAGATCTTGATCGTTGGACGGTTGTATTCGACGCTGAGTTTGTGCACTTCTGGGCATCCGGAAAGGGAAGTCAGTCCAAGGAACAAGCGGCCATTCCGAACCGTTCCAGCTGCCACGAACTCTGCAGCCTGCTCTGCCGCCGTCCAGACAAGAAATGAGCGCACATTGCGAATTGCACCGTTATCGGTGTCGCGGTTCAATCCGTTCTCGTAAAAGAAGGAGAGCAACTCGCACTCGATTTTGCGAACGCGTCCTTCAATGAGGGTCGCGAATCGCGCAAACGCCGATTCAGCAAAGAAACCTGTTTCGGCGGCCGATCCACAAGCTACTGAGTAGTAGAGCCGCTCCTGCCAGATGATCTCGCTAGCGAACCATTCGTGAGTCGCGGCCGGCTAATGACCTGCGCCCGGACTCGTCATGAATCGATGCGACATTAGAAATTTAGTTTATCGCTGTGGATTGGTCGCTCTGCAGAGTTGGCAGTTGACCGCGATACAAAATCCACCCACCGCGGGCGTCGTCGCGCCTCCTTTGGAAATGACCACCCCTGGAAACTTCGGAATAACTTCGTCAACCCCGGCTACGATACGCATTTCTCTCGACCGCGATCTAGCGAATCATAAATCAGATCTGAGCGCCGCTTCGGTGACAAGATTCGTTCAACTATCTTCCACGTCCTTTCAATGACATCCAAATACTTTTCCCTTCGGCCCCTCTCCCCTTCCCCTAAAACTGTTTCAGAGCCGCGCGCGTCAGCAAGCGGAGCACTTCAATTCAAAGGAAACCTTCATGGCCTCAGCATCCCAAATCAATGCCAACCGCGAAAACGCTAAAAAATCCTCTGGACCTAAAACCGAGCAGGGCAAACAAACCTCCTCCCAAAACCGCCTCACCCACGGCCTCGCCATCCACGATACCGGCACGTTCTATCTCCTCGCCGACGAGGACAAAGAACAATTCGAAGCCTTCTGCCTGTCTCTGCAAAAAGAACAGCAGCCGCAAAACGTAATGGAGCGCTTACTGGTTCGCCGCCTGGCCGAACACCAATGGCTCATCACCCGCGCCTTGCGTTTTCAGCAGCACTGCTTCTTTGAAAACAATCACGTCATCGCCATCCAGGCCTTAGCCCTCTACCTGCGCTACCAGGGCCAGCACGAACGCTCCTTTTACAAAGCCCTGCATGAGTTGCAAAGTATAAGAGCCAAAAGGCGTAATGTGCAAATTGGCTTCGAAGCGCAGAAACAAAAAGCTGAGATCCATAACTTGAAAAAAGAAACGCTCGAATGCAAACTTGAAGGCGTAAAATCGTCCGCAACCCGAAACAAACCAGCCGGCCCCGTCGAAAACCCGGAAAAAACGCCACCTGAAGAGTTCAAAACGGCCGCTTAAACCCTCGCACATCGCAGACTCTTCCACACCCAAACCCAAACTGTATCCACTTGCCGGTGATGCCGCGCTGCACGGTCTAGAGAGTTCAACTGGACTCTTAGATAAGAAGGATGTTCCGTCCGTGAGAGTACGAACAGATGATGGGCGCTTAAGTCGAACATGAGGAACCCGCTCCTTGAACCGCTCCACCGCTTTCGGCTCGATACGCCGTTTTGCTATGCCTGCACTCGTTGAAGCTGAATCCCAGGAACTTCCTGGCCCAAGGTCGTGTCAATGCCTGCCTGCAGTCTTCCCGCGCCGCGCGACGACGCCCTTGCGCTTCCCTATCACTTCACCTCCAGCGCCGCGAGAGTTTTGGCGGGATGTATTCGCCGAGGCGCTTTACGCTCGGAGTTTCATAGGAATGGCGGAGCGAAGGATCGATCCTCCTCTGTGATCGTCCACATGGTTTCGTTCGCCCACCAGACAAACCGGCCTTTACACGTGCCCTAAGGCATCGACGATTCCTTTGCGGGATGCGCCGAAAGCGGGGAGTAGAGCGGCGAAGACCGTGAGGAACGTAAGGAGCAGAAAAGTCACAGCCATCACGCCAGGCAGGATGTCGACCAACAAGGGGACGCGGTCGGAACTGCTGGGAGGGACGTAGCTTAGGCCGAGAGCGTTGACGATCAGCGCGACCAGGAGTGTCACTAAGACACCCACCGCCACGCCCAAGGTGGCTAACAGGAAAGACTCGGCGGCGAAGAGGGAAACGATTTGGCCGCGCTTCATGCCGAGAGCGCGGAGAGTGCCAATTTCGCGGGTGCGTTCAACGACGGTCATGCTCATGGTGTTTACGACGCTCATGATGACGACAATGGCGACAATGCTGAAGATGAACGAAAAGATCGTATCGAAGAGATTCTTTACCTGGCGGTAAAAGGCAGAAAGTTGTTTCCAGTCGCGGATGTCTAGCGCCAAGTTTTCGGTCTTGAACAACGCGGCCAGCCGGGCGCGGAGCGGCTCAACTTGCGTTTCGTCCCGCAGCAGCAAGCGGACTCGGTCCGCGCCATCGACGTCATAGAGTCGGCGCGCCATATCAATAGGAATACGTAAAGATTTGTCGTTGGTGTCCGCGACACCCGTGTTGTAAGTACTGTGCACATCCACATCGATGGCGTTGGCTTGGCCGCTGCTGGTATTGGTGAAGAGAGTGGCGCGGTCGGAGGGCGACAGACTGAGGAGTTTGGCGAGGCCTCCAGAGACGCAAACCCCGTCGGGAAACTTGGGGTCGAGAATACCGCCGCGATCAAGGCGGAAGCGGCCGCGGATGATGGCTTCTCGGGTGGGGTCCATACCTTCCGCTACGAAGATGGTTGACACATGACCGTTAGTCATCAGGCCGGAAAGGGCGAGGCGCGGTGTCCAAATGACAGTTTCAGGCTGCTTCGTTAACAGCGCACCCAAGCGCTGCAAGTCATCCTTTGACAGCAGATTGTCTTCGGGTTTAAGACTCGCGTTGTCAAAGAAGCCATGCCGCGCGATGGTTAAATGGGCCAGTCCTTCGCCGCGCACAGCTTGCAAAGTGAGGCCATAATAGACGTAGTGGATGTAACCGGCGAAGAGACTAACAGCGGAAAAGCCCGCTCCGACGGCAGTGGCTGTGAATAAGCTGCGGCGCCAGTGTTTGAGGATATTACGAAAGCCGATGGTCAGATAAAACATTACCGTCCTCCTGCGTGGCAACTTGGCCATCTTGCAAACGAATCTTGCGGGAAACCGAAGCTAGCAGCCGGGGATCGTGCGTGGAAAAAATAAAGGTGACGTTCTGCTTGCGGTTTAGATCTTGCATAAGGGAAAGAATCTGAGAACCGGTAACAGAATCGAGATTAGCGGTTGGCTCATCGGCGAGGATAATCGCCGGAGCCGTCACTAGGGCACGGGCAATGGCAACGCGCTGGCGTTGGCCGCCGCTCATCTGATCTGGGCGCGATTTATGTAAAGAGGAGAGGCCCACGGCATCCAGTTGCGCTGCGGCTTTGGAGCGCGCGAGAGCGGCAGACTCAGCGCGAATCTGCAAAGGGAGCATGACATTTTCCAGCGCGGAGAGGACGGGCACTAAGTTAAAGCTCTGAAAAATGAACCCAATGAGCTTGTTGCGCAGTACGGCGAGGGAGGAATCGTTCTGCGGACCGATGGCTTCACCCGCGATGGTGAGGCGTCCGCCGGAGGGTGTGTCGAGAAGGCCGATTAAATTGAGCAGGGATGTTTTGCCACTACCCGAGGGCCCCCAAATGGCCACAAATTCACCGGGTTCAATGGCCACGTTGACATCGCGCAGCGCCGGCACGACGGTTTCACCCAGTTGATAATTCTTGGAGATATCGCAGCATTCAACGAGTGGCATGGAGACTCTCCGATGGGGCTAGTTCAGGTTTGATTTTTGGCATGTATGGGGGATAAGCAAGCAGGATGTCGCCATGAGCAATGAGGCGGTCGGCAACTTTCGCCGCGGTTCGAAAAGCGACGATTTCTTTGCGCTGGAGGCTGACGGCGACATGCATATGCAGCGATTCGCCGGCGAGAGCAAGATCCACTTGCTTGATTTTAGATTCCGCTAGGACGTTGACTGGGGGCTGGTCGAGGTTGAGAAACTCGGCTGTTTCGATCTCGGCGAGCAGCATGCCTCGTTCGTGATAAAAGAGCAGGTTCATGAGGCAGCCGGCGGCTTGCGCCAGGCTTTCGACGACGAAGGAAGCGAGCATAAACGGAGCGCTCACCGAATGGGCGATGACGTACGGATCCTCAGGGCGGAGGCGTTTGACGCCGATCAGGGTTTTAGTGGCGACGCAGACTTCGGCAACCTCATCGAGCAAGACCATAGGGTAGCGATGAGGCATGAACAAACTGAGCTGCCGCCGGTCAATGCTGAAATAACCAGGCTTATCGGGCAGTTCTACGCCAATCGTTTCCATGGTTTACTGAACTCCGTATTCTTGTTCGAGCGCATAACGCCCACCATCAACAACTAGTGTTTGACCGGTCAGGAAACCGCCATCGGGCGAGGCGAGATAGGAAATGAAATCGGCAATTTCCTCGGGTTCGCCCCAGCGGCTAAGCGGGATTTTAGCGAGCGAATCGGCAATGACGTTTTGGGGCAGGCTTTGACTCATCTCCGTAGAAGTAAAACCAGGCGCGACCGTGTTGACGCGGACGCCGTAAGGAGCGAGCTCGCGAGCCAGAGAGCGGGTCAAGCCGATGAGAGCCGACTTAGCGCTGCTGTAGTTAATTTGCGATACGCGCGGCGAAAAAGCGGAGCCCGAGCCGATGTTAACAATGAGGCCGCGCTTAGAGGCGCACATGCGGCGCGCCACGGCTTTCGAGCAGTAGAAGGCGCTTTGCAGATCGGTTTCGAGCACGGCGTGCCAGTCTCTGGCGGCCATCGTAATGAAAGGTGAATCGCGGGTGATGCCGGCGTTGTTAATGAGCACGTCAACGTGTCCTTGGGAGGAGTAAAGTTCACGGAACCAGGCCGCGACCTGTTCGGGGCGACTGACATCGGCTTGGAATATCTGGCCGGTGCCGCCTAGTAGTGAAATTTCCTGGAGAAGAGATTGCGCGAGAGTTTCATTTTGCCGGAAGTTGATGGCAACGAAAGCACCTTGGCGAGCGAGCGTGAGAGCGATAGCGCGGCCGATGCCGCGCGCGGCCCCACTAACGGCGGCCACTTGTCCGGCAAGGGGCAGAGGAGCAGGCTTAGGCAATACTTTTCTCCGCTGTCGAGTGCGTGCCAGGTAAGTGAGCCAATGAGGCGAGCCATTGCAAGACAATTTGTCCTTTAGCCGCTTCCTCGGTATCGACTGTGGCGCGCACTTTGAAAGTGTAGAAGGGGTCGTTGCGGGCGATTAGCTGAGTATCGAGCAGCATGGTCTCGCCGGGAAGCACAGGGCGCAAATGCTTGATGCGGCTTTCGTAGACGATGAAGCAAAGCTTGGCGGGATCGCGCGCGGTGACAAGGCTCAAGAGCAGGGCAGATGCTTGGGCCAGGGCTTCGATTTGGAGAATGCCGGGCAAAATCGGGAAACCTGGAAAATGGCCTTGGATGAGCGGCTCATTGCGCGAGACCGATTTGCGAGCGAGCAGCTTGCCGGCGGCGGTGTCGAGAGACTCAAGCCGGTCGAGCATGCGCAGCGGATAGGGATACGGCGTCGGCGGATTGCTGAAATCAATTTCGGTCATAGGAGTCAAGAACCAAATTCCATTTCGACGGCGCCGCGGCCGCCATCGACGACCACCGTATGGCCGGTAAAGAACGAGCAATCATCCGAGGCGAGGAAGGCGACCACGGAAGCGAGCTCGGAGCCTAGACCCCAGCGTCCGAGTGGAGTGACCTCGAAGGTTTGCCGGATGAATTTAGGGTCGAGCGTAGCGGTCATGTCCGACTCGAAGAATCCGGGGGCGACATGCAGGATGCGGACGCCCTTATCGGCAACTTCGCGGGCGAGAGATCTTGAGAAACCGAGAAGACCGGCTTTGGAGGCGCTGTAATTCACTTGGCCGGGCATGGCGACGAGGGCGGAGCCGGAACCGATATTTAGAATTACTCCTTTGCGTGCGGCGCACATACCGCGAATGACGGCCTTGCTGCAATAAAAGACACCGTTGAGGTGCACATCCATAAGTTCCAGCCAGCTTTGGGGGCGCATCATCAGGAAGTATTCGTCGCGTGTAATACCTGCGTTGTTTACTAACACATCAATCTTTTTATAGGTCTTGAGAAGATGCTGGAACATCGCCTGGACTTCGTCCTGTTTGCGGACATCGGCGCGGGCGAGGATACCGCTGCCGCCGGCTTCCAGTACGAGGTCGAGGGTCTGTTGTGCGGATTTTTCCTCGCGGACGTAGTTCACGACGATAAAGGCGCCATGACGCGCGAGTTCGATGGCGATAGCTCGGCCTAAACCGCGCGAGGCGCCGGTGACGACTGCGACTTTTTCTTTTAAGCTGTCTTGCTCCAATTGTTTTCCTTGGTTGCGAGAGTTTGTAATGGCACGGGCGGCTGAGCGCGCAGAGACGCAAAGTTGAAAGCGCGGCCGCCGGGACGGTCGAGGAATTGGGCTATATACTCGCGCTGCGTCCAGTTGGCACGAAGGAAACTGGTGAGCACGCGGCCGGGACCAACTTCGAGTGTGGATCGTACACCGGCTCGCCAGAGAGTATCGAGAGAATCGGACCAACGAACGGCGGCGGTGATTTGCGAGCTGAGGGATTCGCGCATAAGTTGACAATCGGTTTGAAAGACGCCGCTGGTGGCGAGACAGACGGGGATGCGGGGGCGCGAGATTTCGAATCCCCGCAGAAGCTCGGCGGTTTCGCGAGCGGCGGCGTCAGCTAAGGAGGAATGCCAGGGACCGTCAATGGCAACGGGAGAGATAGTGGCGCCGTGTTTGAGCAGAATGTGCCCGACGCCCTGAACGTGAAGCGATGGGCCGGTGATGGAGAAATCGCGCGGACTGTTATAAGCAGACACGTAGACGTTGGCGCAGCCCTCGAGCGGAAGGGCGGCAGGAGCTTGCATGAAAGAGACGGCGAGTGTGAGCCAATCGGCGGACTCGCTGTGGCGAGTGAGAATCTGGCCGCGCCTGGAGGCAACAGAGAGAGCCTCTTCGAGCGAAAGACAACCGGCACAGTAAAGAGCGCCAAGTTCTCCCAAGCTATAGCCGGCGACGGCATCGGGGGAAAAGCCTTGCTCGCGCAGAAGTAAAACGTGAGCGGCTTGGAGCGCGAGAATAGCGGGTTCTGAATAGCGAGGACTGCGGAGGGTAGATTCGGGACCATTCTCGATGATCGACCGCAACGGCAGACCGGAGATGGATTCAGCGAGAGAAAGGACGCCGCCGGCGATCGGATGGCGCCAAATGTGCCGCCCCATTTGCGGATATTGGGCGCCTTGTCCAGGGAATAGCCAGGCGTGAGTCAGCAACAGACGGCGGTCTCCTTTGCCAGAAATTGCAAACCGCGCTGGTTTTCAACGCCGCGCACACGATAGGTGGACTCAGCTGGAATGATCTGGCGCAGCAAGCCCCGCAACACTTTGCCGGGACCGACTTCGAGGAAGAATCGGGCGCCGGCAGCAAACATAGCTTCAATGGTGGCCTGCCAAAGGACTGGGGTGGTCATCTGAGCGCAGAGCAAGCCTTGGATCTGAGCGGGAGACGTTTCGGCGGTGGCGGAGACATTCATGTAAACGGGACAACGGGGGGTTAGAAAGCTAGTTTCGGAGATGAGCTGGCGAAATTCGGCGGCGGCTTCCTGCATGCTGGGATGGTGCCAGGGACCAGCCACTGGTAACATTACGAACTCACCGCCGGCAGCGGCTACCGATGGAGAGAGATTGGAGAGCGCGCTGAGTGGGCCGGAGACGACGATTTGCGCAGGCGAGTTCCAATTAGCGATGGTCACCAGGGGAGCATGCTGCGCGAGAACTTGCTCTAGCATTTCTTGCGATAAGTGTTTGACCGCGCCCATGCCGCCGTTTAAGCGGCGAGCGATGTTGTGCATCAGACGGCCGCGTTCGCTGACAAGACGGAGACAATCGGTGACGCCTAAAACACCGGCGGCGCTCAGGGCGGCGAATTCTCCCAGGCTATGACCGGCGACCATACTGGGATGAAAACCCGAATCGTTGAGTACATCAACGCAGCCAAGGGCGAGGGCGGTGAGAGTGGGTTGCAAAACGTCCGTGCGAGTCAGTTCCTCCGTCGGGCCCAGGAGGCTGATTTGGCGGAGTGGGAAGCCACTGATCTGTTCAGCCTCGGTGACAATGTCCAGGGGTCGGCCGGGCTGCGACCAGAGTTCTCGGCCCATACCGAGATACTGCGAGCCTTGCCCGGGGAAGAGCCAGCTTGTGAGAGAGTCGGCCATCTCAGATACCGGTGTTACCGGCGGTTTGACCGCCATCGAAACAAATGGACTGGCCGGTCATGTAGCCATTGCGGGATCCGAGAAAGAGCATAAATTTAGCGACTTCGGCGGGCGTACCCCAGCGGCCTACGGGCGGCTTGCGAGCGAGAGTTTGTGAGGTGGCGAGACTTTTGGTTTCGGGCAAATCAATCAGGCCCAGTTGAATGTTATTAATGCGCAAGCCGGCTTTGCCGAATTTGCAGCAAAGTTCTCGAGTGGCGCTGCTGATAGCGCCGCGAGCCATGAGGATGGCGGCTTCGAGGGGAGTATCGAGGAAGAGTGCGCCGACGAAACATTGGTTGACAATGGCGCCCGGCTGGCCTCCGGCGGCCATGGCTTGGGCAGCCGACAGGTTGCGATGGAACAGTTGTTCGGGGTAGGCAAAGATCGCGGCGGGAGCGGTATCGGGGCCAGGCACGAGGCAGTTGAATAACATGTCGAGACGGCCATGTGTGTTAACAACTTGCTCGACAAGAGCGCAATTGGAGACGGCGGAGGGAAGAACGGAAGCGTGCGAACCGGCGGCGCAGAGAGCAGCTGCCGTGGCGTGGCAGGCGGCCTCACGAGATGGTTCATCATAGAGAACGAGATGAATGTTCTGGGCGGCTAACAGGGCTGCTAACTCGTTACCCAGCGAGCAGCCGGCGCCATGCAGCAAAGCCACCGAAGAATTGTTAGTCATAAGGAAGACTCGGACCCATCAAAACTCGAAAGCACGACAACGGCGAGGGCATGGCTGCCGAGCGGAGTGACGCGGACGCAAGAAAGAGATAAATGAGCGGTACAGGAGCCGAGGGCGCGAAGCGCACGAGCCGCGCCGCCGGAGATACTCAGGCGCGGGTTGTGACCGTGGCGGTCGACCATTTGAATCTCGGGCCAGCGCATACCGGGGGCGAGCCCCGTGCCGAGGGCCTTCAAAAAAGCTTCCTTCGCGGAGATGGAGAAGGCATAGGCAAGAACGCGCCTGGAGGCAGCCATTTGGGGAGAAATCTCGGACTGTTCTTCACAGCCTAGGATGCGCGAGCGAAAGATATTTTCGCGTTGTGAGATGAGACGTTCGACACGCTGTGAATCCACAAGATCCGCGCCCAATCCAAGTAGCGGCATCAAAGGCCCAATAACACCGCAGCGTTGCGGTGCCCTTCCGTTCGGGCCGTGAGTAGTTGATGGGGAAACAATCCGGCACACGGCTGAACCGGTTGCGCGTCCCTGGAAAAGAATCGATTGTTCGACAGACCGTGCAGCGCGGCGGCGACGTGAAACAGGCCGCTGGTCGACTCAGCGAAACCCAGACCCGAGTTGACGCAACCTCGCGGGACAGAGGGAGAGAGCACCTCATCCCAAGCCTGAAGCTCGGCCTCGTCATGCGGCCAGATGCCACAGCCGTTGCCGTAAACGGCGGAAACGGCAATGTCTCCAGCCGCCTGACGCATGGCAGCCGCTAGGTCAGAAGCCGAATCACCGCTGGTTAGCCCCACCCCTTCAATGTGGGCGCGAATCGGCGCGCCGCGCCTCTCCGCAAAGCTCGTGCGTTCGACAATCAGAGCGACGGCTCCTTCGCCGAGTATAGTGCCACGAGAGTTGCGATCGTAAGGGCGGAGATAGCAGCCATCATGCCCGGCGGCGAGCCATTTCATTTCGCCCAGCGAAGCGGCGGGACCAGGGCCCGTTTCGTCGGCGGCAACCACTAACACAGCTTGTTCGGCAGACGCATTTTCGAGATAGATGCAGGCGTGAGCCAAAGCATGCAAGCCAGCGCCGAAACCTTCCGAGATGGTGGCGCCGTAGCCCTGTAGTTGGAAGCGTAGTGACAAAGAGCTGGCAACCGTAAAGCGCGCCATGTGCAGAACGAGCTTGCTGATCGCCATGCGTGCCTGGGGATCTGCGAGCGCGGCGGCATAGCGGCTGCGCGCGGCGGCACTGCCACGGCAGAGGCCGGCGAAGACACCCAAGCTGGCTGGATCATAGTCTCTAGGGTCAAGGGCGGCGCTGCTAAACGCTTCTTGCGCGGCGATGGAGGCATATTGCTGCAGCAGAGTGGATTTCGCGGCCAGCCGCTGAGCGCGGATTTGCTCAACAAGGGCGGCGAAGGGGGTTTCCTCCGGCGGCCTGTCAAACACGCGGCGGATGGCAGAGGCCCCGGAGCAGAGGCCTGAAATGAAGGGTTGAAGACCTGCGCCAAAGGGAGAGACCACTCCCACGCCCGTGATGCACAAGCTGCTCTTGGGTGGGGCAGCCAACCGAGTTTTGAGGGGAGCGCCAAACAGCAGAGCTACATTGGAGCCGCCAAAGCCCAGAGAATTCGCCAATACGCGTGAAGCGGAGAAAGGGCGCGATTCGTTGGGCACATAGTCCAGATCGCAGCCAGGACGGGCACTCGAGAAATTCAGAGTCGGCGGAAGCAAGCCGTTTTCAAACGCGATGAGCGCTAGTGCGAGACCAATGGCCGGAGCAGCGCCATTGGCATGTCCCACGAAAGACTCGAGGGCAGAGAGTGGCGGCGGGTAGGCAAAGACTTGCTTGACCGCCAGGGTTTCGGCGGAGTCTTGTTCGCGATTCGCAGTACCGTTCGCCTTGATCCAGTCGACCGCTGATGCGGGAATACCCGCGGCGGTTAGCGCTATGCGCATCGCGCGGGCCAAGCCTTCGCCTGACGGGTTTCCGGTGACCATGTCATAGGCATCGTGTGTGACGCCGAAGCTGAACAACTCGGCCAGCACGTGAGCGCCGCGGGTCCTGGCGACCGGGAGCGATTCCAGTACAAAGAAGGCGCTGCCTTCACCAACGGTGATACCAGGCTCGCCGCTGAATGGAGAACAACGAGTGAGACTACACAGGCGCATGGAGTCCATGGACTCATGATTAACTCGCGAGAGGCACTCAGCTCCACCGGCTACAACCAGATCGCAGCGGCCACTCCGCAGCAGACTCATGGCGTGAACCAGAGCGAGGGCGCTGCCGACGGAAGCGTTGGTGAACATAACTACCGGACCCGCTATGTTGAGGTCAGAGGCAATGACGGAGGCTTGCTGCTGCGGCTGAAAGCGCAGATCAAACACGCTGGATGGTGAATCGTGCTGCAGACCGGCACCGCTGGCGCCGACACATAAACCGATGCGGGCGGGTGAATAAAAAGAGGGAGGAAAAGCGGCGGAGTGCCAGGCTTGGCGCGCGGCGGTTACTGCCAGCTGAGCCGTGGCCTCGGAGCCCGGTGGCAAGCCGGGCACTTGACCCGCGGACAAACTCTGAAGACCGGCCGCGGAGTAGCGAGTGAGCGAGCCAATTCCGCTGCGGCCCTGGCGCAAGGCCTTGAGAACCGTGGATGGTTCACAGCCTATTGGACAGCAGAGGCCTAAGCCGGTGATCGCTACTCTGGCATTGATTGACATGAGAGGCCAGCCTTATGGTTTAAAACTCCATTCCACCGATTTGAAGCTGTCCTCCTGCGGTCGGATGAGAATGCTTTTGTTCATGACGAAAGGTGCCGAAACGGTTTTGAAGGCGATGCCGGCAATGTCATATTCGCAACCGACGTAGGCATAATCGCTGGCGAGCAAACCTAGTCCGATGGGAGCGCCGAGTGTCCAGGAATAGGCCACCGAGACAAGTTCGCCAATGGGTTCGCCGTTATAGGAGACTGTACTGGCTTCTGCGGGAACGGTGGCGCCAGTCGCGGTCAAGCCGATGAGGCGCCGCGGCACACCACTCGCCATCGACTCTTCAATGGCGGCCCGGCCAAGATACTCGCCCTTTTCACTGCTTACCTGCACTCGGCAGTTCAACTCCAGAACGTTCTTGGCGCGCGCGCCTTCTTTGAAGACATTGGTGAAACGGTTTTCCAACTTACAGAGTTCGAGGGGAACCGAACCGCAAGGCATGACATGAAAGGCTTGGCCCGCCTCCATAAGCTTTTCGCGGAGGGCAGGTCCGTCTTCCGCACGGCACTTCAGTATGTAACCGTACTCACCGGTTTTGCCCGCTCTGACGATATCGGTCGAAATGGCGCCGATTTTCTGGTCAGGCATGGTTTCGAGATACCGCAGACCGAGAATCCGGACGCCGATCATTTCTTTGAGAACCTCCCAGGCAAAGGGGCCATCAAGACCGAGGAGGCAAAACTCCGAAGCCAGATCCTTCACAGAAGCGCCAGGAGCATGAGTGGAAAACCAGGGCAGCAGAGACTCCGCCTCGTTGGTTTCGGCAAACACCAGAAACCGGCCGCCCTGATTCCACACCAATACATCTGCTAGGAGGCTGGCGTCTTCGCGCAACATATATGTGGCCAGCACTCTGCCGATGGGGAGGCGCGTTACATCGGCCAGCGTAAGGCGATTGAGCTCCGGTGTGGCACTGGGCCCGGAAATTTCAAAGACCTGATAGCTCGAATAGTCGCTGAGGCCGGCGCCGAGCCGGAGGCGTTCGTATTGTTTCTTGTTTTCGTCCATGCTGTTTGCCTTATGCCGTGAGACTTACTTTAAGTTGATGCGCTTCTACCAAGTCGGCAAGCGTGTTAATAGTGCGCAAGGGGGCAATGTCCCCTTCGGGAATTTCGACTCCGAATTTGGCTTGCATACCGATGATGATCTCCATGGAATCGATGGAATCGAGTTGCAGGCCGCCACCGAACAAATAGGTGTCGTCATCAATATTTTCGGGACTGACTTCCAGTTGCAGGCGATCGGCCAGTTCTTCCTTGATTTCAATAAGATTCTGCTTGCGGCGGTTGATTCTTTGTTGTAGGAGGGCATCCATATCAGATAAGATCAGGTCCTTTTTAGTTGAGATAGTAGTGCAGTTGAATGGTCAAGGTCATCTCGCCAGGAGTGGTTTTGAAAGCTGCGGATTGAAAAGAGGGCGGCCCAAACGCCGGCATCTTGGGATTGTTCGAAGCGCCGTAACCTTCCTTGGGCATACCCAACAGATTGCGGTCCATTTTGCCGTTACGGTTTTCGTCGTGCAACGCAACAATTGCGTAGGCACCAGGCTTGACGGCGCGGAACTCGAACTCGGCTCGGCCGTTTTGAATTGGAGCTTTGAGCTTGTCCAGCGCTTTGGAAGGGTCTGACGGGAAACCCTCACTGCTCGAATAGAGCGCGAGAAAGCCTTCACCTTTATCGTTTCGAAAGCCGGTTACGACGACCTTTATAGTTGAGCAGTCCTGGCAATTCGGAGATTGCCAGGCAACCGCCAGCACCATTAGCAAAAGTAAGTAGTTCAACAAATGTCTCCTTTCAAATCACGTCCTCAATGTAAAAACACTCGAAAGCCAAGTTGTGCCTGGTAATGCAAATATCTGGCAAATTCGGTATCCGCCGAACCGTTCATGCCGGCGAATACGCCAAACAACTGAAAGTGGTCACTGGTGTTCCACGTAATGTAGGCGACGCCCTGGCCGCTATGATCCTGGGCGTTGAAAGTGTAGCGGAGGACAACATCGAGGCGTCGGGCAATGCCGTTGCGTTGGTATTGCCCAAAGGCATATTGCCGCCTCAGCAGCGGCAGACCCAGGTTAGACGCGAGCGACAGTTGCTCGGCAGCCAAACCGGCATAAGGTCCGCTCCCGCTGTAGATTTGAGAAAGCAATTGTCCGGTGGCGAAGAAGGCAGCCGCCTGCGAATTTGTATAGCCGGCAGGATTGTAAATATATTCACCCGTCCAAGTGCCCGCTGTAGAGTCGGTATAGGCCAAGCCGCCAATAATCGTTCGCGGCAAAAGACGCTGGTATCGTTCAGTTTGTGCATAGCCGCTGAACGGCAGGTCGGCGGAGGTTGCCGGATAATAACCAGGATTGCCTTGCTGCGCCGAACCATCTACATAAAAGCGAAAGGCTTTACCAGCACTCACCTGAAGATAGCTGCCGATGAATTTGCGCTGACCGAAGACTTGCGAAAGGAGAGAAGAATAAATGCCGCTGAGAAGAATGTTGCGGCCAATGTAGTCAGCTTTGACGGCGGCTGTTTTTTGAAAAGGAAGGAAGTCGGGTGTGCCGCGGCGCAAGGCGGTGTTGGCAATGTAGGAAAGCGCGAAGTGCGAGTTGGGCTGCCAGAGCAGGCGGCCAAAATCGCGCGCTCCAATTTCCAGCAGCGGTGTATTGCGGCCGTTGTTCAGGAAGAACGGATTACTCGCCGGTACCGACAGCGCAGGTCCCCACAAAGGTACTTCACGGCCGTAGGAAATGTTTACTGAAGGCAGGAGTTGCAGACGGGCGCTCCATTCCTGGAGATAGTAACTGGCATTGTTTCCGGCCGCGGAAAAACTGTGGTCGTAATCAGCGCGCGGCTTAGCGCTGAGCGATAGGTAGGAATTGCCTAGCTGAAAATCGGGGCGGAGGGCGGCGTGAAAGTCTTCCTCTGGAAAAGCCGCCAACTGATTCGACGGATTGAAGACGCTGTTATTCCGAACGGAGTTGAATGTACCGTAACCCAGCACTTGGGTGCCGAAGGCAAAGTGCCAGGAACTTCTGTCGCCCTGGCCGGAGGATGTCTCCGCATCAGCTCTGTTCCCAACGGGCAGTGTGGCGGCTTCGGCCACAGGCTTCACCGGCGGCGATGGCTTAAATACCGAGATCGAGGGAGCGGAAGGAACGGTGTCACCGTGTTCGGCGGCGCGGATATCTTCAGAGATATCGGCTGTCTCTTCGTTGCGGTCGATGAGCATCCTGGCGGTAGGTTCCAAAAGATTGCGTTTTTGGCGGTAGAAGGCGTTATCGGGATCACGTTTGGCGGCTTCCTGATAAAGCAAGTAAGGTCGCACAATTTGTCCGTCGAGCGCCCCAAGTCTGGCCTTTTCCGCCAGCACTCGAGCGACCTGCACATCGCGCTCCGCCACAACGGCACGAGTGGCCGGGACAAAGACGAAAATCGTTAGCAAAGCTAGCGCGGGAATATGCTTCCGGTTAGCGAACGAGAAGATCAACGTTGAACTCCGCGGGTGGAATGTTGGCTGCTCTTACGTCCGAATAGTCGAGGGTAGTGACATTGTCGGCGTTCAGCGCATCGGAAATGACCATGCGGCTAACGAACGGGATCTCGGCTCCTTTGTACGAAATGTGGTTTTGGTAATCGAAAGCCGCGCTCTTGAAGAGCTTGCCCGACACCGAATAAAATTCCGCCTTGACGCCGAGATTGCGGCGCAGCGAGATCCAATACAGGATCTGATCGTACGTTACCCCTTTGTTGGCGGCTTTCAGACGCAACACCACGCATTGTTCGCTGCCGCAGGCTTCTTCGCGTTCGACAGTAGCGGTGTAATCGGCGGCGTAGTTCGTGGCGGCAATATCGCCGTTGGCTGCCTGGCCGCTCAATTTTTGGCGGGCCGATATAGGTACGGGGCGTTGCACGCCGGGTTGCGAGAACCACATCGTGTTGCCGGTCATAAGAAGTTTCTGTCCCCGGACACGCGCGGGTGAGAAAAACTCGACCAGACTATTTTGGCTTACCGCTTTAACAGTGAGTTCGTCATTATCTTTCTTGCCATTCTCGATGGAGGCAACTTTAATTTTCCAGAAGATCCCAGGCAGACCGCCTCCGCGAGCAACGTCGCTGGCCTTCAAAATCGCTTGTGCGTCGTTCGCTGAGACGGCGCCGAGACAACAGCCTGCAAGCAAGTATAAAAAGAGAGTTCGTTTCATTAGTTACTGAACGTGCCGGGTACCACACCCGCCCTCGTTTTGGGTTAACACCAGAGCGGCGTTGTTACCGGCATCGGAACTGCCAGTGAGTAATACATTCTTAAGCGCCAGACGAACGGGACGCGAGCGGATAAAGTTCCAGGCTGAAGATGAGTTCGCCGGGTCGACAAGAGGATAGGCCTCACCATGTTGCAGGCTGAGAACGGCCGCCGCTAGCGAGAAGCCGGCGGAAGCGGACTCGGCAAGGCCCGTATTCGGCAACACACAACCGAAGGGTACACTGCGTTGGCACACCTGGGCCAACGCTCGCAACTCGCGCGCATCTTCACAGGGAAAACCACTGCCGTGTCCATAAATCAAATCAATTTGCGCGGGATTGAGTTTCGCTTCTTCGATAGCTTGGCGGATGGCTTGCGAAAACCAAAATGCCTGCGGTTGTGGCGCGCCCGAGGTCTCGGAGTCGCTAGTGAGGCCGTAGCCGGAAATAGCGAGCGAGGAGCGAGCCGACCGTTCTTCCGCAACTTTCTCGAGAACAAACGCCGCCGCGCCTTCCCCCAAGATGGCCCCAGCAGAGGTCGAGTCGTAAACCAAGGATTGCGCGAGGTCGGCCTTAGGCGCCAATTTTCCCGTCTGACTGAATAAGCGATAAAAGAGGGGCGAGAGTTCATCAGCCAAGACAACCACCATGGCTTGCTGGGTTGGGTTGCGGCGCAGCAGTTCGAACGCATGAATGATGGCCTGCAAGCCGCCCGACCTGCCACAGACCAAAGTGGAAGCGGCGCCGCCGAGATTAAATATCTTAGAGACAAAGCCGCCAAGTGCACTCATAACCAGGTTTGGAAAGTGCCCGGGAGCTGTTTTCTCCCAAGCTCCACCCATGGCGCTCTGCATGGACTGTTCAAAGCTATGAACGGCGCCGCGGGTTGTGCCGGCGACCAGACCGATTTGCGAGGCATCGCAACGGGTAGTTATCTGTGAATGGCTTAGTGCTTCGGCAACGGCCACGGCGGCAAACTGGAAGCCGAGATCGGCTCGCCGCAGGTTGAGGGTAGGTACGATTTTGCGCGGCTCGAAATGGCGGACCAAACCGGCGTGGCGGTGTGCTTCCGGGCAGACTTGAAAGCGCTCAATCGGAGCAATTCCCGACAAACCGGTCAGCAGGGATCGGCGAAAAGCAGGCACACCAATACCGGCTGCGGAGACGACTCCGATTCCGGAAATCGCAATGCGCGGAGAATCGGTTTGAGAGGTTGGGGAGGGTGGCCGCCGGCGTCCTCCCATTACCACAACATTCGCGCCACCGAAGCCGGCGGATTGAGCCGAGAAGCGGTCGATCGGCGACTCTCGGGAGAAATTCGGCACATAGTCTAGATCGCAGCCAGGCCGAGCACTGGTGTAGTTGGTGGTGGGTGGAAGAAAACCATGGCGCATGCCCAACATTGATGCCAGCAAGCCCATCGCGCCCGATGCGCCCAGGGTATGACCAGTGAACGATTTTACGGAACTGGCGGGAGGAACATTCGAGGCGGCGAAAAAACGTTTCAGGGCGATCGTTTCGGCGGCGTCGTTGGCGCGCGTACCCGTGCCGTGCATGCTGGCGTAACAGAAAGTGCGTGCTAAGTTCCCGCGCCTGGCCGCCATTTCCAACGCTCGCAGCAACCCTTCGCCCGCTGGTTCAGGTTCGGTACTGTGATAACAGTCCCAGGAAGACCCACCGGCGTACAGTTCAGCCCAAACGGCGGAATCGCGGCGCAAGACATCCTCAAGCCGCTCCATCACCATAACGACGGCGCCTTCTCCCAACGAGATTCCAATGCGTTCGCTAAACGGTCCGCACGGCCCGTGGCAGACCGCGCCCAAAGCTTCAAACCCCGCATGCGTCAGTTTTGAGAACCCATCCATGCCTCCGGCTAAGACGCAATCGGCCTTACGCGCCTCCAGCAAATCCATGCCGCACACAATGGCGGCGCTGCTGGAACTGCACGCCGTGGACAGGGTGATCACTGGTCCATGAATGTTAAGCCGGCGCGCGGCAAATTCGGTTTGCCGGAAATGCGGAGAGCTTTCGAGGATACGGTGAGCGGCTTCCGGCGTGTCGAAGCTCGGCGGATTTTCTATGCAGTAATCGAGCTGCGCACGACCGCCGTGACTGGTGCCGAGTATCAAGGCAACGCGGCTTGGGTCCGGCCCTGGCAGGTGGGCAGGAAAAGCTTCTGACCAAGCCGATTGGGCCGCCTCAAAGGCCAATAACGCCGAGCGATCGATCTTTGAGTCTGCTTCTTCCCCGGAATCTAACTCGGCCAACCCAGCCCAGATTGTCCTGCCTGGAAATATTCCTCGCTGTTCCCGCACGCCGGATAAGCCACTCCGCAGATGCTTGGCAAACTCAGCGGCCGTGTTACCAACCGCGGAACGAACACCAATGCCGGTGATGCAAATTTGTGCGCTCATTTCACCCTAGCTTTGGAAATTCCCCAAAACAATAGCCGTGTTGTTGCCCATCTCCGAACCGCCGAAGACGAGCGATTTGCGGAACGAGGCGGGCGTGCCGCCGACTGACTGAAGATAGATGCGCCGGTCAAACAACCCGAGCGCTCCCAGAGCAAGGGCGGCCGCACCGCTGCTTGCCAGACCCAATCCCAAGAGACTTACCGGTGAACTGATTGAGATCGAGTCGCGTGTCACCGATGCGAAGGCGGCACGCTCGGCCAAGTCATAAAACGGCAATCCGCTGCCCAGACCTACCGCAAAATCGATCTCACTCGCATCAGTGCCGGCATCCGCAAGCGCGCTGGACATCGCCTTTTTGAGCCATTCGCTGTTCACGGACCGATCGAGGGGATGGCGCGCATCGCAGGTTGAACCGTAGCCTAAAATCTCGGCATAAATGCGCGCCCCGCGGGCTTGCGCGCTTTCCAGCCGTTCGAGCACCAGAGCAACGCTACCTTCACCCAACACAAAACCTTTGGAGGTAGGTTGATAGGGTCGCATGTCGGCAGCCTCGCTAGGCATCAAGCCGCACAAATCGAGAGTGCGGAACAGACGCCGCGAAATTTCATCGGGCGCCACCACAATGATCTGATCCTCTTTGTTGCCGCTCCGCAACATCTCAAAACCATGCACCGCACCGCAGAGCCCGGCACCAACCCCGTCCGCTATTGTGCTGTTGATGCCTTTGAGCGAAAGCGTTTGACAGACTTGCCCGCCGACTGTAGACATCACGACAGCCGGAAAATATTTCGCGCCTACGCCCGCTACGCCCTTTGCTTCAAGATCTTTTTCAAACAGTTCGGTTGTCCCCACCGGACCGGCCGCCAAGGCCAGAACGGACCCAATGCGCTCCGGATTCACCGGATAGGTTGTTAGGCACGCATCGTTATAGGCCAAGCCAGCCGATACCGAAGCATACTGATTGAGCAAATCGAGGCGGCGTACGTCAAGCGTGGGCGTCAGTTGGCGCGGTTTGAAATCGCGAATTAAGGCGGCGTTCTTACTGGTGCAATCGCTCACGTCAAAACGATCAGGGGCAGGGAATCGCGGGTCGTTGGCTGCCAGCGCCCGCCTGAAATCAGCGATGCCGCACGCCGCGCCCGACACAATGCCGATGCCCGTCACAACAACGCGCGCTATTTCACGCTGGCGCTGCCTGGGGCGCGGCACACGCCTTCCCGCGATGACCGTATTGACGCCACCGAAGGCCGCCGAATTGGTCAGAAAAAAATCGATAACAGCCGGGCGGGCATGGTTGGGAACGTAATCCAACTCGCAACCTGGGCGAGCGGCGCTGAATTGCAGCGTGGGAGGAATGAAGCCGTCGCGCGCGGCCAGCAGGCAGGTGATGAATTCTAAAATCCCCGCCGCACCCAGCGTGTGACCATAGAAAGATTTCGTGGAACTTACCGGAGGGGCCGTCCGTTTGCCCTCGCAAAGTCCGCTGATGGCAAGACTTTCGGCAGAATCGTTGTCTCGCGTGCCAGTTCCGTGAGCGTTGATGTAATCGATACTGTCAACAGTCGCTTCAGAACGTGACAACGCCTCTTCCATGGCCCGGCGCAAGCCTTCGCCCGAGGGGTGGGGCGATGTGATGTGGTAGGCGTCGCTGGTACTGCCATAGCCTGCTAACTCGCCATAGATTTTCGCGCCGCGCCGCTGGGCGCGCTCCAGCCTTTCAAGAACCACGAAGCCAGCGCCTTCTCCAAAGCTGACGCCGGTATTGGTGCTAAAAGGAGAACATGGTTCAGCCGGCATAGCGCCCAGTGCGTAAAAACCGGCGTACGTGAGATAGAGCAAGCCGTCGGCGCCGCCAACCAAAACCACATCGGCCTTGCCCGCTTGAAGCAGTTCGAACGCGTAAGCGAGGGCTGTAGTGCTGGAAGCGCAGGCAGTGGAAATGGAAGCCTGCAACCCATGAATGTTGAGTTGCTTAGCCACCTTCGATGTTTGGACGGTGCGCACGTGACCTATTTCGCGGCGCGCCCGCTGCTCTTCGTTAAGTGCCTGCGTTTCAGGCAACGGGAAAGCACCCGAACAGACACCGGTAATTAACGCAATCCTATCGGCTGGTATCTCGCTGAGATCGAGCTGCGAATCGGCCACCGCTTGCTTCGCGGCGATTAAGGCGAACTGTGTAGTGCGGTCAAGTTGATCTACTTCCTCAGGCGAGAAATATAGCGTGGCGTCATAGTCGATTTCAGCCGCATGCCTGACCTTCAGATTGGTGGTGTCAAACAGCGAGATCAGGCCGAGGCCCGTCCGTCCGGCACGCAAGCTCTCCGCCATTTCCATGGAGTTCTTTCCAATGGAACTGAACGCTCCTACGCCCGTAACCGCTACACAAACCTCTAGCCTCCGCATTCTTCCTCGTCACCTTTTATTACAAGGTTCTATTTGGTCTAGCCTAATCGGTTTACCTGTGTTTGAGCAAGATCAACAAGTTTGAGCTGTAAGTTCCAGGACTTATTCCTTCTTGACTAGTACTGGAACGGCGTGTCAATTTGCTAGTGTTAGCAAAGTGATTTCCCAGAGCCCAACTGAGCAGAGCGTTTCAGCCGGGCCACCGGCATCCAGCGCGTTCATAGAAGTGAACCAGGCAAGTAAGAGTTTTGGCTCCTTGCAAGCGCTCGACAACCTGAATCTGGCGGTACACAGCGGTGAAATATATGGTCTTTTAGGACCGAACGGGGCGGGCAAGTCCACTACGGTAAATCTCATCAGCGGATTATTGAAGCCCAGCAGCGGTACGGTTCGGGTGGCTGGCATAGACATCTCCATAAACCCGGCGGCAGCCAAGCGCGTGATGGGCGTGGTGCCGCAGGAGTTGGCATTTTATACGGAACTGAGCGCGCGCCAAAACCTTCAATTTTTTGGACGATTGTATGGCTTAAGCGGCGCGCCCCTGGAGGCGCGCGTTGCGGAACTGCTGGCGATGGTGCATCTGGACGGGCGCGGCAAGGCTCCGGTGGGCACGCTTTCAGGCGGTATGCAACGACGCTTGAACATAGCCGCCGCGTTGCTGCACAAACCGGCGGTAATTTTGATGGACGAGCCCACGGTTGGCTTAGATCCGCAGAACCGCGCCAATATCCTCGAACTCGTGGAACAAATAGCGCTCGGCGGGGCGGCCATTTTGTATTCAACCCACTACATGGATGAAGTGGAGAGGATCTGCAGTCGGATCGGAATCATCGATCACGGCAAGCTCCTGGTCGAAGGTTCGCTGGCGGAATTGCGAACGGCTGCGGGTGGCAAAGAAATACTTACGCTCAGGGGACGTTTTGACACCGGCGCCACCGCTCAGGCGTTCAGCTTGCGGCCCGGCGAGGCATTGCTGAAATCGTCAGCCGAAGAGATCGTGTTGAATTTGACAGGCGCGGAAGGAAGGCTAACTTCTTTGCTGGCGGAAGCGTCGCGCGTGGGCGAAGTGCGCGAGGTAGCGATGAACCGCCAAAGCCTGGAATCGTTATTCATTCAATTGACCGGCCGGGAATTGCGCGAATGAGAGGTTCATACATCATCGCGGCGCATTACTTTCAGCGAATCGTACAGAAGCCGCTCCTCATACTATTTTTACTGGCCATACCCTTCACTTTGTTGCTGGCCGAGTTTGCCGCCTTTGGCCGGCCGGACCCGCTAAACTCTATGGCTCCCGTCGGTGTATACCTGACTTCGGATAATGCGCTTTCCGAGACGGCCCAACGTTTCGCCCGTTGTTTGGCGGAACAACCAGGCTATCCGTTGCAATTGCTTCCGGTGAACGCGGGAACCATTGTCCCGAGGGGAGCGGCTATGGTAACTCTGAGCGGATCTTTGCCCGTCTCTGTGAAAATAGCCATGGCCCAGAACGATGCAACCAAGTATCTTCTGGTGGCCAGCATCGCGAAAATTTGCGCCGCGCAAGGACGAGCGGCGTCGGCCAATTTGAATACCGTAGCAGTCGAGCGGGCGATGCCGGCAGAAAACGGGGCAAGCCTAAAGCGTGGCGTTTTTTTCGCGCGATTCTTCCCAGGCTTGGCGCTTTTCGGCGCGCTGTTTCTGAGTCAATCCATGGCATCGCTCATTTGGCGCGATCAGGAGCGCACCATTCAGCAGCGTTTGCTTACCATGCCTGTGCGCGCCGCGGCGCTGGTAGCGGGCCCATTGCTGTTCTTAACTGTTGGAGGCTTGGCGGTTTTAGCGCTGCTCTTGGGCGGGTGCGCTCTGGCTACCAATCCGCCGGTTCTGCTATCGCCGGCGCTATGGACGATTGTGGTTGGATTTGCGGTGTGCGCGGCGGGATTGCAATTGACACTCGGCCTGCTTACACGCTCGCACCTGGCCGTCCAAGCCATCAGCGCATCGGCGATCATGCTACTGGCGTTCTTCGGTGGTGGGTTTGTGCCGCTCTCGTTGTACCCGCCGGTTTTGCGCGCGGTCGCCTATGCCTTGCCAAATGGTGCGTCGCAAGCCGGACTAACTCAGATACTGGAGGGGACCGGTCAGCCAATCAGCCTGCTGTGGTTCGCCGCAACGGTTTGGCTCTGGGCTGCGCTGCTGGCTGGCACGGCGATCGCCTTACAAATTCGCCGCATGCACTCATGAAATACTCGCGCCTATGCTGAAAGCCTTAGCGATTGCCCGGAACGATCTCGCGTGTTATGCCAAAAATCGCATGGCGATCTTCTGGACCTTTCTGGGACCGGCGGTCTGTATGTGGTTTTTCGGTTTTCTCACGCCCTCGTCAACGGGCTTAGCGCCGGTGACTGTCATTGACCATCAGCCGCAATCGAAATTCGCGGCTGCCCTGATATCGACCCTTCGTCGCAATGGTCACTTCGTCAGCGAGTCGGGGCAGGTCGCCAAAGGTGGACTGACACTGGAATTAGGCGGGGCCGCGCTGGCAGGGCAAGCATTTCCCGCTATCGTCCTGCATAGCGGCCCACGAGAGTCGGAAGCGGAACGTACGCTACGCTTCGAGGTGGCCGCGGCCATGACCGGACCAACCCAAACCGCGAACGGATCGTTAGTTAAGCTGGCGTTTCCGGCTACCACCACGCGCGCAAGCGGCGGCTTCCAGCGCACCGTGCCCGCCTATCTGATCATGTTTCTCACGATGAACCTGCTGATGTCAGGGGCCGGCTTCTCCGCTGAACGCGCTAGTGGCCGGTTGCGTCGGCTGTTAACCGCGCCGCTAGCGGCTGGCAGCGTGATAGCCGGCCGATTGGCGTCGCGGCTCGTCGTCGCGTGGTTTCAAATGCTGCTGCTGTTCTCCATTGGCGTATTTGCGTTGGGAATCCATTGGGCCGATCGCCCGGCCGGCGTGATAATCCTGCTTTCGTTCTATGTTCTCGCCATGGGCAGTGTGGGCATTCTCATTGGTGCACACTTCCGTGACCCGGATCAGGCATCGGCGTTCGCCATGTGGACCGCTCTGCTGCTGGCCCCGCTCACCGGCTTATGGTGGCCCATCGAACTGATGCCCAGAGCTCTGCAGGTTTTGGGCCAGTGCCTACCCACCGGGTGGGTAATGCAATGCGTGAATGCCATGCTCGTCTCCGGTGTCGGCGTGACGCAGTTTAGCTTTGCCCTGGCAGGCCTTGCGGCTGTCGCAGCGGCGGCGATATGGCTAAGCGTGCGCCGCTTGCCGCAACACTGAGGCTGAGCGTGCCGAACGCCGCGCCTCGCTCCCAAACGAAGACTCCTGTTGCGACGCGCGCTATGCGATCACCTGAGTCAAAGTGATAGCCAGCTCTCTCATCACGCGTGGGCGAGTTTCTTTTCAAGAAAAAACTTTCGCTTGTAATAGGTGATCCAGATAGTAATGGCAGGAGTACCGATGATAGTAGGCCAAAGCCAGACCCACCACGCCGCACCGAACCAGTGGCCCAAATTCACCGCGGAAAAGGCCGTCAGAGCCGCTATGTAGCTGGCAAGCATTCCCTGCATGTGGCTAAACCACCATGACATTTTTTCAGCGGATGGCTTCACGAAGCCCTGGATTGAATTGAGACCCATGCCCATGCCGATCAAGCCAAATACGATGGAGACGATACTGACCGGGCGGCCGAGCAAAACGACCACGCCGACGCGCATTAAGGTGGGATTGAGGAAACCCAAAAGAAGTAACCAAAAGCTCGATAGCGCGGTTACGGCGGCGGCCAGCCAATCCATCAATTTCGGTCGCGCGCCTTTATTGAGATCTTTCAAATAGAGAACGCGATAAGCGGCGAAGGCGGAATAAAAGCTGAACACCGCCACCATTGCTAGGAAATAAATAGGCAAGGCAACAGACAAAATCAACGCGCTGGCGGCCACGCTCGCCATGGCCCAGAAGTAAATCTTGCCCCAGCGGCGGTGCGTTTTCCCGCCTTTGGCGCTGGCCAGCGCCACCGGAGCGCAGATAAATGCAATGATACCGGCTGTGATATGGATCGCCAACAAGATGCGCAAGTACATCGCCCATTCGGGATGTGTCAAGTATTCCTCCATTTAGACCAGCGAGTGAAAACGTCGGCGCTGGCATTGAACGATGTTACCGGATGTCTGGTCGCTTCGAGCGCGTACGCTATGAAATGTCGGATCCGGTGGACTAGATCGCTTTCACAGACAGGCTTTTTGGTGGGCGCGGCAGGACTCGAACCTGCGACCTCCTGCGTGTGAAGCAGGCGCTCTAACCAACTGAGCTACGCGCCCAAACTGAAAGGCGTTCCTCCATTCTAAACCAAATGGCAATATGAGAATCTAGATCGAGATGACTGAGCCTAGATTCCGTGTTCTTTACAGCGATATTGGCGGTGTCTTGGGAACCAATGGGTGGGACACGAATATCAGGCATGACGTTTGCTTGAAATTTGGCGTTTCGCACGAGGAGATCGATAAACGACATCAACTCATGTTCGATAGCTTCGAACGGGGTTTCATGAAGTTTGAAGAATATCTGCGCTGGGTGTTTTTTGGTTCGCCGCGCATGTTTACGCTGGATTCGCTGCGCGATTATGCCTTCAGCGCGTCTGTTCCTTGGCCGCAGAATATAGCCCTGTTTCAGCAAGTCAAGAAGGCCAATGGGTTGAAGTTTGGCTTGATCAGCAATGAAGGGCAGGGCATTACGGAATACCGGATGGCAAAATTCGGCTTGCGCGAGGTGGCGGATTTTATCGTCATCTCGCACTGCGTTCACATGCGCAAACCGGACCGGCAAATCTGGCAACTGGCACTGGATCTGGCGCAGGTTACGCCAGATCAGTGCATTTATGTCGATGATCGGGAAATGTTTGTCAACGTAGCGGAGGCGTTGGGGTTCACCACGTTCCAACACGTCGATCTGGAAACTACGCGCGCTAACTTCGAACGCCTCGGGCTGGCTACCAAGTAACTACTTCAGTTGCTTGTTGACTTCATCCCAGTTGATGATGTTCCACCATGCGGCAATGTAATCGGGCCGGCGATTCTGATACTTCAAGTAATACGCATGTTCCCAAACATCGAGGCCTAGGATTGCTTTCTTGCCGTCCATGATAGGCGTGTCTTGATTCGGCGTAGACAAGATATCGAACTTACCGGCTGCATCCTTCACCAGCCAAGCCCAACCAGAACCAAAGCGGGTCGTCGCTGCGGCGGCAAACTTTTCCTTAAAGGCGTCGAAGCTGCCGAAAGTGCCAATCATGACACTAGCAGCATCGCCCGTCGGTGCACCCCCACCCTTAGGGGACAAAAGATTCCAGAAAAGCGAGTGATTGAAATGCCCACCACCGTTGTTACGTACGGCTGTCTTGATCGTGTCGGTCACGACGGCCAAGTTATTCGCCAGTAATTGTTCGAGGGTCTTGTTTTCCAACTCGGGGGCGGATTCCAGCGCCTTGTTGAGGTTATTGACGTAAGCCGCGTGGTGCTTGCCATGATGGATCTCCATCGTCGCTTTGTCTATATGCGGTTCGAGCGCGTCAGGTGCATAGGGAAGGTTCGGAAGAGTGAATGCCATTGTAATCCAGTTTCTATCTTACGATTTATAGGCTGACATACCAGCCACGATTGTTTCTAGTATGGTCAAACAGAAAGTGTCCGGGTTCCAGGAAAAACGGATTAAGTCAGCCTTCTCACCCGGAACAAGGCCGCGCTGGCGGCCGGCCATACGGCCCACGCGCGCGGCATTGGTAGTGGCCAATGTGACCGCTTGATGAAGGCTTATGGAAGCGAGTTCCACAGTCTTCGCGACGGCTTGATTCATGCGCACAGCCGAGCCCGCAAGGCGATTACCTCCACGCAGCACAACGCTGCCGTTCGCAAGCAGTTCCACTTCCACTTGGCCGAGCTTAAACGGGCCCGGCTCACACATGGCCGGCATGACGGCATCGGTCACAAGTATCGAACGGTCCAGACCTTTGGCCCGCATGGCCGAGTGTACAAAGACCCGCGGGATATGGATGCCATCCACGATAAAGCTGGCGGCAAGCCTTTCGTCAGCCAGTTGATCCCAGATATAGTTTTGCGTCTTGTGCAACATGGGATGGGCGGCGTTGCCGAGATGCGTGGACATCGTGGCGCCCGCATCGACAGCCGCCTTGATCTGATCGCTAGTTGCTTTGGTGTGGCCAATGCTCGCGACCACACCCTCGCGTACAACGGCATCGATGTAAGCCGGCGCTCCCGGCCATTCGGGCGAAATGGTTATGAGGCGGATGGCGCCCTCGGCCACGTCCTGCCAGCGATGGAATTCTGCAATGTTTGGCGGACGAATATGTTCCAACGGGTGGGCGCCGCGCGGGCCGTCCTCCGGAGAAAGATGCGGACCCTCGATATGCAAGCCAGCTAATGCTTCGCCTTCGGGCAAACGATCGGAAGAGAATTGGTTCTTGGCCGCCAGCAGATTCTTTATGGCGCCGGTGATGCGCTCTTCGGAGCCGGTGATGATTGTTGCCAGGAAGCGGGTCACTCCGGTGGAGAACATTTTTTGGATGGAGCGAGCGATGGCTTGGTGCGATGAAGCTGGATCGTTGTAATCGACGCCGGCAAAACCGTTTACCTGCAAATCGATAAAGCCGGGAGCGATAAATTCTTCAGTTGGTTGCGGGCGGATCACATCGTCAACGGCGAGCAAGACCGCATCGAAATCAACTCTTAGCACCGAAGATGTGCCGGTTGCCTTGCCTTGCACGTTCAACATAAATGGCAATCCTTGTTTTTTCCACACTTTTCAAACAGCGCGAGGTTCATAAGTATCACTGATAACAGGAGATAAAACGTGTTGAAAACCGCGCCGCAAGACATGATAAGGCTGGTATTCGGCGCTGCTTCGCGGTACAACTTTAACAGATCCGGCGCGAGTACTTGATCGGCAGGTAATCTCGGGGGAGGTGGCTGCAAGTTAGGGATTCGCGCCCGGATGACATGTTTTGGCATTGGGCTGGTTGCCTAGGCGATAGGCCCAACACTCAGGGTAGAAATCAGTTCCGCCGGTACTTCCACTCATCGGCTGGGACGGTTTCTGCCCTGTATGTCTTTTAGCCGGACAGTGCCGCGCGTGCTAAGCGCCGACCGGCACTTTTTCACGCACGTTGGTGACGGGCGTAAGCCAACCGAACTCATCTTTCGCCGCGCCATCGACGATGTCGAAAAAGCGTTTCTGAATTTTTTCAGTGATCGGCCCACGACTGCCGCTGCCAACCTTGATCTTGTCCACGGAACGGATCGGCGTAACTTCGGCGGCTGTTCCGGTGAAGAATACCTCGTCGGCGATGTAAAGAAGTTCGCGGGGAATGATCGTTTCGACCACTGGAATATTCAGCTGGCCGGCGATCTTTACGATGGTGTCTCGCGTGATGCCGGGAAGCACAGAGGCGCCCAGCGGCGGCGTGAGCACTTTGTCGTCGCGCACCAGGAAAATATTTTCGCCGGAACCTTCACTCACATAACCAGCTTCATCGAGAGCGATGCCTTCGGTATAACCGTTGACGGCAGCCTCCATACGAATGAGCTGCGAGTTCATGTAGTTGGCGCCCGCCTTTGCCAGCGCCGGCAAGGTATTGGGAGCGATGCGCGTCCATGAAGAAACGCAAACATCGACGCCGTCTTTCAAAGCAGCCTCACCCAAATAACGGCCCCATGGAAAACAAGCAATGTAAGTTTCTATGGGATTGTTGGTAGGCAGAACGCCCACGTCGCCATAGCCGCGCAAAACAAGCGGCCGGATATAGCAGGCGCGCATATTGTTCTCGCGCACAACGTCGAGCATGGCGTTAGTTAATTCGTCAATTGAATAAGGCACATCCATGCGATAAATTTTGCCGGAATCAATGAGCCGGCGCATGTGCTCGCGCGGCCGGAACACAGCGGGTCCTTGCTGAGTCTCGTAACAACGTACGCCCTCAAAGACCGAGCTGCCGTAGCTTACAACGTGGGAAAGGACATGAATCTGAGCGGTATTCCAGTCGATTAAGCGGCCGTTATGCCAGATCTTCTCGGTTGGCTGCAACATCTAAAAAGTATAGCGTTGCCCGCCGAGATCGTCTGCGATTTCACAATTTGAGGTCTTCTTCGTAGCCTTCGAGAGGATCTTCTTCCTGCTGCAAGGCGCTCTTTTGGGCGATGCTGGTATGCTCTGCCGAACGGCGTTCCCAATCCTTAGCCTTACGCAGGCGCCGGTCGATGTCGATGTTCACGTAGAAGCGGCGCTGGCAATCGCGGCAGCGATATGCGACTTTGCCCATCCACCGCATAAGCCTGTCCTTCAATTTGCGCTTGCGCGAGCGGCTGATATCGATGGAATGACAACTAGGACACATCCGCGTTTGCTTCCCAATTAGGGTCTTGGGCGCCTCTCGGCCAACCCGGTCGCATAACATGCGGCGGCTATCTTTGTCGTTGCCATTCCCTATCGTTACATACGCTGGAGTTGGCGGGTCTGATCGTAACCCAGCCAAAGATGATTGTTACCGCACCTTGGGCGAGGTTCTTAGAAGTTTTCTAACGAGCAAGCCCACCCCTACGCCAAAGAAACCCAAAGTACTTGGCTCTGGAACGGTGGCGGGCGGCGTTAAAGGAACGGTTTGACCCCACACGATGTAGGAACCCACTGGCGAGCCAGCGCCAAATCCATTAACGAACGTTTTATTGTCCAGAAATGCGCCGCCGGAACTTGTTAACAAAAATGAAGCGCTCTGGCTGAAACTTCCTGGGGGAGAAACCGGGCCCAGGCAGCCGAACGTTGCGTCAAAGCACGAACTGGCCGAACTCGTCGAAGCGATGCCTCCCCCGAAAGCGCCCACCAGACTGGTGGTGAAATCCTCCGAAGTTGCCGATGACTGAAACGCCGCATCACGCTGCACCGTGATCGTGTCAGCCAAAGACGCCCCACCGCTAGCGCTTCCTTGGTACACCACTTGGAAAGCATAAGTGTTCACCTGTGAGCCACCACTGTTGTTCCCGGTGAACGAGCCGTAAATTAAATATTTATCGCCGTCCGCGAGCGTCAAGTTATAGTCGAACGATACCGTGTCTATCGTTCCGATGGGAATGCCCGCCGCTGGACAGGTGCCCGCAATACAACTGCCATTCACTGTTACACCGCTATCGCTCGCTAACATCGGTGCCGCAGCGCAAAGAAACAATATTGAAACAAAAATAGGACGCATCGTAACTCCTAGTACGGTAGATTATATTGAATTGAACGGTTTTTCAAGCTCATTTCTCTCGAAGCTAGTCGGGAGGACGCGCTGAAGCCGGCGGCGCTGTTTGCGGCTTTTAGGATTTATGCTTAATTCGAGTTCAACGGAGAATGATCCGCCAACAGTAGGTCAGAGTGCGCCGACGTTCACGCTGCCGTCGCAGGACGGATCGGCCGTCAGCCTGGAGCAGTTTCGCGGCCAGTGGGTGTTGTTGTATTTCTATCCAAAAGACAACACTCCGGGATGCACCATGGAAGCGCATAACTTTCAGCGTGATTTGCCGAAGTATGAAAGCTTGAATACAGTTGTGTTGGGCGTGAGCCTCGATACGGAAAACAGCCACAAGAGCTTTTGCGCAAAACAAGGGCTGACTTTCAAGTTACTTTCGGACAAAGAGAGACAAGTGACAACGCAATACGGCTCGCTCAAGAGCATGCTGGGTATCAAGATGTCGGCCCGGAATACTTTCTTGATCGATCCTGAAGGGAAGATAGCGAAGGTGTGGCTCGGAGTGCAGCCGTCGAGTCACAGTGCGGAAGTTTTGAAGGAGTTGGCGAGCCAGGAAGGGAAGACGCCTGGATGCGACCTCTAGCTCAGAAGTTAGTGAGAGTGACCGCTTGCGGAATTGTCATCAACTTACTTGCGGGATTGTTAATGGCTTGGGGTCCGATTGGCCACATGACAGTGGCCTATGCAGCGTATCAGCGATTGACGCCTGCTACGAAAGCGCGCGTGCGCGATCTGCTCAAGCTGAATCCAGACTACGCCAGTTGGGACAAACAGATTCCTGCCGGCACTGCGCCGGAAGACCATGACCGCATTATCTTTGTTATAGCGGCTGTTTGGGCGGACGATATTAAAGGCGAAGCGCAATACTCCGACGACGGTCCCGATCCTGGCGGGAACTTGCCCGATGGCGCGAGTTCTTCGCAGAATGTCGGCTACAGCGACCTGCTGCGTCACAAATATTGGCATTTTATCGATGTGCCATTCTCGCCGGACGGAAGCGCGCTTCCGGAGATTCCGAAACCAAACGCAGAGACGCAGATTGACGCCTTTCGAGCAGTTTTGGCGTCCGACCAGCCCGATGAACTGAAGTCTTACGATCTAACGTGGCTGCTGCATCTGATCGGCGATATCCATCAGCCGCTGCACGCCACCGCGCGAATTATACAATCGGATGCAACCGGAGATGCGGGCGGCAACAAAGTAAAGCTATTGGGCGATGCCGATTCCAATCTGCATTCCTATTGGGACAATTTGCCTGGTTCGGATTGCCAGTTTTGCGCGAAGAAAATTCACTGCGTGGAACGAGCCGCGGTGATTGGGAAAACACTGCCTGATCCACTTGCAAAGTTCGTGCACGAGATGAAAACGGCGGTTTGGGTGCATGAAAGTTTTGAAGCAGCCAAGATGGTGGTTTATCAAGCGCCGATTGGGCCGGCCGAAGGACCCTACACGATCGTGCCTTGGTCAGCCTACGAGACGAGGGCGGAACATTTGGCCCAGGCGAGAATTGCGCTGGCGGGCGCCCGACTCGCGGAAGTGCTTAATCACGAACTGAAATAGCTACTGGTGGCGCGCCACGTAAAGAATCAGCAGGAAGATGGTGGTGGGCAGCAGCGCTAAACCTGAGTACAACAGGGCGCGGCGGTGAGCGGGTGTGCGAGTGGCCGGGAGTGGATCGCTTACTTGTGCAGGATTTTCGAGGTCGTCGGCCAGCTCGGCGGCATTGCCATACCTTTTCCTGGGATCGCGCTGCAGGAGACGCCCCAAAATCGTTTGCCAATACGGTGCCACATCTGGGTTTAGTTTTTGAATAGGGAGTGGATCGTTGAGCAAACGGTCGTTCATAATGGCTAGCGGGTTGCCTCCGCGAAACGGCATTTCTCCGCTGAGCATTTCAACCAACATGACGCCGAGGGCATACAGATCGCTTCTGGCATCACCGCGCTGCCCTTTGACCTGCTCGGGCGAAATGTAATCGGCAGTTCCCATTACCTGCGAGAGTTTGCCGAATGTTAAGCGCCGCGCACCCGCTTTAGAAGCGATGCTGAAATCGATGAGCTTGACCGACTGATCGGGGCAGAGGATGACATTTTCCGGCTTCAGGTCGCGATGGACGATGCCGTTTTTGTGCAAATAGCCGAGCACGTCGCAAATAGCCAAAGCGATACGCGTAACTTGCTCAGCTGGGAGTTTGCCGTCGCGACTTAAAAGCCGGCGTAGCGATGTGCCTTCCACCCATTCCATAGCGAAATAAACGCGCGATAATCGCTCGTCCGCCATTACTTTAGGAACCCCAGGGTGATTGAGTTCACGGCCTATGGCGGCTTCGCGTTGAAAGCGTTCGTAAAACAGGACGTCCGCTTCCGCCTCGTCTTGTGGCACTTTAAGAGCGACCAGCCCACCGGTTTTCAGGTTGACGGCTTTGAAGATAGAGGACGTCGGGGTTTCTGCGATGTGTTGGTCGATGCAATAGTGATCGAGTTGATCGCCGGGCTTCAGGGACATTCACCTACGAGCTTAGGGTGGAATGCCTTAAGAATTCATAAATAAAGCGTATGGGAAATATAGGGTTAGGCGAGCGCCAGATTCAGGTTTTCGATGGCCTCGTCCACTTCCGCAGTATTTTTGTAGCCGACCGTCACCGAATCAACACCGGCATTGCGGAAAGCGAAGCGCATGGCCGCTTTGCGGTCGTCACGATTGGTGAAGGCCCCTTCGCCAACGAGCTTCATGCTGATAACGCCCATACCATCGCCCTTAACTTGCTTGACGTGCTCCACCACTTCGGGGACGTTACCCGGCTCGCGCGTATTGAAATCTTCACCGTCCATCTTGATGCCTTTGTGATTCATGCGAATCATTGCGACTTCGAGCCACTTGTTGCCGGGGAATTGGCGCAACGCGGGTAGGCCATGAACTGAAGCACCATATCCAACGACGGCCGACTTGTGCTTGGCTTCGAGCACGCCATCTTGCCAGCGCACGGTATCGGTGGGCCACGTGGCTACGTGTTGATAATGCAGCAGCAACACGTCGAAATAATCGGTATTGGCGAGCTTGCGAAGTTCATCGATCTTATCCATAGGATCGACACCAGGACGCGTGGTGACTTTGGACATGATCCGGTAAGAATCGCGGGGCAATCCTTTGAGTGCAATTCCCAACATCTTATGCATCTCACCGTATGATTCGGCGGTTTCGAAAAAGCGGATGCCTTGGTCGTAGGAATAACGCACCAAGCGCGTGAACTGGTCCTGCCCTAAGTCACGCTGCACTTGGCCGCTCATCGTTCCGGTGCCGAATGCGAGTCGCGTTACTTTGACACCCGATTTTCCGAGGGTCACCCAATCGGTAGCTTTACCACCGCTGGCAGCCTTGATCGGAAGGCTTGCAGTACCGGCCAGTGCGCCCGCGGCGAGTCCGGCTTTCAAGAAATTTCGTCTGGAGCAATGAGACATGGGTTGGTCCTTTTACTATTCGGCCATCGTATCACTAAACGGTCTCGAACGACGCGTGAGAGTGGCGCGAATCATACGTGCTGCTACTCGCATCTACCAATGGTGATTTCCAATTTGCAGTGCAAACTTGTAAATACAATTTTTCGGTATTACTACGTGCTGGCGATCGCTTTAGCCGCCATGTCACTGGAGTCCTGTCAACAACAAGCAGCGCAAGGTCCGCCGCCGCCTCCTGAAGTTGGGGTCTCTACCGTGGTCGCCCAAGACGTCACAACCTATGGCGACTGGGTAGCGACGCTGGACGGTTATGTAAACGCGCAAATCCAACCGCAAGTGTCGGGTTATTTGATCCGGCAGGACTACAGAGAAGGTTCGCTTGTTCACAAGGGCGACGTGCTGTTTGAGATTGATCCGCGCCCGTTCAAAGCAGTTCTAGATCAAGCCGAAGGACAGTTGGAGCAGACGAAGAGTCAACAGGCGCAGGCCGCGGCGAGTCTAAAATTAGCCTCGATTAACGTAGAGAGGGACACGCCGCTCGCCCAAGCGCACGCGATCGCCCAGAGCCAGCTCGATAACGATGTGCAAACCATGAAGCAGCAGGAGGCGTCGGTGGCAGCGACGACAGCTTCTATCCAAGCGGCGATGGCGACAGTCGAACAGGCGCAACTCAATTTGAATTTCACCAAGGTACGTTCGCTGGTGGATGGCATTGCGGGTATCGCCGCTACCCAGATTGGCAACCTGGTGAGTCAGACGACAGTGTTGACTACCGTCTCGCAGGTCAACCCAATCAAGGCGTACTTCCCGATTAGCGAGCAAGAATATTTGCAAGTTGCGCAGCGGATTAAGCCGGGCGCAAATGGTGACTGGCTGGCGCACAGTTCTGCTGTGCCGCTACGGCTGACACTAAGCGATAACGAGATCTACCCGAACGCCGGGCGCATCGTTTTTGCCGACCGGCAAGTGGATTCGCAAACGGGGACGATTCGCATTGTAGGAACGTTCCCAAATCCCGGCAACATTCTGCGGCCCGGGCAGTTTGGCCGGGTGCGTGCGCAGACAGGCGTCCAGCGCGGTGCACTCCTGATTCCACAGCGCGCGGTGTCGGAGCTGCAAGGCAAGTATCAAGTGGCCGTAGTTGGCAGCGACAACAAGATTCAGATCCGTCCCGTTAGTGTTGGTGTCAGACAAGGTGAATCTTGGGTGATCACCAGCGGTTTAAAAGAGGGTGAACGCGTAGTCAGCGAGGGAGTTGGGAAAGTTCGCGAAGGCTCGCCTGTTGTACCCAAGCCCGACGATCACAAGAGCGCAGGGGCGTAAACATGGCAAAATTCTTTATCAACCGACCCATCGTAGCGATGGTGATAGCGATTATTATGGTCATCGTTGGAGCGGTGACATTTGAAACGCTGCCAACGGCGCAATTTCCCGACATTGTTCCGCCGGAAATGTTGGTGCAGGCTACCTATCCGGGCGCCGATGCTGAAACGCTTGTGCAATCGGTGGCAACTCCGATTGAGCAGCAGATGTCGGGCGTAGATCACTCCAACTATTTCTATTCGACCAGCGCGAACAACGGTCTCACGCAGATTACGGTGGACTTCAAAGTCGGCACGAATCCAGACATCGATCAGGTGCTGACGCAGTTGCGTACGTCGCAAGCGCAGTCGCAACTTCCGGCGGTTGTGAATACGGCGGGGCTGACGGTGACAAAATCGCTGACGTCTCCTTTGATGCTGATAGCGCTTTATTCGCCTAATGGCACATACGACAACATCTTCCTGGCAAATTACGGCTACATTAACTTAGTAGATGAGCTCACGCGCGTTGCTGGTATTTCGCGGGTGCAGGTATTCGGCGCCGGGCAGTATGCCATGCGGATTTGGGTGAAGCCGGACCAACTTGCGAAGTTGCAGGTCACGGTACCTGAGATTTTGGCTGCTGTTCAAACGCAGAACACCGTCAATCCGGCCGGCCAGATTGGCGCGGAGCCGATTCCAAGCGGTCAGCAGTTTAGTTATACAGTGCGTGCGCAGGGCCGGCTGGCGTCACCGGAAGAGTTTGGGAATATTTTGATACGCGCCAACCCTGACGGTTCGTCGCTGCGTTTGAAAGACGTGGCGCGCATTGAACTGGGCGCGCAAACTTATAACCTCACGGGCCGTTTTAATGGCAAACCGTCGGCGATTCTGGCGCTCTACCAATTGCCGGGATCGAACGCTGTGCAGGCCGCGCTAAACGTTCGTGGGCGCATGGCGGAGTTGGCGAAACGGTTTCCACAGGATCTGAGCTATCAAGTGAGCTTGGATACCACGAAAGCCGTCACAGCAGGAATGCGCGATATCGAACGAACGCTGTTGGAATCTCTTGCGCTGGTTGTGCTGGTGGTTTATATCTTTTTGCAAGGCTGGCGCGCTACGCTCATTCCTCTTCTGGCGGTTCCCGTCTCGTTGATTGCGACCTTTGTGCTGTTTCCAGTGCTTGGCTTCTCGATCAATACGCTTTCCCTTTTTGGCCTGGTGCTGGCTATTGGATTGGTGGTGGATGACGCGATTGTCGTAGTGGAAGCTGTGGAGCGTCACATTGAAGAGGGTATGACTCCGCGCGATGCCGCTTTTAAGGCAATGGAAGAGGTTTCGGGACCGGTGGTGGCCATTGCGCTGATTCTAGCGGCCGTCTTCATCCCGACGATTTTTATTCCCGGCATCACCGGGCGGTTGTATCAGCAATTTGCGGTTACCATCGCGATCTCGGTTTTATTTTCCGCCTTTAATGCGCTCTCTTTGAGCCCGGCGCTGTCGGCTCTGTTGCTCAAACCAAAGAAAGAAGCGAAGGGTCCGCTGGCGAAGTTCTTTAGGGGCTTCAATCGCGTGTTCGGCAAAGTGACCAATGGCTACGTCAGCATTTCGGGCTTACTGATGCGGAAGGCGGTTTTCAGTGTGGTGTTCATTGCGATCGTCGCGGCGTTGATTGTGCCGATTTCCGGACGGCTTCCTGGCTCGTTCTTACCTACGGAAGATCAGGGTTACATGTTTGTGGCGTTGCAATTGCCGGACGCTTCTTCGTTGGAGCGAACATCGGAGGCGGCTCGCGAAGTGGAGAAGACACTTCTTTCGACGCCCGGGATTGAGAGTGTTACGTCAGTGATCGGGTTCAGTTTGCTGAGTGTCACGCAAAACACTTACAGTGCCTTCTTTTTCGTAAATCTAAAACCATGGGAGCAGCGCAAATCACCGAATCAACACCTGGCTGGAATTCTGGGGGCGGTGGGCGGCGGTCTTTCTAAAGTTCGCGCAGGTATCGCATTCTCGTTTCCCCCGCCTGCCATTCCGGGCGTAGGTACGTCGGGCGGCGTGACGATGGTGTTGGAGGACCGGTCGGGCGGTGATCCATCCTTCCTTACGCAGAACGTGAATAAGTTCACAGCCGCTGCCGGCAAGCGCAAAGAAATTGCGGCGGTGAACGTTGGATATCTCCCAAATGTGCCGCAGATTTATGTAGACGTGGATCGCGCCAAGGTCGAGCGGCAAGGCGTGAACATCGGCGACGTATACAGCACCATGCAAACGTTCATGGGCGGTTACCTGGTGAACTACTTTAATCAGTTCGGGCGCCAGTGGCAAGTTTATGTGGAGGCGGAGGATAGCGCGCGCGAAAAAGCAGAAAACTTGAATAGCTTTTACGTGGCGAATAACAAGGCGCAAATGGTTCCGCTGAGTGCGGTGACGAATATTCGTTCAACCTCGGGTCCGGAGTTCACCATGCGCTTTAACGAGTACCGGGCAGCCCAGTTAAACATCACGGCGGCGCCTGGCATCAGTTCGGGGCAAGCGATGAAGGCGCTGGAAGAAGTGTTCGATCAGAACATGCCGCGCGAAATGGGCTACGACTACATGGGCATGTCGTATCAAGAACAGGAGGCTTCCAAGGGCGTACCTACCTGGGTAGTCTTCGGTCTCTCGCTGATGTTTGTGTTTCTGATTTTAGCGGCTCTGTATGAAAGCTGGTCGCTGCCATTCAGTGTGCTGCTGAGTACGCCGATAGCGGTATTCGGTGCCTTCCTGGCGCTTTGGGCACGCAATTATGAGAACGATGTCTACACCCAGATCGGGCTGATCATGCTGATTGGTTTGTCGGCGAAGAATGCGATTTTGATCGTTGAGTACGCCAAGGACGAGTTCGAAAAGGGCAAGAGCATTGTCGATGCGGCACTGACCGCTGCGCGCATAAGATTTCGTCCGATTCTGATGACGGCGTTCGCGTTTATTCTAGGTTGTGTTCCGCTATGGACTGCTGACGGTTCGGGAGCTGTTTCACGGCGAGTACTGGGAACGGCGGTGATCGGGGGGATGCTGGCCGCCACCCTGATTGCGATCTTTCTAATTCCAGTGATGTTCGACTTCGTGGAAAGCCTATCAGTGCGGTTCAGCAAGAAAAAAGAGGAACGTGATCCACAACCGATACAGCCGCAAGTTCCGCAACCCAGTGGAGGCGCCGCGTGAGCCGCCAAACATTTGCCGTCGCGACGCTGCTTACGATTTTTCTGACGTCCTGTACGGTTGGTCCAAACTACAGCAGGCCCGATGTGCCGAAGACGCCGGCTTATCGAGGTGCGGATAATGCGGCCGTGGCGGGTGGGACCTCTTTAGCCGATGAGAAATGGTGGGAGCTTTTTAAAGATCCGGAACTGCAACAACTCATTCGAACTGCCATTAAACAGAACTATGACTTACGGATCGCGGCATCGCGCGTCATTCAGGCGCAGGAGCAAGTGACGATTACACGGTCGAATCAATTTCCTACCGTGGGCGTTGGGCCGGCTGTCAGCGGCGTGAAGTCTCCAGCAATTCCTGGCATCTTTCAGGGTTACTCCTACATTGCAGATGCGTTGAACATTACTGCATCCTGGAATCCGGATTTCTGGGGACGTTACCGGAGAGCTACGGAAGGAGCGCGCGCCACGCTACGAGCTACAGAGTGGGGGAGGCGAGCGATCGTCGCTTCGTTAGTGCAGAGTGTAGCGACTGACTATCTGCAATTACGCGAGTACGATTACGAACTCGATATTGAGAAACGCAGCCTGGACTCGCGTCAGCAATCGCTGTCTCTCACGCAAACGCTAGAGAAGGGAGGAGCTACCAGCCTGGTCGATGTGCGGCAAGCGGAACAACTAGTGGAAGAGGCGGCCGAATTGATTCCGCAAAGCGAGCAGGCCATACAACAGGAAGAGAATGCTATTAGCCTGTTACTGGGGCAGAATCCGGGGTCGATTCCCCGTGGTTTGGCAATTACCGAGCAGGCGAATTTGGAAGAAGTTCCGGCTGGGTTGCCGTCGGAGTTGTTGGAGCGGCGGCCAGATATACAGGAGGCGGAACAAAATCTAGTGGCGGCCAATGCGCAGATCGGGGTAGCGCGTGCGCAGCTGTTTCCGCAGATTTCGCTCACAGGAACGGGCGGCGTGGAGAGCATCGGCTTGGGGAACATTTTTACCTGGGCGGCGCGGTCGTGGAACTATTCGGGAACGGCGACTCAGCCTATCTTCAATGCCGGTGCGCTGCGCGCTAACGTGCGACTGAGCGAGGCGCAGAAGGAGCAAGAAGTGCTGACCTATCAACAAAGCATCGAGACGGCTTTCGAACAGGTTTCTAATGCGCTCATTGCCAATCGCAAATTGCGCGATTACCGAATACATCAGGAAGCACTGACTGAAGCGACCAGGGATTCGTCGCGCTTAGCGCAAGTGCGCTACAAAGGCGGAGTAACCAGCTATCTGGAAGTGCTGACAAACGAGACAAACTTTCTGACGGCGGAGATTGCCTTGGCGCGTGCGCGGCTGGGCGAGCGGTTGGCGCTGGTTCAGCTTTACAACGCTTTGGGCGGCGGCTGGCAACAATAATTCGATAATGTGGGCATGCAGTTGGAGACGGAGTGGGAGATTCAAGGCACCCTCTTCCTGGGGGATGTGGTGCGTTTTTGTTATTTTGATTTGTGCCGCAGGCTGCCGCCAGTCTTAGTTGTGGCGTGCGCCTTGGCGGCGGCGGTTGGACTTTTGTTGTTGGGGGAACTAACAGGCAATGAACGGCGACTGCTGATTGAAGCGGCGGCATTCTGTTTCGTAGTGGTCCCGGCTATCGCACTTTCGATTCCATATCGAAAAGCCAAGCGGCAATACGCGCGCCAACACTGTCTTCAAGAATTGATGAAGTTCGATTTCACGGAGGAAGGCGTTGAGTTGGAAGGACCGAGTGTGTTTAGCACGGTACCTTGGTCGCGCGTACGGCGGATTTACGAAACGGGAACTGCTTTCTTTTTGGATCAAGGTTTGCGATCGGGCTGGCTGCTGCCCAAACGCTTTTTCGTGGATGAAGCCGATATTCAGGCGTGGCGCGTATTCGTGCTGGGCCAGTTGGATTCGCCGAATGCCTTCCGCGGTCAGACGTGGTTGAGTTCGTTCTTTTAAACTGTCTTCTTGTCCCAAGGCCGGGGTTGCGGCTTACTAAGGCCAGCCAGACGATCGTAGGCGTGATCGCGGCTCGTGGTCCCGAGCGAGGTGTTGTAAAGATTGGAAACGCCTAACGCTTCCTTGGCATCGTCTTCAAACTGATGCAGCGCGCTCAGTTGTTCGGCTTGGGCGGGCAGGCGTTTGCCGGAAGGCGTTTCGAGAAACATTTGATAGCCGCCGCTCAGCAGGGTTGCGATTTCGTCGCCGACCAGAATGCCAGCGCGCTCGATGTCGGGTTGATTCGCGCCTTCATCGCCAATGACGGCAGCCACACCGTGCTTGCTAGCCCTGACACGGCCATCGGAAAGATTCTCAAGAGTGAAGCCCGCAGAACGCAAACGGTCCACCCGCTCGGCAAAGGTCGTTTGTTTGGCAAGCTTGCGGCGAAAGAACATAATACAAGTATATTGATGACGACTTTTACGCCCCGGCTACCCATTGCTGCGATCACCGACGAGTTCTCTCCTATGCTTTCGGAGGCGCTGCCGTTTATGCAGGAGATTGGCATGACGGGTGCGGAGTTGCGGGTGGTGGATGGCAAGAACATTCTCGATTTGAACGAGGACGAGCGCAAGCGGACGAGGGAGGCGATTCAGAGCGCCGGGATGAAGGTGGTCTCGATTGCGTCGCCAGTGTTGAAGTGCGTTTTGCCGAATGCGCCCGAGGTGGATGGGCGCTTTCAGCATGATGTGTTTGCTTCCAGGCATACGTTTGAAGATCAGCCGAGGTTGACGGAGCACGCGATCAAAGTGGCGCAGTTCTTCGATGCGCCGATTGTGCGTGTATTCACATATTGGCGGACGGTGCAGCCGGAGCGCTGTGAAGGCGCGATTGTAAAGGCATTGAGCGGGCTGGCGGCGTTGGGTGAGAAGGAGAACGTAATCATCGGGCTGGAGAATGAGCACGCCTGCAATGTAGGGACGGCTGAGGAGACGGCGCGGATTCTGCAACTGGTGCCGAACAAGAAGTTGATGGTGGTTTGGGATCCGGCGAATGCGCTTTGTGCCGGCGAATATCCGTTTCCACATGGCTACGCGCGGTTGCCCAAAGAGCGCATTGCGCATGTGCACGCCAAGGATTGCCACATTGGGAAGGATGGCAAACCGGTGTGGGGTCCGCTAGGTACGCGGGACGTGCTTTGGAAGGAACAGATCAGAGCCCTGCTGGATGACGGCTACCGCGGCTACATCAGCTTGGAGACGCACTGGAAAGGCCCGGGAGAAAACAATAAGCCGGAGGCGAGCCGCATCTGCGGATGGAATTTACGCGGGCTCGTCTCCTAAGCGCTTGTCGGTGAGCAGATAATTTTTCACGTAGTCGATGACGGAATCGGCGAGCGGCGTGAGTTTTTGAGTAAAGCCGGCAGCCCGCAGTTTGCGGATATCGGCGCTGGTGAAGTACTGATACTTGGAGCGCATGGCTTCGGGCATGTCGACAAATTTGATATTCGGCTCGCGACCCAGGGCGGTGAAGATGGGATTCACCAAATCGAGCCAGGTGTGAGGTTCGCCCGAGCCGAGGTTGAAGAGTCCGCCGCCAGCGACTTTCTCGGCCAGGAAGATGGTTGCGGCGACGGCGTCTTTGACGTAGAAGAAATCGCGCTTCTGGCCGCCATCGGCATACTCAGGCTTGTAGCTCTTGAAGAGGGAGACTGCGCCAGTCTGCTGAATCTGGTGGAAGGCTTTGTAAACCACGCTGCGCATGTCGCCCTTGTGATTTTCGTTTGGACCGAAGACGTTGAAATATTTCAAGCCGGTGATCTTGTCGAGAAAGCCGGCATGTTCGGCATAGCAATCGAACAGGTGTTTGGAATAGCCATACATGTTGAGCGGCCGAAGTTGGGAAAGCGGCGTGGTCTCGGGCAAACTTTCGGCGACGGCTCCGTAGGTGGCTGCGGACGAAGCGTAGACAAAGCGGCGATTTCCCTGCAAAGCAAAGTGGGCGAGCGTTTTGGTGAATTCGAAATTATTGCGAATGAGATAGGCGGCGTCCGTCTCGGTGGTGGAAGAGCAAGCACCGAGGTGATAGATTGTCGCGATGTCCTTGAATTGATCGAGACGTTGGAGCAAAGCGTCGCCCTCAATGTAGTCGGCGAATCGGAGCGGCGTCAGATTCTTCCACTTTTCGTCTTTGCCCAAGAGGTCGGCGACAACGATGTTGGTTGTGCCTTGCCGGTTCAACTGCCAAATTAAGGCGCTGCCGATGAGACCAGCGCCGCCGGTAACCAAAATTCTGCTGTTTTGCATTAAGATTTGCTGACGATCATCATGGGGACTTTGATTTTGTGGCGCACCGCATTGATAGTGGTTCCGAAGACCAGATCTTTGATACCGCTGTGACCGTGCGAGGCCATGACCAGTAAGTCGGGGGCGAGGTCGCGCACGGCTGACACAATCTCATGAGCGGGCGTATTGCCATAGCGCACGATTACTTCGACGCCCACGCCTTGCGCGCGCAAAGCCTCTTCGATGCTTGCCAAATAAGCTTGTCCTTCGGTGATTTCGGCGGTAGAAGCGAGCGCGCCGAACATCTGGCTTGTGACGCCTTCTTCCACGTGTAACAAAATTATTTTAGCGTCATGCATACGGGCGAGGGCGAGTGCATTGTTGATGGCTTCCTGGTCGGCTTCACTGTGATCGAGCGGCACTAAGATGCGCGAATAGGCGGCGCTGCGCAGGACAGGCAAGGCGTCTTGTTCAAGATTGACGGAGACGCGTTCGATGGGAGTTGGTATGCGGCGCTGGGCTTTAAACCAGGGCCAACCAACGACAACCGCCAGGAGAGCGATGAAGGCGAGCTGCGCCGAGTGCGCCAGCGATGACCAGCGGCGTTCGATAAGGGCCGGCTTGCGTAATCCATTCATTCATCTGATCCCACAGCAGCCAGGTGTTGAGAGCGAGAATGAAAACCGCGCAAGCGCCAGCGCCGATTTTGAGCCAGATGCCGTTAGCGAATTCACCCATGCGCCGGGGGTCGCTGGTGAAGTAGACCAACGGGATGACGGCGAACGGCAATTGCAGGTTCAGAATGACTTGACTAAAGATGATGAGGCGGTAAGTGGCGGCGTCGCCCGCGAGATAGATTGTCAGGGCAGCTGGAATGATGGCGAGACTGCGGGTGATAGCGCGCCGGAGCCAAGGCTGCATGCGGAGGCGCAAGAAGCCTTCCATGACAATTTGGCCCGCCATGGTGCCAGTAAGGGTCGATGATTGGCCGGAGCACAAGAGTGCTGCGCCGAAAAGTACGCTGGCGGCCGTTGTGCCGAGTAACGGTGCGAGCAGTTGATGCGCCTGTTGAATTTCGGTGACCAAGACATGATGAGTGAAGAAGACGGCGGCGGACATGATCAGAATGGCGGCGTTTACGAACAGCGCGCCGTTCAGCGCTAAGGTGGAATCCAACAGATTGAAACGGCAGGCGGTACGTTTTTCGGCCACCGTTTGGCCGATGCGGCGGGTCTGTACTAAGGCCGAGTGAAGGTACAAATTGTGCGGCATGACCGTGGCTCCAAAAATGGCGACGGCGATGTAGATGCTGCTGGCATTGAGGCGCGGGATGAGGCCCGCGACGACGGCATGGACTTCTGGGCGGGCGAAGAAGATTTCGAAGGCGAAGCAACCGGCGATGGTGGCGATGAGCACTAAGACGAAGGCTTCAATGACGCGAATCCCCAGGCGGCTGAACCAAAGAACGAGCAAAGTATCGAGCGCGGTGATAGCTACGCCAACAAGCAAAGGCATGTGAAATAACAGTTGCAGACCGATGGCGGCGCCGAGAACTTCCGCTAAGTCGCAGGCCACGATAGCGAACTCGCAGAGAAGCCAAAGAATGTAGGCAACGATACGAGGATATTCGTCGCGACAAGCTTGCGCCAGATCGCGGCGGCTGACGATGCCAAGTCGCGAACTGAGGGTCTGCAATAGCAGCGCCATCAGATTCGAAACAACCAAAACCCAAAGCAAGCGGTAGCCGAATTTGGAGCCGCCTTCGAGGTCGGTGGCCCAGTTCCCGGGGTCCATATAGCCGACGCTGACGAGATATGCGGGGCCGGCGAAAGACAGGAGGCGCTTCCAAAAGTGAGCATGCTCGGTCCCCACGCTCTCGTGAACTTCAGGGAGCGAATGATCGCGAGTTTCCGCAGGCTGGTGGCGCAACATCGGCTATTTCATCCTTTAGTATGGCATCGCAATAGCGGTGAGCCATAATAATTGAGTTCGCCCATAACACCCAATGTCCAACACCATCGACGAGTATCGAGACGCAAAATCGCATTACTTGAAACTGCGAAATGAAGCCAAGAAAGAACTGTTGCGGCGGTTTCAGGAACTGGCAAATGAACTGCTGCTGATTCAGCGAGAGCTGACTGAAGACTTCGGCCATAAGGTGGCTATGCCGGCAAAGGGTAAGAAGCCGAAGAAGGCGGCACCGGCACCACCGAAAGCGCCGCCAGCTCCTCCGGTGAAGGCAGCGAGTGCGGCGAAAGCAAACGGGTCGAAGAGTTCGGCGAATTCCGCAGCCAAGAGCGCGCCGTTGTTCGCGGTAAAGGACGATCTTTCGGCGGACGAGGCCAACATTCTGAAGCATATTGATAAGAACCGCAAGAAGCTGGCGGAAGCGCAAGCCGCGGGTAAGCCAACGAAGCCGATTGAGGACCGCATTTACGAGCTGGAAGACGAGTTGCGGCTGGTGCAGTCTAAGTAGGATGGCCAGAGTTATTGGACGGTGGCCTCATTTCTGTATGTAATCAGGTGCAGGCCGATTACTGATTTAAGGGCGACAACGCACGCTGCTTACTGCAAGGGGAGTCTCGATTCGGCCAGTTTACGACCGCCGCAGCGCGCGTGCGACCGGGTGGCCGCACGCCGATTGGGTGGGCCAGGCTAATCCAGTTCTCTGATCCAAATATTGCGGAAACTAATGGGCTCGCTCTTGTCGCCGTGGGCTTGCAGCTTGATGGGAGCTTCGCTGTATGCCTTATAAAAAGGTTTACCGATGTAGCGTGTTTCGCCCTTCAGTTCGAAGTGATTTTCGACGAGCACGCCGTTGAGAAATACTGTCGCGTACGCAGGTGTTTTCAAGGAGCCGTCGGCGTTGAAGGTGGGCGCGGTCCAGACGACATCATAGGTTTGCCATTCGCCAGGCTTACGGCTTGCGTTGGCCAAGGGAATGGCCTGCTTGTAGATGCTGCCTACCATGCCGTTGACGTAGGTTTTGTTGTTGTAGCCGTCGAGAACCTGTAGTTCATAGCCGGCATCGCCAGGGCCGGTGGATGCGAGGAAAACGCCGCTGTTGCCGCGGCCTTGACCGGAGCCCGTAATGTTCTCTGGGATCTTATATTCGAGGTGCAGCTGGTAATTCTTGAAGCTGCGTTTGGTTTCTATGTTGCCACCGGATTTGTTTACCGTCATGACGCCATTTGCGACGTTCCAGGTGGCGGGAGATTTGTCCTTGGCGCTGACCCACTCGTCGACGTTTTTGCCGTCGAAGAGGACGATGGCGTCGGAGGGAGGCGCGTAAGTGTCAATGGGGCCGGGCGTCACGACTTTCGGAACGGGTTCCCAGACCTCGGTCTCCTCCGGTTTGGGCTTGGGCGAGGTATCGGCTTGTTGTGCGAAGAGGGGTGCGGCGACAGCGAGCAGGGCCGTGGACGCGAGTGTTTTTGAAAAGTGGATGCGCATTACATCAATGAGAATACATGAATCTGCCAATCGTTCGGGACCTACCCGACGAGCCGACAGATTGACCATTTCTGGAGCAGCGATATACGCAAGCTATTTGAAATGGAGGATTCATTTTGTAGGATCATAAGGTTCGGACATCTTACGCGCGCGCAAACGCGCTATAAAGTCGATTTTCCGCCCTCACTTATATAATTCCGATTCCAGCCCGGAATCTCCACCGTTACATCCCCTTTGACAACGGCCTGACATCCCAAGCGCGAGCGCAGCGTTAACCCGGCCGCCATATCAAGCCTGTCCAACTCATCGTCTTCAGCGGGCGACAAATTGTCGTCGCCTTCCTTCACAATCACGTGACAAGTAGTACAGGCGCAGCTGCCGCCGCATGCATGTTCCAGATGCACACCAAGGTTTAAACACACATCAAGAAGGGACTCAGGTTTCCCGTGATCGCAATAGGGCAGCTTGCCGGACTCAAATTCAACTGTTCTATTTTCCGGCAGAAAAGTCACTTTAGGCACATTCCATTGTATGATCCGGCATACTGGAGATCAGTGTTCGAGGAGATTGAGAAAAAACTGATCGCCGCCCTGGAGCGGCAACTGGCGGAAAAGTTTCAGCTAACTAGCAAGGTTCTGCTCGAACAGCCGAAACAGAGTTCTTTTGGCGAACTGGCCATCCCGGTGGCGTTCCAACTCGCACGTCAGCTGAAGCGACCGCCGCGTCAGATTGCTGAAGACTTAGCTGCCGGTTTAGCAACTGTCCCTGGCGTTGCGTCATTTGAAATCGCCGGGAACGGCTATATCAATGTCCGGCTTGATCGCGGCCAGTACGCGGCCAACCTATTAACGCAGGGCGGGGAAGCGGTCAGCTCAACGACCGAAAAGATTATTGTCGAACACACAAACATCAATCCCAACAAAGCTGCCCACATCGGGCATTTGCGCAACGCCATCCTGGGCGATACGTTTGTCCGCATGCTGCGCAACCGTGGCCGTCACGTGGAAGTTCAAAATTACATCGACAACACCGGGGTCCAAGTCGCCGACGTTGTGGTTGGCTTCCACTATCTCGAAAAGAAAGCGCCCGCCGACGTTCGCGCGCTTATCGGCGATCCTAATACGCGCTTTGACTATCTGTGTTGGGATCTCTACGCGCGGACATCGACTTACTATCAGGAACACCCGGAAGCCAAACAATGGCGCGCCGACACTCTTCACTCCATCGAAGAGGGCACTGACGATCTAGCCGAGCTTGGCCATATCGTTGCCGATGCCATTGTAAGAGCGCACCTGAACACCATGCTGCGCCTCGATATCGAATACGATGTGCTGCCGCGGGAGAGCGAAATTCTTCACCTGAAATTCTGGGCGACCGCCTTTGAACTGCTCAAAGAACGTAAGGCCATTTATTTTGAAGAACAAGGAAAAAACAAGGGCTGTTGGGTGATGCCGTCATCCGCCTTTCGCGAGGAGGCCGCCGCACCGGAGGAAGCCGAGGACGGCGACGATAGCAAAGTCATTGTTCGCTCGAATGGCACCGTTACCTACGTTGGCAAAGACATCGCGTATCAACTGTGGAAGTTCGGCCTGCTTGGCAAGGATTTTTACTACAAGCCTTGGACGAAGTATCCCGATGGCCATGAAGTGTGGGTTACCACCGATGAACCATGCGAAGCAAACTCGCCCTTATTCGGCCACGCCACGCAAGTCTTCAACGTGATCGATTCTCGCCAGTCTTATCTGCAGGACGTAGTTGTCGCCGGCCTGCGCGCCTTGGATTTCCAACAGCAGGCCGACGCATCTATTCACTTTTCGTACGAAATGGTTGCGCTCACACCGCGCACTTGCGTTGAAATGGGCCTCCAACTTTCAGACGAGGACAAACGAAAACCTTACGTTGAAGTCTCCGGGCGCAAGGGTCTCGGTGTCAAAGCAGACGACCTGCTCGATAAACTCATTGAAACTGCTCAGGCCGAAGTCGACAATCGCCATGCTGAAGCCAGTGCCGCCGAACGTCAAAAGGTTGCGCAAACGATTGCTGTAGGTGCTTTGCGCTACTTCATGCTGAAGTTCACGCGCAATTCGGTGATTGCTTTCGATTTTCATGAAGCGCTTAGTTTTGAAGGCGAAACCGGCCCGTACGTGCAATATGCCGCCGTGCGTGCCGCCAACATTCTGAAGAAATTCATCGATCGCGGCGATGCTCTTCCAACCTTTGACAAGGTTCTCAATCGTGAGATTTTCGGCCGCTGCCTGGAATCGGAGGATCTCTGGCAACTGGTTTTGCTGGCGTCGAAATCGAGCAGCGCGGTTGAGCGTGCGATCGCATCGGGTGAGCCCGCGCACATGGCCAAATACGCCTTTCAACTCGCCCAAGGCTTCAATAATTTTTATCACGAACATTCCGTTATCGCCGAAGAGAACGCGGAGCGCCGCGCCATGCTCCTCTGGCTTACCAGCTATGTTCGCCAGCAGTTACTCAAAACGCTCGCAGTCCTGGGCATTCAACAACCCGCTTACATGTGAGGAGAATAAACTAAAGTAGATGGCAAGTAAGAATTCGTTCGACGCAGCGTCGGTGCTGCGTGTCAACAATACCGATTACCAGATCTTCCGGCTCGATGCAGTAGAAAAAGCCATACCCGGCGTAAAGATTTCGCGCCTCCCTTATTCAATCCGGGTTCTACTCGAGAATCTCCTCCGCTGCGAAGATGGCCGAACAGTGAAAGCCAGCGACATAGAGTATGTGGCCAAGTGGGAGACGTCCGCCGCCGCTCAGGAGGTGCAGTTCCGTCCCGCGCGAATTTTGTTGCAAGATTTCACCGGCGTTCCGTGCGTGGTTGACCTGGCGGCTATGCGCGACGCGCTCAAGAAACTCGGCGCCAAGCCTGAGTTGGCCAATCCGCTGATCCCGGCCGATTTGGTTATCGATCACTCGGTACAAGTAGACGCATTCGGCACCGCGCAAGCGTTTCAAGAAAACGCCGTTCTCGAATTTAGCCGCAATCAAGAGCGCTATGCTTTTCTGCGCTGGGGCCAAAAGGCATTCAACAATTTCCGCGTTGTTCCGCCCGATACTGGCATTGTTCACCAGGTGAATCTAGAATACTTAGCCAGCGTTGTTTTCAGCCAGAAGGTTGCAGGGAAACTGCAAGCATATCCAGATAGCTTGATGGGCACGGATTCGCACACTACTATGATCAACGGCGTGGGCGTAGTCGGTTGGGGCGTCGGCGGTATTGAAGCTGAAGCTTGTATGCTCGGTCAGCCTATTTCCATGCTGTTGCCGCAAGTTGTCGGTTTCAAGCTGAGCGGTAAGATGCCCGAGGGCGCTACGGCTACCGATCTTGTGTTGACTGCTACGCAGATGCTTCGTAAGAAGGGCGTGGTCGGAAAGTTCGTCGAATTTTATGGTCCAGGCGTGGCCGCACTTTCGCTTGCCGATCGCGCCACCATCAGCAACATGGCCCCGGAATACGGAGCCACCATTGGCTTCTTCCCGGTGGACGCGGTGACACTCGATTACCTGCGCCTCACCAACCGGCCCAGCGAATTAGTCAAGTTAGTGGAGTCCTACTCTAAGGCGCAAGGCATGTTCCTGACTGCCGATTCGCCCGATCCTGTCTACAACGATTCGCTTTCTCTGGAACTGTCTTCCGTTGTTCCCTCGATGGCCGGTCCGAAACGTCCACAAGACCGTATCAATCTGCCCGACGTTAAGCAGAACTTCCTAACATCTTTGGGCGCACCACCTAAGAGCGTCAACTTGCCCGTCAACAGCCACTACGAAAGCATGGGCGACGGTGCGGTAGTTATCGCAGCCATCACGAGTTGCACCAACACGTCGAACCCTTCGGTCATGATCGCTGCCGGTCTGGTGGCCAAGAAGGCTGTGGAAAAGGGTTTGAATGTCAAGCCATGGGTAAAAACATCGCTCGCGCCCGGCTCGAAAGTCGTTCTCGATTACCTCACGCGTGCGGGCCTGATGCCTTATCTCGATCAACTGAAATTCAATCTTGTGGGCTATGGCTGTACTACTTGCATTGGCAATAGCGGCCCGCTTCCGGAAAACGTGACTGCGGCCGTAACTTCGAACAAGCTGAACGTGGCAGCGGTTCTTAGTGGCAACCGTAACTTCGAAGGTCGGGTGAATCCGCTCGTGCGGTCCAACTATCTGGCCTCGCCGCCGCTGGTGGTGGCTTACGCCATTGCGGGCAGAGTCGATCTGGATCTAACCAAAGACTCGTTGGGAAAAGATAATGCCGGCAAGGATGTTTTCCTGCGCGATATCTGGCCATCGAATGAAGAGGTCGAAGCGGCCGTCCAAGCTTCTGTAAAGGTCGAATCCTTCCGCAAGGAATATGCCGAGGTCTTCACCGGCGACAAGAATTGGAGCTCTATCAAGATCCCCAGCGGCGGTAACTACGAATGGAGTGACAACTCTACTTACATCAAACGGCCGCCTTACTTCGACAAAATGGTTGATCCGGCCACCTTCGTGCAAGATATGCATAGCTTGCGGGCGCTTGCCGTATTGGGTGATTCCATCACGACGGATCATATTTCACCGGCCGGTTCCATCGCGTTCGAAAGTCCAGCAGGCAAATATCTGATCAGTCTCGGCGTCTCGCCAGGTGACTTCAATAGTTACGGCGCGCGGCGGGGGAACCACGAAGTCATGGTGCGCGGTACCTTCGCTAATATCCGCTTGAAAAACTTGATGGTTCCTGGTGTGGAAGGTGGTTGGACCCGTCATATGCCCGGCGGCGATCAGATGTACATTTACGACGCGGCCCAGGTTTACCAAGCCGAGGATGTGGGCCTCATCATTATCGCCGGCAAGGAGTATGGCTCCGGTTCATCGCGCGATTGGGCCGCCAAGGGAACTTTGTTGCTTGGGGTGCGTGCCGTCATCGCCGAAAGTTTTGAACGTATTCATCGTTCGAACTTGGTCCAAATGGGCGTGATACCCTTGCAATTTCTAGATGGTCAAAATCGAGAAACGCTGGGTCTCACAGGTGAAGAGAGCTTCGACATTATCGGGATTCCCGCTGCCATGTCTGGCACTGCACCGACTGTGAAAGTCATCACTACCGGATTGGACGGCGGTAGGCGGGAGTTCACGGTCAGGGCGCGTATCGATACGCCGCAGGAAGCCGAGTACTACCGCAATGGCGGCATTCTTCCGTATGTTCTCCGCCAACTCGTTGCCAGCGGGAGCGCCACCGCCTAGACGATGGCAAGAACCCGTCCGCCACTGTTAGTATCAGCTGCGATCATCATTAACAAAGGTCAAGTTCTGCTTGGGCAGCGCCGCAAGGGCGATCGTCATCCTTTTAAATGGGAGTTCCCGGGTGGCAAGGTTGAGCATGGCGAATCGCCGCGCCAGGCCCTCATTCGTGAGTTGCGGGAAGAACTGCAAATCGAAGCGAGAATTGGTCCTGAGCTAGCGCGCTACGAACACGACTACCCCAGTGGCAGCCGTGTTCACCTTTTGTTTTTCGCGGTAAGAGAATACAGCGGCGAGCCAGTCGCTCGCGTCTTTGAACAGATTTCCTGGGTCGATTTATCGAGCTTGCCGGAGATCGATTTTCTAGAGGGCGACATCGATTTCGTGAAGCGCCTAGCCCGCGGAGACTTCAGCAAACAGCTGTCTGCCTAATCCAAATCGAACGGCCGTTTGGGCGGCGCGCCCGTTTTGTCTTCTTTTGCCTGCTTCAACAATTCGTCAAACTTCTTCTCCCGCACCTTATCGGCGGTTAAGTGCGAGGCAAAACTCTTTTCAAAGATATCGTTGCGCCGCGCCGCTTCTCCCTTCAGATTCTGCACGGCTGCCTGCAGATCCTCAATGGGCGGTTTCTTCTCGACTGCCTGGTGGTGAAGCACAATTTGCAACTCCGGGTCGATCTGAAGCGTTGCCTCGCAACACGGGCATTTGACTTCAAACGTAAGACTGTTCGACTGCGCCATACCCGAATCGTAGCGCAATCTTGTTATCCTTCGACTACAGTCTGCATGCAATTCCTCCTCGCGTGGCTTACGCAGCACGGCTATTCCGGCTTGTTCTTTTTGTTGATGCTGGGCATTCTAGGCTTGCCCATTCCGGATGAAACGCTGCTGGTTTTTTGCGGTTACCTGATCTATAAAGGACGCCTGCTGCCTGCGCCAGCCTTCGCTTCCGGTTTCGCAGGCAGTGTCTGCGGCATTACGCTTAGCTATGTCATCGGCCTCAAATTCAGCCGCGAAGCGATCTTTCACTACGGAAAGTACTTCGGCATTACTGCCAAGCATGTCGACGATGTGACGCGGTGGTTTTACCGTTTCGGGCTTTGGTTGCTAAGTGTTGGCTACTTCATTCCGGGCGTAAGGCACTTTACGGCGCTGACCGCTGGTCTGTCGCAACTGAGCCCGCGCCGCTTCGCTAGGTTCGCATACCCTGGGGCAGCTGTTTGGGTCGCGACATTTTTGACGCTAGGTTACGTTTTCGGCGAACGCTGGGAACACACTTCCGAATTGGTGCATCGCTACTCACTGATCGTGGCAGGCACCCTAGCCGGCGTCGCCTTGCTCGCATGGCTCATTCGGACTGTGCTGCTAAAATACGAAAAGCTCCACGGAACGCGGGAGTAACTCAATGGTAGAGTCACAGC
>CAVVLT010000016.1:0-46792 GCA_963749105.1 Bryobacterales bacterium | reverse complement strand
GAAAGAGAGCAGTCTATGAACCAAAGCAGCGTGGTAACTCTAAGGCGGTCGATCATTCCAGAACTGGCGCGCGAGTGGATCGCCGAGACAATCTCGAAGCACCTCCACCCCGAGCTCGGCGGCGCTGAGCGCATCAGCCACATCGCGGCGTCCATCGAAGACGAAGCTCACGATAAAAACATGCCCATCGAAGTGGCGGTAAGCCTGGCGGCTGATTGGGCGCATGAGCAAAACGAGGAAGCCGGGCTCGCCGAGATGCAAGCGATCATAACTAAATCGGGTGCTCAAAGTACGTTAATAGATGCGCGGTTACTCTATTGGCATCTTCCTGGTGGCGATCGCAACGAGGGGTTAGTCATTAGACTGCTCCAACAAACCTGTCTATCAAATTCCGCGACGATGGCCCACTTATCACCTCTGGACACAAGACGTAGACTCGATTTTGTTTCGCCTTCATTTGCCCGCGTATTCGGCGCAGTAAAGTCGTATTGCTTGTCGTAATCTACTTGCACGAGATTAGGAGCAACTTCCCTAAAAGACGGATTCGACGCACGAAGCGTCAAGGACGTGTAGTTCCGAACTTTCGAGGCCATCGTTAGAACAACATCGGAAAGCGGCACATCGGCTTTTCCATAGTATTGCTCGAGCTGCTCCGCGTAATACGTTCGGAACTGGTCCAGGTCGACGATCTCAATTGAATGACACCAGGCTTGTATGGTCCGCCAGATTTGATCGCGCTGAAGGGCGTCAATGTTAACGCGCGCATTATCAGTTCGAGTTATGTTCGCCGCGGAGGATGAGCTGCTGGTCATCTCCGAATCGATAGCGCTTGCAGAAGACACCTCATGGGCTTGCAAAGCGGGTCTCCAGTTGTCCTTGCCTTCGCGCTCTTCGTCTGCCAACGTCTGGCTGACTTCTTCGCGTTGGGCGATCAGTTTGTTCAGTGTCTCCGGGGAAGTGTAAAACGGATGTCCGGGCGGCAGGCCCGCTCGGATGGAACGCTCGGCAACATCAATCAGCGTGTCGATCGTCTGTTGGCGTGACAACAAGTCTTTGATTTTCTGCTGACGCGTTTCAGATGGAATATCTGGAATATCGTCGGATGAGTATTGCTTTGGCCTCGCATTCATCGGTTTGACCGGATTTATTGTCTTTGAAAGTGCTGCCGGATCTGTCGACGTCTGGCCGGGTTGGAATACACCAACAAGAAGCACGACTACAAAAAGGGCTAATACTACGACTCTCCAAGTCTGATACCATGGCACGCTAGCACTCTTGGTCAATCCGCACGTTATGCAGCGTTTTGGATAGAAAGGAATGGTAAAAAGCCAGAAACCGAACGTAAACAAAACCGCAAAGAACGTTCCGAAACCAATGACACGTTTGAACCCCGTCAGCTTATTGCAATTTGGGCAAACTATCATCTCCATGTGCTCTTACCTCCTGCTGATTTATAATTCTACGCCGAACTTGTCTAACCCGTAAAGGCCCGAATCCCATGGTATGGGTCTCCATTTTCGGTTTCGCGTGTCATTGACGTTCTCACCCACGTGAGCTAACGCACGGCCGATGCACGTTTTTCATTGCCTTTGTTGCCGGGAAATCACCAGCGAAACGACTCAGACCGAGCCCCTTGGTGCCACCGGCAAATCAGGCTCGTGTGGCCGGCTGACACCGATACGCCTAGGCCGGTTGACCGTGCGAAGCCGCTGAGCGCTGCTTTCCCTCCAGCCTGTAAGTGATTTTCTGAAGTCGAAATCTACCTTCGAGAACGAACACAACGAGCGGCAAGAATATCAACTGTTAAAATTAACGATGCTCAGATTTGTAAGAAGTCTTGTTGACCTGTAGGCAAACATCTTGAGGAACGACCTCAGCCTGACGCATCTCTGCCTGAGCGAGCGCTTTTTCCGACAACATTTACATCTCGCACTTCTCGCAAGCACACATCGTATTCATCGTCTGGCAGCTTCTGTAGGTTCTTAGCCATCTGCTTTGAACTATAACTAGCTCCTCCATCACTAAGTATTTCGGTTTCGCGCTTCCTAGTGATGTAAAGAACATTTGCCGCACGCTCTTTATTGGCTCTTAACTCGGCTATTTCATGATCGGAGACCGGTTCGACCGCTTGCTTGGTCCAAGGCGAGCCCGCGTGCGCAGATGTGGGCTCCTGTTGCATTAGGACTCGCCGTTCCATTGTTTGACGATGGCTGAGAACTCTAGTTCGTATCGGCAGCAATTGACCGAAGTTCAGATGCCGCACTCGCAATTGTCGTGCATGCGGGCATATCCAACAGCGTCTTTCCCGGACAAATGCTGAGCCCCGTTTTTAAATTGGTCGCGACTGGAATCACAACGATGCGCGCAATTCGGCTCATGTTGGTGATATCGTCGGCGCGTATTGCGAAGCGCCCGCTCACTCTACGGAAGGCATTAAGATAAATTTCCAGTCCGCGGTTGAGGAGTAGGGGTGATCTGAAGCAGGGTCATCATCTGTTCGCTCTCAACGTTTGCCCACGATCGATCCCAGCCAACTCCGGTGCAAATATAGGGATTGCTCTTCCCTTCAAAAGCGACCCCCCACGCTCATCGACAACATCGACGAGGAGACATAGGCTCATAAAATCCGACAGCAGGGCTGGATCTTCGGGCCTTGGATGAAAGGGGCTGTCGGGAAATTGCGCTTGATAATCCGCGGGAGGTAGCGGGAAGCATGTGTAGCCGTAACCCATGACTTGATCGTTCAATTGTGGGGCGCGGGACGACGGCGCAAGACTATCACCAATACACACTTTCGAGACCGTCGAACTATTGGCGGGCCTACCAGCGCTGGAGCGAGACTGAGAGGCTAGCTGAGGGTGTAAAGTATTTTCGCCAAGCCCCGCAAGAGGGGGATGCTGGGATTCCTGGCGGATTTCCCCTTTGCCGCGGGAAGTTGATGAGGAGTCGGTCAGCGTAGTGACTCCCTGCTTGAAAGCAGTCACGAACGCCTCATCTGTTGAAAGCGTGTAATCAACCATGATCAAATTTGGATTGATCTCGTTTAGTCCAACCTTATCTATTTTGATCTGAATGGCTTTCCCTGGATATCCTGAGAAAAGACGCCAAAAAATCTCGCGCGGGCCGCTCTGGTTGCAAGCTCACCCTGCAGGCTCGCTGCCAGATCCGACCCGCGAACTGGACCGGCTCCGCCGATTGACGTGCCTAAAAAATTTTGAATCCGTGAATTCGAAACGGTAATATCCGCCTCTACTGCAATATCTCCACCGTCTTTAAAAGTTCGGATGACCTCACATTTATCAACGAACCCATTCATCGTACTCATGACCGTATCTCTAAGCACTTTGTCATCGCTGACCACCCGGTCAGCAATAACTAACTTGGCGTGTAGCCGCCTGTAGTGCTTGACGAACCGCATCGTTTCTCGCTGCCCACTCCGACTCGCCGCGTCCTATCACTCGCACCGTAACTGCGCGGTCGCTCGGAGGGGGAAGGGAATCCCATCAGGGGCAGGAGCATCACGAGGATGGCCAATTTGGGACGATAACTCTTGGATAGCTGCATCAGCTGCCGGGGGGAATGCTGCCGGGGGGAATGTCACGCTCACCCCGATTCTCACTTGGTTGTTGCTTGATCTGTTCTGGGCTATCCTTCGCCGGGATCGGATTAGACGTTTTCCCGCTCGGTGTCGCGTTGCCTTGGCGTATGCCTTCAGCAATCCTCATCGTGGCGCGGCTGAAACCTACTTTCACCCAAGCTTCCTCCGCCGTAGAGTTGTACCCTTCTCCCAAGATGGTGAGTCCCGATATGGTGCCACGTGAGAACGAGCGAGTAAATTCGCGAACGGACTCTGACATGACACGCTGAGTTGATTTTGCGAGGTGCTCCTTCTCCGAACCCGTTTCATGCACGGCGGTTTGCAGGGTGGTGTCCACCTCGTCGACCAAGCGTTCGGAGGAAACCTCTTGGTTAAGAAACCTAACAATCTGCGCCTTCCCTTTTTCTTCTGCAATCACTTGGGCCTTCTTTATGCCTCGCCGGTCCGGTACATCGACAGGTTGTGTGTAAGTGGAGTAGATCTTATCCCATTTTCCACTGGCGTCGAATACGATATCGAGACCGTCTAATCGAAGGATGTTCGTACTGTCCGGTCCGCTTTCCAGTTTGGGCTGTGAGCTGCCCACAGAAGGTTTGCGTTTGGCCAAACACATTGGCAGAAAGAGAAAGGAGAATGGAGATGCTGAAACAGATGTTTCATATACTTCAAGCGGGCGCTCCTAACCGTGGTCGTTCGGCAAAATTATATCATTCTATCTGCTAACTGCGTTACCCGGAGGGATAGCGTTTTCGCCTCCACTCTATATGAGGAGTTTTAGGCGCGACTCTGGCCCGGCAGGTTGCCTTTGCCTGGCGCGCCGGTGTTTTTGAGACTAATATTCGAAGAACACGCGAAGGTGTGATGTTTTTAAACTGGCGCGTTTGCAATGCAAGAATGAATGGGTTTCCGGCAAAATTTCTTCCGGCATGCGCCAAAGGCGGGCCGGGGATACCGGCGCCGGCAGGCAACGGAAGACGGGCGCAAGGGGGATGATGTCACACAAAGTCACGTTACTGCTATTAGCATGGTTGCTAATCGCGGACTGTCGCAGGCTCAAAGTCCAGCGGGTGGTCGTCGCTTACCCGGCTCATTGGTCCGGGGGCGAATATCGCAACTGTGCCTTGCACCGGGCGGGATTGGACGTGATCCATTCCGATCTTCCGGTGCTAGCGGGCAACTTACCAATACAACTCCAAGAGACCGAACAGTTGTCATGGAGGTGAACTTTTCGGGAAAGGTGTAACCCGTCTACGATAGCGGTATCTGACTGGACGTGCCAGGGGCTTGACTAGAAGCTGGTTTGCAGACAATGATTTTCCAACATCAGGACCCGGCTGCCGAACTCTGCCAGCAAGGTCTGTTCGAAGACACGAGCGATACCCTTGAATAGCGCATCACAAACACAGAGGCGAAAATACAATGAGATGTTCTAAGTGCGGAATCGAAGTCGGACCCTACGATGTCGTTTGCTCATGCGGAGCTGATCTAAAAGGAGCCGGTGGGACGACCGCGACTCCACCCATACAACGACCACTTCCGGGTCAGGGCTACCTCTGCCGCGTCTGTGGCATGCCGACGGTCTATCACGTCAAAGCGGAGGTCGGATGCCTGTCCCTGATCGGCTGGCTTCTCATCGTTTCATCAGTCTTTGCCATTGTTTTTACCGCGGGGTTTTCCCTGATCACTTTAATCTTGGGTTTACTGCTGATCCGCCGCAAATCTTACCTTCAGTGCCGAAACTGCGGAGCCCGCATTGAGGCAGCACCATGAGCTAATTGCATTATGAGCCAAGACGTCGACGACATCACCCGCTACCGATGCGCGCGGATGGCCCGTGTGATTCTGGGGGCGATTCGCCGGCGTTTCTCTAACCTCATCTGGAAGGTTTTGACGGCGCGACTTTGGCCTGCAAGTTGCCGTTGCCTGGCGCGCCGTTCCGGGATGCGCCAATCATTCAGCAATGAGTTCTTCTTTCATGGTGATGGCATTATTATGCAAATTCGGCTTGCTACGCTTTTAGGGTCTGTTTCGAACTGTGGTGAGTGCTGGAAGCAGTTGTAAGAGCTTCACAAAACAGCAAACCCCACTCTCGCAAAGTGGGGTCGGCAATCGAAGCAGAAAGGCTAAAGAATCAACAACATAAAATAGATATCAGCTTGCCAAAACCAGACTTGGATTGGGTTTATTGGAAACGATAGCGCATTGACCACATCCAAAAGATGCGTATAATTATACGTAAACTGCTGGTTTTTGTCGATATGGTTGGTAAGAATATCGCACTACCCCGTTGGCATTTTAAAGCTGTGGGCGTTCTGAAGGAGAAACAATGTTGATGGCTACTGCCGCGCTTGTCGGGGTTTTCGCCGATGAAGTCTATTCGTCGACTGATTTGAATCGAAGACATACACAGGTACTAAACCAAGCGCGGAAAAACCCCGTGACAATATCTCGAAACAATGAGCAATTTGCTCTCATGAAGCGGTCGTGGGCGGCTTCCTTGTTTAAAGCTGTGAGATCTATCGGGGAGACTCTCGAGCTTATCCAGGTCGCGGTAGGCGCCATGGAAGGAAAAGAATTGCCAGCCCAGTTTGAGTGGCTTCAGGCATTCGACAAAGCTGACCTTGTGCAGATGATTGACGAAGTCGTCGCTGTGACAAAAGGAGCCATGGATGGCTCACGCGAATGGGAGGACGTCGCCGGTTTGGTTCACCAGTGGCACGAAAGCTCGTTGGCTACAGCCGGCGGCGTTCTGGACCGCGCACTTGCGGATGACCTTGATGAAATGCCGTTGACAGATCCGGCCTCTATTGTGGAGCTGGCATCCATTGACTGACGAAACGGAGGAACCGATATCTGAAAAATCTTGATCTTGTTCCTCCGACATCGAGTGAGTCGGCACCTGCCTGGAAGTTGACTGCCTGGAACAAGCGCGTCCTTCGTGACTGGGAATGGCTTTGCCGGAATACCCCAGCAGATGCTAACAACTGTTACCGATGGCTCGCCGCTGACGCGATGAGACAAAAGACAGGGCGCTGTTATCCATTAAAAGGACGCCAATATGCCGGATGCTGGGGTTATGAAATAGGCGGAGGAAACAGGGTTTACTATCGTCCGACCTTGTCCGCAAAAACAGCGATAGTGTTTTACGCTGGGCCCCATCCCGCATCGATTCCATTACCTCCCAAAGAACTCTGAGCAGGTGATGCTGCATCACTGCCCAAGTTCCACACAGTCAATTCGTCGAGAAGTAGTATGTCGCGAGCCCGCCGCCTGCGATCGCGCTGGACAAGCTGAGTGATATACCATTGCCCAGCCCGCTCGCGGTTGCTCCATCCAGCTTCAAATTCAAAAACAAGTTGCCGGTCGTCATTTGATATTGTCCGCTGAGATTTGTGTTGCTGCCGCCCGATGTTGTCGACTGCAATGTAACTCCCACTGCTGAAGCAAAAGAGACGCTCAGCGTGCAGATGTGTATGTTGCGGTTGGCAGTCACCGGAATAATAAGCGTACTGCCAGAGGCCGACACCGTCACCGGCGTTGAAGCGATGTTAGGGGCGTTGCACTGGGCGTTCGCCGTTACTGCAAAGAGGCTCATGATGAGCGCGAAGAGTAAGTGTTTGTGTGTCATAAAACCTGTCATGTTATTTTTTGGCGCGACCCGGAGATTAAGGACCGAAACTCAACGGGCCGCACCTCTGGCGGCAGCGGGAGGGAAAGAGAGACAAAGAACCCGCCTTCGCCAGATGTCAATTTGAAAAAAGAGAGACCAAGACAAAGAAGACGTAGCACCCTTCAGCGCCGTCCAGAAAGGAAAGCTTGATCTCTCACCGGGGCACACCCGGCCGATTCCTTCGAAGGGGGAGAGAACTCAGCCAGGGCCGCACAGATTTCGTTAATGCCGTCCTTTGAGTAACGCCTGGCGCATGGAGTCAACAACGGCGTGCATAGCTGAAGGGCCATCGCCATAACCGGCGGTAGTTCGTTTGTGCTGATATTGCGTAAAGACGTCCAAATGCCCCGCAGCCGCCATGCTCGACATTTGGCCAACGCCCTGGCGTATGAGTCGCTCGCCCTCGATGTTGAGATCAATGATTTGATCGAGCGCTTCGAAAACCTTTAGGCGATTGTCGCGGAAGGCTTCCCATTGCGCTTCATGGACCGCGCGCTTTTGTTGCGCTTGTTCTTCTTCCTCCAGCTTCGCGATCTCCGCATCAGTCGGATGGCCGGCGTTGAACTCGCTGAGAGCAGTCTCAGCCGCCTCCAGTTCAGTCGCTATCGCGCGCAGCCGTTTCCGCTCGGTGTTAACTTGCTTCTCCGTGGTCGCTGTCGGGTTGCGCAATGTCGACACAACTTCGTCGACGGTGGTTTGCTGCGAAATCAAATCTTCTTTTAGATCGCTGATGCGGAGCTCGAGGCCGCGGCGCTGTCGCGATACCTCACGCGCTTGCTCGGCTGTTAGTTCTGTTTTAGTAACTGTTGCTGTTGCCATATTTGTTTCTCTTTCTTTCTTTAAATTGCTTTCACCACAAAGTGCGCGCTTACCTCACCCAGCACACCATCGAGCGTAAGCATGCCGTAGCTATTGCAGCCCATCACTGTGTGCACACGATCACGCAAGGGCTGAAACCAGACTCGCTGGCCTACCATTTGCTGCGCGGCGGTGACACGATCAACAAAAGTCGGGTCGGATTGCATGGCGTTCTGGACCTCGGCTTGCACCATGTGTGGGCATGTCTCTTGTTGCAGGGCTTTCTCGACCCATCGCCGGCAGATGTTGCATTGACGCATAAGTTATGTCAACCTCCACGTGTGCAGTGTTTTGCAATACAGCCGCAGGGCTACGCAGCATTGACCGCGGCCATCTTCGATTACCGACTCACGACCACGCTCTGAAGCTTTTTTGGTGTCAAAACGGAAGCTGCGCAACTGCTCGATTGTGTTGGTGCACGTGTTGCCGATACGCAGCAACCTGCGACCGAGTAAGTTACTGACCCGCTGAACATCCGCAACGAGCTCTTCGTCATTAACGGACACCATCGTCACCGGTAATCCTTTCACCCAACACGCATTGCGGATCTGCTCCCCTTCGTCGGTATCCGGAAGATGAACCTCCCCGCCGCCGTTTCGTGTATGCTCCACGCGTGTCAACGGATCGACCCCTCGGCGGAATTCAATTAAATGCTGAATTAACGCTACGTCTGTCAGTGCGCGACTCTCACGCGCGTTGTCGTAATAAAACTCACGTACGACCCAGAGAACCTTGCCGTCATCGCACACCTCTAGGACGGCAGTCGGTACGGTAATACCGATAGCGCAAACAATGGCCCTCGATTTGTACGCTGGACATCCCCCCGTAAAACGAGTTGGATCGAAGATCACGCCATCATCTGTCGGCACCATCGCGCGGGCATAGATACCGCCATAGCCGCTGGTACGGCGCCAGTTGAGCGCCTGCGTGCAGGCGTCGACACTGTCATCGTGGGCCGCATTTGGAAACGTTGAGAATTCCAGCAAGAAATCCTCAACCCATGGGGCTTGACCATCGGCCGGCACAAACACCTGACCGCCTTCAACCGCTGGCGTACATGCCCAAGCCCTCGCCAACTTTCCACCCTCGGGCTCAATCGCAATCACACCGGGCAACTCACGGCGAAGCTCGTCTATTACGGCGCTGCCGTTAGCTTTGTCTTCGATCAGCACAGCCATTGTTTGAGGCCATTTCGCGGTCATGTTCCTCATGGCCTGCTTAGTGGCGGTGTAACTCATCCTGGCGCGAACCTGGTCGAGCAAATACGCCATCTGGCCGTCGAATCCCCACGCCTGGCCGACCACATAATCAGAGTCGATATTGTCTTTGAACGTGCAATCCCAGCTTTGAATAACCATGGAGATTGTAGACGGCGGGACGGTGTACCGCTGCCACCAGTGCCGCTTGAACAGACCGCCCTCGGCCGGTGCTGGCTTCTGTTGCATTTGACCCGCAAAAGCAAACGAGCCCATCGAGGTTTTGAGGTCGTCGAGCGTCTTCTGGCCGAGCCGTTGCGGTTCGAGCAAATCGCCTTCTTCGCGCACAATCTCGCGGCCGCTAAGCGGCAGTGTAATTATTTGCCGCTTTTCTTGGATGGCCTGCAAACACAAGTGTTCCCAGCCGCCATCACGGAGTAACTCACCAGCGCAATCGAGTTCATGCAAGCGCTGCTGGATTACGACAATTCGGCCTGATCTGAGGTCATCCAAACGCGTCATCAATGTTTGCCTGACATACCTCACGCCTGAGCTTCGTTCTAAGTCGCTGAGCGCTTGCTCGACGGAATGCGGGTCATCGACCACCAGGAAACCGCCGCCCTTGCCGGTGGTGGTTCCGCCCACGCTCATAGCTAACATGTGGCCGCGATTCGTGCTGCTGAATTGCGCCTTTTCGTTTTGATCCGCGGCCAGTTGGACGCCTGGCCAGAGGGACTGATACCAGTCCGAAGTCAAAAGCGTGCGACGGTCAACGGAATGCTTGACGCTCAACGATGATGAGTAACTCGCAAACATCCAACGCGAAGCGGCGTCATCGTTCGCCCATGACCAACACGGCCACATGATCGACGCCAATGTCGATTTCGTGAGTCGCGGCGGCATGTTGATAATGAGCCGCTTGATTTGTCCGACGCTCACCGCCGTCAAATACTCCGCAACCGCTTCAACATGGCGGCCGTTGACAAATGGTGTTGCTGGTTCCAGCACTGGCCATGCCGCGCGCGTAAACGCCTCGAAGTTACGCTCGAGTTCGCGCGCGTGGCGTTCGGAAACAAGAAGGGTGCTCATATGGTGGTGTCGTGCTTGCAGCCAAATCGCCCACACTGCGGGCAGGGCGCCGCGGCCAGCAGTTTCAGCCGTTCGATCTCCCGTTGCTCTAATCTGGCAATCGCGCGCCCGAAACCCCAATCGAGTGCCTCATCACTGCTATCGGCCCAGCGGGCGCGGTCGCGAGTGCCTATGTTGACCTGCACAGCCACACCGCCAGGCGCGGCAAGTTCTCCAGTGTGGGCCGACAGTGCTTTGATTGCTTCCGTTAGATTCCGGAGGTTTGTTGTGGCAACTCCTAAGTTGCCCTTTTTGAGCGCCTGATTGACCAATTTCCATGTTGCGGCGCAAACCGCTCGCTGTTGATCAATACCTTTTCGCTGGTCGATGTCTATTTCCGGTCCACTGGCTTGCTTCTTTGACTTCAACGGCCCTAAGACTTCCGGAGTCAACGCGGTTGGATCATCCGCATCTACACCCAGATGATTGCGACGATGCCGGCTGATAGAGGCCCGCGTCACACCAGGAAAGCGGCGCTCGACTTCCCTATCAGCCACATTGGATTTCAACGCAGCATTTATCTCGGATACACTGGCGTGGCCGCAAACACTGCAATGCTGCACTAAGCCACCTGCTTTCGGGCGGCCAGGCCGTGCTGATCTATGATTCGGTCGGTGGTCCTTTGGACTTCGCGTAGCGCGCCTTGATGGCGTTCAGTCCGATTTCGCGCCGGCGTTCCGGGCTTAATGCCGCGGCCCGTGCTTTGCCACCCATGGCGGCCATCTCGCTTACAGTTAACGGAGCTTTCTTCTTCACGGGCTTTTTCTTCATTAGATTCTTAAGTCTTCATTCATAAATAAAAATACTTCAACAATGGTGCGGGTAACATCAAGCTGCCTGTAAGAGATTGACGATGTTCTCAATAGCCAAATCGGCTTTATGATAGGCGGCTTCGAGTTTGCTGTTGGGGCGCTGCTGGGGATCGGGTTTGTGGTGAAAACGGCTGTTGGCGAGAGGTCCGCAGAGGCGCTTGTGGAAGAACAGAAACAAGAGGGCGACATCAAGACCTTTGGTCGAGAGGCGGTAGGCATAACGGCGACCATCGCGAGTAAGCAGTCCGTGGCCCTTGAGTTTGCGGAGATCGTAGCGGAGTTGGTTGAGTCCGTAATGTTTCGGGGAAAGCTGGAAGGTGGTAACAACTGCCTGGTGGATCTGTTTGGCCGTCCAGCCGCCGACGGTACTGCCGTTGTGCAGTAGGACCTCCAGCAGTCGAATGATCCGCACGTCGTGGATTTTGATGCCGGGGTAGCGGACCGACCTTACAGTAATGGGCAAGGCGATGCGTTGCAGGAGCGGAAAGTCCACATGGACATTGAGGCATTGCGATTGGAAGGCGGCGAAGCGGTCCGTGATGGTCTGGAAGCGCTGGCGGACGGCGTCCAGATGGTCGAGTCCTTTCTTCAGGCCGAAGTCGCGCAGGTTGTTGGAACAGAGTTCATTGCGCAGGAAGCAGGAGAACTTCTCGTACTGCTTGAGAAAAGAGTTCTTCCAATAGGCGCGGAAGACATGATGGCCGTGTTCGATTTGATCGATGACGGTGGCCAGTTTGCCATGCATTCTCTTGTTGAGCCGGACGCCGAAAATCTCACTGATGCGGTTGGCTGTCAACCGCCACAGGCCGATCTCGCAACCCCGCTCGAAGATTTTGTGGATGGGAAAGTGGCGTTTGAATATGAAGTTCCGGCAGTATTCGATTTGCGCGATGGAATAGAAGCGCGACAAACTCATCTGGCCGCGCTCCTTGCTTGAAAACTTCGGTCCCAGGATGAGGGTCCAGTAATCAAGTTGTTTGCGGATGATCTGAGGACTGAGTCGGTCGGCGGCGGCTTGCAGTGTGGCGACATCGTCCACCGCTAGAAAGGCATTGTCGTTTTTGCGGAAACCGATCCGCTTTCGGTTCAGTTCCTGTTCGATAAACGAATGCCCATTGAGCCAATAGGTAGCGTGAAAGGGAAGGAACGATGCCATGCGAATGACGATCGGCCCGAGAACTGCATCGCGGACGTAGAAATAGTAATGGGTGAAGCGGCTCGTTTGATGCGCCAGAATGCGGTGATTGGCATCCTGCGTCGGATACTTCGGCACGCTGATCCGAAATGTGCGGCCCTGTTCCATGCTCTTGAAGATAAAGTAGACTCCGTAGGCGTTCTTCTTCTCCATCCGTTGTAGCGCCGGGAGCACATAGTCTTCCTTACGAACACCTTTTCCCGCCCACTCCATGGGGATCTTTTGGTTGCGCGCGTAGGCCTCCACCCAGTTCCGGTAATCGTTGGTTCGCTGGCTGAAAACTTCCTTACTCACCACCGCAATGCCCAGCACCTCACGTACGAAATAAACCACCTGCTCGGGTCGCGACAACCCATTTAGATAGCCGTTGATCACGATCCGGTCGAAGCAGTGGTATACAAATACAAGCAGGCTGCCAAACAGCTTGGCGAACGTCTCCATCGGTCGTCTCCTTTGCTCTCGTCTCGCTAACAAGATCATCGGACAAACGACCGGTGGTTTCAAAATTTCAAATATCTTTGGCTAGTGCTTACCAGTTCGATTATAGTTGACTGTGGTACTTGCTTGCAAGTACAATAGTAGATAGAGGACAACCCATGAAAGCAGCCGTTTATGCGCGAGTTAGCACCAGTGATCAGAACTGCGAAATGCAGTTGAATGACCTTCGCGCTTACTGCGCGGCCCGCGGCTGGGAGACTGTTGAATTTGTCGAGCGAGGGGAATCGGGCGCTAAGGTATCCCGCCCGCAACTGGACAAACTTATGACGGCCGCCAGGCGTCGGCAGTTCGGCGCCGTTGTGGTTTGGCGCTTTGATCGATTCGCGCGATCTACTAAGCATCTTGTCACTGCCCTCGAGGAGTTTCAGGCGCTCGACATGGTGTTCATCAGCCATCAGGAGTGCATTGACACGTCGTCGGCGATGGGCAAATTCGTGTTCACTATGGTCGCCGCGATGGCCGAGATGGAACGGGCCATGATCATCGAACGTGTCAAAGCCGGAATGGCTAACGCCAAACGGCAAGGTAAACACGTCGGGCGTGCAAAACGCATCTTCCGCCGCGATATCGCCATGGAGATGAGACTTGCCGGGAAAAGCTGGCGAGAAATAGCTCGTGACATGGGCGTACCTGTTTCGACGGTCAGAGATGGGTGTGCGGAAAGGCCTCGAAACAGACGGGCTTCCGGCGAGGCCAAACAGACGGGCAAAACCGTCACTGTCGGCTATGCGGCAAGTTGAACCTTTCCGCACACTCTTCTGACTCAAAATCACCCCAAACCTCAGCGATTTTGCCCTGACTCCCTCCGGTTCGCTTGGCTCGGTTGAATTTCCCCGGCTCGCTTCCCAACTGAGCCACCGCGCTAACCGCTCACTTTTCGTGTCTCGGTGCGGACGGTGAACCTCGAGGGCTGCGGCGCACGGCTGTACGCACACCGCGCCTCTCGCTCGCTTTCGCTGCAAAATTGGCTTAATGTTGCTCACCGGCGCTTTCTGCTCTTTCTGGCTGGTGCCCGATTCACACACAGCCGTTCTCTGAGCGCTCGTCTTCCGTCTTCTGCTGGTGGAAGGCTCGGTGGTTCCAGCGGCGGCAAGATAGCCTCGCGCACGCTCTGCCATTGAGGGATTAAGTCGAGTCGCGCATGGTTCGCCAACAAGCGGCGCATCATCGTGTCGAGCTTTTCTACTATGGGCTCAATCATTGAGCGTGGCAGTGGTGGCAGTTCGCGCCAATCGGTTTGGCCGGTCATGGCGAGAGACACCAACTCAAGGGCATCCGCCAGGTGACGAACCTCGCTCCACATTGCCGGTGAGAATTCTGCCAGCATTCGGGTCATCTCTTTTGCGGGATAGTGGTTCACGAGGCTTTCCTTTCTTCCTGTTTCCCTCGGATGAGATCAAGCAGTGATTGGTGAACAGTTGAACCGTCTGTCGATTCCAGAAATGTAGAATCCTTCAGCCAACTCAAAATCGGGTATTTGTGAAACAGCCAGGGCGCAAGTGATCCCCCACTGCGGCTCCCTGTCGCGGCCTGTACTTTGTTCAAGAGCGAGATAAGCCTTTCCGTTGGCACGGAGTGCTTAACGCCATCTGGCATCGTCAGGACGCAGACGCCGCCGATATCTTGAGTACTGTCCTTCATCGCCTCGACTTTTTCCTTTCGCGTGAACTTGTGCGGGTGTACGGGCTGGTGGCACTCTGGGCAAAGCGGTGCCTCAACCGGGTGATAAAAGAGGTTTTCTCCAAACCTCGGCTGTTGAAATCTCTTCATGCAGCGTTGTCCCTTCGTTTGGTGGCTTCGATTCGCAAAACGGCACGACATACCGCCGATGGCAAATCGTGGGAGCCAACGACCTCCACTTGATTCGCACCTGGCGCGAGATAGGAAAGGATGACTCTGTTCTTCTGTCTGTGGCGACTCTTCGGCAAATCTTGCAAAACGATCTGGCGGGCGTGCCGGGTGAGCCAGGCGAGAATAGCCTCTCCGGTCATGCGAACTCACTTTTGCGTGGGATCTTACAATCGACCCTCGCGCGCGCGTGATACACATGGGGTCTTGAGACAGTTGAGATAGTTGATAGAGTTGAGAGACTTATCTTGTTGACTTGATTGGCGTGCTGTTCAGCAACCCCGCCAACTCTCTCAGGTGTCTCAACTCTCCCCCCCACCCCAAAAGTCTCAAGTCGCTCAACTGTCTCAGGTGTCTCAACCCTCGCAACTGTCGCAAGTGTGTCAACTTTCTCAGGTGTCTCGAAAGTCATGCTGTTGTGTCGCTCCCAGCCAACACGTACTCACCATATCCACGCTTTGTGATCACGTCGGCGGTGTAGAGTTTTACGATCTGCCGGTGGGCTGTCGCGCGGCTCACACCAATCTGTTCGGCGACATCCTTCGGCGAGAAAGGTTGTCCACCGAAAGCTGCGCGAATCTGACGGATAAGCGGATAGACTGACGCGGCTGGCCCTTCCAGCACATGCTCATAGTCGATGGACTCCCGTCGAAACCGAAGAACGAATTCGGCACCCGCTAAGTGTCGGCCTTGAACGCGGACCAATCGCTCTGGCGCATTGCCTTCGATCTCGGTGAAGCGGGAGATGTGGATCTGGCTTTCGACCGCTGCCGCCATCGCGAAAGAGCCGGCTGCTTGCTGGTCCCATTCAAGGGCAGCGGAACCTTTCGACCCGTGGTGAATGATGACAATCGTGCAGCCGGTTTTCTTCGCGAGCTCGTCGAGCATCACCAAGTCTGTCTGCTCGGTCTTTACTAAATCACACCCCGCTGATCGAGACGCGCGCAATGCGGTGTAAGAATCCAACACGATCATGCGAAGCCCGCGGTCGGTGATTTGTGTCTCGAGCCATTCGAGCAACTGCGTACCGAAGTAAAACGGAACCTTCGGCACCAAGTAAAATGGAATGCCGGCTACGGGTATCGGCGACTTACTCAAAATGTCCTTTACGCTGGCAGGGCCTGCCGGGTCATCTTGCTCGATCACCATCACCGGGCCGGGCTCCAGCACGCGGTAGTAATCAAACAATGGACGCCCACTGGCAACTGCAAGCGCAGCTTGCACTGCGAATACTGTTTTTCCCGCCTTCGGTTTGGCGACAATCAAACTGGCGCCGCCGAATGGAATTAATCCCTCTACGAGTTCTCGGGGCGGTGGAACCTCCAGTGCCAATAGGCTGGCCACGTCATACACCGTGAGCGATTCTGTTGCGACTGAAGGTTGTTGCTGTGTCGTGCCTGGTTCTCTTTTTCGCGTTGATGACTCTGTGTAAGTTCCGCGGGGGCGGTTCGGTTCCACGAAATTTCGAATCGCCTCCCAATTTTTGTCTTCGCAACTCTTGTGCAGGCACTTGTAGACGAGTGCGCCGCTGGGCAGTTGGAGGACTGCTGGCTTGTCGTGCGGCTTGTCGCTTGCGAAGGGACAGGATCTCAATAGCCAACGGCGGCCACCACTGTACGGTTCGGGCCCGCTGAATATCTCCAAACCGCTATTCGCTAGCCAAGCGTCGATACCAAACGATGATTTTCCGGCTCCCCTATATTCGGGCTCACTCGGTTTGGGCCTGGCTGCCTCTGGCGATTGGGCGGCGAGCGCATCGAGAAGGTCAAATGGAACAGGCTCGGCCCGATCGGGTCCTTGCAGTCCCATAGCCCGACGATGCGGTCTGGCGGGCGTGTGATCACCCTTTTTGGTGAGCGTGCCATAGAGTTTGATAATCCTTGCGCGATTGCAGGTTGTCACATCGACCAGGACTTTGTCATCGCTAAAGCGGGCGTTCAACGATTGCAGGGCACGGCGAACGCAGTCATCGGCTTTTACCGGATCTAAAACAGGCAATCGGTAGAGGAGGTGGCCACCGTTGCCAGAGTCGGCTCGAAAGCCTTCCGGCCAACCCAAGCTTTCAAGAAACTGATGGATCTCGCTCGCCCGAGCTAGAGCCGCCTGGTGTTCAACATCAGTCGACGAGATCCCGGCCGGTCGAACAGAGTCGCAATCAATGTAGAGCCACCGGCGTTCGAGAATGTCCTGATCGCTCGTTGTGTTCTTGGGCCTGGCTTGAAGTCTGTTATTCGCGCGCGCCAACAAATCTGGGTTAAGCCGGTTAAGGACAACGTACACGCCCTCAGCGTGCCCGTCGAGTTTGCGGATGGCATTGACAATGGCTGGCGTATTCTCCAGATTGAAGTAGCCTGACGTAATGCAGCCGGCGAAGCTGGCCGTGCGGCCGACTCCGATACCGCGAATCTCGATCACGTCGCCCGGTTCAAAAAGAAATCGAATGACGTCGAGCGTATGCGAGAGATTGCGGTCGATGGGAACGGGCTCCGTCTTCACTGGACACCCGATGCCGATTCCAGCAGCTTCGGAAAGGGTTTCCAATGGCTGGCGATGAATTTTTGAGGAACTGCTCCCGGCGCTCCGTTTGCACGTTGAATTGAGGGATTTGAAATGTTAGAATTCATATGTAAGTGCCTTGTCTGTTCAGTCCTTTCCGTGATTTGCCGCGCTAACGGCTTTTCCTTTTTGAATTTGGATTTGGCCCGAGAAACCCGCTTCCCCTCAGAGGCGGGTTTTTCATTTCTGGTTTATCCTCGATTTCTCCACCGCAAAACCATTTCCACGGTGTTGGTTGTTGGGTCGACCTGGCCGGTTGTCCATGACGCATTTGGGAGCGGAACACTGTAAACGCCATCAGCCTGCCCCTCGAATCCGCCAACGGGCAAGTAAGGCGTTGCCGGGTTAATTCCGATGCGTAGCCACACTTGGCCATAGGGTGTTATCCCGCCAATGCTCGGGGCGACAACAGCAATTGATCCACGCTCTACAGCGTCAGCCGTTGTGCCCCGACGATATTCGCCGACTGAGCTCAGAATGTATTGGCTTGATTGCTTTACTTCGCGACACGCGACCCCGACGAAATTGGATGTGGCTAACCAGGCCGACAGGAAGGACAGCAGCACTGTTCCTGACGCTGTGGCAGGCAATGAAATCGATACGGATGTGCTCGAAAGAATCGCTGTGACAACGGTCCCGGTTTGAATGCCGGCGCCGACTACTTGCATCCCGACGAGGATGGGGCTGTTATTCCAGCATGTGCTCGTGCTGGTGATGCCAGTGAGCGTGGTGGAAGTGTTGCTCGTTGTCGCAAGAATACTCGCCTGCAATGATTGTGTCGACGAGTAATACGGCACGCTATTCCCGGCATAGGTCGACCCGAAAAGGGCCGAGCCAAATGGCGCGGGAAAAGGATCGAGCTGGTTAATTGGCGCGGAACTGATGATCGTGTCGCCGGAACGCGAGAACGTTCCCGCGAACCCGATTGAAAGCGTAATGCCGAGGGTCTGGCCCGGCATCAGGCACGCTCCAGTAGTTCGCGGTTTCGTTTTACTTCGGCGCGAAATCTTGCAACAACGGAATCTTCGCCCCTTAGCCGTTGCCCGGCCGATTCAAAATTCTTAACCTCTTCGTACGGGTCGATGTGCCGTTGCCGCTGGCGAATCTCTGACACATCGTCGTCGGAAGTTTTTTGTTTCGCTCGGGGTTTGAATGCGTCACGCATCGCTTCGCCGGCGCTTTTCAATTCGCCCTGGTAGTCGCGCTCTAACGGCATTTGTTGATAAACGGTTCGCCGGACGAAAGTATTGCCACTTGGGTCGCCGCCATCCATCGCCCCTGGACGTTCGAGCAGCTTCTCTCGCGTGCGTCGCCATTCGTCCTGATAAGAGTCGTTGATCGTTTGCTGGCGTCGCGACGCGGCCTCTTCTTCCGCTTCAACCGCGCGGTCAAAAGCTTCCCGCCGCTGCAGAGCGTCCATCGCATTGGCTCGCCTAGTTTCTTTTTTTGCCTGCGACCGCTCCCGGCGCACGGAAGCGGCATCGGCCGCTGTAGTTTTGATCATGGCGCGCAATGCGTCGTCATCTGTTGCAAACTTGCTCTTCGCCGGCGGCTTCGCCAGCGGTTTGGGGATTTCGCCTTTGTCGTCGTTGCCCGATTCGGTGCGCTGCACCGCAATCCGCTGCCCAGCCGCGGCAACTTTCTGCTGGCCTTTCAACTCCGCATCGAAATCCGGATCGACCTCGGCCGCGCTGTCCATCGCCTGGTGCTGTCCCGCCACAACCACTGGCGCACCCATAGCTTCGCAAGCGCACATGGATACAACGCCCGGACCCGCTAGATAACTCATTTGCCTCACGTTCATATTCGTCTCTTTCTTTTTTGGTTTCCCCTCTAGACACACGCTGCCTGCCTACGCGAATCGCGCGTTTCCACTGTGCATCGCTCTAAGAACTCGTCGAGATCGCTGATGCGATACCTGCACAAATCGCCGATCTTCAGGTATCGCGGGCCTTTCCCGTCGAATCTCCAGCGCCGCAAAGTCGCCGGCCGAGCGCCGATGATCTCAGCCGCGACGGTCTCAGAAACCATGTCGGATTTGGCGTAGGTTTGTGTAGCGTGTTCCATGTTCACGCCTCGATGATGCCCGATGAAAAGAACAGTGTCCATAGACAGGCGATTTAGACCTGTACAACTTTCGCTTCAACTCCACTACGGCTCGTGAGCAGCGATAATCGAATCGACCGAGATCACCCTTTTCAAAGCGACCGTGTAAATCTCTGCATACCGGCGCAGAAGTTCGTCACTTGGACACCGCCCACGCGAGCCAAGCTGCGTATGGCTGATAACTGTGCCCACATCAATCTGCAAGATTCCAGCGATATGGTCGTTGGTGAAGAGCGCTTCGGTTTTGAGTTGCCTCAAATTTACTGCAACACTGCGCTTTCGTCCTTTGGCGCTATCGCGCTGTTCTTGCTCCACTGCCCTTTGTGCTTCAGCGCGGAAAGCCTTCGGAAAGGAAAGCCATTCTGCCCACTGCTCTTGCTGAGTCTCGGTCAGATGCTGAATATACTCGGGCGGTTCCGCGCGAAGGCGTTCGGCATCCCTGGCTCTTTCAAACCTGATTGCCGATTGTAGAGACAGATCTCTCCAAAGATCCGTGCATCTTTCCCGCTTGAGTTCGTCATTCCCGGAATAGCGGGCTTCGAGCTTACGCCGGTGTTCTTTTACTGACTCTTGATGCTCATCTGAGGGCATACTTAAAACTCCTCGCATTTATCCGGCAATTTCTCTTGGGTTCGAAATGGATGATTCGGTTGCGGAACCGCAATCCCTGCCACGTGGCGAACGCGGGGAGGCAAAGCATCAAGGTCTTGGATTCGTTCTGCTGGCGACATCATTCAAGCTACCGACGATTTTGGGCGAACCTCGCTGAGCCATTGCTCTAACGCCGCAATCGGAACAACAACTCGTCGCCCAATTCGGAGATGTGGCAATTCTCCGCGATTGATCGCCGCATACGTCGCAGCCCGTCCGAGCCCCAATCTCTTCCCGGCCTCTTCGACAGTCAGCGCGAGAGGCTCTTTTTTTCCTGGTTTGCGCACAGAATCTCCTTCAAGATCATTCTGTTGCAGAAAATGTTTAATGTCAACGCATTTTTTGCTTGCTCTGTTCATGCTTTTGAGTTACGCTCAATTCTGAGAAGAAGAGAACTCGGTCATGTCGGGCGATATCATGATGTACTGTGACTCCTGCAGACCGAAGAATAGCCGAGGCAATTAAGGCATTGCGAAGCCATTTGGACGAGTCACAACAAGCGTTCAGCAACCGGTTCGGCGTGAGTATGTCGTCGGTCGTCCGTTGGGAGGATAAGGGAGCAAAAGGGCCTATCGTTTATAAAATTGCCTCAGTAGCAACAACTGCGGGACGTCAAGACCTCGCAGACGAAATTATTCGCTCTGCTGAAGAGCGTCTGGTGTCTCCGATCGCAAGCGCTATTCAGCAATTGCGCGCGCGACTGAATTACACCCAGTCCGAACTTGCGGAGTCTGCTGGTGTCGCAACGTCGACAGTTGCTCGAAGCGAAACTAGCGCGCTGCCCGACGCCGCGGTGTTAAAGAAGTTTATGCTTTTTCGCCCAAAAGCATAACTTTGAAGATCTCGCTCGCGTGTTTGAGCAAGCTCAGATTCCATATTTTTTTTCCACCGAGGATGAGCGGCGCCGCATCAGGCTGAAAAGTTTGCTCTTGTTATACGTCGACCGGGCGGATTCTGCCGGCCTCGGTGAACTTGAAGCGATACTAAAGGCGGATAGACGGCCAAAAGGCGAGCCGATACCAGTCTCAGCGATTGCAATTAATGCCATGCCGGGGCTTGGCGCCGAGATGCTTCAGCATCAGTTCCCATTGAGAGATATAGCGCTTGCGATGGTCGACGTCGCTATTGGCAGGTTTGATCTCCTGCGTTCATCTGAGGTGCTAGTTGACGCTCACATTTTGTGCGGTGTAGGCTGGCTGCTGCAAAATAAGAAGACTGCGGCGGAAATTACGGATTATATTGTCGACATTGTCGACGAGATTCGTGTGGTGCTAGCGGGCCGCGGATCACCGCTCAGCGAATCTGAACTGGTAGCGTTGGGCTTTATTGGAGCGAAAGCATCAAAACGAGGCGATATATTGGCGCTAGCAGCCAGTGTGAGAAAGGCCCTTGACGAGCTAAGCCCCGCCAATGAGATCCCGCTGACCATTCCAAAAGTTATTTCTCGAGTTCGAGGCAGATCCGCGTTGACGGAACAAGACTTTGCAACATCCCTGCAAATAAGTGTCGACCAGCTCAGCTTACGAATCGAGAAAGGCGGCTCCAGGATTGCGAACGCTTTACCGTCTAAAGAGCCTCATCGAGAGTAGAGCAGGGAATGAAACAGGCGAAGAGTTGGGCTCCAAGAGTCGAGAGGTCGGCGTGGTCCGCGAAGCAGTGTTGTTAGAACTCGCTCGGATGGCTGAAGGAGGCGAGGATAACTCCGAATGAGCAGCAACGCGACAGATTTCATAAATCTCTCTGCCTTTGCAAAGGCCGTTGCCCTGGAGCTGAAGGGAACGCTGGAGCAGGTGTCGCCGTTGAAGCGGGTCTTCAGCATGGAAGAGGCTTCAGTGTACGTCGGAATGCCGGTAGGCAGCTTTAAGTCAAAGGTTGTGCGAGATCGCATCCGCAAAGTGAAACTGGATCGCTGCTGGCGATTCGACAAGCAAGATCTTGATGCCTGGATAGACGCTCACAAAGAAGAGATCAGAACGGAGGCTGCATAAGATGGCAAAAGGGCAGGGAAACATCTTCAAAGACAAGCGCTCGCCGTACTGGCAAATTCGGTACTGGAATGGCACACACCAAGTGCGCGAATCCTCACACACAACAGACCGCAAAGAAGCGTTAGAAATTCTTAAAAGAACTGGGGGTCGTCATACAGCATGGCGGCGGGGCTCATCATGTGACCATCAACGCTCTGCTTAACCTTTTGTTGAAAGACTATAGAGATCAGGATCGAGCCAGTCTGTACACGACCGAGTTGCGGGTCGAAAAACACGTGCGGCCCGCTTTCGGAAAGCTCAAAGCCAGCAAGTTGACGACGGGGCACGTTCGCGAATATAAAGAGATGCGCCGAACTAATGGCGCGGCGCCGGGAACGATAAACCGCGAAATCGCTGCTCTTCGGCGTGCCTACAATCTGGGTTTGATCGAAGACCCGCCGCTTGTCTACCGAGTGCCGAGCATACTTGCTCTTAAAGAAGACAACGTGCGCGAGGGATTCCTAGAATGGTCGGAATACCGCCGACTGTTGGAAGCTTTGCCCGATCCAGTTAAGCCAGTGTTTGTGCTCGGTTACCATCTCGGGATGCGCACCGGGGAACTGCTTAAATTGCACCGTGATTGGGTGGATCTTACCGAGGGCGTTATTTTCGTGAATGGTCGGACAACAAAAAACAAACGGCCGAAGACGGTGCCAATTTACGGAGAGATGCGCTCGTGGTTGGAAATGCAATTGACACGCTGCCACACGATCGCCCCAAAGGATAAGCACCTGTTTGTTTGGGAAGATGGCTCGCCCATCAAAGATTTTCGTGGGTCTTGGGAAAAAGCTTGCGTCTCCGTTGATTTGCGCGATCTGCTCTTTCACGATTTGCGCCGAAGTGTGGTGCGGAACATGATTCGAGCTGGCGTTTCCGATAAAGTCGCGATGCAAATCTCTGGCCACAGAACCCCCGCGATGCTTTGGCGATACGACATCACCGACACGCGGGATGTGGTGGAAGCCGGTCGGCGTAACGGAAAAGTATTTGGCAGATGTTCAAGCTCGTCCAGTCGCTCGATCGCCGAAAGGAGGTCTCTCTGCAAGAGCGGAAAAGTAGCGGACTGAGGCGCATCTAGGGTTTAGAATTCCTTGCAAGTTGTTGGTGCGGATGGGGAGACTTGAACTCCCACGCCCTTGCGAGCGCTGGAACCTAAATCCAGTGCGTCTGCCAATTCCGCCACATCCGCTGATGCGCACCAGAGAATTCAGTTTCAGAGTAGCATTTTGGGCTTGGTTTGAAGAAATCCCAAAAACTCTTGCGGGTTGCGCGTGAGTTGCGGGAAGGTGGCCACAACGTTTTGATGTGCGTCTAGAATCGCATAAAAAGGGATAGAGGCTGTGCCAAACCGCTGGTCTTCCAGTTTCTGATTCTTCTCTGAATCCGCATCCGTTCCATCCGTGTAGAGATCGACAATGACGAAATCCTTGAGGGCGGCTTGGATCTCAGGCCGGGTGAACATGTTTGCTTTCATCCAATGGCAATTGGTGCATGCGTAGCCTGTGAAATTGACCAACACCAACTTGTTCTGCTGACCCGCCAAACTGAGTGCCGCATCCAACTGATTCTTGAAATAACTTACTGTTTGAGGAGCAGCGTTCGTCGCAACCGTCGATCCTTCTGGCACGAAAGCGTCCAGATCTCCCAGCCGTGAGCCGAAAAGCCCGGGCGCTAGACTTACTGAAAAAATCAAAAACAAAGCCGCGATAAGCGCGCGCGTGACGCCGACACTCTCTTCACGCTTGATTCCTTCCATGAAGAGAAAACCGAGAAGATACAGTCCTGGCAAGGCAAATAGCACAATCCAAGCAGCCAGGAAACGTTCGCGGGTCAGCCAATGGGTTTGCAGAACCTGGTCCACATTGCTCAGGTACTTCAGCATTACCGCCAACACGACAAAGCCCAGAACAACCTTTACGCGAATCATCCAGCCGCCACTTCTGGGGAGCTTCCGCAAGTACGAAGGAAAGAGAGCTAAGAAGAAGAACGGAGCAGCCAGGCCTATAGCGAATGCCATCATGCCCAGAACCGGCTGCGCGCCTTTTTGTTGGACAGACGCGATCAACAGAGGACCCACAATCGGCCCGATGCAGGCGAATGAAGTGAGGGAGAACGTTAGGCCCATCAGCAGAGTGGCCAAATAGCCGCTCCCTTGCGATGCGCTATTTAACTTCGTCAACAAGCCTGAAGGCAATGTCAATTCGAAAGCTCCTAGCAAGCTGAGACCGAAGACAAAGAAGACTAGCGCGATAAAGCCGTTCACCCAAGGGCTTGACCCAAGTTGCACGACACCAAACGGCCCAGCGATCGCAGTGATCAGAAAGCCAAGGCTGGTGAACAAAACGACGATTCCGCTGCAAAAGAGGAGTGCCTGCATCCAGCCGCGCTTGGCGCTGTTTCCCGTGCCGCCTTGATTGATGAAAAAGGAAACCGTGATAGGAATCATCGGGAAGACACAAGGCGTAAACAAGGATGCCAAGCCGAATCCGAACGCGGTTAACAAGAAAGGCAAAAGATCCTGCTGGATGTCCACCGCGGATGAAACGGGTTTGGGCTGGGCGGCTCCAGGTATAGAGGCTCCAGGCTCAGCGGCAGCGGACGCGGGGACCAGTGTGTAGCCCTCGGGTATTTTGAGCGCGCTGGCCGCCGCTCCCTTGTCGAAGCTGATCCCGGTGTTTAACGTCTTCTTTACCGGAGGCAAACACTTGACGTCACTGCAGGCCTGATAGCGGACGGATGCTTCCACGTTTGTTTGGCCAGAAGCGTTATCTGCGGCCGTCGCTTCCGCGAGAAACACAGCGTCTCCGGTATACGTCTCGGTATCAATCTGAAAATTAGGATCTAGCTTACGAATCGGTTGTGGGCGATAGACTTGCCAACCCTTCAACAGTGGATTGGAGCTCACCTGAATCTTAGTGATGATGGGACCACCCGGGGGCGTGGTTGGGGAGTACAAGTGCCATCCGGGATCGACGGTTGCTTTCAGTTCCAAGAACGCGTCGCTGCCTGGCGCTATCACCGCTTTGCCGCCGGAAGGCGAGAGCGTCCAATGAACGGGGTCTTCTTTGGCCGACAACAAAGCCGGCAAGCAAAGAGCAGCGGCCAGCCATGGCAGGAATCCAGCGCAACGCTTCATGATTTACCTACTGAGATGTTCTAACGCCTAGCTCCGTTGCAATTCGTTCGTTAATGCGGCCTTCCGCAAACTCTTTGCCTAACCGAATCGCGTTTCGGATGGCCTTAGCCGTCGATCGCCCGTGGCAGATGACACACAGTCCATTCACGCCCAAGAGCGGTGCCCCGCCGTATTCGGCATAGTCCAACTTTTTCTTAAAATCGGCAAATGCACCACGCGCAAGATACGCACCCACTTTTCGTGAAATCGTTTCCTTCAGTGATTCTTTGAGCATCTGACGGAACAAAACCTCTACCAAACCTTCGCTTACCTTTAGAGCAACGTTACCGACGAAGCCGTCGCAGACAATGACATCGACGATACCTGAGTAGACATCGCGCCCTTCGACGTTCCCGATGAAGTTGATGTGCTCTAGAGCCTTGAGCAGGGGGAAGGCGTCGTGGGTGAGAGCATTTCCTTTGTGCTCTTCTTCCCCGATGGAGAGCAAGCCGACGCGGGGATGTGTCTTACGATAACCGACGCGCGCAAACGCATCACCCATCACGGCGAATTGAGCCAGCATTTGTGGCGAGGAATCGACATTCGCCCCCACATCCAACATGACAGCGCTGCCTTTGAGTGTTGGAAAAGCAGAGGCAAGGGCGGGCCTGTCGACGCCAGGGAGCATTCCTTGCACCATTTTGGCAGTCGCCATGACCGCGCCCGTGTTGCCAGCCGACACCATACAATCTGCCTCGCCTGACTTCACCAAGCGAGATGCTACACGAATGGAACTGTCTTTCTTCGAGCGGACAGCCTTGCTGGCGCTATCCTCCATCGTGATTTGCTCAGATGCGTGGCGTATGTCAATGGGCAAAGACTGCCAGCCGGGATGACGGTGCAGTTCATGGCGAACCACGTCTTCCTTGCCAACTAATATTACCTTGACGCCTAACGTCTTAACCGCCTGAACTGCGCCTTCCACCTCCGGCCTTGGGAAATGATCGCCGCCCATCGCGTCGAGGGCTATGGTCACCATGTATTTGCGCGAACGTTAGGCTTCGACGACTTCGATCACTTCACGGCCCTTGTAGACGCCGCAGTGTGGGCAGGCGCGATGAGCACGAATTTTCACATGGCAATTCGGGCATTCGGCGAGTTGCGGCACTTTCAGCGCATCATGCGCCCGGCGGGTTGACGTACGACGCTTCGAGTGGCGCCGTTTTGGATTCGGCATGGTTCTCCTACTTTCTCAATTTCAATGTTAATGGCGCTGGCCAATTTCGGCCCGCAAATCTCTTAATTTGTTCCAGCGATCATCGGCGGCCGCCGTCTGGCAGGCGCATTCGCGCTGGTTGCGATTCTGTCCACAAACGGGACAAATTCCTTTGCAATTTTCGCTGCAGACCAGTTGCATCGGCAACGCAAGCAAAACTACTTCGCGCAGCACATCGTTTAATTGCAGGCCATTTCCCTCGTAGTAGCCTACCTCGACTGCGGCTTCATCAATCTCATCTTCCCCACCTTCGACTGCTTCGCTCGCGGGGACGTAGACCAAGTCGAACGGACTATTAATCGGCAATGAAACCCGCTCTAAACAGCGGTCGCATGGGGCATCTACGGTCACTTGCAAGTCTCCCTGCAAACGGATTTCCCCAAGCGAATGATTCAGCAGCTCAGCAACGCCCTCAGTATGCAACACGGAAGAGTGGCTTACTTTGCCATCAAACTCAATTTCGCCCGCCGGAATATCAACCTTAAACCGGACTTTATGTTGTTGTAGTTCCTGGAGGCTTATAAACACACAGATCCTCCGGCTTGCTGATCTAAGACCAGCCTAAGTTCCGCAAGACGCACAAGCACAGAGTATAGCAGGAAGCTTTTTGTGGGGTGCGCGAAATCGCCGAATTTCGCCATCTCGAGCAACTCCCGCGGGCGTTGTACAACTGGCTAGCTCTTCTCTTTCTGACCCGGCACTTTGTCGTTCTTTTCCAATCCTTTTCGCCTTTCCGTCGCCAGCCGCAAAATATATTCGATCTGCCCGTTCACACTGCGCAGTTCATCCTGCGCCCAGCGTTCCAAGTCCGCCCAGAGCGCAGGATCTATGCGCAGCAGGAATGATTTCTTCTCCGCCATTCACACCCATTAGTGGTAAAGCGTTCCGGTGTTAACCACCGGGTGAACCTCAGACTCGCTGCACAGCACCACCATCAAATTACTCACCATCGCCGCGCGCCGCTCGCCATCCAGTTGCACTACTTCTTTCTCCGCGAGTTCTTTTAGTGCCAGATCAACCATGCTTACCGCGCCTTGCACGATTTTTTGGCGCGCTGCGATCACCGCTTCCGCTTGCTGCCGCCGCAACATTACCTGGGCAATTTCAGGAGCGTAAGCCAAGTGGGTCAAGCGTGCCTCATCCACTCGCACACCCGCCTTCGCCAACCGTTCTTCCAATTCCACCCGCAGTGCCTTCGAGACCTCATCCACATTGCTGCGCAGCGTAATTTCGTTTTCTTCCCCACCGTCGTGTAACAATATAGATTCGCCAGATGCCGCAGCGCCGATTCACTCTGCGTCGTTACATATGTTTCGTAATTGTCGACATCGAACTTTGCCTGCGCGGTGTCTTCTACGCGCCAAACCACCACTGCCGCAATTTCAATGGGATTGCCGCCTTTGTCGTTCACCTTCAGGCGGTCACCATTGAGGGTGCGTGCGCGCAATGAAATTTTGTTGCGGGTGTTCCTCATGGCATTCATTACCGCCTGTGTACCCGTACCACTAAATCCTGACAGTCCGCCGTTTGAGTAGAACGGATTCGCCCAATGCAATCCGCTCTCGCGCACGGTCCCTTGATAACTGCCAAATAACACCAAGACCCGTGCCTCATTCGGCTGCAGACTAAACAAGCCGGTAAGCAAAACAACAGTGAGCGCCAAAACGATTGCCGCCCCGACCATGACGACAGGTTGATTTTCGACCGCGCCATACGGAATGCTGGCGATCGAGGCCGCGCCCAATAACAACAACAGCCCCAGCATCGGCCAACCGTTCGCTGCTTTGATAACAACTTCGCGATTCGCAACTCTTTGCTGATTATTTTCCATAGCAGTACCCTCCATTTGGATCTGCTATCGAAATGATATCACTTTGATAGTGGAGTTGCAAGCTGGACGTTTTGACTAAAGCTGTTCTTGCTATTGGTCTTTGCGCGGCGGATTCAACGTGTCCCAACGCGTGTCGCCTTGGTAGCGATAATCAGGCGGCAGCGATTTCCAATCGGGCCGGCTAATGCCGTTCAAGTCGTAAACAACCTTGCCGTTATGAACGGTGAGTTCGCAGATCAATTTCTGCCCTGCATTCAGGCGCGCGCCATACATGTCGACGAAACCGAACATGCCCGGTTGAAGGCGCAACACGGCGACGTCGGCGGGCTCGCCCACTGATAGATTGCCAAGTTCTTCGTGATGAATTTCCCGCGCCGGATTCCAGGTTGCTTTGGCTATGACATCGTCGACGTTCATTCCCATAGCTAGAAATTTGCTCATCAGATTGAGCATGTCTTTCATTCCCGTGTTCATACTGTTGTTGTGCAGGTCGGTGGAAATCGAATCGGGTGGAAAACCTTGCTCGAGAGCGGGCACAGCGATGCGCCAGGCAAAGCTACCGCTGCCGTGCCCGACATCGAAAATTACGCCGCGCTTGCGGCCTTCGATCATGCCCCGATTCACTTTGCCTTCAGGATCGAGTTCGCCACGCAGGCCGGAGTAGCAATGCGTGTAGATGTCGCCGGGACGCAGTTTTTGCGTTAGCAAAACGTCAATGGGGCGCTCAGGCCGGTTCGATCCAAAGTCGACCATGACCGGAATGTGGGCGGCGGTCCCTGCTATGACGGCGTTTTCGACGGGAGTCCATTCGGGGCCGGCATAGTGCGCGGTTTTAATGCCTACGATGATACCCGGATATTTTTTGGCCATTTCGGCGGCCGGGGCGGGCTCCATGTCCGCTTGATTGTTTTCATACTTGGGTCCGCGCATACCGGCGCCAACGATATTGAGGAAAGCGAGGACGCGAGTTTTGGAACGGTCGATGATGTGAGTTTTGAAATCCTCGAAATTTTTGTAGCCGGAGGAGCCTGCGTCGGCAACGGTGGTAACGCCATTGCGGAAGGTGAAGCCGTCGGGGAAGAGCGAGTAATCGCCTGCGTAGGAACGCTCTTCCCCGGTGCTGGCGTAAACGTGGACGTGGATGTCGACGAGGCCCGGGGTGACGTACAGGCCCATAAGGTTGACGGTTTTGAGGGCGCTGGCAGGATCGATGGATTTGGCGACTTCGGCGATCTTGCCTTCTCTAATCGCGACGTCGTAGATGGCGCTGAGGCGATTCCTGGCATCGACGAGGTGACCGTTTTTGAGAAGCAGATCATACTTTGCTGGTTGGGCGCAGGCGCAGAAGCTCAGGGCCAACAGCAGGGCGAGTTTCATGCTTGCCAGGATATCTCACACGGGGGGGCTTGCCAGAAAGGAGGATTGTTTTCGATTAGCCATTTCTGCAAAGACCTCCCTAAGGACTTACCGAAGGGGGCTGGAGACAGAAGTAGTTTAGAATAAGGAGTCCGCAGTTGTCGGGGCGTAGCGCAGCCTGGTAGCGCACCTGCCTTGGGCGCAGGGGGTCGGGCGTTCAAATCGCCCCGCCCCGACCAATCCTATCTGTCAAATTCCAACCGTTCGACGTATCCTATAAAGCGGAAGCATCAAACTATGCACCTTCCCTTGCCTGACATAGGAGATTTGTTGGTCGGCATCACGGTGCTGTTCACCGGCCTTATAGTTGTGTGTGAAACCATCGCGAGCCGGCGCGAAGGCAGGCGCGAACAACGCATGCTGGACGCGATCGAGGAAGAATACCGCGCATTCCGCCGCTTGGGCCGCCTGTAAGCCCGCTACTGCTGTTGCTGCTGGCTTTGGGTCTTTTCGGGCTTCTGATCGCTCGCCAAGAACTTCGACCACTCTTCGTCCGCCGCAAATTCCTGATCGACCGGCAGCACAGCCTCGGAAGGCGTGACTCGCACGCGCACTTGCATCTCGCTTTGGGCGGAGCCCTTTAATGTCCCAACCGTGGGCGGCACATCGGCGTAGTCACGGCCAATCGCGGTACGAATATGGCGTGGGCCTGCCAGCAGATTGTTGGTAGGATCAAAACCGACCCAGCCCAAACCTGGCAGCAGGGCCTCTACCCAAGCATGTGTTGCGCCTCCCGCCGAGCGGTCGTGATGCGTCTTGTCATGGTGCAGATAGCCACTCACATAACGGCAAGGAACCCGCAGCCCACGCACCAACGCGATCATTATGTGCGCAAAATCCTGACAGACGCCCTGACGATTCTCCAGCGCCACTTCGATTGGCGAATCCACCTTTGTCGAATGCTTAGTGTATTCAAGGCCTTCGAAAAGATTGGCGTTTAACTGCCGGAGTACCGTAAGCGGGTCTTGCCCATTGCGTTTATCCACACCCAGCTTGCGTGCGAATTCAACCAGTGCCGGCGAGCTGCGTGCAAACTGGCTGGGCATCAACATATCCCAATAATCGTCGCGCTCGATCATTTCATCCAGCAGCCGCCAGCTGTCTTTCTCCAGCGCTTCGGGGAGATCCGGCGGCGGGTCCACATCCACCAGCGCGTCGGCAATGATTGTCAGTTGGCGATGTTGCTCGGGGATATCGAAATGATGAATGACGTTCCCTGTGTGATCGTGATAAGAGAACACACGGGCACGAGGACTTACGGAAAGTTGAAAGGTGAAGCAGCGCTGGCAGTTCTCACTGCGCGGGTGCATACGAACTTCCATGCTGCTCTCCGAAACGGGCTTGCTGTAGCGGTAGCGGGTAAAGTGTCGGATCGCGTAAAACATGTCAGGCTCCAAAAGCACTTTCAATCGGATAGTCTATATAAGCTTCATGCACCGCCGCGTGCAAGCTTTGGCATTGCTCAATGATGTTTCCCAAAAACCGTTCGAAATCGCGCGACATGATATCGTCGATTTGCGCATACGCTAATGAAGCGTGGATGCGGCCGGCGATGCGCTCAATGGCTGCCACTGCACGCCCTGGAGATGTGCGGCGAATGCCCTCTAAAGCATGCTGCATTTTTTCGGTAGAGTAACGGGCGGTGTATGGAAACTCGGGGTTTAAAAGCAGAAACTCCGCCACTTGTTCCGGCTTCAAATCCGCCGTGTAGACCTTGCAATACGCTTCGAAGGCCGAACAGCTGGTGAGCAATCCCACCCAATCCAAATCGTCAGCCCCTTGTTGTGCGGAAAAAATCGCATCCAACAAAAGCGGAAGGCTAGATGTTCGCTCGATGTACTTACCCAATTGGATAAAGTGCCAACCTTCACCGTGGTTCATAGAGGCATCCGTAACGCCAATGAACTTGTAGCCGCCTTCACGCAGAGCGGTAAATAGCCGCATTACATCGGAATCGCTGTACATGTTCGAAGCCGTATGAACGACTTCGTGATAGAGCTGGTTGAGCCGCTCCCACATTTCCGAGCTGATCTCTTCACGCACTTGACTGGCGTTTTCACGGGCCGAGGTGATGCACGAAACGATGGAGGACGGCAACTGGTTGTCCGACATCAGCTTCATGATGGCGGCCTGTGGTTCCATGCGCACGGCCTCGCCTTCCAGACCAAGGTGGCCCATAATATTCTGCCAGCGCTGTTCCGTCGAAAGCTTGCCTGGATTCAGCATCAGGCTGAAATTGGCTTCCAATACGCGCGAGCAGTGGGTAGCGCGTTCGAAATAGCGGCTCATCCAATACAAACTATCGGCAACTCGTGAAAGCATGTTTGCGCTCGCCTCAGCTTTGTAAGACCCAAGTATCCTTCGATCCGCCGCCTTGCGATGAATTCACCACCAGCGAACCTTTTCGCAAAGCAACGCGCGTTAAGCCGCCGGGAACGATCGTCACTTTATCTCCAAAAAGAACGTAGGGCCGCAGATCGACGTGGCGCGGCTCGATTTGGCCATTCTCTGTAAAGCAAGGAGCGGTTGAGAGCGCAAGAGTTGGCTGCGCAATGTAATTGCGGGGCTGGTCCATGATGCGCACACGAAACTCTTCCTGTTGCTGCTTACTGCTGTGAGGACCGATCAACATGCCGTAGCCGCCCGATTCGCCTACCGCCTTCACAACATATTTGTCGAGATTGGCGCAAACGTGGTCGCGTTCCTTTTCGTTCGTCATCAGGAAGGTTTCCACGTTGTTTAAAATAGGCGTTTCGCCGAGGTAATACTGAATCATTTTAGGCACATACGCATAGATTGCCTTGTCGTCCGCCACACCCGTACCAAGCGCATTCGCTAATACGACGTTTCCGGCACGGTAAGCGTTGAATAAGCCCGGAGCCCCCAACTCTGAATCTGCGCGAAAAGTGAGCGGATCGAGAAAGTCGTCATCCACGCGCCGGTAAATAACATCGACGCGCTGCAGGCCCGAAGTAGTCCGCATGTACACCACGTTATCGTGCACCACCAAGTCGCGGCCTTCCACCAATTCGATACCCATTTGGCGAGCCAAGTAGGTGTGTTCGAAATAAGCGGAGTTGTAGACACCTGGAGTCAGCAGGACGATCGTAAGGCTGGAGCGGCCTTCGGGCGCGAGCGAGCGAAGGGTGGACAAAAGGGCTTGGCTATACTGCTCAATCGGGCGTACACCGCATTTTCGGAAGAGAATCGGAAACGCCTGCTTCATCACCTTACGACTGGTAAGCATGTAAGAGACGCCGCTGGGTACGCGAAGATTATCCTCCAAGACCACAAATTCGCCGCTGGGAAGGCGGATTAAATCGGTCCCGCAGACGCTGACATACACATCGCGCGGTACTTTCACGCCGCGCATTTGACGCCGGAAATGCTTGCATGTGTAGATCACCTCGCCCGGTATGACACCGTCAGCCAAAATCTTGCGTTCGTTGTAGATGTCTTTCAGAAACAGGTTCAATGCCGTGATGCGTTGCGTTAAACCCTTTTCAATCGTGTCCCACTCAGCAGCTGGAATGATTCGGGGCAGCAAGTCGTGCGGAAAAATCCGCTCAGTTCCTTCTTCCCGACCATACACCGTAAAGGTGATGCCTTGGTTAAAGAAAGAGAGGTCCGCCTCTTGTTTACTGCGCATCAATTCGTCGGACGGCAGACTCAAAAGCTTCGAATACAGCGCTTTGTAGTGCTGGCGTGCGCGCCCATTGGCGCGGAACATTTCGTCGTAGGCCGTCCCAAACTCGTATTCAGAGAAGGGAGCGGGAATCGCCCGTTCTGGCATAGTGATTGTTGTGGCCATATCCGCGCATCTGTACTAATTAAACCGGCAGCTGTTCAACGCGGAATCGGCCCGGTGGGGTGAATAGGAAAAGTATAACTCGCCGCGCTTTATGCTTTTCGTACTGTGATTAATACCGTGTTCATTTTGCTGTTACGCAGGCCGTTTGGTTTGACTCTAATTGGTGTCCGCCATTACGATGGGATGACAGCACAGTAACACCATGCTTATTCAACTCGGTTACGATATTCGTTTCCAAATCTCAAATCCAGTGCCCGTGATTGCGTTGTTAAACATTCACTCATCACGCACCAATGATTTGCGCGAACCTGATGTTCTTCGTACCGATCCCCAGCTGATCGTAGATCATTACGAAGACACCTTTGGAAATACCTGCGCTCGTTTCCTCGCGCCCGCAGGTGACCTTCGACTCTACAATTCGTTCTTGATAGAAGACAGCGGTGAACTCGATCCAGTGAATCCAGACGCACGTCAGGCCCCGGTCGATCAGCTTCCGCATGACGTGCTCCGCTATTTGCTGGCAAGTCGCTACTGCGAGACTGATTTACTGTCCAAGACGGCATTCCGCATGTTTGGACATACTGCTCCGGGTTGGGCACGGGTTCAGGCTATCTGCGATTGGGTGCATGAGCACGTAACTTTTGGCTACAGTTTTGCTCGTTCGAGCAAGAGTGCCGTCGAAGTGCTTTCTGAACGAAAGGGTGTCTGTCGCGATTTTCAACATTTGGCCATCGCGTTCTGTCGTTGTTTCAATATCCCCGCTCGATACGCCACCGGCTATTTGGGCGATATTGGTGTTCCGCCGTCTGAGTCACCGATGGATTTCAGCGCTTGGTTCCAGGTGTTTTTGGATGGCCAGTGGTGGACGTTCGACGCGCGTCATAATGTGCCGCGCATCGGGCGCGTCTTAATGGCAGTGGGGCGCGATGCGGCGGATGTCGCGATCACCACGTCTTTTGGCGTTACTACCCTTACGCAGTTCAAAATAGTAACGGACGAAGTTCGGGCAGAAGTCGCCGCCGCAGCCGGCTGAAGGCTGCGCGACCTGCGCGACAGTCTTGAATTATGGCTCAATGATGGCGGGCTTTTTCAGAAGGTCCAGCACTTCGCTCGGGAGCTTATCGGCGCCCGCCAGTAGTTGGCTAATCTGCCACATTTCTTTTTCCGAAAGGGTTTTTCTGTAGCCAGGCATACCGCTCAAGCGGATGCCGTTGGCAACCTTCCAATACGTTTCGCCTGCTGGATCATCCGTCACGCCCTTCCCCTTCAGTAGTTGCGGCGGTCGAGGGTACATTCCTTGTGCAGTGAACGTTTTGGGTTCGTTCGGTAAACCATGACACATCGCGCAATGTTCGCGGTACAAGTGGGCCCCACTCATAAAGTCGTCTTTGGTGGCTTGGAACGGCGGATCTTTGGGCGCGTCTTTATCGATCTTTGCGTCCAAACCCATATGCGCGAGTTTTCTTTCGAACGGCATATCGGGCGAATCTGTGGCCACTGGCACGAAGCCTAATTTTACGTACGAAAAAACAAAGACTGGAAGCATTAGGAGCGCGAAAACCATACCTGCCAAAAATTTGATCATGGATATCCTTTAAAGTGAACTTACACCAAGTCATGGAGTGCGGCAATTTTGTAGATCGTCGAAAGTAATAGACTCGGTCCTCTTCTTTACGGTTACCCTTGCCTTTCGGCGCAGCAGGTTTTAATGCCGCCCGCTTATTATGGAATGACAAACAAGAGCTTATCGTGAATATTGGCGTTATTGGTTTAGGCTTCATGGGCGTTACCCATATTGCGGGTTACGCCAAAATTCCTGGCGTCTCCGTCAGCGCCGTTTGCACGGAGAATCCTGCCGTTTTGGCGGGCGATCTCAGCAAGATCGGCGGCAACATTGAATTCGATCCGTCTTTGGTTGACGTTTCGGCGGCGAAGAAATATGCCAGGTGGCAGGATTTGATTGCGGATTCAATCGTCGACGCGGTCGACATATGTTTACCGACGGATCTGCACCTTGCAGTCGCGACGGCGGCCCTTGGCGCGGGAAAGCATGTCCTATGTGAAAAGCCCATGGCGCTGACTGAGGCAGATTGCGAACTCATGATCGAGGCCGCCAATCGAGCGAAGTGCGTGTTGATGATCGGCCAAGTGCTGCGCTTCTGGCCTGAGTACATGGCATTGCAGGAATTCGGCAGTTCGAAAAAATACGGCGCGATTCGCTCCGCCACTTTTGTGCGTCAGTGTGGCATGCCCGATTGGAGCAAGTGGTTGCCGGTGGAAGCGCGCAGCGGTGGGGCAACACTCGACCTGCTCATCCATGACATTGATCAAGCGTTACTTTTGTGCGGCATGCCCGATCGAGTCTCTGCCAGGAAATTGGGGGATGGCGACGGCATTATGGCGACGCTCATCTATCCTGGAGGACCCGAAGTGCGAATTCAAGGCGGTTGGTTCCAGCCAGGCGCGCCGCTAACGATGACGTTTCAGGCAATTGCCGAGCGCGGACAGATCGAATTCTTGCCGGATGGCCTTTTCGTTAGCGACACAACGGGCCAGCGGAAAAAGCTGGAACCGCGCGGCCCCGATGGCTACCAGGCGGAGGTCGCGTATTTCGTCGAATGCTGCCGTACGCAGTCGGAACCGTTGCGCTGCACGCCGCGCGCTTCCGCTCAGGCGGTGGGAGTGGCGTTGCGTTTGAAACAAAGCAGGGCACTCAATGGAGAACAAGTCAAATGTTAGGTCTGGAAGATTTGGAAATCGGACTTGTCTTTTGGGCCGGCACAGACGCGCGCGCAACTCTCGAACACGTTAAGAGCTTTGGCATACGGGCAGGCCAGTTGGGATTTCCAGGTGCTTACTCACTGCGCCAGGCGGGCGAGGTCTGGGATGAGGCGTTGCGAGCCGCGCGCTTTACGCCTGTCGCTGTTGTCTGCAGTTACGAGGGTGAGGATTACGCCGATATTCCAACCGTTCAACGAACCGTCGGCTTAGTGCCGGCGGCAACGAGGTCGGCACGTGTGGCGCGTACCAAAGCAGTGGCGGATGTCGGCAAGCTTATCGGAGTGGATAGCGTTGCGTGCCATATCGGTTTTGTGCCGGAGGATTCGCACGACCAGATGTATAAAGAGATCCGCGACGTGGCACGCGAAATCTGCGATCACTGCGCCAAGAATGGTCAAAACTTCACGCTGGAAACAGGCCAAGAGCCCGCGCATGTCCTGCTCCAATTTATTGAAAACGTGGCACGGCCGAATCTGAAAATTAATTTCGACCCAGCCAACATGATTCTCTATGGCACGGGCGACCCGATTGAAGCGCTCGGAGTGCTCGCGAAGCACGTGGTATCGGTGCACTGCAAAGATGGCGACTGGCCGCCACGCGATGAGCCGAACGCGCTCGGCGTGGAGCGAGCACTCGGTGAGGGGAGCGTTGACATGGACGCCTTCGTTCATAAGCTGAAAGAGATCGGTTATCGCGGTGTTCTGAGCATTGAACGCGAAGAACCGAACCAGGCGCGACGCGACGCAGATGTTCGCAAAGCGGTCGAACTTTTGAAGTCGCTGACCGGCAGAGCTTAAATCCTGCTAAACTGAAATTGACCCATGGTGTGGGGGCGCAACGGATTCGACGGGATTGAATCGTTGTGTGAAGTCGTGTCGGGTTCCGAGCTCCCGTAAAACGATCGGAAAACAACAACTGCCAATAATCAGCAGTTTGCTTACGCTGCTTAATTAAATAAGTAGCCGTTCCAGCCACTGAGCCTGTGCGGTGGTGAGTGAACGTCATTTTGCAGGATAGGGCGTAGGCTTCGGTCCGGAGCTGAGGCCCGAGATCAATCGGACTAGGCGGTGATCGCTTTTGCCGGTTCTTTAGGTCACCGTTGAATTATCAGAATCGGAAACACACGTAGTCTTTGCATGGCGGGCTTTTTCGGACGCGGGTTCAACTCCCGCCGCCTCCACCACGAATAAGTAGTTTGGATTCATATAGTTAGCTTTCATCAGTTTACCCTGTGTACGGCTGGCGTACGGAGCTCGGGTTCGAGATCCCACGCGTTGCGAATGTGTCCTTCAAGGCGATCCTGCCGCGCCTTCACCCAAGGGGAGTAGCTTCGTTCGGTGGTCCGGATGCTCGTGTGGCCCAGCAGAATCTGAACGTCTTCCATGGGAACCCCGGAAAGCAAGAGCTCCACGGCAAACGTGTCTCTGAACATGTGCGGATGTGCCTTTGCCGGTTTCCCATCGACCATTCGCCGCTTCCAACGACGGAAGGGCACTCCCTCCTGCGGAATGTGAGAAATGCCTGCCAAGGCGAACAGTTTCCTGAAACTGCGTTGCCAATCCGCCACAGCACTCTTCGTTTTCCCATTGCCGGACCAAAAGAAATATTGCTTCGATGTCCGACCTGGAACGTCTCGAAGCGCACTAATCACGAATGCAGGGACCGGAACGAAAACCGGTTCCCCCGTCTTCTGCTGGCGGCGAAGAAAAATGCGGCCCATGGCGTCAACCTTCGATTCATCGAGCATCACGGCGTCCTGGATTCTGAGTCCCGTATATCTGAGCACAAGAAGAAGTGTTCGTAACCGGACGGCATTCGGTTGGCCAGTTCTGCTGTAGTTGTCGGGATACTCGTCACAAGCTCGAAGCAGATTCGACATCTCCTCCCGCGTGAAAGGAAGGGTTGCGACCAGAGGCACCTTGGGTCGCTTGAGCTTCGCCGCTGGGTTTGTGTCGATCCAGTGTGCCGCAAGGCAGAATGCGAAAAAACCCTTTAGCCGCTCCAACTTCTTCGACGCACTGAGCGCCTGATCTTTCCACGTTGCGCGAAATTCGGTCAAATCTTCGAAGGAGATTTGTTGAAGATGTGTCTTTCCTTTTTCGTCGCAGAACGTTTCGAGCGCCTTCAGTACATTTCGTTTTTTCCGGAGCGTCTCGGCACTGAGCTTTTGGCCGGCACTCGCGTCACAAAGAAAAACATCAACCGCTTCTCGCACCGTTTTGGGTTGCTTGAACGTGAAAGCAGGCGTCTTTTTCATGACGTCCAAGCGGTGTTCGGCTTCTTCCCAAGCTGTTGTGTCGAGGCTCTTTCGTACTTCCATGCCGAAATGCGTTCCACCTACCCAAATAGGACACTTGCAACGTTTGTATTCGCGGGCTTTGAGCCGATGGGGACAGGCTCTTAAGTGCCGGCGGTATAGGGTTAGCATCAGCTCACGTGCCTCAATCTGTTCACCACGCGATCATACACGGAGGCAGGAATTCTTAGACGGACGCGCCCGTTTCGCGTGCTGGATTTTCCTGCAGCGTTGAGCCGCAATATACCAGGTTCTCGCGAGAACATCCGCCTGGCGCTGTCCTTGCTTATCCTGAGCCTGCGGGCGATGTCTTCAAGCGTCAAGTATTCTTGCGAGTCGAGCGCCGGGCCTTGATCTGACGATCCCGCGGCCGTTTGTCGAACCATAATCGCCATCATCGGCCTCCCTCGGTGCATTCGTTCGCCGTTCCCTCAACGCTTCTTACCGGCGTCGTCTCCGAGAGTTCGGCTTTGTTGAGCCGAACGTTAGAGTCTTCGTGCCCTCTAGTCCGAGAACGGCCGATCAGGTTTTGACTTGCTTGCATGGGATACCTCGTTATGGATGCTACGTTCCTTGGCTGGCTACCGTGCAACCACCGTCGTTTTCGGTGATCGCGACAACTCGACGCTGATGCTCGCGCTCCGCGACGGAGGCGGGAATCCTTAAAGTAAAATAATCACGTTTGCCGCTGCGCCGCGTTTCATTGCCAAGACGTAACACGCCGGGCGCGGCTTCAAAGATGCGACGGACGGTAGACTCGTCTAACCTCCAAAGTTCGGCTAACACCTGCACCGAATAGTGCGGTTCCAATGAGGAAAGCGCTAGAGTGACCGGTGGCGCCGATTGCACCGAATTGGCAGATCCGGGCCAGGTTTCGAGACTTGAGCTGTTCAATGTTCCTCCTCAGAACTCAAGGTGATATTTCGCTCTCACTACTGGTTAAACGTTTTGACGAAATTTACCCCGCTTAACCGTAGTTCGGGCGTTTGAACGAGCAATCAGGATTCCGGACACAAATATCGATGAGCTTGTTCAGGGAGCGGCTCGTGTCGCTAGAATCATCGCGGATGGTGGCGCCGCTAAACCAGACGAGTACGCCTCAACGGTCCTTCGCAGAATCGCTCGGCGGAGTCAGCGGGACTTTGTGGAGGAATCGCACGTGGTTCCTCTATCGGAATGCGAAACAAGTTCTCTTCCGGGGGAATACGCCAGTTCCTCCGCGATCCTGGCGGGAATCGAGATCGAACGGCTCTTGGACAATCTGGATGCCCGTGACCTGAAAATAGTTCTCATGCGTGGTCGCGGATTCCTGTACGCAGAAATTGCGGTTGAGATGGGAATGCCGGAGGCGTCAGTGCGAGTCCGATACCATTTGGCCCAAAAACGACTGGGGAAGCTTGCAGACAGCAAGCGATAAAATTTCGACGGTGGCTAATGACCCGATTGACAAGCTGAGGCGCACTGCCTACCCGAACCCCGAACGGAAGGGCTGCCCGGATGCGGCGACCTTCGAGGCGCTCAGAAGCCGCAAGATTGCCTTTGACGATCCCGTTTGGAACCACATCGAACACTGTTCGCCCTGTTATTGCGAATTTGCAGAAATCAGGGAAGTGGCCTTTTCGGACGAGAAGAAGGGGGATTCCCGACGGCTGAGGCAAGTCGGCGCTATCGTGGCCATCCTGGTGTTTATCGGGGCAAGTTTGTACGCTTGGCGGCGGAGTCGGACAAACGAGCATCCAGTAATCATCGCTTCGAATCACCGCGAGGCGGCGGTCCTAAATTTTGAGGATGGATCCGAACTTCGGGGTGCGCGCGGCGATGCTCCCAAACCTGCGAATTCCGGGGTGCAGCATTTACCGCGGAACGACTTGAATCTGACGGTATATTTGCCACTCGGCAGCCAGGCTGGAACTTACGAACTCGAAATTCTTAGTTTGGACGGAAATAGAGTTTGGCAGGCGGAAGGGCAAGCGTCGATCAAGGATGGGCTAACGTCCGTCCCAGTTAGCGGCGATCTGCGTATTGTCCCGGCTGGCGAATACAAATTCCGGTTTCGGCGGCCTGATGAAAGCTGGCATGAAAAAAGAGTGATAGTGAGTTAGATGAATTTGAAGAAGGGCTATCACTGCGCTCTTATCGATTTGCATGCAACACGCCCTTCATCGAGTCATCTGGTCAGGGGAGTTCCCTCACTGTCTTAAGGGCAACTTGCAACTGTGAGTCTCCGCTCCTGCCAACCTCTTCCGCGCGAAACTCCACGAAGATATCGGGCGTCACACCCTTCTTCTCAATCTGCATCCCTCCCCAAGTCTGCCAAGTTGTTACGGGAATGCGCAGCCGATAGCCTTCGCCCGTAGTGAAAGTGGCACCTCCCATCACTTCGCCGGCGGTGGTCGTCCCAACCAGAGTTGCAAGGCGGTTCTCTTTTGCAAAGGCTGCGACCATCTCCGCGGCGGAATGCGTATGCTCGTTAATTAGCATTAAGATGTGGCCGTGGAACGGTCGGGGACCTAAGCCTTCGGTTTCCAAGACGAGCGACCGGTCCTTGTGAACGAATCGAAACCGCACAAACATGCCGAGTTGACTAAGCTTCGATTGGGGCAGGCGATTGATTCTTGGCAAATCCGCTGGCTTCGTGCCCTTTTGGATGTGGCGTTTGGTGAGGCTGTAACCTATGGGACGGCGATCTGGGCAGAGATAACTCATCAGACGTAACGATGCCAGGCCGCCGCCGATATTGCCGCGAAGGTCGACGATGAGCCGGTCAGTGTTCTCGGCGATCAGTTTGCCTACAATGCTGTCCAGTTCCTTGGCGAAGCGCAATCCGACCGCGCCCGGAAATGTGGTGACCTTAAGGACTGGGATGCCTTCCTCGTATCGGAAAGACAGCGCTTTAGGTTCGATCATTGGGGGTCGATCCTTGGCGGGCTTATTGGGTACAGTCACTGAAACGGTTCGCGGCTCAATACCGTTCAGATTTCCAAGAACAAAAGAGTAGGTTCCGCCGAAGCCGAATCGAGGGTTGTCGGCGGCGAAGATGGGAACGCCATCTTTGGCAAGCAATAAGTCTCCAGGTTTGATGCCAGCCAGGTCGGCCGGTCCATCTTCGATGACATCCTGAAACACCCACCGCTCGCCGTCCGCGGTCGGGTGCTTCCGCGCCGTCGCGCAGAGCGCATGGCGCAAAGGAATCATCTCGGCATCGGGTTTGAGGAAGCCGGTATGGCTCGTCTGAAAAGTAGCCAGCAACGAATGGATTGTTTGTTGAAAGTCGGCCGGCTATGCCGTAAGCAGGTCTGGCGTCACGCGATCAAGCGTGGACGCCCATTCGGCGTACACTTCCGGGTCAACGGTCACGTGTTTCTTTGCAACAAGGGTCTTGATGGTATTGAGGGTTTTTTGTCGGTCGGTAGTCATAGCTTGTTAATTTGGAAGAGGAACTACGTAATTGTCTGCGCCTTCGAGTATGTAAGCTGCCCAGCGATAGGGCACGGCTTGCGGCCCAAAGGTTTTCAAAAGATCGAGTTTGGCATTCCGGAGAGCCGAACTCGTGGTCTGACCGTTGGCAATTCCTGCGTAAAATTGGGACATCAAGTAGCGGGAAAAGGTGTCATCGATTGTCCACAGTGTGCTTATGACGGTTCGGGCGCCAGCCAGCATAAAGGCACGCGAAAGAGTCGCGATTCCTTCCTGCCCTTCCAGTCTGCCGGCGGCGGTTCCGCAAACCGACAGCACAACAACGTTGGCGCGCACTGGCAGAGTGAGCACTTCGGTCGAATCGAGCATTCCGTCCGTGCCGTTGTTTTTGTCGTCAAGCAGGAACAACGCTGCGTGACTTGGGTTCTTCGCATCAGCAAGCGCATGTACAGCGAGATGCACGATGCTGTGGTTTTCCTGAATGGCCTTCTTGAAAGCATCCTTGGTACCCTCAGCGCCGAGTTGGAGGTCGACCTCAGCGTGATGAGCTTGCAACAGTTTCGCTGCATCGCGGACTTCATCGCGCGAACCGGGAAGGTTGCCGAGTTTCTCAGACGGATAAGAGCCGCGCGTGGAAGCCAGCAAAAAACCTGATTGATCGTATGGAATGCCGCCCACCGCGAGGAGTGCCTTTGCCGCCTTTATTGGGGGCCTGTCACGCAGCAGTATGGCAGAACTGATGGAAGGAGCATAGGAAATAGTCTTCCTTTCCACCAAATAACAGTTTGAGTTATCAACCAGCGCATCCCACGGCAGAAGGTTCAATTTTCCATCACGAACCAAAATTAGATGCGATTTATTGCTTAAACGATGAATAGGCTCGATGAGCAATCCGTACAACTTATGGGCGGTCGATCCCTTCCCGACTTTCTGAATTTCTGAAAGAAACGCGTCTATTTTTTCTTCAGTGGTGACCCGTTGGCCGAGAGCAACAATTTCCGCCGATTTATTCGTCAGGACTAAGCAGTAAACGCGATTTTCACCGACCACATATTCAAGAATGGCGTCGTCTGGGCCAAGCCGGGCCTGCACATGGCGAAGAGGAACAAATTCGGCCGCTCGAAGAGTAGGATGATCGTTGCCGGCGTCGGTAGTCCATCGCTGCTGCTCGGTGTTGAAAATGGCGCTTTTTAAGTCGTTGCGCTGTTTAGTGCTGACCGAATTGGGCGAGCTGAAGCCTGAGACGGCTCACTCTTCGATCAATGCTGATTTCTTTTGCGTTGCTTCTGGAGAACGCGCCGCGGAGCATGTCCAGCGAGACTCTTCCTCGCGCCTCTTCCAGCCCGCCGTAAGCATCTCCGACATCCTTCAAGTGCTCGGCACAGAGCTGGAAATGCTTTACGAATAGCTCGCTGTTCGTGGCAATCAAGCTGCTCTCTGCCTGAAGATTCGTGGTGCTGCCGAGAAGCGTGTCTACGATATCGGCGGCTCGGTGATAAAGCTGGTCAGCCTCATGATATTTACCGTCCGCAGTTTTCAGTTCTGCCAGCGATTCGATTCTGGCCGGCATCAGCCAAATCTCCGGAGTTCGTTGGGTAATGATCAGTCCGCGCGACAAATGAAGTTCCGCCGTTCGGTTCTGGCCAAGCTCGCGATTGACGCGAAGAGTAGAAGTTCGGGGTCGTTCTGTACTTCTGGCATGGCGGAGATTTCCGCAAGTTGTCTTTGCACTTCAGTGAGCGAATGATCTTCCAAACCAATCACTACGATCAGGCTCTTGTCTACTTAATGAAGGCCAGCGAGCTCGTTCAAGCCAATCCAGAAGCGGGATATCCTTTTGTGACCAACGAGCGAATATGGCGCTATCAATAGGCCTACGGCGACTGCCGAGGCTCGAATCTGTGCAAAGGTTGTTTTTGTCATTCGTGTTCTCGGTAGAGTGCTCCTTCTCTTGGTGGATTCCCCTCTGCTATAGAGCGGTGTAAAACCGTCAAAAACGTTTAAGCTGCAAAAAGTATTTTTTTGCAAAGACTTTGAGCCGCGAAAGTCGCCAATGAATCAGGTAAAAAATACTCATCGCGGTAAAAACTTCTACCGTGTCGGCGATGGGAATCTGCTCGAAGGAGCCGGAGGCGGCCAAGAGGCCACGCCCGTTTGTGGCGGCGTGGCCTGTGATGTCGTCGTCAATATTCACTCGGCAAGTGGATTACGTTGTTGGCGAAATAGAGCGTAATGGTGTCGAGCGGGAAATCTGTGAACGGGATCTCTTTAGTGAAAACGATATTGCCGTTACCGTCGTCGCAGGTGAGAGTGGCGGTCTTCTCGGGCCGGACGGTTAGCTTCCAGACTTGGAACTCTTCGGCGGCGACGTTTTTGTCGTAGGGCTGAATCAGAGCGATTTCGTCCAGAAGCCAATACGCTTCGCCCTGCTCGGCGACATATTGCGCGCCTTCGGTGTAGAGAACATTCCGGTTGATGGCATGTCGGTACCACCGTCTGTTCCGATGAATTGCGCGAGGTCGTCGGCGCTGAGGGTCTTCTTGTTTTGTATGTCAGATTGCATTGTGATTTCCTTTTCTGGTGTGCGTGCTGCACAGGACCGGAGGAGCTGGCGTTACTCAAGGCCGGAGCGCAGCGGAGTGCAACTTGGCCTTGACCGGCAGCTAAGATGGGACGAAGCAGCAAGGCACAGAATCACTTTTTGCGGTTGATCTAAGTCAGTAAAACCGGCCTCGGCGCTGTGCAGGGACCGAAGTCATTCGACTTCATCAACAACAGACGCATATGCCTCGTCCAGCTTGTAGCGGCGCGATTTCTTAGCAGGATCAGTTGTTTCCAAGAAGCCATTCGCGACCCAACGCTGGCACAATAGTGCCGCCGTACGCGGCTTGTAACCGAATAGTTCGCCGACATCTTTGGCCGTGATCTCGCGCGAGCTTTGGAATAGCGTTAGCGCCTGGCGCTGCTTTGCGTCAAGGTTTCGCAATAGTTTGGATTGGTCCTTGCCGCCTTTTCGGGCCTCACCCAAGGCTTGGTCGCGCACCTTCTCGAACGAGGTTGCCATGCCGGCGATGAAATAGGCGACCCACTGTGTGATGTCCGCATCGGCGCGGCCCATGTAGTAGTTGTGTGAAGAGCCGACGGTCAGGGCTTCGTAATACGCCTTCAGATCTCGGGCGTAGTATTCTTCGAGCGCATAAAGCCCCTTCAGATCGTATGTTCCCAGGTGCAGGATGAGCGTGGTCAGCAAACGAGCCGTTCTTCCATTGCCGTCATAGTAGGGGTGGATAGTGGCGAATTGGTAATGTGCGATTCCGGCCTTGATCGGCACGGGCAGGCCATCTTCAAGGTTGATCCAAGCCACAAACTGCGCCATGAGCCCGGGCACGTCTTTGGCTTCCGGCGGCATGTATACGATTGCCTGGGAGCGCGCGTCCCGAATCACGTTTTGGCCATCGCGATAGGGTGTCGCCTTAACGCGTGTCCTGCCGCCGCCCATCACCAGCGCGTGCAGCCTTTGCACCGTTGTTTCCGAAACCTTCTCACGTTTCTTTGCCCGTCGCTCGACCTCATCAAGCGCGGCGTAGTAGCCTTTGACTTCGGCCTGGTCCCGTTCGCGCCCAGGAAAGTTCTGGTCGGCGCCGATCACTTTGACGACTTGCTCCTGCGTGAGCCGATTGCCTTCGATGGCGGTCGAATAATGGGTCGAAAATAACCGGGCCGTTTCTCGAAGGTGTGCCAGCACTCGGGGTGTAATGGGCAGTGTCAAGATTTCCTGCTTGACGGCTTCGATCCGCATCAGGCTGCTGGCTAGGGCCGGCGTGATAGAGAAGGCGGGGCTAAATCGTGTGCGCTTTGGATTGGCGGCCAATGTTGTCTCCGGCGCGGCAAGGGCTATGCCGATAAAATGCCGTTGTCATGCCGTTATTATACCGACAAGGTACGGTAAATCAATCGACTCTGGCTGAAACTGCGTCCTTTATGTTGCGGATGGTGTTTCGCGAGCACCACTTATGCTGAAATAGAAGAAGGGACGTATGACGAAGAAGACACTGTCCATCCTGAACTATGATTTCCGAAACAAGGAAGAGCGAGAGCTGTTCCGAGAGCAGGAAAATGCTCTTCTGGCGGAACGAAAGAAGGACATCATTTCTGGGCTGAAGCGCGATGGATTACTGGATGAGAATGGCAATTTTGTGTTCAAGCAGGCGTTGCCCGACGACATGAAGCCAGAGTCGTTGGCTGACTTCAAACATTGATTTAGTAATGCGGCCACAAATGCTCGTGGTGGCGGGGCCTCCTGGCAGCGGTAAATCCTCATTACTGAGGCCAGACGAAAGCGAGGTAGCGTATTTCAACGCGGACGAACGGGCACGCGATTTAAACCACGGCTCTGGTCATAACATTTCCCCGGAAGTTCGCGCCGCCGTCAATCAGGAACTCGAAACCTTCATTCTCGGCCATATACAGGAAGGGAGTAGCTTCTCCTACGAGACGACGCTCCGAACAGCGATCACCTATGACCAGGCGCGGTTTGCCAAAGCGCATGGATTTGAGACGAGAATGCAGTTTGTGGCGCTTGCGAGCGTGGAAGAGTCGATTGAACGAGTGCGCGCGCGTGCGGTGCAGGGCGGTCATTCGGCACCGCCTGAGAGAATTCGCGAGATATACGAAGCAAGTTTGAAAAACCTGCCGCGTGCCTTGAA
>CAVVLT010000015.1:0-67823 GCA_963749105.1 Bryobacterales bacterium | reverse complement strand
CAATCTTCGATTGCCCGGTTTCCAGCGTGATTTCACTCCCTGCGACCAACTTAAGGACAGAACCCACGTCCAGATGATCTTTTCCACTTATCTTGCAAGAGCGGTCACTGGAAACTTCTCGCGATTCCTTACCGCCAATCTTAGTGGCCAAGTCCGCTCCGACCTCGACCACTTCTTCCCACTTACTTTTTCAGTCGCGTTTCCTCCCACACTGATGTCGTGATTGGCACCCACGCCGAGTTTGTTGTTCGCCCCGACATGGGTGGTTTGCGAAGCGCCCACTGTAATTGCCTGCGAAGCACCCACCGTAATCGCCTGAGATGCGCCGACGGTAACGGCGCGCGCTAATCCCACAGTAATGGCTTGTAAACCTCCCACTGAAACCTCATTTGCCGCCCCGACGTTGAGCATATCGTTGATGCCTACGTTATGGGTGCGCGTTAGAGCAACGCTCACGCTTTCAGTGGCACCGACATTTTCGGTGCGAGCGCTACCGATGGTAATCGTTTCATTCGCTCCGACGTTCTCAGTTCGGTTGGCACCAATAGTGATGATCTCGTTGCTTCCGACCTTCTCTGTGCGGTTCGAACCGATGGTTATGGTTTCATTCACGCCTACTTTTTCTGTGCGATTATTTCCGATCGTGCTGGTCTCATCGACATCGACGTTCTTAGTCCTGTTATTGATGACATGTAGTCGCTGGTCGTGATCAATCTTCGTCTGCATGTCGTATTGACCGTGAATGTTGATCAGCTCATTCCCCTTCGTATCATTAAGCGAAATCTCGTTATTCCCGCCGCCGCCTTTAGTGCTGTTTGAAATCACACCGCTAATCATCGCCCCTGCCGGCATACCAAACGGCGGCGTCTGTTCCGCATTGTAAACCCGCCCAACAATAATCGGCAGATCCGGATTGCCTTCCAAAAAATCCACAATCACTTCCTGCCCGATACGCGGAATCGAAATCGATCCCCAACCCTTCCCGGCCCAAGGATGTGACACCCGCACCCAGCAGGAACTGTTCTCGTTCTTCTTCCCCTCACGATCCCAATGAAATTGCACCTTGACACGGCCGTGCTGGTCGGTATAAATCTCTTCGCCCGCCGGGCCCACGACGATCGCCGTCTGGCAGCCTTGCACAAAGGGCTGCGGCGTCACACGCTGCGCGCGGAACGGTGTCTTAAACGGAATGCATTCGAAGCTATTGGTGTAGCTACTATCGCCATCCGCTTCGTTGCCCGCCGCGTAACCGCCGCCCTGCGTCGCCGAATGGTTCACGGTCGTCAGTAAGTACGCCTGATTCTGATCGTCGCGAAAATGGTCTTCCAAAGTGAACTTAAATCCGGCACTAAAATGGCGGCAAACGCTCATGCCTTGGCTCACCGCGGCTGGCACTTGCTGCTCCTGAAGGCGTATTTTCGAAATCCGGTTGCCGTCAGCGACAACCTGATGTTCGCCGGGAAAATCGTAAATCTCGTATGGGTTCGCGCCGTTCACGGTCACACTCAAATTCGCGCTGGGCGTCTGGAAATTGTAATCGGTCTGCGTCCACTTACCCGGACGGAATTCTTGAACGTAAAGCCACTCCGTCACGACATCCGAATATTGGGCTGCATCGCGCGAGGCGTAGCGCGCGCTGGGTTGGCCGGGAGCAGGTTCATGAGCACTGGGATCATTGGCCAGAATCAGCGTGTGCTTACCCTTTTCGTGCCTGAAGAAGTAGTAAATCCCTTCTTCTTCCATGAGCCGGGAAACAAAGTTAAAGTCGGTCTCGCGGTATTGGACACAATAGTCGCGAGGCGCGAAACTGCCCTGCAGCTTGACTTCAAAATCGGTAAAACTGAGATCCTTGAAAACCTTTTGGATAATCGCAGGAACATTTTGGTTCTGAAAGATGCGGCAATCGGTGGTGCGGGTCAGGAACCAGAGCCAGGGAACCAGTTGGGCGCGATAGGTGGCGAGATTGTTTTCGGCCGAGCCTTGCGAAAAACGGCTGATGTAGCCGTGCCAGTAGCGTTCCTCGCCAGCGGCGTCAAGAACGTAAATCGCGGCCTTCTGGCCCACAATCGCGTCAAAATCGACGGAGTGATCTTCGGAACGCAGGTCCAGCTCGAAAGCATAGAGCTTGGAAATCGCCTCAGAACCGTGAAAACCGCGCAGTAGTAGGACGTCGTCTCCTAGCGAGGTGCTGATCGCGATGCGGCGGTTCGTCTGCGTATACGGCATATCGAGCTCAAGCTCCGAGCGAATGATCTTAGTTAATCATCCAGCGGAAATAATAACAGGTCAAGATGCACGACAAGGGCCAGTCGGTTTTTTTGTGTGAGGTAGGCCACATACAATCTTGTTTTTCGGCTTGGGATATAGTCGCGCATTCTTGTGGTAGCGTAATTGCGAGGGGGCTTCTTGGGACACGAAAAAGGAAATTAAGTTAGCCGTGGCAGGCGCCCAGAAACCCGGTCCTATTTGTCAGCACACGTCTCCTCAGCGAGTCGATGATGGTACGCTCGCTCGTGCGGAAACACCCACTCCTGGGCCAATTGGCCAACATTGTTCCTCGACAACGAGACCGAGGCGTAAAATTCGCATCGTGGGTTTCGACGGAGCGAAGACATATAGCTTCCTCCTCCAGGTTGCTACGGCTGAGATGGAATACCGGGAACTGACTGCCAACCCCGAAAGATGGCTCAATCATCAAACCGCGCCACCGCAGGCTGTAGCACGCGCGACCGTGCTCTACCGCCAATTTCTGGAAGCCTGCAGCAAAGGCCATAAGAGCGCCGGGGCGTTCCTGAAGGATCAGCATGCTGGCTACAGGAACTATCTTCAACAATCGATGGCCATTCTCGAGTCACTCAGGCAAAAAGGTTTGCACGATCAGTTGGTGCTTGCCAGAATGGCATTTTACGCCCAGGCCGTGAAGTCTGCGGCTACAAGCTTTCTCGCCGTGGGAGGAATTTTTCTGGAGGGTCTCCCGGCATTGGCGGGTGCGGGGCTGGCACTTACATACGACGTAGGCATGGAGTTCATCAAGCAAATCGAGCCTTCGCACGAAACGGGTGCCGACCATGTGATTGTCGGCTTTAAGCAGACCGTGACAAACGATGCTGTAAGCGGCGTCGGGACAGGGCAGCAGTTATGGTTTAAGGCGATCGCCGAGATCAAAGAGCTGACGCTGCGTCATCCGCAGAAGAGTAGCATTTACCGGGCAGCAGTTGCCGAGGCGGCGCGGCTCGACCACTTATTAAAAACGCTGGGCGGTCTTTCCGCTCTGACGACTATGTGGACCGAGGCCTGGGATTCTTACGGCGCGTACCAAGAGCTGCAGAAGGCCGCCGATGCGCGTTAGCCGACCCTCGCAAAAACTGCCTCGCCGGGGTTGTCTGCAAAGTGGGAGGTTTCCGTTTTCAGCCATGAAATCCAGCCAAGGCGGGGCGCGGTGTCGCCTTTTTCTTGAAGACGGCAGACAGGAACTTGTTCCTTCTCAATCACCACCTGCACATCGAAGGTGAGAGCTTGTCCAACCAGGAAGCGGGTGATTTCCACTAGCTTTGCCATGGCAGGTCCGGTGGGCAAGAAATCATGAAAACGGGCGCGGCTGACCGGGCCGATACGGATGCGAAAACGATCTTGCTGATTCCAAACTTTATCGCCCAGGAATGCGCCAACTCCAAGCTGGTTGCGTTCGAAATTTGGTGCAAGGTAGGACCGGTCGGCTTTCTCGATTTCATACCAGGAGCCGTGGAACTGTTCAATTTGAACTTCAACGGCAAAGTAATTACGCAGAATCGCGCGCAGAGCCGAGGCCGAATGCGGGCGCTGTGCAATGAGACCGGCATAAAAAACGAGGCTCTCGTCCTTGACCTTCATCTGGCCGCGGATGCCATCCGTGCCTAAACCAATAAAGTCAAAAAGCGAGCGAGTAAAGGAGTCAGGCTGGGGAACTTTGACGCCCCGCTGATCGAGCAGCGCGCTCTCATAAATCACCGGCGGATTGTGCTTCGCCCAAGCGCGATAGAAGAGCGAGATCAAGCGGTGGTTGAAAAGATCGAAAAAATCAGCCAGCACGGTATCTTTGCCGGCCTTCAAGTCGATCAACCGCTCGGTGTAATGGAGCGGCAGAATTCCTTGCGGTCCGGTAAGTCCCATGAAGGTGACGGTCATGCACGGCTGTTGTTCGGGACGATCGGGCGAGTATTGCACTTGGTCGACAACGCTCGCCGGAAAATTCATCGAAAGCCACGCGCCGATACGAACAATTTCCGACTCTGGCCGCGCATCGGTACCAATAAGGCGGCGGTCTGGAAACAAACGCCGCAAAAGTCGAATGGCTTGAAAAAAAGTAAACTCGTAGCCCTGCTCAAAAAGAACTTGGTCTACAGGAGGATCTGTTCGCCAGCGAGTGGCCGCCATTGTTTGAGTTCTCCTCTGCTGGTGACGGCCCTTAGACGGCTGAACGAATTGACCGCCGAATACAAACCCAGAAACTTCTCGATTACTGAAGCAAAAAGATAAACACTCGAGCCGGCGAAAGCGGTCTCGTCGAAGTTGATAGTGACGCCCACACCGCGGCAAAAGGTAACGCCTGTTTTGGAAACTATGCGACTTACGGCGGGCTCGCTGGAGACGCTGATGATGCCGTTGATCTGTTTGCGGATCAGTTGGTCATCGCGAAAGTTGTAGAGCCGCAGAATTTCCTGCAGGGCCTCGCGGCCGCTCTCGACAATCGATAAGTGGTTTAAGGAAAGATGCGAGATCAGACGCCACTGCAAACCGTGCCGCAACGAGGGGCGAACGGGCTGCGTAGGCTTGCGCACACACCGAGCGCGCACCAGGGCCGCGCCTTCCACTTCCAGCGCACCAAACTCGTCGCCGAGTCTCAGTTTGTCTTGCCATGCTTGTTCGCGGTTAGTGCAAGTGGCGTGAACGGTCAACACCTCAACATCCGGCACGGCGGGCTGGAAATCCAAATCGACCAAAGATAGATAAACATCCGTACCATTGTCGTTTTTGCGAAACGCTGGGCGGCGGTGCGTGTACCAGAAACGCTTGAGTTTCTCCTTTTCGTCGCGGCTGTGGCGCAAAGAGTAAAAGGGCTCGTAGTGAGTTGTCTGGTCGGCTGAAGAGGAAATCACTTCGTCCACCGAATAAATTTCAGTGTGCAGCGGGCGATGTTGATCGGGGATTATGAGGTACTCGGTCTTGGTTTGGGTGACGCGGATTGGCTCGGTACTGATCTCAAACAAGTTGATCATCGGAGCGCAGCCAAGTTGGAAGGTCTGTGCGGTCACGCTCTGTTCCAATCGAGCCAGGCGGTCTCCGTCTTCAAATTTCTTGAACTCGATCACGATTTCGAAAGTGCCGCTAAAGCCTTGCAGTGAAACTTTGTCAAGGCCGACAAGGTCGACAAAAAAGAATTTCTCAGGAAAGGTGAAATACTCCTGCAGCAGCCGATAACCGAGGAAACTGCGGTCGGAATAAGGAAGCAAACCCTCGTCCTCTGCGAATCCGACTTGGCGCAACTGGGAAGCGGGAAAAACCACACGTGCGCTGCCTGGCGCGGAATCCGTCTGCAAGGTCACTTGCAGCGCGTTCACAAACAGAGACTCATAAAGCGCGTTGACTTCGTTGCCGCCCTTCAAATAAAAGCGCAAAGAATCGATAGGGATTTGCGAGAGCTTGAGGCCGCCCAGGCACTCCATTTCGATGCGCAGGGTAGCGGCGATTTCCTTCGCCATGCCAGGCTCGGCATCGAAGCGGCTGACCCCTGAAATAGAGGCGCGCGCCACTTTCAAGGGCCAGAGCCGGACGTCATAGCCGGTGCGAAAGGTGCAGATCTCGCCATTGGCCGATCTCGCATGAATGTTCGTCTTAGCCTGAATGACTTTCGCTTCCGGGACAGTGCTTTGCCCGCGGTCGAGTTCAAACTGCACAATAGCTTGCGAAGGTACGGGCCGCAGAAAATGCGGATAGAGCATTTCGAGTAAAGCTTCCGTAATTTCTGGAAACTCATCTTCGATCTTGTGACGAATGCGGCCCGCAATGAGCGCAAAGGCTTCAATGAGGCGCTCTACATGAGGGTCGTCAGACTTGCCGTCTTCAAGAAGAAGACCGGGAGCGTCGGCTGCGTGCTTCTCCTGAAAACCAGCCGCCATCTGGCGAATGAACGCCAGTTCGCGTTCGTAGTAAGGAAAGAGTTCATCGCGCACTAATTTTCCTCGGAGACAGCGATCCGCCGCGTTTCTTTGAGAACGGCTGCGTCAAAGCTCACTTCTTCCGATTCGCCATCTTCGCGCAATTGTGCATCTATTATAAATTGAAGTCTAGGTTGAGTGGCACTGGGCGGTTTGAGCGTCACTCTCACACGCACCAAGCGTGGTTCGAACTGCCTTATGGCACGTTCAATCGAAAGGCGCACCCGCTCCTGGTCGGCGGTGTTCTGCAGATCGAAGCTGGTGAAATCGGGTATGCCGAATTTGAGAAGCGAGTTGGAACAGTGGGCGAACTTCGGGTCAAAATCCTTTTCGGCGCGGCGCGTGTTCAGAAGATCCGTTAAGTCGCGGCATAGTGAAGCCTTTAGTTCGCGCATCTCCTGCCAGGCGTTTTCAGGTCGCCTGGTGGTTTTGGAGCTGACGAAACGGTCGATAAAGGAAATCTCCATCCAGGCTACTCACTGCAGGAGAGGGCTTGCCAGGGATCAAGATGGCAAAGGCGCTCGAACAGTTTCTTGGCTTCGTCTTCGCGGGCGGTGTCAGGCTGTTTATACAAGCGATAGAGCCGCGTCCAAACGGCGCCCACCAGTTCCGAGGATTCCCAAGCTTCGAGTTTAAACTCGTCGATCTGTTCGGCTAATTCTTCAAGGATGGTGCGAGCGAGAGGATTACGGCGAGTAGACAAGCACACTTCCGCCAATAGCAGCTTGCGTTGAAAGCGATTGCGGCCGCTGGTTTCGGCCAGCGCCAAGCGTGCCATGGCTGCCAAGCCGGCATCGATTTTTCCCGAACGAATCATCTGTTCGGCCTCCGACCAGCCAGCGCTGGTAGCGCCGGACACAGATTCAGCGCCTGGAATTGAACCAATGCCATTGAACCCGCCACCGGTAGGATTCAGAAGACTTGTTCCTTGTGTCATCTGACTCTGCTGTTTCTTCGCGGCGATGTTCGCAATTTCCTGCTGCATCTCGGCAAAGGTGTTGCGACAAGCGCCGAGATTCGGGGTCGCATCGCCAAACTTGTCGTCGATGACCTTTTCGAGATCCTTGAATTCCTGGTAAGCGTCCTCGAACTCGGCTTGCAGCGCTTGGTAATCTTGGGGCGGCGTAGCAATAACAGCGTCCTGGAACATGGCCAAGCTTACATTGCCATCTCCAACCCATTTATCAAAAGCCCTTTTACGCTTTTCGTCTATTTCCCCATCGGCAGTCTTATATGACGATTCCGAGCCGCGGGCGCGAGCGTCTTGCAATTGGAGAAAACCATAGTCGTCGCCGGCATCGGATCTTCTGGTGATAGGAACCTCAGTAACGGAGGCGATTAACTTATCGTTGAGCCAAGCGAGCGGCCCGACACGATCTGCTGGACCGGTTTCGATGGGTGGGTAAAGGCCGCTATCCCAATAGCGGAGGATCAACTCTTTGACAATGCGCAAGCCCGCACTAAGACCGCGGAAGCCGTGCAGCTTGAGTTCCGCCTCCGTAAGCCACATGGCAATTTGCAGGTCTTTCGACTGGGATCGCAGAATATCAGAGGCGAGTTGTTCGACTTTACGCCAGTCGGACGATTTACTATCTCTCTTCTTCCATTTGCCGGGCTCAAGATTGTCGTCGGCGCGGCGAGCTTCCTTAATCTGATCCCAGGCTGGTTCCCAACGCAGGTTCTTACCGCCGGGTTGATCGGGCGAGATTGGTGCAAGTAGGTCGTCGGAGATCAAGGATTCTGAAGTCATGAAACAGAATGAGGGATTGGTGGCATTGACGGAGATCAATGAAAGGGGGACAACGCTTCCCCCTTCCTAATCTCAGATTTTAGAAATGGCTCAGACGTTAGGACGCTGCGCCCTTAGCGAGGCTCCACTTAGCCGCTACGTTGCCACCCTTCTTGCCATCGGCTCCTTGCTGCGTATAGGTCTTTTCGATAGCGTCGAAAACCATGCTGATGGTTTCGGTCGGGAAATTGTTCTCTCCCTTGGGATTCGCGTCGTGAACCATGCCGCTGATAATAACGTTCTTCAGCTTGATCTCGAGATATTTGATCGGTCCATCGTTGCTGGCACGTTGATAGTCGACCGTTACCTCAGGAATGTGGGTACCTTTCGTGCATGCTTCAAACAGTTTCGGACTGGCCTTGTCCACCAGCTTGGTGAAGACGAACTCGGAAAACTCAACGGCTTCCTGAGTACGTCCACCAGCGTTCTGCTGGGTAACCGAGGGCGGCTGGCTCAGTTTAAAATTCACACTGAGAGCTCCAATGCAGTCCTTATGACCACTTTCGGTGACTTCACCCTTGATGTCGCCACAGTTAACAAAAGCGCTAAACATTTTTTCTAATCCTCCTTACAGTCTCGTCTTTGAGGGCGGGACGCCACCTCATCGTACGTCTTCTACGCTTGCAAACGTAGTTCCAAATGGTTTTGCTAGGCTCTCGGCGGCGGGAGTTTTGCGACCAAGCGCAACGACACGCCCAACGCTTCAAGCTGAAAGTGCGGACGCAGGAACGCCACCGCATTATAAGCTCCAGGCTTGCCCGGGATTTCCGCCACTTCGATGCGGGCATCGCGCAACGGGAATTTCGACTTGAGATCCTGGCTCGCCATATCATCTAATAAAACGTATTTCGAAATCCAAGTGTTCAGGAAACTCTCGCACTGATCACGCGACATAAATGAGCCGATCTTATCGCGCATCATCACTTTCAGGAAGTGAGCAAAGCGCGAAACCGCCATAATATATTGCAGCTGAGCAGACAATCGCGAATTTGCATTGGCATCGTCATCGAGATACAAGGTGGGCTTTTGCGTGGATTGCGCCCCCATGAAAACAGCGGTATCTGTTCCTTTGTAGTAGCAGAGCGGGATGAAGCCGAGTTTGGAAAGCTCGCCTTCACGGCGGTCGGTAATCGCGATTTCCGTAGGACATTTCACGGCAATGTCGCCGTCATCCGTAGTGAACGTGTGAGCCGGCAGACCTTCCACCAAGCCGCCACCTTCCACACCGCGAATAGCGGCGCACCATTCATGTTTGGCAAACGCCATGGTCAGACGAGCGCCAAAGGCATAGGCGGCGTTGCTCCAGAGATATTTCTTGTGATCTCTGCCGTCGACGCCTTCCTCAAAATCAAACTCTTCCACAGGCGTTGTTTCTTTGCCATAGGGAAGCCTTGCCAAAACATGCGGCAAGCAAAGCCCAACGTAGCGTGAATCCTCGCTCTTGCGGAACATATTCCACTTCAAATACGCGTCACTCTCGAATATCTTCGTCAGATCTCGCGGTCCGGATAGTTCCGTGTAACTCTCAAAATTGAACATAGCCGGAGTGGCCGCAGCTATAAAGGGAGCGTGCGACGCAGCCGCCACGTTCGACATTTTCTCAAGGATTGCGATGTCTTGCGGGTGCCGGCCGAATTCATAATCGCCAATCAGTGCGCCAAATGGCGCGCCACCCAATGTGCCGAATTCTTCTTCATAGATTTTCTTGAACATCTGGCTCTGGTCGAACTCGACAGCCTTGTCCAAGTCTTTGAACAGATCGGATTTGCTGATGTTCATCAGCTTGATCTTGAGACTCTCACCCGTTTCGGTCTGCTGCACGAAATAGTGCAGGCCGCGCCACGCGCCTTCGAGCTGCTGGAACTCGGGCGCGTGCATAACCTCGTTGAGCTGTTTTGAAATGAGGACGTCTAAATCAGAGATCCGCTGATTGATCATCGCCTCGGTGTCGTTGGAGATTTTGAGGTGACCTTGCAGCGCATCATCGACCAGGTCTTTCAGCCACGCCTTCCCTTTGGTGCGCTCTTCATCGGTTTGACCGATGCGGCCCTCGTCGGCGATAACGTCCAGGATAGAGCGATTATCTGAAAGTGTCTCGGTCGTCGTTGCCCCCGCCATGTCAGGCTTCGGTTCGGTAGCCATTAGCTCTCCTTCCCGGCTTTGGAGGCCAATCCGACTTCAGCGCCAGCCTTCTCCAGCTTTTCCTGATTGGTAAGGATTTCTTGTAAGAGAGATTCCAATTTGTCATTGCCGATCATGCTGCTGCGGATATTCGCGAGACTCTTTCTCACATCCAGCAGTTTGCGTATCGGGTCGATTTGCTCGGCCACTTTAGCCGGATGAAAATCGTCCATGTTCTTGAATTTGAGTTCCACCCCGAGTTTAGTGTCGTCCTCGGTCAACTTGTTGGCCACTTTGAATGCCAAGCGCGGATTGATTTTCGCCAACACATCGTTGAAGTTATCGCGGTCAATTTGGACAAACTTGCGATCTTTAATGGCGGGAAGAGCCTTGTCGGGCATTCCAGACAGATCAGCAAGTACGCCGACCACGAAGGGAATCTCGCGCTTTTCGATCGCTCCACCCGTTTCGACCTCGTACGTAATATGAACTCGCGGGGGGCGTATCCGTTTTATTTTTTCGTTGACGCTTTCCTTGGGCATGATATGTAAACTCCTTAGCGTTGCCAGGCGAAATTTTAGCGATTCGCGTTCGACTCTTGGAGGGCAGCTTTACGAGCCGCTCCATTAGTCAATCATCATATCTCGAAATGGTATCTGAAAGACTTAGTGCATTCTAAAGAACTTCCGTTACAGCTCTGAAAGTTAGAGCAATTATTGGGCCGCAGCAATGGAAGGGCAATGCAGCTGGTCGAAGAAGCCGGGATTGAACACGTCGGCGCCGCCCGGAAAATCCACAAACTCCAGCCGCACTGGAGCGGGTTGGATGGGTTCAGGGCGGCCACCGCCGCCGCGCAAATACTTCCACTCGACGACTTTGGCGCCCACTTGGCGAGGCTCCGCATCGCTCATCAATCGGAAAATCCCCCAAACTCCGCCGCGCGAGGCGAAAGGAACGGAAATATCTTTACTGATCGCCGCACGAGCTCCCGGTTCGGCCCCACCGGTCGCGGGCCAGGTAAATTGCTTTTGAATACTCGTCTTCCATTCTTGCGCCTGACCATCCACGGTTAGAGTAACTACGAACCCCTTGAGCTTGTCGTCAAGCTTCGGCCGCAGGGTATAAACCAAGTGTGGTTGGTTAGCACCCGCCGAGAAAAAAGCGTCTGTTATCGCCTGCGCCTTATTTAGAAAGACAATAACGTTAGGTTGAACCGGCACCTTCGCGCCGTCCTTCGCCTTCCAGACACCTGCGTCCTTCAGCGTTGAATCCGCCAGACTCTTTGCCTGGAACTTCCAAACTTCGCCCGAACCTGGAGCAAAAAGCCGCGTGACTTCATCGAGTGAAGCTTCCACCATCGAGGGACGGAAAGGATACTTGCGCAGAATCGGTTCCGCGATGCTGCAAAACGAATGGGCTTCGCCATTCAATTTTGCAAAGGGGAGCAAGGTGGGGTCGGACGGGATATAAGTTCCGACACCTTCGATGGGCTCCACTAAAAGCGTTTGAACCTTCGCATCGAGGCCATTTGTGCCGGTAGGATCAAAGCCGCTCGCCAGTTGCCGCGCCGCCGCCAGCGCCTTTTCATAGTTTTGCTTGGCAGCTTGGAACACAGCCGGGTCGAGATTCTCGGTCTTCGTTTTGCTCATCTGATCCATCGAGCCGGCAAGATCGGACAAAGCGTCAACATAAGGCTTGTTTTTCTCGGTTATCCAGGTGTCACTGGTGGGGGCTACCACGGCGTGGACGGGCTGAAAGGCGCGCGCGATCGGGTCGATACTCTTGGCATCGGCTGGCGGCTCCGGCGCAGGGGCAGCACCTTTCACGGAATCAAAAATCTTCTTGACTCCATCCACGGCACTCTTCGTTTTTTGTACAATTGCCGGCGTTGCCGCCTCGGGAAAGTAAGTTTGCTTGGCTGTCATGGCCAGCAAGCCCAGCAGAGGCGAGCGATGGTCGGCAAGAATCGAGAGTTTCCGCGCGGCGTCGGTTCGGCCAGAGTAGCCGATATTAGAAAAGCTCTTGACGAAATCCTGCCAGTTCTTGATGTAGTCGCGATCATAACGGTCTTTGAGAATGCGTTGAGTCTCCAGCGTTTGGCCAAGTTCCTTGATTGAATTGGAGGAACCCATGACGCATGGTTCGCCGGCGTTTACGCCTTTCACACTTTTGGCGAAATTCAGAAAGGCGAGCATGCCCTCGCGCGTGAAAACAGCGTTGACTTCATTTTTGCCGTGCAGCACCTGGGCATAGTTAGGAGCGACATCGCTGAGACGCTGAGGTTGATCCGCGAGACTCTTCGCAACTTGCGCGAGCAGGCCATTGTAGATAGGATCGATGCCCTGAATGCCTCGCAAATACTGACGCCCTCGGTCCACTGCTGTGGTGTCTTCCGCGAGTTTGAAAGGATTGCCTGAATTGAGTTCATTTGCGTAGAACTCGATTTGACGGTCGGCAACAATCCGCCAGGCTGAGGTGGTATTAGGAGCCATCTGTGAAAGGTCGTCGCGGAGGGTGCGTGAGATGAACGAGGAATCCACCGGACATGCTCCCGAAGTGATCATCAAATGGGCCCTGAGTGTATCGGTGGCCGGTTGAGACGGGTCGCCGCCAGCAGGACTCTCCGGCAAGGCTTTCAATTGGCTAGTAAGGGTACCGTTCAGGTCATCGAGGAGAAGCTCGCGAAAGCGCCGGAAATAAAGATCGCGGACGGCAGGCGCCAGTTTATCGCCAGAATAGAGTCCCCAACGCAGGCCAAGGGGCGGTCCATTGCGATCATAGTCGAGCAACTGGCCGAGCTTATCGCGAAGATTATCCAAAGAATCGAGATCGGCCAAAGTGGCAGGCTTGGTGTGAACACTGGCGTCGGCGCTGATCGAACTGAGTGAATTCAGCAAACTGTTATTCCTCACCCAAGACCAAACGAAAGCAGTGGCCAGCAAAGCGCAAACTCCGCAAGCCACCGCCATGACGACACGGCGTTCAAAATCGACTCGCGGGTCGGTTTGAACGACCACAGATGGGATAGCTTGATCGCGCAAGATAACGGTCGAAAACAGATCGGAAACGAAAACCCAACGTCGTCTGAGACTTCCGCGCGGAGCCGGGGGAGCGGCGCCAGCACCCTTAGCCAGGTCGGCAGCTTTGAAAATTTGCGTTGCATCGCCCTGAAAGAAAGCTGTTGCGTCAGAGGTGGTTTGATCCGCAGACTGCGTGGAGATTGGGGAGACTGCGGAATCGTCGTCGCGCGTGCCAGTGAAATAGAAGCCGCGCAGGATGGGAGTGGGACGTAGTGGATTGGTACGGAACACTTCCACCAGAAACTGCACCAGTGCGGGGCGGATGCGGCGCACTTCACGCGGGAATTCGTAAATGCCAGGTTTGCGCTGGGCATCTGGCTCGTAGGCCAAGCGTGCGAGGCGCATATCGGCGAGACGATGCAGCAACGGACTGAGAGCGGCGGTAAGGCGTTTACTTTCCGCATCGGCTGAGGTATCCAAAGCGGGCGCGTCTTTGGCAACAAGCGGCAATGTGCAGCCGAAAATTTGATTAATATCGGGATCGCGCATGCGCGCAAAATAATCGGCAAAGTACGGAATGGCGACGTCGGCTTTGGTGGCAACGACATACACCGGCAATGCGCGCCCCAGCGCATCTACTACCGCGGTCAGCCGCTCGCGCCAGTGACGCGCGCTTTTGTCAAGAATGTCCTTCCCTTGCTGGCTGACCACGGCATGGAACTCTTTGGCTTCGCAGAAAGCGATGACACCGCGGATGGCGAAGGGAGGCTTGCCTTCCTCGAAGAGACGACGCCAGCCAGAGGTTGAACTTTGGCCCTTGAGAACGCGCAACAAGCTAGCCCAGCGCGCGAGATCGCCGGCAAAAGCGCGCCCACCTAATTCGATGAATATGGCATTCTTAGCAAGCCAGATATTGGCCAGGCGGGTGCTCTGACCGGTGCTTGTTCCCTGACTGGCGAGAGGCGTCGGATCAAGCCCCGAATTCATAAAAGTGCTGGTTTTTCCGCTATTTTCAGGACCGACGAGAAGGTATATGGGCAGCGCGGACAGCGAGCGCTGTGCGAGCGGGAGCAACTCGGATCGCGCAAGTGAGTTCTCCGCCTCATTAAGCAAAGCGAGCAAACCGCTTTCGTCTTCGTTGAGAACGACAGACGGAGCCACCGGCTTCGCTGGCATGGGTCGGGCGGCAGATTTCGCGCGTGCCACGCGGACCCAAGCCCAAATCCTCGCGAGCAGAAGCCAGGCTAATACCGCCGCTATGCCGATGAACGTCCAACGCAAGCCGAATTCGCGCAGATTGTCGGGGTAAAAGTAAGCAGCGCCGACCCAAACCAGGCAAACGTAAAGAAAGACGAATAAGAGAAGAGTTTTGATCGTCATAGAGGCATGAGCGAACGAAGAGTATTGCCCGCTTCCCAAGTCAAGGATAGTTTCAGCAGGATAAACAAAAGCACAGTGCCACAACCAGCGGCAATCAGAACCATACGATAGCGGCTACTGGTCCAGTAACGCGGAGCTGCGACTGACATCGGAGCTGCTGTTTCCGGCAGTGAGGCGTTAGGCGAGAGGCGTTCTTGTCTTCCTCGGATACTATCGATTCTTTGCCGGGTTCTGTCTATGATCGGGGCCAGTTCTGCGATGTTACCGGCATAGCGCCCTTCAAAACCGAGCAACAGGCACAAGAGATAAACCTCCAAAACGTCGGCGACATGATGCGAATCGCGCTCCAATCGAAACGTTTCCAGCTTCTCAAAAAATACCTCGCCGGCATTGGCGACATTGAATCGCTGCATGGCCAAGCTTTGCCGTTCCCACTCCGCGCGGCCCGGTTCGGAGGAATTGAGCACCACCGAATCCAGGAAAGAAACTAGCGCGAACTCTACATTCTTAATATGGTCGCCACTGTAGCCGGCTAACCTGGCATCCCGCTCCATGTCGTCCAAGGATCGCAGTGTGCGGCGGCGAAAAGTATCGGCATCCGGCATTCGTTCTCGCCCGGCCTGTAGCCGCTCAATGGCCGTCAGCACACCCTGCGAAAAGAAAGCTAAATTATGAGATTGACGTGCGGACTGGTCAATCGGTCCTGGTTGAAAACGCTCAGCAGTGCTCATACGCCCAATCCTTGATAAAGTGAACTCTACGATTCCTCGCAATTGCAAGCATACCGGAAGACTTACTATGCAATTCAAGAGCCGATTTTTCAAGTTCGCCCTGTTGGCCGCTCTTATCAGCCCCACAAGTTTTACCGGGTCGCTGGGGCAAGATAGCACGCGGGAGCCCGCCCTTACCGTCGAAGAAGTGGTCCGCCTGCACAAGGCTGGATTCTCCGACGAATTGCTCATTACCAAGATCAAGAAAAATGGCAAGCCCTTCGACTTGAATACGGATGAACTTGTCGATTTGAAAAAAGAAGGAATCAGCGAGACCGTCATCAAGTTTCTGCTCGATCCCTCGCAGACCTATGTTCCGCCTGCGCCGCCACCACCCCCGGCAGCCAAATCGATTGCCGATGAAAAGCAATATCCGCCCGATGCGTTTGCAAAAAAAGTGCCCTCGGACACCGGGCTTTATTACTTTCTCGGAGACTCGCCTGTACCGATAAAACTGATCACACTGCTGGGTAAGCAGGAAAGTTCGGGTATGGGGAAATTGATGATGAAGAAGCCTCGCCTGGTTGCCTATCTTCTGGGAGCAACGGCGAAAGTCAGAATCAAGAACCTGAAACCTGTTCTTTACTTCCGTTTGCCTGAGGGGAAAGAGATTTCAGATTTCGTTCTCACTACCTTGCTTGAAAAGCCCGATATGCGCGAGTTAGACATGGAGCCTGGACCTAAACCTGTTATCAAACCAGATGCAATGGTCCAGTTTGAAGCAACAGAGGTGGGTCCAAAATTGTTCAGGCTGACCCCGCAAGCGACGCCCGCTGGAGAGTACTTGCTTTTCCTCTTAGGTTCGGCTGATCCGAACAAAGAGGTATTTGGGAAAGGCTATGATTTCGGCGTTGATGAGCCGGCTCCTCCTGTGCCGCCTAAGGTTGCGCGACCTGCTCGTAGTGGAGAGTAAGTGAATTACGATCGTTGCAAACTTCCTGACATTTTTGCCGAGGCCCAATAGGCAATCGCTTGAATCGTGAGGGACGGATTAAAGCCGCCATTCGTCACATGGACACTTCCATCAACCACGTATAGGTTGTCGATGTCGTGGACGCGGCAGTAACGATCCACAACCGAGGTCTTCGGATCGTTACCCATGCGGCAGGTGCCTGCCTGATGCTGGCCGCCACTGACTCCTGTGCCTGGAAGCGTGGGCCACGTCTTTGTAGCACCGCACGCCTTCAACCAATCCTCAGCTCGGGCTGAGATGAAACGGGCCACGTCCCGATCGGCGGGATGCCTGTGGCCGCTAATCCGCAAAGTTGGAATGCCCCAAGCGTCCTTCACTTCGGGGGCAATTTCAACACGGGAATCGAACACCGGCATCTCTTGGATGGGCCCCATGACTCCAACCGTTCGCTTGTACGCGTGGCGCATGTGCTGCTTGTGTTCCAAGCCCCACTTCGGTGCTCCCGGCGGAATCGCATTTCGTGAGAAGAGATAGGGCAAGCGGATGAATTCGTTTGCCAGCATGGCGCCGCCCTTTAATCCACCGGGCAAGCCGTGGCTGAAGTCGCAACAAGCAACGCGCGCGGCCGGCCCCAGCCCGTCGAATAACTCTTTTTCAACAATTCCGTAAGCGCCGGCATAAGCGTGGCCTTGCAGATTGCGACCCACCCAATCGTGATTGTTGCCCAAGCCATGCGGAAACAACTTGGTGGTGGAATTCAGCAATAGGCGCGCACTTTCGGTAGCGGAGCACGACACGACAACAGCGCGGCAAGGTTGCGTAACGACCTGATCGCCCTGGAAATACTGCACGCCAGTCGCCTTTCCGAAGTCGTTGGTCATGATACGGCTCGTGATGCAATTTGTGCGGAGTTCACAAAGACCGGTTGCCAACGCCCTGGGAATGGCGGTGACCGCTGTAGAATTCTTGGCATTTACCTCACAGGCAAAACCCACACAATGCGGGCACTGGATACAAGCGGATCGCTTCTGATAAGTCACCGAGTTGATGGCCATGGGGATTGGAAACGGATGCCAACCCAAACCCTGCGCGGCCTTGAACAAAGCCGATGCCTCGCTGTTGAGTGGCAACGCCGGCATAGGATAGGGCCGCTGCCGTTTCGCCTCAAAAGGATTGGCCCCCATGTTGCCCGAGACCCCGATCTCCCACTCCGCCTTGCTATAGAAAGGCTCCAGATCTTCGTATGAAATGGGCCAGTCTTCAAGCGTGCTGGCTGCAGGTGCGCCATAGATCGAACGTAGGCGGAAGTCCTTTTCGGTGTACCGCCAGGCCATCGCTCCATAGCTCATCGTTCCGCCGCCGACGCACGCTGCATTATTGTTGTAACCGCCCTCGCTGGGGCGAACGCGCACAAAACTGCCGTCCGCGATTTGCGCAAGACGCACATAGCGCTTGTCATCGGGGCCAAAGGCGTTTCCCAGAACCGTCGTGCGCTGGCTGCGCAGTTCGTCGTGTCCCGTTTGCGCAAAACTGAGCTTGTCTCCCCGTTCGAGCAGCACCGTGTGAAAACCTGCCAGCGAAAGCTGCTCCGCGACAATGCCTCCTGCCGCGCCTGCTCCTACAACAACAACGTCTACCGATGAGAGTGTCAATGCTTGTGTCCTTCCATCACATCGGCGATGTCCAACATGTTCCAGCTCGTTTCATCTTTATTGCCGCCGTGCTTGGGACTGCCATAGAAACCCTGCATGGTGTGATCAATCACCACTTGCCAGAACCCGTTCAGTTCTGAATCGTGCGCCGCTTCGATGGTCTTTAGAAACTGCTTTTGCTCGGTTGGGTCCAGATCTGTAAACGGTTTGCCGGTCTGTTTGCGAGAGGTGTGGGTCAAAGAGGCGATCCCAATCTTATAGCGATCGGCAAAGCGTTCGAGCGGTCCAGCCAACTGCGTTTCGATGTAATACAGCACACCTGCTTCCTTTGCGCCCGGCCAGTCGTCGGCAGGAATAATTTGTGCACAGAGGGCTTCCACCACCTTGGCCTCATCGGGCGTGAGCACTACGAGCGGAACAGCCGGATACAAAGGTGCGGAAAGTAACGCCAGGAAGAGACGGCGGTCTATCCTCATGTTTGACCTCTGCGAGAAATGTATCAGAGAATCGCTGCCGATAGTTGTCGATTTGAACGCGACCTCGTTTTTTTTGGCATGGCTTGACTCAAAACGTGACAAGGCTCACTGTGCCGGCGCCCGGAGTATCCATCGCAATGGATTAGGGCGTAGAATTCCAGTAGTTATACAATTACACTTCGCAGCAGAAATCGATCTAGTTTTAGGGGCACCTCATGAAGACATTTGGCGTTTCGGTATGCGCCGCTATTGTGTTGCTTTGCGGACTCGTATTGGCGAAGCAAACGAAACCGCCAAAGACTTGTCCCGCTGAGGGATTTAGCGGCGGATTTAGCTACGGCTGTCCACAAAAACAATTTGCTAATCCATCTGACATCGCAGGAATGATGGCGGCACTCCCCGAAAAGCCTCTCGCAGCACCGCAAAGCCTTCGTCATGTGTTGGTATTGTGCAAGGCGGCTGGCTGGGTCCATAGTTCCATCCCGCTCGCGTCGAAGATGGTTGAGTATCTCGGAGACAAGACCGGCGCGTGGATGACAACCATTACTTACGATTCCGCCATGATCACGCCTGAGAACCTTAAGCAGTACGATGCACTCTTCCTCGACAGCACGACTGGGGAGTTCCTGGATGACCCCAACGACAAGGCAGTGTCACAGGCGCGCCGAGAAGCACTGCTCAACTTTGTGAAAGGCGGGAAGGGCCTCGCGGGCATTCACGCAGCGACCGACTCTTACCACACGAGTGTACGTCCGGCTTCACCCGGCGCCGCACCAACCCCGGAAACGGGCACGTGGCCTGAATTTAATGAAATGATCGGCGGATTTTTCAAGTTTCACTGGACCTATCCGACGCTGATTCCGGTTAAGATCGACGATCCGAACAGTCCGCTGACATCCATGTTTCCGGCGCAGGGCTACGAAATTGTCGACGAGACCTACACATTCGCGCAGGATTCTTTCAGCCGGAAGCGTGTTCACGTGTTAACCAGCATCAACTACAACAAGATGAGCGCGGAAGACAAAGCGAAGGAGCCTGCCGCCACGAAACGCACTGACGGCGACTACGCGTTAAGCTATATCCAGCGAGTTGGCGACGGTCGGGTATTCTACGAGGCACACGGCCACGACGAGAAGATTTATTTCTCGCGACCTTTTGTAGCTCATATGCTCGCGGGAATCCAATACGCTCTTGGCGATCTCAAGGCCGACGACAGCCCAAGCGAAAGATAGAAACGCGAAGCGAAGGTGAGTGAGATCGCCATCGCGTCGCTCACATGGCCATGACATACAATGACGCCGATGCGTTCCAATCATTTTGAAAGCCCCACCTTCAGCCGCAGATCGCTGCTGGCTCTCGCTGCTTCCGCTCCCGTTATGTCGCAAACGGCGCGCGATTGGGCGAACAACAATCAACTCGTGCGCTATCCAGATCCTGACGTAATCGCGCTTGACAAGAGCTTCGCCAAGTACCAGATATTTAATGCCATCCTCTATCGCCACTATGTCGGAACGAAGTGGGCGGAAGGGCCTGCGTGGTGTGGCCAGGGGCAGTATCTGATATGGAGTGATATTCCGAACAACCGGCAACTCCGCTTCCTTGAAGATGACGGGCACGTATCCACCTTTCGCAGTCCCTCTGGTTATAGCAACGGCAACACGTTCGACTTCGAAGGACGGCAACTCTCCTGCGAACACGCCAGCCGCAGCGTGGTGCGCTACGAACACACGGGCGCGGTTACTACCATCGCCGATCGGTATAACGGCAAGCCGTTGAACTCACCAAACGATATTGTGGTCCACCCGGATGGCTCCGTCTGGTTCACCGACCCGCCCTACGGCATCCTGGGCAACTATGAGGGCAACCAGGCGAAACCGGAAATCAAAGAAGCCGTTTATCGAGTTGATGCTAAGACCGCGAAAATTGAAATGCTCACCGATGCGCTTGACAAGCCCAACGGTATCTGTTTCTCGCCCGACTATAAGAAGGTGTACATCTGCGATACGGGCGCTCCGAAGAACGTTCAGGTATTTGACATCGCCGACAACAAGCTTCACAATCAGAAGCTATTCACCGACATGAAGCTGGGTGAAAAGTCCGGTCTCGCCGACGGCATTCGCGCGGATATTGATGGCAACATCTGGGCGGGGTCGAACGGCGGAGCTGGCTACGATGGAGTGCAGGTTTTTTCGCCTGCCGGACAGCGCATCGGAATGATTGTGCTGCCGGAAATCTGCGCCAATCTTTGCTTTGGCGGCGCCAAGCGTAACCGGCTTTTCATGGCCGCGAGCCAATCGTTGTATTCGCTCTATGTGGGCACGCGAGGCGCGCACATCGCTTAACGGGGAGTCGCCAGGCACTCATGAGCAACACCTCCGACAAGCGACTTCGCAGCGAACTCTGGTTCAACGACGAGCCGGGCGAGACCGCTGTTTACCTGGAACGCTTCTTTAACTACGGGATGACGACCGAGGAACTGCGCTCAAAGCGGCCCATCATTGGCATCGCGCAATCAGGAGGAGATCTCACGCCATGTAACCGCATACACGTAAGCCTGGCGAGCCGGGTGAAAGATGGCATCCGCGACGCCGGCGGAATTCCCTTCGAATTTCCAACACATCCGCTGCAGGAAACGGGTCGTAGGCCTACCGCCGCGCTTGACCGGAATCTTGCCTATTTAGGCTTGGTCGAAATCTTAAGCGGCTACGCGTTCGATGGGGTTGTGCTGATGACTGGTTGCGATAAGACCACACCGGCATGCTTGATGGCAGCGGCGACCGTCAATATGCCGGCCATCGTGCTTTCGGGCGGTCCGATGCTGAACAGCTATCTGAATGGCAGACCGGTGGGCACCGGAACCATGCTGTGGGAAGCGCGCCGGCTCATGGCCGCCGGTCAGATCGACGGAGAAGAACTGATCAACCGTGTAGTGCACGGAATACCAAGCGCCGGACATTGCAACACAATGGGTACGGCCTTGTCCATGAACTCACTGGCTGAAGCGCTGGGCATGTCTCTGCCTGGCTGCGCAAGCATACCGGCTCCTTACGCCGAGCGTGCCAGGATGGCGTTTGAAACTGGAAAACGCATTGTCCAGATGGTCCACGACGATTTGACGCCGAGCCGCATTCTCACGCGCGAAGCTTTCGAGAATTCCATTGTGGTGGCATCCGCTATAGGTGCTTCGACAAACTGCCCTCCGCATATCATCGCCATCGCACGTCACATGGGCGTTCCCCTGGATATTCAAGACTGGGAGACATTCGGCCATGACATTCCTTTGCTCGCTAACATTCAACCAGCGGGCGAATTCCTTGGCGAGGAGTATCACCGCGCTGGTGGCGTGTCGGCCATCCTCGGTGAGTTGATCGAGGCCGGACACATCCGCGGAAATGCGCTGACAGTCAACGGAAAAACCATCGACGAGAACTATCGAGGAACGCACAGCCTGGGCCAAAAAATCATACGTCCTTGCAGCAATCCCGTCAGTGCTCGTGCTGGTTTTGTGGTGGTCTCTGGCAACCTCTTTCACTCCGCGCTAGTCAAAACGTCGGTCATCGGCGAAGACTTCAAGCGCCGTTTTCTTTCGACGCCCGGTTCGATCGACTGCTTTGTTTCGCGAATTATCGTTTTCGATGGCCCGGAAGACTATCGCCGGCGAATCGAAGACCCATCGCTCGAGATCGACGAAACCTGCATGCTTGTCGTGCGTGGCGCTGGCCCGGTGGGCTATCCGGGGTCGGCCGAGGTGGTCAATATGACTCCGCCTGGGCACTTGACCAATCGTGGCATCGGCGTGCTGCCGTGCATGGGAGATGGCCGGCAAAGCGGCACTTCCGATACTCCTTCCATTCTGAATGCGTCACCTGAATCAGTGGTAGGAGGCAATCTGGCTATTCTTCAAACGGGCGACAAAGTGCGCGTGGACCTGCACAATCGGCGTGTGGACGTATTGCTGAACGACGAGGAAATTGCGCGCCGCCGGCGAGAGCTGAAACCGGTTTCGTTGACGAATGACTCACCGTGGCAGGAACTCTACCGCCAGAACGTTGGCCAACTCGAAACGGGGGGATGCCTCGAATTCGCCATCGGTTATCGTGATTTACGCAGTATCGTCCCGCGCCATTCGCACTGACGACTCTTCGATGTTCGACGATTTTGAAGAGAGGCAGACTTTTGTGCTGCAACAGCCATGGCAGACAAATCCGGCGCTCGCCCATTTGGCAGGAACACATCGGCGCGTCCTGCCAACCCAACTCCTTCGGACGAAATACTGCAGTAGACCTAAAATGACTCACGTTTACGTGGGATACCGCAAGACGTTCTTGGCAAGAGAACTGGCCGAGAAACGCTGCACTACAATGTAGTGCATGAAGACCGAAGTCTACAGTTGGCGTGTTTCCGCCGATCTCAAGACCGCCTTAGAGCGCGAAGCCCGCCGCCGCAAAGCGTCGGTGTCTGCCCTTCTCGACCTCGCCGCCCGCGACTTACTCCGCAAGAGCGACCTCAACACCGCTGGGGAGGAGGAACAACTCCGCCTTCACAAAGCCGCCGCTAAGTGCTTCGGCACTCTCGCCAGCGGCAATCCTTACCGCTCGGAAAACGCCAGCCAAGACTTGAAGCAGATTCTAAGAAAGAAGCATGCGCGCTGACGGCTTGATCGATACCAGCGCAATCGTGGCCCTTCTGGATCGAACCGATCGCTGGCACCCTCTCTGCGTGAAGGCCTTCGCGCAGTTGCGTTTACCCTTCGCAACCTCCGAAGCAGTTCTTGCCGAAGTCTTTCACCTCCTCGGTGAGAACCAACATGACTACGCTTGGAAATTCCTACGTTCGGGCGCAATCGTTATGGCATCGATCGAAGATTCAGAACTCACGGACATCAGAACGCTTATGTCCCGGTACGCTGATCGTCCGATGGATTTCGCCGACGCCACGCTTGTCCATTTAGCGAATCGGGAAAAGCTTGCTAATGTATTTACAATTGACCATGCTGATTTCAGTACGTACCGTATGGAAGGACGCCGCCGTTTCCGCATAGTTCCAGAGAGCCGACCCTAAGAACCTCTTGCGCCCAGAAGTTCCAACCCACTCAAAAGCCTACACCCGCATCCTAACTCCCAAACGGCCAAACCGCTGTCGTCGTATACCCGCCGTCAATCGCAATCACTTGCCCTGTAATATAATCCGCCCCCGGCCCGCACAAAAACGCCGCCATCGGCGCAATGTCTTCCGGCGTCCCCATCCGCGGATTCGCCTGCGCCCCCGCCAGCCAGTTTTTCATTTCCGGCGCTTGCCACATCTGCCGGTTCAAATCCGTCAAAATAAATCCCGGCGCAATGCAGTTCACTTGAATGTTGTACCGCCCCCACTCCGCCGCCAACACGCGCGTCAACCCGGCCAGCGCACTCTTTGTCATTGCATAGACACTCAAATACGGCAGCCCCAACAGCGACATCAAACTGCCAATAAACACAATCTTGCCGCCCGTCCCGCGCTCCTTCATGCGCCCGCCTACCTTCTGTGTCACCGTCGTCAGCCCCAGCAAATTTGTCTGCATCAAGAAGTCGAGATCTTCCTTTGTATAGTGCTCGAACGCCTTGCGAATATTGGTCCCGGTCACGTTTACCAAAATGTCCACGTCCGGCAGCGCCGCTATACTCGCCGCATCGTTCACGTCCAACTTCAGCGCACTCGCCTGCTTCCCTTCCTTCGCCAGCGCGGCCGCTTCCGCTTCCAGCGCCTCGATATTCCGCGAAGCTAAAATCGTGTGCGCTCCTTGCGTCGCAATCTCCTTCGCAATCGCCAGTCCTATGCCCCGGCTGGCCCCAACAATCAACGACGTTTTATTCTTGAGTGGTTCCATAAATGTAAACTCTTTGATGGTATGAAATCCGCAAAACCTAAGGACGTAGCCTCCTACCTCGCCGCCGTCCCCGAACCCGCCCGCTCCACTCTCCTCAAAATCCAATCCACCATCCGCGCAATTGTCCCTCCGGAGACCACGGAAAAAATCAGCTATGGCATGCCCACCTTCCACTACCTCGGCGCACTCGTGGGCTTCGCCGCCTTCACCAACCACTGCAGCTTCTTCCCCTACAGCGCCTCCCTCATCCAGGAGTTTTCCGCCGACCTCGCCAAATACGAAACCGCCAAAGGCACCATCCGCTTCCCACCCGACAAACCTCTGCCCGCCAGTCTTCTCAAGAAAATCGTCAAAGCCCGCATCGTCCAAAATCAAGCCGAGAAAAAGCGCCCCTAATGAAAAAAGCCATCCTCTTCCTCATCGCCTGCACTGTGAGCGCCGCCCCCGTGCATTTGCGTTGCGAATATCGCAACAACCCCATGGGCATCGATCAACACACGCCTCACCTCTCCTGGCAAAGCGACAACACCGAGCGCAACTGGCGTCAATCCGCCTATCAAATCCTGGTCGCCACCAACACCAAAGATCTGAGCCTCGGCAAGCCCGACGTTTGGGACAGCCACAAAGTCTCTAGCGACGAATCCGTCGGCATCGTTTACGCCGGCGCCAAACTCGAATCACGCAAACATTACTACTGGACTGTTCGTGTCTGGGATTTCGCCGGCAAGCCTTCCGCTTGGACGCCGGCCGCCTCCTGGGAGATGGGCCTCCTCGAACCCTCCGATTGGCAAGCCAAATGGATCACCGCCCAAAACCCCGAAGACTCCGCCGACCGCGCCGCCCTCCAGTGGATCTGGCAGCCTGGACAAGACTCATCGAAAGTAACTCCCGGCACCGTCGCCACCTTCCGCACCAACTTCGACCTATCCGCCAAACCCACCGATGCCGCACTCCTCGTCCTCGCCAAAGGCGACTGGCAAGTCAAAGTAAACGGCAGCGACGCTGGCAGTAAAACCGCCTGGCACTCCTTCGACCGCCGCGACATCACCAGCCAACTCATCATCGGTAAGAATTCTGTCGAAATCACCGTCACTGTTCCCCAACCCCCGCAGTTCGGCCCCGGCGCTGGTCCTCCCGGCACTCCGCAACCCGCCGGTCTCGCCGCCCTCGTCAAGATCCTCCAGCCCGACGGTAAACTTCTCCGCCTCAGCGACTGGCAAAACGCCGCGCGCGTCGGACCTCTCGACGCTTCCGTCCAAATCCCACAAAGCGCCTCTGGCTTCCGACACTCGTTCCGTATTACTGACAGAGTCACATCCGCCCGCTTGTACGTGACAGCCCTCGGATCCTATAGCGCCTTCCTCAACGGCAAGCCCATCGGCGACAGTCACCTCACTCCCGGCTGGACCGACTTCAGCAAACACATCCAATACCAGGTCTATGACGTGATCGATCTTCTCACCAACGGCGAGAACACTCTCGCCGCGCTCTTGGGAGACGGTTGGTTCGCCAGCCCACTCACCTGGATCGGCGACACCTACGCCTTCGGCAAACCTCCACGCCGAATCATCGGTCAGTTAGAAATCCAATACGCCAGCGGGAAGCACTCGATCATCGCGACCGACGAAAGCTGGAAGACTGCTCCCACCGGCATCCTCAACTCCGAGATATACAAAGGGGAGCAGTACGACGCCCGCCTCGAACCACAAGGCTGGAAGCAAGCTCACTTCAACGACTCTAAATGGTCCCTCGCCATTAACTCCGATGCGCCCACCGGCCAACTCGTCGCGCAAGTCGATTCCCCCATCAAGACCATTCAAACCGTCAAACCCGAAACCATCAACTCGCCCGCTCCTGGCGTCTATATCTTCGACATGGGTCAGAACCTCGCCGGTAAGGCCGTCCTCAAAGCCCATGGCCCTACTGGCACGCGCGTCCAACTCCGCTTTGCCGAAATCCTCAATCCCGACGGCACCATCTACACCAAAAATCTTCGCAACGCCGACGCGACTAACGTGTTCGTGCTGCGCGGCACCGGCGAAGAAAGTTTTAGGCCCGAGTTCACCTTCCAAGGCTTCCGCTATGTGGAAGTCACTGGCTATCCCGGCAAGCCCACTCTCGAAAGCCTCAGCGCCGAAGTCATCAGCAGCCTTGCCGACGAACCAACCGCCACCATCGTCACCGCCAATCCTACAGTCAATCAAATGTGGAAGCTCGGCATCTGGGGCCAGCGCAGCAACTTCATCAGCATCCCCACCGATTGCCCGCAGCGCGACGAACGTCTCGGCTGGACTGGCGACGCGGGCGTCTTCTGGCGCACCGGCAGCTACAACTTCAACATCGCTCCCTTCACTCACAAATGGATGCAAGACATGCGCGACGGTCAAGATAGCGAAGGCGCATTCCCGAATGTTGCACCGAACGTTCTCGCCTCCTTTGGACATGGCGCTCCCGGCTGGGGCGATGCCGGCGTCATCGTTCCTTGGACCACCTGGATGCAATACGGCGACCGCACCGTCATCGACGAAAACTGGGAAGCGATGGAGCGCTGGATGAACTTCATCCTCAAAGCCAATCCAGACTTCATTCGCAAGAATCAAACCGGTGCCGATTTTGCCGATTGGCTCGCGCCCGATCCCAACACCCCGAAGGATCTCGTCGACACTGCGTATTGGGCCTTAGTCGCAAAGATGATGACTGAGATGGCGAAAGCCGTTGGCAAAGAGGATGATGCTCAGAAGTACTTGGCTCTGTTCGAAAACATCAACCAAGCCTTCCAGAAGGCGTACGTCAAAGAGGATGGAACCGTGGGCGCTGGTACGCAAACCGGCTATGTAGTTGCTCTGCACGCTGGCCTCTACCCAAAGACTCTGGACTCCGCACTGACAAACAACCTAGTCGCGGCCATCGAGAAGAACGGCGGGCATCTCTCGACCGGTTTCCTCGGCACCCCATTCCTGCTTTTTGCGCTTTCCGATCACGGCCGCGCCGATGTCGCCTATAAGCTTCTGCTCAACGACTCATATCCGTCGTGGGGCTACATGATCAAGAAAGGTGCGACTACTTGGTGGGAGCGTTGGAACGGAGACACCGGCGATCCCGCCATGAACTCCTACAACCACTATTCTTTCGGTTCCGTTGTCGCGTGGCTCTACCGCTCCGTGGGCGGCATCGACACTACCAACACCGGTCCAGGCTTTCACGACATCGTGATCCATCCACATCCGAGCGAGCAACTCACGCATGCTCGCGCTGAATACGACTCAATGTATGGAAAGATCTCGACCGAATGGAACAGTACTCGGTTGAAAGTTACGATTCCCGCCAACACCCACGCCCACGTCTTCTTACCGAGCGGGAAGGAAGAGGAAATCGGCTCGGGAATCTACGACTTCAAACTTACACCTTAGGAACGGGTGCTGTCGTTGGCACAGGCGCTGCCGTCGTCACGCGCTTCAGAAGGCGCAACGCCGCCCTGCGCACCCGGCGCTTACCTGCAATTTTACAGGCTCGAGCCCGATCTCCGCTACGGAAAGACATGATAAAGCTCCAGTAATTCTAAGCAGAGATGGATGGATTCGCGCGTCGATCTTAAGTAGCGACTAGCGGACGGCTCAGCAGAATTACATGAGCCACCTTCAGTATACATGCGGCTCTGCTAGCATCAACGGAGTTCGAGCGAAACACCAGCGAGCAAAAAGACTCACAGACCTGTCGTAATTACGGTTAACGGAAAAGCTGAGATTGTTGTTCAAGATATTAGAGCTATCAACGGATTCTCGATTGCCTAAGCGTCTCGAGGCAGCAGCCATCCGTGTGGGCTTGCCGCCGCTGCAGAAAGTTGGGTAAAACCCGTCAGAGCGGCTTGCCCTAAACTTAAAACTAAGGGGACAGCCGCTTCTCGCATGTTTCCATATTCCATCCCACTCTGAAAAACTGGGGACAGCCCGCATGTTTCCGATATTCCATCCGCACTCTAAACCGGAAAACATGCGGGCTGTCCCCAGTTTTGCCCCAGTTTTGCCCCCAGTTTTGCCGCAGTTTTCCCAGAGCGATGTCGGTGACGTTATCGGGCCGGTTGTCCGGCCTTTGCCTGACTTACGGTTGCGGTTCTCGCTTAACCGCTTCACGAAATCCTCGTTCCACCATGTTGTTCGGATCGGTACTCACCGGCCCGTCCCGCCACAACCAGCGCATCATCTCCGGCATAATCGCCCCTCCAAACTTCTGCCCATGCAAATTCATGCCCCAGGTGTAATTCACGTCGTACCCCTTCTGAGTCAGCGCCTTCATCAACCGCACATTCTGCAAGAACCAGTCCCGGTCCGGGTTGTACTTGCCATCCCGGCCAAACCCGCGATGATCGTTTCTCCCATCACAAAGAAACACCCGAATGGGTTTTCGATCCGCCGCCAGCACCTTCTCCGGATAAACCTGCCCGCCGCGCAAATCGACAAAACTCCCCACATTGCTCAACACTTTCCGAAACGCATTCGGCCGTTCCCACGCCACCGTGAACGCCGCAATGGCGCCTGAACTCGACCCGCCAATCCCGTGCATGTCCGGGTCTTTTGAAATGTTGTACTCCTTGTACAGCACCGGCATCAACTCTTCGGTAATCACCCGCGCATACCTGTCATCAAGCACGTTGTACTCAGTCCCACGGTTCGTCGTCCCATCGCCCCAACCGGTTTGCGGCGACGGCTCCACCTGCTCCGGCGTACGTCCCGGATTTATAAAGACGCCAATCATTACCGGAATCTCGCGCCGGTAGATCAAGTTGTCCATCACATTCTGTGCCCGAATATCGCCGTTCTCATCCTTAAACGCCTGCCCATCCTGATAGATCATCAGCGCCGCTGGAACCGCTGGATCATACTGCGCCGGCACATAGACCCAATACGTATGCTGCGTACCCGGATACGCCTGGCTCGGCAAATGAAACGGCCCGCGAATCTCCCCCTTCGGCACACCCTCCTGCGGCAGCGAATCCGGACCCAAGCGGTATTGCGAATTCGGATTTGGCCCGGGCGGCATGGGTTCCTGAAATTTCGGAGCAGGAGTTGGCGTTTGCCCAAAAGCTGTCGCGAGCGCCAACAAGACAACAATCTTAAACATCGAAAATGTACCTCTCGGAATACACTATCGTAAGTGCCCTGGACTCATCGAAGTTTCTGGATTGGCCCCCTCATCATCGGTGCCATCCTCTCCGTCCTCTTTCTTCTTTTCTCGCGTGGACGCCTGCGCGCTATCTATGAGGAACGCTTTCAGGAATCGAAGCGCGAGCGCCTTTTCCTCGGATCATTAGGCTTCTTCGTTACGGCATTCGTCGTGCGCGGCATAACGCTCGCGATCCACAACAACATCGGGCCATTTCACGATGTCTCCATGCACGGCCGTCACATCCACCACATGGTGTGGGGCATTCTACTTCTCCTGACTGTCGGCTATTGTTGGCTGACGGAAATCGGCACGGGTGCTGCGGACTCCTGGCCCATTGCCGGCCGCATCACCGCCACGCTGTATGGAGTGGCGGCTGCACTGATTCTGGACGAGTTTGCTTTGTGGCTGAACTTAAGCGACGTCTACTGGCAAAGGGAAGGGCGAGAAAGCTACGAAGCCATGGCGCTGTTCGGTAGCCTGCTCGCCCTCGCTCTTTTTGGCGGGTCTTTACTGAAGGGGTTATTAAAGGAAGTGGGACGGCGGCGAGTCTAACTTACTTTTCCACCTGCAAGTCATTCGTCACCTTAAACACGTTCGGCACACCATTAGCGCGGATATTGATTAGGTTTTTGTCGCCTTCATTTGCCACCACACCTTCCAGTGTCACGTTGCCATTCTTGACGATAATGTGGACGGACGGCAGCGCACGGTAGCCATATCTGTCGCCGATGGTTGGGTCTCCGTAGATGGCTCGCGCAACAGCATGGCGGATCTGATTGTCCATCGGCGAGAGCGGCAATACTTCTATCTCGTTATTCACCTGGGTCACGCCTTCAATGCGCTTGACCACGTTTTCGGCATCGCTCTTCAGTGTCGGTCGAACGACAGCGCCAAGCAGCGTCACGGTTCCACCATCTACTCGGAATGCCAGATCGTCAAAAATCGAATAGTACGGCAACATTACCAACTGGTGACGTACTTCCTGAGCAAGTTTGCTCATGCTGTTGGCGCCCGGCACAAACGCGTCATTATGATCCTTGTGTTGCCCGGCGAACAGGGAAAGCGGCAAAAAGCAAAGAGCCGCAACGGTAATGGGTTTAAGTAACCTCGACATCGAATTTCTCTCCTACTGCATTTGATTCCGAGAACCTGTACAAGTTACATAGCGCTGCGGAAACTTGGTAGTCTTTCGAGCGAAGCTCACATTAAGTTCCGATGAAAGACCTCTAGCATGAGCCCCAGACACAAGTGAGCAAGAGCGGGATCGTAGCGATATCCCTCATCTCGCATAAACGCATGAGCGCCGTTCACTTCTACCCACTGAAAGTTCGCGTCAACCTCATCGAGCCGTGCTTTGATCCGATTGCGCCCTTCCAGCGGTACATGTGGGTCTTGCCGTCCCCAGATGTGCAGCAGCTCACCCTTGATTTCCCCGGCGCGTTCGAGCGAATTATCCTTCTTTCCCTTACCGAGAGAAGCGGAATGAATGTCGGTTGCGTAGAAGCAAACGGTCGCCAGCACAGCGGGATTCATAGCCGCGCGAAAAGCCAAGTGCCCGCCAAGACAGATGCCAACAGCGCCCAATTTACCTGTGCAGTCGGAACGGCCTTTGAGGTGGTCGAGCAGGGCGCGCGCGTCGGAGTCGTACGACGAAAGCTCCTTGGCATATTTGTCCGCATTGCCTTTATCCGCTCCCGCCTGGTCATACGCAAGCACCGCGCCCGCTGGTTCAAGTTCGTGGTAGACCTCCGGAACCGCAACCAGATACCCGTGGCCAGCGAGAAACGCAGCCGTACGCCGGATCGGTCCGGTGATTTGAAAAATCTCCGAGAACAGAACAACGCCCGGAAAGCGTCCTTCCGCCGCCGGACGAAAAAGGCAAGTACGCATGGCGCCAGTGGGCGTCGAGATCTCTTCCACCAGGTCGTCTTTGATAATCATGAAATTCTATTGGGCGCGCGGCGCCTCCTCAAAAGCCACTAAGCCTTTGCCGTTCGACAAGTTCTTCTTTTTGCAGCGCACAACCTGCCCAGGCGCGAATTCCCAATTCTCGTCGGTAGGCATTTCATCCACGATGATATAGAAATCGCGACCCAAATGTTCGGCGCGTACGCTGCGCAGCACATTCATCCCTTCGCCCATCATCGTGACGTAAATGTTGACCTCCTTGCCTGTCAAGACCGGCGGAGCTGGGGCGGGTGCAGTTGAAGCAGGCGGCGTCGACACCGTTGACGGAACCGGCATCGCAACCGGACTTGGCGCAGAAACCGCCGTGCTATAAACCGGCTCCAGTTCAGGCTCAGGTGTCGAAACCACCGGAGAGGGTGTGAAGGGACGTGTTTCAAACGTCGGCTTCAGCGCAGTTGCTGGTTGAGAATAACCACCAGTAAAGCTCACTGGCTGAGGCGCACCCGAGTCCGCGCCGGACCGATCAACTGCCCAGAAGATACCCGTTCCAAGCAGCCAAAAAATTGCCGGAAAGTATTGCGCGATAAATGCTGTCGACAGCCCAAGCGCCGGCAGCAGCGCGCTAAACGGATACGAACAAGTGCAAAGCAGTGCCAAGCCGCATGCCAAGGCAAATGCGAAGCTCTGCATGCCCGAGCGTTCGCCCGTTCTTTCGAAAGCAAACAAAACCACGAGAAGCGTTAAGCCCGCCAAGCTGGTAAACAGGTTTTGCGTTTCGTGTAAAACCACCAGCCCGGCGATGAGCGCCAGCACTAAAGTGGCTGAATTTACACGTGAGGTTGCCATTTTTTGTCTCCAAGAGATTCTCTTTAATCTACGAAATCCAGTTTCAGGCTGAGTAGAAGAGACGCGCGCGCCAGCCTTTTCGGTTTCAACATGCCATTCTGAATAACACATGCCGCAACCCTTATTGATCGACAAGCCCGCGCGCATCACGTCGTCAGGCAACAAACCTAAGTTGATTGACGAATACATTGGACGCGTGAATTCCGGCACTACAACGACAAGTGTGGCGCATATGCGCAGCCCCTCCGGTTGGCTGGAACCAGGCCAAACGCCTGAATTTGATGAATTCACCATCGTCCTAAAAGGCATGCTGCGAGTGGAATACAATGGCGGCTCATTAGATGTCCATGCCGGGCAAGCAGTAGTAGCGCCGAAAGGCGAGTGGGTGCGCTACGGCACACCTTCCGAGGGAGGCGCCGAATATGTTGCAGTCTGTGTTCCGGCGTTCTCTATGGATACAGTCCACCGCGACCAGGAATAGTCCTACTTTCTGCAAGGGCATTTGATTATTAATTCAACTCGTAACAGGCTGATTCCAGCAAAACACCGCTATAATACTAGTTTGGGTCGTTCGGGCAGCCGTCAGGCGTCCATACGTATACCAAAGAGACCCAAGCAGGAGATTCCTTCTTAAGCCATGTTTGATCTGTTTCGCAGCCGCGAGAAAAGTGTGAAGATTTTGTTGGGCGTCATGCTGCTTCTGGTAGCCGCCTCAATGTTGATTTACCTTATACCCGGAGGCTTCGGCAATACGGGCATCACAGGGGACAACGTCATAGCAGCGATAGGCGATCAAAAAGTCACAGACCTCGACGTACAGAGACAAATTGCCAATGTAACGCGCGGCCAAACGAATCTGCCCAAGGGCATATTGGCGATGTATATTCCCACCATCGTCAACCAACTGATTGAGCAAAAGGCCATGGCGTATAAGGCTAAAGAACTCGGTCTGACAATTTCAGATAGCGAACTGGGCGATGCGATTGAGGCGGGCTTTGCGCCCCAGATGGGCGGCGCTTTCGATAAGGACCGCTATCAAATGGCTTTGGCACAACAAGGTTTGACCCCGGCGGCGTTCGAACGCGAGGAGCGGGACTCCATGCTGGCGGCGCGCTTGGAAAATATGGAGCGCCAGTCGCTCGTTATTTCCGACGCCGATGCGCGCGATGAATATCAACGCAAGAACATGAAGGTTGGCTTACAGTATGTGGCCATTGATAAGGCTTCCTTTGCCGCCAAAGTGGATAACGATCCGGCCAAGATCAAGGCATTCTTCGACAAGAACCGCCATCTTTTCACGGTTCCCGAAAAACGCACCTTCGATTTAGTTGTCGGGTCGGCGGCCGAGTACATGCAAACTGCGCAAGTGCCGGAAGCGCAATTGCAGAAGGACTATCAGGACGAGATCGATAGCTTTCGTACCCCTGAACGAGTGCGGGTTCGCCACATCCTGATCAAGACAACCGGCAAGCCGAAAGAGCAGTGGCCTGCTTTACACGCGAAAGCCGAAGGCATTTTAAAACAATTGCGGGCTGGCGGCAATTTCGCAGAACTAGCCAAGAAGAATTCAGAAGATACTGGATCTGCTGAGAAGGGCGGCGAATTAGGCTGGGTCACGCATGGCCAAATGGTCCCGAATTTCGAGAAAGCCTCGTTCTCTTTGAAACCCGGCGAACTAAGCGGCCTGGTGGAAACCGAATACGGCTACCACATTGTTCAGGCTGAAGAGAAACAGGAAGCACACACACAGACATTTGAGGAAGCGCGGCCACAATTGCTGCTGGAAGCCAAGAAACAAGTTGCGGCCGAAATGTTGCACAAGAATATTGACGCCGCACACGCAGAAGTTTTGCGAACGCCAACTCAGGTCGCAGCCATCGCTGCAAAATTTGGATTGAGAGATATCAAGCAAGAGAACGTGGTGAACGGTTCGGCCCTGCCCGAAATGCCCACCGAGACGGAGTTGGCAAATGCGATTAAGGTCGCCTCGAAAGGCTCTGTGACAGACGTGTACACCAACGACAAAGATGCCAAGGCCGGCTTTGCGGTGGTTGAAAACATTACTCCTTCTCGCAACGCTGAATTTAGTGAAGTACAAGCCGAGGCCACACAGAAATATGACGCCAGCGAAGCCGAGCGCCTTGCCCAAGCAGCAATAAAAGATGCCGCGGACAGCGCGAAAAAAGGCGAGAGCCTCGAAGCGATCGCCAAGCAGTATGGGACAAACGTGAAAACGGCAGCGCCTTTCACTATCGATGGAGCGGCCGAAGGCATTGGCTCAGGAACACAACTGGCGGCCGCCTTCAAAGCAAACGTTGGGGATGTTGTTGGACCTGTCTTCACCGGCACGGGGCAGTTTATTTGTAAGGTCACCGAGAAGATCCCGGCAGACATGAATCAGTTTGCGGCGGGTAAGGCGGCTATCGTTCAGTCCTTGGAACAGGACAAACTTCGCGTACAGCAGCCACTTTTTCGCGACAGCATCGTGAACGATTTAAAACGGCGCGGCAAGATCAAAGTGAACGACGCGGCAGTCAGCCGCATTATTGGGCGTTTTCAAGGATAAAAACCGTTTGTTAAACCAAGCTTTTCATCTGCTTCGCAGTCTTACGAATCCCGATCAACTCATTCAGCTCCTGTCGACAGTGCTGAGTGGCTGGATCGGCTACCTAGCGCTCTTCCTGATTGTCTTTGCGGAAAGCGGCTTGCTGGTGGGCTTTTTCTTACCCGGCGATTCGCTGCTTTTTACTGTGGGTGTCGTATCAGGCGCGGGGAAATTGCCCGTGGGGATCATGATCGCCATGCTCGCAACCGCGTCCATCCTGGGCGATGGCTCGGGGTTCTTCTTGGGCACCACCCTGGGTTACTCGCTGTTCAAGAATGCTAACTCCAAGATCTTTCGCAAAGAGTATCTGGATCGCACTCACGAGTTCTACGAAAAGCACGGCGGCAAGACCATCATCTATGCCAAATTTGTGCCGATCATTCGCACGTTCGCCGCATTCATTGCCGGCGTTGGCAAGATGCCCTACGTACGCTTTTTAACCTTCAATGTTTGCGGTGCGATTGGTTGGGTGACTTCGATGATTATGGCGGGTTACTTCTTAGGCAGTGTGCCGTTCGTGCAGCATAACTTTGAAAAGTTTGTCCTCGGCATTATTTTCGTTTCGCTCATCCCGGCTGCGATGCAGATCCTCGGTTCGAGGAAGGCCGCGCCGGCCGCTGAACGCGTTTAGAAGCGCATACCGCCCCCGCAAACCAGCACTTCTCCGGTGACGTAGTCTGAAAGCGGCGAACAGAAAAACAGAACCGTATTAGCCGCGTCTTCGGGCGTGCCCACTCGCCCGAGCGGAACCGAGCGCTCCACTTGTTCTCTTGCTTGCGCCTGCATGCCAACCCGCACTTGTCGCTCGCCGATCGCGATATTGGTCTCAGCATTCTCCATGGAACGCGTAAGACGAGTATCGATAATGCCGAAGCCGACGGCATTGACGCAAACGTTATAACGGCCCCATTCTTTCGCCATTGTTTTCGTCAGACCGACTATAGCCGCTTTGCCCGATGAGTAAGCGGCCTGTCCCGCATTGCCGCCCAAACCGGAAACGGACGTGATGTTAACTACTTTGCGCACGACAGGTTTGCCGGCTTCGGTTTCTTTCTTGGCAGTCTCGCGCAACCAGGAAGAAGCCGCACGCAAGAGCCGAAACGGCGCGACAACGTGGATATCGAGCATCGCCTGAAATTGTTCGTCGGTCGTTTTTTGGATGACATTGTCCCAGGTATAGCCGGCGTTATTGACGATGATGTCGACAGAACCGAGTTCTTTGATGGCTTGCGAGACGATTGCTTCGGGGAAATTTGCGCCCGTGACGTCGCCGGCGATAGTGGATAACTTACAACCGGGCGCTGAGGATTCGAGCGCGGTCTTGGCTTCGCCGAGCGCGGCTTCGTCGATATCAGTCAACAGAACCGACGCGCCCGCCTGGGTTAAGACTTCCGCAATGGCCCGGCCAATGCCCCGCCCTGCCCCGGTAACGATCGCCGACTTACTTGCCAATGAGATTTGCATGATGACATCAGCAGAATAACAGCATTTGTTCTGCGGGTGGCGTGATCGGGGCAGGAGGCGGATAGTCTGTTTCGCGCGAAGCCAACCCGACTTGCTGGCGAATGTCTTGCACCCGAATACGCATCTTTTCGGGATAGGAGCCGCTAAGATATGCGTCGTCGCGAAAGCTGCGCTGGTAGCGGGCGAGGTGTTCGGGAAATTGCTTCGCTAAGAATGGAAAGAAGACTCGTTGCGCGGCAGGTTGCAAGAAGACGACGTGGGCGCCGAATTGCTTCGCGCCAGCCTCTTTTGCGGCCTGAGCGACGGCCAGCAAATTTTCTTCGGAATCTGTAATCAGCGGCAGGATCGGACTAGCCATCACGCCAACGGACACGCCGGCTTGCGCTAATTTGGCGACAGCCTTCAGGCGCATCTCCGGGCTCGGCGCGAAAGGTTCGGTGAGCCGGGCTAAACTTCGATTGGTTGTCGTGACGGTGACTGTGACGTGGACACGGTTGTGCTTTGCCAGCGCCAGGAAAAGGTGCGCATCACGGCTCACGAGGCTTGATTTTGTAGTGAGACAGATGGAGACACCACGTAGAGTTGACATCCCTTCGAGCAGGTTCTGGGTGCTGAGGAAACGCCGCTCGGCCGGTTGATACGGGTCGGTAGCGGTACCGATCGCAACCATTTGGCCGGGTTTAACCGATTTCAATTCCTGCTGAAAATCGACGGCGTTCCATTCCTTGGCATAGATTTCGGTCTCGAACGCCGCCGGGTCGTGACGCTCGAGAAAATCGTGAGTGTAGCGCGCGTAGCAGTATTTGCAGGCAAACTCGCAGCCGCGATACGGGTTAATCGTCCAATCGAAAGGCACACGCTCTGATTGGCACCGATTTAACCATTTGCGCGTCGCCAGATTGCGATATTCGACACGCCGCTTTTCGATGAGCACGCTGCTTTCGGCAGCCATGCGGGCAATTCCAACAAGACGGACAAGACCGTCGGAAACGCCAGTCGGATGTGAAAAGGCAAGCTGTGGCACCTGAAACGAAGCCTCCAGGCCTAGTTTCGCTTTTTATTCGCTATCTGTCAAGAGGCGTGAAGGCCTATTAAAACTACGAGGCGAGCAGGCTAATAACGCCTTTTTGGCGGAGACCGTTGAGGGCCAAGCCATGTCTGCCGCGCACACCAGTCTTCTCAAAGATGTGCTTAAGGTGGATTTTGACGGTACCCGGACGAATCCCCAGTTCCTGGGCGATTTCCCGGTTCTTGAAGCCTTGTTCCACGAGTTCCATGACCTGATGTTCACGGGGTGTCAGATCGGTCCTGACCTGAGCATCCATATTCGATGCTTCACGGAAAACGGAATCTTGCATCCAACTGCGGCCTTGTGAAACAGCCCGCAGACAGGCTAGCACCGTGGCGATATCCGCCGATTTCCGAATGATGCCTTTGGCGCCCGATTGCAAAAACCGCAGCGCTTCAGCTTCTGTCACGGACATACCCCAAACCACAACAGCGGGTACTGTCGAGCGGTTTTGCCCATGTTCGGCCGGTAATTGACTGAGGGCGTCCAGGACGGTCTTCGCCCCTAAGCCTTTATCAATAACCAGCACGTCTGTTTTATCCGCGCCCGAACTGAGCATCCACTCAGCGGGCGATGCGTGCGCGGAGCCAAACGCCAAATCGTCGGTGGATTCCAGCAAATGCTGCAAGCCGTGAACGGTGAGGGGTTGGGTCTCGCAAATAGAAACGATCTTCTTATTCGTACTTAGTTCCAGGTTCATACCTCTGCCTACGCTGTCCTTATCGGCAGGATTGCCTCTTCACTTGAGTGCTAGGCGGAATAGAATACTCTCTTTTTCGGTATAAATCGGGCAGGACGGGATTCTTTGCGCCAAAAAAGGCACAAAACCAATGTTTTGTTCACATATCGCTAGCATGGGATCACGAACCATGAGATTTTTCTGTAGCTGGATGTTGGCCATATCTGCCGTTTCTGCTGCGTTGCAAGCGCCCTCGGGACGCCCGCCCGAGCGCATTTTGTCCGAATACGTCAAAGCCGTAGGTGGACAGCAAGCGGTGGACCGCTTCACCAGCCGTGAAACGGTCGCCCAGATCCACCACGGGACCACTTTAACAATTTACTGGCAAAAGCCTGACAAAGTGCTGGCTATCGGAAAAAAGGAGCGGACCGGGTACGATGGGACTCATGCCTGGACACTGTCTTCCAAGAACAAGGTAAAGAAATTGATTCGCGGGGCGCAGTTGCCATTGGAAATGGATGCCAACCCCCTTCGCTACGTTCACATCAATGATTTCTATTCAGAGTTGGACCCCGCGCCGGGAGAAGAAATCGACGGCGAAAAGATGGATGTGATTGTAGCGCCGAATAACATATCAGCCACCAAGCTCTTTTTTGACGCCAAAACGCACCTGCTTAGGCGCGTAGAGGAGAAGGGCGAAACCTCCGCCTACTTCACCAATACAGTCGAGTTTCTCGACTATCAGGAAGTAGACGGCGTTCGCATGCCATTCCATATTATTCACGAAAGTACTGAACCGGGAGGGACAAGTGAGGATCTTCGGGTGAAAAAAATTACCCACAATGTAGCTTTACAGCCGGAAATGTTTAGCAAGCCGATGCCGGGACAGGTCGTGTTGGGAGGGAAGCGGTGACGGGGACGCGATCACTCCGCAATCACCCCGGCCTCCTCATTGCCCACCAAAAGGCGTGCATCCGAATGGGCAGCTTCACTCCGGCGCACGACACCAATCCCGACGAAAACGATCAGCATCGCTATTGCCGACCGCACTCCGAAAGGCTCGCGAAAAAATACCCAGCCGAGTAACACCGCAACCACTGGATTTACAAAATAGTAGATCGAGGCGATCGCCACTGGCAACTTCTTTACCACATAAATGAAAGCGCTGTAACCCACGATCGAGCCGAAAACCACTAGATACGCCACCGCCAGCCAAGAGCGCATTCCCACGACAGCAGGCATCCTCTCAAATGAAACACCTAGCAAGGAAAACGCTATGCCCGCTGCCAATTGCTGCACGGCTCCGCTTATAAACGGCGGCGCATGCGAGTGTACGCGCTTCTGAAGCAATGAGCCAAACGTCCAACCGGCCGCGCTTAATTGAATCAATAGAAATCCCGGCCATGTCTTTCCGCCCAAGCCCTCGTGAATGGCCGCTGGATAGATCATGTAGGCCACGCCGCAGACGCCGATCAATAATCCGCAGACCGTTGCCAATAACGGCTTCTTTCCATTTGGCAGGAAGGCATCCATCCCGACCATCCAGAACGGTGCGGTGGTATAGAATAACGCGGCTGTGCCACTCGGGATGCGCAGTTCTGCTAACGCCAGGAAGCCGTTGCCTGTGCCGATGCCGACGACTCCGCACAAAGCTGTAAGCCACAACTCGCGGCCACGCGGAATCGGGATACGGGCCAGCTTTGCGGCAATTAGTAAAATACCGCCCGAAAACAAATAGCGAATGCCTAACATGAGTGCGGGCGGCAGCGTTTCCAAACTGATGCGAATTCCCAGGTATGTCGTACCCCAAAAGAAACACACAGCCACCAAAGCCAGGTAGGCGATGCGATGCGACTGAGAGGTTGTTTTCAAGTTTCTTTCGCGGCGTCCAAGGCAGGCTTGTGGTCGAGTTTCTCTATCGTAACGCTGGCTATGCGGTTGCGGTCCATTTTAGAGATAACGAAGCGTCGGCCCCCATAATCCAAACGCTCGCTTTCCTTAGGGATGTAACCGAATTGAAAGAGCAGGAACCCGGCGAGCGTTTCAAAACCAGCCTCCGTGGGGAGCGCAATTTTATAGCGCGTTTCAAGATCGCGAATCGTCGTGGTGCCTTCCAAAGTGAGCGCTTTTTCGCCGCTCGCCGGTTCCACGCGCACGGCATCATGCTCGTCGCCGATATCGCCGAACACTTGTTCCAGCACGTCTTCCAAAGTCACTAAACCCGAAATGGTTCCAAACTCATCTACCACTAGCGCAAGGTGCGTATGGCTCTTGCGGAATTCGTCGATCAATTGATTCAGCGGTTTCGTTTCGGGCACCACGACCGGCTTGCGCACGAAACGCCGCAAACGAAACGGTTTGGTGCTGCGGCGGTTATCGTGGGCGAAGCGGCGTTCGTCCCAAACGCGCATCAAGTCTTTATAGTGAACAATGCCGATGATTTGCTCAGGCTGATCTTCGTAGACCGGCACGCGCGAAAACTTATGTTCGGTCATTACGGCTAGCACCTGATCGAGCGGCGCATCCACCGAGAGCGAAACAATGTTGTGGCGCGGCGTCATGATCTCGCGCGCGGAGTATTCGGAAAGCTCAATCAAACGCTGTATGGCATCCTGCTCAAACTCTTGTAAATGCCCTTCGCGGCGGCTTGATTGGACGATGTACTTCAGTTCCTCGGCGGAATGACCGCCGCGCCCAGTTCCTTTACTAAGCCCGAGTAAGCGGAGGGCGAGTTCCGCCGAGCGCTCAATCACCACGATGAGCGGCTTGGTGAGCCGGTAAAAAACTAGCAAAACGGGCGCAGTGAGAACGGCAACGCGGTCCGCCTTTTCAATCGCCAGATTCTTTGGCACCACTTCGCCGATGATGACGTGAGCATAACTAATCACCAGGAAAGCGAGCCCGAAGGCCACTCCATGCAGGATTAGCGCGGAAACGGGAAGACTAAAACCCGCCAGCATGTCGCGCAGTAAGCGGTACATTGTGTCTTCACCCGCCCAACCCAAACCCAGACTTGCCAGCGTGACACCGAACTGGGTAACAGAAAGCAAGCGCCCCGGATTGGCCAGCAGATTCAAAGCACTCTGCGCGCCCGCTTGCCCCTGTTCAGCGAGTTCACGCAAACGCGATTGGCGAACGGACACTAGCGACACCTCGGCCGCCGCAAAAAATCCATTTGCCGCCAGAATCAAAATCAAGATCAGAAATCTTATGCCCATGCAGAGTAAAATCGGTGAGTGCTATCCCGCCTCATACGAATCGTTAATATAAGTGTCGCTGTTATAGCCATTTTGTTCGTAGCTTGTCTGTATTGGTTTACGATTCGGCCGTTGCCAAAGACCACAGGAGAGATCACGGCGCCGACAGCTGCGGCTGCCTTGATTAAACGCGATGCGCGGGGTATTCCACACATCGAAGCAGCTTCCTGGCAGGACGCGATTTTTCTGCAAGGATTCGCGACGGCCCAAGATCGATTGTGGCAGATGGACGGGCTGCGGCGGTATGCGGCGGGCGAACTGGCTGAGATTGCCGGGCCTGAGGCACTGGCGCTCGATCAGCGTGCGCGTTTGTTGCGCATGCGCGAAATAGCAGAAGCAAACGTCGAACGGCTGAGTGCGGAAGATCGCGCCATCATGGTGGCTTATGCCCGCGGCGTTAACTACTTTATCGATACGCATCGCGGCGACTACTCGCTCGAATTCTCGATTCCTACCCAGAGCTACGATCCAAAACCTTGGACGCTGGCCGATTCGATGCTGGTCGGACTGCTGATGTTCCGCGATTTGACAGACACACTGCAGGCTGATACGAGCAGGGGCGCTCTCTTAGCCATGGGGGCGGAGGAAAGCAAGTTTCACGTCCTTTTTCCCGCTACAGAGGGGGCAGCGGTGAATCCAGGCTCCAACGCATGGGCAGTCTCGGGCGCGCACACGGCAACCGGCAAACCGCTACTGGCCAACGATCCTCACTTGCGGTACAACGTTCCAGGCACCTGGTATCTGGTTCATCTGAAAGCGCCTGGATTGAACGTATCGGGTGCCTCGTTGCCGGGTGTGCCTTGCGTCATCACTGGTCATAACGAGAACATTGCCTGGGGCGTGACCAACTTATCGGCAGATGTGCTGGATGTTTACGCCGAACAGCTCGATCCGCAAACGGGTCAATACGTTTTTAGGGACAGGCGCGAACAAGCAAGGCAAGACCAGCAAGTGATTGCTGTCAAGGGTGCGAAGCCGGTGCAGATGAGCACCTGGGTTACTCGCCATGGCCCCGTGTTCACAGAGGATGGAAAATCCTACAGCGTGCGCTGGAGCGCTGCCGAAGGTTTCGGCTTTCCATTTTTCAAGCTCAATCAGGCAAAGAATTGGAATGAGTTTCGCAGCGCGCTCGAACCGTTTTGGGGGCCGGGCCAAAATTTTGTTTACGCAGACCGCGCGGGTAATATTGGCTATCAGGCCACCGGGCGCGTGCCCATTCGGCGAAACTTTAGCGGAAACGTCCCACTCAATGGCTCCTCCGGCCTGAATGAATGGGACGGTTACATTCCCTATGATCAAATGCCCAGCGAATACAATCCTGCGTCGGGTATCATTGCTACGGCCAATCAGAATCCCTTCCCGAACGGATACGCTTATACGGTTGATGGAAATTACGCCGACAAATACCGGGTATTACAAATTCGCGCATTGCTGAGCGCCAAATCGAAGCTCACCGTCGACGACATGCTAGCGACCCAGAAGGACGTCTATTCCAGTTACGATCTGTTTCTGGCGAAACAAGCTTTGGCCTCTTGCGCGAGAATCAGCGCACCGCCGAAAAACGAGTTGCTCAAACCGGCGATGACCGTGCTGGCAGGCTGGAACGGCCAGATGGAAGCAGCACAATCCGCACCGGCGATTGTGGAACTTCTCAGCAAAGAATTGCAGATCTCGCTGCTGCGGAACCTTTTGCCAAAAGCAAAGGAACTGCCCGATGTGCTGCCGCGTCCGCAAGTTGTCGAAACTTTGTTGCGAGAGCGGCCGCACGGTTGGGTGCCGAACGATGATTGGGACACTTGGCTCGTTTCGGGACTTTCGCGCGCTTTAAATGAAGGGCGCAGCAAACTCGGCGGAGCGGTCGCCGACTGGCGGCGCAGCGAACTCTTGTACTGGAAGTTTGAGCATCCGGTAATAAAACATTTGCCGCCAGTGGAGTGGTTTTTCGATCTGGTATATCAACGCAAAGCGGGACCATTCGGAATGAGTGGTTCTTCTACGACTGTAAAGCAGACTACGTCTACTCTTGGACCATCCGAGCGTATGGTGGTCGATCTGGGGGATCTGGATCATTCCGTCCAGAACTTGGTCTTAGGTGAATCCGGCTATGTTTCTTCGAGCCATTTTGAAGATCAATGGCCCGCCTACTACTACGGCAAGAGCTTCCCGATGCAGTTTGAACACGTAGATGCAAAACACGTTCTACAGGTTAAGCCCGAGTAAGAAACGCCGTTGGCTGGTGGTACTGCCAAAGTGTACGGTGTGTGCGAGGTAGTTGCGAGATAATCTGTGGGTTGCCCTTATGGCGAACCGAACTTCTTCCAGCACTATCGAAATTGACATAGACCCATACCACGTTGAACCGGAAAGGGAGCATTTGCAGGAACTCGATTCCGCGACGCCGTTGCGATTGCTGGTCATGGGAGATTTCAGCGGACACGCGACGGGTAAACTAATCCGGCTCGATCGCGACAATTTCGAAGAAGTGTTGCGGGATTTCGCGCCCCACGTTGAAATCGGACAGTTGAGCGATACGGAGTTGGTGTTCCGAACCCTGAGCGACTTCGAACCGGATAACATTTACAAGCAGTGCGAATTGTTCGCTCCCCTGCGCGAAGGGAATGGGCCTGCACTTTATTCGGAGCCCGCGGAGAATGAAGCGCCTGCGCCGCTGAAGCCAAGTGCGGAACAGCTTGACCAGCTGACTTCGCCAGGTGGGTTGTTGGACGCGATTATCGAGAAATCGGCTGCACCGAAAGCGAAGCAGGTAGATGAGTTGCAATCGATGGTTGAGCGAATCGTGGCGCCTTATGCCATAGCGGGGGAGAGTGCGCAGAACCGGCGCGCTGCGGCCGAACGCGCCAAGAGGCTCAGTTTGCTAATGGCGCACATCTTGCATGACAAGCAGTTTCAAGCACTGGAGGCGGGGTGGCGCGGTCTCGATCTATTGGTGCGTGGTTTGGATACCGACGTACAGGTCCAGTTGTATCTTTTGGATATTTCGAAAGAGAAACTGGCGGCTGAATTGACGGGAACGGCCGCGGTTCTAGAGACTGACGTTTATCGAACTCTGACCGAGGATGCACCTTTACGGTGGGGGTTGCTAGCGGCCAATCTGTCTTTTGATCGCGACATGATTTCGGACGTGGAACTGCTACAGAAGATCAGCGGGTTGGCGCAAGCTTTGGGTTCGCCCTTTATTGGCGAATGGCTGACGTCGCAGCATGAAAACAGTAAGGCGCAAGCGGCGTGGCAAGCATTTCGCAAAACGGCTCCTGCTGCGTATCTGGGTTTAGCGCTGCCGCGCTTTTTATTGCGGCTGCCGTATGGGAAAGAAACGGCGAGAGTAGAAAGCTTTGAGTTTGAAGAAATGACGGCGGAACCGGAGCACAATCATTATCTCTGGGGCAATCCGGCTTTTGCCTGCGCGCTGGTATTGGGTCAGTTGTTTGAGGAGCAAGGTTCGCTGATGCGGGTGCCCGGGTTTTTGCGGTTGACAGGCTTACCGTTTGCGATGCGTCCTTGCACAGAAGTGTTGCTTTCGGATAATGATTGCCTGGCGTTGTTGGAAGAGGGCGTGCTGCCGCTAGTGGCGGTGAAATCGTCCGACTCTATTGTTTTTCCGCATATGCAATCGATTGCCGATCCACCGGCGACCTTGGCGGGATTTCACTCGGCGAACTGGTAGCGTGGGCGGGCGCCATAAGCGTTAAGAGAAGCCTGGAAGCGGGATATGCGCAATGCCTGAGCGCTGGCGGAGGGGTCAGCGCACTCAATGACTGCTAATGAAGCACGAATGTCACGAGTCAGCATAATCCAATTGTTTCCGAGCGGAAAACGATGCGCGAGCAAAATTGAATCTGAACGATGCCCCGTTAGTACGGGTTATCGTAATAGAGGTGGAAAATTCAACGGAAGCTACTGCGGCGATACGGACGGGCGACATCGATTTATTGAATCGGATCTTAGAGGAGAATCCCTTCTTGACTAAATCAAGAGTGGATGGCCAACGAACTCTGCTTCACGTGGCAACAGATTGGCCCGGGCATTTCCCGAACGTTCGGGCAACTGTGTCCGCTCTTGTATCACGGGGCGCAGATGTAAACGCGGCATTTGTAGGTCGCCATTCGGAGAAACCGCTTCACTGGGCCGCAAGCAGCGATGATATCGATGCTCTCGATGCACTGCTCGATCATGGCGCTGACATCGATGCGCCGGGTGGGGTGATCGGAGAAGGAACGCCGCTAGCTGACGCGGTCGCTTTCGGTCAGTGGCGTGCGGCGCACCGTTTAGTCGAGCGCGGGGCGCGAGCCTTGCTCTGGCAGGCTGCCGCGTTGGGATTAAATCGACGTGTGGAGGAATGTTTCACACTTAATCCACCGCCTACACCGGGCGAGATCACCACCGCTTTTTGGTGCGCTTGCCATGGCGGACAGTTGCCGGCAGCACAATATCTTTTTAATCGGGGCGCAGATTTGAACTGGGTTGGGCACGATGCGCTTTCGCCATTAGATGCTGCGAACAGAAGCGGCGCCCGCGAATTGGTAGTTTGGCTGTGCGAGCACGGGGCTCGGTCAGCTAAAGTCTCTATCTCCTGGGTGTAAAACTCCGACTACCGAAGAAGTACTTAGTCGACAGTTTAAGGGACGGTCGTGTTGGGGTAGATAATTGCGTGGCCGCGAGCATTAGTTCGAAGTTAGAAAGTCGGCGGCTTCGCTTAAAGATTGGCGCGCTTCGGGCATGTGGGGAGCCCAGAGTTGCCAGCCGTGCGGAACGACGGGCCAGAGTTTGAGTTCCACTTTCACACCATCATGTCTGGCGTGCTCGGCTAAACGGACGGAATCGTCGCGCATGGTCTCGTCGGCGGCGACGTGAATCAGCAGCGGTGGCATTTTGCTGAGATTGGCGTAATGCGGTGAGGCGAGCGGATCGTCGGCCGGTGTGCCAGCGAGATACTGGCCTGCGCAGTAAAGCAGATCTTCAGGATGGAACATGGCGCAAGTCTTGGCGTTGGAGAGGACGGATGGACCGGTGCAAGCGAGGTCGGTCCAGGGAGAAAAGAGCGCGGCGGCTTTCGGCAAAGGGCGCGCGGCATCACGCAAAGACAGCATCAACGCGATTGCTAAGTTTCCGCCGGCTGATTCACCTGCCACGACGACGGGAATCGGCGGATCGCCTGCCATAGCGAGAAAGACCTGAATCAGATCGTGAATAGCGGCCGGAAAGGGATTTTCAGGCGCCAGGCGGTAGTCGGGTGTGAAAACGCGGAAGCCCAGTTTGGCGAGATAAGACGTGGTTGGGCGGTGAGTTTCCGATGAGCAAGCGACGAACCCGCCGCCGTGAATGAACAGCATGAGGCCGCGGGTGGTTGCGGATTCGGCCCACTCGCCAGACACACCGCCGACTTCGCCAGGGGTAAGTCGAACTCCAGCGGGCAGCTTGAAGGGGCGCGTAACCAGTAGGCTACGGACACGCCCGACATTGCGGACGCCTTTCAATTTGCGTTTGAGTGTGAGCTTCAGGATATTCGAATACAGGTGTGCTTGCCAGCTTGCCATCGTCTTATTTTCCTCTTGCCTGTATTTTTTTACGAAAGACGTCCCAATAGCCGACGGGCATCAGACGCTGAATGATGTCGATGCGGGAGGAATCGGCTCCGCAGACGATGCGCTTTTCACGCTTGACCAAGCCGGAGACAATGATCTCGGCGATTGTTTCGGGTGGATCGCGAAGAAGCTTCTCCCAAGTGCCTTCCATGCGGGCCACTTCGGCTTTGGGCATAGCGGCAGCAATGCGGGCGTTCTTGGCGATACCGGTGCGGACGCCGCCAGGATATACCACGGTCACACCAATGTGTTTGCCGGCTAGATCAAACTCGTGGCGCACGACTTCGGAGAAGCCGCGCACCGCGAATTTGCTCGCTGAATATGCGCTTTGGCCAGGCGGCCCGATGAGACCGAAGACACTGGAGATGTTGACGATTTGCGCTTCGGATTCTCTTTCGAGCAGAGGCAGGAAGGCTTTGGTCATGCGGACGACAGACCAGAAGTTGATCTGAAAGAGCCAGTCGAATTCTTCGAGCGAGACTTGAGCGAAAGTTCCGCCTAAGGCGACGCCGGCGCAGTTGACAAGAACGGTTACGCGGCCATGGCGGGCTTGGACTGCTGCGGGCAAAGCGGCGATGTCGTTGGCATCGGCGATATCGAAGACATGTTCGCTAACTTCGACGCTTGACTTACGCGCTGCCTCAGCGGTTTGGGCGAGAGGTTCGGGATTGCGATCGGAGATGGCGAGATGGCAGCCGCGATGCGCCAAGTTGAGGGCAATGGCGCCGCCAATACCACCCGCGGCACCGGTCACTACGGCCACTGCATTTTTGAGAAGCAGCCTAGGTTGGCGGGGCATTCTTCGCTAGCGTAGCAGAGCGTGGAACCGTATTTCTGGGAGGACCCCGCCCACGGATAGGAGTAAGTTGACTAACTGGCGAGTTCCATAGTACCGTCGCGATTTAGTAAATAGCGGCGACCGCGCCAGTGGATGGAGTTGCCGAAAAAGCCGGCGATCCAGAAGCCAAAGCCTAATAGATCCTGTGCCGGCAGAAAAAGCCAGAGGACGCGAGCGCCGAGGATGCGTTTGCAGACGATCCAGGCCGCGGTCGCGCGCAGAACGATGGTAATGCCCATGAACGGCCAGAGCGCCGGCCAGAGCAAGGTGAGCAACAGACCGACGGGCAGCGGATGGGTGAAAAATTGTCCTATGTAGCCAAGCGGGCGTGAGCGTCGGGACGAGCGGGCCCAGCGCAGGCGGTGGGCAAAATTTTTGCCGACGCTTTCGCTGCCGATGCGGTGCTCAACAACGAAAGATGAGAACATAACGTCGGCATGATCGCTGGCCAGGCGGCCGAGCATGAAGTCTTCGGCCAGATAATTTTTGACCCGTTCAATGCCACCAAGAGCATCAATGGCAGTGCGGCGCGCAACGATGGTAGGGCCAACGGCAAACTTGGCGCCTTCCATCATGACGGCGGTGAAGAGACCGGCGTGAAAATCGGTATTCATGCCCACGGCTTCAAGCTTCGACCAAATGGAATTGCCGGCGATGGCGCGGTAGGGGCAGGTCACAAGACCCAGACGGTCGTCATGGAATTCAGCGGCGAGACTTTGGCAGAAATCGCGCGAGACGCGGACGTCGCTGTCGGCCATGACGATGAGATCATGATGCGCTTCATCCAGCATGCACTTGAGGCTGAACACTTTGGCGTGCGGGTAGGGAGGCTCGCCTGTGAAGATCAGTTGGCATGGCACGGCCGGGTATTCGGCCATGAGACGGCGCACAACGGACACCGCCGGATCGCTCTCCCAACGCACGGCGAAGAGCATTTCGAAATCCTTATAATCCTGCTCAAAATAGCTGCGCAGGTTTTCTTCGAGCCCTTCGTCTAGGCCGGATAGGGGTTTGAGCACACTAATGGAAACGCGTTTGGTGAGCGATTTCGGCCGCTCTTTCCTGGTATGACGAAACGCCGCAGCTATGGCCAGAAGACAATAGACCCAGCATCCCAGCAAAACTAAGCTAGCTATGTACACCCCAATAACCCCATGTACGACACGCCTGAATTCCCCAACTCAGGCGGTTAAATTACTCAGTTAGACTTCGTGTAGCAACCAAGTCGGAAAGACGCGCGATGAACTCAGCAAGTTTCACCGCCCCTTGGTCACCATGTTTGCGATTACGAACAGCAACTTGGCCGGCTGCTGCTTCTCGATCACCTACTACTAGCATATACGGTATTTTTGCGAGTTGAGCTTCGCGGATCTTAAAATTTACTTTTTCGCTGCGATCGTCGATTTCGACGCGGAAGCCGAGGTCCTTGAGTTTAGTGTAGACTTCCCTGGCGTATTCCGTTTGCCGGTCGGTAATAGGCAGAACGATGGCTTGCACAGGAGCGAGCCATACCGGGAAGGCACCAGCGTAGTGTTCGATCAAGATGCCAAAAAAGCGTTCAATGGAACCATAGAGGGCGCGGTGCACCATTAAGGGTTGATGCTGCTTGCCGTCTTCAGCGATGTACTCGAGGCCAAAGCGGCGCGGGAGTGTGAAATCGAACTGCACGGTGGAGAGCTGCCACAGTCGGCCAATGGCGTCGACCAGCTTGACGTCGATCTTGGGGCCGTAGAAGGCGGCTTCGTCAGGCGTAACCTTGACCTTCATATGGAGGCGATCGGTGGCGTTATGAAGAGCTTTTTCAGCCATGGCCCATTGATCGGGCGAGCCGTCGTACTTGCCGCTGACGCCGCCGTCCCAGGTAGATAGTTCGGCTTCGTATTCGGTGAAGCCGTAAGTGTTGAGCGTGTCGATGGCGAACTGCAGACAGTCGACAACTTCGTTTTCGATTTGGTCGGGTGTACAGAAAATGTGGGCGTCGTCTTGGGTGAAGCCACGGACGCGCATGAGACCGTGCATGGTGCCGGAACGTTCGTACCTATAGACCGTACCGAGTTCGCCGAGCCGGAGGGGCAGATCGCGATAGCTGCGCATGCGGTCGCGATAAATCAGAATGTGGAACGGACAGTTCATCGGCTTGAGTTGATATTCAGCGTCGTCCAGTTCCATGCGCGCGAACATGTTGTCCGCGTAAAAGTTGTAGTGGCCGGAGGTTTTCCACAGATCGCTGCGGGCGACGTGCGGGGTGTAGACGAGGGAATAGTTGCGCTTGATGTATTCGTTGCGCATCCAGTCTTCGATCACTTTGCGAATCGCGCCGCCTTTAGGGTGGAAGAAGATGAGGCCGGGGCCGCCTAGCTCCTGGATGCTGAAAAGATCGAGTTCCTGGCCGATTTTGCGGTGATCGCGTTTCTTGGCTTCTTCGAGTTTATTGAGATACTCGTCGAGCTCTTTTTTGCTGAAGAAAGCGGTGCCGTAGATACGTTGGAGCTGCTTATTCTTTTCGTTGCCTTTCCAATAAGCGCCGGCGACGGAGAGGAGCTTGAAAGCTTTGAGCTTTTCGGTGGACGGGACGTGCGGGCCGCGGCAGAAATCGATGAAGTGCGGGCCGAGGGTGTATTCGGAGAAGGTATCGCCGGCACGCTCTTCGATGAGTTCGTGCTTCATCCAATCGTCTTTGTATTTGGAGAGGCCGGCTTGCTTTTCGGTCATCTGGCGATCAAAGGGCAAATTGCGCGCCTGGATCTCTTGCATCTTTTTTTCGATCAGTTCGAGATCTTCGGGCGTGAATTTGACGGCGCGGTCGAAGTCGTAATAGAAGCCGGAGTCGGTGGGCGGACCGATGCCGAGTTGCGTTTCGGGATATAACTCGAGCACGGCGGCGGCGAGTAAGTGGGCGGTGGAGTGGCGATAGACCTGTAGGGCTTCGGGATTTTTGTTAGTAAGAATCTCGAGCTTGGCATCGGTCTCGAAGGGGCGGGTGAGATCGTATAGTTCGCCGTTGACGCGCGCGACGATAGCGGCATCGGCAAGGCGCGGGCTGATATTTTTCGCCACATCGAGGGGCTTGGTTCCACTAGGAACGGTTTGTTGGCTGCCGTCCGGCAGCGTGATGATAAAACTGCTCATGTTGAGGGGTAAATTCGAGGGTAGCAAACGGGGGGCAGGCGAGGTGCTGAAGGCCCCGGACGGATCAGCTCGATGGCTCCTTTCTGCTTTGACAAGGGAATGAAGGCAAGTGGGCATGGCGGGTTTTTGAAGCTAAGTGGCTGAGCGGATGAGAGATGAAAAGGCAATAAATCACTTGACGTGAGTGGTTTAGTACTCTTGACAAATGGATAACCTGGTGTACTTATGCGCCTGATACGATTTCTGAATGTCTTGGGCATCAATGCCGCCCCGCATTAAGAAACACGTCGCACGATTCTGGGCCTCAATCTCGCCAACACGTTTTTGGGGAAATGTCGAAGCTAAATGGGACGACAGCGTTCTTCTTTCTTGGGTGCTTATTATTTCAGCGCTGGGGGGTGTTCTATGGACTTCACTCAAGCCACAATCGCCCGGTGTTTCAATCGGCATTCTTGCGCTCGTGGCTGGCATTATGAGCGTTCGCCCCAAGATGCGCCCAATTGAAAAATTTGTCGGGGTATTTGTGCTTGTAGCTTTTGCTTTCTTAGAAGTTCGCGCAATCAGTAAAAGCGATCAAGAAAATAAGGAGATAAGAGATCGACAGGATTGTGAGTTCAGATCTATCGCCAAGGGCCTAACCGACTCTATTGCCGCTAATCAACGCCAATTTGAAGAGACCATGGCTCGCGAAAATGAAATTAAGAACAAAACAATTGAGGCGGCAAATTTATCGAAAGAAAACTTAGCAAACGTATTGGGCAGGAATTCTTACGCTTGGATAACTCCCCAAATTGCTGGGATCTCCAGTACGTCGGCTATTCCGCTGGGCCTACAAAACTACGGAAACCATGCTTTGACCGGCGTATCAATTAAAATTATTGACCAAGAAGCCGTCGACGCCGTTTTTGCGAACGAGCCATACAACGGCAATTTAGTCATCAGTGATATTTACACTTTGGCTGGCACCCCGACTAGCGACGGCAAATTTAATATTGGACATGAGCTTGAATATACGGGATGGTCCGACGAGGGATTCAAGGGTAAGCGGCTTTTCGGACGTTTAAAGAAGTGACATGATAGCGGGCATGGAAGAGCCCCGCGAAACCGATGTCCAGCGGTTCGAGCAGTTCAAAGCGACCATGCGGAAACTGCGGACGGTGTCCAAGGCTGATCTGGAACCAAGACTGAAAGAGCACAACGACACAAAACCAGAAAGTAAAGCCGGAAGGAAGCGCATCAAACGGGAGTCCTAGGCAGGTGCGCTCTTGGAGCTTTTGTTAGAAGTTAACCGTTTTTTCAATTCCTTCTTGTCGAGTTGGATCGTGCGCGCAATACCCAAAACTATGTCTTCGCTGAGGTTATTTTTGGTTGGAATGACAACAGGTCTGCTCATTCCAGGTTTCGTCATTACGTAATGATCTCCACGCTGTCTGTCGAAGGACCAGCCTTCATTCCGGCAAATTTTTACTAATTCCTTCCAACTAACGGATCGCACAGACTTCGTTTAAATGTGCGGCCACGTACGCAGGTATTTGTACCTCTATGAACTGCGAGGTTTTGCTATGTGCCGGAACCTTTGAATGAAGCAATTGCACCACACTGGCTCCGTCTGGAACCGGACCATTCACCTTTACTTTCGTGAAGCCGGATTCCGCCAAGGCTTCGGATAAAACGTCCCGATCAAGGCAAGATTCAAACCAAAGGTGAACAGCTTCGGTCAAAGAGGCTAAGGCTTTTTCTTTCGTGTCGCCTTGACTGTAAACGTCCAAAGGGAGACAGTGAGCAATCCAAATATTACCATCCCTCTTTGTGGCAGCTTGCAGTCTCAGATTTAGCGTGACAACAGAGGCTTCCATCGTCTCATCATTATACATTGAGATTAACCCTCAATGGCGATATTGCAATTAAAAGGCCAAAAGTTTCAGTTTGCGCTTGCCCCTGACTTGTTTCGCGTAGGGCAGCGCTTTCATGCTTGAACGACAGGCGTATCAATTGTGCCAGTCAGTTCTTTGTACGTGAGTCGTCGGCCAATGGTTTGCGCTAACACAATCACAAAGCGTTCCGCATCGGTGAGACTGCGTTTGTTGAAACGAAAGCACTGCTCATCCAAATAACGAAACAAGTGAAACGGATCTACGCTAATGTATGTGCGCCCAATGTTCTCCTGGGTAGCGACCAGAAGTTTTCCATGCCATTCGTGTGGGTGCGTCCATTCACATACGATTCCAAGTGGTTCACAAAAGCGTGCGCGAATGGCTTGAGATCCATATAGGCGTTAAACTCGTCGGTGTTGAGTGATGCGCCGGGAGAGACGAAGATCGCCGGCATCAGGATCAACGACACGCGCATGATGCGGGTTTCGGAAGAAGCGGCAGCTTCGGTGGCTGCGGGTGGCGGGCGCAATTCGGTGGTGCGCCTCCCGTCGGTCCACGTCGACGGCGACCACGGCTTCCTTCCGATCTCATCGGCGTGGCACGTCAGAAAGGCGTTTCGGCGTTGCATCACGAGGTTGCCGGCGAAGGTGTGTCGTTCCGGGCATCGCGCTATTTCGCAGCCTGAACCTTGAAACCGACCGATTTCCAGAGCGGCTTTGGATCAAAGAGTGTCCCATTCGCAACTACCCAATGAACGCTACGCACGTTGCGAATGTCTTCGAGCGGGTTGGCGTCGAGCACATCCAAGTCAGCTCTCTTGCCGGCCGCAACGGTTCCGCTTTCGGCATCAAGCTTCATCACTTGCGCCGGGACGAGGGTGGCTGCTTGCAGGGCTTCCATCGGCGTGAAGCCAGCCTGCACATACAGTTCGATCTCGCGATAGACGGAATAGCCGGGCACGGCTTGGTCGGTTCCCGCGACGAAGCGAATACCGGCTCGATGAAGAGCACCCATGAGTTCTAATGTCTTATTCCATTGCAGCCTCGTTAAAGGCAAGCGTTCCGCCGAGACACCGCTATTTCTGAATTGCTCCTGTAGTTCAGGGGCGACGTTTTGTATACCGGGCTCGGCAGTATTCTCTTCACCGGCAGCTTGACCGAGCAGCTCGAACGTCGCGGCCGTGTCGTCAATTACGGTGCCGTGCTGCTTCAGCGCGGCGATCAAAGATTGCATTGGTTCAGAGTTCACGTCGAACTTTTTGAGCATTTCGATGCGCTGCTCGGCCGTCGCTTGGCGCGGTTTGGAATCTTTCGGCCATAATGCGACGGTCGTTAGATAACTGATGTGATTGACCTGATCCATACCATCTTGAATGCCATCGAAGATTGACATGTTGAAGGGGATATGGCCAGTGACGGTCATGCCTAGCGTGTGCGCTTCTTGGCAAATCGCCTTGACAACTTCGGGCTTAACGGAACTATAGATTTTGATCTGCTGAAAACCTGCGTCATGATATTTCTTGACCCACCATGCGGCGTCGGCAGCCGAGTTGACGCGCTGGATACCGAGCGACATCGGCCCGTCGCCATCAACGACGCCGGCCAACACCAGGCGTGGCCCGAGCCCGGCGCCAGAATTGTTGGCATCGCGAATGGCGGTGATGAAGTCGAACTCGTTGCCGACGTCGCGCACTGTCGTAACGCCGGCGGCCAAGTAGATGGGCCCCCATTCAACTTGTTCGTAGTGGGCGTGCATGTCCCAGAGCCCTGGAATGATGTATTTCCCAGTGGCATCGATGCATTTGGCAGTGGCGGGAATGGCGGTAGAGGAAGCCGCTCCAGCTGCGGCAATTTTGCCATCGCTGACGATAACAGTCGCAGGGCTGATGGGCGGAGCGCCGGTTCCGTTAATGAGGGTGGCGCCGGTGATAGCCAGTGTTCCCGTTTGCCTACCCTCAAGAGTCTTGGCGATCTCGGCCAGGTTAGCGATTTCGTCGCGGGCCGCTGAGGAAACAAAATCGGCGAGGGCACTTTCGTAGGTCTGTTCGACAGCTTCGAAATGATCAAACTCGGCGTCGCGAGTCACCAAGGCCACCAGGTTTCCTTTGCGGTCTAGCCATAACGTTTCCAGACCCCAAACGAGCCCGCTCACGCTGTAACGGCGCAGCGCGACACGCCGAGCGCCGATAATGAAGATGTCTTGGCCGCGATCGGAAATATGCACGGTTCCTGCGGGGACTGTCGCGAGTTGGGCTGGTCTGCCATGTTTCAACCAATAATGGAGCAACGCGGCTTGCATTCCCGCGGGTGCGTAGCCGGAAATACTGAAGAATCTTTGCGGGATCGCGACGTCGCGGGAATCTTTGCCATCGCGGATCTTGGCGGAGTTACCGTTGATGGTGACATCGACATCGACGGTGGAGGAGCGAGACGTTGATCCGGACTCGCTGAAGTACGAAGGGACACTTGCACGCGAGCAGCGGAGCGTGGCCTTAAGCGGAACCTTTGTGCCGCGGTCGGTAAACTCGAATGCTGCGTCCATTTGCCAATTCTGGCCTCGGTTGGAGAACGTGTCGGTTTCGGTTCCGATAGGCTGTTGGAATTTGTGCAGACGGAAGGTGACTGGTTTTGCAGCCGCAAAGGCGTAATGCACGCAACTCAGACCACTTAGAATCAGCAGGCAGGAAATGGCTTTCATGTACTTCGATTGTAAAGGCGAGATTCCGCCGAAAGGTTGAGAAACAATTCGATCCAATGGGCCAAGACAAACGGCGCGAATGCCCTTACACTACAGGTAACCTTGAAAGCAACATGGCGTGGCGTCTTAAACCAAGGCGCCACACCCCCTCTTCGATGCGGTTTTCGTATCCCAAAACTCGAAACCGTACTACTCCAGTGCAAATTCCCGCAAAACTAGTTGACTTATCCCAGCTGCGAATAGTATTTTGGCGATTCGGCTTTAGAAACCAGCCCGGTAGGCTATAGTCAATTAAAACGACTCTGAAGGGCTCAACGGCGGACAAAAACAACCGGATGGAAAAGCTTCAGACCACTCTCGAATCAAATTTGCAGAGCGTCGATCAAATCGAGGAACTGGTCATGGCCGAAGCCGGCAAGGCTGGATTCGATGAAGATGGACAACATAGTATTGGCATGGCGGTACGCGAGTGCGCCGTCAATGCGGTGGTTCATGGCAACCGCTATAACAAAAATAAAAAGGTCCACCTGGATGTAGAACGCACCGCTACGGGCATTGCGGTCGTGATCGGCGACGAAGGCGAGGGCTTTGATTTGAACGCTATCGCCGACCCGCTGGCACCCGAAAATTTGCTGAAACAGTCGGGTAGGGGTTTGCTGCTCATACGCGCGTTTATGGATGAGATTGATATGCACCCCAGGCCCGGCGGAGGCACGGAAGTGCGCCTTGTGAAGAATCTTGCTAGTGAATGACGAACGATTTCTTGACTAATGAATAGGAGGCAGAAGTGAGTGTTAAGTTAACGACTCGCCAAGTGGGCGATGTCACGGTGGTTGATGCGGCGGGAAGAATCACTTTGGGCGAAGGAGCCAGCGTATTTCGCGATACCGTGCGCGATCTGGTTGCCAAAGGCCAAAAGAAGCTGCTGATCAATCTATCCGAAGTCTCATACATCGATAGTTCTGGCATCGGCGAAATGGTGTCGGGTTTTACGACCGTAACCAATGGGGGGGGCCAACTCAAGCTCGTCGGGTTGTCTAAACGCGTGAAAGATTTGCTGCAAATCACTAAGCTTTATACGGTTTTCGAAGCGTTCGACGACGAGACCGAAGCAGTCCGCAGCTTTAAGTAAATACCTCAGTTGCGTTGCAGGGCCATGGCAAGTGGCACGCGTTGGCGAGCCCTTGCCGCTTTTTTTTCCACAGGCTGAGACAACTCCCTGCCACCCGGCACATTCTTAGCAGTTAATAGGGTTGTCCCTCTTCATAAAAACCTATGCCCGTCACCGCAACACAACAACAAAGCGCTCCTGTCCCGGTTTCCGAACAGCGGCCGATAGTAGATATCCTTCTTGCCGACGAGCTTACGCTCAACCGCGAGGGTCTGGCGGCTATCTGTAATGCGATCCCCGGCTACCGTGTCGTGTCGCAGGTCGGGTCAGCCGGAGCAGCCTTGGCTGAGATCCAACGGTTGCAGCCAGCGCTCGCGCTCTTAGACTTAGGACTGTCCGATTTGGCAGCTACGGAGGTCATCCGGCGCGTGCGCGATTTGAATCTGCGTACTCGCTGCGCAGTTTTTTCGGTTCGCAAAGACCGCAAAACGGTGCTCGAAGTCCTGCGGACCGGCGCTTGTGGATTTCTGCTGAAAACGTCGACGTCCGAGCAAATGGCGGATGCCTTGATGCAATTCACGCAGGGTGGGATTTATGTTTCGCCGCAGATTGAGGTAATGTCGCTGTTTGGCGACGGGCCGGGCCGGTTGAATAATGAGGACCCCCTGGAATCGCTGAGCAGCCGGGAATTTCAGGTGTTTTCGCTACTGGTGGAAGGGATTCGCGCCAAAGAGATTGCGGCGCGGCTTTCGCTAAGTCCGAAAACAGTGGATACGTACCGGTCGAGTCTCATGCGAAAGTTGGATATTCACGATGTGGCTGGCCTGGTAAAGTTTGCGATTCGCCGGGATTTGGCGGATCTGCACGCTTAGGTGACCTGCTAATCAGGTCATTTCAACGCTCCTTTTGTGCTAGCCTTAAAAAGGCAGGTCACGCGCGCGGTAGGCATTGTTTTTTCTGCCTGTCCGCCATCGTGATCCTCGGCATCCCCGATTCACTCAAGAAAGGTAGTGGTCCGTTCCTTGACCCGTCACGAACTCAAAGATCAACTGCAGCATGATCACTTCACCGATGCTGTCTCCGGCGCAGTCTCCTACGCCTCGTCTCACCGTCAGAGCCTCATCCGTGGTGCCGTGGCCGCCATTGTTGCTCTGCTGATCATTGGTGGCACATGGTGGTATACCTCGTCGCAAGCAGAACAGCGGCGCCAGGAACTCGATTCGGCTATGAGTATTCTTGACGCGCAGGTCGGTCCGCCCAGTGCTGATTCTTCGGTCAAGACTTACCCTACCGACGACGCCAAGAAAGAAGCTTTGATGAAGGCTTTGACGGCGTATATCGCCAAGTACGGCGGCACTTCGGAAGGCCGGATTGCGCAGTACTACCGTGGTACAGAGCGCGCACAAAAGAACGACATTAGCGGCGCGGAGAGCGATCTGAAGGCGGTTGCCGATTCGAATAGTTCCGTTGCCTCGCTCGCTAAGATTGCGCTCGTCAACCTTTATCTGGGCGAAAAGAAGAATGTAGAGGCGCAAACGCTTTTGCAGAGTTTGGCCAAGGATCCGAGCGCGTTAGTGTCGAAAGCGCAGGCGCAGATCTTGCAGGCGCAGTTGAATCAGTCGAGCAACCCACAAGCGGCGAAAGACGTTCTCAAATCAATTGATCCAGCCGATCAAAAGCGCGATGCCGTTAAACGCGCGTCTGAAGCTCTCAACGCCGAACTGACCAAGTGACACCCGCCTGAAGACATGTTGCGGTCCATTCGTTTGGGCGGCGCCAATCTGCGCGGCAGAAAATTTCCTGAACCCGTTCATCCCTATCGCAACGATTTTCAGCGCGACCGCGATCGCGTTATCCATTCTCGCGCTTTCCGCCGCATGGAAGGCAAGACGCAGGTCTTTGCAGCCGGACTCGGCGATCATTTCCGCAACCGCCTCACTCACTCGATCGAGGTCTCGCAAGTTGCCCGCACGATTGCTCTCGCCCTTGGGCTGAATGAGGAGTTCACCGAGACGCTGGCTTTGGCGCATGACCTCGGCCATCCGCCATTCGGTCACTCTGGCGAACGAGAACTCAATCGGCAAATGGCGCGCTTTGGCAAGAGCTTCGAGCACAATCGTCACGCGCTCCGCATTGTTGACGTCCTGGAAGAGCGCTATGCCCGCTTCGACGGACTCAATCTGACGTTCGAGGTGCGCGAGGGCATCCTCAAACATTCGCGCGAAATTCCGCAGGACACCGAGCCCGAACTGCAGGAGTTTCTCCCTGGTCTGCGGCCGCCTCTTGAAGCGCAGTTGCTGGATCTTGCGGACGAGATCGCCTACAACACTGCCGATCTCGATGATGGCTTCTCTGCGGGCCTTTTCTCTTTCGACGCTTTACGCCAGGAAATTGAGCTTTTCGCTGAACTAGCCGATCAAATTGAGACGCAGTTTCCCGGTGCCAATGAACGGGTGCGTTTCTGGGAGGTGCTGCGACAAATCATAGGCTTTCTGGTCGGTGGATTGATCGACGGAACCAGCGCTGCCGTCAGCGAAGCCGGTGTCCAAACCGTTGAGGATATTCGTGCCCTCGACTACCGCCTCGCTACTCTTACCCCCGAGGCCAAAAAAGTGAACGCGCAGTTGCACGCCATGTTGGTCGATCGTCTGTATGCGCAGGCCGATCTTGTCCATGATCGCGAAATTGCCGTCCACAAGCTAGGCGAGTTGTTTGAGTTTCTGGTTGCCCACCCAGAACGCGTTTCTCCCGGCTACCATGAACGGCTGAATGAGGAACCGCCTGAAGGTATTATTTGCGATTACATCGCTGGTATGACGGATGCTTATTTCTATAAGATCTACCGCGAGCTTTTGTAGATCCTGCGACCCAGTTCAGATTTTTAGCGCCACGCTGATACAAGCGTTTCGGGTCCTACAGGCATTGCCCCAACGCAGGAACTCGGTGCAGCCCTTCACGCCAGCGGATTGTTCGAAGAATTTCTGACACTCTCTTCCAAACTGCCTTATCAAATGGCGCACCCCGTTTTTCCGACATCGATCGCGCATGGCAATTTCGTGAAATACACTTACCAGGATCAGACTGGCCAAACGCAAATCGGCAGATCCCGTAAATACGCTCACCCAGTTTCATCCGAAGCGGCTCTACGCTTTACCAAACGCAAACTGCTCTCAATCTCCCGTGTTCCATGCACAACAGTCATGGCTTGCAATTTGTTCAACTCGCGCCGGGCAATTTGCGCCCAGGTGCTGGTTGGATCAAGCTTCAGATACGCCCGCCAGTGCCGCAAAGCTCCCATGACATCGCGCTGGCTTTGATGCAGCAGCGCCGTATTGTAATGTGCGTCGGCGTAATTCGGATGGATACGCAAAGCCTCGTGATAGTGATGCAGCGCATTTGCCTGGTCACTTTGCTCGTCGTACAGATTGCCCAAATTGAAATGCGCGAGCGCATAATCGGGGTCAATCGCCAAAGCTCGTTTGTAGTGCTCCTCCGCATCCGCCCAAGCATGCCCATTGAAAAACACCGTTCCCAAATTGACCAGCGCGCCCGCGGATTGCGGGTCTAAATCAGCAGCTTTTTGATAAGCCTCAATCACAGTTTCATGATTGGCGCCTTGCTGTTCCAATTCCAACGCATGTTCGAACCAGCGATCCGCTTCCAGTTTATTTCGCAGCCTTTCCGCAATATTGCCCGCATTGTGTTGCGCACCTGGCAACTGCAGCAGCTTACTAATCTCTTCCTCGGCGAAATCGAACACCAATTGTCCCGAATCCGCCTCCAGTTTCTGCCGCCCGATTTGTATCCGGACCCGCCGACCTTCGGTATAAACCTGCACATCTTCGCTCAAGTCGGGCGAATCTTTCAAATACCCGTCGAGCGCTTGCAAAGCCTGCTTCAGCAAGCGCGGATTCGCTTTCTCCGTTCGCAGCCGCACCAACCGTTTGAGCTTCAGCAAATCGCGAAATTTATAGTGGGATAGTTCCGGAATGAGCCGCTGCCGTTCCCAACTCCGCAATTGACGCGGCTCCAGCTTTAGCAGCCGACAAACTTCCTTGCGGGTGAAGGCTCCGCCCGCTTCGCGCTCCAAGGCTGGAGTAGGATGTTGCGAACCCTCCCGCACCACATCGAAAATGATAGCATCAGGATTTTCTAATCCATGAATGAGGATGAAGTGCTTGGTAACTCGAGTGCAATGAACTGAAGCAGAGCGGCAAACAAGGGTTGTGCCCCACTGTCGGTCGATGAGGAACCTACCAAGACCAGGTGAGCAAAATGCGATCATGGTGCGCGTGAGCTTGGTTCGCAGCTTGCTCATTTTTGCTTTCCTGTTCATTGCCCTGTTCGGTCGAGACGCAGAGTCTCACGGCCGGGCAGTCGACAGCGCCTGGTATCGAGAGTACTGCGCAATTGGTCGGCGTTTTGTCGGAGTGATCTGAACTGCAAAAGTTATCCGCCGGTTCGGCTTCAGCGGATCGGTGGCGGCAGCTTTTGGCAAAATCGGTGCTGTCGCAACGGCGTTCCTATTCCCCATCCTACTGGTCACGATCGGCACACGTTGGCTGCTTTACGGCCTGATCGTCGCATCGTTGCTTGGAGCGGCAGTGACATGGCTATTCCTCATCGAGAGCACGGGCGTCAATCTCTCCAGATCGGCGAGGCACCTTCAGCCGAGCTGGCTCCCAGGGCAATGAGGGCTGGCGGATGATCGGCTAGAATAGTGAATCTTTCGAAAAGCACGATTTGTTAGTGCCTGTGTTTAAACTCAGCCAAACCACTCACTGCGCCGGGATATCCTGTGCACATCACGCAATTCTGAATAGTCCGCCGCGCCGCCTACAGGAGATCCGATCATGCAGGAATTCGGCACCAATTTGCGGAGGTACGCTCCGCTGCTCTTCGTCCCCCTGTCTCTCGTCCTTAACCATATTCCCCGTGTTCCGCCGTCATGGGTGTTCCTCTCCGGCGTGGTCGCCATCGGGCTGCTAGCCGACTGGGTGCGGCGCGGGACCGACCAAGTAGCGGCGCATGTCGGCGGAATCATCGGCAGCTTGCTGAATGTTACCTTTGGCAATGCCGCCGAGCTAGTCCTGGCACTATTCGTGTTGTCGACCGCACAGACTCAGGTGGTGCAGGCGCAGATCACCGGCTCGATCATTGGTACGTCGCTGCTGTTCCTTGGTATTGCAGCGCTGGTGGGCGGCCTGCGGCAGGAGCGGCAAGTATTCAGCCAGGATCACGTCGGGCTGCTGTCCACGATGATGATGTTGCTGGCCGTGGCTTTCCTGTTGCCGGCTGTCTTCCATGAGACCGAGCGGCAGATGTCGCCGGGGGCGAACTTGTCCAGGCTGGACGAGGGTCTGAGCCTGAGCGTCTCGGTGGTGCTGCTGCTGCTTTACGGGGCCGAGTTAGTCTATGTCCTGTTGAGCCACCGGAGCGTACTCGAGAGCGGCGGCGAGGGCGGCACGCCCCAGTGGAGTCTGCCAGCGGGGCTAGCGTTAATGCTCGTGGGCACGATCGGGATTGCGTTCGAAGCGGACGTTGTCACGGCGCGACTGGCCGAGACGGCGTCGCAGTTCCACCTCTCCCCTGTCTTCATCGGCGTAGTAGTGCTGGCGCTGATCGGCACCGTAGCCGATCTGTTCGTAGCGGTGCCGTTTGCCCGCGCCGGCAAAATGGATATCGTGCTCGGTATCTGCCTGGGTTCGGCCATTCAGATCGCGCTGGTTGTCGCGCCCGTGCTTGTGCTGGTGTCCTGGGCCATTGGTCACCCAATGAACCTGGTCTTCACCAGACCGCTCGACCTGTTCGCGATTGCCAGCGCGGCTTTCATTGTGCGGTTCATTGTCGCCGATGGCGAGACGACCTGGTATGAAGGACTCCTACTAATAGGAGTGTATGTCCTGTTTGCGCTGGCTTATTTTTTCCTGGGGCGTGTGTGAACTGCGCCGCAAGGCCGAAGCCGATTCGTGGGCGATGAACCGAGGTTTCGAATGTCTAGTTTCTAGCCCTGTTAGATTGAAGACAAACGACAACTAGCGACCTTTCGCAGGTTTGTCTGCAGTGCGCATCCGACGGACATACTAGACAGTTGGCGGGAATTTGAATTCGGGACAGACATAATCTCAGTTCTTCCACCAATTCGCTCGTGCTGATTACGTAAATCAGGTTGTTGTGTTGAATCCGTGGAACAGCGATTGTGGCGGATGTTTTGGTCGTCGGTCATACGAGAGGCATAGCCGTGGAGGTTGAAACCTCTCAATTGCGACTTGGCTGCGTGCCGGAGCCTGTACCAATCGGATAATGGACACCGATCGCAATTTAGCGCGCAAGCATCCCGACTGCCCGCGTAGGCAAGCCGTTCCATCGAGCAACACGGCCATCACGGTTCGCATCAATGATTGGGTCGTCACCAGTATGAACTCGAAAGCGGAACTCACGGCCGCGCCCCGTAGATTTAGGCGCCGGTTGGTGCCTAGCAACCGTCATCGTTATAAATGCTTTCGTTTGATTCTATGTACCGCTTGGATTGGAATGCGGCAACGGCCAGTCGTCTGTAGCGGCGTTCGGGGTAAGCTACAACATCGGTGGCTATCAGAGCCGCCACGACCGGCGACCGATTGATTCGATCAAACTGACGCTGTCGTCTGCGGGCTGGGTGAGATTCTGAACATGGCTGGACGACCACCCACTGGCGTATTCCGTCGCGAGATCAAGGTTATTGTCAAAACACGCCTTTGCACATTTAAGTCGAGCATCAAGAAAGCAGCCCAAGAAAGGGGTTGCTGCCAACCTGCAGTTCTGAGATTGCAAGGTGGATTGTCCCAATCGATTGGCGTGGGCGTGCCTTAAAACGTCTTCTACACTGTTATAGCTGCCGCTCGACAGCCGTTTGTTGATCAGTGTTTCCAAATCTGCGGGAACTTTCAATTGCATAGCAATTCCTGCTCCTATCTTCCCATGCATACTGAAGCTATGCGTATCGGCATCACCTGTTATCCGACGTACGGCGGCAGCGGCATCGTCGCCACCGAACTCGGCATGGAACTCGCCCTGCGCGGACACGAAGTCCATTTCATCAGCTATGCCAATCCCATCCGCCTCGACCCTGATACACCCAACATCTACTATCATGAAGTCGAAGTCTCCAACTACCCGCTCTTCGTCTACCCGCCTTACTCGCTCGCCCTCGCTTCGCGCATGTACGAAGTCGCGGAACGCCAAAGTCTAGACCTCCTCCACGTTCACTACGCCATCCCGCACTCCATTTCGGCTCTCCTCGCCCAGCAGATGACCACCTCCCGCTATCTCCCCTTCATCACCACCCTTCACGGCACGGACATCACTCTTGTCGGAACCGACCGTTCCTATTTCCCTATTACTAAGTTCTCCATCGAACGTTCCAACGGCGTCACCACTATCAGCGAATTCATGCGCCAACGAACCGAAGACTTCTTCGGCATCACCCAGCCCATCGAAGTCATCCACAACTTTGTTAACTGCGACCTCTACCACCCCGACCCCGACGCCCGCGCAAAAGGCCGCAAACGTATCTTACACATCTCCAACTTCCGTCCTGTCAAGCGTGTCAACGATTGCATCCTTGCCTTCGCCAAAGTCCGCCAGCACGTCGATGCTGAACTCATCATGGCCGGCGATGGTCCCGATCGCGGACCCGCCGAACAACTCGCGCGCGATCTAAATGTGGCCGATCACGTTCGTTTCCTGGGTAAACAGGACCACATGGAGCGTCTCATCCCGCGCATGCACGCGCTTCACCTGCCTAGTGAAACTGAAGCCTTTGGCCTGGCGGCTCTCGAAGCTATGGCTTGCGGTGTTCCTCCCGTGGCAACGCTCACCGGCGGCGTGCCCGATTTGATCACCCACGGCGTCGACGGCTACATGGAACCAGTGGGCGACACCGACGCCCAAGCGGCCCGACTCACCAGCCTTCTCACGGACAGCGCTCTGCATGACCGCCTCGCCGCTGCCGCTCGGGCCACCGCTCAAAGGCGTTTTTGCACTGACCTACTCATCCCTCGCTATGAGGCCTACTACAAACAAGTGTGTAATGCCCGTTAGGGCAACTCAGCCAATTCACTGGAACTTCTCCCTATCTGCCGGTGTCTATCTTTATTAACCGGCCCTTGCTGGATTAACTGGCCCTTGCTGGCTCACTAGCGGTAGAATCTTAATCAAATGGCGCATCCGTTTTTAACAAACTCGGGAAAGCTTTCCATCCTGGCCGGTGCCCAAACAGGCATTTCAGAGGAAGACGCCCGAATCCTTCGTGGATTAAGATCTGGCATTGAAGGCGCCTACGAAGAGCTCATAGAACGCTATGAGCAGCAAGTCTTCGGCATGGTTTACCGGCTGCTTGGCAATCAGTCCGACGCCAGCGATGTGGTACAGGAGGTGTTTCTTAAAGTCTTTCGAGGTGTGTCCACCTTCCGCGAACGAAGCAGCCTGCGCACTTGGATCTACCGGATCGCCGTTCATGAGGCTTACAATCACCGCCGCTGGTTCGCCCGCCACTGCCGCATGGAAGTACCGATGGAAGAGCACGGCCCCGAGCATCCGAACTGTCTCGACCTTACGCCCGATCCTGGCCGTTCGCCCTTTGAACAGGCCGTCGACAACGAGGCCCGAACGCTGATTGAACGCGCTCTTACCAAAATCAATCCGGTGTTTTGTACCGCTGTTGTTTTGCGCGATGTGCAGAATTTAAGTTATGAGGAGATCGCAGACATTCTGCAAGTCTCCTTAGGTACCGTAAAGTCTCGAATTTTACGTGGTCGAGAAGCTTTGCGCCGCGAACTTACGCAGCGGCCCGATCAAGGTTTCGCTGAGGCAATGGCGTAGAACAATGACTCAAAGAATGGAACGTCCATGACTTGTTGGAGCGTTAATCGCCGAACCACCGCTTATGTCGACGGTCGTCTCCGCGGTCCTGAACTGGCTCGCGTTGAAGCACACTTGCGTCGTTGCGCAAATTGTGACTTGCGTTTGCACGATCTGGGCGCAGTGCGTTCCAGCTTGCAGCAACTGTCCAAGCCAAAATCACCGCGCAGCCTGCGTACCAGATTGCGTATCATCGCTTCTCAAGAACGTAAGCTCATTCTCGAAGCGGACGGCTCTCGTCTCCGCCTTCTCTGGAACGACTGGAAATTCCGCATGCAGCAACTCATGCGGCCGCTCACGATTCCTGCCACTGGCGGTTTGTGTTCGGCTCTGTTGCTCTTTGGCGCCTTAGCCTTCACCATCGGCAACACTACGCGCGGCTTGGCTTATGAAGTACCGCTGATCTATTCGAGTAATCACATTGACGCGAATCTTGTCCCCGTGGAATTGCGCTCGTCGATCGTGCTCAATATGAGCCTGGACGGCAACGGCCGCATCACCGATTACGCCTTTCGCAGCGACTTGCACTCGGTGCAGGGCGATGCCTCGTCGCTGCAACATCAAAACATTGAGGTGCCCGATATCCCAAGCGTGATGACAGACTCGCAGCCGATCAGCAGCGATATCCAGATCTCCGTTACGCCCATGGTCTTCCGCCGCTAGTAGAGTGGCGCCGTGCGCCGCCCTCAAAGGGAGCAGCCCCTTGCCTAGCCTTACCTTTCGGGTCGTACTATTACCTCCAAGTACCTTCGCTTATGCGACCCCACTCGGAGCCTATTCCGGCCTTTAACGCGCACGCCACCATCACCCTCGAATACCACGGTCTCGAACTCCGCTGTCCCGCTGCCAACCTCTCCGACGACCGCCCCCTCACCCCCGCCGACTACCAATCCCTCGCCGCCTTTTCCACCCGCTACCAGAAAATTGCCCGCGCCCGCACGCCCACCGCTCCTGCCGAACTCCTCACCCTCGGCCGCGAACTCTTCTCCTGGCTCAACGGCCCCACCCAGTTCCTCAAGCGCCTTAGCGAAACGGCCCCCACGCCCCTCCACATCCTTTTTGCCACCTCCAAAGACGACACCGCCGAAGCCCGCACCTTCCTCAACGCCCCCTGGGAACTTCTCGCCCACCGCGACGGCCAGCATTGGTCCCTCAATGAAGTCCTTTTCTGCCCCATCCGCCGCATCGGCGCGCGCGCCGCTGTCCCGCCTCCCTCACCCTCCCGCCTCAGCGTCGTCTTCATGGCCGCAGCCCCACGCGGTGCCGACAACCTCAACTACGAAGCCGAAGAAGCCTCCATCCTCAATGCGACCAAGAACCTCGGCCTCGACCTCATCGTCGAAGAAAGCGGCCAACTCAACCTCCTCTCCGCCTGCATCGCCCGCGAAAAACCCGACATCGTCCAAATCTCCTGTCACGGCGCCCTCCAGCCCGACCCCTGCCTCCTTCTCGAAAACGATATAGGCGATGTCGCGTTCACCCACGCCCACCAGCTCGTCAGCGAACTCGCCGCCCCTACCCGCCTCGTTTTCCTTTCTGCCTGCGAAACCGCCGAGGCCAACCCCATCCTCGATTCCCTCGCCCGCTCTTTGGTTCGCTCCGGCGCCCCTGCTGTCCTCGGCTGGGCTGCTCCGGTTCTCGATAACGAAGCCACCCTCTTCGCCGCCCACCTATACCGCCGCCTCACCGCCGGTGAAAATCTAGCCGACGCTCTCGCCCGCGCCCGCTTCGATCTCAATCGCTCCCTCGAACCGCACAACTCTCAAGACTGGCACCTCGCCCGCCTCTACCTGAGTCCCAACGGCGGAGGCTCACTCGCCACCGCTTCCGGACCCCGCCGCCTCCTCGGCCTCGGCAAAGCCCCGAAAGCCTTTCTCGATACCAAAGGCCAAGTGCCCGTCGCCAGCGAAGTCCGAATTTGTCGGCCGCCGCCGCGAAATCCAGGCCATTCTCCGCGAATTCCGTGCTGACACCAGCACCCGTCACGCCGGTGTCTTCATCCATGGCATCGGCCGTCAAGGCAAATCCAGTCTCGCCGCCCGCGTCGCGCGCCGCCTCGAACCCACTCACGAACTCATTCTCGTGTTCGGCCTTTACGACGCGCTCGCCATCCTCGCCGCCTTTCGCGACCGCCTCGCCACCGCCGCTGTAACCGATATCGTCAACCGCTGGCTCCCCGAAGTCCAAGCTAATCGGCAAAATCTCCTGCCCGCCCTCACTGAACTCCTCGAAGGTCCATGCGATCAGCAACGCAAAGATCTCGACGGCCGCTTCACCACCCGCCCCGTGCTGCTGATCATCGACGATTTCGAAAAAGCGCTCGACGAAAATCCCTCCGGCCGCCACACCCTCAAAGCCCATTTCGTCGCCTCCATCTCCGCCGTCATCCGCGCCTTCAACGACGCCGCCACCGAGTCCCGCCTCCTCTTCACCAGCCGCTTCCAATTCACGTTGCCCTCCGGCCCAGCCGACCTCGCCGACCTCCTGCTCGACGTACA
>CAVVLT010000014.1:0-271580 GCA_963749105.1 Bryobacterales bacterium | reverse complement strand
ATGATGCAAAACGGACGGTTGGTCGTGACAAACTGGCTCAAAGTATTGGTAAACCCATCGTGGTTGCAACGCCTGCCACACATGATCTTGGCGGCTTACCTAACGGCCTCTTTCCTGGTTGCGGGAGTGGGCGCCTGGTATCTGTTGCGGGGCAAACACATTGCGTTTGCTCGCAAGACAGTGTCGATTGGCATGGCATTTGCCTCTGTCCTCATCTCCCTTCAGGTTTTCATAGGGGACATCCTTTACGGCACGATGCTAAAATACCAACCCGCGAAAATGCAAGCCGCCGAAGGCTTCTGGGAAGAACGTTCCTCGTCACCGGCACCCTACTATTGGATCATTCTTCCTGATCAAGCGAACCAGCGTAATCGAGTTGCCTTGGGCACCCCATACCTTGGCAGCATCTGGCTTACACATAGCGTTGATGGCCGCGTCACGGGATTGAGGAACACGCCTCGTGATCGTCAGCCCATGATGGGCATGGTCTTCTATAGCTTTCGCGTCATGTACGTTATCGCAATCCTGATGTTCTCGGTGAGTGTCGCCGCGCTCTGGCTTCGATGGCGCGGCCGACTCTTTACAGCCCCTTGGTTCCTGCGATGGCTTGTCGTTATGACACCATCGGGAATCGTTGCCACTTTAGGGGGATGGTATCTTGCGGAAACTGGTCGGCAGCCGTGGGTCATCTATGGATTACTCCGCACTCTCGATGCCGTTTCTCCGGTACCGGCAGGTACTTTGCTCTCAACGCTAATTGCTTTCATTTGTATCTATCTCTTCTTCATGACGGTTTTCCTCGTCTTCGCCGTTCGTATGATCCGTCGCGGCCCGGAAAAAGTCCCAGATTATGCAGAGGCTTCCGGCTCGCTCAAGAACGCGTTGCGTCCGCAGGTTCTCGATAGCGCGAAGGTCAGTGTGGGCGTGGGAGATTGAGGCATGGATCTCCCCCTTCTTTCCGCGTTCTTCGCGGCATTTTCCATAACGCTATACGTATTGCTCGACGGTTTTGACTTGGGCGTTGGCGCGCTATTGTTGTTAGAGCCGAACGAATCATTGCGCAACCAGATGGTTGACTCGATTACGCCAACCTGGGATGGCAACGAGACATGGTTGGTTATGACGGGCGTCACCCTGCTTGCCGCCTTTCCCATCGCTTATGGCATTCTTATGCCGGCTTTTTACGTTCCGTTTACCATTATGGTCCTGGCTCTAGGCCTGCGTGGAGTGTCCTTCGAGTTTCGAGTTCAAATCAAGCGCTACCGCCACTTCTGGGACGCGGTCTTCGGCGTGGCGTCCATTGTTGCCGCCTGTATGCAAGGTTTGATTCTCGGCGGATTAATTCAAGGAGTTCCGATTCACGCCGATTCCTTTAGCGGTACTGTTTTCGACTGCTGGCGTCCTTTCCCACTTCTTTGTGCGGTTGATGTTCTTGCCGCATATGTAGTGCTGGGGGCTTGCTGGCTGAACTTGAAGACTGCCAAACTCACTCGTTCTTTCGCCGAACAGACCTTGCGTTTTACGCTACCTGCTTTCTTGATCCTCTTCGGAATTGGGTGCCTCACGGCTGCGCGCATACGACCCGAAGTGCGGATGGCCTGGGAAACGCATTCGTCGAGTTTAGCCGGTATTGTGGTGTTGATGGCGATGGCCGCTGTTGTTCTTTTCGACGGTATCGCTAAGCGTTTGGAACTCCAGCCGTTTGTGGCAGGGTTGGCGATGGTCGCCCTCGGAATCGTAGGAATAGTCATCTTGATCTTTCCAAACATAATTCCGTTCCGGCTATCTCTGTGGGACGCTTCTGCCTCACGTCTCAGCCAAGTGTTCTTTCTCATCGGTGCAGCCGTTGTAACACCAATTGTGTTGACCTATTCAGCATACGCCTATTGGGTATTTCGAGGCAAGACACCAGAAAATGGTTGGGAGTTATGAATCTGAAACACCGCCGGGCATTCTGGTTTGCCGCAATCTACTGTTTCTCGATTGTGGCCTTCGCCGCCGTAACATTTGCACTTCGCATCCTTTTGCGGCTTCTCTGAGGTATCAGCAGCATTTCGCAAACTGCACACTTTTATGTAAGAAGCACGAAGGCGAATTCTCGTATTCTGGCCCTGGAGGCGAGGGCTATCAACCAGGCTGGAGACGCATGCGAATGACGATAAAACCGGGATCGCTTTCATACTATTGAGTGCTGCGCTCCAATCGCCTGGGGAGTCCATCGACCCGTGGATTACCCAAGGAATACCGTAGTTACAAACTGCTCCGTGAGAACGAAGACTGGGGTTTCCTCGCAGATCCCGCCTTACATCTAGATTCATGGGACTCGCTGAAGTACATCAGGCTTCGTCGCGACAAGTAAATACCTGGTATCTGACTATCGGCGGAGAAGTTCGCGAAGAGTGGGAACGTATAGGGAACGATAACTGGGGCCAACAACCACTCATGAATGGATATCTGCTGCAGCGCTACATGCTGCATGTCGACACACGCTACGGTAGGTATTTCAGGACATTCGTTCAGCTCAAGAGCGGTCTCGAATTGTTCAGAGCGGGCGGCCCAGGCCGATTGACGAGAAGAAGCTGGACTTCTTGGCTGCCTTTCTGGAGTTTGGCACTTCAGGAGATCAAAATTGGTGGAAATTCCGGGTTGGCAGGCAGGAATTAAATTACGGTTCCGGCCGTCTTGTTTCCGTCCGCGAAGGGCCAAATGTCCGCCAGAGTTTCGACGGCGCGAAGGTTAGAAGCAAGTTCGGTGCTTGGTCCGTTGACGTTTTCGCCGTGCGCCCCGATCTCGACAAACCTGGTTTCTTCGACAACGCTCCCGATCACAACACTGCATTTTGGGGCATTTATTCCACCCGCCCATTGACGAAAGTCATATCAGTCGATTTTTACTATCTGGGGCAGGATCGGAGGCAGGCAACGTTCGACCGAGGAACGGCGCGTGAGGTTCGGCAGAGCATGGGCGTTCGGCTGTGGCGTCTTGCCTCGCCACAGCGGAGCGGATGGGACTTCGATGACGAGGCTGCCTGGCAGTTCGGCAGTTTCGGCGCGGCAGGCATTCGGGCTTGGACCGTTGCATCGGATACAGGATATAGCTTCGCAAACGCCCGTCTAAAGCCGCGTTTCAGCATGAAGGCTGATATCTCTAGCGGCGATAATCCCAAAAGCCACTCTTTGGGGACCTTCAATCCTATTTACCCCATCGGCAACTACTTTGGTGTGATCGCCAGCACTGGCCCGGGCCCAGTGAACTTCATAGATGTCCACCCTCGCGTCCAGACGCAGATGCCCCATGGAGTAACTATCTCCACAGACTGGGTTCTGCAGTGGCGTGGAAAGTCTTCTCGATGGAGTTTACGCCGTGCCAGGGTTTCTCATTCGCAAGGCCGGCGACAGTGACGCGAGATTCGTCGGCCATCGGCCGGGTATCGAAGTCAGGTGGCAGGCTGATCGTCATCTGTGGTTTCAGGCTGACTATGGAATCTTCTTTGCCGGAAACTTCTTAAAAGATACGATGCCGGGTCGAAATCTCAATTATGCCGCCGCACAGGTCGGCTACAAGTTCTAGAGGGATGGTTATGAGCATGAAAGTTCTTGGAATACATCACATAACGGCAATAGCAGGCGATCCTCAGTCCAACATCGATTTCTACTCGGGGCTTTTAGGGTTGCGCTTAATCAAAGTGACGGTCAATTTTGACGACCCGGGCACCTATCACCTTTATTACGGAGATGGAGCGGGACATCCGGGAACAATTCTTACTCTTCTTCCCGTGGCCTCATGCTCCCAAGGGGCGGCATGGCGTCGGTCAGGTTACTCACACGGCGTTTGCCATTCCCTTAACGGCAATTGATTACTGGAGAGATAGGCTCACGCTGCGAGGCGTTTCCGTACAAGGTCCATACCAACGATTTGATGACAGCTTTCTTCTATTCAGAGATCCCGACGGAATGATGATTGAATTGGTATCAACGGCAGAACTAGACAGTGCAAGAGTCCACAAAGATGGTGCCATCCCGCTGAACTACGCCATTCATGGACTTCACAGCGCCACTCTCTCCGAACACAATCACCAGCTAACACACACGATGTTGACCGAAACACTTGGCTTCAACTTGATCAATGAACACGCGGATCGGTTCCGGTATTCAGTAGGACATGGCGAAGCCGGTGCATTGATCGATGTGCTTCGCGCGCCGGATCAAAGGCCAGGCAGCGTTCTAGTCGGCGCCGTTCATCACATCGCCTGGCGCACATCGAACGACCAGGAGCAGCTTGAATGGCTCGACAGGATCAGAGAGGACGGATACAGCAGTTCTCCAGTCATGGATCGGAATATTTCCATTCCATCTACTTCCGCGAACCCGGTGGAATTCTCTTCGAGATCGCTACTGATCCACCGGGGTTTTCGGTAGATGAAACGCTTGACGAACTCGGGTCGAATCTCGTTCTTCCACCTTGGCTGGAATCTTCGCGCCGGCAGTTGCAGGCGGCTTTGCCTCCACTCCGCTTGCCCGCCGGAATTGAGCTGCACTCATGAACACCAACCTTGGGTTCATCCACCGTTTCGTATCATCTGGCGGGGCGCTGCCGCGAATCACTCTTCTGCTGCTCCATGGTACCGGCGGTAATGAAGAGGACCTCCTCCCATTGGGCCAAACTTTGTTCCCGGGCGCGGGTATCCTCAGTCCGAGAGGGAAAGTATTAGAAAACGGCATGCCGAGATTTTTTCGGCGATTTGCGGGAGGAGTGTTCGACGTTGCCGATCTGAAATTCCGCGCCAACGAGCTTGCACAATTCATCCAGCACGCGAGGCGCGAGTACGCCATAACGGGCGAACTGGTCGCTGTTGGTTACTCAAATGGCGCAAATATAGCCGCGGCGCTGATGCTGCTGCACCCTAAAGTGCTCGCCGGGGCTGCCCTGATTTCGGGCGATGGTGCCGTTCGTCCCTCGTAGCTGGCCCGACCTAGCCGATGTCAAAGTTTTGCTCGCGGGCGGGCAGGGTGATCCGATAGTGCCCCAAGCCGAAACGATCAGGTTGTCCGACATCCTTCAGGCAGCTGGCGCTTCTGTGCACGTTCACTGGCATCAGGGAGGTCATGAACTCGGAGACGATGACATTGCCGTGACCCAAAAGTGGCTGGCATCCGTGGATTGGGTTTCAGCTAAGGTTCTATAATGGCAGCCGCTCCAAGCAGTTCAGCCGGACTCTGGCGCCCCTTGCAGTCGTCCATTTTCCGTAATTTGCTCATGGCTAATGTCGTTTCTGACGTCGGCACATTCATGCAATCAGTCGGCGCAGCTTGGTTAATGGTCTCGTTGAATGGCGGGCCTTTATTCGTTGCGCTCATTCAGACCGCTGCAGCGCTCCCGTTCTTTGTTCTCGCGTTGCCGGCCGGCGCAATAGGTGATATTTTCGATCGCCGCAAAGTTATACTTTACTCCGAAATTTGGATGGTTTCCATCGCTTTCGTCCTCACTGCGATCACCCTCGCCGGTAAGATGTCGCCAGCGTTGTTACTCGTCTTGACGTTTGCCTTATCGGCTGGCGACGCATTCGAAGCGCCCACCTGGCGGGCGGTCTTGCCGGAACTGGTTCAGAAGGAAGATCTCGCGGCCGCATCCGCGCTCAACGGAATCGAATTCAATTTTGCCCGCGCCGTCGGGCCTGCACTTGGCGGCGTGCTGATCGCCATCGTCGGCGTGGGTAGTAGCTTCTTGATCAACCTCATCTCATTTTTTGGAGTCATCGTTGTTGTAGCTCGTTGGCGGAGGGCGGTCATCAGCCGCTCCACACCGCCGGAAACTGTGGCCGGTGCCACCGTCGCTGCCGTCCGATTTATCCGCTACTCGCCGGTTATTCGTGCTGTGCTGCTCCGTGTGGGTGCAACTATGTTCTTTGCCAGTGGATTGCTTGCCCTGCTTCCTTCCGTCGCTCATCGCGCTAACGGCGGCGCTCTTGGCTATGGCGCCTTGCTCGGCGTTTTTGGATGCGGCGCGGTCCTTGGTGCTCTCTTGATGCCCGCCGTCAGATCTCGTTGGTCGATAGATGCCATCATTTCAGTCGGGATAGGAGTCTTCGGAGTTGCTACCGTTGCCGCCGGATTATTTCATCGTCTCTACCCCTTAACCATTGTCCTGCTGATATGCGGCTCGGCTTGGATCTTCTTTATCTCTCTTTTCAACGTGCAGGTCTTGAACCAAGCCCCCGATTGGGTGAGGGCGCGCGCACTCGCGATCACAATGTTGGTGTTCCAAGGCGCTGTTGCTCTGGGAAGCGCCGCCTGGGGGACTGTTGCCGTACACGTAGGTTTAAGTAACGCGCTCGTCTACGCTGGTGTGGGCACGATCGCCTCCACCGTTTTAGGCTTGTTTTTCCGCCTTTCGGACCGAAGCATCGATTTAACGCCGTGGAATCATTGGCGTCTGCCGTCTGCGGTCGATGTCGACACAGATACGGGCCGACCGGTGCTTGTCACAGTTGAATATCAGCTCCAGCCAGGTGCTTCATCCGAGTTCATTAGTGCGATTGGCCAATATGGACGATTGCGACGTCGCGACGGAGCCGTGCGATGGGGCGTATGTCGGGACGCAGAAATGCCGGGTCGCTATCTCGAAACGTTCATAGTGAGTTCCTGGGCTGAGCATCTTCGCCAGCACGATCGCGCCGTGTGCGCCGACCAGCAAATCGAGGACCGGGTGCGCAACTGTTTTCAGAACGAACCAGTAGTCCGGCATCTTGTTTTTATCTAGTGTTTTCAAGAAAGGGGATTGCCAAAATGAAAGAATCCAACTTGTTATTGCAGCCCGCCGATTGCGTCTGTCTGTTCGTCGACTATCAAGCCGGTCTCGCCTTCGGCGTCGAATCGATCGGTCGCCAGGCTGTGCTCAATAATGCCATCGCCTTGGCACGAACTGCAGTCACATTTAATGTTCCGATCATTGCGTCGACGTCTGCGTCAAAAGTCTACAGCGGGCCGTTGCTACCTTCGCTGCAAGCAGTTATGCCAACAGTGAAGCCAATCGAGCGCCGAAATATGAATGTTTGGGAAGATGAGGCTGCTCACCTGGCATTGATCGCGAGCGGTCGCAAGCGGGTCATCGTGGCCGGTCTACTGACCGAAGCTTGCGTTTCATTTCCAGTTCTGTCGGCGCTAAGGGATGGATTTGATGTATTCGTTGTTGGTGACGCTTGTGGTGGTCTCACTTCGATTAGTCATGACTTAGCGCCGGCGGATGGAAGCGGCCGGTGCACAAATGACGAGTTGGATACAAATCCTCCTTGAATTTCAGCGCGATTGGACCCGGCACGAAACATATGCTGGCGCTCGCGCAATCGTCGAAGCAAACGGCGGAGGGTACGGGATTGGCCTCGCATATGCGCGAGATATGATTCACCCCGAGGCCGCATTGAAGTAGGAGATGGTTTGCGTAGGTCTGCGCCATGGATAATTATTCTCCGGCACTTTCGGCTAGTTTTTCTACCACGGCAAGGCTCCCGAGAAGTCCTTCCGGGAAGCCATGCCTGTGGTGAAGGTACTCTGAGCTGTTGTAGCAGATCCAAACGACGCTCTCGTTGTCCGCGGAAACTAAGATCTTTAGGGGCAGATCAATTGCCGCCGTCGGTGTGGCGACCATGATTGGCGTGCCCGCTTTCGGATTTCCGAAGATCAACAGCTTTGTTGGATTCATGTGCAATCCTACCTGTTCGGCTTCTCCACTGTGATCTACCAACGCAAAAAGTTTAATTCCGCGAGTTTCGAGAAGGTCCCTGAGCTTTTGAATAGTCACGTCCACTGAGTGGTTGCTTTTTTGTACCACGATCCCGGATTGTAGGGTTGATTTCATAATTTACCCCCTAGAGTTTGCGGCTAGCAATTTGCGCTCCTAGCTACTCTAACGTGGACGCCGAAATGGCAAACAAAGTTCGCGCAACTAAACGAACAGTTGCAGTTTGATCGCACGATTGATTAAAGCTCGCACCAATATGCAAGCTACACGATCAAAATTAACGTACTTTGGATCATGAGGGCATCAGGACAACAGCAGGACTCAGGAAATTTGGGAGCAATCATGGCGGAATCTCATCTTCAAAGAATCATTTGCAAAGCTGTCTCCGTGGCTTTGCTCATTTCTGGAGACATGGAAACGGCCGAAAATGTGGTTGCAGATGCTATCCAATCGCTCGACGCAGAAGATCTGAGTACAGACGCTTTGTTCATTTGTGTCAGTACACTATCGATGCAGAGGACCTGTAACGCCAGCGACCGGTCCGTCCAAAGTCAGGAAGGCGAACGGTCTTTCGGGCTGCCGCTCGAGTTGCAGAATGTGTTAAATCTTCCGCGACTGCCCCGTTTTTGTTTTGTGTTACGTTTTCTGCTGGGATTGCCGGTAAGCACTAGCGCTTGTGTTTTGCAACTTGAACGGTACCAAGTCATCGATTACACCTGCGCGGCAGTTTCCATATTAGGCGCTAAAAGCACAACCGAAGATCTCCCAACATTTGCGGACCTGAATCACGTCGACCCTGCGAAAGACAGCATGCTGCCATTGGGTCTCGCATCAACCATCCAAGGCTGATTGCATTTGAAAACCCGATTCCCAAGCGCGGTGGGGCCAAAAGTGTCTTTTCGAACCAAGCGGAGTGTTTGAAACTCGATCTGCAGTGACCTCTGGCACTGCTCGGCACCCTCAAAGGCAATTAAAATCAGGAGCTTAACATGGGGGGGCATTCAAAGACCGCAAGATTGCGCGCATAGTTTTTGCTGATATTTTTCCCAAAATGCATTTTTTCTGTCACGAAGGCCCGCTGGCGCGGCGTACGTTTCAGAAGACATGAGACAGAAAGGAACAAAGCAAGCTGGCATGCAAATGTTTCAGAATGCTTTGTCCTTGAGCGCAAGAAAGAGAACTCATGCGTCAAAATCGATTTCGCAAACGTGGGCGGCACAAAGTCTGGGTTGCGCAATGGCTCGAGCAAGGAACCAACAGAACCAAGGTACTCGGTCGAGCCTGTCGGAGGTAGCATCGATATAAAGTAATTGTCCATACAAACAACTTTGGGTAGAATTGTTTTACGGCGAAATGCTTCCTGACCTGCACACTTTCGCAGCCGCATCTTTTGCCACCGTCGCGGGAGGATTGGCTACGGGAGTCGCATCTGACGCGTGTGGTGGCGGAAGTGGTGGGCGACTTGTCGGCGATCTTCGACGAATATGGCCGTCGAGATGGGCGGGGGAAGGCGGCCTATCACCCCGATGCGGTTCGGAATGCCATCGAATCGAAGCAGAGCGTTTTCACAGTAGCCAAGCCCTACGTCCCAGTCTCACCGACCCTTACATGGATTTTGTTCGCCAGACATTGGACCAGTATCCACGGTGCGCGACACGCTTGTACCAGATGATCCGCGAGCGCGGCTATACCGGCAGCGTGGTACACTTGCGGCGAACGGTGGTGGCTCAGTTGCTGCCACGCGAAAGAGAGCCGTTCCTCCGCTTGCACACCTTTCCCGCCGAGCAGGCGCAAGTGGACTGGGCGCACTTCGGCCAGATGGCTGTCGGTCGCGCTCGCCGTAACCTATCCTGCTTCGTCATCACCTTGTCCTCGTCACGCGCGCTCAATCTGGAGTTCTTCTTCAATCAGACCATGGAAAACTTTCTGCGCTGCCACGTGCATGCCTTTTAGAGTTGGGCGGCCGAGCCGCGCGTGATCGTCTACGACAATCTCCGCAGTGCTGCGTTGGAATTCCGGGGTAGTGAAATTCACTTGAACCCGCGCTTGCTTGAGTTGTGCGCTCACTATCACTTCGTCGCGCGTCCCTGCTAGGTGCGCGCGGGTAATCAGAAAGGACGCGTCGAGCGCGCGATTCGCTGCGCACGCGAATCCTTCTTTGCGGGACGCTCCTTCACCACGCTGGCCGAGTGCAACCGGCAAACGCAGCAGTGGCGCGGTCAAGTGGCGCACCAGCGTCCGTGGCCGGGAGACGACGCTCGCACCGTCGAGCAAGTGTTCGCCGAGAGCAACCACGCTTGCTGGCTCCTCCCACTCATCCTTTACCGGCTGACCTCGTCGGGGTTCTCCCTGTTAATCCGACGACAACGCTAAGGAACGCCGAAATCTCAAATTGCCAGCTTCCGCTTACAGGCATAAGTCCGACTCCCAACACGATTGAAGTGCTCGAAACCGTTGCAGTTGGACTGGGCTTCGTCGATTCCCACATTACTTCCCCGCGCCGAGTGCCCGTTTTTTGAGGTGAGATTCCCACTAGCACCCTCACTGCCGTAAGTTATTGAAAACAGGTGGAACGACCTCGCGAAATAAAGGCAAAACTGAGACCGAATTGCACGCTCTTGGCTTGAGTATCGCGTAAGTTGCTCATTCTAAATGGCGGTGAGGGTGAGATTCGAACTCACGGATACCTTGCAGCATCAACGGTTTTCGAGACCGCCGCATTCGACCACTCTGCCACCTCACCGCGTCACTGGTTACTCCCTAAAATAGCAGGCTCACCACCCTAAAACGGCCGCGAAAATGAGCGGCGCCACGATCGAAGCATCCGACTCGATTACGAACTTTGGCGTATCGACACTCAACTTTTCCCAAGTAATCTTCTCGTTCGGGATCGCACCAGAATAAGATCCATAACTCGTCGTCGAATCACTAATTTGGCAGAAGTACCCCCAAAGCGGCGTATCGTCCCGCTCCAAATCCTGCCTCAACATGGGCACAACGCAAATCGGAAAATCGCCCGCGATGCCGCCGCCGATTTGAAAAAATCCAATCGACAACTTCTTCGAGGTGTTCGTATACCATTCCGCCAGCGACATCATGTACTCAATGCCCGTACGCACCGTGTGCACATTCTTCACATCTCCCGAAATGCAATGGCCCGCGTACATGTTGCCGAGGGTTGAATCTTCCCAGCCCGGCACAAACATCGGCAACTTCCTTTCCATCGCTGCGTAAAGCCAGCTATCCTTCTTGTCAATTTGAAAATTCTTCACCAGATCGGGCGACTGCAGAATCCGATAAAAAAACTCGTGTGGAAACAAGCATTCGCCTTTAGCATCGGCTGCCATCCACTCCTTCAAAATCACGCCTTCGATCCGCCGCATTGCTTCTTCTTCGGGAATGCAGGTATCGGTCACGCGATTCATGTGACGCTCAAGCAGCTTCTGTTCATCTTCCGGCCGCAGATCGCGCCAGTGCGGCACGCGTTCATAGAAGTCGTGCGCGACTAAGTTGAAGACATCTTCTTCTAAGTTCGCGCCGGTGCAACAAAGGCTGTGTACCTTTCCCGCGCGAATCATCTCTGCAAGTGAAACGCCCAGTTCGGCCGTACTCATGGCGCCGGCCATGGTAAGGAACATCTGGCCGCCCTTGTTCAAATGTGCAATGTATCCGTCGGCGGCCTCCACTAACGTCGCCGCATTAAAGTGCCGGTAATGATGCCGAATGAAACTGGAAATAGGACCTTGACTCATCTCTACATACGTTAGCGCGTTAAGCGCAGCACGCAACTATTTTCAATCCAACTGCAATGGAACGTACAACAAGTGTCCACTGCGCTCTATCAGCAGCACTACCGACTGGCCGCTCTTCATACGAGCAAGGACAGCGCGCAATGAGTCGACCCCGCTCACTACGTGCCGGTTGATTTCGTAAATGACATCGCCTGTTTGCAGCAGTGGACCCGAATAGGGCGCATTTGTTTTGCGCGCTGCAACAACTACGCCTGCAGGACGCCGCAACTCCGGTATCAACTGCAAAACTTCCTTGCTAATATCGATGCCCACTATTCCTAACTCTGGCACCACATTCTTGATTGGGTCCACTCGATCGGCAAGAGAATCGAGTTCGCCACCCGATTGTTCTTCCGTTACGACAGGCAGATTTAATTCGCCCGTGCCGCGTTGGATTCGCAATCTCACCGTGGTGCCCGGTGCCAGCCGAAAAACGTAGGCCTCCATTTGATGCAGACTCGTAATCTCATGGCCATTCAAGCCAGTGATGATATCGTCCGTTTGCAAGCCCGCGCGAGTCGCCGGGCCATCGGGCTCCAGATCGGAAATCACAATGCCGTGATCCGTCTCCAACGAAAGACCTTCAGCCATGTCCGGCGTAATGGTCTGACCTACAATTCCCAACTGCGCGCGATGCACGTGTCCTTTGGATTTCAGCTGAGAGTAAACTTCGCGAGCGATGTTACTGGGAATAGCAAATCCGATTCCTTCACTGCCGCCTGACTGTGAAAAGATCAAAGTGTTGACGCCGACCACGTGCCCGTCCGCATCGAGCAAAGGTCCGCCACTGTTTCCAGGATTAATAGGCGCGTCGGTTTGGATATAGACCATAGGATCGTTGCCTTTGATTTGACGCGCCACTGCGCTCACGACGCCGAAGCTCACCGAATCGTCCAAGCCGAAGGGATTCCCCAGTGCCAGCACGATTTGACCCTGTCTTAGCTCGTCGGAATCTCCGAAGTTCAGAAAAGGCAAACCTGTCCTTTCAATCTTCACTACCGCCAAGTCACTGTCACGATCAATGCCAACCACCTTACCGTCAATCGGCCTATTGAAGCTACGATCGCCCTGTTGGCGCGCCTCCTTTTCCATGCGTATATTCAGCTGCACCTTGACGTCATGCGCGGCACGCACAACATGCGCATTCGTCAAAATGTAACCGTCGGCGCTTAGTAAGATGCCCGAGCCGCTGCTACTCTCTTTGCTCAGTAACTCGGTGGTCTCATCCGTGGCATCCGCCGTTACATAGCTGCGAACGAAAATCTGTACGACGCTCCGGCCCGTTTGAGTTGAAAGTTCCTCGAGCGTCTTGCTGAACTCTTTGAGCGCCGTCATGCGCGCGCCCGTTTTCGGCTGCGCTGTTTGCGCGTTTATTCCATGAACGCCAAGCAAGGCCAAAGCCGTCGTTGCCATCCAAACCGCTGTTTTCCGTTTCAACGAGATCTCCTATTGTGAATTAGACTCCGCCTTTCCCTGAATAACTTCATAACAATTGTTAACCTCAAGAGAAGTAGCCTGCACTTTGCAAGTTCGCATTCGCATCCCTTTTAGAAATACGCCTGTTTTTCCGTCTGCCGAAAGCCCGCGGCAAACCGACCTAACCATGCCTACTTCCACCCAGGTACCAATCGCCTCGAAACGTCCCGCCCTAGGAGATTCTTCCACCGTCGCCGTCGGTATCCTAGTCAGCCGAATCATCGGTTTCCTGCGTGAGCGCGTAATTGCGCACTATTTTGGCGGTGTATCGATCTTCGCGGACGCCCTGCGTTCCGCCATTCGGATACCGAACCTGCTGAGCAACCTGTTTGGGGAGGGCGTTCTTTCCGCCTCCTTCGTTACTGTGTATGCGAAGTTACGAGCACAAGGCGAGGACAAAGAAGCTGAGCACTTAGCCGCCGCTGTGTTTGGCATTCTGAGTCTGGTTTGCGCAGTTCTCGTCCTGCTCGGCGTCACGGCAACTCCGCTGTTCATTGACGTAATCGTGCCCGGCTTTCACGACGACCGGCGCCTGCTGGTGATCCGTCTGGTTCGTATCCTGTTCCCAGCTACCGGTTTGTTGGTCATGAGTGCGTGGTGTCTTGGCGTGTTGAACAGCCATCGCCAATTCTTGTTGTCCTATTTGGCTCCTGTGGTGCTGAGTCTCGCCGTTATTTTGGTGACGATTATGGCGGGTCGAAGCGCAACCGAATCACGTCTTCTGATCGATGTCGCCTGGGGCTGGGTGCTCGGAAGTCTCCTGCAATTTCTCGTGCAGTTGCCGAATGTACTGACACTACTTCCCGGCTTCCGACCGGTTCTCGATGTTAAATCGCCACATGTGCGATCCGTCTTGCGAAATTTCGGGCCGGTATTTCTCAGCCGCGGCGTCGTGCAGATCAGCGGCTGGATCGACCAGATGATTGCCAGCGAACTACCTCTGGGTTCGGTTTCCGTACTCGCGTGCGGACAGTTCATTTCCATTTTGCCGGTGAGTTTATTTAGCATGTCGGTGTCTGCCGCTGAATTGCCGGCCCTTTCGCGCGCTACCGGCACGCAGGAAGAAATCGCCGAATTCCTGCGTAAAAGACTGGCCGCCGGTCTGCGACGCATCGCATTCTTCATCATTCCATCGGCCGTTGCGTTTTTGCTGCTCGGCGATATTATCGTCGCTGCCATCTATCAGTCTGGCAAATTTCACCGGTCCGACGTCGAACTGGTCTGGGCTGTTCTGGCAGGTTCTTCGGTCGGTTTGTTAGCCACGTCTCTGGGCCGCTTGTATTCGTCAGCCTTCTACGCTTTGCTCGACACCAAAAGTCCACTTCGTTTTGCCATCATTCGTGTGGTTCTCACAGCTATCCTCGGTCTCGTCTGTGCGTTGTGGCTCCCAAACTGGCTCGGCTTGGGTCAGAAGTGGGGTGTGGCAGGCTTAACGGCTTCAGCGGGCGTATCAGGCTGGATTGAGTTTATGCTGCTCCGTCATGCACTCAGCCTGCGCATAGGCAAAACTCCACTTGCTCCGACGTTCACGATTCGGCTATGGTCGGTGGCAATCTCATCGGCAGCTATCGCTTACTTCATCAAGTTGGGAGTTGGCGTTGCGCATCCCAAATTGCTCGCGTGCTTGGCCCTACCCGTCTACGGGCTGCTGTACTTCACAGGGACTGCACTGCTAGGCGTCACAGAATCGCGCAACACCATCACATCCGTCGGCCGTCGTCTGGGTATTAATCTTTAGCTTGCGACAACACAATACGCGCAATCTGCAAGTCCTCTTCCGACGGCAGAACGCGCATCTCAAACGGCTGGATCCATGACAGCTTTTCGCAAATTTCTTTTCGCAGTTGATCCGCGTGTTCGCCAATTCCGCCCGTGAAGACCAGCATATCCAGCCCTCCCAAAGCCGCCGCCATGGCGGCAATCGCCTTACGCACCCGCAGGCAGAACATGCGCAACGCCAGGTCGGCCAGTGGCTCGTGAGAGCGCGCCTCGAGCAATTGGCGGACGTCGTTTGTCATGCCAGATACGCCGAGAAGCCCCGATTTGCGGTTCACCAAGTCTTCCAACTCATCGGCTGTGGCCAACCCGTGCCGTACCAGGAAGATCATAACTCCCGGATCGAGATCGCCGCAGCGCGTTCCCATCATCAATCCACCCGCCGGTGTCAAGCCCATGGTAGTGTCGATCGATTGGCCATGTTGAATGGCAGTTACGCTCGATCCGTTCCCTAAGTGAGCCACCACGAAGTTCGCTGGAACAGGCTGCAACTCATACAGAATGGATTCCAACGAAAGTCCATGAAATCCGAACCGTTCTACACCTTTTTTCCGCAAATTCTCCGGCAATGCGTAGGTGCGCGCCACATCGGGCATGTTTCTGTGAAACGCTGTATCTAGGCAAAGGATCTGTTGCAAATCCGGCATCTTCTCCCGCACTGCGGTGATCACAGCAAGAGAAGCAGGCAAATGCAAAGGTGCAAACGGCACGGCGGCTTGCAACTTCTGAAACACGTCTTCGGTGAGCGGCTGGTGCTTGCGAACTTCCGGACCACCGTGAACAACTCTGTGCCCTGCTCTCCAAAACTGCTTGAGGCCTTCCCGTTCCAAAAGGTCGAGCGCCTGCGCTAAGGCGCATCCGTGGTCTGGGTAGACCGCCTTATGCTCTTGCCTGTTATTGCCGGATTTGAACCAAAAGCTACTGTTTGGGTGCCCTATCTCTTCCGCTTCGCCTTCGCAGACTACCTCGGCATCTTTTCCTGCGGCACGATAGACACCAAACTTTAGCGATGACGATCCGCAATTGAGGGCGAGAATCAGTGGTTCACTCACCACGCGCCTTCCATTTCCAGTTGCGCACTTCCGGCATGTCTTCGCCGTTTTGCATCACAAACGCTTTATGTCTCTGATGGCTATCTTGCAGCCGGTCAGACTCTCGCCCAACCACCGATCGACATTTTTCAACACGGCGAATCGCATCGAATGCGAGTTGGAAGCGGTCCATATTGTTTAACACCGTCATGTCGAAAGGCGTTGTAGTGGTGCCTTCTTCTTTGTAACCGCGGACATGTATTTGGTCGTGCCCATTTCGACGGTACGTCAGCCGGTGAATGAGCCAAGGATAACCGTGATAGGCAAAGATAATGGGTTTATTGACCATAAAGATGGCGTCGAACTCTTCGTCAGAAAGTCCGTGCGGATGTTCGCTGGGTGGCTGAAGCGCCATCAGGTCCACCACATTCACGACACGTATCTTGACCTCAGGCACATACTGATGCAAAAGCGTGACGGCGGCCAGCGTTTCCAGCGTCGGGACGTCTCCAGCACATGCCATTACCACATCAGGCTCTGGATCACTGGCCCAATCCCAAATACCCAAGCCCGCAGTGCAGTGCCGTATCGCCGAATCCATATCCATCCAGACGGGAGCTGGCTGCTTGCCCGCAATGATCAAGTTGACGTAGTTTTTGCTGCGTAGACAGTGATCCGCAACCGACAACAACGTGTTCGCATCGGGCGGCAAATAGATGCGCACGACGTCCGCTTTTTTGTTTGCAACGTGATCGATGAAGCCCGGGTCCTGGTGCGAAAATCCGTTATGATCCTGCCGCCATACGTGCGAGGAAAGCAGATAATTGAGCGACGCAATCGGTTCGCGCCAAGGCAGGTGCCGCGTCACCTTCAACCATTTCGCGTGCTGGTTGAACATGGAATCGATGATGTGAATGAATGCTTCGTAACAGGAAAAGAAACCGTGGCGCCCCGTGAGCAGGTAGCCTTCCAACCACCCCTGGCACATGTGCTCACTCAGCACTTCGAGCACACGGCCATCGGTGGCTAAGTTCTCGTCAACCGGTTCAACTTCCGCCATCCATTCTTTGCCTGTGACTTCGTAGAGAGCTTCCAAGCGATTGGACGCAGTCTCGTCGGGTCCGAAGACGCGGAAATTCTTCGATTTCGAATTCGCCTTCATCACGTCGCGCAGAAATTGCCCTAGCACGCGTGTGGCTTCGGCATCCTTATCTCCAGGTTTGGCAAACTTCACGGCGTGATTGCGGAAATCGGGCATCACCAAAGGATGCAAGAGCTTGCCCCCGTTTGCGACGGGATTCATGCCCATGCGTTTTTGTCCAGTGGGCGCCAGCGCCGCGAGATCGGCACGAAAGTGTCCTTGCTTGTCGAACAGTTCCTGCGGCTTATAACTCGTCAGCCAGTCTTGCAGAATCTTCAAATGCGCCGGGTTGTTGCGTACGTCCGACACCGGTACCTGGTGCGCACGCCAAGTACCTTCCACCGGCTTTCCATCTACCATCTTGGGTCCGGTCCACCCTTTGGGCGTTTTCAAAATCAGCAATGGCCAGCGCGGACGCGTCACATGTTCTTCTTTGCGCGCCTTTGCCTGAATCGCCCGAATCTCTCCAATCATTTCTTCAAGCGCATCTGCCATTTCCTGGTGCATTTTTGCAGGATCGTCGCCTTCCAAAATGAGCGGTTCGTATCCGTAACCGGTGAAGAGGTCCCTCAGTTCTTCATCCCCTATGCGCGCCAGCACCGTTGGATTCGCGATTTTAAACCCGTTCAAATGCAGAATGGGCAACACCGCGCCATCCTTGGCGGGATTCAAGAACTTGTTCGAGTGCCAACTCGTGGCACAAGCACCCGTTTCCGCTTCGCCATCGCCCACCACGCAAGCCACAATCAGATCCGGATTATCGAACGCCGCCCCATACGCGTGTAAGAGCGAATAACCCAGCTCTCCACCCTCATGAATCGAGCCCGGCGTTTCCGGCGCCACATGACTCGGAATGCCATACGGCCACGAAAATTGCCGGAACAAACGCTTGATGCCGTCTCGATTACATTCAATGTTCGGGTAGATCTCCGTGTACGAACCCTCCAGATACGTGTGGGCGACTATGCCGGGTCCGCCATGTCCCGGACCCATGATATAGATCATGTTCAAATCGTGCTTCTTGATCATCCGGTTCAAATGTGTGTAGATGAAATTTAAGCCGGCGGTGGTTCCCCAGTGCCCCAGCAAGCGCGGCTTGATGTCGTCGGGAGTAAGCGGCCGATCAAGCAATGGATTGTCGAGCAAGTAGATTTGCCCAACCGTCAAGTAATTCGCGGCGAACCAATACTCAGTCAATCGTTTTATTTCTTCAGCGGGCAGAGTTACAGCCATTGTTATTTCCTCAAACTATTATGCGGAGAAAGTGTAAATCGTGGGTGAATTTTATTTCTAAAGCGTGACAAGGGTCACGAAGAGCCGAAGACAGCCACTTCGGGACCTGTCAGGGCCCTAAACGTGCTATCGTGAAGAAGTGATGAAAGGAACCGTTACCGAACTCGAAGAGATCCGCGAAGTTTTCGGCCTAACGAAGGCAGAATTGGCAGATCTGCTCGGTCGCCGAGCTCAATCGATCATGGAATGGGAATCACGCGGAGTGCCGCGCGACAAGCGTGCCTCTGTAGACCGTCTGCTGGATTTGGCAAAGCTGTTTCGTCGGCGTCTGATAGCGTCTCGTATTCCGGAAATTGTGCGGACGCCCGATGCATGGCTAGGCAATCGCACCATTCTTGAAACGTTGCGCGCCGAAGGAGTGGATCCGATCTACTCTTATCTGGCACGGCTCTTCGACTACGGCGGTAAGTGAATGGCTGCCCGACCGACGGTTCGCCGAAGTGGCCCCTATTTTCGTGTGGTCGCGCCGGATTGGATCGATCCGGCCGATACCTCATTCTCAAAGCAGCGCGGTGGACGATGGAATCCGCCCGGCGAATTCGGCGCTCTTTATCTGAATGCCAGCGTAGCGGTGGCTGCGGCAAATGCTCGGACTCAACATGCCGGGCGCGCCATCAAGCTGTTTGATTTGTTGCCAAAAGCCCGACCGGAACTTGTGACTTTCGAAGTTCCGACAGTAACTGTATTGGATGCGTGCACTCCAAAAACTGCCGGGGCGCTTGGTCTTCCCGATAGTTTTCCGTTTGCCATTCTTTGGCCGCCCTGTCAGGCGATTGCGCGGGAAGCTTACCTCAACGGACTCGCTGGTGTCGCTGCGCGCTCAAACGCGGAGGTAACGGCCACCTCGTGTGTTGGCGAAGAGTTAGCACTGTTTGATAGACCGACGCGTGTTGTGTCGCAGACGGAACGGCGTCGATTTAACGCATGGTATCCCGACCCCATACCCGGCTAAAAAGTCACCCGTTCGCCCCGGCCCTCATCAACTGTTCTGCCTGCTTCAGCGCCTCCGCCGTGATATTCTCTCCCGACAACATCCGGCCGATCTCTTGCGCCCGCTCTTTGTGTCCCAACTCCTCAATCTCCGTTGAAACTCGCCCCTTCTTTTCCCGCTTTGCTACCGAATAATGATGATCCGCAAACCCGGCAATCTGCGCCAAGTGAGTCACGCAAATTACCTGGTTCACCTTCGAAAGGAGTTTCAACCGTTTCCCCACCGCCGCCGCAGCTGCACCACCTACACCCGCGTCCACTTCATCAAAAACCAACATCGCAACGCCGTCCCGCTTGCCCGAATCTCCCGCAGCCGTTTTCAAAGCCAGCGCAATCCGCGAAAGCTCTCCGCCTGAAGCAATCTTCTCTAACGGTTTCAACTCCTCGCCCCTATTCGGCGAAACCAGAAACGCGATCTCGTCCATGCCCGCAGCCGTCCACTGGCCCCTCGTGACGCTGATTTGAAACTGGGTGCCGCTCATCATCAGGCTCTTAAGCTCGCTCTCCACTTGTTTGCTTAACGAAGCCGCAGCCGTGGCCCGTTTCGCGCTCAATTCATTGGCCACCCTTTCATAACGCGCCGCCGCCTCAGACCGTTGCTTCTCCAACTCCGCCCGATGCGCACTGGCGTTCTCTACTTCATCCACACGCCTGGCCACATCGGCATGAAACGCCAACACCTCATCCACCGTTTTTCCGTACTTGCGCTTTAACTTATCCAGCGCATCCAACCTGCTTTCCACCGCATCCAGCCGCGCCGGATCGCCTTCTAACTTGCCCAAGTAATCGCGCAAAACGTACGCCGCTTCATCCACCTGCACAGCCGCTTGCTTCAAACTCGCCGCCATCTCGGCCAAACTATGGTCAATGCGCATTAACTCATCCAAACGCTTGAGCGCCGTCCTCAACTGGGTCGTCGCACTGGTCGGCGACTCATACAATGAAGCGAAAGCGCCATTCGCATTCTCCTGCAGCTTAGTTACGTTCTGCAGAATCTTACGTTCGGTCTCGAGCGCTGTGTCTTCACCCAAATGCGGCTGCACCGTTTCGATTTCTTTGCGTTGAAAACTCCACAAATCCAGCAGGCGCAGCTTCTCCTGTTCATTTTTGTTCAAATCGTCAAGTTTTGCGCTCAGTTCACGCCACACCGCGAACGCTTCCGCCACGTTCCCGCGTAAGCTTTCCACTTTCGCGTATTCATCCAACAACTGGCGCTGTGCCACCTGGGTAAACAAAAGCTGCTGTTCATTCTGTCCATGGATATCCCCCAACCCCGGCGCTAACTGCTTCAAAAAGGCCGTAGTCACCGGCTTGTTCGCCACAAACGCCCGCGACTTTCCATTCGACGACACTTCGCGCTCCACAATTAAATCTTCTTCACGATCCAGCTCGATCCCGCACTCACTCAAAACGCTGAGCACCTGCGTTTTCCGACTCATGGAAAAAATCCCAGACACTCGCGCCCGCGGCTGCCCGCTCCTCACCATCTCAGCAGACGCCCTCGCCCCTAGCAGCAAACCTAATGAATCGACCACAATGGACTTACCGCTGCCAGTTTCCCCTGTCAGAATATTTAAGCCTTCATGGAAACGCATGCGCGCCTGTTCCACCACCGCATAGTTCTCGACTATTAGTTCCAGCAGCATGTTTGAACGAATTATGCCAGATGTAACGGCTTGCCGCTACGTACATCCAACTCTAGAGCACCTAATTGCATTTCCTCGATCCCTATAATGAAAGCGAGGAAATGAAAGGACACGGATATTGCCCTTTTCTTTGTTTCTCGCAGAGCTCTCTCTGTGGGACATCACTAAAAATCTGCGGCCTGTGCCGCTTGCCATCATCGGAATTTTGATTTTTTTCTCGCTCTTTTCATGGACCATCGTCTTGTCCAAGAGCGGTGTTTTTAGCCGGGCGCGCAGTCGCAACAAGAATTTTCTTCGCGCCTTTCGGAAAGCGAAGAACTTGCAAGCCATCGCCGCGGCCAGTGAACAATTTGGCGCAGCGCCGCTGGTGGTGGTGTTCGATTTTGGCTATCGCGAAATCGAGCGGCAAATTTCTCAGCGCGGCGCTCTGGTCAACAAACCTGCGGTCGAACGTAGTCTGCAGCTAGGTATAAGCGAAGAAGTGACAAAACTCGAAATGAACATGCCGTGGCTCGCTACTGTCGCATCGGTTTCGCCGTTTATTGGACTTTTCGGCACAGTCTGGGGCATTATCGACGCGTTCGAAGGTCTCGGCTCAGCCGGCAGCGCTAGCTTGCGAGCCGTCGCCCCCGGCATTTCGGAGGCGCTTATCACCACGGCTATCGGTCTCGCAGCAGCGATCCCTGCAGCCATTTTCTATAACATTTTCGGCAGCCGTATAAAGGAATTGGGCACGCGCATGGAAGACTTCGCCATCGAGTTTCAAAACTTTGCGGAGCGCGATTTCGGCGGCTAACTATGGCCTTTACACTGAATGGAAATGGCGGTGGCGGCGGGCATCGAGGACGGCGCTTCGGCGGTCCGTCTGCGATGTCGGAGATCAACGTCGTCCCGCTTGTCGACGTCGTACTCGTCCTCCTCATCATCTTCATGATCACCGCCAACGTCATGGAGTTCGGCTTGGATATCCAAGTGCCTGCCGTGAAACGCGTGCAGAATACCGCCCAGGATCTGCCGGTCGTCAGCATTACTAAAGATGGCGAATCGTACTTAAACGAAAAACCCATTAACATCCACGCACTGCCGCAAGGCATTCGCGCGCGTTTTCATAACGCCACGTCGGTCTACGTGCGCGCCGATAAACAAACTCCGTGGGACCCCATCGCCCAGATCGTCGCCGAATTGGGTGAAGCCAAATACGAAGTGAAGATGGTTACCGCGCCAATGGATTCGGCGAAGCAGGCCCAATAACCCTCATGCCGCGGCAGCTGGACATACTAGATGAACGCGACCCAATGACACTGCCCTTTATCGGCTCGCTCGTTGTGCATGGCTGTATCGTCGCGGTTTTCTTTATGAGCTGGTTCTGGTTGAACCAGAAGCCGGATTCTTTGGGCGAACCCAATCCCTCGGGCGGACCGGCGTACGCCGTATCTCCCACCAAAACAATTCCCATTCCTCAGCGCGAAGCACCCCCCAATCCGGTTGCCCACGATACCGATTCTCTGGTGCCCACCGCTCCCCCTGAAAAAGAAAAGGAAGTGGAGAAGAAGCTGCCCGAGCCGCCCAAAGACGCTTTTGAAATTCCGGACAAAATCAAACCCCGAAAAGAGCAGCCTCGTCCGCAACAGAAATACACTGCGCCCGCGCCGCTCAATCAGGTCTACAGCCGAACTCCGCAAGCTGTTTCCAATCCGATGTACGCCGCGCAAGCAGGCGCCGGGCAGGTCGGAATTGGCCCCAATTCCGTGTTAGGCAGCCGTCTTGGCTGGTACGCTCAACTGATTCGCGACCGCCTCGCACAAAACTGGCAAACCAACGGTTTGAACGCTCGCTCACAAAGCGCTCCCGCCGTCGTCAACTTTCATATCATGCGCGACGGCACCATTCGCGATCCACGAATTGTTCAATCGAGCGGCAATCCCGAGATCGATAACACCGCATTGCGGGCTGTTTACGCGTCCAATCCTTTAACTCCTCTCCCACCCCAGGTGGCCGAGAACGATATCCTGGCAGAGTTCACTTTTAATCTACGCTGATGCGCACAATTACTCTTTCTCTCTCTTTTTTTCTCGCGCTTGGGTTCGCCTCTGCGCGCCAGCAAGTTCAGGGCAATGTGGAAAAGGGTGGCGAAAAACCGTTCGTCGCCGTTCCTGACTTTCGAGCCACGGGAACCATCGCTCCCACCCTCATGGCTGCGTTCAACTCAACCGTACAGAACGATTTACAAAGTTCGCCACAAATCAAGTTTCTTCCGAAAACGCTTTATCCCTTGCGCATCCCGCAAGTCCCCAACGATCTGGCTGCCGGCGAAGCGTCTGTCAATGCCAAGCCTGCGCCCGTTGCCGGATTCCGTCTGGCCGATTGGGCGGCTCCACCGACCAAAGCGAACTACTTGGGCATCGGCTATGGCGCGGAAGACCGCGGTCTGTTCGTGATCTTCGGCTACTTCTATACGACCTCACCCACCATCGCAGACCTGAAGCAGTCACAGATCTTCGGCAAAGTTTACACCGCGTCGCTCGATCAGGCCGGTGCCATCGATGCCGCCCATCATTACGCCTCCGATATCCTGGCGCAGTTTGGTGGACAAAGCCTGGTCGGAACGAAAATCGTTTTTGTGTCCGACCGGACTGGCTCGAAAGAGATTTGGGTGATGAATTGGGATGGCACCGACCAACACCAGATCACCAAATACAATTCGATCTCGACGTTTCCCTCAGTCTCTCCAGACGGACACATCGTCGCCTTCACCACTTACGCTACCGGCTACCCAGCCATTCAGCTCTTCTCGCTCGATACTGGCCGCAAGCTGCCTTTCTATAACCAGCGCGCTTCGATGAATGCCTTCGTTTCGTTCACGCCCGATTCCAAACAAGTTGTATTCTCATCGACCGCCGCAGGGGGCGCCGCCCAGTTGTATATTGCGAACGCCGACGGCACTGGCTTTCGGCGCCTCACTAACTCCGGCGTGATCGAAGTCGAGGCAAAAATCAATCCGAAAACGGGTACGGATCTGGTTGACGTATCAGGTCGCTCCGGCCTCCCGCAGGTATATAAGATGAGCATGGAAGGAACCGACGTGCAGCGTCTTTCCGCCGGCACTGGCGAAGCCACCAACCCTGCCTGGAGCCCCGATGGATCGCATATTGCCTTCGCTTGGACCAAAGGATTCGAACCGGGCAACTACAACATCTTCGTTATGGATGTGATCAGCCGCGATACCGTTCAGCTCACTACTAACGAAGGTCGCAACGAGAATCCCACCTGGGCGCCCGATGGTGCGCATATCGCGTATGCTTCTAAACGCGGCCGTCAGTCGCAAATCTGGGTGATGAACGCCGATGGAACCGGCAAACACCCCCTGACCGAAACCGGTGGCAACGAAAAGCCGGTTTGGGTCAACGCGCAGAAGTGATTTAAGATACTGAAAATAGGAATTTGGAGGGATTGCATAAACTCATGACAAAACACAAAGTAACGCTCGCGCTTCTGGCAGTGCTGGTGCTCGGGCTTTCGGCTGGATGTAAAAAGAAAATCCCGCCTCCGCCACCCCCTGCTCCCGCCCCGATCCCGGAGAACAACCCAACTGCCAAACCCGCGATCGCTTACTTCAGCGCTGAGCCAACAACCGTCACCGTAGGCCAGCCCTCGTCCCTCCGCTGGTCTGTTACCGATGCCACTAGCGTCACGATTGACAATGGCATTGGCGAAGTGAGCCCGAATGGCCGCCGTGGCGTTTATCCAACTGCCACAACTACCTATCATCTGACCGCCACCGGACCCGGCGGCACATCCGGGGCAGATGCCACCGTGACAGTAAGCTCGCCCCCACCCCCGGCAACCGTTACCGCCACCAGTCAACCAACTATCCAGGAGATCTTGGCGAAGCAGGTACAAGACATTCACTTCGATTACGACAAAAGCGAAATACGCGGCGAAGATCAGCCGATTTTGCAGGGCGACGCCAGTGCCCTCAAAACCGTTTTCCAGATGGATCCGAATTTTATCGTTACCATCGAAGGCCATTGCGACGAACGTGGTTCCGCTGAATACAATCTCGCGCTTGGCGATCGCCGCGCCGCCGCCACCAAAGATGCGCTCATCTCGCTGGGCGTTCCCGGCGACAAACTCAAAACCGTCAGCTTCGGCAAAGAACGTCCCATCTGCACCGAACCTACCGAAGACTGTTACGGACGCAACCGGCGCGCGCATTTTTCAGCCGCTCAATAAAACAGTGCGCCGGGAAATTAAAGTTCACTTACACTGAAGACAAGTGCGTAACGGGGACGGCTCCGAACCGTCCCCTTTTATTGAGGAGTAAATCCATATGAAATTAGTGCGCCTCGCCGTTCTGCTTTTGACCTGCTCTGGTTTTTGCCTTGCCGTAAACAAAGATATGTTGGCGCTTCAGCGCGAGTTGGAAGACAAAATCAATGCGCTGCAGAACGACATGAACACCAAGCTCAGCGTCATGAGCGGCATGCTGCAAGCCATCCAGAACGACACCCGGGACAATGCAAAAACGCTGGCCGGCATGCAGGATTCCGTCACCAGCAGCGTCGCCCGCTCAATGACGCCCGTGAACGGCTTGAGCAACCGCGTCGATTCCGTGGGCGAGGATGTCCGCTCGCTGAAAGACGCGCTGGCTGATATCACCGCGCGCATGGAACGCATGGACGCCAAAATTACCGATCTGAAGAACCAAATGCAGATCATGCAAAGCCCGCCTCCTTCGCCATCGCCCAGCGGTGTGTCGCCGAACGGCCTTGGTTTGAGCAGCCCTTCTGGTCTCTCTCCGCAATCGGCAACCGTCCCCCAGTTGCCCACGCCGGCGGCGAGCGGTCCCACTCTAGGCCCAAAACCGCCGGCGGGAATGTCCGCCGATCACAGCTTCGCCGAAGCCATGCGCGATCTGCAAACCGGAAAAAGCGACCTGGCGTATAACGAATTTCAGCAGTATCTGACATATTTCCCCAACACCGAGTTTGCCGCCAAAGCGCAATACTATTTGGGTGAAATCGATTACAATCGCGGCAATTACCCAAACGCCATCCGCAACTTCGACTCGGTCCTCGAGCGCTATCCCGAAAATCCTAAGACCGCAGACGCTCATCTCATGAAGGCTTACGCGCTTCTCAAAGCCAACGAACGCAACCGCGCGGTCCAGGAGTTCCGCATTTTGGTCTCGAACTACCCGCATACCGACGATGCGCGCAAAGCGATTCAGCAGCTTCGCTCTCTTGGTATGTCTCCCGCATCGGGTCCCGCTTCGGGGGCTGGGCAGCCCACCGCAGCGAGACCGTAATCGCGCTGTCATCCGCGACCGCTATACTCGTAAGGAGCTATACCGGTCTAGCCCTCAGCGGTTCGGTGGGGCGAAGCCGACCAACTATCGATGTCTCAATACGATCTCATTGTGATCGGTTCCGGTCCGGCCGGCCAACGGGCTGCTATTCAAGGGGCGAAAAGCGGCAAAAAAGTAGCGCTTATCGAACGGCGCGAGGTAATCGGTGGCGTGTGTATTAACACCGGCACCATCCCCAGCAAAACGATGCGCGAGGCCGTGCTGCATCTATCGGGCTATAACTACCAAAACATATATGGCGTGAGCTACCGCGTTAAGGAAAAGATCACCATGGCCGACCTGGCGTTCCGGGTTCAGCATGTGATCAAAACTGAGGTCGATGTCACGACAGCCCAGTTGTCACGTAATGGAATCGAAGTTCTAACCGGCGTCGCGAGTTTTAAAGGACCGAACAACGTACTGATTACCAGCGTGCGCGGTTCGAACGAGATCACTGGCGACAATATCGTAATCGGGACGGGGACGAAGCCCGCCGCGTCGTCAAAAGTCAAAATCAACGGCCAAACGATTATTAATAGCGACCAGGTTCTGGATATGCTGAACCTGCCGAAAACCTTGATTGTTGTAGGCGGCGGCGTGATCGGCGTTGAGTACACGTGCATGTTCGCCGCGCTTGGCGTACGCGTGACGCTGATTGAAAAGCGCCCGCGTCTGCTGGAGTTTGCGGATCAGGAGATCATCGAAGCCCTGTCGTATCATTTGCGCGATCATCGCGTGACCATGCGGCTCAACGAAGAAGTGCAGAGCGTGGAAGAGGTGGACGGCGGCGGCACCGTCCTGGCGATGCTCGAGAGCAAGAAGAAAGTTACGGGCGATTCTTTGCTCTACGCAGTTGGGCGGCAGGGCAACGTGGATGAATTGAATCTGCCGGCAGCCGGTTTGGAAGCCGATTCGCGCGGACGCATTGCCGTAAACGAGTTTTATCAGACCAAGCAACCCAACATTTACGCCGTGGGCGATGTAATCGGCTTTCCAAGTTTGGCCTCGGTATCGATGGAACAAGGGCGTTTGGCTGTGGCGCACGCCTATAACAAGAACGTTACTTCGAACCCGAGTTATTTCCCGTTTGGGATTTATACCATACCGGAAATTTCGTTTATCGGCAAGACCGAAGAGCAGTTAACCGATGAAGATGTACCTTACGAAGTGGGCGTAGCGTATTATCGTGAGATTGCGCGCGGGCAGATTCGCGGTGACACCACCGGGCGATTGAAGCTCGTTTTTCATCGCGACACTTTGGAGATACTGGGCGTGCACATAATTGGCGAAGGTGCGTCGGAGTTGTTGCACATTGGACAAGCGGTTATGATTCTTAAAGGCAAATTGACTTACTTTGTTGAGACGGTGTTTAATTATCCGACGCTGGCGGAATGTTATAAAGCGGCCGCATTCAATGGATTGAACAAGCTTACGCGGACGTAGGACGGACATGGGACAAGGTATCGGAATCGTAATCAGCGAGCGCATTGCGCTGGGCGCCGTGACGGACAACGCGGTGGTTGGCTCAGTGCGGCTGAATCCCGAAGATCGCGCAATTGCCGATTCGCTGCACGGCGTCCCGGCTGAATTGATTGTTCAGCGGATTGCCGATGAAGTTCGCGCACTCGGGTTGAAAGAAGCTCCGACCCACATTGGGTTAGGGATGCCGGGCATCGTACGCAGCGGCGCAGTTGAGGACTCGCCGAACTTGATCCAGTTCAAGGGGATCAACATGCAGGAGTTGGTAACGGCCGCGTTTACTCCGCTGTTCGGCAAAATACCGGTTTCTGTTTTTAACGATGCGGACGTAATGGCTGCGGGGATCGCCGCCACACACGGACATTTAGATCGCCTGATCCGAGTGTGGACTCTGGGCACGGGTATTGGGTATGGCCGTTATCCTTTCCGCGATGGCGTTTGGGAAGCCGGACATTCCGTGGTGAGCCTCGATCCCAAAGAGCAATTCTGCGGCTGCGGCGGCAAGGGACACTTAGAAGGCATCATGGGCCAGCGCGCAATGCGGCTGCGGTTCATGGATATGGAACCCGAAGAGATCTTCGCGCAGGCTGAAACCGGCGACGCCCGTTGTCTTGAGTTCACTAAGCTATGGCATCGGGCGTTGGCAGCGGCCACCGCTACCAGCATTCATCTGGATGGACCAGGGAAATTCTTTGTCACAGGCTTCAATGCCGGATTCTTAAATTTATCGCTCTTGAATGAATATCTTCATGAGATGGTAAAGCTCAGTCCATTGCAAGGCTACTCAACAGAGGTAGTCACGGGTGGTGAGTCGGTGGCAGTGATTGGTGCGGCAGTAAATGCGCTGCAAAGAAGCGTTCAATAGCGCCTCAGAACGTTAAGTCGCGCTTGTTCGCTCTTCTTAAAATAGCGCAGGCGAACTAATACCGGTGCCGCTGAGTACGCTCTGCATGCGCTCCAGAGCCGATTTGTGGATCTGCGAAACTCGGCTCTCGTTGACGCCCAGGACACCGCCGATTTCTTTCATGGTCATGTCACGTTCGTAATACAGCGTTACGACTTGCTGATAACGTTCCGGCAGAGTCTTCATAGCTTTGTCGAGTTTGCCGCGCAATTCACCGCGCGCAAAGATACGGTCGGGCGCGAGTTCCGGGTTGCTGGTGGCTTCGGGAACCAAATGATCTTCGCGATCGTTAGGATGCTGTTGCACGGCGACGATGCCGAGACTGCGGAAATCGACCATCAAAGCCTGCCAGCGCCGCGTTGATAGACCGATGTGATTGGCGATCTCGGCGTCCGTCGGCGGACGTTCCAATCTCACTGTCAAATCTCGTGTCACTGCTTCCACTTGCTTATAGCGCTTGCGCAAATCCCGTGAGGCCCAATCCTGTTGACGCAGGCTATCGAGAATAGCTCCGCGAATACGGTGCTTGGCATAAGTCGGGAAAGCAACTTCTTTGTCGTCGCGATACTTCGTGGCCGCGTCGAACAGCCCCATGATACCGGCATGCACCAGATCGTCTAACTCAACATGAACAGGAATCGACTTTTGGATGTGAGCCGCAATCGCTGTGACAAGCGGCATGTGCTCAAGCATGAGTTCGTCGCGGCGGGCGTGATTCTGTTCTTCGATTGCAGGTGCTGGTATTGCGGATAGTGCGGTTTGGCTGGCGGCGTTCACTTGGTTTCTCCCGTTCCGAGTGGCTCTTTGCTGCTCGGTACGCAGAGGTAAAAGCATTAGTGGAACCACCCTCTTGCGCACTGCGATGAAGGCCGTAAGACGCTGTGAAAACGGGGGTTAGGGGGATAGGGCTGAGCGTCACATGACGTGCTCAAAGAGCCTGGCGCATCGTTGTGAAACGTAATCGAGGGTGTGGGCGTTTCAGAACGGAAATGTGAATCGAATTGGAACGACGGGCGCTTGAGTCATCGGCAAGATCGCCCTTTGACTGCGGATAAGATTTGCCCGAGGCAGAATGTCTACCCAGATCGAGCGGTTTAGGGTAGAATGCCTACCAGTCATATGGGTGAGGATTTCACTGAGCGTATCGACTTGTTACAGGGAACGTTAGACATGCTAATTCTGCGGACCTTAGTATTTGGCCCCGGCACACGGACATCAGATAGCGAAACATATCCAGCGCACGACTGATGAGATGCTGCAGGTGGAGCACGGTTCGCTGTATCCAGCGCTGCACCGGCTTGAACGCAAAGGTTGGATTGCTGCGAAGTGGGAAGCGGCAGGTAAAGATGTGAAACGCGAGTTCAAGTTTTATCGCTTAACAGCGGCGGGTAAGAAGCAATTGTCGGCGGAGGAATCAAAGTGGAAGAAGATGACGGCAGCGATTGCGCGCGTGATGTGGCCGGCGGAATAGGAGGGTGAAATGTGGTTCTTCAGCAGACGAAAAGCGCGTGAGCACGAGTTAGAGCGTGAGTTGCAGGCGCATTTGGAGTTGGAGGCACAGGAGCAACAAGGCAATGAACTCTCCGCGAAAGAAGCTGGCCATGCTGCCAAGCGTGCTTTTGGGAACCGAGGTGTAACAAAAGAGGATGTGCGCGCAGAATGGGGGTGGACGTTCGTTGAAACGCTGGGTCAAGACCTGCGTTATGCGTTTCGAAGCCTGCGCGGGAGTCCGGTGTTTGCGTTGGTGGCCATTCTGTCGCTGGGCTTTGGCATTGGCGGAAACACCGCAACGTTCTCCTTATTCAATGCTCGTTTCCTGAAAACTCTCCCCGTGCCTGAGCCGAATCGTCTTGTCGAGTTGGCTGAGACTGAGAACGGTGCCACGATCAATAGTATTTTTTCGCTTCCTATGATTACTGAGTTAGACAAACGGAACCCGACATTTGATGGTATGTACGGTGTTTAGCCGGTGCGAGTAAATCTAACCAGCGAGAATTCAGCCCAGTTGAAGGTTAAGCCTGCCCTTGTTCTGTCGTGGGCGTCACCGAAAAAGGATTCTTCGGATCTCAGTTGATTTCACCATTTGACATGCAGATTCCCGTTTCGCGAGCGAGCGATTTCATGCAAGGTCCCTTCGTCGCGATGTGGAACTCGCCGGGATTCTCGTGGCTTCAGTCCTTGGCTCGTCTGAAGCCGGCTATCACCATGGTGCAGGCATAAGCGACGATTGATCCTTTAGCGCGCGCTTAAAGCGCAATTAGCAAGTCCTCGCGCTCGCGCAAAAGTAGCCAATCGAAAAACCGCCTTCCGTACGTAGCGAGTCAACCGGCTCTTCGCGAACCAATACTTCTCCGACCAGAATCCGCTTGGGCGTCATCTCATAGCAGGTATCGAACGTGCCGTCCGCTCCGTCGATGCCAAATTACCCATCGATAACCTTCGCGCCATGCAGGAAATCATTGATGAGCAAATGCTCTCTGAGCGTCTGCTGACGCTCGTGGGGACATCATTCAGCGATTGGTCACGCTTCTCTGCTGCATCGGCCTTTACGGACTGATCGCCTATGCAGTTACTCGAAGGACGCGTGAGATTGGCGTGCGATTCGCCATTGGCGCGCAGAAGCGTGATGTGGCAAAATTATTTGTACGCGAAAGCGCCGTCTTGGTTTTGGCTGGCATGCTCCTGGGCATTCCGCTGGCGCTCGCTTCGGCGAAAGTCCTCAGAAGCATGCTATATGGAATTGAACCGCATGATTCCGTAACTCTCGGAATAACAATCGCCTTATTCTTAGCGGCCGGACTTATAGCGAGTGTTTTGCCTGTACGAAGGGCGATTCGAATCGAACCTTTGCGGGCGTTACGTTATGAATGATGGGGCAGCCTCCGCTCTGCCCCATCGCTCCTTTCTACCAACCGAGATCGCGTTCCATCTGCAAGTCATGAGCGGCATGACGGACGAAGTTCATTGATGCGTCAATATGCCGGTACGCCAAATCACGCCAGCCGATAGCGCTGGGATCGTCTTCTTCGCGGCCGATGTCGGCGCGGGCTTTTTGCAAAAGTTCCATTACTTTGCGGAAACGGCCGCGGCGATCGAGGCCGCTGTCAATGGGGGGATGATCTTCGAGGTCTTTGTGATCGAACTTGGCAGCAACGTCCATTTCATGGATCGCTTTGTCAATTTCGATATCCGCCTGATGGATGCGACGCATCACATCCGGATCGTCATGAATTCGCATCAGCGCCTGTGCGCGGCGTAGATCGCTGCGCGCGTGGAGATAGGCGGGATGTCGGCCGGGTGTGTCGGCGCGTACCAGCATAGGCGCCGAAGCGACAGCGGTCAGAAAAACAAGAGAGAACAGCTTTTTAGCAGTCAACATAGGTGTTGCCCTTTCAGATAACAAAACGAGACTGCGCTGCGCAGAGATTACTACTGGTGTTCATTCTCAACGGTTTTTAATCGGGATGGTTTACAATCGCCGCTAAACTTTTTTTCATCTCGAGTGGTATTTCCACGGGACGGCGGGTGACACGGTCGACATACACATGTACGAATTGCCCTTGCGCGGAGGCTAACTCGTCGTTGTTGGGGAAGAGAGCGACCTCATACTTAACACTCGACTTGCCAATGTGAGTGACTCGCACTCCAGCCCAGATTGGGTCGGGAAACGCGATCTCCTTGAAGTAACTGCATCCCGTTTCCACGACTAAGCCCACGACGGTACTGTTACGCAGGTCAAGGACTCCTGTATCGATCAGATATCGATTGACGGCGGTGTCGAAGTAACTATAATGTACAGCGTTGTTGATGTGGCCGTAGATGTCGTTATCCATCCAGCGCGTTTGGATTTCAAGAAAGTGTTGAAACGTCGATCGCGCGAATGGTACGGGGCGTGGCACGTTTACTTCCCCGTATGCCCAGCCAGGTCTTCTGTGAACTCCGCCAGGTTTTGGGGAGCGATCAGCACACTACCGATGCCGTAGTCGATAGCAAGGCGGCCGTCGTCCAATGGCTTAACGCCCTTGATCCGATCGTAAGTAATAACGCGCGTGGTGCGACCGGATTTGATGATGAGTGCTTCGGGCGCGGTTTCATAGGACTGCGGATAGGAGATGCCGAACACGAGTGCCGCAGCGAGCAATGACGCTAAACTCATCCAGGGCCAGTTTTGCATGAGGGCGATCAGCGCCGGGGCGACGATGCCAACGAGCATGGACACGCGGACCATCCAATCTACTTTCGCTTTGTACTTCATTCGTCCTCAGTGCACCGCTTCAAAGAGTGCGGCAGCGCCTTGACCTCCGGCTACACCCATAGTGACAACTCCGTAACGGGAACTGCGCCGGCGCGCCATTTCATTGGCGAGTGTGCCGGTCAGTCGCGAGCCGGTCATACCAAAAGGATGGCCCATGGAAATGGCGCCGCCGTTGACATTCAGCTTGTCCATCGGAATGGAAAGTTGGTCGCGACAGTAGACGACTTGCACCGCGAAGGCTTCGTTCAGCTCCCATAGATCGATATCGTCGATGGAAAGACCGTAACGCTTCAATAACTTCGGGATGGCGACAACAGGGCCGAGGCCCATCGCTTCGGGTTCACAGCCTGCGACTAGAAACGCTCGAAAAATTAGCTTGTAGGGAATGCCTAACTCATTGGCGCGATCGCGAGACATCAGCAAGGTGGCCGATGCACCGTCGGCCAGTTGCGAAGAATTGCCGGCGGTCACGGTGCCAGTGCCGCTATCCGGATCGAAGACCGGCTTTAGAGAAAGCAGTGTTTCCAGGTTGGTTTCGGGCCGGTTGCATTCGTCGCGGTCGCAGCAGGTTTCGGCAGTGCCGATGCTTTCGCCCGTGTGCCGGTCGACGAGCGACATGGTCGCATAAAGAGGTGCGATTTCTTCATTGAAGAAACCGTCTTTTTGCGCGCGCGCGGTTCGCTGCTGGCTGATTAGGGCGTACTCGTCTTGCGCTCCGCGACTGATGCGGAAGCGCTGGGCCAACAATTCGGCGGTAGCGCCCATTTCCATGTAGAGCCCGGGTTCATAGCGAGCGAGTTCGGGATGCGGGTCCACATTCCGCGGCGTAAGACTGAAGCTTTCAACTCCTCCCCCAATCGCGGCATTGGCGCCTTCGTTAATAATGGCGTGTGCGGCCATTGCGACTGCTTCCAGACCTGACGAACAAAAGCGATTAACAGTGACGCCAGGAACGGCTGCAGGCAGCTTCGCCAAGAGTACCGCGCGGCGCGCGATGTTGGCGCCTTGCGGACCCCATGGCTGAGCGCAACCGAGAATCACGTCTTCTACTTCCTCGGGCATCAGCAACGGTGTGCGTCGCAGGACATCGCTGAGACAGTGCGCGGCCAGATCTTCCGGCCGGGTCAGGTTGAACGAGCCGCGATATGATTTGGCAAGCCCTGTTCGTGAACTAGTTACGACGACAGCTTCACGCATGGTCAATGGACTTTCATCAGTGTAACGTTGTGCGATTTTCTCCCGAGAGGATTGTGATGGCTGAACTTGTGCGCGTTTCCCAGCTTGGCGATGTGGCCGTAATTACCATTGATAACCCACCGGTAAATGCCTTGAGTCCAGGCGTTCCGGAAGGAATTGAAGCGGCCGTCAAACAAGCGAACGCCGATCCGCAAATCCGCGCGATGGTGATCATCGGCGCTGGCTCCACTTTTATTGCGGGAGCGGACATTCGAGAGTTCGGCAAGATTGTTTCGGGAGAACGGCCGCCACTTAGTCTGTTGCCGTATTTACTCGCCCTTGAAGATTCGAGTAAGCCGGTCGTGATGGCAATTCACGGCCAAGCTTTGGGAGGCGGCCTGGAAGTGGCGATGGCCGGCCATTACCGAGTGCTCGCGCCCAAAGCACAAGTGGGTCAGCCGGAAGTGAAACTCGGCATCATTCCGGGTGCAGGGGGAACACAGCGATTGCCAAGACTCGCGGGCGTAGCGAAGGCTTTGGAGATGTGTGCGGACGGAAATCCGCTTCAGGCGCAGCAAGCCGTGATCCTTGGGATTGCCGACAAGATCGTCGAGGGTGACTTACTGGACGGCGCGGTAGCTTTTGCGCGAGAGGTGGCGGGCAAGCCGGTGCCGAAGACGCGTGAACGAAACGAGAAGCTACAAGGCGTTCCGGCAGAGCTGTTTCAGACAGCACGCGAACTGGCAAAGCAGAAATACCGCGGGCTTCATGCACCGCTGGCGGCCATTGACGCGATTGAGGCATCCACTAAGTTCGACTTCACGAAAGGTTGCCAAGAAGAAGCGCGGCTTTTTAATCAATGTCTCTTCTCAACTGAGGCACAGGCGATGATCCACGTGTTTTTTGGCGAACGTGCGGTGGCGAAAATTCCCGGACTGCCGAAGGACGTTAAGCCGATTGGGATTCGCCGAGCAGCGGTAGTTGGGGCGGGCACGATGGGCGGCGGCATCGCGATGAACTATGCCAACGTCGGCATACCCGTGATTGTGAAGGAAACAAATCAGGAAGCGCTGGATCGAGGAATTGGCATCATTCGCAATAACTATGCGAAGACCGTAGCGAAGGGGCGACTTACTCAAGAAGCGCTGGACCAGCGGATGGGTCTCATCACTCCGCAGCTAACGTACGACGGGTTCGAGCACGCGGACATCATCACCGAGGCGGTGTTTGAGGACATGGTCCTGAAGAAGCAGATCTTTGGGGAATTGGACAAGATTGCGAAGCCCAATGCGATTCTTGCGACGAACACTTCGACTCTCGACATCGATGAGATTGCCGGCGTGACAAGCAGGCCCTCGATGGTACTGGGAACGCATTTTTTCAGTCCGGCGAATGTGATGAAGCTGTTGGAGGTTGTAAAGGGTAAGGCCAGCAGTGCGGAAGTCATCGTGACGGCGATGGGGCTAGGGAAGAAGCTTGGTAAGGTTGCCGTGCTAGCCGGGAATTGTCATGGGTTTATTGGCAACCGCATGTTGGAGCCTTATTTCCGCGAGGCACAGTTCCTGGTGGAAGAAGGCGCATCGGTCGAACAGGTGAATCAGGCCATGTACGACTTCGGTATGGCGATGGGACCGCTGGCAGTGGATGATCTCGCAGGGTTGGATATCGGTTGGCTGATTCGCAAGGCTCGGGTTGCACATGTGAAGCCGGGAGTAAGGGTCCCGTTGGTGGCGGATAAGTTGTGTGAGCAGGGCCGGTTTGGACAAAAAGCCAGGCGAGGGTGGTCGAAGTATGACGAGAACCGCAAGCCGTCCCCCGATCCGGAAACAGCGGCGCTGATTGAGAGCACCGCGCTGGCGGCGGGAATTGAACGGCGCACTATTTCGAATGAAGAGATTGTGGAGCGCTGCGTTTACGCCTTGATCAATGAAGGGGCGCGGATTCTGGACGACGGGATAGCGTTACGGGCGGTCGACATTGATGTGACTTATATTTACGGATACGGGTTTCCCGCATGGCGCGGCGGACCGATGTTTTATGCGGACACGCTGGGGCTGGCGAAGTTGCTCGCGCGGATTGAGGAGTTCGAGAAGAAACATGGTTCGGACTTGTGGGCACCAGCGCCTTTGTTGAAGAAGTTAGTGGCGGAAGGGAAGAAGTTTAAGGATTTCGATAAGGCGAAGGAGGCACAGTAAAACCCACTTACGGATAGCGTAATTTTCTGCGAGAATAATAGAACGAAATCTCTCGGTAGGTAGTTTAGAATGAAAGCGCTTCCTTTGAGTGTCTTCTACTGTTACTCGCATGAAGACGAACCGCTCCGTAAAGAGCTGCAAAAGCATCTCCGACCCCTTGAACTAGAAGGCTTAATTAAAAATTGGAGCGACCGGGAGATCATTCCTGGCGAGAACTGGAAAGCTGCCATTTCGCGAGCTTTGGCGGAAGCCGATATCATCTTGCCTCTTGTGAGCGCAAGCTTTATGAATTCGGAATACTGCCAAACAATTGAGATGAAGAGAGCCATGGATCGTCATCGGGCGAACGATGCGGTCGTAATTCCTGTGCTCTTACGTCCAGTAAGTTACCAAGGTCAGGGATTTGCCGATTTACAGGGACTGCCTGCCAATGCTCTGGCCGTGACTAGCTGGCCGAATCAGGACGAGGCACTTGTGAGTGTGGCTGCGGGAATTCGGAAAGCGGTCGAGCGTATTTCTGGGGCGAACGGATCGCAGCCCAGGATCTCTAAACCTATTTATACGCCGGTCAAGCCAAATTGGATGTGGCCAGCCATAGCTTTGACCGGCTTGCTCGCCGCTGCTCTTGCCATTTTCATCTATTTACGACCGGAGAAAAGTCCGTCCCTTCCACAGAATAGTTCGCCAGATGCCCCTGTCGAGGTAAGCCCGGCCAACAACGGAACAGTTGTTCACAAAGCTCCAGTCGAGACCGCAACAAAAGTCCCGCCCAAAACATACGAAGTGACAGTCACCGTCGACAGCGGAGCCACCGATCCAGTGTTCTTTCTGGGCCGCTCAAGGGTCTTGCCGCTCAGCTTTGACGGCAACCACGCAATCTTCCGCGTTACGTCTGGCAGCCATGAGATGACGGCCAAATATACAAATCCAAATAAAATCTGCACTGCAATATTAACTGCGCCGGCGAAGGAGCCCGTAATAGCAAAATGCAACATCGACTAATTCTCGCATCCGTTTCAGCTCTTCTGATGATGTTTGGCGCATCGCCTGCTCCTGCGCGTCCCATCGCTGTCTATGTCTTAGATTTTCAAACTGATTTGAAGGGCGAAAACAGCTCGATTGCGGCAAGCATGACGAAAGCGGTTGAGGCTGCATTCTCAAAGCGCCGCGAGGCCTTCAACGTTCTTTCCAGGCGCGAACTGACCGAACTGATCAGACAAAACAAGTTGGAGAAAGACTTGCATGCGGTGGAACGAGGCGATCGGCCGTCGGCAGGATTTAGTAACCAGTTCCGAACCGCTGAAGGCTTCGTGCGGGGTGAAATGAAAAACGAAGTTGATGGCGTGGTGCTCTCGATTGCCCTTATTGGTCTGAACTCCGAAGTCCGCTGGGCGGACGAAAAGACCCTCAGTTTGTATCAATGGCTCAGCTCAGAGGTTCGCGCCACAGAGGCACAGAAGTTGGCAGCGGCCGCCGCCGCGGCGCTGCTTCCGGCGGCTGAGATTTCCCCAACTATCACGGACGCCAAAAACGGAATCGACCTGGCAAAAGCCGGGAAGTGCCGCGAGGCGGTACCTTTTCTGCGAGATAGTTCAGCGGTTGATTCCGGCAATGTCGATGTTTTTCTGCAGCTTGGACATTGTCAGAATCAGGAAGGTGATTTCTCGGAAGCATCCCGTTCACTCACTTCTGGCATTTATCTAAACAAGAGCCGCTCTGAACTCTTTGCAGAACGTGCCAAAAGCTTTTTCGGACTAAAGCAGTACAAACGCGCACAAGATGATGTTGATCGTGCCCTTGCTCTCGACTCCCAAAACATCATGGCGATCGAACTGCGAGGAGATATATTCATGCAACTCGGGCAATACGAGCAAGCCGTAAACTCTTACGACTTCGCCTACCAGCGGACGCCTACCGCACAGCTTTGCCCCAAACTGGTACTCGCATATCGTAAAACCGGGGCAGGTGATACCGCGGACACGCTTGAGAAAGCTTGCCGGCAGTAAGTGGCTAATGGATTATCCGTAAAGCAAGCACGGTTACGTCGCCCGCCTGATCAAGCGCTTTGAGTTCCAGATCACGCGCTCCTGCTTGAACTGAGACCTCCTTGTCAAAATGGTAACCGGGTGCGTCGGGCCGTGCAGGAACGACAACGTCATTCACCTCAAGTTGAACATCTGGACCGCCTCCTCTTAGTTCTCCCTTGATTCGTATTTTGGCGCTGGAGTCGCCAACCACCAGCACTCCGCCCATCGGCAACTCAAGTGAAATATCGATTGGGCTACTATGCTCCCCTGTACCAACGGCTTGGGCTTGAATATATCCTTTGTTCCATCTCTGAATCCTCCAACTTGATTGCAACGAGCGGCCGATGTCTGACGTTTCGATCACGTTCTCGTCGCCGGGAAGAAAGCCGAGGGACTCCCGTGTTTGGGCATCCAGTAGAAGGCCCTCACCATCAACTAACTTTGAGAAATGAAGATACTTCCCGTTTAATGAAAGGTCTAGCGACGGAGTTTTTGCTCGATCATAGCGGGCCCTTTTTAGTCTGACTTGCAATTGACTGCAGCCTCGTGATTCAGGCAGATGGACGATAGATCCGCCAGGCAGCCAAGCATCGCTTATGGAGGTTAGCTGAAGCCAGAAAGGCTCAGTCGCACTAGGCGGCTGGGCGAATAGTAAGCCAGCAAACGCCAATAAAAAGAGCCGGAGCATTGCGACCTCTACTTCTTATTGTTGACTGGGACAGTCTTCGGTTTGGGTGTAACGGTTGAGGCGTCTTCGTATTTGACTTGAGAAACGCGTCCAGCAATCATTTTTGCCCTTTCCTTGTGGAGTTCGTCTTGATCAACGACGAAATTGTACTCACCCAACCTGCTCATGTAGTCATAAATCGTTTCAAGGTGCGGCGGCAAATAAGTACTCGTTTCGCTGGTCTCGAGAGCTGAGACGTAATACTCGATTAAGTACTGTTTGAGCAAGTCGATGGCTTGTTTTTTCTCTGCTCCGGTGGCATCGGGCTTAAGGAGCGCCACGGCTTTGTGCAGATTTGCGCCGTAATTCTGGTGCCGGTGATCGTTCTCAGCTGCCTGTCGATAGTAGGCAAGAGCCACCGTTCTTTCTTCATCGGATTTTGCTGTTTCCTGCAGAATCTTGGCATAGAAATAAAGAGCAGTAGGATCGTTCTTCTTAATCTGAACTGCCGCGCCTAAATTCTCTCTAGCTGTGTCCAGCATGTCGTATTCGTACGCCAGGATGCCGTTATCCCGTTTTACTTCAGCAAGGAGAATGTCAAAATCCGGGTCACTGGCAACGGCGACCTTGGCTAGCGTTCCCTTCTTCCGTTCCGCATCGATCAGTTGTTCGATTCGTTTTGCCCTCTCACGGACACGATTCGATCGGCCGAGAAATCCGAGAGTGACGCGGTCGTCGCGATCACCCGCATCCTTCAGCGCTTGGTAGACTTTGGGAATTTCGTCCACATCCTGTTTGGCGCTGATAACCCACCTCAATGCGAGTTCGTCCGCTTCATCCTCTTGTATTCGGTTCCAGTCGGTATACATTTTGGGTTGCTGTCCGGCCATTACAATTTCGCCCGAGATTGCGCCGACAGCGTAGCCGCCGACAGCGCCTACTAAACCTGCCGCGACCGAGCGACCACCTATGGCTCCGATGGCGCCACCTCCCAATGCGCTGAAGATGGCAATTCTCTTTTGAATTTCCTCCAGTTTCGCCTTGTTCTTGGCGGCATATTCTTCGGCAGCCAAGTTGATCATGATTTCCGTTTTGAAGTGACCTCGGTAAACGTGCGCGGCCTCGTGCGCCAAGACATAAGCTAGCTCCGCTTTCGTGTTGAGTAAAGCGACCAAACCTGTAGTTACATAGATTGTGCCCGTCGCCAGCGTTTCGGCGCTTGGAATCGGGTCGGCAATGAGCTTGAAAGTATATAAGTGATCGTTGGATTTGGGAATCACGGATTGCCCGGTGCGGTTCAACAAATCCTGAACGAGCAAATTGTCATACAATCCGGAAAAGACTCGAAAGCGATCTTCAAGGACATACTTGACTTCCGACTTCGCTGAGGTATTTCGCTCGTAGGCGCGTTGGGCGTTTGCTCTCTTTAAGTTCTCATATTGAGAGTCAACACGCTTTTTGAAGTCGCTGTCGCGTTTATCGCCCTCGCCTTGCGGCTTGTTGTAAAGACCTTCCGCGAAGTCCTTCATTTCTTGATAGAATTCTTCGGCATTCTTCTGCTCAACAGCAGGTTCTACTTCTTTGTTTTTGTTTTTGTCAAAAGGGTTCTTTATGATTTGACCCTTTAGACTATTGCCGGTAAGCAAAACGACTAAGGCAATGCTAAGGATAGAGTTGTGTTTATTCATAATCTTCGCTTATCTCATTCGTCAAATTTCAAACCCAAATACTTGGCCGCGAGGGTGCACACAACGATAGCTTCGTTTTTCGAGAAATGCAGCGGCCGGAAATCAATCTCACTATGACCGACTTTGATATGAAATGTATTACTGTCCTTCCCGTAACCGCGATTGAGACCACATTCCTTTAGTTCATCTTTCGACCAAGGGCCGAGAGTTTCGCCAGTACCGTGAGTTGGGGTAAAGGTCATGGTGTCTTTGGTAAGAGCGAGTTCGCCCGTGACAGCTTTCAATACGCTCTTCATTTTGAGCTTGTCCTGTGCCCGGCCCACGATGAACGTAGCCGTACCGCCCCCGTCAATTACTTTTTGCATGATGGGTTGCACATGGTCGAAGTTAGAACTTGAATCGATGCGGCTTGAGGAATAGAGATAAGCCATGCCCAGCACATTCAAGAGGCGAAGATCGTGAGGATCGTCATTCGTCGCCTTCTCTAGCAATGGCACAGCCTTGTCGTAGTCGCCATTTGTGAAGTAGTCCCTCGCGGTTTCTTCAGCGCTTATGGAGTTACTGGACCGGGAGACCGTGCGCGCGGCCGCATCATCGGTCTGGCAATTGCACTGGAACGCCGCTGTGAAGAACAAAGAGACAAACAAAACAGATGTGGTCTGAGACATATTTGTTTGCCTTTAAGTGACGATTTCACCTCAAGCGTTTCGCTTATTTGATAAACAATAGTTTAATCAGTGAAATAATTTTTCTTTTGAGCGATTATAAGGCGAAAACTTTTGCTTTCTCCGGGACCGCAGTCACGTCGACCTTAATCCACGAAAGCACGCCGGCCCCAGCCAGGATAGCCATGGGGATGAGTGGAGTTTCGTAACTCCCGGACACTTTGACCAGATAGCCGAAGACGAAGGATGATAGGGCGAAGCCGACTTGGCCGGCGGTGTTCATCATGCCCGTCACAGCCCCGCTGCGGAAGCCGCCAATGTCGGCGCAGACGGCGAATACGGCCGGTTGTTGGAAAGTAATGCCGGTGTACGCGAGACTGAGGCAGGCGATGACGGCGAAGTGTCCAGTGGAAAAAATGGTTCCGGTAAGCGAGAGTGCGGTGAGGAGCAGTCCGGCCATGCCGACACCGCTACGGGACCATTTGACGCCCACTCTCGCGACGAGCCAGTCCACCGTAATTCCCCCCAGCAGGTTGGCCCCGGCGCCGCATAAATACGGCAGGGCCGACCACGAGAGATCCCTTTCGCTAAAGCCGCGCCCTTTGACCAAATAGGTGTGAATCCAAATCTGGTAGAAGCTCATGCTGTAGACATAGCCGCATGTCAGAGCCATGATGGCCCAGAGACTGCGGTTCATGAGAATGGGTCGCCACGGTACATGGACCGTTTTGGTTTCGGGTAAGTCAGACACACGATCGCGATATTGCCAAAACCAAACGGCACACCACACAGCACCTATACTGGCGAAAAGGTAAAAAGACAGGTGCCATCCATAGCGTTGCTGGATAGGAACGACCAGCAGCGGCGACAGGGCTCCACCCAATTGACTACACATGATAAAGAGCCCGAAAGCACGGCCACGCGCAGTGGGCGGAAACCATTGTGCAATGGCGACGGCGACGATCGGGAAGGCACCAGCTTCGCCCGCGCCGAAGAGGAAGCGAACTCCCAGCAACAGAGGATAGGTGGTCATTAGGCCGGTCAAGGCCGTGAACGCAGACCACCAAAGAACGATGCGCGTAAGAATTCGCCGCGCGCCGAAGCGGTCGCCCCAATGGCCGGAGGGCACCTCGAACAGACCGTAACCAAAACTGAACACTGTGCCAACCCAACCCCATTGTTCAGGGTTGATGTGCAACGCGTCTTGCATGCGCGGTCCAGCGACGGACATACAAACGCGGTCAAGGTACATAATGATCGCCAGCAGGCAGAGCAAAACAAGATAAAAATGGGCGCGTTTCAATCGGGTAAACCAGCTTACCGCGACCATATGCTGTCGTGCGATTAAGCAGGACTTGCGGATGCAGAATCTAACTTCAGCTCTTTGGCGATTTTGGAAATGCCAGGGGTCGAACAGGGGCTCCAGTAGCACCGCGAATATTCATCGGAGCGGCGACAAATAAGAATTCGTAGATTCCGTCGCGTGCGAGTTCCTCCAAATTCAGAACCTCGATAATGTGAATGCCGGATTCCACCAGCAAGTGAACATGTACCGACATCGCCAGGCTAGGCACTTTTTCAAATGCGACTGTATCCGAACCGGCGGCAAAGATCTTTCGTGAGCTAAGCCAACGTGCGGCCGCAAGGCCCGGACCAGGCGCGATAACGTTGTTGACGTAGTTCTTCGCATCGGCGAAGCGACGCGCCCAGCCGGTGCGGAGAAGCACAATGTCGCCGTCTTTAATTGCCACCTTGGCCGCCCGCTCAAGCTGTTCAGCGGTGTTTTCGAAGTCGTCCGGAAGAACGTCGACGCCTTGCAGTCCAGCGATGTCCAGCAACACGCCCTTTCGTATGATGGGGGCAATAGAATCCACGCCAAGCGCTGTCATGCCGTGCTCATACGATTGTTCGACCGCGCGACCGCCGAAACAGACGCCGTTGCAGGAAAAATGACTGAGCGCATCGATATGCGTGCCCACGTGCGTACCAAGTGCTATCGCATCCGCTGCCGACGTGGTGCCGTCGCTGTAGACGATGTCGCCGTGTTTCTTGGTCAGACTATACAGAAACGGGGGATGCGTCGGAAAATGCGGCATCCCAGGATAATAGGGCTGACCCAGATCGTAACAACTCGAATTCAAAAGCTCGTCAAGATCCATGCTCACCACTAAGATATCTTTCCAAGCGATGCAGATCGTCCCAGCCATAAGCGGTTTCCACAAATGCTTCGCCGCCCCGTTCAATCGTTTGCTCTTTTATCCGTTTGCCGCCGAGCACTTCGTAGAATTTCCGCGAAGGATTCTCGTCGAGCACCCAAACCAACATCGAACGGAAACCCAACGCGATCAGTTCAGTTACCAATCGCCGAACTAAACGAGTGCCCAGACCCTGTCTTTGCTGTTCTAAGGGCAAATAGATTGCGTAAAGCTCTCCATCGTAACCTAACTCGCGAGTCCTTTCCTCTCCTCCAGAAACAAAACCCAAAACGTTTTGCTTCGAGTCACATACCAAAAAAGTCAAAGAGCGAACAGTCGGGGTTGTGAGGGCCTCAGTCCAAAAACGCTCTCGTGACTCCACGTTGAGGCTGCTCAAATAGGCGTCCGGCAACAAACCGGCATACGTGGTTTTCCAGCTGTCAACATGAATAAGAGCTATTGAGTAGGCATCGCTCACGACTGCAGCACGAACTGAGCCATTCCAACTCATACCTCATCTTAATGTTCTCCCTTTACTATGTAGATAGCTTGCAACTCCGTTTACTTACCGCCTTGGGCGCACTGTCGCTCGCCGCGTCCGCCGCAACGAGCACCGTTTGGGAGGTCAACGGCTTCACCGATTTCCTCAAAGGACGACTAGTCAATCTTTCGCTCAGCGCCGATGGCGTTCTACAACCCGGACCCTCCGTCCGTTGGTCGACGCCCCTGGATCAACCAGCTCTCTGGTCAATCGCCGCCACGCCCAGCGGCATTATGTTTGTGGCCACGGGTCACACGGGAAAAGTCTACAGCGTGAATGCTGCCGGCAAATCTTCCCTCGCGTGGTCCGCTCCCCAAAGCGAAGTATTCGCGCTCGCTTGCGACGCACAAGGCGTCTTATTTGCCGGTTCGTCTCCCAATGGAAGTGTCTTCCGCATCGAAGGGACAAATGTCCGCGAGCTGTGGCGATCTCCGGCCAAATATATTTGGGCGCTGCAGGTCGGCCGCCAAGGTGAGCTGTTTATCGCAACCGGTGAACCGGGCAACATCTATCGACTCGCGCCCGGCGCTACCACTGCCGAGCTGTATTACGAAACGGGGCAGGCGAACGTCACGGCGTTAACTGTTGCGGCCAACGGTCATCTCCTCGTTGGTACAGATCCCAACGGCCTCGTGTACGAGGTCACCGCGCCCGCCAAAGCCAATGTCTTGTATGACTCTTCTCTGCCGGAGATCCGCGCCATCGCCAGCGACGTAAAAGGCTTCATCTACGTTGCGGCCATGGGCGGCGCTCTCTCAACGCGCACCGGCGCACCTTCTTCAACGGCAACATCGACGGCCCCTGCGGTCGCTTCATCGCCCACCGTAATCACCGTAAGCGATGGGAAAGAAAACGAACAGAGCGGCGTAAAGATTTCGACAGATACAAGCAAGAGCAACGGCGCATCCCAGGCTTCCGGCGGATCGTCCGCTACCGTTAGCGAAGTGAGTGGCGTGGAGAAGTCCGCGATCTACCGCATCTCTCCAAATGGCGCGGTGGAAACCTTGCGAACTTCCAAAGAGGAAAATGTCTACGACCTCATGCTTAACGGCGAAGACATTATTTTCTCGACTGACGATAATGGCCGTATTTACCGTTGGCGCGATCACCAGACAACCTTGCTGGCCGAACCAGGCAACGGCGAAACCACGCGTCTTTTCAAAACAAACAGCACTCTTTTCGCTGCTATGAGCAATCCGGCTCGTCTCATTGCTCTGGGTGCGCCTGGCAGCGCGGCATCCTCCTACCAATCACCTGTGCACGATTCGAACAGCGTGGCGCGCTGGGGACACTTGCAATGGCATGGCGCTGGAACGGATTTAGCGTTTCGCACGCGTACCGGAAACACTGCGCGTCCGGATTCGACCTGGAGCGCTTGGTCTGATCCAATTAGCGACCCCCAGCACGCACTAATCAAAAGTCCAGTCGCGCGCTTTGTACAGTGGCGTGCGGATTGGCCTTCCGGCAGCAGCAGCGACATCTCCACGGTTGATATCCCTTATCTGCCGCAAAATGGTCCGCCTTCAGTCCACAGCATCAGCGTGACGTCGATCTTGACTAACAGTCCGCAGAAGTCAGGGAACACCGCCGCGAGTTCCTCCTCCGCTTATTCGATAACTGTTACTGACACAGGCGAAGCACCCGCCGCCAGTTCCGCATCTTCTGCGACGCAATCGGTGTCGCGGTTACAATCCACCCAAACGCAAATATCCTGGCAAGCTGACGACCCCGATGGTGACCGCCTTGTTTACTCTCTCTACTTCCGTGCCGAAGAAGAAAGCAACTGGCATCTCATTCGCAATCGCCTTTTTGAAAACACCCTGCTGCTCGATCCGGATGTGTTCGCCGACGGTCGTTACTTCTTTAAAGTGGTCGCTTCCGATGCGCCCGCGAACGCGCCGGAACTTGCTCTCGAGTCGAACATGACAAGCTCACCCGTTCTGATCGACAACACGCCGCCTTTGGTCACGTTACGCAAAATAACTCGCAACGGCAGTGTGCTCGATGTTGATATTGACGGCGACGATAAAACCAGCCCTCTCCGATTGTGCGAGTATTCCATCGACGCCAGTTTCTGGCAGCCGGTCGAAGCTGTGGACGGTGTTACCGATTCACCCCACGAACGCTTTCACTTGCATCTGGATAATTTAAAGGACGGCGAGCATTTGCTGGTCGTGCGAATCTACGACACGTCAAACAACGCCGGCCTGGCACGCGTTACGTTGAAGTAGCTTGCCGGTGCACCGCATCCAACACGCCGTTGATGAACGAAAGCGACTCGTCGCCCGAAAACTGCCGCGCTAATTCAAGAGCTTCATCGATCACCACAGGGCCCGGAAGATCGTTTAACCCGAGTTCGTAAATAGCGAGCCGCAAGATATTCCGATCGACCACGGCCATGCGCTCCAGACGCCAGTTGGCGGCTTTCGCCACGATTTTCTTATCGATCTCTTCCGCGTTCGCTACCGTGCCGCGCGCCAGCTCTTCCATGAATCTGTCGGGCTTTAACTGCACGGCAGACTGGGTATCTTCGGAATGCAGCGTGTCGTAATAATGCGCGATCGCACGGTCGATGGGTTCGCGCCGCATGTCCCATTCAAATAAAACCTGAAGCGCGCGCGTGCGCGATCTGTGCCGTGCAGCCATAATTAGCGGATTTCCTTCAACTGCTTTACCAAATTCGCCAGTTCGATGGCAGCTTCGGCGGCTTCCGCACCCTTATTTCCGCTCTTCCCACCCGCACGGTCCATCGCTTGCTGCATGTCGTCGGTGGTCAAGACACCAAAAGCCACCGGCACGCCCGTATCTTGCGTGACTCGGTTTAGACCTTGCGACGCGCCGCCGGCTACGTAATCGAAATGTGGCGTATCGCCCCGCACTACCGCCCCGAGCGCAATAATCGCATCGCAAACCGGCGCCACATGTTTCGCCGCGGCTGCCAATTCCCACGCGCCAGGCACCTTTACGAACAAAACGTTCTCCGGCGGGCAACCATGTTTCTCTAGGACACTCAGTGCGCCCTTCGCCAGTTGTTCGGTGATGAACTCATTGAAACGACTCACAATTACTGCAATTCGCAGGTTAGTAGCATCGAGCGAGCCTTGGAAAGTCTGATAGGACATGAATGCGGTAACAAATACTCGCTATGGGATACTTGGAGTTTACCCCTCAGTCTACCGCAACATGGACCCCCGCTTCATACGCAATTTCTCTATCATTGCGCACATCGACCACGGCAAATCCACGCTAGCCGACCGCTTGCTGGAGTTCACCGGCGCGTTGTCACAGCGCGAAATGATGGCGCAAGTCCTGGATAGCATGGACTTGGAACGCGAACGCGGCATTACGATCAAGGCGCACGCTGTCCGGCTCAACTACCAGGCTGACGACGGCAATATGTATGAGCTGAATTTGATCGACACGCCCGGCCATGTTGATTTCACTTACGAAGTTTCGCGTAGCTTGCAAGCCTGCGAGGGCGCGTTGCTAGTGGTGGATGCTTCGCAAGGGGTGGAGGCGCAGACGCTGGCGAATACTTACTTGGCGCTTAGTCATAATCTCGAAATCATTCCGGTGATCAACAAAATCGATCTGCCATCCGCCGAACCAGAACGTATTCGCGAACAGATCGAGCAACTGATTGGTCTAGACGCCAGCGAAGCCGTGCTTGCCAGCGCCAAGAATGGCATCGGCATCAAAGAGATCCTGGAAGAGATTGTAAAAAAGGTGCCTGCGCCCACTGGCGATCCGAACGCCCCGTTGCGCGCCTTGATCTTCGATTCCTGGTTTGACCCCTATCGCGGCGTTATTATTCTCACTCGCATCATCGACGGCACGCTGCGCAAAGGCCAGAAGATCAAGCTCTGGTCAAACGGCAAAGTGCATGAAGTCGACGGCGTCGGATACCAATCGCCGAAGCCTGTGCCTTGCGATGAGTTGGGCGCAGGTGAAGCGGGTTTTCTCTTCGCCAATATCAAAACCGTTTCCGACGCCATGATTGGCGACACGATCACCGACGAGCCCACTACGGTAAGAGAGCCTCTTCCAGGCTTCCAGGAAATCAAACCGATGGTCTTCGCCGGCCTCTATCCGATCGAATCGCACGAACACGGCCTGTTGCGGGACGCGCTCGAAAAACTGCGCCTCAATGACAGCGCCTTTAATTTTGAACCGGAAAACTCAGTCGCTCTCGGTTTTGGTTTTCGTTGCGGCTTCCTCGGACTGCTCCATCTGGAGATAGTGCAAGAGCGCCTCGAGCGCGAGTTTCAGATCGATCTCATCACCACCGCGCCTGGCGTGCGCTATCGCGTCACGACAACAAATGGCGATTTGGTGGAAGTCGACAATCCGCAGAAGTTTCCCGATCCAACCAACATCGAACGGATTGAAGAGCCCATCATCGACGCCACTGTTATTACACGCGAAGAGTATATCGGCGAAATTTTGAAGCTGCTCGAAGAAAAGCGCGGGGTGCAGAAGAAGTTTGAGTACATCGGCGGCGACCGGGTGCTTCTGATGTATGAGATGCCGCTGAACGAAATCGTTCTCGATTTTTACGACCGGCTCAAATCCGCGAGCCGCGGCTACGCTTCTCTCGACTACCATTTATCCGGCTATCGGGTTTCACCAATGGTTAAGATGGACGTCCTTGTGGCGGGTGAACCTGTCGATGCGTTGGGTATGATCGTGCACCGCGATTTTGCCTACGAGCGCGGCAAAACGCTGATAGAACGCCTGCGCAAGCTGATTCCCCGCCAGATGTTCGAGGTTGCCCTGCAAGCGGCTATTGGCAACAAGATTATCGCTCGTGAAACGATTGCGGCGATGCGTAAAAACGTGCTCGCCAAGTGCTACGGCGGAGACATTTCACGCAAACGGAAGCTTTTAGAGAAGCAGAAGGAAGGCAAACGCCGCATGAAGCGGGTAGGCCGGGTGGAAATTCCACAAGAAGCGTTCCTCGCCGTATTGAAGGTCACCACCGACTCGGGCGAATAAGCTCTACAACAGCGCCAGCAGTTCTTCGACGCGGATCGGTTTCGACAGATAGCCGTCCATCCCGGCAGCTAGGCATTTTTCCTCATCGCCAGCCATGGCGTTCGCGGTTAAAGCAATAATGCGGATGTGGGCGCCGCTGGTCTTTTCTTTCTCGCGAATCAGTATTGCTGCCTCAAGGCCGCTAAGCACAGGCATTTGGACGTCCATCAGCACTAGATCAAACGCACCGTGATCCAGTATCTCAATGGCCTCGCGTCCGTTATTAGCGATCACCACCGAGTGCCCGCGCTTTTCCAGCAGCTTTACCGCCAGACGCTGATTGACCACATTGTCTTCGGCCAGCAGGATACGGCGTTGGACCTCTTTTATCGTGTGGCGGGTTACCAGTTTACGCTCGCTCCGCGCCTGTCTGGGCATGCCGATGACATCTTGTAAGGCTTGCCTAAGCGCGCTGCGTTTGATCGGTTTGCGGAGATAGCCCTCAATTCCGATCTCCCGGCAGCGGGCAGCATCCCCGCGTTGACCTTGTGAAGTGATCAAAATCAATCTGGCTTCCTCGGGTACGGAATGCGAGCGGATTCTCTCCGCCACTTCAAAGCCATCCATCCCGACCATAACCCGATCCAGAATTACCAGTTGATAGGGCGAGCCGCAAGCCTGTGCACGCTCGAAATCCTCCATCGCGCTGATGCCATCGGAAAGCGCTGTCACCTGCATCTGCCATCCGGAAAGCGTTTGCTGCAGCAACTCCAGGCTGGCGGCATTGTCATCCACGATCAGCACCTGCAATCCGGACAGCTCAACCGGTTGCGACGGTTCGATTTCAGCTGTTCCCAAGCCGAATTTCACCGTGAAGTGAAAAACGCTGCCTTGCCCCACTTCGCTTTCGACCCAAATCCGTCCGTCGAAGAGTTGCACCAGCCGCGAACTGATGCTAAGGCCAAGACCGGTACCGCCAAACTCCCGTGTCGTCGAGCCATCGGCTTGCGCAAAGGCCTCGAAAACTTTGGCCTGTTTGTCGGCCGGAATTCCTATACCCGTGTCATGCGCACGGAAGTGCAGTTCTATGCTGTCCGGCTGGAAGTCCTCGACGCTGACACGCAGCCCGACTTGCCCAACCTTGGTGAACTTTATCGCATTACCAAGTAGATTGACCAACACTTGGCGTAGCCGTCCCGGATCTCCCACTATCCGTTCCGGTATGTCGGCGTCTATATTCCACACCAGTTCCAACCCTTTGCGCTGCGCTTGAATCGTCAGTGGACCAAACGCTTCGAAAAGCGCGTCCTCCAAATTAAACTCAATTGTTTCGAGGGTCAGTTTGCCCGATTCGATCTTCGAATAGTCGAGAACCTCGTTGATGATGATCAATAAAGACTCGGCCGAGCTGCGGACCATTTCCAAGTTCTCACGTTGGTCTGGGTTAAGGTCCGTTTCTAAAACGAGCTCAGTCATGCCGATGATGCCGTTCATCGGAGTGCGAATTTCATGGCTCATGTTCGCCAAAAACTCGCTCTTAGTGCGACTGGCAGCGTTAGCCGCTTGCACCGCCTGGCTCAACGCCCTCTCCGACCTCTTTCTCTCGGAGATATCTTCACCTAACAATATCGTCCCGATACAGTTGCCGCCAGCATCGTGGAGCATGGCTTCACACCAAATCACATGCCGCTCCGTGCCGTCGAATGCTCTTACGTAGTCTTCGTGTTTCGCGTTCGGCGTTGGCTCAACGCTTTGCCTGGCGAGGCTTTGCTCAGCACCAGGAACTTCGCCGGCAATAAAAGTCTTTTTCCAATCAACTCCTATCAACTCGTCTGGCGTCCGCCCAAGCAGCCTTGAAAGGTATTCGTTGCATGCTGTGATTAGTCCATTTCGATCCAGATGAACGACCAACATGGGGAGCGTGCCGAGAATCTCCCGACGAGCTCGCGCAGCGTTCGCCAGCGCATGTTTTTGACGCCCAATCCGTTTGCCTTGCAGATATATGAATGCCAACGCCGCCACAATAAAACAGCCGCTCGCACCCATGACCCCAATGACATGCTCCACGTTCCACCAGGATGGCTTGGCGACGATTTCAAAATCTTCAGCGGAGCGCGCCAGGATTTCAAATGACTCGGGATCGCCGTTGCGATTCTTAATCGCTGCGCAGATACCGGTCACGCGTATCGTCGATCCCGGCTGGCCAATACTCTCATCGGCAAACGCAGTCTTTGCTAGCCGCACAGGGAAAAAGGTTGGACCTTGCTTCAGCAAGAGGCGGTGCTCGGTAGCGGTTTCATTGTGCTGCAACACCGCTCCCTCAATCCGGACAAGCCGGCCATCGTAAGGGACGAAGAAAGAATTGGCGGTTTGCTTGCTCACTTCTTTCGCGTTGACGGTAACCGGATCGATCAGTTGCGTCCTGCCGAGTGTTCGAAAGATCGCATCCTGCAGTTCAGGCGAATACGTCCCATGCGAACCGAATCCTGCCGCTTCAATTTCCGTTCCCGGCGCTACGATTTGGTTGCTTGCTGGATGAACGAGCAGCGCAAGAGAGCCCTGCTGAATGTACAAATTCTTTCCAGGCTGCTGGAACGTTACCGTGCCACGCACGCGTATTCGGTGAAACGGGGCGCTCCCTTGCCCGAACTGTAAAAGGCTATTCAGCTGTCGCAAAGGAGCGTCGAAAGGATTGCGGTAGCCAGTTTTCTCGATCCGAACTTCATGCAGGTTTGGCGCAAAGACCTGGATGCCTACTAATTGTCTCCTGTCGTTATAGTTGGTTGCGCACGAGCCCCGCACGCGTACCACGGCGTCGACGAGACCCGCGTAATCCCCGGCATAATTAATGACTCTGACAGTTACAATGCCGTCGCCGGTATCGAGCCTTAAGACCAATACCACTCTTTTCCAAATTTCCTGAAGCTCCGCTGTTCGGACGAGTCCGCGTAACTCGATCCACTGGCTATCTTGATCGCCACCCATTAGCTCATTCATGCTGAACAAGCGGGTTTTCGGCTCATCGGCATGGCCGATTATCTTTACAGCTTTGGCCTTTACCGAAGGGGCAAACCAGCCTGGGTCTGATGTCCCATCAACCTCGACCAGGTCTCCTTCGCGAAAACCTTGCTTCCCGTCTGTTGGGTCGACCGCGATACCTGCGGTTTGGTCCTGAAAGAAGAAGCTCGTGCCCCAACCGTTCGGCGTGGTCACTACTCCACGTAAGCGTAGTGGCAGATGCTTGCTCGCTTCAACGAGTGATAGCCCTCTTACGGCAGCCACCGTGGTAAGGACGTCCTGGGCCGCCTGAGCGTGTAGCCCAGACAGGACCAACGTCACCACAACGGCCAGACCGGTCCGTATTCCGTAACCTCGATTGTTCGGTTCCAATAGACGAAGTGCCTGCCAACGATATCGGCTTACTTCGCTAACGGCGATAGAAGGCTAGTTGTTTTTTATTCCCAGAACCGGAATAGGCGGTAAGGGCAAACTGCGTTGTCACTTGGAGCGGGAGACGGGATTCGAACCCGCGACATCAACCTTGGCAAGGTTGCACTCTACCAGCTGAGTTACTCCCGCTTAGTACTGCGAACAGCCCAATTGACATTCTCCGATGATCTTGTTCGGAAGTCAATTCATCTGCTTGCAACAGTTGATCTTTCGCTGCCGCCAACGCGCAAAATCGCCCTTTATCCACCCTAAACTTTCGATTTATTACTACTCCAAGCCATTGATTTAAAAGCTGTTACAAAAACATCAGATTTCTATTTCAAAATCCGTACCCTATGATAGACTGAGTTGGTCCGCAAGAAGCGGAAACAGTTTCTCCAACACGAATCTGCCTGCGAACCGCGTGGCAGCAAAGCCCCAAACGGCCTTAATGCTTTTGGTTTTTCCACAAGTTGTGGAAAAAATGTGGGAATCTTTTTCCTTTTTTGCGCCCGACTACGCTGGAGGAAAACGTTCAAAAACTTGGCGGACGCTTGGGAACAAATTAAAGGGCGGCTAGCTGTAAAGCTAGGAGAAGGCGCTTACCAGAATTGGATTTCTGGCACCGCCCTCTCTTCATTCGAAAACGGTGAGCTCACGGTCAGAGTCCCGAATCCCACTACGGAAGCCTGGATTCAGCAGGAATACAGCTCGCACATCTCCGAAGTGATTCGCGAATTGAACCTCCCCGTACGAAAGATTCAGTACAGCATCCAGCCCATAACGTTGGCGGCGTCCGCATCTTCGAGCGGCGGGTCCGCACCTTCTTCGTCTCAGACACCATTTGCGCCGCCCGATTCGCTTTTTGAAAGTACCGCTTCCTGGTTAAATCCGCGGCTCACGTTCGATGCCTACGTCGTCGGCTCCTCCAATCAACTGGCGCACGCTGCTGCTCACGCAGTCGCAACCATGCCCTCGCGCAGCTACAATCCACTTTTCATTTACGGCGGTGTTGGTGTTGGCAAAACACATTTAATGCATGCGATCGGGCGCAGTTTGCTCGATCATTTCTCCGGTTTGAATGTTGTCTACACATCCAGCGAGCGCTTCATTAACGAAATGGTGGCTTCCATCAAACTGGATCGCATGCCCCTCTTTCACCGCCACTATCGCTCCGCCGATGTGTTGCTTATCGACGACATCCAAGTCATCGCCGGCAAGGAACGCACGCAGGAAGAATTCTTCCACACGTTCAACGAACTTTACGACCACCGCAAACAGATTGTCATCTCCAGCGATTGCGCGCCCAGCCAGCTGCCCGGCTTGGTAGAACGTTTGCGCTCACGCTTTGAATGGGGCCTCATGGTGGACGTGCAAGCGCCCGATCTCGAAACGAAGATGGCTATTCTCGATAAGAAAGCCGAGTCCGAAGGTGTCACTCTGCCGCAGGATGTGCGCGTCTTCATTGCCACCAAGACAAAGTCGAACGTCCGTGAACTGGAAGGCGCACTTACGCGGCTAATCGCGGTTTCTTCCATGACGGGCGCGCCAATCTCCATGTCAATGGCCCAGCAAGCGCTCAAACATCTGAGTTCTGCCCCCGAGCGCAAAATTTCCGTCGATTCCATCGTCCGCGCAGTTGCCGAGCGTTTTAATATGCTGCCCGCGCAGATCAAGATGAAGAGCAATACCCGGCAAATTGCTTATCCGCGCCAGATTGCGATGTATCTTGCCAAAGAATTGACGCATGCCTCGCTGCCGGAAATTGGCCGCTATTTTGGCGGCAAGCATCATACGACCGTGCTGCATTCAGTTCAGAAGATCGAGGAACTACGCCATAAGGATGACGAGTTGAACAAGATGCTTTTGTCGCTGATGGATTCCATTCGCTAGCTCAAGCTCTGCTGACCGACAGAACTTTGAAACAATGCGTCTCCGGGTGGCTCAATCCGAATCCATGATCGAACGATGCTAAGGGAGGTTGCGCGCGAAGACCGACGCCGCTTGCATCCACACGATCGCGAACACCTGCCAATGCCGTCGCAATATGCTGCGCTCCGATGACAGTTATACGTTACACTACGAAAATTGCGCTCCGCCCCGTGGAGGTATTCAGGCAAGGAATGCACGAGCGAGCCGGCGCAAATTCTGGAAACGGAGATCACAGTTGTCGTTCCCAGGCGAGTTATCCTCCTTCGACCTCGTACGTCCTCGATCGAGAAGATCGCGTCTGCTTTTCGCGTGACAAAATAACGGAACCCCCTCTGTCTCCACGACACCAAAACCATCCCTGTTAATACTTTCGAACCTGATCAAAAATACAGCCTCGGCTCTGTAGTTTCCGAGGTTTTCCAGAAACTAGAATACGAATATCTTGTCAATGTAAGGAGCACTGACAAGATGAATAGGACACGACTACTCAACTTCATGGTCGTGCCGATCATCGCAATGATCTTCGGCGTTAGGAAAGGGCGTTATGGCACAGACAGATACATCGACACTAGTAAGGAACATCGTTCTCGTCCACGGCGGTTTCGTGGACGGGTCCGGTTGGCAGGGCGTTTACACAGCTCTCAAGAAAGACGGCTATACGGTCACGATTGTTCAGAATCCGACGATTTCGCTAGCGGACGACGTTGCGGTCACTAAGCGGGCGCTCGCCCAGCAGAACGGCCCCGTGATCCTGGTCGGCCACTCGTACGGCGGAGCGGTGATCTCCGAGGCCGGCAACGATCCGAAGGTCGCCGGCTTGGTCTACATCACTGCGTTTGCGCTCGATAAGGGCGAATCGGTGGGATCGCTCCTCAAAGATCCGCCTCCTGGCGCACCCGTTCCCCCGATCCTTCCACCTCAGGATGGTTTCCTGCTCCTTGATCGGGCTAAGTTCCCGGCCGCATTCGCCGGCGACGTGAGTCCAGAGGATGCTTCGTTCATGGCAGACTCCCAGGTTCCGTGGGGACTCGAAGCCGTGAATGGTGCGGTCAACGAACCGGCGTGGCGAACAAAGCCAAGCTGGTACATGGTTACTACCGATGACAAAATGATCCCTCCTGACGCCCAGCGTAGTATGTCCAAACGCGCAGGTTCAACGGTCGTAGAGGTCAAAGGTAGCCACGCTGTGTATGTGTCGCAGCCACAGCCCGTCGCTCATTTCATCGAGCAGGCCGCAGCGGGTGCGTTAGCCACAAAATAGCCTGCGGGATAGCGGATTCGGTTAGGCCGAGCGCTTCCCGGACGCCAAGCGTACCTGCGGAGCCTCCGCCTTTCCGAAAGGTGTAAGGCGACTCCGAAAACGTCTGTTCCTGCACGGTCAGATTGGCAAAAAAGCCATTCGGGTCTACAAACGGCATTGTGGTCGTATGGAGTTGAGAAGTGTCAGCCATCTCACGTTCCGGAGCTCCCCCTTCAAATGACTTCACGGGCCATGCCTCGATAGTTTCCGGATGCGTGATTTAGGAATTGACCGGCACCGCATTACCATGGCAGTTGCTTTGACGGGGATGCCGACAAAACAACTGGGGGATTCCAGGAGCCTGCACCGTTCGCTACTTATTTTCTGAGTGGTTCGTATGTGCTTGCAACGGGAATGGGTTGTCAATGCACTGAAGAGTGATCTGGGAGAGAAGTCAAACCAACCCGACGAAGTAGCCTATCAAAGCGCTTGTCACCGCGCAATGAATCGAATCGCGGGTCTACTTTCAAGTAAGCTAAAACCTCCGAGTGTTCATCGAAGGCAGCCTCTAGCCATTGAAACGTCCGCTCCCTATCTCCAAGACGAAGATAGGCCAGGGCGAAAGATGCAGGTGAAACATATTTCCACTTCGCCTGACGCTGCAATGACGCCAGCCGTTCCTCGCAATACCCCCGCCAGCCTCCATGTGTAAAAGCAAACTCAAATCGATCAGACGAACCAGGGTCCACGCCCGCCAGCCTTTCCTGTTTACTGAACTCACTCACGGCGCCGGCATAGTCGCCCTCAGTTTCGTACACCAATCCGAGTTTGTAGTGTGCGTTCACAAATGCAGGATCAAGCTCAATTGTCCGCCTTAGCTGATCAATCGCCTGCCCGCTCTGTCGATTGCACCAGAGAATCCACCCTCGGTTGGTATCAGAAATAAGAGAGACCGGATCGAGCAACTGGGCTTTTTCGATCTCTTCGAGCGCGTCGTTCTTACGGCCGACGGCATTCAAGTACATTGCGTACCAGTGGTGGGCTGTCGCCAAACTTGGGCGAAGTTCGATGGCCCTCTTGTACTCTTCCTCGGCACCAGCCCAATCCCAATAATAAAGCTCCTTGACCTCTGCGAGGGAAGCGTGCGCTTCCGCCAGACTATCATCCAAGGCGATTGCCTTTCGAGCAAATGACTCAGCTTTGGGCATTCCGATCGTCGGTGAAAGGACCCGGAGCTGGGGCAGTGAACTGTAGCAGTCGGCCAGGCCGGAATAGGCTTCCGCCGATTCGGGATCGGATTCCGCGGTTTTTTCGAAGTATTCAATTGCCTTGCGGTAACCCTCTTCAGTTCTCTTGTTCCAAACATAGCGGCCTCTGAGGTAAAGTTCATGCGATTCAGCCTTGATGCTTCTTGTGGCGCCGAGACGGCCTAACTCTCCCGAGGTAATCTTTGCGTCAACCTGGAGCGCCACCGCGCGAGCGATCTCGTTTTGTAAAACCATCGTGTCATTTAGATTCCGTTCGTACCGTTCGGCCCACAGGTGATGGTCACTCGAAGCCTCGATTAACTGTGCCGTGATTCTGATTTTGTTTCCGAACCGCAAAACGGCACCCTCCAATACGGCGTCCACCCGCAATTCCTTCGCGATCTCAGGCAGTGCCTTGTGAGTGTTCTTGTATTGCATGGTCGATGTCCTTGAGATGACTCGCAACTTCTGAATTTTTGCTAAGTCGGTGGTGAGTTCATCGGTAATTCCGTCAGCAAAATACTCCTGGTCAGGATCATGAGACAAGTTTTGAAACGGCAGCACTGCCAGGGAGCGTATTGGAACCGGCGGCCGTGTCGCCATTTTCACGCCAACGCTCACCGCAAGGAAAGTAACCAGCAACCCGAGAAAAATCAGCGGCGTTCGAAGTGGAATTCGCCATTGCTCGACGCGCAGCCCCCTCTCCACCCCGCCCTGGTCGATCCCCGACTCTTGCGACACCGCCGAATCGTTGGTCTCAAAATCGACTGGACTGGAAACGGCTTGCGCCGAAAACAGGGACAGATCATCAGACGAACTTTTTCCGTTGACCAATGAACTGTCCAACGCGGGATCGCCGTTACCTCTCGAAAGCTGGACGACTTCCGCAACGAACCGGTAGCCTCGGCGGGAAACCGTCTCAATATACTTTGGACTCCTGGGATCGTCGCTTAATGTAGAACGCAGCCGCCTGATACTAAAATTAAGGCTGCGTTCGAAATCGACGAATGTTTCGCCGCCCCACAACTCTCGCTGAAGATCTTCCCTGAGTACAACTTGACCTCTCCGAGATAGCAGCAAGGAAAGTACCTTTGCCGGCTGGGGCTGAAGCTTTAGGAAATGTCCGCTTTTGCGCAAATCGAGACGCTCAGGGTCGAACTCAAACGGGCCGAAGCGCAAAATTGAGTTGGCAGGCGGCATGTTTGTCCATCATTCGAGCGCACTAGCGCCATTAGATCGATTATACTCGCCATCGGCGGAGACAAGCCCCCCCTCTTTTCAGTGGCTTACACGCTCACAAATTGCTCACAAATAGATCGCTCATGCTGGCTTGACCGGCGGTTGGTACGCGGTTTTAATCGAATTGCTAAGGAGGCAACACAGTATGAATATGATCAAGGAAAAATTGGGAGGATTCAGACTCCCAGTCACCAGTTTGGTAAAACTCGTCGGAGCTGCGGGCTTGGCGCTATTGACTATTTCGATCATTTCCTCAGCGTCGGAAGACCGGCACGACGGAGATCTCCATATCGTGAAAGATTGCGGCACATTCTCCGGTACTCCGGGATCTTCTTACTGCACGATCGTAACGTCGGATCTCGCTGAATTCCCGCCCGGAACAAAGATCTACTATGACCAGATCACCGCGGGTCCGTCGGCGGGTCCCGGTTATCTGGACAGCAATGTCTTTGTCTACGTCAAGCCCGGCCATTGGGCGGTTGGCCGATGCACGGTGCCCAACGACAATACACCTGGAATCTGCACGTTATCTGATGGAATTGGCGCGCTTGCTCGGTTTAGCGCCCGCATAAACGTAACGTACAAGCCAGGTGGTGACGGTGCCCTATACGCCTGGGACGGGACCTATAGCTTGAACGATATGCGAATCAGATAGGCTACCGCCAGCTCGCGGGTCGGTGTCTTCGAAAAGTTTTGGGAGTCAGGCAGACTTCGCAGACAGCACCGCGCCGCCGCTTAGCTGGGCAATTAAGGAACAGATCTATGAAAGGAGAATTTAAGTGGTCGCAGATGGCTCAGTAATCAAATCACAACCGAGGCCCGAAGTATACGTCGTGCAGAATGGTCAGCGACACTGGATCCCGGATCCTTCGACCCTACAGGCGAAGTGGTCGTGGTCTCAAGTTCAAACGCTGGACAAATCAGTTGTGGACGCAATCCCGCTGGGTGACCCCGTCCCGAGCGCCCTCAGCGGCCAAAAATGGCCAGATGGCGCGCTGTTAATGGCCCCGCCCGCTTCTGAGGTTTACATAATTAATAGCGGCCAGCGGCACTGGATCCCCGATCCGGCTACGTTCCAAGCCGGCAATTATTCATGGGACGCTGTGGAGTCCGTTCCTGCGGACATTCTTAACGCGATTCCGTTGGGTGCGCAAATACCAGTTACCAGTCAGTTGATGGTTGACACGGGCGACGTCAATTTGGGAGGGAGTAACTGGACGATGAACACGCACGCCAGCTTGACCCGATCTGGGCAGCTTTTAGCGGTGACGCACACCTCCTGTGGATTCCCGCTTGGATTTCATGGCGGGGTTTGTATCATCGCAGCGGATAACAACGACTTGCCTCTGGCGCAGACTGCAATCCAGCGTTACGGCGTTGATCCAATTTTCGGACCAAGTAGCCGAACAGATCCATGGTCGGCGCAGGTGGATCCAACGAAGGCCCAGACGGCTATGACTCTTCGGGTAATTCAGGCGTGGGATCCGGATAACTTTCAGACGATCCTCAATCAGTGGACGGCCGCCAGTAAGACCATCTCGGCGTTGGCTTCAGCAATCGGAAGTGTTGCAAAAATCTTCTAAGAAAAACGCGCAAGAGGGCGCGGGGTCTCAGACGCCCAGAGCCGAAGAACCATCGAGTTCTTCCCTGGTCGGCGGCACCATCAGCGCCTTCACACCCCTGAGGTTAGATGCGCAACACAAGCATGGCATCCAATGCGCCGCCCCACGGCTTTGTACTTTCGTCTACGTTTCGCAACGCGATCCGTGCCCTGTGAAGAAAGCGATCAATCGCGGTAAGGCGAGGCATGTTAGACATACACCTGATACTTCAGCTCGTGACACTAGTAGTACTGAGCGTAGGCGGATATCTAGTGGCTTTGTTCAAGGCGGCAAGCGAGGCAGCGGTCAAGACAAGTGCGGAAGAAACAGCGAAGGCCGCCAGTCGGGATCTTCACTGGCGTGCAGAACTTGCACGTGAGCTTCAGAAGAGCAGAGGCGTTGGCCGGCAGGAGCTTCGCTTTAAGGGCTATGGATCGCTCTGGAAGGTACTAAGACCGCTCGCCATTTACGATGTCACTATCATTGACGCGAAGACCGTAGGTGCTCTTTTCCGTAGGCTTACGGATTGGTACTTCTCTGAATGCGGTGGTCTGTTACTTACGCCCCAAGCTCGCGAATTTTACTTTGCGTTACAGGATTTGCTCTTGGTAGTGTCAAGGGTCCCGGGCGAGTGGCGTGCGGAGCGATTCGGAGAGCTGGAAGGCGATGCTGAGCCGATGTTGCTCTCTGCGTTATTGGAGCGGAATGCGGAGGAGGCTGTCTGCACACTGAACTACTTCAAGAGGGGCGGCTTTGAAGATTGGCGAGACAAGGCAGCCATCGTGGGGCAGGAGTGGAGAAAAGCACTAAAAGAACTCGGCTCCGCTTGGACTGAACTGAACGAGCGACAGCGTTTCGCGGTTCTGCAGCAAGCTGGAAGCAAGCTCAGGGCGAGCCTCGCCAACGATCTCGAGAGCCGCGATAGATGAATATTAACGTTGATTGCGACGGCCCAGGCTCCAAAGTTTTTCGCCGCCAAAACGTCGCTAAGATGGCAGTTAATGGGAAGCCAACCCGCGACGGTTCGACCGGCCGAATTGTCTGACTCCAGCGCTATTGCCGCTATCTACAACCACTACGTTTCTGAGACAGTCATTACCTTCGAGGAGGAGCCAGTCCAAGCTGCCGAGATTGTTCGGCGCATCGCCGATGTGCGATCCGCGTCGTTACCTTGGTTGGTTGCCGAGGAAAACAGCCAGGTCGTCGGATTCGCTTATGCCGCCCAGTGGAAGAGCCGTTCTGCTTATCGGTTCTCGGTGGAGGTTGCCGTATATGTCGCCTCAGGCAGCGGACGTCGCGGAATTGGTTCGATTCTTTACAGCAGTCTCTTCCCCATCCTGGAGGCGCGTGGCATTCACGCCGTGATTGGAGGTATCGCGCTGCCAAACGACGCGAGCGTCGCTCTTCATGAGAAATTTGGGCTCAGCAAAGTCGCGCACTTTGAGCAAGTCGGGTTCAAGTTCGATCTCTGGGTTGATGTTGGATACTGGGAGCGTACTTTCTCAAAGTCCGCCAGTCCACTTCAATAAGTCGCACCCGACGGCGCAGGCTTCACTAGTCCAACTCGAAGTGCCCGAGACACGGGTTATGTTCCCTGAGTACTGGCGATACTTCACAAGAAGACTTCGGCACCGTTTAACTCGGTTCACGGTCGAGGTGACGCTAACGGAGAATTATTTGTCCCGCTGCTTTCGTCACTCGACCGTATCTTCTCTTGAGAAATACGATGCACACGCTTATTGGGTCTTGCTCTTATTGCGCTCTTGGCCGCCACAAAGCGCTGGGTTTCCAGGTTGGGCGGCTGTCAGATTGGGCGACTTCATAGCCAAGCTCAAACAAAATATCCAGATATTCTAGGGCCCCGCTGAGATCCCAATCGGGCTTTACGGACATCCGACCGCTGATGATAATCGTGACGAAGACGATATCTTGTTTTAAGCCTCATTGGCCACCGTACAACCAAATTCCCATCATCGAAAAAGGCGTTTTCAAGCACTATCAAACGATTTGCGATCAAGCGTATTTGATTGGGCGAAACGAAATTGGGCCACCCAGAGTTCAGTTTCGTTAAAGGATTTAAGTGGTGAGGAGCAGGTTAAGGTGTCGATTGACAAATGCTTGCGCGGCCTCAACCGCAAAAAGCTTGATGCAGGTAAGTACACGGTCATTCTCGAACCCGCTGCGGTGGCCGATCTGATCGGTTGGCTCGGTTTCGCTTTCGGCGCGCGTGCGGCGGAAGAAGGCCGCTCGTTCCTGAGTAGGCCGAGTGCCGACAAGAACGCCGTCAGCACATATCTTGGCGAGAAACTCTTTCCGGAAATCATCACGCTGCGCAGCGATTCCTTTCATCCGAAGCTTGCCTCGACCCCTTGGAGTCCGTCGCTTCTGCCGAACGAAAAAATCTCCTGGATCGAAAAGGGCGTGGTAAGGAATCTCGCTTATGACCGCTTCTGGGCCGAAAAGGCCGGTAAGAAGCCTACTCCTTCGCCAGAGGAACTTGTGCTTGAGGGTCAGGACAATTCGCTCGCCGATCTGATTGCTTCAGTGGAACGCGGATTGCTGGTAACTCGGCTTTGGTATATCCGCGTGGTTCAACCGAAGACTTGGCAACTCACGGGCCTCACGCGCGACGGGGTGTTCCTAGTAGAAAAAGGGAAGGTGACCGACGCAGTCAACAACTTTCGCTGGAATGAAAGTCCGGCGGAGGTTTTGCAGCGGACCACCAAATTCACTCAGCCGATTCGGAGCAATAATGACGAGACCGGCTCCAATATGCCCCCCGCCCTTATCACCACGGGTTTTAACTGCGCTAGCATTTCCGATGCCGTCTGAGCGTTATCATGAGGTTGAATCGAATTTTGTAATTCAATCATCAACTAAAGCGGAGATTTAAATGGCTGAAAAGGATACGCTAACGTTTACGGACGCGGGCTTTGACAAAGAAGTATTGGGCGCGGACGTGCCCGTGTTAGTCGATTTTTGGGCGGAGTGGTGCGGGCCGTGCCGCATGATGGGTCCAACCGTCGACCAAGTGGCTTCGGAATATGCCGGGAAGGTCAAGGTCGGCAAGCTCGACGTAGATTCAAACCAGCAAACCGCGTTCCGCTATGGCATTCGCGGTATTCCAACTCTGTTGCTCTTTAAAGGTGGGCAGATTATGGAGCAGCGCACGGGCGCGATTGGTAAACCAGAATTTCAGAAGATGCTAGATAAACATCTGCTGTAAGTGCTTTGAAAAATGTCTGCTGCGATCACACAACCGCCCCGCAAGCGTTTCACCAGATCTGAAGTTGACGAGATGCTTCAGGCTGGTTTGTTCGCGGGGCAGCGCTTTGAATTGATCGACGGAGACCTGATCGACAAGATGGGACAAAACCCGCCCCATGCCACGGCGATCGAGCTTTGCATGGCGGTGCTCATGCAGGTTTATGGCATTAGACTGGTCCGGGTTCAATTGCCCATTGAGGCGGGGGGCGCTGATCGAGAACGAAGCGTCCCTGAACCGGATGTAGCGGTTCTCAAACAGCGCAAGCCCGATTTTGCCCGTCGTTTTCCCAATGGTGATGAGTTGGCGCTGGTAGTAGAGATTTCGGATTCCACATTCCGTTATGACAGCCTCACCAAACGCGACCTATACGCGCGTGCAGGTGTTTCAGAATATTGGGTGTTGGATCTGAATGGCCGGCGATTGCTGGTGCATCGCCAAGTGGATGCGCAAAAAGGCGAGTACGCCAGCATCAAAGCTTACACCGAGAGCGAAGTTGTTTCAGACGTCGCAGTTTCGTCACTCTTGCCTTGAACGCGCCGAAACAATCGTGTAAGGCTTAAACTTCAAATCTGGCACGAACGGATAACTCGGCTTTCGTAAACGGTTTTTCGGCAGGTGTTCCAGGTCTTGATTGATCGAGCCATCCGATAGCGCCATCAAACTTGGATTCGCAAGCGGTTTTAGTTCGGGCGACAGATAGCCGCTTTTCACAACAATAATTTTGAAGTCTTTGGGCTGCAAACCAAGAGACGTAAAGTCGCTGATGTCATGAAATGGGCGTCGGCGTTCGGTCAGAACGACTTTGATGCCGTCGCCCACTTGTACGACTGCCTCACCGTTCTTCGATAGGAAAACAACTTTGGCGTTCGCATTTACGGACTTGCTCCCAAGTGGGTCAAGGGTCGCGCCGATCGAGAGCGGAATAGTGGCGCCTACTCCGGCGCGATAACAGGCCTCGCTTGCGGGACGATCTGCGATACCCGCAAAAACGACATTGCGGGCGTTTTGCTTCAGCAGCGCTTCCAATACCTCCGCTCGATCACCGGTCCCGCCGCCGGTTGGATTGTCGCCGGAGTCGGCCAGAATAGCAGGTTGAGTCGGTGCATCTATGGCCCAGCGGACGCACTCGGCAATGCTGCCGGTCTTGGTGCCGAACTGAAATTCTTTGCGGGCGTCCCAGTATTGCTGCGCCAACGAACGCGCTGTCTTCTTTAGAACGGCCAGGTTTGTGCCTGTCAAAACAGCGCTTGCGGTAGAACGTGGCTCATCCGCCCAGACGTAGCCTACCAAAAGCGACACATCAAGCACCCCGGGTTGCGCATTCAGCGCCGGAAGTTCTGCCCACAAATGCTTGCCCGGTTCCCATTCAGTACTCGTTCGTTCGCCCGGCATAAGCACGGGGATCGGAGCCCAAACTAATGAGGGCTGGATTTGGTTATCCAAACAATGGATCAACATGTCACAGGCGCGGCGCATGGTTTCTTCCCGGTCAATATGCGGAGCTGTGCGAAAAGCAGACAACATATCGAGATTGTCGATCACGCGCTTACTGATATTGCCGTGAAGATCATAGCTGGCGCTCAATAAGCATTTGGGTCCGACGAGTTTGCGGGCGGCGGCGTACCAATCGCCTTCGGCATCTTCCATACCTTCGACAAACATGGCGCCGTGCATGGGGAGATATAGGCCGTCTAGCGGCAGCAATTCCTCAATTCCCTTTAGAAACTCGGTTTTGAGATGCTCATAAGTGTCTGCCGCCACCGGACCGCCGGGCACTGCGGTAGCCACCATCGTGGGCAGAAATGGATAAGGATAGCTTCTTAAGAATGCGAAGCGCGCATCTTTGCTCGCTACGGCCCCCTTCAAAATTGTGAAATCGTCCTCTTTCGTGCGAATGCGCGAATAAGTGCTGCACTCAATGCCGATTCCTCCAAAAGCGATGCGTCTTACGGTCCTCGGCGGAAAAAGCCAGGCAGCAGCCGTCGATTTCAAAAGTGTACGGCGAGTCAGCATCTTGTTATCTTAACCAGCTTCTCGAAGAGATTAATTCTGGAAATCAAAGCTCGGGTTACCCGCTGACAATGTATGAGAGACAGTGCTCGCGCCACAGTACTTCGCCAGAAGTTGTGCCAATTCTGTCAACGCGAAATCGAGGTCGCCTTCTGAAAACGGCGGCGCCATGATGTCGATATTGATAGCCACGGATTTCGTTTCGGGGGTGATCTTGCTGAAATCGGCATTGCGCCAGGTCCAGCGCCGGCACATTACTTTCTTGCTTTGCGGCGTGTAATAGATCACTTCGCCGGGAGTAGGGCTCTCGTAAGCCGTCGCTTTGAAAAGAGGCGCAAAGCTTTCATCACCTTTCGCGAAACCTAGGCGAAGGTCACCCGAGATAGCATCCAAGTCATCGCCGCCACAAGGCGCCATTCGGCGCAAGCTGAGCAGATTCATTACGTCCACAATTTTGCTGATGGATCGTGGCGGCTTGCCTTTGCGGATCTGCTCGTACAGAAACTTGATACTCGGTGTGAATTTCTTTGGATCGACGCCGAGTTTGAGATAGGCTTCGTTCCATACGGCAATGCTGATTCGGTTCAGCATCGGTCGAAGCGGCGAGCATATTATCGCTAGCCTCGCCGATGAGCTTGGCTAATTCAGGATCGCTTGCTGTGTTGTCCAGATTCGTCGCTATAACGACGCCCCGGCGGAATGCGGGAAAAAGATCGAAGATCTTCTGCTCAACGAAATAAGTGGGCATCTCCCTACTTTAAGAAAGCGCGCAACATCAGTATCGTTTTGGTGAACTTCGATACGCTAATGCGCCTGTTGAGCACGGAGTAATTCGAGTTCTCGATCCGCTTTAATAAGCGAGTGTAGACTTCGCGCAGAGCCCACAGAGAACGCCGGCTCTTTTTCTCGATCAGCTCATTGAGAGGTTCCGATTCTTCATAGCAGGCCCAGGCGCGGCTGGCCTCGAATTTCATGAGACTTCGAAAACGATCATTTTCCATGCCAAGGCGAAGCTGTTCGGCGTTTACGCCAAAGCGGCGCAGATCTTCGCGCGGGATATAAACCCGGCCCATGTCCGCATCCTCGCGCACGTCACGCAAAATATTGGTTAATTGAAAACCAACACCGCACTTTTCCGCCAGAAGCAGTGCGCGCACCGATTCAAAACCGAAGATATGGATGATGGTCATCCCCACCACGGAGGCGACTTGATAGCAGTAGCGGTACAGTTCTTCAAACGTCTCGATTTCGCGCGGTTCGATATCGGACATGACACCGTCGATCATCTCGTGGAAGAAACGATGTGGGATCGAGTAACGCTGTACTGTGTCGCAGAACGCGGGCCAGATCGGGCTGTCGCCCAGTCGGCCCTTCAGCGAATTATCCAAATCCATCCGCCACAAGGCAACGCTTTGATGGATCAGCGATTTGTCGGTCGATTCAGGGTTGTCGCTTAAATCGTCGCAATGGCGCATGAAAGCGTACACGGCGCACATCGCATCGCGCTTAGTTTTTTCCAGCAACCGAAATGCATAATAGAAGTTTTTGGCGCGATCCTTCGCTAACTTGCGGCAGTAGCGGTATGACTCTTTGACTGCTGCTGCGTTTAGGATTGAAGAAGTCGCGGTAGACATTTGATTAGCAAGACCACGCGCTCCGCCTTCGAAATATGCGGACGCCGGCCAAGTACGTTATAATTCTGGACTTTTATTTTCTCTAAAATTTTCATCCCGCCCCGGCTAAACAAATCGATATCCAAAGCCAAGCGGCGGTCGAGCGTTCTGATCAATGGCAATCCTCTTCGGAAAAGGTCCTCCGCGACAATTACGGCTTCTCGCATTACGGCGCGAAACCGGTCGTCTTCCTTTCCCTTAAATAGCTCATCGACCGTATACCTGTGTTTTTCGAGCAGATTCAGGGGCAGGTATACGCGATTTTTTCCGAGATCGACGCCGATGTCCTGCCAAAAATTCGCCAATTGAAGTCCGGTACAGGTCAAATCGGAAAGAGCCTGGCGTTCAGCGTCGCGGTACCCACAAAGATATAACACCAAATGTCCAACGGGATTTGCCGAGTTCACGCAATACGCATATACTTCGTCGAATGTGGCGTAGCGGCTGACAGTTTGATCCTGTTCGAACGCAGTAATGAGGCGATCGAACGGCTCGATGGGGATGGCGTGGCGTTCTATGGTTTCCTTCAGCGCTACGAAAACAGGATGACCGGTTTGGCCGCGATACATAGCTTCCAGTTCGGATCGCCACCATGCCAAGAGGCGCAAGCTTTCTTGCGTATCGCCAATTTCATCGCCTAAGTCGTCGGCCCACCGGCAGAAGCTGTAGACGTTATAGAAATCCTGATGGAGCTTTTTTGGCAGCAGAAAACTAACTACGTGAAAATTTTCGTAATGATGTGTGGCGAGCCAGCGAGTGTATTCCAGCGACTCGGTAACGGAATAACCGGAGGCGCCCGGCGGCACACTCCGAACGTATTCTTTCGGCTGTAGGTAAGAGACGGCCACGTACTCTTTATATTGTCTACGTTGTTAGGGTATGATGGCGGTCTTTATTTGGCCGTTGCGCCGATGGGCCAGATCGTATAGGACTTGTGGCAATTGGCTGAGTGGTTCCTCGTGATTGACTAGAAAACTCGCGTTCACTTTGCCCTGCGCCAAAAACTCCAGAGAACGGCGAATGTGCGCAGGTGTGTGGTGGAAACTGGCTTTGCAAGTGATTTCCGAATAGTGCAGAAGTCCAGTATCGAAGCCAACTTTGGTGCCAGAGGGGCAACCCCCGAAGAAATTGATCGTGCCGCCTTTGCGGACTAATTGGGTGGCGAGTTCCCAGGATTCCGGTTGGCCGATGGCTTCAATCACAACGTCAGCACCGCGGCCAGAAGTGTGGCGCTTGAGTTCCGCCAATAGGTCGTGGCGGTCGCAAATTAAAATTCCCTCATCTGCGCCTAGACGCTTAGCCCGCTCGACCTGTTCGATGCGTCGAGCCATGGCGATCACATGCGCGCCGTAGGCGTATTTGGCTAAACGAACGAACATCAACCCTATCGGACCGAGGCCCATGACGGCAATGGTGTCGCCCGGGTGGAGATTACTTTCGTCAAGTCCGCGAACGGCACAAGCCAACGGCTCGACCAAGGCGGCATCTTTGTATTCCAAACTTTCCGGAATCACGTAGGTATTTTTTTGCACTATCCGCGCCGGAAGTTTGATGTATTCAGCGTAAGCGCCATTGTTGAATAGCAGATCCTGGCAAAGATTTTGCTGTCCGTGGCGGCAGAAGAAGCAATGGTCGCAAGGCGCGGAGTTGGCGGCAACGATGCGCTGGCCGGCGCGAAAGTGAAAAACGCCTTCACCGACAGCTACTACATCACCGGCCATTTCATGGCCAAACAAAGCCGGCGGACGGATCATTTTGGCATGATAACCGCGCCGGAAAACTTTTACGTCGGTCCCACAAGTTAGAGCGGTGCGAACGCGGACGAGCATCTCGCCGGGCCCAATTGCCGGGACCGGAACCGATTCAAGACGAACATCCTCTTTCCCATACAATACGGCAGCTTGCATAGTATCAATAGCTATTGGCATGAAATCCGCTCCTGCGGATGTACTACCACTTTTAAAGAATGATCTCCGGGCTTTTGGGCGATGGAGATACCGCGTTCAATCTCAGAAAGAGAGACGCGGTCTGAAATAAGTTGTTCCAAAGGCAACTCGCCTGAAAATACGAGCCGTGCGGATTCTGCCTGCAAATCGACATCGGCACTATAGGAACCAAACAGCATACGCTCGCCTACGCAGACGTCTGCGCCAGAAAGCTCGATTCGTTCGCCCACAGAAGTTTGGGCGAAAAGGAGGATTCTTGAGCCTGGGCGCGAGATGCGAATCGCCTGCTCCACCAGACCCTTGACGCTTGTGGCGAGAATCACAGCGTCGGCGCCACGACCACTGGAGCCGGTGTTCACCGTGGTTTCGAAAGTGGGATCGCGGGGGTCGAGAGCAAGTGCCCCCAATTTGGTGGAGAGGCTGCGACGGTATTCAATTGCGTCGCTGCTGATGACTGTAACTCCGCGGGCGCGCAGCAGCATGGTGAAGATGAGGCCGATGGGTCCTTGACCTAAAACTGCAACGACATCCCCGGCACGAGGCGCGAGAAGCTCCACACCCTTCAGGCATGTGTTGACGGGCTCGACCCAACAGGCTTGATCGAAAGAAACACCTTCGGGAATTTTTTCTACGCCCCGCTGGACAATCCAATCCATGATGCGGATATATTGAGCGAATCCACCGCCGGCCGGTTCATAACCAGCGGTGATGCCTACCTTCTTATACGTGAGGCACTGGGCATACAGACGGCGCTCGCAATAAAAACACTGGCCACAGGGAATATGGTGGAAAGCGATCACGCGATCGCCGATAGCATACTTGGTAACGCCTTCGCCGACCGCAACAACGACCCCCGCCGTTTCATGCCCGTAAATTCTGGGCGGAGCAAGCAAGTCATGTGCTATTTTCTTGAGGTCGGTATGACAGATACCGCAGGACTCGACGCGCACGAGAATCTCGCCACGCCCGATGGCAGGAGTGACAACGCTCTGCACGGCAACCTGGCCTTTGCCCAGATAGACGGCTGCCTGCATTTCGCGAGGAATGCGTTCACTCGCCGCTGCTGATAATGTCGGAACCGATTCGGCAACTGACAAGAAATTCCCCCAACGCCTGTGCCGCTTCATCGGCCCGGCGCTTTAATCGAAACAAGCCCGGAACGAGATTTGGACGCACCAAGGCGTGAACTATAATTTTCCCACGCGCCACCCTCCCTTCGGAAGTCCTCATCCGGTTTAGGTCGAATGCAAAAGATTCAGTGGCGACATCACAAATAACTTTGATGCAATGAAACGGTAATCCGGCGCGTTTTGAACGAGCAGCAACTCCGGCGGCTTCCATTTCGACGGCGCAAGCGCCAGTTTTGAGGAACAGTTCCTGTTTTTCCACAGCAGTACCAGCAATTCGATCCTGTGAAAGCACTACTCCGCTCGCTGGGTAGCCTTGCAGTTCGCCGCAGTTGAACGATTCGCCAGTCGCGAAATCGAGAACTTGTTGAGCAACCACCATGCCGTCCGCATTTAGCGAAGGGTCAAGGCCACCACAGTAGCCAGTAGAAATTACAGCTTCAAGGCGGGAGGATGACAAGTCGGCGTTTGTGACGGCACGGATCGCGACTTCGGTGGCGCGTGCGGCGAGTTTGGGACCAGCGCCGTTAGCAGCGAGGATAAAGCGGCGGCCTTCCGAAATTCCTTCGTAGGCGTAATCGATTGGCCATGGCAGCTTGCGCAAATTCTCCAGACGTTCGGAAAGAGGTTTGAGTTCGGCAGCTTCCGCGGCTACAAAAAGAATGGACATCGCTAACAGCGACCACTTTCTGTGAACCAAATGATGGCGCGTTGCAGTGCATTGTCAACCGAGCCAGGTTGGAAACCAAGTTCGCGCGTGGCTTTGGCGTGCGACACGAACATTTTTTTGCGAGCCATGCGGACGCCTTCAAGAGGGGCTCTAGGTTCTCTGCCAGTGAAGTTGGCTAAACCGGTAGAGATAACGCCAGCGGCGTACGCAACAGCGTAGGGCAGTTTCAATTTCGGCGCGGGCTTGTTGGCGAGGTTGGCAAGACGTTGAAGAATTTGTTCCAGGGTTAAGTTCTCACATCCGAGGATGTAGCGTTCGCCCAGCTTGCCTTTGTCGGCGGCGAGGATATGTCCGAGAGCTACGTCGCGCACATCGACCAGATTAAGACCGGTGTCCACAAAAGCGGGCAAACGGTTGGCGAGAAAATCAACGATGATTTTGCCGGTAGGAGTCGGTTTCCAATCATGATCGCCGATGGGTGCGGTGGGATTGACAATGACCACTGGAGCGCCTGCCCGTGCTTTTTCAAACGCGATTTGTTCGGCGAGCCACTTGGAACGCTTATAGTGACCGGTCATATCAGCGATGGAAACCGGAGTTTGTTCATCGCCTTCTTGACCTGGCGGCATGCCGATGCAGCCCACCGTGCTGGTGTAGACGATGCGCTGGACGCCAGCTTGCACCGCGGCATCGAGCAGATTGCGGGTTCCTTCGACGTTCGCTGCATAGAGATCGGCCGGGTTTTTGGACCAGAGACGATAATCGGCGGCAACATGATACACGCGTTCACAACCTGCGACAGCGCGAGCGAGGGACGCGGCATCGCGGAGATCGCCCGCGACCTGTTCGACGTGGAGTTCGCGAATGGTACTTGTGGGCCGACAGAGAGCGCGGACGGTGTGGCCCTGCTCCGTTAAGAGCTTGGCGACATGCCAACCCAGAAATCCGCTCGCGCCGGTGACGAGTGTGAGAGACACAGGCGGTTAAGCGAGCGCTTTCACGAACGTTGATAGAGCCAGTAGCGGGAATGTATTGCGGTAATCAGTGTAAGCGAGATAAAAGACACGCGGGAAGCCGGTGCCGGTGCAATAGGGCTCGTTCCAATGTCCTTCGGGCAATTGAGTGCGGGTGAGGTACTCTACGCCGTTGAACAGACTCGGGCTGCGGAGATCGTTACCAGCTAAGAGCGCGAGCAGCGCCCAAGCGGTTTGCGACGGCGTGCTGTCGCCCGGCACAAAACAGCTTTCATCGTAGCTGGCGCAACTTTCGCCCCAGCCGCCGTCGCGATTCTGATAGGCGCGAATGAATTCCAGTGCGCGCTGAATGCTGGGCTCGTACTCACTCATACCAGCGGCACGCAGACCCCGCAGAGCGAGGAACGTACCGTAGATGTAGTTGACACCCCAACGTCCAAACCAACTGCCATCCGCTTCCTGTACCCGCAGAAGATAATCGACGCCTTTGCGAATGGCCGGGTGGTTCGCTTTGACTCCGCTGCGCATGAGTGCTTCGAGAACGCGTCCAGTGATATCTGGACACGAAGGATCGAGCATTGCATTATGGTCGGCAAAGGGAACGTGGCTCAGAAGTTTCCAATTGTTATCAACGTCGAACGCCGCCCAGCCGCCGTCTTTGCCTTGCATCGCAAGCAGCCAATCGACTGCGCGTTTTTCGCAAGCGCCTTGCTTAGTCTGGTCCGTGGCGCGTGCTTTTTCAAACGCGAGCAGCACCATAGCGGTGTCGTCGACATCGGGATAGAACTCATTGTTGAACTCGAAGGCCCAACCCGAGGGCTCCGTTTGCGGACGCTTGACGGACCAATCGCCTTTACGGCGGACTTCTTTGGAGATCATCCAATCGGCGGCGCGGCGCAGAGCGTCGAGCGGAGGATTCTCTGTTTCGCCAAGAGCGTGGGCGGCGATGGAAGTGTCCCAAATAGGCGAGAAACAGGGCTGCATATAGAAGCCAGATGTTTCGTTGTCGACCATCAGTTTCTTGAATTCGGCTTCCGCTTGCACGCGGAGGGGATGATCCGCTTGGTAGCCCAGGACATCGAGCGCCATGATGGCGTACTGCATGGATGGATAGATGGCGCCCAGGCCGTCGGAATGTTCGAAATGTCGAATCATCCACTCGGCACACTTCTTGATGGCTTGACGTTGAATAAAGTGCGGGCTCACCTTCTCCCAAACTTTGAGGAACCAATCAACAGCAAGGAAGCAATTGCGCCAACTGAAGAAATTAGGGTCGCGCGCCGGGTGCATAGGCGCACCTGGAAGGTAGAGTTCTTCAACATTGAATCCAGCCGGAACGGGGCGCTTCACGTTGGCAGCGTGGAGAATGGCGAGAGGAATGACGATAGCACGCGTCCAAGACGACATTTGATAAATGAAGTTGAATGGAAGCAGGATGATCTCGGGCGGAATCGCGGGGCAAGCTTCGCGCGGAAAAAGACCGAACAAGCTAAGATTGACGCGGACGTAACTGTTCGCGCCTTGCAAACCGCCGAGTTCAATAATGCGGTCGCGCAAACGGCACATGCGCTCGTCATCCGGCGAGATGCCTGCCACTTTCAAAGCGAAATAGGCTTTGATGGAGGCGTTGATCTCGGAAGGCCCTTTGAGATAGATGTTGAAGCCGCCATCTTCCAATTGACGCGCAAAGATGGAGGCCACCGCGCGTTCGATTTGCGGACGAGTAGGCGGATTCCAAACGCCGTCAACCGGAGGATGAAGCCAAAGCTCCATCAGAATGAAATCAGATTCGAGAGTGCTGTCGGCGCGCAGATCAGCCCACCAAAAACCGCCGGCGGTCTGCTTTTTCAGCAGCGAATCGCTGGCTTTACGAATGGCTTCGGCGGCGGCAAGGCTTACCGATTCGGACGTTTGCAAACCAGACATCGAGGTTTAGATGTTTCACGCACGAACCGGATGCAGCCGCGGCGTGAACTTTTCCAGATCGGACGGCAGCGTGAAGCGCACGTCTTCTTCTTTAATCTCGACTTCTTCCAAATTTGTAAAGCCCTGGCTGCGGAGATGGGCGATGAGTTCTTCGACGAGATGTTCCGGGGCAGAGGCACCCGCCGTAACGGCCACCGTGTTGACTCCGGTTAGCATGCGCGCTTCCACTTCTCCACAATCGTCAAGCAAATAGGCCGGGATGCCGGCTTTCTCGCAAACCTCGACCAGACGCCGTGAGTTTGAACTGTTCTGAGAACCTACCACCAGTAACGTGTCGCATAGAGGCGCTACCGCTTTGACGGCAAGCTGACGGTTCTCGGTTGCATAACAAATGTCCTGGGTCTTGGGGCCGACGATTTTGGGAAAGCGCTCCAGCAGGCGCGTGACGATTTCTTTGGTTTCGTCGAGCGAAAGGGTGGTTTGAGTGAGATATGCTACGCGGTCGGGATTCTTGAGTTGGAGGCGATCGACGTCGCCGACATCGGATACGAGAATGGTGCTTTCGGGTGCTTCACCGAGGGTGCCGATGACTTCGTCGTGATCGCGGTGGCCAATGAGGACGATGGTGAAGCCTTGTTTGGCCAACTTCACAGCTTCAAGGTGGACTTTGGTGACAAGCGGGCATGTGGCGTCAATCACCAGAAGCTTGCGCTCTTCGGCTTCCTGGCGAACGGCGGGTGCGACGCCGTGAGCACTAAAGATGACGCGGGCGCCTTCGGGAACCTCGGCGAGCTCTTCAACAAAAATGGCTCCGGCGTGGCGCAATTCTTCGACAACGTGGCGGTTGTGGACGATTTCCTTGCGGACGTAAATGGGAGCGCCGTACAGATCGAGCGCGATTTTGACCACGTCGATGGCTCGTACCACGCCAGCGCAGAAACCGCGCGGTTTGAGTAGGAGGATCTTCTTTTCTCCACCAGTAGACGGGGTGCGGGAGGGCGTTTCGATGTCAAAAAGAGTATCAGCGGAGGGCATAGGAAGAAAGGTTAAGTATAACAAAGATTTATGGGTTAGGGGAGCAGGATTGAGCGAGGGTGGGGGTTTGAAAGGTGAATGGGCGTATGGGGGATTCGACGGTTTTTGCGAAACGAAGCCAATCATCGAAAAACGTGGTTTTTTGGATGCGTGCCGACCGGGTATGGAACTCCCCGCCCGGTTCGCTTGGGTTGATCGCGACGGTTAGCCCCGTGTTGCCGCCCTTCTGAACGGCATTTCGGATTTGTCGTAACCGGGCCATGATCGCAACGGACACTGATTGTGAATACGACCCGGCAAGCGGCCTCACTACAAATCCGAAGCTTGAGGAACAGGTTAGCGTCGATGTTCAGCCACAGGCGCGTACTGGCTTTTGCGGTGGGCTTCGTCGCGCCAAGATCAGGTTACGCCGCGAGTGCCAATGGCGGATATGATCAGGAAATGTTTTCGTCTTTGAATGTGCCCGCGGATAAGGCCCGCACGCTTAGCCTAGTCACTGATGAGCTTCGCGCTGTGCCAAACATGGTCGCAATTGTCCTAGGTGGTTCGTACGCGAGCGGACTGGCGGGGGCCTCATCCGACCTCGATATTGGCTTGTACTATCGCGAGTCGCTGCCGTTTTCGATTAATCAAGTCCGATCAGTAGCCGAAAGGCACTCGAAAGAAGGTATCGTACCGGTTATCACGGCCCTGTACGAATGGGGACCGTGGGTAAATGGAGGCGCGTGGATTCAGACGCCGACGGGAAAAGTCGACTTTCTGTATAGAAACCTGAGTCAGGTCGAGTCGGTCATCGACGAGGGGCACAGGGGCGTATGGCAGCACGACTACGATCAGCAACCGCCTTACGGCTTCCGCAGCGTCGTGTACTTCGGCGAGATCGAAATATGTGTCCCGTTGCATGATCCAGAACACGAAATTGCGCGTCTGAAGCAGCGTGTCGCGGAATATCCTGAGGCTCTGAAAAATCGGGTTGTTCAGGATTGCTTGTGGGGAGCTGAGTTCAGTCTCTTGTTCTGTCGCGGCTTTGCTGAGACCGCCGATATCAATAATGCGGTTGGATGTATGACCCGCGCCGCGCATTTCCTGATTCACGCTCTCTTCGCATTGAACAAACGCTACTTCCTCAGTGACAAGAGTGCGAACCGCCTGATCGAGAGTTTTCTACTTCGGCCAGCCGATTTCACGTCTCGCTTGGCAGAAGTTCTCGCAAGCCCAGGCAATAATTCCGCCGGGCTGAAGACGTCGGTTGAGTTGCTAAGCGCGTTGTGGCTAGAGACAGTTGATCTCACCGCGGGAACGTACAACCCTCGTTGGGGCAAGGCGCGAGAAAAACTGGCTTCCGTTTAACTTTAAGGCAGCTAGCCGTAGCGTTGATCCCTGAGCTTGGCAAATTCGAAGAAATTGCGGCCTTAGCAGCGGACGTGCTCTGGTAGCGCTAAGGGGAATCGAACCCCTATTTAAGCCTTGAGAGGGCTCTGTCCTAACCGTTAGACGATAGCGCCGTTTTTGCGATGCTTAACCATTATAGCGAGCCCTTTTGGCCGTTTAAGATGGTTGCTGACGCCCGTATGGAGAAGACTCGCATTTTTATTAGCTATCGGCGCGAAGATAGTGCTGGCTATGCGGGACGGATTTACGACCGGCTAGTGACGGAGTTCGGGTTTGAGCAGGTTTTCTTCGACATCGATACGATTTCGCCTGGCGATGATTTTGTCGAAGTGCTCAGCGAAAAGGTGGAATCTTGCGATGTGTTGTTGGCGGTGATTGGGAAATCCTGGCTGACAATAACTGATGGTAGCGGCCGCGCGCGCATACACCACCCGGAAGACTTCGTCGCGATTGAGATTGGGGCGGCGCTCAAGCGGAAGGTGCGAGTGATTCCAATTTTGGTGGGTGGCGGACGAATGCCAATTTCGAGTGAATTGCCTGAGGCTTTAACGCCGTTGGCGCGCCGGCAGGCACACGAATTGGCCGACAAGGGGTTTGTTCCAGCGCTGGAGAAGTTGTTTCCGATATTGCAGAAGTCGCGGAGTGCGGCCGCGGGTGTCGGAGGTGTTGAGATGGGCGCTCCAGTGGTCAAAGCGGCGACGACGATTCTGGCTGGGACGAAGAGAGTTAACCCGAAAGACGGCTTGATCTACATCTGGATTCCACCTGGCAGCTTTTTGATGGGTTGTTCACCAGGAGATAAAGAGTGCCGGGATAATGAAAAGCCCCCTCATCGAGTGGAGATTTCTAAAGGCTTTTGGATTTGTGAAACGCCCGTCACACAGGAGGCGTACAAGCGAGTGATTGGATCGAATCCAAGTCACTTTCAAAGCCGGCAACGTCCGGTCGAGACTGTCAGTTGGGAGGATGCCGAGGTATACTGCCGCGCGGCCGGAATGCGACTGCCGACGGAAGCAGAGTGGGAGTACGCAGCTCGCGCCGGAAGTACCGCGGCGCGTTATGGCGAGTTAGATGGGATAGCCTGGTATGACAAGAACTCGCAAGGCGAAACGCATGATGTCAAGGGAAAGAAACCCAATGCATGGGGCTTGCACGACACGCTTGGGAATGTCTGGGAATGGGTGGCGGACTGGTACGCCGAGGACGCGTTTGCACGGAGTGGGACCCATGATCCAGACGGTCCAAAACATGGAACTTCTCGGGTCGTGCGCGGGGGTTCTTGGAATTACAATTCTCAGCTCTCCCGGGCTTCGTATCGTGACGGGGTAGGGCCAGCGTTTAGATACAGCTATTTAGGCTTCCGATGTGTAGGGGAATTGAGCTAAGTTTTTAGAGTTTGCGTGGGCACCCGGGGGATGTGTCCCCCGGGGAGAAAAATTTTTTGAGGTGTGGTCCGGCGAATCAAAAAGAACGCTAGAGCGCCGCTGGCATCGGCAATCCACACTTCGCGAGCGCTTTGGCAATTAAGCCAATCGCATCCGGCTCAGTCACACTTCGCGCCACACTCGTTTCCAGAATCAACATACTGCGCGAGCGCTCCAGCATCTTCTTCTCACGAAACGAGAGCGGCTTCGACATCTGGATCATCACGAGTGCCTTAAACACTTCCGCAATCTCCAGCAGGCTACCGCCCTTCATCTTGTCGGAGTTCTCTTTAAACCGATCTTTCCAATCAGGGGCTGAACAACAGCGACCTGCGGACAGATATGTCAAGACCCGGTTGATTTCGCTAGTTTTGGTGACTTTGCGCAGTCCTATGTCTTCAACATGTGAAAACGGGACCATCACTGTCATCCGATTTGGGGAAAGTCGAAGCAAATAGAAGCGCTCCAACTGACTGCCGAAGGCACGAGAACTAATATTCTCAATAGTGCCAACTCCGTGGTTTGGATAAACCACCTTCTCACCGACCTGGAAGGTCATGCACGGACCTCTTTCATCGATCTTTTATATAACGTAAATAACGTCGAGCCTGAAAAGAATAGTAGCTCCGTGTAAGGGATTCGTCAAGAGAAAAATACAAACGTGTCCGAAAAAAGAGTGTATAGCTCTTAAACGTTTAAAACAGGCGATTGTGGACGAATGCGGCACGGTGCCACCCCGGCGGGGTGTATGTCGCGTCGAAAGACATCATCAAGAAGTTTCCATTACGGCAGACATGCCCACCGGCTAACGTTCGATCTGTCGAAAATCAGCGCGATTATAACGACCAGCCAAAACTCGCTTAAAAGCGCTACTATCAAGAAACAGCCAACGGATCGTTGTTACCCGTGAAAGTACGCGCCTTGTGATCGCTCCCGTCTCGGCGCTTACGTTGAACCCTTCCCATCTTCGCCGCCGAACGAAGAAACAACCAGGAACTCAATAACCGCCGGAGATTTCAATGCCATCGCCAAGTACCACGCTCGTCGCTAAGCATCACGATCCCGAAGTTGCCCTCTATCAGCAGCCGCCCAAAATCCTAATCGTCGAAGACGAAGCCATTATTGCTCTGGATATCCAAAGGCAGCTCGTCCACGCGGGGTTCTCTGTCTCGGGCATCGCTCAAACTGCGCCGCAGGCATTCCGCCACGTCGAGCGAGAAATCCCCGACTTGGTCCTCATGGACATCCACATCAAAGGCGAGATGGACGGCGTGCAAGCAGCATCGATCATCCGGAACCGGTACAATCTGCCGGTGATTTACCTGACGGCGCATTCCGACGACACCACCCTCAAACGCGCCCGCATGACCCAGCCTTACGGTTTCCTCGTGAAACCGCTAGTGAACACCAATGTTAAGGCCGCCATCACAATGGCCATTTACAAACACCAGGCCGAGCGCGAAATCGAAAACAATCGACGAGTCTTGACCACGATTTTGCAGGGCTTGCCGGACGCCGTGCTGGTAGCTCATCCACTGGGCGAAGTTTTGTTCCTGAATCGCGCCGCCGAACAGATTACCGGATACCCCTCGAGCGATGCCACCGGCAGCAGTGTTTTTGACATCGCTCCGGTCCAGGACGGGCAGGGCCGCGCTATGTTGCTGCGACTGTTTCAGAAGGTCGTCGTGGAGAAAGCACCCGCCCGGATCGACCCTGGCAGCACCATCACAAGAGCCGATGGAACACGCGTTGCGGTCTCTGGTCAGGTTTCTGTCATGTTGTTAGAAGAACGGCTGGCGGCCGTGTTCATTGCGTTAAGCGATGAGAGCAAGCAAAAAAACGCAGATCTGCGGGTCAGTCAAGAGCGCCAAATGGTCGTCGCCGGAGAACTGGCTCAAGCGGTGGCACAAGAATTTTTTAGTCTGTTCGACCTGATTGATGGGGCTGCCGACGGCGCGGCGCAAGGCATTGAGGGAGAGCGCGACCTGGTGCGAAAGGCCAGTAGGATCGGCAAGGGCATGGCTACGCAGTTGCTGGAATTGAACGAGGCGGTTGGAAGTGCGCACGTTGTCAACGTTAAGCAATGCCTTTTCTCCTCGCGAGCGTTGTTGCAGAAGGTATGTGGGAGCGACATTCGCTTGACGATTTCAGCAGTGCCGGATGTCGGCTATGTACTCGCCACCGGTAACCACTTCGAGCAAATGTTGGTAAATCTGGCGCTCGAAGCCCGGCAGCGTCTCGGTGGCCGAGGCAGCTTGATCGTTGGTGCTTGCGTGCATAAAGAGCCGGAGCCGCCGGTGCGATCCGATTCCTACATTCGAATTTTTGTGCGCGGCGAAAGAGATGGTGCTTTCAGCAGCGCCTCCGAAGATGCTTTCACCCTGGGCGCTGAGTTGCCGGAATTAGGATTGGCCCTTGTTCGGACTATCGCCGCTTCTTCGCACGGCTTTACACGATTGACCGACCCTGACGATGCGGTTTTTGTCCTCGAAGTTTTTCTTCCCAGGCAGGAATCGCGGCTTGCAGCAACCACAGCGTCCAATGAATATTCCCACGTGGTTCTTAGCGTAGGAATAGACGCGAGCCTGAGCGGGGATTTAAAGCAGGGCCTGGGCGACGATGTTTTGCTGATTACCGCAAGCGCTGCTGAAGAGGCGGCATGGATATCTGAATCATACGAAGGCGACATCGATTTGGTGATCCTCGGCGAGAACCTTGCGGCGGAACTGAGAGATGGTGCTTGTGCGCGCATCCGCGCGCGTCGCCCCGGCGTGTTATTGTTTCAACTCCCCGCGTCCGATCAAGTGGAATTAGTGCAGCGCGTCAAGGACGTTCTTGACGGAAAAAAGCCGGCGGCTTTAGGAGTTTCGGGCTGAACAGTCTCGCCTCTTGTTCCCTAGCTGGCTAGACAAAGCGTTTACGCATTAATGGCCATTCGGACCGTGACGTTGTCCGAAACAGAATGATGACGCCGAGCGCCAAAGCCGGCATGGCGAGAAGGCTTCCCTCTGGTCCCGTTGATCCACCACCGAGCATTGGGTTTCCGGCTGGATGCGATGCGAGCAGACGCCCGTTGAAGATGAAGCCGCTATCTGCGACTCCTAATAGGAATGACTGCGCCCAATCCCAGGCAGCATGAAAACCGACCGCCCACCACAGCGATCCGGTTCTCCAGAGCGAGAAGCACATCATCATGGCAAAGAGGCCGACGTTGGTCAGGCCGACAGGGGACTCGCCGGGATTGAAGCTGTGATTGCTCATTTCGATACACGCAAGCATGGCAGCAGCCGTGCAGAAGCCGAGTGCCCAGCGGCGTTCCGATTTCAACCATACGCCGTAGATGCCAGCCAGACCGCGCGTGAGCGTGAATTGCAGGTAGGCACTGAGAGATGTCTCTTCGGCCAGAGCTACGCAGAGGAAGCCAAAAGCCCAGACGACGCCCCATCGTAGAATTGCCGATCCATGCAACAGCCTGCCGTCGAATACGAGGAGTCCTGACGCCCAGAGGCAGCCTGCCAGCGCGGAGAGACAGATGACTCCGGAGAGGCACCCGGTGGAAAAGTTCCTCGATGTCTCCGTGATTGCCATTTCGGTGCGCTAGCCAGTTTCCGTCGTTTGAGAAACAAACGAATGGCGCGGTTACTCTGAACATCCGATAAGGCCGCATAGCAAAGCTAGACTGAGCTAGTCTGGTCATTAGAACAAAAGGCGAATTATGAGTCTAGCGTTAGAGTTTCCCCCTGTGGTGACACCCTTGGCCGCCCGTTTCGTAGAAGCGCTGCAGCAAGATGGGTCACCTGTGAGAGCTGTCCGCCATCAACCTGCCCGCGCCGCCCAATACGGCACATATCCCGAGACTTTAAATAAACGGCTGCGCACCGCCTTGGCCGCTCGCGGTATTGAGAACTTGTACACTCACCAAGCGGCCGCCGTTGAGCTGTCGCTCGCGGGCAAAAACGTCGTCGTCGTAACTCCCACCGCCAGCGGCAAAACGCTGTGCTACAACCTGCCCGTCATTCACGACATCATGGCCACGCCCGCGGCCCGTGCCATCTTCTTGTTCCCAACGAAAGCCCTCGCCGAAGACCAACGCCTTGAACTGCAGCGCCTCAACGACGCTCTGGGCGGTCCACTCTGCTGCCACACCTATGACGGCGACACTCCGTCCGATGCCCGCCGAACTATTCGCGACAAAGCCAACATTGTCATGACGAATCCGGACATGCTCCACACGGGCATTCTGCCGCACCATACCAAATGGGCCAAGCTGTTCGAGAATCTGCGCTACATCGTCATCGATGAATTGCACATGTATCGCGGCGTTTACGGGAGCCACTTGGCCAACATCCTGCGCCGCCTAAAACGCATTTGCGAGTTCTATGGATCAAGTCCGCGCTTCGTCTGCTGCTCCGCCACCATCGCCAATCCAAAGGATCTTGCCGAAGCCCTCACCGAGCAGGCCTTTGAAACGGTAGCCGACAACGGCGCTCCATCAGGTGAAAAATATCTTGTCTTCTACAATCCGCCCGTAGTCAATGCGCAGCTTGGCATCCGGCGCAGCTACTTGCATGAAACGCGCCGAATTGCGCTCGAATTTATTCGCCAAAAACAGCAGACCTTGGTCTTCACAAACAACCGCTTGGCCACCGAAGTCCTAACCACCTATTTGAAAGACGCCTGTTCGCAACTGCCCTTTTCGCATGAAGCCGTGCGCGGTTATCGCGGCGGTTACTTGCCCAAAGAGCGCCGGCACATCGAGCAGGGTTTGCGTAGTGGCGACATCCGCACCGTTATCGCAACCAACGCGCTTGAACTAGGAGTGGATATTGGCTCGCTCGACGCTGTAGTCATGGCCGGATATCCTGGCAATATTGCCTCAACCTGGCAACGCGCCGGACGAGCGGGACGGCGGCTCTCTTCGTCCATCGCCGTCATGGTCGCTTCCAGCGCGCCGCTCGATCAATACATCGTAGAGCATCCAGACTACTTCTTTAGTTCGCCGCCAGAAGGAGCGCACATCAACGCCGACAATCTCGAGATTTTTCTAAGCCATTTGAAGTGTGCCGCCTTTGAACTGCCTGTAAGGGAAGACGAGCACTTCGGCAAGCAGGATCTGCCGCGCCTCTGCCGATTTCTAAGCGAGGATCTCCGCTTGCTCCACAAGTCGGGCGATTGCTGGCACTGGGTCAGCGACAGTTATCCCGCGGATTCGGTCAGCTTGCGCGCCGTAACCAGCGATAACTTCTTAGTGGTCGATATTACCCGAGACCACCAGATCATTGGCGAAGTCGACTTTCCTTCCGCCCTCACAACCCTGCACGAGAAAGCAGTCTACTTACATGATGCCCGTCAGTATCAAGTGGAGAAGCTCGATTTCGATGGCCGCAAAGCCTTCGTACGCGAGGTCGATTCCGACTATTTCACGGATGCCATCGTCTATACGCAAGTAAGCGAACTGGCCCGCTTCGAGGAACAAGATATGGCGGCTCAAGGCGAGGTGCGCGTCAAACGCCAAGTAGTAGGCTTCAAAAAGATCAAGTTCTACACGCTGGAAAATGTGGGCGCCGGTATGCTCTCGCTACCGGAGCAGGAAATGCACACCACCGCGTTCTGGCTACACTTCGCCACTGGCTTTTTCGACGATTTCGAAGGCTTCTCCACCGCCGACTTGCAAGACGCCCTGCACGGCCTCGGCAACATTTTGAAGACGGTTGGCGCTCTGCTGTTACTCAGTGACCCGCGCGACTTAGCGGCAGCGGTTTTGGACGATTCCGCCGAAAAAAAGACTGCCTTCGAGCCGGACGTTCTGCTGTATGACAACTACCCCGGCGGCATCGGTCAGAGCGACCCGCTGTATCGCCGACGAGACGAACTGCTAAAGGCAGCTCTGGAGTTAGCGGCAGGCTGCCCCTGCGAAGCCGGCTGCCCCAGTTGCGTTGGTCCTCACACCGAGATCGGCCGCCGCGGCAAAGAAGGCGCACTCCGCGTGCTCAGGAAACTTACCGTACGCTCAAACGATAAGGCAGAATCTGCAACAAGCCGCCCTTGAGCAGCATCTGACTCGGCAACCCCGGCACCACGGCGCGAATCTTCCGTTCCATAGCCGCATCTTCCATCGCTTCCGGCGTTGTATTCGACAGCATTTCAAGCAAACTTTTGCGCGGCGGATAGAGCACCAAATTGGTATCCCCCGCAGCACTCAGCCCGGCCTTCTTCCGCACAATCGTGATGGCTTCATCAAATCCGCCCAGTTGATCGACCAAGCCATTTTGTTTGGCTTGCTCGCCCATCCAAACGTGCCCCTGCGCCAGCGCATCAATCTGATCGAAATTCTTTTTGCGCGCCGCCGCCACTTTACCGACAAAGGACTTATAGGTCGCCAAAATTGATTCATGGAGCTTCTGCCGGCCCGCATCGCTTAGCGGCTGCGTTGTGTCGTCCAAATTCGCCAGCTTGCCGCGGCTGATCTGATCTTCCTGAATGCCGAGCTTGTCGAATAACCCATGCAGATTCGGCCGGATATACAACACGCCGATCGACCCCGTCAGCGTATCCGGATAAGAAACAATCGGGTCACCCGTCATCGAAATAAAATAACCGCCTGACGCCGCGTAATCCGACATCGAAATCGCCAGCGGCTTGGCAGCGCTCAGCAGCTTTAATTCGTGCAGAATCTCGTCAGATGCCACCGAATCGCCGCCCGGCGAGTCCACCCGCACAATCACGCCCTTGATTGACGAATCATTGCGCACTTGCCGGATCACCTTGGCGAAGCCGCCCGACGAAATATTATTCGTTTCACCGAACGCATCCTGCGGATCGCCCCGCACGATATCGCCCTCGCCGACCAGCACGGCAATGCGGTCTCCTTTGCCTGGTGTCGCACGGAAATAAGATCTAATGCCGAGCTTGTTCAAATCCTTTTCGCCCGTTCTCTTCTTCAGATCCGTATAGACCTGATCTTCATAGGCGAGTTCGTCAATCAGTCCGCTCGCCTTTGCCTGGCTACCCTCGAACGGACCGCTATCAATCAAAGTCTTCACCTGATCGGCCGTCATATGTCTGGAAGTGCCGACACTGGCACAGAAATCGTTATAGATTTGATCCAGAACCTGATTGAGCACCTCGCGCGTTTCCGGCGACATGTTGGTTTTGGTAAACAGATCGCCCGCATCCTTATACTTGCCGATGTGGTCGACTTCTATCTGCACACCCAGCTTGTCGAGCGTGTTCTTGAAGTACATTTCTTCCAGCAAAAAGCCTTTGACATCCACCATGTCGTCGGGGGAAAGATAGATCTTATCGGCGGCTGACGCTAGATAGTATTCGCGAGAGCCGGGGCTTTGCAGGTAGGCGTAAACCGGTTTGCCCGATTTCTTGAACTCGCCTATCTCATGACGGATTTCCTGCAGTTTTGCCCAGCCGGCGCCTACGCCACGCGGTTGCAGAACAATTGCTTTAACACGCTGATCTTTGGCTGCTTCGCGAAGCGATGTCCACAAATCGCGTACCGTGGGAGGGGATTGCGCGCGACCAATAGGGAAGGGAATCTCAACTGGCGCCGCTTCGGGAACCTCGCCTTGCAAATCCAGCACTAGGACTGAATTGCCCGCAATCGTTGGCTGCTTGTTGGCAAAAATTCGGCCAATCGCGAACAGCACAATCACCGAGCCAAGAACCGCTATAATTACGCCAATCACGACTCCGAGGAAGAACTTTGCCATATTCGCAGCGTACCAAGTTCACCCCGGAAGGGCATAATGCAACCAGTTCTACGAAGGCTGAACCTTCTCTGTAATCAACAATCCCATCTTTACGGCGCATTCAATCAGGCTGGTGCGGTTATGGATATCAAGCTTCCGCATCAAGTTCAATTTGTGCGCCTCAATCGTTTTAATGCTCAAGGCAAGTTCGGCGGCGACTTCGCGCACCGTTCGCCCTTCGGCCAGCAAGCGCATCACTTCCTGCTCACGCAGCGTGAGTACGGAAGGCCGCGAGTAGTTGTTCGACGCTGCCAAGGCCTTCAAGTCTGAGGTAAACAGCGACAAGCCGCGAGCGTTTTGATCATCTTGCTGAGCCACTCGCCGGATACCTGCCACCAATTGGGCCGCCGGGCTATTCTTCAACATGTAGCCACGCGCCCCAGCACTCACAGCTCTCTCCAGAAACTCAGGTGTGTCCTGCTCGGTGAGGAACAAGATTCCCGCCGCCGCCGCCATTTGCCGCATTTCCAGCATCGCGAAGTCGTTCGCGTCCGCCAGAAGCTCAAGATCCATGACCATCGAATCCGGCGTCAGCAGCTTTGCCACCGCAATGGCCTCGCTCAGAGCGCTCGTCTCCGCCACGATCTCCAGATCGGTTTCGTTGGCCAGCAACGTCTTCAATCCCCTCCGGAAAAGCGTGCGGCTATCGGCCAGAATAATTCTTTGATTTTTTTTCGCGCGTGTCAAGGCGGTTTCCTCTCCTGTCATTTCTCTTATCGGCATTAACACGCAACTTAGTGAAAAATCTAAAGCGAATAAGTGTTACTTTTCAGTAGCACGATTCGTCGCTTTAGTGCGCCAGTAGCTGCACGATCTCCCCATTTTCGCTATCCCTTGCGCGGTCCAAAGCAGTATGTCCTGCCTTATCCCGCAGCTGCCGATTGGCTCCGCGCTTCAACAAAAGCGTCACCACCTCGGCGCGTCCCATCGACGCTGCCATCATCAGCGGCGTTGCGCCCGACTCTAGCTCCCGGTCGTCAATAGCCGCACCGTGATTCAGTAGGAGCGTCACTACCTCAGCATCTCCTCCCAAAGCGGCGTCATGCAGCGCAGTTCCGCCAGTCTGGTTCCGCGCCTTCACCGATGCGCCATGATCCAGCAACAGTTGCACCATCTTCTTCTGCCCTTTTAGTGCGGCATCGTTTAAGTAAGTCGACCCTTCCGCCGAGGGCTTATTCACATCAAAACCATTGTCCAACAAGATCCGGGCGATCTCAGTTTGACCGCGCAATGTGGCCGATTCCATTGCTTCTTCGGCAATTCCTTCAGATTCCTTTAGCCTCTGTCCTAAATTGAGTAAGATTGCCACCACATTGCCATTCTTGTAAGCCAACGCAACATCCAGCGGTGTCATGCCAAACCGGTCGCGCACGCTCGGGTCTGCCCCAGCATCTATTAGAGGCTTCAGCAGATTCGAAAATCCCCGCATACATGCCTCGTGCAGAGCGCCTCGACCGTCCAACGGATGGACGTACTTGACATCCGCGTGCTGCCGCAACAACGCGTCTACCGCGAATGGTTGTCCATGCAGCACGGCGCTATCCAGCGGTGTGTTGCCATTTGAATCCAGCGCCTGCACATTCGCGCCGGCGTCCACCAGTAGATCGATAACCGCTGCATTGCCGCGGGCGGCTGCGACATGCAGCAGAGTTTGCCCGTCACGATATTCGCCGCTCACCCGCGCCCCAGCCTTCAACAACAGCCGCACCATACTTGACCGACCGGTAAGCACTGCATACTGCAACGGTGTCGAACCCGCCTCGAGATGCCGCGCATTCACATCTGCTCCATGTTCGATCAGATATTGCGCGATTTCGCTTTGCCCATTCCACGCCGCGTCGAGTAACGGCGTGCTGCCCAAAGCGTCGCGTGCATCGACTTCGGCGCCTGCCTGGATCAGCCGCTTTACTTCTTCTATATTTCCAGCGCGAACCGCCATGTGCAGCGCTTCGCCCGGCGAGTCGGGCGCTTTGGGAGCGAGAGGCGGCGCATCCTGAACCGCTGCGAAAATCAGCGCCACAAACACCGCGGCACTCCCAAGCATTTTCATACCTTAACACCGTGGAATTCTATTGACATAAATCAACAGCCATTGGTATTCTACCCATAGATACGCTATGCCTAAGACTGAGATGCCTTCGGGCTCGCTCACCCTTCTTATACTCCGCGTACTGCGCGCTGGTCCCTTACATGGCTATGCAATCGCTCAACGCATTCACGCTTTGTCTTCAGAAGTCTTGCGAGTAGAAGAAGGCTCGCTCTACCCGGCGTTGCAACGCATCTTGCTGAAAGGTTGGGCCAAAGCCGATTGGGGCATCTCGGAAACCAATCGCAAGGTCCGGTTCTACAGACTCACTCCGGCTGGCTCTAAGCAGCTCGATGCCGAACTCGCCGAATATGAACGCGTCAACCAAGCCATTCAATCTGTTCTACGGACCGCCTAATGCTCGAATTCTTACGCCGCCTGCAATATCTCTTTCAACGCCGCCGCTTCGATCAAGAACTGGCCGAAGAAATGGAAGCGCATCGGGAAATCTCATCCCGGCAAGGCACGCCATTTGGCAACACACTCCGGCTGCGTGAAGAAGCGCGCGATGCTTGGGGTTGGACCTGGATCGATCGTTTTGTGCAAGACCTGCGCTATGCGGCACGCATGCTGCGCAAGTCCCCGGGCTTCACAGCGGCGGCAATTCTGATGCTGGCGATCGGCATCGGCGTCAACGTTGCAGCGTTCAGCTTTTTCAATCTCATCTTCTTAAAACCACTGCCAGTGCGCGAGACTGACACCCTGATACGCCTCGAACCTCGTTCGCCGCATGACAACGCCAGCTATATGCCTTATGCGGAGATGGATTTCGTGCGCCAATATTCGCAAACCCTGTCTTCGGTTCTCGCTTCCAGGGGCACCCGTATACGCATCGAAGACGAAGAGAAACCCATCAGCCTGCGGTTTGTGAGTGCTAACTTCTTTGACGAACTTGGCGCTATGCCGACGCTCGGCCAACTCTTAAAGCCTTCCAGCGACAATGAACCGGTTGCCGCGCTGAGTTACGAATTTTGGACAACACACTTCGGCGCCGATTCGACGGTTGTGGGGAAGACGTTGCGCCTCAACGGCAAGCCAGTGACTATCCTCGGCGTTGTGTCTCCCGACTTCAGCGGTCTTGACCTTAGCAAGACGGACATTTGGATGTCGCTACGGCAGCAGCCTTACATTATTAATGGGAGTCGTCTTCTCAGCAGCTTCTCGCATGACGATGGCGTAGATACGTGGGGACGGCTTAAACCCGGCCTCACCGCCAAAGTTGCCGAAAATGAAATACGCGGGCTGATCGCCCAACTGTATCGCCAGCATCCCAGCGATCTATGGAAGGATGAGTTCGTCCATGCCGAACCTGCCGGGCTGGCCCGAGTGGAGCACGGGCGCTGGAAAGGATCGGAGGCACGGAACCCCCGGCACGAAATTTATCCTGCCCTCGGGCTCGTCAGCGCATTGGTGCTGCTGATCCTTGCGGTCTGCTGCGGAAATCTGGGGAGCTTGCTATTGGCTCGCAGTGTGGCGCGCGAGCGGGAAATTTCCGTACGGATTTCCGTCGGAGCCGGCCGGGGCCGCCTCGTTCGTCAACTCTTCACCGAAAGCTTGTTGCTAGCCCTGTTGGGCTCCCTTGCGGGTCTCGGGTTAGGATTCGGCACGTTGCGAACGCTTATGCTTTGGAGCGCCGCTCCGGGATGGTTGAAGGCCACACCTGACTGGCGCGTGGTAGCGTTTTCGCTAGCAATTGGCGTTCTGGCGGCCGTGTTGTTCGGTCTTACCCCGGCGTTGCAGTTGGCACGGCAGCGACATCGGGCCACCGTCTTGCGGCAGGTCCTGATTGGCGCACAGATCGCCGCCAGTTGTGTGCTGCTCATCGTCTCCGGACTTCTGGTACGGGCACTCGATTTCGCGCTACATTTCCATCCAGGCTTCGAATACAAGAACGTGGTCCTGATAGAACCGGCTTTGGACACGCATGGCTATTCGCCCGAAAGAGCCAGCGCTTATCTTGACCAACTACAGAGCCGTCTCCGCCAACTCCCGGGCGTTGAGTCCGTTGCCCTGTCATCGCTGCCTCCACTAGGGGGCGGCGTAGAAACAACCGGTACGCAAATCGCTGGGAGGCAAGTCGCCATTCACGTCAGCCGAGTCAGTCCAGAGTTTTTTCGAACTATGGGAATTCCTATTTTGCACGGACGGGCACTGCAAGCAGGCGACACGCGCTCACTCGTCATCGGTGAATCCTTCGCTCACTTGGGCTGGCCGAATAAAGACCCGGTAGGCAGCGACTTTACCACTGACACCACCAACTTTAAGGTGATCGGCATCGTCAGCACCGCGCGATTGATGGAGCGCGAAAATCCGGATGCGGTGGAAGCATACTTTCCGCTTAAAATAGCCGGTTTTCCCTACGTAGTCGTACTCGTCAAAACAGCCGGGCCGCCTGATCCTCTCTTGCCGGCCATGAACTCGATTGCGAAAGCCATCAGTCCCGACGTTGTGCCATATACGCATTTGCTTAAGAACTCATTCCGTCAACAGCTCGAGACAATTCAGAGCAGTGCACTCGCAGTGAGCGTGCTCGGTGGAGTGGCGCTGGTGATCGCCTCCCTCGGTATCGTAGGACTCGTCGCATATTCCGTTTCGCAGCGGACTAAAGAGATCGGCCTGCGCATGGCCCTTGGCGCTGACCCTGGACACGTTCTGTTTATAGTGCTTCAGCAATTGGGGCGGACGGTGTTGGTCGGTTTGCTGGCTGGTGTGGCGGGCGCGGCAGCCTTATCTCAACTGCTACGGCGTGAACTCTACGGAATCGATAATCTCGATCCGCTGACTTATGGCAGCGCCTTGCTCATCTTCGCTGTTGTCTCCGCTACAGCCGCGCTACTGCCGGCGCGCCGCGCCCTGCGGATTGATCCGATGCTTGCTCTTCGCTGCGAGTAGATTCGAGCGCGCCCTTACAGAATAGAAACACGAAACCGGTCAGGAAGCACAACACGCCAATACTCCAGAATGAAGGCCGGTAATCGCCCATCACCGTCCTCAATGTGCCAGCTACCAAGGCGGCCAGCGACGCTCCCAATTGGTGTGCCGCTCCGATCCAGCCATAGACGACTCCGGTGTTTTCGCGACCGAAGGCGTTCGCTGTCAAGCGCACGGTCGGGGGTACGGTCGCGATCCAATCCAGACCATAGAACATGGCAAACCAATTCAGATTGGCATCGCCATTGGCTAGCGTGTGCGGCAAAAACAACAGCGACAGCCCACGCAGCGAGTAATAGGCAAATAACAAATAACGGCTTGAAAATCGATCGGTCAGCCAGCCAGAGGCGGTCGTTCCCACAATGTCGAAAACACCCATCATGGCCAGCAACCCTGCGGCGCGCACTTCGGAGATGCCGAAGTCATGGCAAGCCGGAATGAGATGAGTGCCGACGAGTCCGTTGGTGCTAGCGCCGCACATAAAGAAGCTGCCGCCGAGAACCCAAAATGCGGGTGAGCGCAGTGCCATTCGCAGAGCGGCGATCGGCTCCAGCGGCTTGTGTACCGTCACCTGGGCGTGAGCATCCCAGCCGTAGGCTTTCAAACCGATATCCTCTGGCCGGTCGCGCATCAGCAAAAGCACTAACACAAACACCAGGCAGGCCACGGCTGCCACCACGAGCGCTGCACTGCGCCAGCCGCTCGCTTGTATAAAGCGCGCCAGCAGCGGCAGAAACAAAAGTTGCCCGGTAGCATTCGCTGCCGAAAGTAAACCCAAAACCACGCCGCGGCGCGCATCGAACCAGCGATTCGTCACTACTACTGCCAGCACCATCGCGGTAATGCCGGTTCCCGCGCCCACACAAATTCCCCACAGCAACGTAAACTGCCATTGCGCTTTCATCTGCGCTGTTAACGCAACCGAAATGGTCAGCAGCGCCAGCGCACTCAGCACCAGCCGCCGCACGCCCCAGCGATTCATCAACGATGCCGCAAACGGGCCGATCAGCCCGAACAAAGCAATGTTGATGGCAATGGCGCCTGAAATCGCGGCTGTGGACCAGCCGAATTCCTGCTCTAGAGGAACCATCAAAACGCCGGGAGTCGCTCGCACCGCGGCCGTAACCAGCAATACACAAAAGGTCACAGCGGCAATGATCCAGGCATAGTGGAAGCGTCTAGGCGATTGTTCCTTCACGACAGCAGGATATCATGATGAGTGTAATTACACGCATGTCAAACCAGACGACACCGCTGTTCGTTTCCGAATATGGACCGTGCGCCTGTTCGCAGGTCCGCCGTACCGCCCGCACGCTTTCCTTGCTCTATGACAAAGCTCTTCAACCGGCTGGCATTACCGTGACCCAATACGCTGTGCTGGTTAACGTCGCGCGTGCCGGTGAAATCGGCCGCACTGCGCTGGCGGCGCAACTTGGCATGGATCGAACCACTCTCACGCGCAACCTGATGCCTTTAGAGAAGTCGGGCTTTCTCATTCCCGCTAAGAGTAGCGACCGCCGCGAACGTCTTATTCGCTTGTCGCCTGGCGGCTCTCGTAAAGTTCGGCAAAGTTTCGCCCTGTGGCAAGAGGCACAGCAGCGTTTTGCCTCCCAAATGGGGTCGGCAAGGTTAAAGCAGTTTCGGGCAGCGCTGCACGCCGCCGAAAAGGCCGCCAAGTTGGAGACTAGCGAATCATAAGCTAGGCAGTGTGCCCGCCCGGATGTTCACAGGCGAAGGTACTCGGCGGTGGTCCGAACTTATTTAGTTCCTTGTATCCTTCGGGCGTCGAAAAGTAGATCAAGGACGTCATACTTTTCGCCTGCTTGAAAAACGGATCACCGGCGTTGGTATTCAACAGCGCGACTTGTTCGTCGCCAGTGCACTTTACAAACTGCTTCCGATATGATTTTTGCGCCTCGCGGTCCAGTGAAGCCAGACCGTCCGTGAAGCGCGTCTGCTCGTCGCTATTTGCCACCGATAAGAATAAATCGATGTAGCGATGCACTTTCGCGTCGTTAGCGCCCGGCGTGTCGGTCCGCGGAATAATCAGTTCGGTCAAAACAGTGACGATGTCGTTCTGCTGCGGGTTGAAGAAAGCGGGTTTCCAATCCGCAACCTTGGCGACATTTTGCACCAATTCCCCAGGTAGACTCCAACCCAATTTGCCGGTCGTCAGGCCGACAAAGGCCGCCGATGCGATCTTCAGTAGTTCTCTGCGCTGCATAAGCTCTGGCATGGTCTTTCTTCTTTCCTGTTTCTCTACACAAGCTTCTTGGCGTATTCCTTAACGATGTAGTCGCAAGCGCGCACCGTCAGGGCCATCATGGTCAATGTCGGGTTGGCGCAACCGCTCGAAACCCAGGCCGCGCCATCGGTGACGAAGAGGTTATCCACGTCCCAAGCTTGTGCATATTTGTTCAGCACACTGTTCTTCGCGTCGGTGCCCATGCGCGCTGTGCCGAGTTCATGAATGCAAAAGCCAGGAACAGAATATTTTCCGGTGATTTGCACATCCTTCGCTCCAGCCGCTTCGAGCAGCGCCGCCGCCTGTTGCTGACCATCGTGGTAAAGCGCCTTTTCGTTGTCGCTCCAGGATGCTGAAATCTTGAGTACCGGAATCCCCCAGGCGTCTTTGCGCTCTTTATCGATCTCGGCAAAGTTTTCTTTGCGCGCCAGGCTTTCGCCAAACATTGCTAACGACGTGTTCCAGCGCGTTTGATGAACCGCGTCTTTGTAGGACTTGCCAAAACCGGGAGCCGCGAAATCGAACTCCGGTGAACTGCGTCCCTGGTAACCGTAGCCGCGAATAAACTTGCCTTTCGGCCCTTCCGTTATTTTCTGGTTCACATTTCGGAAGCGCGGAACGTAGATGCCGTTCGGTCTGCGAGGCATGCCAACCCACGGCCTGCCTTCCGCGATTGGCAGGGTGCCGGATGCTCCACCTTCAAAAATGTTGTCCATCAAATAGTGGCCTAGCACGCCACTAGAATTGCAGATTTTCGAATTCAACAGTAGGCGCGTCGATTCCAAAGTCGAAGCACACAGCACCACCACTTTCCCGTTGACGGTGTGTTCATCCTTGGTGGCCGCGTCGATGTAGCGCACGCCCTTGGCTTTGCCGCTGTCGCTCATCACGATGTCGGCTGCCACGGCGTTCGTCAGCAGAGTCAAGCGGCCAGTCTTCACCGCGTCGGGGATAGTCGTTGTGACGCTACTGAAATAAGAAGATGTTATGCAGCCGCGATTGCAGGGGCCGCACCAATGGCAGCTTTGCCGTCCGTTGAGTGGTTTCGTGAGTACGGCTGCCCGGCCGATGGTGACCACCCGGTCCAATTTCTTCATGGCTGCGTCACGCAGCGCCAACTCGCCGCAAGTCATTCCCATGGGCGGAAGAAAAACGCTATCCGGCAATTGGATCAGGTTCTCCGCAGACCCGCTGATGCCTACGTAGCGCTCCACTTCTTCGTAGTAGGGGACCATTTCTTCGTAGGTGAGCGGCCAATCATCGCCGTATCCATCGTGCGAGGCGGCCTTGAAATCCAGCGGACCCATTCGATAACACTGACGGCCCCAACTCATGCTGCGGCCTCCTAGCACACGCTGGCGAATCCACCAAAAAGGCTTATCTTCTGGCGTGGTGTACGGGTTCTCTTTGTCGTTCACATACCAGCTTTGGTTGAATTCGTTGCAGCCGCTGCAGCGCCCTTGAATCGGTCTGTCTTTCAACATTTCCGCGCGCGAAATGTTGAGGAACGGTGTCTCCCAGGGCTGCTTGTGCTCTGTGAAATCCCTTGGGGTGATCTTTTTGCCGGCTTCTAAGAGCGCGACTTTCATCCCTGCTTCTGTTAGTTTCTTCGCGGCCCAGCCGCCTGTTGCGCCCGAGCCTACGACGATTGCATCAAACGTCTCTGTGAAGTTTTGTGCTTGTCCCATGGAATGGTCCTAAGAGACTTGTGGAGCACGGGATAGACCAACTAATACGCGTCAAATTTGACTTTATTTTCAGCAACTTGCGGTCTTCGATTCAGTCGAATGCGCGATTCGACCCAATTTCGTGGGTTTCTTCGCTGTGTGGTCTAGTAGTACCCCTGGTAATAGTCCTAACACACTATTTCGGAAACTATCGCTGCATACCTGTCATCTACTACCTCGTTCGACACTAATCCCAGGAGCTTAGCTTATGCCACGTAAGCGTTTGTCGCTGTTCTCAGTGTGTGCCGTCTTCAGCGCGCTGGTCCTACCCAGCCTAGTTTCCGCCGGCTCAACTTATACCCAGACCAATTTGGCTTCCGACATTCCAGGTTTGGCGTATCAGACCGATCCCAACCTTAAGAATCCATGGGGCGTTGCGTACTCAGCTACTTCACCGTTTTGGGTTTCCAATCAAGGCTCGGGAACCTCAACGCTGTACGATGGCGCAGGCAATCCAGTTTCTCTGATCGTAACGATTCCTGGCGGAACCCCGCCTTCTGGGCCCACGGGCCAGGTCTTTAACGGAACGAGTGGTTTTACCCTATCGAACAGCAAACCGGCCTCGTTTATTTTTGACACCCTGAACGGCACCATTGACGCTTGGAACTCCGGAGCGGGGACCACGGCTGTTCAAGTGGCCTCAACCCCTGGCGCAGTCTATACGGGTCTCGCGCTCGCAAGCAGTGGCGGTTCGAACTATCTCTACGCGGCAGACAGCACGGGCCAGATTAGGGTTTTCGATTCGAATTTCAAATCGGTTACATTGGCCGGGAGCTTTACAGACCCGAACGCGGTCGCAGGTTATTCGCCCTTCAATATCCAACTCATCGGATCGGACCTCTACATAACGTATGCACAACTGACTGCCAAAGGGACGGGACTGCCCGGCGGCTATGTCGATGTGTTCAATACCGACGGCGCCTTCATCCAGCGCCTAGCCAGCGGCGGCGCTCTGTACGCTCCATGGGGGCTTACACTCGCTCCGTCCGGCTTCGGCATCTACGGTAATGATCTGTTGGTCGGAAACTTCGGCAACGGCGAAATTCTGGCCTATGATCCGACCACCGGAAGCTATCTGGGCACGCTTGACGGCACGAATGGCCAACCTATTGTTAACGATTATCTTTGGGCGCTCGGCTTTCGAACGGGCGGCACCAACACCGATCCAAACACGCTCTATTTCACGGCAGGAATCAACAATCAGCAGGATGGATTGTTCGGCGCGATTAGTGCGGTGCCCGAACCAACCACAGTAATGCTCGCTCTGCTAGGTGCGTGCTCGGTGATCGTGCTAAAGAAACGGTCTTAGCGTCTGTCGTTCAGTTTCGCGCTGAACTGCGCAGTTTTCTCTTTTGGCTAGATCTGCGCGCCGGCGATCCAGCTAGACAAAGCGTGCCACCACGCCCACTGCTTAGCGTAGTTTGAGGCTACGGTCATCGCAGCGAAGACCACAACAGCCACTGGATAGGGTGCCCAAATCTTGCCGCGACGCTGATCGCCAACGATTAGAACCAACAGCACCATGATCACCAGTGCTTCGGAGGTGTTCACATTCACCTGGAAAGAATTCATCGAGGGCACAAAAAACAGCGCACGGGTCAACGCTGGAGGTATCAACAGCAACACGGTGCATACAATGAAGCGAGCATGTAGCTGCAGACTGTTCGCATAATAGACGCTGAGCATGACCAGTGCCGGAAAGACTACTAACGACGCTAGGTCCAGAAACGAAAGTTGGTCGATGACGAAGGGTGGCGCGTTATGCATCTGAATCATTCGCCGATCCATCAATGCGCCGCAAACGACGATCGCTGGCATCAGTAGGTACACACCCCAGCGGCCCAACGCGCGGTGCAGCTGAAGATTTCCCCGTTGGTAAAGCATAGGCTGGACGACGAGCAGGACAATCCAGCCGCCCATCAATGCGCCGTGGATGTGGTGCAGCAGAGGCTCAGTACGGATCACCGCAAAGTAGGTACGGGAAAAACCCAGCCAGGTAATGCCAAGCGCTAGGAGAAAGTACCATTGAGCATGCGGATAAAGGACGCCCGAGTTGGTTCTATTCAGCGGAGCCGTTGCGGTCGCCATAGCAAACACCGTCCTGGAAAGAATCGTTCAAATCAGACTATCCTACCCGAGTTCGTAGCGATTTACCAGAAACGCGAACTCGACAGCCGAGTGAACGATCATGTTGTTTCCGTGGTGAGGAGAGCGCGCCCGCTATACTCAGTCGCATGTCGTTAAGTCGGCTTTCACATCTCGTTCGTCGTGTCGCACTCCCAGCCTTTGCGGCGAGTCTTCTAGCTGGTTCGGCTGCACTTCGTACTCCAGAAAATCCAAGCGGCTTTCCGCCCGGCTTCGACGCCTTACTAGCGGCGCCGAAGTCTCATAAGCTCTTATTTGAAAATGGCCTAGTCCGTGTGCTCGAGGTGGATTTGCCCAAGCCAGGGGAAAAAGTGCCGATGCATCATCACCGCTGGCCTTCGCTCGCGATTACCTGGGACACCGGAGGGGGAAGTGCCCAAATCCGCTACCTGAGGCAGGGCCAGCCGATTCGCGAAACACCCTTGACTTATACGCCGACGCACATCGGTAGATGGGACATTCATTGGATGGCGCCAGAGCCAATGCACTCGGTTGAAGTTGTCGAATGGCCGAAAGATGCGGCGGCTCACGCCTCTGATCCGCCGGAGCTCCGCATCGAGATAAAGGTTCAACCTTAGGGCTGTGTTTCGCGCCAAAGCCGGGCTCGCGACAAGCAACGCGCAAGTTTGAAATTTGACGACGCTGCCTTGCATAAACCGTGAGTAACGGCGCAGGGTTTACTGGGCCTGCCGTGAGGTTAGCGTTTCTTACGCGACCCTCCTGTTCATTGATAAGATCGTGCCGATGTACGTAAACCGCTCCCTTTTCCTGCTCAATCTCACGACCGTTGTTGTTTGCTCACAAACCACTCCACCTCCTTGGGCGCTCCTCCCCACTGTGCTTTACGGCGCGGCTTACTACAACGAGTACATGCCTGCCGATTTACAACCGGGCCGGCTGGAAAAAGACGTCGCTTTGATGAAGGAAGCTGGCATCTCCGTGGTGCGAATGGGCGAATCTACCTGGAGTTTGTGGGAACCCGCCGACGGCCGCTTTGAATATGCCTGGATGGATCGCATTGTGGAAGCGATGGATAAAGCTGGCATCAAAGTGATCATGGGAACGCCAACGTATTCCATGCCGACGTGGATGGCGAAGGCGAACCCAGAGTTTTATGCGCGTCCACTGGGCGGGGCGGCCGTGGCGTACGGTATGCGGCAAAACATGGATACCGACAATCCCAAATTTCGCTTTTATGCCGAGCGCATTATCACCAAACTCGTCGCTCATTACAAGAACAGCCAAGCGGTAATTGGCTGGCAGATCGACAATGAAACCGGATCGAACGGCGCTTCGAATGCCGATGTCTTCGCGGGCTTTGTCGCGCATTTGAAGGAAAAGTTCGGCACGACCGAGGCGCTGAATAAGGCCTGGTTCCTGAACTATTGGGGACAGGACGTGAACGATTGGGCCGATATGCCGACGCGCGATAACGCCACCAGCACCAGTTACAAACTTGAGTGGTCGCGCTGGCAACAAATTCGCGTCGCCAACTATCTCGCCTTTCAAGCGGCTCTGGTTCGCAAGTACCGACGCCCCGACCAATTTGTCACGCAAGACTTCGGCTCGATGATGAAGCTCGATGTCAATGAATTCAATGTTGCCAAATCACTCGACGTCGTTGCTAATAATCCCTATCACGGCGCGCAAGACCATCTTGATGGGGCGTGGCAAGCTTTGCAAGGTGATTTTTCGCGCTCACTCAAGCGCCAGAACTTCCTTGTCACTGAGACCAACGCTCAAACTCTTGGCTGGGATTCGGCTGGCCAATTTCCGCCCTACGATGGTCAGCTGCGGTTGGATGTTTATACCGACGTTTCGTCCGGCGCCAACATGGTTGAATACTGGCATTGGCATTCCATCCACGCCGGTCAGGAAACATATTGGAAAGGCGTTCTCGGACACGATCTGGAGAAGAATCGGGCCTACGAGGAAGTCTCGCGGATCGCTCATGAATTGCAGAAAGTGGGGCCTGCGATCGTAAATCTGCAAATCAAGAATCAGGTGGCAATTCTGTATAGCGTCGATTCTTCCAATGCCCTCAGCTTCATGCCGTTCGAACGTCAGGAACTGGGTTGGGTACCGGGGAAAGCGGCTGGCAGCTATAACGGCATTCTGTCGCAACTGCATCGCGCCCTGTATCGAGCCAATGTAGGCTGCGACTTTGTGTTCCCGGAAGGCGGCGATTTTTCTCAGTATAAGCTGCTGATCGTGCCTGCCTTATACAGTGCCGATGCCGAACTGCTCAAGAAAATTTCCGCTTATGTTCACAATGGCGGTCACGTATTGATGACTTTCAAGAGCGGATTCACCAACGAAAATTCTGCCGTTCGCTGGGAACGCGCCCCGGGACCGTTGCGCGACGCAGCGGGTTTCACGTATCAGGAATTTTCCAATCTGGAAACGCCTCTCGCGCTCAAAGACAATCCGTTCCGGGTTACTAGTGAGACGAATAAGGTTGACACCTGGGCCGAATTTCTCCAGCTCACAACCGCCAAACCGCTCGGCTACTACGACCACCCGTTCTTTGGCCGCTGGCCTGCCATCACGCGAAATGAGTTTGGCGCCGGCACCTTAACATATGAGGGAACCAAACTGTCGGACGAACTACAGGAAGCGGTTGTTTTGGGAGTACTTCAGGAAGTTGGTTTGCGCGGGACCGATCAGCAGCTACCCTCTGCCGTGCGCGTCAAACATGGAACAAATCAGGCGGGGAAACGGCTTCATTACTATTTGAATTACTCCAGCTCGCCTGCAAGTTTCACTTACGCCTACCCAAACTCGCACGATTTATTAACGGAACGTGCCACTGCGTCTGGCGAAAGAGTGCTGCTAGCTCCCTGGGATCTGGCAATTATGGAAGAGGATCATCCGTGAGAATGGATGATCCCCTGACTGTTTATTGCATGCGCTTGGTTTTAGTGATGGCGTCCATGATGATCGGCGGTGTGACCGCGCGGATCATTTGCTTAATTGTGCCGCTTTTAAGCTGCTTCTTGGCTCCGACGCGCTCCTGAAACAGCGTGCTGTGCCCATCGGTCTTTTCTTCTTCGGGGCGGCCGTTGGAGTAGTAATAAGTAGCGATCGACTTTCTAGTTCTTTCTTTCGGACAGGCTAAAGGCGTTGGATGACCGTGGTAGGAAGTAGAAGTTGTGCTAAAAATGGCACAACGGTTGAATAGCGGAAGAATCTTGGTAACCGAAGCACTCATGTCTTCGTTCCATAGTTCAAAATGCCCGCCGTATTCCTCATGCCAATCCTTGTTCATGTAAAGCAGGACGTTGAGACGGCGATCAAGCTTGAAGCGCGTGTGGAAGTTGAAGTCTGCGTGAACCTCCAGGTATCCGCCACGTTTGATCTGGTGCAGTCCCCCGCCGACAAAGTAGGGATCGGGAATCACCCCCTGAATGCCCGTTAAGGTTTCAAGAAACTGCAGCATGGGCTTGCTGTTCATGAAATAGAGAACTTCGCGAACAGCGCTGGGCAGCTTCTCCACTTCGTCAAAAGCGAGTTTGGCCTGATTCTGGTCTGCGAACTCGGTCCACTGAAGTTGCTTAGGTTCGGGAAAATTCTCCAGAGCAGCTTCGGCGGCTTCCACTGGCAGGAAGTTATCGAAATAGATGCTGGGAAAAGGTTTGGCCGCTGCGTATTTTTCAGCGTTATCAATAGCCAGCTGTTTAAGTTTGGTCAGGAATTCGTCGTTGAGCAACGAGGCCAAGACTGACCCTTGCGAAGTTTGGTTTGTTTGTGTTGCTGTCGCCACAGGAGTTCCTTTGCGTCAAAACGATTTTTAGGGGCTTATGTTTCAAAAGGGCTTCACTCAGCAGCTAACGCGCATTAACTCCCCCGGAAGATTAATGCTTATATTAAGCCACTGGCGATAGGTTGAAACCCATCCACTTTCCGCAATCTCATTAATTCCGCAGTTCTCGATAATTCGCGGGAATTCCTCATTATCGCCGAAGAATTTCAACCTGGCAAGTTCCGGGAGTCGCGCGGAATACCAGTACCTTCGAGCTAAACCAGTACTCTTCGAAAGGCAAATTCCCGAGTCATCTCGAGCGATGGGCGAGCACGATAAAGCAAACAGGCATCGCTCCATCCGAGAAAAAGGAAGAATACGGGTAAGACTTGACTACCCAAAAAAACGGTTGCCACCGCCACACCAACGGTCACAATGATGCTGCTGATGGTAAAGAGCAAAGCCCGGCTGTCTGGAGGCAAGTCATTGTCGAACATTCCTACCCAAAGCAGTCGCGCGACACTTATTAACAACAAGAGCGTGAAGAGAACCATGCCCGTCACTCCATGCATGAGCGCGAGAAGGAGGTAATAGTTGTCGACCGAAACCATGCCTGGCACGCGTGGAAAATCGGAAGGTCCCCATCCCCAGAAACTCTTTTGCTTGGCAATATTTTGATATTCATCCAGGAGTTGGGTGCGGTAAACGGCGGACGAGATGTCTTCTTGTGAGCCGACTTGGCTGCCGCCGGCGAGATAGGCTTTGCCAACGGCATAGACAAGGCCACCGCCGATAAGCAGAATGGCAAGACCGCGCCGAACCGAGCGCCAACGATTTTCCGCCGTACCGATGGACGTGACGACTGCACCGACCGCTAAGGCCAGCCACGGGCCGCGCGAGATCGTCATTAGACTACCGGCAATCAACACCCAGAACATAATCCAAGGCTTGTTCAGCTTTACTCTTGGAAACCAGCGAAAACGCTTTTCCCAAAAGTCAAAATGCATGAGATAGCGATGCAATAGGATGGCGATGGCCACAATGGAGCCAGCCAGAATTGCGGCACCGTACGGACCACGCGTGCGACCGAGCCCATAGCGGATTTGCGTCCCGAAAGCGGTCCAGTCGTTCGGCGAGGCAATAAACATTCCAAAGACACGCTCAAACGGGTTCGAGGCAAAGCGAAACTCATAGACCGCAATCATTGAAACGACGAAGACTAGAAAAACGAATCGACGGGCGACAGGCAAGCGGATTCCTGTTTGTTCAATGAGGAGCTTTCCAGCCATGTATGGGAAGAGCGCACTCAAAATCGGCGTGAGAACTCGCAAGACGATGTCGGTGAATCCGTCGGCGTGGACATCTGAGGCAATCGTCCAGCCGACGAATGCAAGCACTCCAAGATCAAGCCAAGACCAGCGCCATCTCCCGTTATAAGCCCACCAGCAAAGCACTAGGCCCATGGGTAGAACCGCATATTGGTGGAAACACAGCGGCGGCCAGCCCCAGTAGTAACCGTCCGGCAACAATAACAAAACCGGCAAATAGACTCTGAGCAGAGCGGATTGCAGAGAGGAGGTGTAAATGACAACGGTGGACGCGACCGCCGGCAGCGCTATGAGCGGATCTAGTTGTAGTGACATAGGCTCTTACTCCCCTGTCAGGCATGCCACACTAACACCTTTAGATACAGCGGCCTGCAACAGTTCTCGATAGAGATTAAAACTGTTATGATAGCCTGTTCTGTCTCCGCGATCCAGCGGGTTTCTCAGGAAACTGCCAACTCAGCGAACAAACTCAGCCGTAACAAATAGGATGCTTCTCTAGCCAACGATCGTCGCGCACCGCGCCGATGTTCTTGGCGGCGTCGTGTACCATCTTCGAAGTTACTTCGCGCGATCCCCAAGCAAGACTGCCGCCAAAGCCGCAAACACCACCCACGAGAGCGCCTGCCAAAGCGTTGCGCCCGAATTTGCCTTTCCGAGCTACATACATTGCCGACGCGCCGACGGCCATCCCTATCGCCGCAGACGTCCAAACGTAAAGGGCCGCCCGGGATCGCTCCCGCTTAGTCGAGCGCTTCGCCGCATCGCTCGGCACTGAAGTAGCGGCATTCAGCCCAGCTTCCAACAATCTCCGAACATAGCTAAACTCCGACGTCACAGATGCGGGAATTCGCATGAGAGCCTCTACCTTCATTATACGTAGTGTTGCGCGCCTGGTATTTGTTTCAGCGCGCGGCTGAAGAAAGCGCTATAGTGCGACCCGCGAGCGCGGCTATGGTGTGGTCGCATACTTCTTCCGGGGTTCCGCCGGCCGGCACTGACACGAGAAGTCCCAGGTTGCGATAAAACTCGATCAGTGGCGCCGTGCTCTTTTCGTACGCTTCCAGGCGAACAAGAATAGAAGTCGGACGGTCGTCTTCCCGTTGATACAAGTGTCCTCCACAACGATCGCAGATGTCCGCTATCTTGGGTGGCTGGCGAATTATGTGAAATACCGCCTTACACTTTTCGCATGTGCGACGGCCGCTCAGCCGAAAATCGAGCGCCGATAATGACAATTCGTAATTCACAACAGCGCTTAATGAAAGCTCTTCGAGTTCCATTTGAGTTTTAAGGGCTTCGGCTTGCCCTAAAGTGCGCGGAAAGCCGTCGAGGATAAACCCGCCGCCGCAATGCAGGCAGTGGCTTCGTTCGCGCACGAGTTCCCAGACTGTAGTATCAGGCACCAACGCGCCGCTATGCATGTATTCGATCGCAATCTTCATTACGGGCGACGCCTCACACGCGTCTTTGCTGCCGGCTGCGCGAAAGACATCGCCGGTTGAAAGATGGCACGCCCCCAGCCGTCTACACAATAAATCTGCTTGCGTACCCTTGCCGACACCCGGCGCACCTAACAGAACCAAGCGCCATGGTTTTTCTATTTTGCCGGGAAGTACCGAGCATTCTGCTGGCGGCCCTTGCAGCCAGGCGGCCCGGTCATTCTTCTTTTGTTCGTTCATGACTCAGACACCTCCATGCGACAAAGCCTACCCTCTCTGTCACTGGTATCATACGCCCACCTAATTAAGAACGACCGGCTCAATCGCAAATCAAGCAGCCATAGAATGACCCGCAGATTGATCGGCTATCTGTAACTACGAACGTAATCATCTCGAAAACCATTGAACGTGATTATTTCAGCGTGATCGCAGGGCCCCTATTAAGGATTTGTACGCCGCGCTTCGCGCCGGCAGGAAGCCTCCGATGACGCCCATCATTGCGGCGAACAGCAAACCCACCAGCATAATTTCCGGCGTTACGCGAAAGCGAAAGCTCAACTGACTCCAGGTAACGTAACTCCCGATCGCTGTTTCAAACCTGTTCAATGGGAGTGCCAGCAGACAGCCAATGGCGCCGCCCAAAAGCGTGATGAGCAAGGACTCCAGCAGGAAACAACGCAAGACTGCGCCGCGCGAGAAGCCTAAGACCCGCAGCACGCCGATCTCCGAAGATCTGCGTGCAATGGCGGTGTACATAGTATTCATGCAGGCAAAAGCACCGCCCAGGGCCATCACCACTGCTACGACCGTTCCCATGAAACGTACGGGAATGGCGGCTGACATCTGGTCTTCATAGTACTCGCGCTGGCTTTCGACCTGTAAGTTGAAGCGCCTATCTTCCCGCAGACTGCGAGCGAGCGGTTCCAAATCGTCGGAAGCCGATTCCACCAGTACCGAGCTTAGTTGATCAAAACGGTGGTATTCCGAACTGACTTGATTCAGGTCGGCAAAAATCTCACTATTAAAGGCTGAATCGCCGCCGTTCATGATTCCTACGACGGTCCAGTCGCCGTTCCCAAACTGCAGTTTGCCTCCCAAGTGAGCGCCTGGACATTCTTCGGCGATGGCCTGTCCGACAACCAACTCTCGGGCGCCGGCTTGAAACATACGTCCCGCGGAGAGGGTCAACTGAGGTTGCCGCATCTTCCAACCCATTGGGTTCATACCGCGCAACGTGACATTCATCTCGGCGCCAATCGGCAGTGTCACCGCGACTACCGTGATCAGTTCCAGCGATGCGAGTGGTTGGCCGTTGCCATCTTTAGCAATGCCTGAGCGCGACAGGATGTCTTGGAAATTCTCACGACTGACGATACTCACCAATTCCGAGGTCGATCCGTTGCGCATAAGAATTAGTTGTTTGGGATTGGCTGATACCTCGAACGAACTCTGCAAACCGGCTACCAAAGCCAGTACAGCCACTAGCACTAACACACTTAGTGCTGCTGCTAATGACGTTATTAGTGTAGTTACTTTGCGAACTCGCAGATTTCGCAAGTTGTAACTGATTGGGATGGTCATCCGCGGATCTTAGTCGGCCTGCCGCAAACATTCAATAATCGGACTGCGGGAAGCGCGCCAAGAAGCGGGTAGTGCAGCCACGAGGCCACAGGCGCACGCCAGCGCGAGTTCGGCGGCCACAATCCCTGGCGAGAGCGACAGAGTAGTCAGACTCACCATCACTACGGGCAGGTTCCGCATCGCGATAACTAGGATCTCCGCTCCACAAAGGCCGATCAAGCCGCCCAGCGATCCCATCACCATGGCTTCGCCCGCAATCAGCCACAACACCGTATCGGCTGAAAAGCCCAGGGCTTTCATGATGCCAACCTCCTGCGAGCGCTCACGCACGGAGATCGTAATCGAATTCGTGGCGACCAGCAAAACAGTTCCCGCTAACGAGGCGCACACCACAAACAAAAATAATTTTATGTTGCCCACGTAGCTAAGAAAATTAAGACGAAACGCTTTCTCCGTTTCGGTCTTAGTTGGTACGGCGGAGTTGTGAAAGAGTTCGTCGATGCGGCGCGAAACCGGAACAACGGAACCGGCATCGTCCACCATAACCATCAACATGATGGCGTAGTCTTGTGCCTTACGCAAGGACTCTTTCAAATACTGGTTATGAAAGTAAAGCACTTCATTATCGATAGCGCTTTCATAAAAGCCGGCCACTACTAAGTTCAGGCGCGCTGGAAATATATCGCCCATCAGCGTAATGCGGTCGCCCAATTTCATGCCGAGGCGTTCGGCAAGCGCGCGGCCTAGAATGCACGAATCGGGGTATTTCAAGAAATGGTCAATCTGCCAACTCGCCATCGCATACTCCGGATGCAAACGAAACAATTTGGCGGGCTCTATAGCGAAGCGGGCGAAATTATTAAGCGGTTCGCGGCCGTCTTTGTAGGTGCCGCCGAACCATTGCTGAATCATGACTTCGCGGACGCCGGGAATCGCCTTGATCCTATCTACATAGGAAACTGGAATCGGATTGGCAAACGAAATACGATTCCTGACAATCAAGCGGAGCGCTTGATCTTGCGCCGGTTCGGCTACAAAAAACAAGTTGTACATTGCCATCAGCACGCCCATCATGCAAAACGATACGGCTATGCTCAAGATGGTTAACACGCTGCGACGACGGCTGCGCAAGCTATTTCGAACGATCAGCGACGCAAAAGAAAGCAACTGCGAACTCCCGCGAACTGTAATTAGAAGACGTAAGAGAGACCTGCCATGGGTGTGACCCTTTGCCGCAAGCCGCCATCGTTGATCGCGATGATGGAATTTACCGTCAGCAGCAGATGATCGAACAGGCTGAACTTTAAACCAACGGCAGCATCGCTCTGGTTGTAGACCTCTTTGCCAAGCGGATAGATTGTCTTGAAGGTGCCAATCTGGCCAGTGGTGGCAAGCGGGCCAGGAGACTGAAAGGTCTCGGTGCCAATGCGCGGTGAGTTAACTAACTCCTGGCCGAGGTAGTCGACGGACAGAGTTACGTACCGTGAAACGGGAATGTCGGAGCCAGCGGCGAAAATCGCAAATCCCGGCAAGGTGCTTTTTGTTCCAAGATAAGGATTGCCGCCCAGGATGGACGAACCGTTCCATTGATAACCCAAGTTGACATGCGGCGTGAGCCAACCAGTGCGAAAGGATAAAGCGGCTACCGGCTTAACTCCTACGGTTCCTGATCCGAGGAAGTTGTTGGCGTCGCCCGTAGGCAGCCGCACGTCGGTCACGATGGCGAAACTTAGTTTCTCGTTGTGATACAGATTCGCCTTAGCACGTAAAGTAACATCGCCAATACCCTCGGCGTTGTTCTTATTCGGGTTCCAGTACAGATCGCCCAAAGTCGTTTTTTGATTGTTGGAAAATTCGCGCATGATGCTGGTAGCTGGATTATTGGGATCGAAATAATTGGCGAAGACTGGGCCATACGGACCAGGTCCGCCGTTGCTGCAGCAAGCTACGATCTTGCTGGGACTCGCGCTCCCAGGCGTCAGAACCGGCACAATTATCGGTTCGGTTCCGGCAATCCGGTTAATCGTTGCCACCGAATTCACGTTAAAACCAACCTGCATGAAAGGCACTGCGACGGATAGGTCAAGCCGATTCGTGATGCCAAATGTTCCGAAAATTGTAAATTGATTCATTTTTATATCCACCGAATTTTGGGTGGAAATGAATTGCCCGGCCAAATATGGATCGCCGGCAGGAACGGAACTAGGCACAGCGGGAAGGATGGCCGGAATATTATGCAGGTTCACGCCATCCAGCGTCTGAAAACGAAATCTTTGATAGGTACCGCCGAACGCGAACTTGTGCCGGCCAATCGTCTCGCCACGTTCTGTCAACACTGGGCCGAGGCTTTGGGTAGTTCGTGAATAGAGCCCCGTCTGGGCATCGTATTGATAGACAAAGCCAGAGGCTGGATTCGCTAATGGCAGCAGTGTTAATTGGGTGGCAGTAGCAGCGAAGTTGGTTGCAAAGGAGGATGCGAACGAAGGGGCGACGCCAGGATTTGGCAGCACCAGGCCATAAGGCCCGTAGACGTTCGGTATCGCGCACAGCAAACTCGTTTTGCCAGTGCACGCCGTCGCTGAGGGTAGGGCCGCACTCAAGCCAGGAACACTCGAAATGGGAACTGCTTGCGAAAAAAGTCGAGAAACAGATACGGCGAAGATTAGGAAGCCAAGAGTACCAATTTTTGTCATTTTGTCAAAACCAACGAAAGACAATTTCGTATCTTCAACAACGTAGTATCTTACATAACCAGTAAAAAGACCAGTATTTAGGAGAACTGTTTCGTACAAATTCTTGCAAAATTTTCTATCGGTGTCCGAAGCCTGGCTAGGTAACTACTTGGTTCCCTCAATGATCCAGTTGCCATCACGTTTGGACAAAACGTAGCTCACGATCGACTCAGGGACTTGTTTGCGAGTGCCATCTGAAAAAATTTGGGAAGCCTGCCGCCGGCAAAGGACCACGGCCTGGGTACCGTCAATTTGTGGCGGCGAAGCCGGTGAAATCTGCATTTCGAGCTTTTTAACGTTCGATAGTTCAGCTTTCACCACGCGCTTGCTTAGATTTCGCTGAAGCGCCAGAATGGAATCCAAATCTCTGGCATTCCAGGCGTTGGCCAAGCGTGCAATCACGGACAAAACGGCGGCCTTGTCACTGGCGGACGTTCGGCTTAAACGAATGGTGGCCAGACTCACTTCAGCTTGATTGCGATAACGCCCATTTGGAGAATCGCGCAAATAGCTTTCGAGAGCTGCTTCATCGTGCGGATTGACCTTTTTCCAGGCAGCGTCTTCAGCGGACAACGTATCGAGCGATCGGGTTCTCCGTTCGATCTCGGCCAGAGCACTGGTGGCTGCTCCGGCGTGACGACCGCCAGGATGTTTCTTGAGAAAGTCTTCCAAAGCGGCGCGGCTGCTGTGATCGGCGCTGCTCCAGTCGTTGTCTTCGGTCTTCATTTCACGCGCGAGCAGAACGGTTTCTATCTGCTGCTTGGCCTGGCTTGACCACGGACTGTTTGGATGTTGAGCTACAAACGCCCGCAACGCAGCGGTATTGTTTTTGTCCAGCGACTGCCACTGCAGTTCGGCAACCTTGGTCTCAGTGTCTAGGGACGTTGTCATATTCGGAGACTTACGAGCATCGGAAGATTCCAGTTGCAAGTCGCGGTTGCGTAAGACCAGCTTCTCTCCGGGTTCCAAATTATGCGTGAAGGTCTTCGGCATAAAGCCACTTCTCGAAAGCTCAATGGAATGCCTACCCGCAGTTACATCTTTGGTGAACACCTTTTTATTGGTACCGGCTTTACCAAGAAGGACGCCATCCAACTTGATCCGCGTATTCGGCTCGACGCCGCGTATTTCCAATCGCGATGGCTTGGTGGGCTCTTCATCGTTCACCGCAAAACTTTGCGGCGGAGTATCGGTGTTGGCTGCCGGTGCCGCTGGCGGAACAATTTGGGGGCTGGCTGCTGTTTCCACAACTGGCGGCTTCACGGGCGCGGGCGAGATGGGGCGATTGCGGTTTAACCAAAAGGCCAAGCCAATTCCCAACAACAAAGTGGCGGCAATCGAAATTGTCCGATATATGGCAGGCCGGCGCGCTTGTTTGGCAGCGAGTACGGCGGTCCTGCTGTCCATCTTGCCGAACAGCGCCGCGGCCGCTTCCTTCACATCCGCGTGACTCGCATCGGTAAAAGCGCTCTTGTCAGCATCCTCCCGGATAGCAGAGAGGTCGGCAAGCTTCTTAGAGGATTCAACTTGCGCATCCAACGAGGCAATCTTGCTCAGCGCCGACCAGCGGGCCGCTTCGTCTTTGGTCTGTTGGCGCTTCTTTTGCACAGCGTCAACCAGATCCACCGGTAAAGTTGTGCCTGGTAGCAACCGGGCAGCTATTTGCAGAACTTCTTCTGCAGCCTGCGCGTGGTCGCGGACGACACTTCGCGCGTAGCCATGTAGCAGGTCGATTATGTTCGCCGATAGCTTCTTGTCCTCCGGCAGCAACTTCAGGGCATTTCCGAATGACTGTTCCGCCAACCGGAATTGATTTTCGCGCAGGCTCCGCTCGCCGCGGTCAACCAAGCGCCGGGCACTTTCAGCCGTTTCCTGATTTTGGATGTCCTCTTTTGAGCGGCGTTCCTCAATCTCCTTTTTCAGTTCCTGCAGATCGGCGAACTGGGGCAGCCCAGCGCTCGCCCTGCTACAAAGCGCCGCGGCTTCGGCAAGTTGACCCGCCGCCAACAAGGCTTTGATTCGAGAGACCGCATTCGAGTATTCATCGACTAAAGAAAGCTCTCGTTCCTCGGCCTGCTTCTTTAAGTTGAGGAACATTTGGTGGTGGCGCATGCGGCTCAAAACCCAGGCGCACTCTTCCAGACAATCCTCAATGCGGTCTTGTTTAAGAGCGGTTACTGCGTTCTGGCTGCTGATCACCTGATGCTTGATGTCGTCAAGAATCGCTTTGAATTCAGGCTCGTCGATATAAGCGGCGGCCAGCGTCTCACTCTGCGCCACAAATTTGCCGGCATGCGCCGGATCTACCTCGCGCTGCATGGAATCGCGCAGCTCGCCCAGTTTCTTCAAACATTTTTGCCGCTCATCCCATTTGCGCTTTTCTTCAATCGTGCATTCAATCGACTTCAGTCGGTTGAGTAAACCCAAGTCGTCGGGATACTGCTCCAACGTTCGCAAGAGGCGTTCACGCGCACGCCCTAGCGCGGCAGGTTTGGCCAGGGCGGTTTCGGCGAGCACGTTAGCAATGGTTTCCTCACGCTCGGCTGCTTGGGTGGCTCCCCAACGGTGTCCAGGGACCACGAGCCGTTTGTTCACGCGCGCGGCGTCCTCGAGCAACGTACGGGCAATGCGCCAATTGCGGTCGCCGAGTTGCCCTGCCTCATCGATGCCGACCTGAAACGTGGATTCTTCCAGTGCCGGGAAACCTTGGCTCAAGTTGGCAGCTTCGCGGAACGCCCCCACGGCGCGGACAAATTCGTCATTTTCGATTGCTTCGTGGGTTTCTTTAAGCAGCGAATAGACCCGAGTAAAGCGTTCAGTCTGGCGGCGTTGCTTTGGCACAAGACGCAAGAGTTGCGAATCGTCAGGCGCGCGGTCGAGAGCTTCGCGCAGGAGATTGCCGGCTGTCTCGTGATCGCCCAGATCGAGCGCGGCTGTTATCTGCGCAACGGTTGAGTCGGTGGACGAAATCTGCTGCGCATTACTACCATTGCTGGAATTTTCGAATTCAGAATGCTGCTGCATGTTCGATACCCTTTGCCGTGCCTAACGAGCCCGGTCAGGCTTTTGGGGAGTTCTTGGTTAGGTAAATATCCTAGACTTAAATACTAGCCTATTGTAAATCTAAGGTACTGAGGCTCGATAAAGCTCTAGGACTTCAGTTTGAAACCAGTCGGCGCTTTTATGTAAAACTGCCTGAAACGATTTCGTCTCTAAGAACACTAGTCGGGTATGCAATTTCGGGAGGTTTTGATTTCGTGGGTCGTGAGACTGGGCGCGTTGGTCACGCTTTGGGCACCGCGCTTGTGGTCTACGTAGGATTCGCTGTTCGCGACAAAATTTTCTCAACGACGGTTTGCGTCATAGGATGATAACCGTAGCGGGCAGTTGCGTATATTTCTTGAGCCATTTTTTTACCAGCTTCTGTCTTTATAAGTTCCGCATACAAGTGACGTAGCATGCGGGTTCGGCCAACTTCGCAGAGGAAAGACTTGAGGCGATCGAAGGCTGGCGTGTACCCAAATTTAACTGCGAGCCCTAGCCATTCGGCTAAAATTTCGTAGTTGCCGGATTGCGTGAGATGCCATTGCTTGTCGAGCGCGGCCATCTTCGCAAGAGGGATCGGCTGCGCGAGGGTATGCAGAAACTCGAGCCATTCCTGCGTTTTCCAAGTCTGCGAAGGTGCCATGCCTTCCGTAATCTTTTCGAGACGCGGCGAACGGGCGCGTGGGGCCGTCTGCGGCAAAGCCGGAGTGTTTACCCATTCATCAACGTTGATTGCGGCTGCTTTGTCGGGGTTGAGCACAAACAGATTCGCACGCAGATAGGCCAGCGCTTCGTTTGTGTTCACGCTTTGGAAGGCGAAGTGATTGAAATATCCCAGGAGAAATTCATCGAACGCTGAACGTCCGAAGGTATGTTCCATTAAACGCAGGAATAGGGCGCCTTTGATGTAGGGGATGTGGGTGCAGCCTTCGTCGGGATCGCGATTAGTGAGATCGATGTGGAGTATTTGGTCAGCCGGTGGGAACTCATGCAGTTCCTTTTCGAGATCGCGGCGATCAAGGACTTGCTCCATAAGAGCTTGCTCGACGCCATAGACCTCTTCTTGAATGCGGTTTTCCAAATAGGTGGTGAACCCTTCGTTGAGCCAGAAATCGCGCCAGGTGGCGTTTGTGACGAGGTTGCCCGACCAGGAGTGCGCGAGTTCATGCGAGATAAGACTGACCAAGCTTTTATCGCCCGCAATGACGGTGGGCGTGACAAAGGTGAGGCAAGGGTTTTCCATACCGCCGAACGGAAAGCTAGGCGGGAGAATAAGCAGGTCGTAGCGGCCCCAGCGGTACGCGCCGTAGAGTTTTTCGACAGTGCAGATGATTTTCTCCGTGTCTTCGAATTCGTGCGCAGCTGCGGCGACGACAGGAGGTTCGGCGTAGACGCGGGTGCGCGGACCGACTTCGGCAGAGGTGAGATCGCCAATGGCCAGCGCCATCAAGTATGCAGGCACCGGCAGATCCATGACGAAGGAATGAGTAGTCTTATCGTGACGCTGTTCGCGCGCGCTCATTAAAGCGAGGAGTCCTGCGGGGGCTTCGATGCGGGCGTCGAAAGTGAAGCGAATGCCGGGAGAATCTTGCAGCGGAATCCAACTGCGCGCGTGGATGGATTGGCTTTGGCTGAATAAGAATGGGTGCTTTTTGCCGGCGGTTTGTGCTGGGGTTAGCCATTGCAGGCCACTGGCGTTGGAACTGGTCTTATAACGGACCTCAACCGAACGCGCACCGTCAGGGAGCCTGATATCGAGGGCGCTACCAAGAATAGGGTCACGATGTGCGAGTGTAAAGGGAACCGTATTACCCATGCAGGTGACCGCTTCGATGTGAAGATCGCGTGTGTCAAGGAGGAGAGGAGCCTGCGGGTCGGTGCGCTCAAGAGTGAGGCAAACTGTGCCGCGCAGAACACGCTCTTCGAAATCGGCAAAGAGGGAGAGAGAACAATGCGTGATCCGGACGCGCTCAGGTTCGGCGTATGAATGAGCGTCGCGCTCACGCGTAGTGGCCGTCATTTTGCGAAGTAACCGCGCACGCTTTCGTCGGCCAAACCTACGGCGCGTGCCAGCGACACCTTCGCTACGTTGTACTGGAACTGGGCGGAAATCAGATTTTCATCGGCTAACGCCACGGCTTGCTGAGCTTGGACAATTTCCACGGTATTGGTTACGCCGGCGGTAAAACGGTCGCGCGACTGGCGCAAGGATTCGGCCGCCAGTTGAACGTTGTCTTTTGCCACCTGCACCTGTGCGCCAGCGGACTGCAAGTCGAGCAGCGCGCTGCGGACTTGGTAATCGATTTGGCCGCGCAGGTCTTCCAACTCGTTGCGGCGGTTGGTAAGCTCGGCGTTGTTTTCGGCTACATCCGCTTTGATGCGGCCGCCATCGAACACATTGAAGTTAACTGCACCGGTGGCAACAAAGACTCCGTGAGAGTTGCTGGTGAGGCGCAGACCTTCGTCGCCGAAATAGCCGCTGGCAGTGAGGGTTGGATAGCGTTCAGCCTTGGCGGCGCGCACACTGAACTGTGCGGCGATGACGCGAGCTTTCGCAGCTTGAAAATCGGCGCGGTGCGCATAGGCTTTAGCGAGAGCGTCTTTTAATGCCACTGCTTCCATAGGCAAAGCTGGCGAAGGATCGCTAACGGTAAAATCCTGGCCGATCGGCAGACCAATCAAGCGCGCGAGACCGAGTTTGTCTTTTTCAAATTGATTCGTGACAGCGACTATTTGTTGCTGACGCTGCTTCAGTTCCACTTGCGAACGAAGGACGTCGATGCCAATAGCGGTGCCGGCATCGTGGCGGCGTGTGGCGTTGATAAAGACAGCGTTGTCGGCCTCGATTTCGGCGCGGGTTGAAGTGATGCGGGCGCCGTCGGCAATGATTTGCAGATAGGCGTTACCGACGGCTTGCACGACTAGGTCGCGCGCGTCATTAACGCTTAGTTGGGCGGCTTTATCGGATTCGCGTGAGGCGCGCAAGTTACTGATCGAACGGAAATCAAAAATGGGGATCGAGGCGTTCAGAAGGGCTGCTTGATAGGAATATGGCTTCACAATTTTTGGAATCTGAAACCCGGCACTCGGTGGAAGTTTGACATTGAAACCGAAGGCTTGCAGATTTAGTTCCTGTTCGGTCATGCTTACTTGACCATTCAGCTGCGGCAAGAGTGAGCTAAGGGCACGTAGGCGCTGCGCTCGCACTTCTTCACTCGACTGCTGGCTAGTCAACAATCCAAGGTTCGTTCGTAGGCCGCGCGCTATAGCTTCTTCGAAAGTGAGTGGCAGCGCTGTCGGTGTGGCGGTACCGGAGGCGACACTTCCCTGAAAATTCTGCCCAACTGCTATCAGAGGGAACAGCATTAAAAGCGCTAGTGATACCTTCCTCGTCATTGCGCAGCCTTCTCGGATGGGTAACCTTTCTCGATCCAGTCAGTGTGCAGATTGGTTTCAATCATGACCACTTTGATGTTGCCGAAACCCATTTGATGCAGAGCAGTGTACGCCGGACGGATATTCGGACATTTGATGAAGGGGCAGCAGCCGCAATAGATGAAGATCTCTTTGTCGCGCGGCAGTTCGGCGGCGGCTTTCTTTAGCGCGTCGACACCTTCGGCTTTGGAGCAAGGGCCAGCGAGCGTTGCACCAGCGACGTGCAAGCCATTGCGGTACAGCGTAGGAAAGCCAACATAGAATATTGGCAATGACTCTTTGGATTGAATGCGATCGGCTATAATTTTCGGTTGCACAACTTCATTCGCATTCCAAGGATCTGGGGCGGCGTCAAAAAATGCGAACGCCGCGGCGAGTAACAGAATTAATTTCATTTTTGTTTTTCCGGATGAAAGGGAGTTGGTTTGCCCGAGCTCGCGGGTTCAGGGCTCGGCATGTCGAGGTTCACGACAATTGGATCTTGGCCGCTGCGAACGACGACCGCTTCACAGGCTTCATCGGTTTTGGCATTGATCTCTTGATGCGGAACGAAGGGAGGCACATAAATAAAATCGCCAGGGCCGGCTTCGCCAGTGAACTCGAGGCGATCGCCCCAACGCATGCGCGCGCGGCCTTTAACAATGTAGAGAACGGTTTCGAGTTCGCCGTGATGATGAGGGCTGGTTTTGGCGTCGGGTTCGACAACCACAGTGCCAGCCCACAGTTTTGACGCGCCGGTGCGAGCGTGCGTGATCGCAGCAGCGCGCGTCATCCCCGCCGTTTGCGGAGTGTTGCTATCGAGCTCATTCGCACGAACAATCTTTATCCCGTGCGTAGACCAGTCCATAAGGATTAGGATAGCGAGAGCTTATTACTGCTCTGCGAATCCGGATTGGACCTCTTTGCCCGAGTTGTAAATGACGAATTGCATGGGCTGCGGAGCTTCGCTAGCGAGCACCACAGTTTCCAACGGACTGTTACCAGCCATTACCAAGACCATGTGTTTCTTGTCCAAGGGATTGGCAGCTGCCCACATGATGCCGTCGTTTTCAGAAGCGTGCTCCTTCCCGGCGATCTTAAAGACCGCTGCGTCGTATTGCAAGCCGAGCTGCGATTGGCACATGGCGAGAGCTGAGTTGGTCTCGGGGCGGCCGACGAAGATGATTTCATGAGAAGCGAGGTCCTCCTTACCGACTTCGAAGTCCTTCTTGATGGGAACGGCCTGCTCGAACCAGTTCAAGAAACGCTTTTGCACTTGTTCGGCTGCGTAGCGGTTGGCGCCGGCTTCTTTTTCGGTGCCGTAGACGAGGAGTGCTTCGGATAAACGCTTGGCCATAGGATGCAGGTCCGCACCAACATAGATAGGGCCGTTGGGAGAATTCGGGAGACCTTCGCTGCTGAGCCATCTCGTGAGCAGCGCATCCTCTTTAGGAGGTGCGGCTTTGCGGAAGTCGGCGATGGAGACGGACTTGGTAGTGTTGGCGGCGAAGAAGTCTTTCATGAAAGTGAAGAAGGCGTCGTCTCCCATATCTTTGCGCATTGCGTCTAACATGAGAGCGCCTTTGTAGGTGGCTTCCTCGTAGCGATGGATTTCGTTGTGATCGGAGAGTTGCGCTGCTCGATAACCAGCGCGGAAGCGAGCGATGCGTTTCTCCCAGTCGTCGTGAGAGAGTGCGCTGTAATAAGCGGCGGACCCGGCCGTGAGGGGAGTGTCTTCTTGCGAGGTTGGGAGTATCCAGCCTTTCCAGAGACGCTCAGTATAAGAGGTTTGCTTTTTATCCTTGTCCTCCGACTCAGGCTTGGGGGAGGCGAGACGCTCTTTTTCGTTGCTATTTACCAGCTGTTGGAATTCGGGTTGTGTTTTGGCTGAGAAGAGCGTATAGCCGCTCGCGTACAGGCCTTGATTGCCGGCGTAAGACTTCTTGTCGTAATCGGAAGGAATCCACTCGCGCTGGTTCGGTTTGCCAAATGTGGCCCAAACCATCATATTTTTGGCCATTTCGGCCGAGACGACTTTGGCGTCCATCGCTGAAGAGGTCACCAGCGGAGGCGTGCGAAAGGCAAGAAAAGCGAATTGATTATCGATGCTGCCGTGATACTTTTCGTAGAGATTCTGCCAGGCCAAGTCACGCTCGGAGGCCACATAGGGCACTTGCACCGGGGCGCCTTTGGGGTCGGGCTGATACTCCAAACGCACATCGAGGTCTTTGGCGTTGTTATCGCCCCAATAAAATCCCTCCGTGCCACCGAACCAGTCTTTCTTGGAACTCCTATAGAGACGGGTTTTATAGGTGCCTAGCTCGTACATGGCGATTTCGTCTGTCTGCGCATCTCCTATCAGCCACTCGTTGGTGTAGAGGCCATTATTTTTGGTGCCGAGATATTCCACGACTTTGTCGATGTTGTCGCCATACTGAATCGCTTTGCGGGCGCGGAAGGCAACTGGCAGGCCGGTAATATTGAAGGGGCTCTGTCGAATGGTAGTCTCCGTGAGAACAACACCCACGTCGTTCTGATACCAGTCAGTGCCGCTCTGAATGCCGCCTGGATAACTCTGCATGAGAACGCGGTGACCGGTTTTGGGCAGGACGTCGAGCATGACGTTCGTCTGCTCCGCGAGAGTTAGCGGCCACATGGTGATATGTGCGATGACCATGTGCCCATCGCGCGTGGCTTTGCCATTAGCGCAAAATGCGCTACAGCGGGCGGTTACAGGAAGTTTGCCCTGGGCGTAGGAGGGCTTGTCGAGATGAAGGTTTTCGAGACCAGTGGGCGTCATGGGCATGGCGCTCTGTAACTCACCCAGTTCGGTGACGGTGTTGGCGGTGACGATGTCCTGCAGGTCGACTTTGCGGCCGTCCCATTTGGCGCCGGCGTCGGCTGCACCGTCGGCAATGCCGCGCATCTCTTGCAGAATTTCCTCATCGAAGCCTCTCAAAAAGAGGGCGTTTGAAGTGGTGCGGCCCCATTCCCAAGCGCGCTTGGTTGAACCGGAGTCTAATTCGGAGGCGCATCTTTCCAAATAGGTTTCGATTTCGTGAGCCATTAAATGGCCGTGCTGATAACCCCGTTCATAGGGCTCGCCTTCAATGTGGAGATAGATCCAGCCGCCCTGCGGATAGCGATAGGCGGGGCCAAACGTTTGTAAGGCGGCCTTCGAAGGCCATAGCGTTTCGTTCACGGGACCTTCAATGGCCACGTCGGCGAACCACGCGGAGCCGTGCCACGTGCCACCGGTGCCTGCACTCATCACAATTGCGTCTTTGCCAGTGACAGCGGTAAACGGCAGTTTTAGCTGAGTCCAATCGTGCGTTCCTCCAAATGATGCGGGATGTAGATCATATGGCATGGAGGCCATGGCAATAGTTGCGCCGATGGCGATGGGCGATCGACCGCGATCTTCGACCGTTAAGTCGGCAGTGCGAACCCAACCAGTTAGAACGTAGTGTTTGCCGGGTACGAGTGTGACGGGCGCGAGTTCGATTTTCGTTTCTGCGCCACCCTCGGCGGGTTGGAGACGGAAGGAATTTTGCTGACCGTGCCGCACGCCATTGTCGAGCGCGGCAACACCGCTGATTGTCTTCCAGTTTTTTTCGTTAAACGGCACGTTGCCTGAAAACGCGAGCAGGTGCCCAAGCAAAAATAAAGCGGGTAGCCGAAGAGGAGCCATGGCCCAAATTATAGCGATAAATATGAGACGTTCCGGCGCGTCCCTTTCGGGCCCACTCAAAAATCCCGAAACTTACTTACCGCTTGAAACGTCAGCGCACCAAAAAGCACTATGATCACTTAGAGGTAAATAGTTCATGGCCTACGCACATCACGCTCCCGCTGCCGTTCTCACCCTCCTATTGATCGCTCCGCTCGCTCTTTCTCAGGAACCCACCCCCGCCGTCGGCATCTCCGAATGGATTTCCATCGTCAACATTCCCGCCATTCCGAACGCTCCCTTCAGTGCCACAACCATGATGGACAATATCCATACGTTGCCCGACGGCACCAACGTCACCACAAAAACCATGACCACCATTGCGCGCGATTCATCCGGCCGGACGCACAACGAAAATCGCTATTATCTCCGTCCCGCCGACAAAGGCGAAGGTCGCATTCGCGACATCACGATTTTCGACCCAACCACCCGCACCAAAACAACGCTCACTCCCGCCAACCAAAAGGCAGTCGTTGTAACTTTGCCCCCACCGATGCAGCGTTCCGGTTCACCCAAAACTGTCCGCCCATCCGATCGCGAGGATCTCGGCTTCTCAACTCTCGAAGGGCAGAACGTGCATGGCTACCGCCGCTCCCGTACGATTCCCGCAGGTGCTGATGGCAACGATCAGCCCATCACCATTACCGATGAGTATTGGTACTCAGAAGACCTCCACATGAACCTGAGTTTGAAACATATCGACCCTCGTCACGGTACCCAGGTTGTCGTCCTCACCCAACTACTGCGCGACGAACCCGACCCGAAGATGTTCGAAATTCCCCCTGGCTACACAGTGCAAAACGACGCCGATTCGAATGGCACCGTTCGCCTCGGTGCCGCAGTAGCCGAGGCGAACCTGATCCAGCGTGTTGACCCCCAATATCCTGCTCTGGCCCTCAACGCCCGAGTGCAGGGCACGGTCGAGTTCAACGTGGTAATCGGCGAAAACGGCGCTATCAAGAACCTGCAACTCGTTCGCGGCCACCCTCTTCTAGTAAATTCCGCCAAAGAAGCCGTGTTGCAATGGAAGTACCGCCCCACGCTCCTTAACGGCAACCCTGTCAGTGTCGAAACATCAGTGAGGGTGAACTTTACTTTGCCCGGCATCAACTAGCGCCAACTAATAACGTAAGCCCCATTGGCTGCTCGCCTATCCAATCCACGTCCCTCCAATCCCGCCTCCGAGTCCCGACATCGACGAAAACGGCCAACCCTTCGAGCGCCTCACCCCGCCCGATCCCGACCCCGCAGATCCCCGCGCCCGTGACTTACTCAATCACTACATCGACCCCAAACGTCACAAAAGAAATTGCGGCCGCGCCATCGCTGCCCGTAACGAAAAAATCAAAGAGTACGATCTCGTTCTGCGCCATCTCACCGCCGCCGAACGCAAGTTCCAACGCGAATACCGCCTGCTCGAACACCACTACAAATTCCATCACCGTCCCGCTACTAACAGAACCGCGACCGCCGAGGGAGCGGACAAGGAGCCCAACACCCCGCCGCCCGGTTACCAGCCCGGACCCATCATTCCCGGCCAATATTCCCCCAACCAGCCATCCAACTGGCAGCGTCCGCCCATCGCCCCGCCGCGAACGCTCAAACTCTCGCCGCTAGCCTGTGATTCGAATCACTGACAACGTTCCCCACCACTGGCAAAATTACTAAACAGTCAATCAAATCTGTCCTCGAAAGGCCCTCGTTTTGCGCGCGAATTTACTTGCCTTCTTGCAGGCTCAACCAGCTGCCCTGACCGAACACAAAATCACCAATATGTTCAACCCGTTGAGCACCCCCGCCCGGGCCGAGTTCAACATGGGCATGCTCGAATTCGCCATCACCGGCGCCATTTTCGCCGTCGTGGCTGGCCTGCTGATCTACACCATGATTCGCTTCCGTCGTCGCCGCAACGACGATCCCCAACAGGAACCGGCGCAAATTTATGGCAGCAATCAAATCGAAGCCGCCTGGACTGTCATCCCCATCCTCATTGTCTTCGTTATCGCCGGCGTTTCGGCTCGCACCGTTTGGGGCGTCGAAGATGCCAGCCCGCCCAACAACGCGATGCATGTTAAAGTGATCGGCCATCAATATTGGTGGGAAGTGCACTATCCGGGCTACAACATCACCACGGCCAATGAGATCCACATTCCCGTTTCCCACAACCGCGAGCGCGCTACTTACTTCGAACTAACGTCCAGCGACGTCATTCACAGCCTATGGGTGCCCGAACTTGGCGGTAAAACCGATCTCATTCCCAACCGCGTCAATCACACCTGGGTCGATCCTTCTGAACCTGGCATTTACTGGGGTAGCTGTACTGAATTCTGCGGCGCACAACACGCCAACATGCTGGTGCAAATGGTCGTGCAGCCGCCTGAAGACTTCGATAAATGGGTTGTCGCCCAACAGCAGCCGCAGCCAGTTCCCGCCGAAATCAGCGCCGGTCAAAAACGTTTTCAAATCGCTGGCTGTTGGGCCTGCCACGCCGTAAAAGGCACGCCCTTCAACCGCCAAATTGGCCCCGACCTTACACACCTGATGAGCCGCCGCCAAATTGCTTCCGGCGTGCTCGACAACACTCCCGCCAACTTGCGGGCTTGGGTGGTGAATCCGCAACAAGCGAAACCGGGCTGTCTCATGCCGGGTTCCAAGCTTGCCGGACAGAATCTGGACGACCTTGTCGCCTATCTGGAGACGCTTAAGTAGGTTCCTATGGCTTCCATCAACTATCCTCTGGAAAATACCGCAATTAGCCGTTCGGAACATTCGGTTCTGCAAATTCTTTATCGCTGGATCGCCACCACCGATCACAAGAAGCTCGGCCTCATGTACGTCATTTGCATGCTGCTCTTCTTTGTCGCCTCGGGCCTGATGGCGGTTGCCATTCGCATACAACTCGCCATCCCCAACAATCATTTCGTTAGCCCCGAAACCTTCAATCAGCTCTTTACCATGCACGGCACCACCATGGTTTTCCTGGTTGGCATGCCCATGGTCGCCGGTCTCGGGAACTATCTCGTTCCCTTGATGATCGGCGCACGCGACATGGCGTTTCCCCGCCTCAACGCCTTCGGTTTTTGGGCTTTTCTGTTTGGTGGCGTGCTCCTTTATTCGAGCTATGCTTTCGGCGCTGTGCCCGACGTCGGTTGGTTCGGCTATGCGCCACTCACTTCTAAATCCTTCAATCCCGGTCCCAGCACCGATTTCTGGGTGCTCGGCGTTCTTGTCGCAGGCTTCGGCACCATTGCCAGCGCCATCAACGTCGTTGCCACCACTGTGAGCATGCGCTGCCCCGGCATGACACTGCGCCGCATGCCGATGTTCGTCTGGGTAATGCTTGTCGACGCGTTGCTGATCCTCATCATCTTCCCGCCTCTCGCTGCTGCCCAGATCATGCTGATGATTGACCGCCTCCTCGGCGCTAACTTCTTCAACCCGTTAGCCAATGGCAACGTTCTTCTCTGGCAGCACATCTTCTGGATCTTTGGACACCCGGAAGTCTACGTTTTGATCTTTCCCATATTCGCGATTCTGTCCGAAGTCATACCCGTCTTTTCACGCAAACCGATTTTCGGCAAACCCGCCATGGTTGCCGCCGTCTGCGTCATCTTCTTCATCGGTATCGGCGTGTGGGCGCACCATATGTTCACCGTGGGCTTGTCGGCGCTATCGAATACGTTCTTTGCCACCGCTACTATGCTGGTCGGCATTCCCACCGGCATCAAGATCTTCAATTGGACCGCCACCATGTACGGCGGCAAAATTCGTTATGCCACGCCCATGCTTTTCGCTTGTGGCTTTCTGTTTCAGTTTCTGTTGGCGGGTTTGACCGGCATCATGCTCGCCACCGCACCTTTCGATTGGCAGCTTCACCACACTTATTTTGTGGTCGGCCACTTCCACTTCACGCTCATTGGCGGACTTGTCTTCGGCTTGTTCGCCGGAATCTATTATTGGTTCCCGAAAGCCACCGGCAAAATGCAAAGCGAATTGATCGGCCGCCTGCATTTCTGGATCTTTCTCATCGGCTTTAACGTCACGTTCCTGCCTATGCACTTCGCCGGCTTTCTCGGAATGCCGCGCCGCGTGTACACCTATCTTCCCGGCCACGGCCTCGAAATCTGGAATCTCATCTCCACCTGGGGAGTCGCCATTCAGATCGTCGGCATTCTGCTCTTTGTCGTGAACATCATCTGGGGTTTGTGGAAGGGCGAAAAAGCCGGCGACGATCCGTGGGATGCCTGGACCCTCGAATGGGCCACCAGTTCGCCGCCCGCCGAATACAACTTCGAAAAAATTCCCGTTGTTCGCAGTGGCCGTCCGCTTTGGGATCTCAAACACCCTGACGATCCAGATTGGAGATTTGAATAAATATGGCATACCCAGGTGTAATTGCTCTCGATCCCAACAGCATCGCCCGCGATTGGCATCTGCCCGATCGTGGCAGCGTGGGCATTCTCATGCTCATTCTTACCGAGTCGGTCCTGTTTTCTATGTTCGTCGTAGCCTACATCGTCTACAACGGTCAGAGCAACGTCGGTCCTCATCCGAAAGACGTTCTCGATATTCCAATTCTTGCCACCATTTGCCTGCTCTCCAGCAGCCTTACCATCGTGTTGGCGGAAAGTGCCCTGAAAAAGGGTAATCTGGGCAATTTTAGGCTCTGGTGGATCGCTACCATCGCTTTGGGATTGGAATTCCTCACTGCCACAGCCGCCGAGTGGCGTCATTTGATAGTCGACGAGCACCTCACCATCACCACCAATCTCTTCGGCACTACTTACTATTCGCTCGTTGGTCTGCACGCCTCTCACGTAGTGGTTGGCATGGTCTTCCTAATTCTGGTGATGTTTGCTACTCTGCTGGGCCGCAACGTTCGCAGGCAGGAACGCCGCGTGAAGTTCCTTTCCTGGTACTGGCATTTTGTGGACGCCGTATGGGTTGTTGTGTTCACCACCGTTTACGTGATCGGAAGGTAATTGCAAAAATGGCACAGGACATTCAATACGGCGAAGCCGGCGAACGCAGCGACCTCACACAGATTCAGATGCCCGCGCCTACTTTATGGCCCCTGCTTCTGGCATTCGGACTCATGCTGATTTTTGCCGGCATCGCGATCCATACATCCCTGATCTCTTATTTAGGTATCGTCATTGGATTCATCTCCGCCATTGGCTGGTGGCGCATTGTCATTCCCGAGGAAGAGCATGAAGCCTGTGCCATCGAGTCCGGAAAGCGGCCTTCTCCGATTCAAGTCGGTGCGCGCTCGGTCATCCGTTTGCAACTTGGCGAAGATAGCCATCGCGTGCGTATTCCGGAAGAAATTCATCCTTATTCTGCGGGCGTTTTGGGTGGCTTGGCTGGCGGCGCTGTCATGGCAGGTCTTGCTTGCCTCTACGGTTTAATCGCGCACGGCAGCATCTGGTACCCGGTTAACCTTTTAGCCGGCGTCGTCATTCCGTCCATCGGTCATGAAACCGAAGCTCAACTCCAAGCCTTCGATGGTTTTGCGCTGGCCGCAGCCTTCGCCGGTCACATCGTGATTTCGATGCTGGTAGGGGTGCTTTATGCCGTTCTTCTCCCGATGTTCCCAAAGTTTGCCGCTGTTTGGGCTGGTATTTTCATGCCCATCATCTGGAGTGGCGTAATCGCCACCGTCCTGAGTCTGGTCAATCCTACTCTCAATGAACACATTAGTTGGCCTTGGTTCGTAGCCTGCCAGCTTGGCTTTGGGTTGGTCGGCGGATTCGTCATCGCCCGCAGCACCAGCATCCGTACTATGCAGAGCTGGACACTCGCCGAACGTGCCTTTGTCGACGCTCCCGGCATTTCCTCAAAGGACCAAAAAAATTAACGGACTTTTTTCTGCCAGCGCTTCTTGCTAACCTATTAGTTTAGGGGAATGCTCCGGGCTGACGCTGAGAGCAACCGGAGGCGTTCCCCACAACTTTTCTTCTTAGCGATCAAGTCTAATGCAAGCAGATAACGATAACAATGCTGTCGCGGCCGAGGAACCTCGCGTTGAGCGCCCGGCCGAGCCCGCCGAACAAACTGCTACTCAGTCCGCTCCCCTTCCTCCTTCGGATGCCGCTGAGCGCGAACGGTTGGCAAAAGAAAAAGCCGAATATCAGGATCTGCTGCAGCGCCGGCAGGCCGAGTTCGAAAATTACCGGCGCCGCAGCGAACGCGAACGCGGTGAACTGCTGGAATTCGCAGCCATGGATACTGTCAAGGCCTTGCTTCCAGTGCTTGACGATTTTGAGCGCGCTCTCAAAGCCGACTGCGAAGATAAAGAATATTCGCGCGGTATGGAACTCATCTACCAACGCCTTTATGAGGCTCTTAAGAAGCTTGGCTTGGAGCCGATCGCTTCAGATGTACCAGTATTTAACCCGCATATTCACCATGCCGTAGAGATGGTCGATACAAAAGACCACCCCGATGAGACTATCCTTGAAGAATACCAACGCGGTTATTACTTTAAGGGTCGCCTGCTTCGTCCCGCCATGGTGAAAGTGGCGGTAAATCGGTAGCAGCCGTGGCTGCCTTATTGACGAAGGAATTATACAGTTAGATGGGTGTCGCCAAACGGGATTATTATGAAGTCCTTAGCGTCTCGCGCGATTGCGATGAGCAGACGCTGAAAAGCTCATATCGTAAGTTAGCTCTGCAATTCCACCCTGATCGCAACCCTGGCGACCGTGATGCCGAAGAGCGTTTCAAAGAAGCGGCCGAAGCGTATGCCATTCTCAGCGATCCGCAAAAGCGCTCCAGTTACGACCGTTTCGGCCATCAAGGCGTAGGCAGTGCCGCCACCAATGGCTTCGACGAAGCCACCTTCGCCGATTTCAACGACATCCTGGGCGACCTGTTCGGCCTTGGCGATTTGTTCGGTCAGCGGGGCGGTGGTGGCCGGCGTTCACGCGTGTCGCGCGGCGAAGATATCCGCTACGATCTCGAAGTCAGCTTTGAAGACTCCATGAAAGGTCTTTCGGCCGATCTGCTGATTCCGCGCATGGAGGCATGTAGCAAGTGCCAGGGCTCCGGCGCCGATCCGAATGGTGGCCTGATTTCCTGCACCACTTGCCATGGGCGTGGCGAAGTTCTTTATCAGCAAGGTTTTCTTTCGATTCGCAAAACCTGTCCCAGTTGCAGCGGGCGCGGCAAGCTGATTCGCCAAGTCTGTCCGCAGTGCAAGGCTGAAGGGTTCAATAAGGTTGAGAAGCGTCTCAAAGTTAACATCCCGGCCGGCGTCGATAACGGGACGCGTTTACGTTTGGCGGGCGAAGGTAATCCTGGACCTCCTGGCGCGCAACCAGGCGATCTTTATGTAGTTCTCAAGGTCAACGAACACCACATATTCGAGCGTCGCGAAAACGATTTGCATTGTACGCTGCCCATTAACTTGGCGCAAGCGGTATTAGGGGCGGAAATCGAGATCGAAACCTTCGATGGTACGCAGCAGATTCTGGTGCCCGAAGGAACGCAGCCGGGCGCGCAATTCCGCATCCGCAATCTCGGCGTACCCATCTTGAACAGTCGTACCCGCGGCGATCTCTTCGTTCACCTCGACGTACAGATTCCCAAAAAGCTTACCCGCGAGCAGCGCAAGCTGTTCGAGCAACTCGCTACGCTGCTTCCGGTGGAAAACTCACCGCGCGAAAAAACTGTGTTCGAAAAAGTCCGCGACTTCTTCGGCTAATTTCTTACTTCGTTGGGGCGTAATTTTTTTCGTACTTATTCCGCGGATTGAATATTTGAAAGCTGCCGTCTTCCTCTGCAGTCAGCTTCAAATAAAAGCCGCTATCGGCCTCATCCACGTTGGCGATAAACGGGTCGGTAGTGTTGTGCTCACTGCCGCCCGCATCGGCAAAGTGCAGCTGCCAGATGTCTTCCAAACCCGGCGAAGACTTGATGATGTCCCAAGCGCTAGGCGCATTGCCCTTCTTCGTCCCGTTATCGATGATCGCCACGCGCGGCTGTAATCCATGCACCAGCGCCGGGCTATTGCTCTGATCGATTCCATGGTGCGACGCAATGTAGATATCGGCCTTACCCAGCTTGTTGTTCGGACACATCAACTCGAGTTCTTTGTTCCAAGTCAAGTCGCCTAAATCGACGATGCGCAGCTTGCCAAACTGAATCACCGTTCCGAGCGAACGCGCATTCTCACTCGGATCGCTGGCCTTTTCCTGCACTCCTGAGCACGCATCATTCGGCTGCCCGGCGCCTTGCAAGGCTTGTGCGATTACGTTTCCATCGCCCGAAACAGCAGTCACGTCAATGCCCTTAATCGGCAGCTTATCGCCTGGCTTCAGCACGATGTGATCGTAGCCCTCGATCGCCTTTTGATACTCGTCATAAAGCGTCTTGGTCGCCTTCGATTCTTCACGATTCACGCCATGATCGACGAAATGTTCCATCGTCACCTTCTGCAGCAGTTGCGGTACGCCGCCTACGTGATCAGTATGAAAGTGCGTGATGAGCACGTAATCGATCTTCTTGATGTTCGCCAGTTTGCAGGCCTTCTGAATCCGCAGCGCATCGCGAAAAGCGTTATAGCCCCAACCTGTGTCGATCAACAGCGATTGCCCGGCGGGCGTAACGAACAAAGTAGCTTGGCCGCCTTCCACGTCAATGAAGAAAATCTGCAATTTCTTCTCACGCCCAAACGACGACACAGCCAAAACCATTGCACAAAAGAGAACCGCGAAAAATTGCCGCATGTCGAAGATGCTATCAAAGCCCGAGTTGCTAAAATAAGAGTTAACGCATTATGCCGCTGACTGCCAAAATCACCGCTGAAGAGCGCGCTGAACGCGCCTCGAAAGTAGAAGAAGCAGTCCACAGCGTGCGCCTCGAAGGCCTTGAGCCCGGTCCTGAAGCGCTAGCAATCTACCAGCGTTACGTAGAAGGCGAAATTACCCTAAAGCAAGTCGGATCGGAGATCGACGCGTTGCATGATCGAAAGTACGGATCAGTACGTTTATCCCGGGACGGACGTCCTTAGAAATCTTCGAAACATTCAAGATCCAGCAGTTTTCTGTGAGTTCGAAGCAGAAGCAACAGCGTCACGAATTCTAGAACTGTCTGAATTGAAAGGCGATCTCAGCCTGCAGGCCATTCACAAGTACATCTTTCAAGACGTCTTCGCCTGGGCAGGTGAATTTCGCACCGTAAACATTTCCAAAGGTGGCCACTCATTTGGTCGAGCCGATTTCATAGAGCTCTTTCTCCATGACCTTTTTCGCAAGCTCGCCAAAGAGAACCTCCTACGAGGGCTTGATCGAGAGACGTTCATTCCTCGAGCCGCATTCTTTCTCGGCGAGATCAATGCTGTCCATCCCTTTCGTGAAGGCAACGGCCGCACCCAAAGAGAATTCATCCGTCGGCTAGCAGAGTCGGCCGGCTTCAAACTAAAGTGGCTCGGCATCACGCGCGATCAGATGATCGACGCTTCGCGTACAAGCTTTCTAACGGGCGATAGCAGTGACCTAGCCGCTTTGATCTCAGCCTGTATCAGCTACCCTTGTTAATATGAAGGTATGACGTTCGACGAGCAGCTCAGATTCCTCTTCCAATCGACCGAATCGCTGCATGCTTCGCTACAGGAAGTGCATGCTGCCCTAGCTGCCCAGAATATCCGCAACGCCGCGCAGGATGCCCGTCTCGATAAGCTGCTCACGATTTCCGAAAACTTGGCCGCCATCGCCTAAGACCACCAACGCCGAATCACCGGTCTCGAAGGGCAGCAGCCTACTTAGCTTTCTTCCTCTTCCCGCCCAAATCGCTCAGAATCGATTCTCGATCTTCCTTCAGCCACGCATCCTTGATTTCTTTCTCTTCGTAGCCAGCCACCCGTCCTGCTATCACAAACGCCGGCAGCGCATGATCGAGCGTCTTCCAGCGCGCCATCTCGACAATCGCCGGCAGCGCTCGTTCGCGAATCAAATCCAACGTCTCCGGCTTGCGGTCTTCGGTCAGATCCACTAGCACCTCCGCGGCGTTCCGCCGGTCGGACCATACCACTGAATTCAGCATCTCCACAAACCAGGTGGGCTCAACTGCAACGTCCTGCTCCGGATGCAGCTTCGCTCCCACATAGACGGCCCGCAGCGCTCGCAGCGCATTCTTACGCACAACGTCTTCCTGATCGCGTAGTGCATACTGCAGTGCGTCCGTAATGATTTTCGACTTGCGTCCACGTGGCCCATAAGGCAGCAGATAAGCCGCTGCCGCTCGCTGCTCAGGGTCTGACGACTCGCGCACCACTTGATCGAGCAGCGGCAAATCCTTCTCGGCAAACGGAATGAAGCCCTGCTGGATCACGCGCGCATAAGGATCGGCCATGAGCGAGTAACCATTCGTCAGATCCTCGTCGGCATTGCGGCCACGAATGCTGCCCTCCGCCGCTTCGAGCAAACTCAGATAATCGTCGTAGAGACCCGTGGGAAGTCGGGCGTCGCCAGTCGGTGCGGGATGAAATTCCATGTGCGGAGAATCCCGCTCTTCCACACCCACATAGAGAATCATCTTCCCGTCGCTCGCGCAGCACACCGCTTCGAGTCTTGACGCAGTTACACCTGGAACTTTGTTGATGCGGTCTTCCGCTGATTCCGAAGCAGGCAACGGATCGCCCACCTTCGCTCCAATGGCATTGCGGATCTTCGGCAGCGAAGCCTTGCGCGCACCGAAGACTTCGATAAGCCCGATGCGCGGAGACACGTCGACTGCCGTTTGCGCGTGGCCAAGGCACGCACAGAAAAGAATGGTTGTTAACTTCCTCACGTCTCAGTATGAGACGTGACCCACCAACATTTGGTTAAGCTTGCTTTTCTGCCAGATCGCCAATAATCGGCAGCTTTACCTTCTTGTTGTTAAATGCCGAGTACATCAGATACAACCAAAGCACCAGACCAGCCAAGCTCAGCAGCGGAGCGATAACAAAGAACAGGAAGTGCAACATCCCCACTACGATCCAAAGAACCGTCCAAGCCACAAACAAGAAGATCGATTGAAACGCATGGAACCTTACAAATTTGTTCTGATTGTAAGGAGCGAGAATCAGGAAAATGATTCCGGTTACAATGCTCGCCAGGTAGCACAAAGCACCGGCGACGTTATCGCTCATGCCTGGGGCACTCAACGGTTGAGCTTGTTGGTACTGAGGCGGCGGTGGTGCATCGCCCGTGGCTGGGGCGGCCATAGCAGTTCCGCAATTCGGGCAGAAAGCGCCGCTTGCCTGGGCTCCACAATTTGGACAAAATGCCATAACTTTATCGTCTCCCTGCTCTCAACGGAGCTTAAAATAATCCATTAAAAGTCTAATTCAATGTGCACTAAATTACTAGACCGTTACAGGACTGGCAGACTGAAGTACCATCACCTGCTCCGCGATGATATCCGCAGCCTGCTCGCAATCTTGGCGCGATACATCGCGATGGGTCACCATCCGCATGTGAGTGTTGTTGATTCCATTCGCCAAAATCCCTTTTTTCCTAAGGCTAAGGCTGAATTCAGCTGAGGTGATGCCCAGCGCCGAAACGTCGAAGATGACAATATTTGTCCGTACCTTCGCAGCATCAATCTTGATAGGCTGCATCTTGCTCAGCCGTTCTGCCAGATAACGCGCATTACTGTGATCGGTGACCAACCCCGCTGGCGATTCTTCGAGCGCGATCAAACCCGCTGCGGCCAGGACACCGGCCTGCCGCATACCGCCGCCCAAGCGTTTGCGGTATAAACGGGCTCGGTCGATAGCCTCTTTTTTGCCGACTAGCAGACTACCCACAGGCGCGCCGAGTCCCTTCGAAAGACAAAACATCACCGAATCGACATCGCGCGTAATGCGGGCCACGTTTGTTTGCCCCGCCGTTGCAGCGTTGAAAATGCGCGCGCCGTCCATGTGCACTTTCAAACCGCGCGAGTGCGCCTCAGCACAGACCTGATCAATCGTTTCCTGCGCGTAAACCGTACCGCCCGACATGTTATGGGTGTTTTCCAGCGCGATCAACGTAGTCGGGGCATTGTGCGGACCCTTTGGCCGCAGATTCGCGGCAATTTTCTCCCAGGTAAGAATGCCGTCCGAAGTCGAAATCGCTCGGGGCTGACAGCCCGAAAACCACGCCATCATGGAAAGCTCCCAGTCCAAAAGGTGAGAGCGGGCATCACAAATCACTTCTTCGCCGTGGTTGGTATGCAGTTTGACGGCAATCGTGTTGCCCATGGTACCGGTTGGGACGAACAGTGCGGCTTCTTTGCCAAAAACTTCCGCCGCTCGGGCTTCCAGCCGGTTCAACGTGGGATCTTCACCATACACGTCGTCGCCCACTTCAGCTTGCGCCATCGCGGCGCGCATCTTCTCGCTGGGCTTAGTAACGGTATCGCTTCGCAAATCGATCATTTCAGAAACTCCTGGAAGATTTCGTTTGAGACTAACACTGCCGGGTCTGTCAATCGCAAGCGCGCCCCAGCACGCTCTAACATTCCCGCCCGTTCCCACTTCTCGATCGGTACGGCAAAACGCCGCCATTCGGCAGGTGTTGGTTCAATGCCGTCCAATAAGCGCAAGCCCACGAAGAAGTGCTCTTCCGCCGCGTCGCTGGTGGTCTGCGGCGGCTTCTTTGCTTCGAAGTAGTCTTCGAACGTATCTGCATTGCTGAATCTGCTGTGGCCATCGAACGAGTGCGCATCCAGGCCGAAACCGATGTATGGTTCGAGCAGCCAGTATTTCAAATTATGGCGCGACTCGAATCCTGGATGCGCGTAGTTGGAAATTTCGTAGTGGTGATAGCCCTTGCGCCGTAAGGCTTGCGAAGCGCGTTCATAGAGCTGTGCGGTCAATTCGTCGTTCGGCACATGCGGCGCACCGTAACGCTGTCCGCCCAGAAGAACCTCGTTGCCAAGCCGGCTGTCTTCATCGATCTCAAAAATGTATAGCGACACATGGGGCGCGGCCAACTGCTCTACCCACGCAAGTGAATCGTCCATTGAGTCAAGCGTCTGTTCCGGCAGTCCGGCGATCAAGTCGATGTTGATGTTCGGAATGCCGCCATCGCGCAACAGTGTCACTTCGCGCTGAACGATTTCAGCAGCATGCTTTCGACCTGTCTGGCGCAATTCTTTCGTGACGAACGATTGCACGCCCAAGCTGACGCGATTGATGCCGCACGCTCGCCATATTCCAATGGCTTCCGTTGTCACCGTACCAGGCGCGCATTCCAACGTGATCTCGGTTAGCTTCTCGTGCGGAATGAGCGCCACAATGTCACGCAAGAAATCGGCCGACATCAGGCTCGGTGTCCCCCCGCCAAAATACAGTGTCTCCGGCTGCCAAGTCCATTTGTGCGCCCGGATCTCGCTTAACAAAGCCTGCTGATATTTTGCGATCGTGTCGGGCGCACTTACGCCCGAGGCGAAGTTGCAAAAGCTGCACTTCTGACTGCAAAAAGGATACGAAATGTAGACGCCTGGCACAACGATCACAGATGAACGTCTTCGCCAATATGCTGCGAAATAGCTGCGGCGATCATCTGCTCCAATGTCTGCGAAGTTTCAGCCAACACAAAGGCATTCTGAGCCGGAATCCAATCGAGCTTGAAGCTTTTTGAATGCGCCGAGACCCAAATTTGACGAACAGGTGAATTCGGGCTCACCACAAAACGCGCTTTGGGTTGCTCGAACTCGATGGAAAGCGCACCAGCATTGAAGTCGGGCTCGAAATCGTACTGGTCGGTGGCTGCGGACAGTTTCTTATACAAAGATTCCAACGCCGCGTCCGCTTGCTTCTTGAATTCTTGCTCGTCCATGTCCTACCCTATTGTCGCTTAGAGATTTGTCGTAACTTTCCCTAGTTGGCAATCATCTGCTAGAGGCGGCCTTTGAGCTATGGAGCCTTCGTGTGTTCGCCAAGACCAAATCCCGGGAACGAGTGCACTTTTTGCGGACTACTTATACCAGTTCGACAAAGTAAGCGCTTTTTTCCCCTATAGTTCGTGGCAACTAGACGGAGTAGAAGCGGCTGCCTCTGCGGTGCAATTTCCCGCCGACCGGCGCGCAAAAATTGTCGCCGCGCTCGCTGCACAGAACGATAATTCGGCAGCTCTGAATAAGCTCGCGCAGCCGAATACCGTGGCTGTGATTACCGGTCAGCAGGTCGGTTTTCTGCTCGGGCCTGCCTACACGATCTTTAAAGCTTTGACAGCTGTTAAGCTAGCCGCGCATCTGAACGAGCAAGGCATTTCGGCGGTGCCGATCTTCTGGCTTGCCACCGAAGATCATGATTTGGCTGAGGTGGATCATGCTTGGGTGTTCAACCAAGATGCCACTCCCTCGAAAATCAGCATTGCCAGCAGCGTTGTGAATGGCGGTCCGGTGGGCGGCGTGGTCCTCAATGAAATTCCGCTGGCTGAATTGCGTGCCGCGTTGGGGGATCTCCCCTTCGCGGACGACGTGGTCAGCCAAGTGGCGGCCACCTATCAGCCTGGCGCCACCTTGGGGTCAGCGTTTCGCAAGCTGCTTGAACAAATATTGAAGAGTTTCGGTCTGCTTTTTCTCGATCCTTTGGCAGCACCAATTCGCGAAGTAGCCGCGCCTTTTTTGAGCGAGACCGTGCAGCGGGTTCCGGAGTTGATGGGTGCGCTACGTGCCAGGAACGCTGCCATTTTGAAGGCCGGCTATCATACCCAAGTTCATGTGGACGACGACTCGTCTCTTTTCTTCTTGTTGAAGAATGGACGCCGCTGGCCGGTTCGCTGGAAGGATAAAGGTTTTAGCACCCGAGATGGGTCTTACACAGCCGGCGAGTTGGGTTCCATGGGCGCTCAACTTTCACCCAACGCTTTGCTGCGGCCGGTCATGCAGGATTATCTGTTGCCTACGGCTGCTTATGTAGGGGGACCGGCCGAGATCGCCTACTTTGCGCAGGGTGCAGTGCTTTACGAGAAACTCCTCGGCCGCATGCCGGTGATCTATCCGCGCAATAGTTTCACGCTGCTGGATGCTCGCGCCGGCAAACTGCTGCAGCGTTACGATCTGCGGGTAACCGATCTGCTGGACCATCATGAAAAGGTGAAAGGCGTGCTGGCTTCGCGGCTCGTGCCACCTGCGCTAAGCGAGCAAATCAAAGCAGCGCAAACGGCGGCATCCCAGGCACTGGCGCAATTGCAGGGTAGCTTGCTGCATTTTGATCCGACGCTCGAAGCCGCGTCGCGAAAGAGTACGGCCAAAATTACTTATCAGTTCGGCAAACTGGAACGTAAGATTGCCCGCGAAACCATGCGCCGCGACGAGCACGCCACCAAAGACGCGCATTACCTGGTGAATCTGATTTACCCCCAGCGGCACTTACAGGAGCGCTTCTATTCCATTCTTCCGTTCCTCGCAAAGCATGGGTTCGACTTGCCGCAGCAACTGCTTTCGCAAATTCAGCTGAGCTGCCCCGACCATATGTTGCGCGCGTTTTAAACTGGTGGTTGCCTTCCCGCCGTTCATTTATCCGTTCGCTCTGCGCGACGCTTCCGGTATTTTCGTTAGAACAACTGCTTTCGGCGACGCCACTTGGCGTGCAATTCGTCAACGTTGCGCAGAAAGCCGGGCTGAACGCCAAGACGATTTTCGGTGCGGAACAGAGCAATAAATACCTGCTCGAGACGACGGGTTGCGGTGTGGCATTTGTGGATTACGACGACGATGGCTGGCTCGACATTTTTTTCGTCAACGGCACGCGCTTTGAGACGACTTTTCCAAAGGGCGAGGAGCCGGTCAGCCGCCTGTATAAAAACAATCGTGATGGAACGTTCACGGATGTCACTCTAAAAGCGGGGCTGGCGCGCACGGGCTGGGGGCAAGCTGTTTGCGCCGGCGACTATGACAACGACGGCCATGTCGATCTGTTTGTCAGCTATTGGGGCGATTGCGCGCTGTATCGCAACAATGGCAATGGGACGTTTACCGACGTTGCGGAGAAGGCGGGCGTCACCACACGCACAACCAATGGACTGAAGCGCTGGAATACCGGTTGCGCTTTCCTCGACTATGACAAGGACGGGCATCTCGACTTGTATGTTGCGAACTACATTGATTTCGATTTGAAGACCGCGCCATTACCCGAGAGTGGTCCGTGCTTGTATGAAGGATTATTGGTGGCTTGCGGACCGCCCGGATTAAAGGGCGGCAAAGATATTCTCTTTCACAACAACGGCGACGGTACGTTTACGGATGTTTCGGAGAAGGCCGGCATTCTGAAGAAGCAAGGAACGTACGGCCTGGGCGTGCTGATCGGCGATTTCGATAATGACGGCTGGCCGGACATTTATGTGGCCGACGATTCCTCACCCTCGGCGCTGTTCAAGAATAATCACGACGGAACGTTTACCGACGTGGCGCTCGAAGCGGGGGTGGCGTTTGGCGCTGATGGAAAAACGCAAGCGGGGATGGGCGTCACAGCGGCGGATGTTTTTGGAAATGGCAAGCTGGAGATCTTCAAAACGAATTTCGCGGGCGATACTTCCACGCTTTATCGCAACCTTGGCAATTACAACTTTGAGGACATGACATTTCAATCGGGCATGGGCCGCAACACGCGATTCCTGGGTTGGGGAGCAAGCTTTCTGGATTTCGATAACGACGGCTGGCCCGACGTTCTGACCTGCAACGGACACGTCTATCCGGAAGTACGGGAGAAAGCCAGCGAATCAGGTTATCGTGAGCGCAAAGTGCTGTATCACAACTTAGGCAACGGCAAGTTCCAGGATGTCTCGCTCGAAGCCGGCCCGGGCATCATGGAAGCAGTTCCGGCCCGCGGTTGCGCGGTGGGAGATTTTGATAATGACGGCCATTTGGATGTGGTGGTGAACTGCGTCAATGATGTGCCGCAGTTGCTCCATTGCGAATCGACGCTAGGGAATAACTGGCTGAAGGTGAAGACGGTGGGGAAGAAGTCGAACCGTTCCGGCATTGGGGCGCGCGTGTTTTGTAAACCGGAAGGTGCGCATCAACAGATGGATGAGGTGCGCAGCGGTGGAAGTTATTTTTCGCAGAGCGATTTACGGGTCCACTTTGGCTTGTGTAAAGCGAAGAAAGCAGATATCGAGGTGCACTGGCCGAGCGGGGTGGTGGATAAGATTGCGGGTGTGAAGGCGAATCGGGTGTTGACGATTGTGGAAGGTAAGGGCTGATTGAAGGCTATTTTCATAGTGTCGGTTTTGTGTCTGGCTGAGTGTCTTTTCGGGCAAACGACTCCGGCAGATTTGGCGAATCAGGCGGAATCGCTACTGCGTGAAGGGCGCGCGCCAGAAGCCGTCACCTTGCTAGACCAAGCGGCACAGATGCCCGGTGCTACGGCCGAATCGGAAGACCATTTGGGATTCTTGCTGGCGGTGGTGGGACGGAATGCGGACGGTTTGCAACACTTCCAGAAAGCCATTTCCCTCAATGCGGATTTTGCGCCGGCGCACTATCATCTCGGTGTCGCTTTGTGGCTCAACAAGGATTACAGTCACGGTTTGCCGGAACTGCAGGCCGCCGCCAGATTAGCGCCCGATAATTTCGACTATCGCTACCGGCTGGGAGCTGCTTATGTGTACACGAACGATCTGGAGCATGCGGTAGCAGAGTTGAAGCAAGCGGTGGCGATTGATGGGTCGAAGCCAGAAGCTTGGACGCAGCTTGGCGTAGCGCTGCACAAACAAGGCGACATTGACGCAGTGGATGCCTATGCGCATGCTGTGCAACTTTCGCCGCAAGACGACTCGCTACGCAACAGCTACGCGACCTTACTGGTGCAAACGCGCCAGCCTGAGCGGGCCATTGAGGAATCGCAAAAGGTTCTGACCCGGGAAGGCTCTACTGATAGCGCGCGCGCTGGAGCGCAGATGAACATTGGCTATGCTTATTTGAAAACTGGCGAGTTTGAGAAGTCGGAGAGTGCGTATCGCGCTGCCGTTGCGCTTGATCCGAAATTGCCGGCTGCGCATTATGACCTGGCGCTTGCGCTCAAGATGAAAGACCAGATCGAGGCTGCACAGGTAGAGTTTCAACGGGCCATTGATTTGGATCCGAGCTTGGCGGAGGCGCATTATTCTTTAGGGATTGCGAGCTGGCAGTTGGGCGATTTTCCAGCCGCGATTAAGCAGATGAAAGCGGCGATTACGATTCGCCCAAGCTATGCAGAAGCTCATTACATGCTGGGGATTACGCTCAAACAGAGCGGGAATCTGGATGGAGCGATTCCGGAGTTGAAAGAAGCGATCCGGCTTGATCCTACAACGCCAGGTCCGTTTAATACGTTGGGACAAATTCTGCGAATCAAGGGCGACAAGGCTGGTAGTGAAGAGGCGTTTGCGACCGGCGCGAAGCTGAAGCGTGAAAAGGACGCGGAGTTGACCAATAATCTGGAACAGGGAATGCGCGGCGGGGTGTTTCCGAAGCCAATGCAATAGAACGCAAAGGGGACAGACAGCTGTGTCCACCGAAGAAGGATTGTCGATGGTTGTCGGTTGGTGGTGTCGGGACACAGAAGTCTGTCCCCTCTGCTAATGGTGGTGGCTCGCCGCCGTACGGTACGCGAAGGGCTTGATGTCCCGCAAGGTTGCCTGAGGGTCGCCTTCGCGAAGCTGGTAGAGGCGGTCTACTTCGAGACCCTTTAGAATCTGTTTGCCACCCGCAGGCCATTGGATTTCGATTTTTTCGATCATGGCCGCTTGACCCAAGCCGATGTGCTGTTCAAATGGGTTGTCGCCGAAACTGCTGCCGTAGCCCACGGTTCGATAAATGCTGCGCCCATCAAGCACGACGCGTACGCGCGCACCGATAGCTGAGCGATTTGATTTGACTCCCACCAGTTTGAGTCCGATCCAGTGATTAATATGGCCTGGGTTGGCTAGCAGCACGTTTGGATAGGTATCTCCGGGTGCCGCGCCGCCGACAACTTCAAATACGTCTTCCTGACCGTCGCGATTGAAATCGGCGAATGAAACGCCATGACCTTTCTGCAATTGGCCGAAGCCGCCGGAGGTCGTGACATCCTGGAACTTCAGTCCACGGTCGTTGCGGAACATGCGATTGGGCAGGAGCGCTTCGTAATCAGGCGTGCCGTTGCCCAAGTAAACATCGAGCCAACCATCGTTATCGAGGTCGCCAAAGCCGGCGCCCATGGTGAGAATGGCGCGGTTGAGACCGAGCGCATTAGTCACGTCTTTGAAAGTGCCGTCGCCGTTGTTGTGATAGAGCCGTGGCACTTCGGCCTTGTTGGGGAAGCCTAAATGAAAAGCTGGAATATCATCGAGTGTGTCGATGAAGAATCCGGCTACGAACAAGTCAGGGAAGCCGTCGTTGTCGTAATCAAAAAACCAGGTGGCAAAGCTCTGCACGGGTTCGCCGACGCCCGCTTGTTGAGTGACGTCGGTGAATTTATCGCCATCGTTGCGGAAGAGGAGATTCGGTTTACCTTTGCGGGAGATGTATAAGTCGGGACGGCCATCGTTATTAAAATCGCCCCAGGCAACGCCTTTCACATAGGCGAGATCTGCCACGCCGAGCTTCGCGGCTACGTCGGTAAATGTGCCGTCGCCATTGTTGTGGAAGAGCTGGGACGGAAACGGATCTTCCACGCTCGATTCATGGCCGAGAATCAAATCGAGATTGCCGTCGTTATCATAGTCGGCGAAAGCAGCGGTTTGCGTGGGATGCGGAGAGAGTAAACCGGCTTCGACCGTCACGTCGGTAAAAGTGATTTGCCCGTGCGCGTTGGGACCGTTGTTGCGGAGAAGGGAACAAGGATAGTTTCCGAACTTGCCCCACCAGCCGCCGCGCAGCACGAGAATGTCTGGCCAGCCATCGTTGTTGTAGTCGGCGTGAATGACATTGAGGCCGCCCACTTCGCCATCTAAGCCGGCGGCGTGGGTTTGATCGGTGAAGGTGCCGTCGCCGTTGTTGTGGAAGTAGCGGAGTTGATCGAGCGGACCGGAGGAAGAGAGGATTAAATCGAAATAGCCGTCGCCGTCGAAGTCTTCGGCGACAACGCCGCCGGAATGAGTGACCGGCAAGCCAATGCCCGGACCGACATCTTGAAAGCGGCCGATATCGGCGTCGGATTTGAGGATTGATTCCGGGATGATCCAATCCTGAGGAGTGTCTTTGGGTGGGCCGCCTAACGTCATCCAGGCAATGTTGAGCAGCCATTTGTCGATGAGCGAAGCGCGACCGTCTTTCATCAGAGGGGTCCACAAGTCAGCGGCAGCTTCGGCACCTCGACGGTCGTTATGCAAGCCGCCGCCACGCAGAGGATAGATGCAGGATTGGGCGTTGTGATTGGTCAGGCAGTTTTGTTGTTCGCCCGCACGCAAGCTGGCAAGGGCTTGCAATTCGATGAGTTGGCGATCGAAATCGGGCTTGAGGCGAATGGAGTCTTTGGCCAAGAGAGCGCGGAGTTTGAGGACTTCGTCTACGGCGGCGGTACTGTTTCCATCTTGCAGCAGATATTGTGCCAGTTGATAACGGGCAATTGTATCTTTGGTCACGTCGTTCGGTTGTAGGAGAAGTTGACGGTAGTAGTGAACTCGTTCGGCGAACTTGTTGGGGTCAGCTCTCCAGTCTTGGTCGCGGTAGATTTTGGCGAGCAGGTCGGCCATCTGCTTCGTGGACGCCGCGCGTGGGTCGTCGTCTCCCGAATGGAGAGAGGCGCAAAAAGTGAAAAGGAGAATGAAGGCTCGTTGCATGAAAAAGGCCGGCAGATCGCTCTGCCGGCCGTAGTGAAAACTGTTCTAAAAATCTTAGAACCTGAGCGTACCGGAGAACTGCATCACACGCATGTGGTTGCTGCTTCCGGCCGCGAGGCCCGTGATCTGACCGACACTCGACTGCACGTTGCTGTTCGGCATGCCGAGGTTGGTGTGATTGAAAGCGTTCTGAGAGTCAGCCTTCAACGTAAAGCCCAAGCGTTCGGTAATCCGGAAGGTCTTCGCCAACGAGAGATCTTGCTGGATGAAGCGTGGTCCGAATAGCGTATTAATCGGATAGTTTCCGAATGTGTACGCAGCCGGATTTAGGAAGGCACCACTCGTTCCGCCGGACCACGGTACAGTCCATTGGTTGCGATTCTGGTTGCTAGCATAAACCTGGCCAGAGCCAATGTTTGGGCGTGAATTTGGACCCGTATCGGGTTGGTTGGGATAGCTGCTGAGATTAGGCGAATACGGGAATCCACTGTAGTACGTAGTAATTCCGCTAATGGTCCATCCCCCCAATCCAGCGTCAACCAAGCGGTTCGAGTTAGCCCCGTACTTGCGGGCGTGGCCGAATGGAATGTCGTAATTCTCGGAGAAGATGTACTGCTGGCGAGGCAACACGCTGCTGTAGCCTTGACCCGCAGCCCGATCATAGTTGAAATAGTAGTTGGAATCATACCCCCAACCATCGCCATATTGCCGCTGATAGGTGTAGCTTCCTTGCACGGTCAAGCCAGCAAGGTTGTTGATTTTGGCAGTCGCTTGAAACGAATTGTAATTTTCGTTGGAGCAATCGCAGTAGTAGGAAAGATCCTGCGTCCAGCCATACTTAGAATAGTAAGGCCGATTGGCAAAGGTTGTAGGTTGTCCAGGAATGTAGATTGCCTCATTGGGATTGATGCTTTGTCCAGTCCCAAGAAAGCCATGACGATTCATGTTGCCAACATAGCCGCCGCTCACCACAAACCTTTGAGTGATTTGGCGTTGCAGGGTCATGTTGTACTCGTAAATCTCTGGCAGAGTAATCGTCGCTGGGCGGAATTTCGGGTTGATGCCGTTCGGCAGCGGGAACGTTCCGTTGGAGCTGATGGCAATGGGGGCAGGCAAACCGTTGGCTTGAATGCCGGCAGCGGCCAAGTTTCCGTTATAGTTGGTAGCCGCATAGCCAGCCGGACCCTGCGCCAAATTGAAGACCGTTCCAAACGCGTTGGGGGCGCTCAATGACTGTTGTTCCAGCGTGGGCGGATTTTGGGTTACGTTGTGGCCGAAATTGGAGCCGAACACACCCAGGTCATAACCGATTCCGGCGCCGCCGCGAAGGACGGTTTTGGAATTGATCTGCTCGGCAAAGCCAAGACGAGGAGCGAAGTTATGCCAGTTCATCTTTTGAATGCCGTTCGAGGCGATTTGGTTGTAGCCGAAAACGTACATTAAACCGTTGCTCAGATTCAGGGTTGCGCCGTTACCGGTGCCGTTGACTGATTCCGGGAATACCATTTCCCAACGTACGCCGCCGGTGATGGTTAGTTTGGGATTGACGCGCCATTCATCCTGTCCATACCAGAAAAAGCGCGGTTGGCTTTCAGAGGCATTTGTGCTAGTGCTGACGTAGCGGTTGAAGCCGCCTACGTCGCCAAGCAGGAAGCTTGCCAGCGGTATACCCTCACCGGAAGCATTGCCAGTGGTCCCTGGGTTAAAGGTAAGCTCACCGGCCCGGTGGTTGTCGCTAGGCACGCGCAAGTTCTGCGCGTAACGCAAATCGGCGCCTACCTTAACTGTGTGATTGCCGATGATCTTTGAGAGGTTATCGATGAATTGATACTGCTTTTCAGTTTGCGTCAGTGGGCAATTGCACTGGTTCACGCCAAGCGCGTAACCAAGTTGCATCGGGTCTAAACCATTCACTCCCGAGACGTTGAAGTAAGGCAAACCAGAAGTGTAGGTGTTGTCCAAGTTCAAGCCAGGAATACCTGCGGCGGTGGCGGGTGTTGTGCCATAACCCTGTGGCACGTCGAAAACGTGATAGCGCATGAATCCAAAGCGGAATTCATTTACCACGGTGGGTGAGAGAGTGTCAGTCCAGCCGATCGCGATGCTGCGGTTGCTGGCCACTGAACTACCCGCGTAGTTGACGAAATCCGGTCCGCCGGCTTCTACACCAAAGATGCCGGGTGCCGCTTCGGTAAAGCCTGCATCGCTGTAACGGCCAAATATCGTGTTCCTTTGGTTTACGTAATAATCTTCACGAGTGTCCCATTGATTGCCCGTAATGGCGGTCGCGCCGTTCCCTGCGTAGTTGTTGGTGAAAGGTTCGCCAGCCAGCTGCTGCGTATTGGGCAACGGGAAATAAGAATTGATCAACGACATCGCCTGTGGGCTGATGCGGTTGGTAGGAATTGCATTGCCGGGGAAGGGTGTCCGGGAGCCAGCAGGACCGGTTGTGGGATCGTAGATCGTGTAGTTACCGGCATTATAGGCTTGCCAGTCGGTGAATACTCCGGTTCGGTTCAAAGGATCCGGTACGCTCGTGACAATGCCGCCGCCTTGCGATTCCCGGTTCAACTGCGCATCGCCAAAGAAAAAGAGTTTGTCCTTGATAACGCGACCACCGATCGATCCACCGAACTGATTCTGTCGGTAAACCGGAGCGGGAAGTCCGTTCAAGAACGGGTTGGCCGCAGAGGTGACAAAACCAGGCGTGTTCAATTGAAGATATTCGAAAGCATCGCCGTGGAACGTATTGGTACCGGACTTGGTGGAGTAAGAAGCAACGCCGCCACCGATATATTCGAATTCCGCGTCGAAGTTCTGTTCGGCCATTTTGATTTCAGAAAGAGAATCAAAGGTCGGATTGATAACAATAATGCCCAGAATAGGATCCTGGTTGGTCGTTCCGTCCAACTCGTAACCCATGGAATCGAACAATTGGCCGTTGGCGACCATTTGAACGCTACCTTGAGGATTTTCGTCGGAGGCGTGCTGCCAGCCTAACTTTGCTGTGCCAGGATTTAACAACTCCATAGACTGGGTGTTGCGGCCGATGTTGGGCAGCTCGCTGATCTGTTTGGTATCGAACGTCTGTGCAACGTCCGCGCGGTCAGTCTGCAGCAGCGGAGCGGCTGCCGTTACTTCGACCACTTCTTTCGATTCGCCCACCTTCAAAACTGCGTCGAAGCGGGCGGCTTCGTCAACGCGCACTTCCAGGCCGCTCGAAGCTACCTTTTGAAACCCAGGCGCTTCGATTGTGACCGTGTAAGCGTCGGGGATCAACTGACCTTTGGCGTAGTTACCCGATGCGTCCGACATTACGACGAACTGTGTGCCTTTACTGGTATCTGTGATTGTGACTTTGGCATTCGTCACGGCGCCCCCTGAGGCGTCCGTAATCGTGCCGTAAATGTTACCGAAAACTTGTTGAGCGTTGGCGCTGATCCCACCTGCAAAAGCAAGGATGAGTGCCAGGAGGGGGCAAACCAGTCCCCCGCGAGACTTAAACATATCTTCTCCTTGGAAGCAATTCTTTGGACATTACAAAGCGTGTCCGGCCCCTGAGCCAGACTGACTAACCACTGATCAGTGTAACGTTTTTCACATACCACGCATAGCGAAAAGTGGCTAGTTTTTCAAACAAAACAATTAGATGATAGCTCCGCATTAGATACTAGTCAAGTTTGCCATTCATAAATGATAAGGCGGTAGCTATACAGCTTTTCGTCGAGACGAGACGGACGGGATCTACTTTCTATCAGTTAGCAAGCTTCTAGGGTGCTGAACGGTACATACAAGTATGTGAACATATGAATTGCCTCACGGTTGGCAGAATCGTCTGACTTTTGTACAACGAATCTGGATATACAGCTAGCAAGTCAGTGCTGCTACAATTCTGCAAAGACTCTTTAGTGGCTCTGTATGCCCCTTATGGAAAATGACTTAACCGACGGAAGTTCGCCGGGACGGCCGAACAAATACAAGAAGATCTTCGAGCAGCTTCGGCAAGCTATTGCTGAGGGAAAGTACAAAGAAGGTCAACGAATTCCCAGTGAAACCCAACTGAGCCGGACTTGCGGAGCTTCGCGGCTTACCGTGGCGCGAGCGCTGAAAGAATTGGAAATGCTAGGGATAATTGATCGGCGGCCTGGATCGGGAAGCTATGTTCGGCCACAGGTGCCAGTAGAGGGCCACACCTTCGGGTTGCTGATTCCGGAACTCGGCCAGACAGAGATTTTTGAACCTATTTGCCAGGGAATGGCGCGGGCGAGCCGGGCAACCCGAGCGGAATTGCTTTGGGGAGCGGCAACCCGCGATGTAGAATCGCACGAACAACAGGCGCTGCAAATGGCGGAGTATTACGTTTCCAAAGATGTTTCGGGAGTTTTTTTTGCGCCGCTGGAGTATAGTGCACAGAGGCTTGAGGTGAACCGCCGCATTCTCGATAATTTCCAGAAGACAGGTATACCGGTGGTGCTGTTGGATCGGGATGTTTGTCCGTATCCGCATCGGAGTCATTGTGATCTGGTTGGGATCGATAATCGCCGGGCGGGCTACGTTGTGACGCAACACTTGTTTCGACGTGGTTGCGAGCGCGTGGTGTTTTTTGGATGGCCGAATTCAGCCGCGACAGTGGATCAGCGAATCACTGGGTATCGGGAGGCGGCTCGGCACGCGGGTAAGGCTGAACTGGTCGAGATTGGCGATGCGGAATCGCGGGAATCGATCGCGAAACTATTGACCAAGCATAACCCGGATGGGTTCGTCTGTGCGAATGACCGGACAGCTGGGCAGATCATGGTTCGATTGAACGAGCTGGGGATCGATATTCCCGGCAAAATGAAAATCACGGGGATTGACGATGCGAAGTATGCAAGTTTTCTGCATGTCCCGCTGACGACAATGCGCCAACCGTGCCACGATATAGGTGCGGCGGCGGTTTGGACGATGATCGAACGCATTGAACATCCAAACATGCCGGCGAGGGACATTCTGCTGGATTGCCAGTTGATCGTACGGCGTTCCTGCGGAACGGCTTAATTGAGTTGAATCTTGAAGGCGCCATCCCACTGAACTGACTCGGGCATTTTTTCGGTGCTGGTGATGAAAGCGCAATATTCCACGCTTACTTTGCTCTGGGCGGGAGCCCAATGGTAGGCAGGTACGCCGAAAAGGCGGCCACGCTCGACCATCTTGCGGCGGGATTCCACGAATGGGGAGACGCCGAATTCCATGCCACAGGTCATTCCTTTGCCGTTCCACGGGGGCTCCGTTCGCAGATAGTGCTCTTCCCAGCGGGCCATCCACGGGAAATCCTTCTGCTTCCAAACGTAGCCGAATAGGACTTTGGTCTCTGGTGACCAGGCGAGGAAGTAAGCTTGTTCACGCGCGGGGTCCATCAGGTGGGTGGTGAATCCGCCGGAGACCGGGCCTTTCGTGTAAGTGCGGAAGTCCTCGGTGCCACCCTTTTTGAAGGGGCATAACGGCCAGGCGAATTCCGCGTCGGGCAAGTAGGGGCCAAGATTGTCGTTGAAGCTGGCATCGGCGACTTTAGAATGCGTGGCGGGCATGCGGAATTGAGTCTTGCCGGATTCGAGGAAAGGCGGACCGAGTGTCACATGCTGCGTCCAGGCGATTGGCCGGTCACTCGCCGAAAGATTTTCGACGGTTTCCGAGATCAGCACGACCGGCGATCCAGGAGTCAACTTGATGTACCTGGTAAAGCGCAATTGCGCCAACCTGAGTGTTCCGGCAAGTGTGAGTTCACCATCGCCATTCGCCGAACATTCGTAGGGAATCACTGGCCCTTCGCCATGCACCGGCATGCCAGCGGCAGCCTCTTCAGCGCTTGGCCCGCCAAAGGTATCGAGACAAATGTTATGCCCCATAATTCCGGATAACAACTGTGCTTCATTGCCAGGTCCATATCCGGGATGCTTGGCGTAGTCGTGAGTAGTTGGCTCGATAGAAGGCCAAGGTGGGATCCAGAGAGGATTGACTCCAGTGGCCTTGTGCTGAATTTCGGCGATGTGTCCACCTTCTACAGTGGCTGTCACGCGCAGCTGGTCGTTCTCAATCTGCACAGCGCGACGATTCTGAAACTTTGTCTCTGTCATAAGGGAGATGCTTTGAACCTTAATTAAATTAACAGAGCACTCCGATTTGTCCTAAAGAGAAGTACGCTACCAGCATCCACTTCTTCGACGGGAACGTATTTTATGTGCTTTCGACCGTCCGTTCTTGCATCCCTCCTTGTTCTAACGACTGTTCTTTTGGGACAAAGTCCGCCGGGACAAAAAGAGTTGACGAAGGCGTATGAAGCGCTACAGAAAAAGGACTACGACCTTGCCATCGAATTTTTCGAAAAGGGCATAGTGCTGCAGCCAGCCAATGTGGGAATTCACATGGATCTGGCGTATACGTTTTTGAAAACTGGCGATAATCCGGCAGCGCGCGATGAATTTGCTGCGGCGTTGAATCTGAATCCAAGCGACGAGAACGCGGCGCTCGAATTTGCTTTTCTGGCATTTGAGACTAAGCAACCTATTGAGGCGCGGCGCATGTTCGACAAGCTGCGGAAAGGCGGCACAGCCTCTACCCAGCAGACGGCGGAGCAGGCTTTCCAGAATATCGATAAGCCGTTGGGATTGGGTATTGCCCGCTGGTCGCAAGCGATCGCAGGTTCGGCAAAGCCTAACGAAGTGAATATGTTCAGCGCGCATTGGGAACTGGCGCAACTGGCCGAATTGCGCGATGAGTTGCAATTGGCTGCTAGTGAGTATGAAATTTGCCGCGAAATCAAGCCGCAGATGGCGGAGTTGTTGCTGCATCTGGCGCGCGTTTGGCAGCAGATCCAGCGCGGTGAAGATGCCCAGGCGGCGTTGCTGGCGGCATCGCGGTCAAGCGAATCTCGCACGGCGGAGCAGGCGCTGGAGCTGTATGGCACGCGCTATCCCTACCCCTACGAATTTCTCAGCGCCCTTAAACTCGATCCGCACAACATCAACTTGCGGCGCGAATTGGGGTACCTGTATCTCGCGATTAACGATAAACCCAAAGCGATTGAGCAATTTGAGCTGATCCTGAGTATGAATCCGAAGGATTGGCCGGCTCGTGAGCAGCTGAATGCCTTAAGAGGATTCAAAACAAGGCCAGATGAGATCCCACATCCGGCGCCTGCCGGTACGCCGAGTACGTCCAATGCCGATCCGAAAGCGATGGGGCTGAAGAGTCTGGCCGCCGGATACAACAACGATGCGATCAAGTATTTTCTGCAAGCGTTGGAACAAGACCCCAAAGACTCGGAAGTAATGCTGAGGCTGGGCTGGGCATATAACGCAGCTAAGCGCGATGACGAAGCGAAGGTTTGGTTTGATAAAGCGCGGCATGCCGAAGACAAGCAAATCGCCAGTGAGGCCAGCAAGGCTTTCCACAATTTGAACGGCGATCCGATGCCGCACACCACCGTATGGGCGCTGCCGATGTTTTCGAGCCGCTGGCACGATCTGTTTACTTACAGCCAAATCAAACGGACGATTCCCATTCCTGGCTTGGGCGAGGCGAACAAACTGCTTTCTTTTTACGTTTCGGTGCGCTTTACCGGCGATGTGAAAAGTGGTCTGATTGGGCAGAATGTGGCGTACCCGCAGTACCTTTCGGAGAGTGCGTTCATTGTGGGTGTCGGCGTGGCGAGCAAGACGTGGCATCGCATTACTGGTTGGGCAGAAGCGGGCGAATCGATTCCGTATTTGCAACTGAAGAACGTCGGGGCGGCTATGCCGGATTATCGCGGCGGCGTGAACTACGCGAAAGGATTCGGTAGTTTAGCGGGCAGCGACAAAGCCGGCTTGTATTACGAGACCACCGCGGATGCAATCTACGTAAGCCGCTTTGGCAAGGATTGGCTGTTTTACTCACAAAACCGCGTGGGCCGGACACAGCATATCGGTGAGGGCAACACACTCCAAGTACTGATGAATGGGAATGTTGTGACCGATGTACAGCGCCAATATTGGGCGAACACGTTTGAATTCGGACCCGGTGTGCGCTTCCGGCCAAGTTGGCTGCCGAAGAACGTTTACTTCTCGGGTGACTTTCTGCGGGGTCTGTTTATGAGTTCCAATCATTCTGGTTACAACGATATGCGGATCGGCTTCTGGTACGCCAAAACAACAAAATGAAAAATACGCTGACATCCTTGCTATGCTGCGCTGTGTTGGCTGTGCCCGCGGTGGCGGCGGCTACATTTCAAACTGAGGGAGCGAACCCGGTTGCGTGGACAAAGATTCTCGGCTCGGTCGGAATTGGCAATGCAACGGGCGATCCCACGATTGTGGTGGCCGGATCGTCGGCGGGAGCGGAAAGCGCGAACCTGGCGGCGACTCACATACTGATCCTGGAAGGCGATAGCGCGGCTGGGCGGGCTTTGGGGATTATCCCCCAAAAAGAAAAAGTGGCAGTGCGGCAGATTGTGGATTCGCACGCACCGAAGATGCAGATTATCTGGGAGCAACCTGCCGAAATCGCGAAGGTGAAACTACCGGAAGGATTTACGGTTTATGCCACTGAGCGATGGCAGAGCGCGCCGGTTTTGGCAGGAAAGCGGACGGCGAGTGGGGCAATTCTGTGGATGGCGACGGCCCCTGGGCTGAGCGGCATTGAACGATATCCGTACCTGCTGCAGGCGCTGGTGGATCTGGGACTGGAATTGCCTTTGCATGGCACCAGCATGTGGGCTTTTTTCGATTCGTCGTATCGCATTCGAGCCGATGCGGATTATTTGGCGCGTCGTTGGCGCGAAGCCGGTGTGAGCGTTTTGCACGTGGCAGCGTGGCACACCATGGAGCCCGATGCCGTACAGGACGAGTATTTGGCGCGTTTGATCCAGGCTTGTCATCGAAACGCGATCCTCGTTTATGCGTGGTTGGAGTTGCCGCATGTGAGTGAAAAGTTCTGGGCCGATCATCCGGAGTGGCGGGAAAGAACTGCTGTCGGCCAAGACGCCCAACTGGACTGGCGTAAGCTGATGAACTTGCAGAACAAGGATTGCAGCGCGGCCGTCTCGAAAGAGATTGCTGAATTGCTGACGCGCTTCGATTGGGACGGCGTGAATTTGGCTGAACTGTATTTCGAATCGTTGGAAGGCGCGAGCAATCCGTCACGGTTCACGCCGATGAACGACGATGTACGGGCGGATTTCAAGCAGAAGACGGGCATTGATCCAAAGACGCTGCTGGAGGCGGGTGCGAAGACGGAGGACCTGCGGCGGTTTCTGGATTACCGCGCTGGGTTGGCCTCGAATTTGCAAGCTCATTGGTTGGATGAGGTGGAGAAGACTCGCGCGAAGAAGCCGTATTTGGACATTGTTCTGACGCATATCGACGATCGATTCGAGCCAGGCATTCGAGACGCTTTAGGGGCCGATGTGGCGCGAATTTTGCCAATAATTGAGGCGCGGAAGTGTACTTTGCTGGTGGAAGATCCGGCGACTCTTTGGAGTTTGGGGCCGGAGCGCTATGCGAAGCTGGCCGAGCAGTATCATGCGTTGACATCGGACCGGTCGCATCTGGCGGTGGATATTAATGTGGTTGAGCGTTATCAGGATGTGTATCCGACGAAGAAGCAGACGGGTGTCGAGTTGCTGGAGTTGGTGCATGAAGCAGCCATTTCGTTTTCGAGGGTGGCTTTGTATTTCGAAAATTCTTTGGAGAAGCAGGACCTTTCGTTGCTTCCGGCCGCGGCGAATACAGCCTCGGCGAGTCTGGATGAGGCAGGTGTGTTGACGCTGGATGCGGCGCAGCCGACGCGGGTGAATTGGCAGGGGTCGGTGGAGATGGATGGGAAGCTCTGGCCGGTGCAGAATGCCAGGACGATTTTGGCGCCGACGGGAAAGCATAAGTTCGAGGCGAGCGCTCTACAGTCCGGCGTGGCGATTGCGGATTTCAATGGCGAGATTCAGTCGGCGGAGGGCGGGAAAGACCGGGCCGATCTTTCGTATACCAGCAAGAGCCGGGCGGTGGCGGTGCTGGGGTCGAGAGTCTCGCGGGTAGAAGTGGATGGCGTGAAGTTCCTGGAGCAGAAAGCCGGGAACACCATTGGATCGGTGGTGTTGCCGGCGGGGGCGCATCGGGTGGTCTTTTATCGGTAGCGTGGGCTACGCTATGAGCATGGGCATGCAATTTACCAATCCGGAGCTTCATGCCAAACTCGAGCAGTGGGTTGCTGATACGGGGTGCCCGGCAGAGAAACTCGTTGAAGAATTGATGCTGGATTACTTCGACGAGCTAGCGCAAACGTGCAAGACACTCGACGGCCGCTACGACGACATAAAGAACGGGAAAGTGAGAATGAATCCCGGCGATGAAGCTTTCGCACGGCTCAGGGCAAAGAGCGAGGCTCGGCGAAAAGCCCAGGAATGAGCGACTTTAAGCTTCATCCAGAAGCTTACACCGACCTCGATGAATTGTGGGGATTTGTCGCAGAGGATAGCACTCGATGGCGCTGATAAGGTAAGAGAGAAGATTGAATCTGCAATTGAGGCTCTGGCGTCGTTCCCGCATCGAGGTCACCGGCGCACAGATTTAACTTCGCGCCCGCTCCGCTTTTGGCCCGTATATGACTACTTGATTGCTTATGCCCCGGACGAGTGTCCATTGTGGGTTGTCGCCGTTATGCACGGTCAACGTAGCCCACGCGTCATGGCCGCCATTCTTCGCAGCAGAGAACCAAGCGTTAACTGACCACAGCTGCGGTTGTAGTGACATAGCCGCCGGCGGCGGAGAACTGCTCTATCAGCGCCCGTTCTGCGGCCTGATCCAGGGTTTGAATGGCGTCCGAAACCAGTTCGACGCGCCCACCAATTTGCAGCAAACCTAACGCTGCGCACTGCACACAATATTCAGAAACTACGCCGTAGACCACATATCGGTCCACCGTCAACAACTTCAACAACGGCCGCAAATTCGGGTTGGTAAAGCAATCCAGCATCTGCTTTTCCACGATGATTTGCGGAGTAGAACGAAGGCGGTCAACTTCTGCGGTCAATGTCTGGTTTTGCGGAAGCAGCGTCACGGCGCATTTTTGCTGACCCACCGTTCCCGCTACGCAATGCGGTTTCCAAACCTTGAACTCGGGATCGTCTTCGGTGTGCGCGTCGGCAGTCGAAATAATCTGATGCGCATGCGCAGCAGCGTAGCGCGTCAACTGCCCCAAGTTGCCGACAATATTCTCCGCTCCCGGCACCGCTAACGCTCCGGCTGGAAAAACAAAATCGAGCTGTGTATCGACATCGAAGAAAATCGTTTTCATGGGCGCGCGGGTTGCATCTCTTCGCGTAAATTTTGTGCCATCGCCAGCAAGCGCGGGGACATCTCTACCGAATAAGGCTCAACCTTACCGAGCTGCCGCAAACGTTCCGGCAGAGCGGCCACCATTGCCTGCGACCGCTGCTGTATGCCGGCCAGCGCGGGAAGCGTTTCAACCAATTCGCCCCGGGTCAAGATCGGGCGCAACAACGGTTCGCCTTGGAATTCATTGCTGCATTCGCTGTAGTGCGCTACCACGTCGCGATCGGCACAACGATAGATCTGTTTGGCGCCCGGCAGCGTACTCTTATCGGCGCTGAACTTCGCGGTGTAAAAGACTTCGCCATCGCGCTTCAGTTCGACCATCTTGTAGACGGCGGAAAGCGCGGGTGCATCGGCTGAAGTCGCAAGCTGCGTACCGATGCCAAAAGCATCCAAGCGGCACGCCGGCTTTGACAAACTCGGCGACGCGGTATTCATCCAAATCATTCGTTGCGAAGATTTTTGCGTTGTGCAATCCTGCATCATCGAGGATGCGCCGTACCTGCTTGGCAAGTTCGCCAAGGTTACCGCTATCGAGCCGCACGCCCCAAATCGGCTCGCCCATTTCCGCCGCGAGCTGAGCGCCAGCAATAGTGTCGTACGTGTCGATGAGGAAAACAGTCGATTCGCCCAAAAGCTTCTGCAAGGCGCGGAAGCTGCGCTCTTCATCGCCAAATGCCATTGTCCAGGAATGGGCCGCAGTGCCGAACACCGGAATCCCAAATCGCATACCTGCTTCGGCGTTGCTAGTACCGGAACAACCGCCGACGAAAGCCGCACGACCGGCAAGAATTCCCGCCCCCGGCGAATGCGCGCGTCGACTACCGAATTCGACAATCGGCCGGCCTTCCGCTGCCAGGACACAGCGCGCCGCTTTAGACGCGATCAACGTCTGAAACATGAAAGTGGATAGCAGATACGTTTCTATAAGCTGCGCTTCAATCAGGGGTGCACGCACGATGGCGATGGGCTCGTTGGCAAAGACGGGCGTGCCTTCGGGTAATGCGAATAGGTCGCCAGTGAAACGCAGCTTTGCCAGAAAATCAAAAAACTCCGGCGGCGTGTATTTGAACTGAGCGAGAGAGCGCAGATAATCGATTTCATTTTGCTGGAACTTGAGATCGCGCAAATATTCGACAGCTTGCGCCAAACCGGCGGCAATCAGGAAATTTCGCGGCTCAGGTAACCGGCGGACCGATAGCTCGAAAGTAGCGACTTCGTCGGCCTTACGTTCGACAAAATACCCCGCCGCCATGGTTAGTTGATAGAGGTCGGTATTGAGTGCGGACATGCTGGCGGCGTCAGTCGTTGGGTCGGGGAGGCTTGTTTACTTCTTGCCGGCCGCCGGCTTCACTTTGTTGCTTGCTTCAAGGATATCGTTAACGGGCTTGACGTCCAGTTGGTACAGCCCGGGTTCTGAGCCGCGGCGGGCTAAATAGCCATCGCCCGTTTTCGAAAATTCCGCCTTCTCCGTGCGCTTTCCATCATTCGAAACGACGGTAATCGAGTCAGCCGCAGCACCAAAACCTTCGCTGGCAAACTTCGTCGCAGAGAGATCGCGCAATTGATCGATCACTCCCTGCACCGCAGAGGTGTCCATCGCCTTGCCGTTCAATTTCCAATCGCTGCCGCTCTTGGTGAAAGTCCGGGTGGCGGAACCCTGTTGGATCTCGATCTTGTTTGGATCGGAAAAGCCAAAATCGAACAGCTTCTTGTTGCGGAAATCGTCGAGCGGTTTCTCCAGTTGCTTGCCAAGCTCAGCGCTGAGCTTATAGAAGCCGTTGACGGCGCTGCTCTTGCCGAAGTAATCATCGCCATTTTTGCGCACGTCGAGCGTTTGAGTTCCTGTGGAATCGGTCAGCTTCACCTCTGCTACAGGCTTACCCGAGGCAAATCCTTTTTGCGCCTTTTCGGAGTCGGCAGCCGCCGCATTCAAATCCATTTTGGCATCGCTCAGTTTGCGCAATAATTCCTCAACCTGGAAATTGTCGGCGCGATAGGGCTGCGGTTGAACAATGGTCCATTCGCTTTGATTATTCTTGCCAAACTCAATGTTGGTCTTGCCCACTGCGAGATCAACGCGCGTAAGCTGTCCCTGATCGAAGGTCAGGAGACGTTTGTCGCGCAGATCGTTCAGGGCTTTATCGAACGTAGTCTTAACCGAGGAGGCGGCAGCATACACTTTTGGATTGCCTGCCACACGAACGTAGACCATCGACGACCCGGCTGGAACGTCATCGCCTATCAGGAGCTGATCGGTGCGGCCACTTTTTTCATGCACGTCCACCGTGACAGTTGGATTAGTCAAACCATATTTAGCAACATCGGCTGGCTTGTCGTCGACCGTGCTGTCGGCATTGGCAGGCGAAAGAGCGGAAACAATGCTCGACATCGCATCCTGGTCGGCAGGATAGGCAGTGGGTGACGTGATTGCCCATCTGCCGTTCTTCCGTTCGACGGTGACTTTAGGCCCGTCGCGTTTCTGAATATCGATGCTACTGATAGCAGAGTCGCTCACATTCATAAGCACAGGGGTTTCCGTGTCCGGCTTTTTGTCCTGGCCCCAGTCGGGATGCTTGTTGCTCCACCACAAAACGCCGCTGAGCGCGGCCAGCACGACCGCCGCGATGAGTAACTTTCTTGTGCCCATACTATCTGCGCTTCATGAACACTGCAATGCCGGCCGCAATAATCAGTAATGGCAGGCCGAAGAAATCAGAAACCTGAATGGGGCCGATTGCCTTCGGATCGAGCTTGCGATCTTCCGGCTCTTTCGGCCGAATGGAAATCAGATCTTCGTCGGAGGAAAGCCAGTTGATCACGTTCAGCGCAAGGTCGCGATTCACCGCGGTGCTGATGGTATCGTTCGCCAGGAAGCCGGACGTTCCGATCACCACAAAACGCCCGTTGTCATTGGGCTTTCCGCTATCGTACGTCCCAGCCGCACCGAGCACGAATGGGCCCTTCTTATTCTTCGGATCGTCCAGCCGCACGCGGCCGCTGCTTAATTCATCCGTTGCTACGGCCGCATCCGATGTTGAGAACAGTTTAGTGACGGTCGACTTTCCGACGCTCTTGACTTCGAGCGAGCGAACAATCGGCATGATGATGTAGCTTCCCTTTAGATCGTTCACAATGGGGTGGTCTTCGTAGTGATTCACCGGCGGATTTTCAGGACCGTAAATCGCCACAAGGGCGGTATTTTCAAGCACCAGATCTTTATCGAGTGTTACGCCCCACGATGCTAGCAAGTTAGCGAGGCCGGCGTTTTCGGCAATATGATCGGCGCGAATATCGAGTGGCGGGTCCAGTAAAAATAATGCGCGACCACCACCCTCAACATAATTCTTCAGCGCTGTGACTTCGTTCGGCGTGTAGTCGGCTTTAGGTCCAGCGACGACGGTAACCCGGCAGTCTTCCGGAACAGCATTTTTGTCCAGCAGTGTAATGGCTTCGGGCTGATAGTTGTCGCGCTCCAACAAAGTTTTGAAAGCCGAAAGACCTGGGCCATCGGATTGATCTAGCGGATGCTCCTTGCTGCCGGTGACAAAGCAGACCTTGCGAATTCCCTTGGATAGTTTCAGAAACGCGCCGGTAATGCCTTGTTCATCGAGAGACTTTGCCTCTTCGCGTTGCGAACCTTCGCTGACAAAGGCCGTGCCTTGGAAACGCACGCCGAATTCGCGGGCGCGCATGGGGTCTCTGCGCAAATCGACATACTCGACGTGAATCTTTGAGGATAAATTCTTGTAGCGGTCGAGAATGCCCTTGGCCTGATCGAAATTCTTGGAAACGTCGAAATACGTGATCGTGGCGTCTTGCTTCAGGTTGCTAACGATTTTCTGAGTTTCCTGCGAGAGGGTGTAGCGCTTGTTACTCGTTAAATCAATAGGCTTGTTGAAGCGCACACCCAAGTAGTTCACCGCCGCGAGAATGGCGATGACGATGAGGGTGTAAAGCCCGGCGGTAGCGCCAAAGCGCGCCTGCTGGGCAGCGACGGAGTTCTTATCTGCCACTATGCCCTCCACCGCAGCGATTCAAGCGAACGAGTTGTCAAAAACAAACCGAGAAATATCATCGAAAGGTAATAAATCAAATCCTTGCTATCAATCACGCCGCGCGAAAAGCTTTCCATATGACTCACGATCGAAAGGTAACTGACGATTCGGATGGCCACCGAATCGCCCAGAGACGTTGCCCAGTTCAAAATCCACAACAATAATGCCAAGCCGAAGCCAACCGCGCCGGCCACAATCTGATTCTTAGTCAGAGTGGAAATAAATGCGCCAAATGCTAAAAGAGCCGCACCTTGCAGCAAGAGGCCGACGAAACCTGAGACCACCGGCTTCCAGTCGGGCGAGCCGTAAATGAATAGAAAGGAGATGTCGAACAACAGGACGGCCATTAACGACCCATACATCAAAACGGCCGCTAGCCATTTGCCGATGACCACCTCGACATCATGAATCGGCGAGGTGATCAAAAGCTCGATCGTTCCCTGGCGCTTCTCTTCCGCGAACAAACGCATGCTGATGAGCGGTATCAGGAATAACCCAATCACCGCAATGTTTCCAAACAGCGGAGCAATCACCATTTCGTTCAGACTCATAGGAACCGCTTGGCCGCGCATTTGCGACGCCATGGTGTCCTGCACAAAATAGGAACTCGACAACCAGGTGAACCATCCGCTCAGAAACGCGAACAACGCGAGGAGCACCCAGGCGATGGGCGAGACAAAATAGGCGTAAAGTTCGCGCCGGCAGATCGTCCAAACGTTTCTCATTTTTGTTCTCCGGCGCTCACAGGTTGGGACGCGCTCTCATTGGCGCCCGTCAATTCAAGGAAGACTTCCTCCAGCGTGGTACTCGATTTCATTTCCAACAAACTCCAGCCTGCCTGCACCACTGCGCGCGCAACATCCGGCCGGACGTCGGACCCGGCGAGACTTTCCACATCGAAAGCCAGCCGTCCGCTGATCGACTCGCGATCCACCACCTTGCTCACACTGGCAACCTGCTCCAGCTTCTGCCGTACCATCAGCGCATCAGCCGCTCCATGAGCATTTAACTCGATCATGAACGCCGCCCGGTTCTTCAGGTTCTCCACCGAATCGGTCTTCACCAGCTTGCCCTTGTTGATAATAATGACCTTCTTGCAGGTTGCTTCCACTTCAGGCAGAATGTGCGTGCTCAAGATGATGGTGTGGTCACCCGCCAGACCCCGGATCAAATCGCGCGTTTCTAGAATTTGTTTGGGGTCGAGCCCGGACGTTGGTTCGTCAAGAATCAGCACGTCCGGATTGTGGATGATTGCCTGGGCCAGACCAACACGTTGCCGGTAGCCTTTCGATAGCTTTGAAATGAGCTTGCCGCTGACATCGGCGACCGAACACTTCTTCATCGCCTGCTGCACGCGATCGGCGATGTCGGCATTCGCAATTCCCTTTAACCGCGCCACAAACGTCAAATAGTCGCTGACACTCATCTCCGGATAAAGTGGAGGCGCCTCGGGCAGATAACCGATGTGTTTCTTTACTTCGAATGGCTGCTCAAAAACATCGAAGCCCGCAACGGTAACTTTGCCCGCAGTCGGCGGCATGAAGCCGGTCAGCACCCGCATGGTGGTCGTTTTGCCTGCGCCGTTCGGTCCAAGGAAGCCCACGATGTCGCCCTTGTCAACGGAAAACGAAATGTTGTCTACCGCAACATAGTTTGCGTACTTCTTAGAAAGACCTGTGACTTGAATCATAGTTTTGGCTTGAGGCCGTGCAGGAAATTACCAGAATAATGAAGCTGAAAATCAAGTGTCAATGGGGAAACCCGCTTAGCGTGCAAGTGCTAGAGTGCATCTACTCAGTAAGCCCTAGACCAACCACTTGAAAACCGGAGTCGACAAATACTATGTTTCCAGTAACGCCTCGTCCAAGATCGCTGGCAAGAAAAACTGCCGTATCGCCCACTTCTGCAGTTTCCGTGTTGTGACGCAAAGGAGCAACTGCGGCAACGCTTTCGAGCACCTTCGAAAAATCCTTGATGCCGCGTGCGGACACGGTTTTTATGGGACCTGCCGAGATTGCGTTCACTCGCACGTGTTTCGGGCCCAGATCGCAAGCCAGATAGCGCACACACGCCTCTAGAGATGCCTTGGCCACGCCCATGACGTTATAGTTTTGAACCACCCGGGTAGATCCCAGGTACGTGAGCGTAGTAATGGACCCGCCGCGCGTCATGAGAGGAGCTAAGGCGCGGGAGACGGCCACTAATGAATAAGCACTAACTTCTTGCGCGAGGAGAAAACCGTCCCGGCTCGTTTCGAGAAATGGGCGAGAGAGATCTTCGCGATTCGCGAAGGCAATGCTGTGGACCACGGCATCGATCACGGGCGCAGATTCCTTGAGGTGGGTCACCAGCGATTCAAGTTCTTGCGGTTTGGTGACATCGCACGGGAAAATTTGCGAGGCTTTCAACTCAGCGCCGAGTTCTTCCACCGTCTCTTTCTGACGTTCGCCTTGATACGTGAGAACGAGCGCTGCGCCTTCTCGTACAAATGCCGCGCTGATGGCGTAAGCGATGCTCCATTTATTGGCAACCCCCAAGACGAGCGCGGTCTTGCCCTTCAGCAGATCTCCCATGCACGAACATTGTAGCGTGCGGAGGGCTCACGAACACCGCGGATCTATTCATCCACTAATGGGCGATAAGCAAACTTTCTTGAAAGAAGTCCTCTAAAGGTCAACAACTGAAGGCCGATAAGCGCCTCGTTGGAGGATTTTATTTGCCTTTTATCACTCGTTTTCGCCCTACATCGATAGCATTGGTTCTATCCCTGATTGCCTTTGGCCCGCGCGCGAAGGCGGTCACCGCGCCGGTAGCCATAAAGCTCGATTTAACAACAGAGACACTGCATGCGGGGGACAAACAAGCCTTCCACGCGACAGTGGTCAACACAGCGACGACAGCCGTTACATGGCGCGTAAATAAGGTGGTTGGCGGAAGCGCAGCCACGGGGACTATCGATCAAAGTGGCAACTACACCGCACCGGCCGCCGTTCCCACATCGAACACCGTGACGGTGGATGCCGTAAGCACAGCCGACCCAACAAAGACAGCGTCTGCCACGGTAACTTTGCTGAACCCAGTTCCCGCCATTAGCGCGTTCAGCATTTCTAACGTGAATACCGCAACACCTTTCACGTTGACCATTACCGGAACTGGATTCATTTCGTCTGCCGTCGTGAGCTTCGATGACAAAACGGCCTTAACCGTAACGTCGCATTCGACTACGCAGATTATCGTAAAGGGTACGTCGACCTCGGCAGCGGGAACGCAGATTCATGTCACAGTGACTAACCCCAACCCAGGGTCGACGGTTTCTACTGCCAAAACGATTGCCGTTGTGGGATCGGTCGCGGTAGTGGTGTCGCCAAAAACGAAGACGTTGCGCGGACTGACGACTGCCAAGTTCACTGCTGCCGTGAGCAATACGGACACAAAGACTGTGAGCTGGGCGGTGAATGGCATTATCGGCGGCAATGCTGCGAGCGGTACGATCGCAAGCGACGGCACCTATAGCGCGCCGGCGGTTGTTCCCGCCAGTGTTACCGTGACGGCCACGAGCACGGCAGATCCGAGCAAGTTGGACACTGCTCTGGTCACGCTACAAAATCCCCTTCCCACGATCATTTCCACCAGTTCTCCAGTCACTGCCGGAGCCAATAAATCGATAACGATCACGGGTACGGGTTTCGCGCAAGCAGCCCAAGTAGTGCTTGGCAGCGCGCCATTGACGGTCAAGTGGGTTAGTAGCTCGCAATTGATAGCGAGCGGTACGATTCAAGCTCCAGTTGGCGGCGTAGCGGCTTTGAAAGTGCAGAATCCCGATCCTGGGGCCGCGACATCGAACACCATCGCTTTGACCGTTCAAAACAGCGGCAACCTCCTGAGCTTTGCGGCAGCCAAGCGCTTCCTGGAACATGCCACCTGGGGACCGACGCCCGATAGCATCGCCCATCTACAAGCAATTGGCATTAATGCGTGGATCACCGAACAATTCAGCGAGCCGATTTCCAACTTCAATTTGCCCATTGACACGACTTCAGATCTCTCGACTCTGCAAGAACAGTTTTTCAAGAATGCAGTCATCGGCCCCGATCAATTGCGCCAGCGCGTGGCGTTTGCGCTCGGCCAGATCACGGTTGTTTCCGGCGTGAAGCTGCCCAACTATTACCAGATGATGCCCTATCAGCAAATGCTGCTGAATGACGCCTTCGGAACCTATGACGGTTTGCTAAAGGATGTGACGTTAAGCCCTGCCATGGGTCACTACCTGGACATGGTGAACAACGATGTTCCCACTGCCAGTCAATCGCCGGATGAGAACTACGCGCGTGAACTGATGCAGCTCTTCACGATGGGCCTGGTTGAACTGAATGCCGACGGCAGTTCGGCCACTCCCGCAACTCCTACCTACAGCGAAAACGACGTTCGCGCCTTGGCAAGAGTGTTTACGGGCTGGACTTATCCGGCTTGCTTTGCGGCCTCGAAATGGACAAACGCCGCCTGCTTCCAGTCGCCTATGATCGCCATCGAAGCACACCACGACAATACCGCCAAGGTCTTCCTGGGCACAACCATTCAAACTGGTTCGGCGGAGGGCGATCTCGATTTGGCGCTGCGAACCATCGAAGCCAGCAAGGGTGCGCAAAGCAGTCTGCCCAATATTGCGCCGTTCGTCTCGCTGCGCTTGATCCAGCATTTGGTTACCGGCAATCCAACACCCGCCTATGTCAGCCGAGTGGCTGCAGTGTTTGCTCAGTCTGGCGGCGACCTCAAACAAACAGTCACTGCGATCCTCACCGATCAGGCAGCCGGCAACAATGGTTCAACGCTCGCTTCCGACCAAGGCCATCTGACCGAGCCTGTCCTGTTCACAGTAGCGCTGCTTAGGGCTTTAAATGCCAACATAGTCTATTCACCGCCCTTGGAAAGTAGCACGACAAACATGGGGCAAGATCTGTTCGCGTCCCCCAGCGTCTTCAACTACTACTCGCCCTTTTACAGGCTGCCTGGCACGAACACGGTGGCGCCGGAATTCCAGATCCTGAGCCAATCCACCGCGTTTTATCGAGCTAACTACGTGTACCGGGCCGTCCAAAACCAGATCAGCAGCGATATCGTTGTCGATTTGACTAACTTCCAGCAATTAGCGTCCGATACGAATGCGACAACCCAGACAGCGAGCTTGACCGTCATGTTGAACGCAGTGAGCCAAGCGCTTCTGGGCATACCAATGCCTTCCGACATGCTCAGTGCAATCATGCCAGCCATGCTGGCTACCAGCGACTCGAATACACGCGCTCGCAACGCGGTCTATCTGGTAGCAGTATCGCCGCAATATCAGGTACAGCATTAATCAGCACAGAAGAGAAAAGAGAGATGACAACCATGAGACCCAAAGCATTTTCCCGCCGATTCCTTCTGAACAAAGGCTTTAAGCTCGCCACTACGGTGGGCGCTGCCGCCAGCCTTGGCCACCTGGGCAAGATTTCCGCTTTCGCCCAAAGCGCGCCATCCGACTACAAGGCGCTGGTTTGCGTGTTCCTTTTTGGGGGCAACGACTCGAATAATATGGTGATTCCGATGAGCGGACAAGCGGCTTCGCAATACACTACGTTGCGAGCAAACTTGGCAATCAAGAACCCGCTGGCGTTGGGCACTACGGGTTATGGCCTGCACCCCAGCATGACGGCGTTGGAGAGTCTATATGCCAAAGGCAAAGTGGCGTTGAACTTCAACGTCGGCACCTTGGTGGCGCCGCTGACACGCAGCCAGTATCAAACCGGATCGGGCAAGGCTCCCGCAAATCTGTACTCGCATGCGGATCAGCAACAAGAATGGCAGACGGCTGCTCCACTTGAGAACCTAACGACGGGCTGGGGCGGACGCGTAGCCGATTTGTTCCCGCCGGCAACCGCGAAAAGCTGCGCCACCGGCATCTCGGTAGCTGGCAACAGTACGCTGCTGGTGGGGCAAACTTCGCTCCAAGCTTCCATTAGCGGCGACGGATTCGGTTTGCTTGGTGAAGATGGCTCGGCCGCGGCCACGGCGCGCGACGCAGCTCTGCAACAGATTTTCAAACTGGATAGCGGCGTAACGCTGGTGCAAGCTTCGGGCACCGTGCTGCAAGGTGCGATTGAGATGGCTGCGCTGGTGAAGAATGCGGTCAGCACCACAGCGCTTCCGGTTGCTTTCCCAGCGACTGGTCTAGGTCAGCAGCTAGCCCAAGTAGCGCAGCTCATCCGCGCTCGAACGCAACTCGGAGCAAACCGCCAAATTTTCTTTGCATCCTTAGGCGGCTTCGACACGCACACCGATCAACTGAATTCGCAGACCGCTCTGTACCAGCAGCTCAGCGACGCGATTTCCGCGTTCTCCACAGCCATGGCAGACTCCACCATTTCCGCCGCCAACGACGTAACACTCTTCACCGAATCGGAGTTCAATCGCACTTTCCAACCGAATACCAACGGCGGTACCGACCACGCCTGGGGTGGACATCACATGGTTGTCGGAGGAGCCGTGAAGGGCGGTCTTTACGGACAGTTTCCCACTCTGGCTCTGGGCGGCGCCAGCGATGCCGAAAGCCGCGGCAACTGGATTCCCACCACTTCGCTCGATCAATACGGCGCAACTCTGGCGCAATGGTTTGGAGTTAGTAATTTGCTGGGAGTGTTCCCAAATTTAACTAACTTTAGCGCGAATGAGTACAATCTCGGTTTTGTTTAGACGTTCCATGCAGAGCTAAGCATTCTCGTCCGGGAGTACATCGGGTTCAAGTTGCCCTTGTTGCTCCCGGCGCCGCGATCTCAACGCTATCCTGCTGCATCCCGAACCCAATGCCGAGCATCAAGAGCGGAGGAGAAGCAAACTCATGTACCTAGTAAGTGGTGCCACGGGTCACACCGGTTCTGTGATCGCAAACGGCCTGTTAAAGCAGGGCAAGAAAGTGCGTGTGGTCGCGCGCAACGCCGAGCGTCTGAATACGCTCGCATCCCTCGGAGCCGAAACTCTAGTCGGTGACATTACTTCGAAAGACACCGCCGCCAAAGCATTCGCGGGCGTAGAAGCCGCATACCTCATGGTTCCGCCGGATATGGCAAGTCCGGACTTTCGCGCCTACCAGCAAACCCTTGCGGATGTGTATGGAACTGCGATTGAGAACAGCAATTCGGTGAAATATATCGTTGCTCTCAGCAGTTTTGGTGCGGATAAGTCTAACAACACCGGCCCCATCCTCGGCCTACACTTCCTCGAAGAGCGCCTTAAACAAATTAAGACTCTCAACGCTCTCTTTATTCGTGCCGGCTATTTCATGGAAAATACTCTCGGACAAGCTGGGGTCATTCAGCAAATGGGTGCTGTCGTTGGTCCTTTGAAGGCTGACCTCAAAGTGCCTTTAATCGCTACTGTGGATATTGGCAGCTTCGCTCTTGACGCTCTGTTGAAACTCAATTTCACCGGCCACCAAAGCCAAGAACTGCAAGGTCAGCGCGACCTTGACTACACCGAAATCACCTCCATCATCGGCAGCGCTATCGGCAAGCCCGACCTCCGTTACCAGGAAATTTCGAGCGAACAATTTGCCGGCATTATGCAGCAAATGGGCATGTCGAAAAGTTTGGCATCCCTGATGGCCGAAATGGTAGACGCGCAAAACAACGGTCATGTCCGTGCTCTCGAACCTCGCTCTGCACGCAACACCACACCCACTTCTTTTGAACAATTCGTTGCCGAGAGCTTTGTGCCGGCCTACCGCGCCGCTTCTGCCTCTGCATCTTAGTGGTGCTGGACCGTTGCGCCAGAAGCCGAAGCGCTTGTCCCTCTGCCGCATTCGCACATCGATCCTAACGTGGCTATTGACTGTGGAGCGTGAGAGTAGGACCCAGCCTCGCAGCGTTCTATGAACGGGCAGCAGACCAGATTTTCGGCGCAACGGGATTGCGCTCGGCAAATTAGTCTGGTAGCTGTGAGGGGCGCGTGTCGGGACGAATCGGATACCATCATTAACGGTACATTGCGCTGCTGGAACGGTTATCGGCTCAAATCTCTCAAAAAACGCTCTTCATCGGAAAATGAATGGGGAAGAACAATACCAGGATCAGAGCGTTAGTATTCGTTATTCCGATTCTTTTCCATTGGCCGCCGTGTGTGCCGGGGCAAGTTGCGAAGGCTCGCTATCCGGTCATGGCTCCTGTCGATCAGTATTTGATGCCAGACGAGAAAGCTGAGATAGCACTGGCCCGCAGTTCCGCTCCGGCATCGATTTCGGATGCAGCCGAAGTGATGGTGCTGCGACGGGCTGGCTACGCATCTGCCGTGAAGGGATCGAACGGCTTCGTCTGCATCGTTGAGCGGTCCTGGGCGAAGGCGACCGATGACCCGGAATTCTGGAACCCTAAGGTGCGCGCTCCGAATTGCTTCAATCCGCCAGCCTCGCGGACTTTTCTGCCCATCTTTCTGATGAAGACCGAACTCGTGCTGGTGGGAAAATCAAAAGCACAGATCCTTGCAGCTACTACGTCCGCGTTCGAAAAGAAAGAACTAACCGCGCTAGCTCCTGGAGCGATGTGCTACATGATGGCGAAGCAGCAGTACCTCAGCGACCAAGACATGAGCTGGCACCCCCATGTCATGTTTTTCGTTTCGGGTGATGCCGTGAAAAGCTGGGGAGCCAATCTGCCCGGCTCGCCAGTGATAGCAGGGGAAGATCCGGAAGAGCGGGTTACCATCTTCATGGTTTTGGCAAGCACTTGGTCCGATGGGACGCCGGGACCATCCACGATGCACTGATGGATTCGAGTTTGCCAAGCCGCGGGTCCAGGTGTCTGCACAGAAACGCGCGCGCTGATTAGCCACCTTCGAGAGATAGGTGCCCTCTCTTGTTGCCTTGGGCAGTGAAGTTACCAGTGCAATTCCATCATGGTTTGGCCGAGTGCGATCGTGTCCGAGCCATAGATCTGCACCTCGTAATTTCCCTTGTCAGTTTACTGCACAGCTCCGTTCGTTGCGCTATTGAAGCACAATTTAGCAATGATACAATTGTTAAGTAGATGTAAATTCGGTTCTATAGCGTAATCCGACCTTTAGGCTTGGCCTCTATGTCATGCTGATAAGGCTTTTTAAACTCGCATTAGTCATCCTATTTTAGACTCGGATCGTGATATCGGTTCGCACGTCCGCAGGTCCCCGTCGTGAAAACCTAACGCGAGCACTTCCTTTGCGGTTCGGAATGCGCTCGTTTTTTTCAAACGCTCGCACAACCCGGAACAGTTGAGGAATATGAACGAGTCAAAGAGTTTTGGCGATTTGGGCTCCGATGGTGTTCGACATCTGTTAGAAGCGTTGGAGCTGACAAACGTCTGCGTACGTGATCTGGACGGAACCATTCGTTTCTGGTCACACGGTAATGAGCTTCTTTATGGATGGTCGGCTGCTGAATCCTTAGGACGCGTTAGCCACTCTTTGCTGCAAACGCAGTTTCCCGGACAGCTGACAGAGATCGAGAGCGCATTATTCAGCAATGGAATGTGGACAGGCGAACTTCGGCATAGAAGAAAAGATGGGCGGCCTCTCGAGGTGGCGAGTCACTGGCTGCTTAAGACCAGTACTGATGGCTCCCACACAGTGGTTGAAATAAACAGCGACATCTCGGACCGCAAACGAGCGGAACACGCAACTCAATATCTCGCGTCGATCGTAACGTGTTCCGACGATGCCATCATTAGCAAGGATCTAAATGGTGTCGTAACCAGTTGGAATCAAGGTGCGGAGCGGCTCTTTGGATATGCCTCCGAGGAGATGGTAGGCCGCAGTATCCTTAAGATATTTCCTCCCGAGCGGATGAAAGAGGAGTTGACGCTCCTTGGCTTGGTTGCAAAGGGCCACCAGGTGAAGCACTATGAAACGGAAAGGGTTTCAAAATCGGGCGACCGTCTTCCGGTTTCCGTGTCGATCTCACCCATAAAAGACAACGATGGTCGGATAGTTGGGGCCGCGAAGATCGTCCGGAATATTTCCCAACAGAAAATAGTTGAAGAGGCGCTGAGACGCTCGTTGGAGGAGAAAGCTGCCTTACTCCAAGAAGTTCACCATCGGGTGAAAAACAATCTGACGGTTGTGGCGAGTTTGCTCGCAATGCAGGCCGACTCTTCGGACGATCCGAAATTGGCTCAGAAACTGAAGAATAGCGAGCGACGTGTCCTGTCGATGGCTGCCATCCATGATCTGCTCTACCGGCATGAAAACGTCAATAAGGTTGAGTTTGCGCAGTACACTCGTAAGCTGGTTTCCCAGATGTTCTCATCCTATACGCTCGCCCCCGGTCTGAGCTACAAAGTGGATCTGGCGCCAGTGGAAGTGGCGGTCGAGCAGGCAGTTCCCTGCGGTCTGATCTTGAACGAATTGGTAACAAACGCTATAAAGTATGCCTATCCAGGAGGGCGAGGCGAGGTATTCATCGGCCTCGTCGAGGAAAACGGCGAAGTGAAGCTAACGGTTACGGATCGAGGAGTGGGAATACCTCCCGGACTGGACCTCCAAACAGGTGCCAGTCTCGGATTGCGCCTGCTCAACTTATTAGTTGGGCAGCTCGATGGAAGGTTAGAGAGAGGCAACGCGCCTGGCACGTCTTTTACAGTCATTTTTCCGAAAATTTCCGACCGTAAAGGAGGGGAGACAGCTTCTCCCAACGTGTCTCGCAGCGAGACCTATGCTTAGCTGTCCTCCTTGCCGGCACGGTGCTTAAGGTTGCGGGCGTTTCTTGCCGAAAAAATCGAAGCGGCGGCCCAGAATCATCTTGATAAGCAGATGGTCCGTGCTGTGCGTAACACCCACGCCGACGCCAAAGTTGAACTCCCAGTCCGGATTGAGATCCAAATCGATGGCGGGAACAAACTGTTGTTGTTGTTGTCCAATCGGATCGAAACCAGTGATGGGCCCGTTCGAAGCGTAGTATTCAAAACCGCCGGCAATTTGTTTGTTGAAGCTGTAAGCGACCTTAACGCCGGGTTCAAAGACAAGTCCTTGCGACACCCCGGGACCGTGCCAACTCCGATCCGCAGCCGGATTGAAGGCCAGGTACCACGGACCGATCTGCTTATCGATGATGGGCCGAATCTCAAGGGTCCAGGTATCTGCGGAGAAGCGTGCGCGTTGATAGCCAGCTTCGAGAGATAGACTTACGCCGACCGGCCACTTCCACTTTTCGGGAACGCGAACACGTGGGCGGAAATGATCGCCGACCCATTGATAGCCTTGCCCATTCGGCCCGATGCTGGTGAAAATATAGAAGCCGGTTTCAAACCAGTCGTTCCATCCTTGCGTGATTTCGACAGTTTCGTGTTCCTGATGGTTCGTCGGGTAGGTGCCGTCGATTGTTGTCTTGCTGCCTTGGGCGGTGAAGTTACTGTGCAATTCCACCATGGTTTGGCCGGGCGCCATGGTATCCGAGCCATAAATCTGCACCTCGTAATTTCCCTGAGCGAGAGCGGCGACCGTGCACAGGCTGCAGACCAGAAAGATGCGCGGAAAAATCAATCTCTTAGTTTACTGGACAGCTCCGTTGGTTGCGCTATTCGGGCCACGCGCTCGCCGTCCTTCGGTCTTACCCGCATCGAGATCGTTCCAATTGAGAATCGCGTTGAACGGCAAAAAGAAAGTTCCCTGCGTTTGCCAACGCCAGAAGGGCCGCAAAGCAAAAATCACGATGTGTCCTTTACCGAGCGGGACATCCGCCAGCAAAACGCGATTTGCCAGATGTTGGCCGCCAGAGAGCATGCCCGAAAGAAGCATGTCGTCAGCCTTAGCTGGGAACTGCATAATCACTCGTGGCCGCACGTCTTCAGCCTCGGGACCCATCGACCAGGAGCGCTGGCGGGGGCCGTCATCGCTGCTTGAAGAAGAAGGCTCGGGCGCTCTTGGCGATGCGTCGTTGCCTTCATAGGGGGAAATGTGAACGGGATTGGCGTTGGGTGTGATCACCTGACCGAACGTGGACGCGCCGCCTCCAAACCCCCCGAAGAATGCGCCCTGTGAGAGAGCAATCACCGGGTCTTGATTGAAATAGACCGGCAAATCTTTGCCATCGAAGCCATAAGCAAGTGGGCTCTTGTGATCGATGATGTTGCCGCGCAGAATGGTGCCACGCGCGGCCAAATCGTCCGGATGTTCTACCGACAAACCATTAGCCAAGCCGTAGTCGATCATCAGCGATGCCGTTGAACCTTCGGTAATCAGCGTCCCGCCGGCGCGCACAAATTTGGCAAGCTCGGCCAGACCTTCGAGACCCATGCCGCCGCGAATGTCATCGCTTTGGTCGTTAATGCCGAGATTAGGCGTGATGTCTGTCGTCTTGTAAGGAATCGGATCTTTGCCGGCCAGCGGAATGCCATTCACTTGCGATTGTGAGGTGCCGCCCACATGCGGGAAAAGAATGACATCGTACTTCGCGCGTAAATTGGGCTCGCGCAATTTTTGATCGGCAAAGTAGGTGTAGGGCACGCCGTAAGCATCGAGCGCCGCGCGCACCCAGCCTTCGTCTTGCGTACGCGACCAGGAGTGAACGTAGCCGATCCGCGGAACGTCTAATTCGTGGGTTCTTACGGTAAGCGCGGCAGCAACGCCAAAAGCCGAAAGGCCAAGCTCATGGATCGCCGGTTCGAGCTTCGCCCGGTCGGCAGCGGGGATGATAAAAGCGCCGGCGTGAAACGGATGGCCAGCGGCTTCGAAGTCGTCTTCTGCGGCTAACATCTTCACAGCGGGAAATCGGAAGCGGAATTCCATCAGCGTGTTATCGGTCGTGTGATCGACAATCAGCGTGTCGCCGGCGCCTTCAATTGTTCCGTCGACTGTGGCATCGGCGGTGAGAAGAGTCATGGGCAAATCGAGAATGGATTTCACATTCACCGGGCTGAGCTTTACGTTCCGCAGATACTGCATGGTCCAGCCGGTATCGTCATAAGCGCGCGGATTCGCCAGCGGGTAGTTCTGCACTGAAAAGTACATGTCGGCCAGAGTGCGATAGGGTTGATCGGCGCGAATGATGAAATCGCCCACCGCGACGTCGAGTGAACCCGTTTTGCCGGCTGCGTTCGCCCGATGAACCTCCAGCCCTTGCCTGCGAAGAGCGTTGACCATTGCTGCGGCTTCGACCCGCCGGCGCTGTGCGGCCGGGATCACCCAGCCGTACACAGGACCGTTGACGCCTTTGTCTACGGCGCGCTTATTCTTGAGCCAGTAGTTTTCGAGGTAGAGTTCTTTCGATTTTGCAACTTGGTTCAGAGCAATCAACAGAGCCGATTCCTGGATATTGACGTTGTTGCGCGGACCCCACGCGATAGCCGGCAGCGGCGGATTCGGACGAAACCATTCGCGGCTGGTAGTGCTCGCTGGAAGGCGCAGATTTTTGTTGATATCGGGCCCATAGCTCTGCACTTCGTAAAAGCGCCCGAATGAATTGTGCGTCACCGCGATCCAGAACAAATAATTGGGTACCCAGCCATCGTAAAAACCATACGTCCAAACGCCGGGGACGCCGCGCTTAGCCATTTCCATCACTTCTGTTTCGGCGAGCAGCCACCACTCATCGCTTTGAATTGGATCGAGCGAAATGTTGTAAGGCCCGGTGCCGGTGGACACATACAAGTACGACTGCGCTTCATGCAGATCGTGCAATATAGTGGGATGCCATTCTAGAAACGTTTGCGTAATGTTCTGCGTGAGCTTCAGATATTGACCGATGCCGTCGCGGTTATTGTCGTGCTGAACATACTTCCCCCAATACATCAGAGGCGGCCGCGGTTTGCCAGTTCTTTTGCCGTAATAGTAAGTGTCGACGGCCTTCTCGCGGCCATCGACTTCGACAACCGGTGTGATGAAGACGATGGCATTGTTGCGAATGGTTTGAATAAACGGCGTCTCTTCGACGATCAGGCGATAGGCCAACTCAATCAGCATTTCCGGCCCGCCCGTTTCGGGCGAATGGATGCCGCTGGTGATCCAATAGAGCGGCTTGGCTGTTCTGATCAGACGCTGAGCCTCTTTCTCCGAGGTCTTGCGCGGATCGGTGAGCGCCGCCAGCATGCCTTTGTAATCGTCCAGGTGGCGCAAAGTGGCCTCATCGGCGATGGCGAGCACAACCTGATCGCGGCCTTCTTCTGTTTTGCCGATTGTCCAATAACGGGCGCGCGGCGAATTGGCAGCGAGAGCATCAAAATAACGGTGGATATCTTTCGCGTAAGTTAGTTCGCCGGGAGTGCCGGGGATGTGTCCGAAAAATGCAAGTGGATTGGGCACCGTGTCGGACGCCGGGAGATGATCCACCAGTTCGGTTGAGACGCGGGGATCCTGCAAATATTCTTTAATCAGATTTGTGTAGGTGGCGTCTTGCTTTTGCGGTGCGGTTTTCGAAGTAGTGTTTTGCGCGCCAGCGAGAAAGGGAGAACCCAGAAGGCTCAAAAAAATGGATACAAAAATAATGGACGACTTGCTCTTGGTCATCTCCGAAGCCCCATGGTTGTCAATAGTACACGATTGCCCAAAAGCGCGGTGAAGGTCAAAATACCACGGGCAGCAGTTGCGCTGCCCGCTCGCAAAAAACAGTTACGCAACGACGGAAGTGCAAAACGCACATTTGTGCGCTGCAATCGGAATTTCGCTCAAGCATTCAGGACACTTCTTGGTAGTGGGATCGGGCGGTAATTCGCCGCGCTTCATGCGCGCCGTAAAGGCATTCATGGGCAATACAACGAAAAAATAAATTGCCGCTGCGGTCAGGACGAAGACCACCGTAGCTTGAATCAGCAATCCAATCGGAAATTGTGTTCCGTTCACGTCGAAGGCAACCTTCGAAAAATCAGATTTGCCTACTACCATTGCAATGAGCGGAGCGAGTAAGCTATCGGTCAGACCTTTCACAACTGCTGTGAATGCCGTACCGATCGTTACGCCGACTGCCAGGTCGACGACGTTTCCCCGCATCAGAAATGCTCTAAAACCCTTCATCAAAGCCTCCTAAGACTTCTTTTTTGTTTTTTTTACTATCGTGGGCGCACGTAAGAATACGCGCGCTTAACAGTTGTACCGCACTTCCATCCCCTGAATCAATGAAAGCGGCTAAGGTGACGTCCTGAAACCTGGCTTTCAGGCGTAGGCCGAGATGCTCGTCTTGCGGGAAAAACCCGTCAGTTCCTTAAGGAAATGAAGGCCGGAGGAGATGGCGAGTTCCACATCGGGCGGGCTAATTTGCATGCCCGGATGTTGAGAAAGTCCGTCAGGCGTGCGGACAAAGATGAGGGCGGACGGGATTTTTTCGGCAAGGATCATTGCGTCGTGGCCATAGCCACTGACCAGATGGGATGAGGGACAACCAGCCAGGCGCAGTGCCCGTTCGGCGATATGGACCAGGCCTGGATGCATAACAACTGCCTGGTGATCCAGATTGCGGTGGAAATCGAATCGCAGGCGGCGCTTCTGTGCAACGTGGCGAGCCTTTTCAAGCAAACGGGCGATGGTGCCGTTTAGCGTTTTATCGGAATGATGGCGCATATCGACGCTCATGGTGACGTTGGACGGAATGACGCCGGTGGCGCCTGGAAAGACCTCTACTTTTTCGACTGTCGCGAACAAACCATTGACCGAACGGGCTTCTTGCTCAACCATGCCGATCCATTCAGCGGCACCGCTCAGAGCGTCGCGCCGGAGGTTCATCGGGGTGGTACCGGAGTTGCTGGGTTCGCCAATGAATTCAACCGTAAAACGGCTACGGCCTACGATGGCTTCGACAACACCGAGCGGCTTGTGAAGACTTTCGAGAACCGGGCCGCGTTCAATGTGGTATTCCAGAAATGCGAAGGTATCGGGAGTTAGGACTGCGTCGGGCAGTTCGGATGCGTCTAAGCCATAATGCGCGATGGCTTCGCGCAGACTGATGTCGCTGATGTCTTTGGAATCTAGGAGTTGCTCGTCAATGCGCCCCACGAGAGCCCGACTGCCCAGGAACGGCGTTCCGAAACGCTGGCCGCTTTCTTCGGAAAAACCAATGACTTCGATTTCAAACGGAAAGCGCTGGCCATCCAAAGCTTCCATCAGAGCAAGGCCTAGGGCCACACCTAGCACTCCGTCATACGGACCAGCATTGGGAACGGCGTCAAGGTGCGAACCAATGAGTAAACGTTCGCCCGAAACGCTTTCGCCAGAGTACACGCCCCGCAAATTTCCGGCCGCGTCGACTGTGGCGCGCATGCCTATTTTCTCCATCCAGGTTCGTAGAACTTGATGGCACGCCCGCATACTTTCGGCGAATAAAGGCCGGCTGGTCAAACCGTCCGTTTCCGTAAAGGTGGCGATCTCTTGACAGACCTGAATAACTTTTTCTGACAGAAGCACTGAACCTAAGGTAGCGAACCGCAACCCACCCACGTCAACTCTAAAAAGAACTACTCCACAAAAACTAACCGATAATACAACCGGCATAAAGGGGCAAATGGGGAACTATTATTGCGCGGGAGTTTGGGCATAGCGCTTCCAAATGGCTTTATCGTTTAGCATTTGTATAAAAATACCGCCGACTACGGAACGGGCCTGAAAGCCAACCTGCTTGCCCGTTTTCGTGTCATACCAGTCAGTAAGTGGCACGCGGCTGGGCGATTCATTGGCAAATTGATAGGCGGGTTTGAAGATTTGGGCAAAAGCTGCGGGCGCGACTGCCAGCGAAGCCGTCCAGGCGAGCCAGTCAATTTTGGTGTAATCGGCTCGATTGTCTAACGGCAAGCCGTATAACTTGGCGTGGGATTTATAAAATACCAGCTCCTTTTCCACAACAGCGGGCGGGAAAATATTTAAATCGAGCAGGTGATCCCAGACGAGATTGTATTTCTGGCTCCACGTGAAGGGCTGATCGAAGGCAAGCTTGTAATGATCTCCCTCCTGCGCGAGCTGTACCCAGCGATTGGCGTAGGTGTGAGCTCGTTCGAGATATTGCTTATGCACCTGTTCGTGACCTAAGATACCGGCCAATTTGGCGTAAGACGCGAGCGCGAGGATTGCCTTGATGGATAAGTTGGAATTGTGGGCAAGATGGCCGGCGAAATCGTCGGTACAAAGTTGATTTTCAGGGTCGAGACCTTTCTCATTTAAGTACTCAGCCCATTTGGTCAGTACTCCCCAGTACTTTTTGGCAAATGAAGCATCGCCGCCGCGGGCTTCGGCCAACGCGCCAACCATCAGGAGCATGTTGCCGCTCTCTTCAACGGGCATTTGGTTTTCTTCCGTCTTTTCGCCGCCGCCATATTGTTGGCCATTGGCAAGCGGATAGCGCCCCAGGTCATGCGGCGCGAAAGGAAATGGCCAACGTGGCAGGCTCGCGTACTCCATAATCGGCTTGAGTTGGGCCTCGAGCAGCGTTGGATTAAATAACAGGAAGAACGGGGAGCTGGGATAGGTCACGTCCACGGTATCGATAGAGCCGTTGCTGAAGTTCTCCTTGGAGAAGAAAAGTGGTGTGCCGTCGGTATCGGCGACTAGCTTGTGAGCAGCGATAGCCTGGCGATAAGCCAAGGAACATAGGCGCGCGTATTCATCGCCGCCAGCGGCTTTGAGATCGGCCATCAGCAATGTGTCGAAGCGCAGGCATCGTTCCTGCAGCTTTTCGTAGTCCTGGAGGGCCCACGTTAACAGTTCAGCAGTGCCTGCGCCGTTGCGCCGCCAATACGGATGCAGACGGCGGTTTAGATACTCGACGGAAAACTCGTCGTCATATGCCATAACCAGATAGCGCGAGACAGATTTGTCGGCTGTTGTGAAGGAGAAGGCGTGAGCGAGCACGGGAGTGGGCTGCGCATAGGGCTGGAACGAGCGAAGGTCGTCATTTTCGGGCAAATGTCCCGTTGCTACAAATGCTTTGAGTGCGTCGGGGCGGGTCGCTAAGACCGTTGAGGTGCCGGCAGTCGGAGGAGCGACGGAGTAGAGATAGCCCCAATCGATACGCAGGTCGTCGCCGGATTTTTCCAGCATGCTCTGCTGGCGAGTGCCGACGCGAAGGACGTCTACGCCGTTCAAGCGAAAACGCGACGAAACGACGGCTTGATCTCGGGTGTTCACGGAGATGTCGGAGCCAGCGTCAAAATAGATCTCGATCTGATGGGACTGGCCATCGGTGGCTTGCACCGTCCAGGTTAAGTAAGTGGCGGGGCGCGAAAGGATGTCGAGGTCGGCGGGCAGAGCTGGTGTGAGGAAGGCGAGCGTGAGTTGAATTCCAGCGCCGGCAAATTGATAGATCGTCGTAGTGGGGCGAACTTCGACGTGAGTTTGCTCCAAAGGCGCGACTGCGCGGGGCTCAGTGCCCATGACACGAAATGGTTTGCCGTCGATTCTTACCACGCTCGTCAACGAATGAACCGTTCCGGTCCAATGCTTGGTGGGAGCGTCATTCAGATGGTCGGCCATCGACCAGATGCTGAAGTAGGGGTCGTGGGTAACGAGAGGAACAGCGGGAGGGCGAAAGTCTGCCGCAAAGACAGGAATGGCGAGAAAAAGAAAAATATCGGCGCGCAAAGAAATCATAGGCTGGGTGCGCCTAAGAACGTACCACAGTTGCTGTGTTTAATTGTCGGATTTCTGGCTTTGGTGCAGGGACGGTAATATGTGCCGGCGCTCATGCATGAGGAGTTGAACCGTCCAGTAATAGGGATTTTCCCGTTCGACGTGGTTGCGGGCTTCGAGAATCAAGCGGCGCGCCAGGCGGCTCACAAAATTGCCGGGCTTGTCCATCACGAAAGGAGGAGCGTTGCTCACTTCGCAATCTGTCAGGGAAAGAACAGACGCCGCTCCGTCGGTAATGCTGTCGCGATCCAAACCGTTGGAGGCTGCCGTTGGCCGGTCGACTCGCATTTCGGGATCGGCGCAACCGGCGAAGCGCAGGTCTGTGACGATCTTGTCGCGTTCATCGTCCACATTAGGATCGATCTTGTGAGTGAACCTGAAATAGTGTGGATTGAAGGTACCGCCGACATCGTGAGTGGCGGCGCCCAGCCATAACTCTTTCCCGTCGACTACGCCCGCATACCAAACGCGAATATGATGGCGCTTGACCACGGTGTTAAGCGATTTTTCGAACACAAGCTCAGGCAGCATGCCCTTGTAGAAGAGGGCCGAGACCGGAGCGTTGGCATAAGCGCGCATCGCGTTAAAAGCGTAGTAAGCCTGCCTTTTTTTCTTGCCGGTGGGCGGATCGGCTTTAACCCAGCCGGCGCCTGAAAAAGAATGTTCGAGCTGTTGACGAGAGCCGAGGAAAGCGAGGTTAACGATATCGCCGACTGGCCGGTTATCGCGGCGGTCAACGCCAAAAGGTTCTTTCCGCAACCATTCGGCGACGCCTTCGGGCGCAGGAAGCGGGACAACGGGTGCTTCTTGCACGCCCTGCTGCAAAGCCGCGTTTACTTTGAGACGAATATCGGCACCAGGGGAATACTGAATCTCTGGCTCGGGGAACCGAAACAAAGCCAGACGTAGAGCCAACAGACCGCCGGCGCCCGCTGGACCTAAGGAAAATAAAGACGCGATCTGGTGGCTGATGCCGGTGAGCCCGATCAGACTTCGCGAGATCATGCTGAACGAAGGCGAGTGCCACCAACCAAAATAGAGTTCGTTCGGTTGATTGGCCGCCACTACGCCACGAATCGCTCCAGACTTGGAGAGTCCTTCGCGGGCGTTATCGACAGACAGGAGTTGCGCTTTTAACGGAAAAGTGCGGCCATCTGCCGTGACAAAATCGTCAAACAGAAGTTCCATTTGCGCCCGTTCATGCACCAAACCAAGGCCGACTGAAGTCACGTGCCCCAAATGACCATGGACGATCGCGCCCTGAGGTATGATGACAACTCCGTTAGAAACCCAAGGTCGCAGAACGACACATTCAAAAGGTTGACCAAGCTTGGTTCGATAACTCGTTATGGGCGTCTTTAGACGGACCTCAACCTCATCGTTAGAAGAGGCGTAAGTACATGGGGGCAATAAGCTGGCGACAATGCTGAGAACTGCGGACAATCCGATTCCGCGGAGGCGAAAACAGTGGCTAGGCCTTAGTATCATCATTTTGCGCAAGTTGATTTGAGCAATCTGAACAAGTGTTGACCCCTTCAAACCACTTGTGGGGAGTTTTGAGCTTACCATTTTGAGCAGAGCTCACGCTACAAAAGGGGCCGAAGATGCAAAAATTTCTCAAGAATTAGTACTAGTCCCAGCAAAGCGGATAAACTTGGGACTGGTAGATCAGAAGACAGACCTATTTTGAGGAGAGACGCCTTAGCGTGAGCGCATCTGGACGCAGTGTGGCGTTCTTGAGCTTTTGCCAGTCGTCCGTAACATGAATAAGTTTGCCGGTTATGTGATTACTTTGTTCAGATGCCAGAAAAAAGATCATGGCCAGTTGGAGGTCGGCCGATACGCCGCCCGTGCGCCGTGTTTCTTTGGCAGCCGCGACGACCGGCGCCTCCAGCCGGCTTTCAGCGCGAATAATTTCATCGGTCAGATTGGTGTAAGCCGGACCTGGATCGAAGCAGTTCATTTGTACGTTGTGGTCGGCGACTTCGGCGGCGAGAGCTTCTACAAATCTCACAACAGCAGTTTTTGAGGTGGTGTAGGCGGAAAAGTTTGCCTTTGGTAGCGAGTCACTATCGCAGGTGAGTGCGATGATCTTCCCGGCGCGCTTCTCGATCATCGAAGGGAGCACCGCGCGGCAGGAATGGGTCACGCCGAGCAGATTGACTTGAATCGTTTCTGTCCAGGCTTTGATAGGGGTTTGGAGGAACGGTTGCAACGGGCCGGGAATGCCGGCCGCACAGATCAGGACATCAATTGGAGCACCGAATGTAATGCAAGCGCGATTGACGGCCAGTGTTAGTTGCTCCGGGTCGGTAACATCCGCGCGAATGCGAAGAGCGTTCCCACCTGCTTGTTCGATCTCGATATGAGCTAAATCTATTTCGGCTTTGCTGCGACCGACAAGCGCCACGCGAGCTCCATGATGTGCGAAACCTAGGGCGATGCGCTTGCCGATGCCGCGGCCCGCTCCAACGACTAGAATGTTCTTCCTGCGGAATTCGCTGTGTGGTGGTGTGCCACTCATTTCAAAATACTTACTTCCCGAACTAGGTTAAACCAAACGCTTCACCACGGCGGAGAAATCGGCGGTATGCTGGCTCGAATTTTGCCGTGCGAGCGATTTTCCGCGATCGATTACCGTATGAAATCGCGAGCTTTTTACTACAACTGAATAGGAGTTATTCTGCGCTATACTCGCAGATAGCGGATTTTTTCAGATCTCTTACGCGATTGACGAATCCGCATTCCAAAATCTGGAGGCGAATGAGCAAAGAAGACAGTATTGAAGTAACAGGAACAGTGGTTGAAAAGTTCCCTGCCGGACTATTCAGTGTGCAGTTGGACCAGGACCGAACGGTCTTAGCCCACCTTGCCGGTAAGCTCCGTCGTAACCGCATTAGAGTTTTAGCAGGTGATCGCGTAACTGTGGAGATGTCGCCTTATGACCTCACCAAGGGACGCATCACATACCGTCACAAGTAACACCATCCCTCAGCAACGCCAAACCAAGCCGCGCGTCTTAGTGGTTTTTGGGACGCGGCCGGAAGCTATTAAACTTTGCCCCGTGGTACAGGCGCTGCAGACGCAGAAGAATGTAGAGACGGTTGTCTGCGTAACCGCGCAGCACCGGCAGATGCTGGATCAGGTGCTTACGGTTTTTGGGCTGAAGCCTGATTTCGATCTGGACCTCATGCAGCCCGGCCAAACGCTTTCAGCATTGAGCGGCCGGTTGATTGCGGGATTGGAGAAGGTGTTTCTCGATTCGAAGCCGTCGCTCACTGTTGTACAAGGCGATACAACCACGACACTTTGTGGGGCTCTGTGCTCGTTCTATGCGCACGTTCCGGTGGCGCACGTAGAAGCCGGGCTGCGCACGTTTGATCTGGATGCCCCGTTTCCGGAAGAGATGAATCGCGTCTTAACTGCGCGGCTGGCAGCGCTGCATTTTGCGGCCACCGAGTGGGCGGCGCAAAACTTACGGGATGAAGGTGTCGCGCTTGATCGAATTGAAGTAACCGGCAATACAGGGATTGACGCAGTGCTGTCGATTCGCGCGTCGCTCGAAGCTGGGCAGTTGAGTGGCGTCTCCTTGCCTATCGATTCTTCACGCAAGCTTATTGTGGTGACGGCGCATCGCCGCGAGAGCTTTGGCGAAGGGTTTGTGAACATTTGCGAGGCAATTGCTGAGTTAGCGCGGCGCGACGATGTGCAGATTATTTGGCCGGTGCATCCGAATCCCAACGTGGAGCGTGCCGTGGGCCAGATCTTGCGGGGCCGGGCGAATGTTCTGTTGATTGACCCGTTGGATTACTCGCCATTTGTCGATCTGATGCGGCGTGCATACTTGCTGATTACGGATTCCGGTGGCGTGCAGGAAGAGGGACCGTCGCTGGGGAAGCCGATTTTGGTGTTGCGGGAGAAAACTGAGCGACCCGAAGCGGTGGAGGCGGGTACGGTGAAGTTGGTGGGAACGGATGGGGTAGCTATTGTGCGGGAGGCAGTGCGTTTGCTTGAAGATCCGAAGGAGTATGAACGGATGGCCCGGCTGCACAATCCTTATGGCGACGGACATGCGAGTGGTCGGATCGCGCGCCGGATCGCGGGGTATCTCTCCCAAGGGAACAGCCTAAAGTGAGCCGTCCCTTTTCCGATTTCAGCTTTTTGCGGCCGCTTGGGCGATTCAGACTTGTATTGGCAGGGATGTGAGACCGAGCGCGCACCGACCGGGCGAAAATTGGTTGTTGTACGCCCCCTTCACCTTTCGCCATGCATGGGGGCCAAAGATAGGAAAGGGACACACCAGTGAGGTTCTTTCGCCAAAAAACGAAGGACTCACTTCAGGCTGTCCCCTCGGGAGAAAACGGCATCTTGCTGCGGCCTGAATGCCTGTTGAGATAGGATCGCGCGACAATTCAGCACGTACCTGACGTGCCAAAGTGCGCGTCCTCTAACATAGAAGGTTGTCACCGCTCGATACAGTCCGTGAAGCCGCGCCCTCCATCGAACGGAGACGTTGGCCGCAAGTCTATTTTGGCGTGGCGGCCACTTCGCTCGCTACACTCCTCCTTGAACTCGCCCTCACGCGCGTTTTTTCGGTAGTCTACTTCTACCATTTCGCGTTCTTGGCCATTTCTATAGCCCTCTTCGGTTTGGGGGCCGGAGGTGTGTTTTCGTATGTCGTTGCCGGGTGGCAAGGCTCACTCTATGCCAAGCTCGGCGGACTTGCGATTACCAACTCACTCGCGATAGTCGCTTGTCTGGCGTACTTGTTAAACCCCGGCGGCAAGATGGACGCACCGTCTATGATGGCGGCCTATTTTGTGGCCGCGGTTCCGTTTGTCCTTTCGGGCACGATCATTTCCCTGGCAATCGCGGAGACGATCAAACGCGTTGATCGGGTTTATTTTTACGATCTGCTTGGCGCCGCCGGTGGTTGCGCAGTGCTCGTGCCGCTGCTGAAATGGCTGGGCGGCCCTAACACAATCCTGGTAGCGGCGGTTTTATTCGCCGTGTCAGCAGCCATCTGGTTTCATCTCGCGCGCTCACCCCGCGGACGCATTCTGGGCGTACTGTTCGGATTGTTGTTGGTTGGACTGATCACGTATAACTACAAATTCTTCCTGATCGAAGTGAAAACTGCCAAGGGCGTGCCGATCAAGGACGAAGAATTCGTCAAGTGGAACGAGTTCTCGCGGATTGCTTTGAAGCCCGAACCGGGTAGCACCATGAAGAGCATCGTGATTGACGCGGACGCAGCGACTGGCGTGGCGCGTTTCGATTTCGCGCATCTCACCCCCGACCAGAAGTTTGATCTTTCTTACGGCGGTCCAGGCTTCGCGTATCTTTTGCGGCCGGGTGCAAAGACGTTGATCATCGGTCCGGGCGGCGGCTGGGACGTATCGCGGGCACTGGCTTCGGGCAGCAAAAATATTACGGGCGTTGAGATCAACCCCATCATCGCGGACGTCATCATGAAAAAGAGGTTTCCGCAATACAGCAACCGGCTGTATTTCCGCCCGGAAGTCCACATTCACATTGAAGATGGCCGTTCGTTTGTGCGCCGGTCGAGCCAGCGGTTTCAAGTGTTGCAAGCTACCTTGGTGGATACTTGGGCCTCGACTGCGGCAGGTGCGTTTGCGTTGAGCGAGAACAATCTCTACACAACGAATGCTTTTGTCGATTACTTGTCGCATTTGACGGACGACGGCGTGATGTCGTTCACCCGCTGGGGCTTTGATCCACCGCGTGAATCGTTGCGCGTAGTAGCACTCGCACGCGCAGCGCTAGAGCAAATGGGTGAAACTGATGCGGCGCGGCATATCGCAGTGATACGCGAGCATTTGCAACAGCTGAAAGGCTGGGGCGCGCAGGATACGATTCTTGTCGGACGCCGTGCACTGACGGATGGCGACATTGAGAAAATTCGCAACGCGGCGGAGATCGCCAAGATGGAAGTTGTTTATCTGCCCGGCACGGCTCATGACACGCCCTTCCGGACTCTTCTAGAGACCAGTTCACCGGCGCACTTCTTCGAGAGCTATCAGTTTGATGTGCGGCCTGTGAGTGACGACCGTCCGTTCTTCTTCTACACCGTGCAGCCACGTGATCTTTGGCGATTCGTATTGCACGCATCGCGGGATACAGCCGATTACAAGGTGAACAATGCGTTGCCGGTGTTGTTTGGACTGGTGGCGATTAGCATTGTGGCGACGCTGGTCATACTGGCGCTGCCGCCGTTGCTGTTGAGGTCGTCGCTGCCGAGTGAGCCGGGTGCGAAACGCGCGCTACTGTACTTTCTCTTTATTGGTGCAGGCTACATTCTCATTCAGGTCGCGCTGATTCAGAAGTTTGTATTATTTCTGGGACATCCCACCTACGCCCTGACAGTGATTATCTTTTCGATGTTGTTATCGAGCGGCCTTGGGAGCTTTGCGAGTAAGCGGTTGATCGGCCCAATCGTGAATCTGCGCACGGTCTTGGTGTTCGTGGCGGTTGCGGTTTTGGTGTTATCGTTCGCGGTAGGACCGGTAAGCGAGAGTGGCGTGGCACTGCCATTAGGGCTAAAGATTTTGATTGCGGTGCTAATGATCGCGCCGGTCGGATTCGCCATGGGAATGCCGTTTCCGACAGGGCTGACGCTACTGGAAAAAATCATGCCACCGGCGGTGAGATGGGCTTGGTCCGTGAATGCGGCGTCCAGCGTCCTAGGTTCGGCGGCGGCAATGTTTCTGGCGATCTATCTGGGGTTGAGGTTGACGCTCTGTATCGGCGGAGTTTTTTACCTGTTGGCTTTGGGAAGTCTTTTTATCTCGCCGCTTCGCAGATCAACCCGTGAACCAATCTGATGGGACATGATCAAGATGCTGCACGCGCTTATCAATAAAGGGCCGCTAGCACAGACGATAGAGAGCACTAACAAGTGATCCATGTGTATCTTAATTCACCATCACCGCTGTTGGATTCACAATCCGTGGACTGCCCACCCGCATCACTCGTAACGCTTGCTCCAGAGCTTCCACAAAAAAGTATTCGCCCCACATGACTGATTCATCGACGCCTAAGCCCTTGTGTAAATGGTAAACGCCCCCCTTGAGAATGCCGCCCCATTTGGGATCGCCGTTCGCCAGATACTTTGTGCACAAGGTACGCAAAATGTGAATCGCGGTAGACCAGTAAAAGTGCCCCTTCATGGGATCGCCGCTGTGTCGGCACAAGCGAAACAGGCCCGCCGCTGCAATTGCTGCCGCAGAAGAATCAATCACTCCGCGGTTTTCCGCAGGCGCGTTGTAATCCCACGGTGGCACGCCATCTGCAGGTGTGTGTGTGATGTAGAAATCGGCGCAAGCTTCCGCAGTTTGCAAAAAACGCGGATCGCGGCTGTATTCGTAAGAAACGGTAAACCCATAGAGCGACCACGCTAATCCGCGCGACCAGCACGAATCGCCGCGAAAACCTTGCTGCGTGGACTGCCTTAGAAACTCGCCACTTTCCTGATCGAAAATACCTTCGTGGGCCGTTGAACCATCGCCCCGCACGAGGCAGCGGCGCGTGGTAATGCAATGGCGGACGGCAATCTCGCGCAGACGCTTGTCATTCGTTTCACGCGCGGCGTAGAAGATGATGCCGACGTTCATCATGATGTCGATGAAGATGGAGTCTTCAGCTACGAAGGAGCGCAGATATTGTCCAGCTTCGTTGAAGCGCTGCGCCAGCGTACGGCCGGCTTGAATCACCACGTCGCGGATCGCGGCATCGCGCGTAAACTGATACCAGCGAAAGTAAGTTGAAAAGAAGATAAAGCCGAGGTCGTGTACCTCGCGATCGGTCTTACGAGGCTCAAGCGGTTTACTGTACCGAATCGCCTGCTCCATCCAATATTTGGATTCAGGCTTGTCGGTGCCCATGTATTTCAGAAAGAGCCACATCATGCCGGGCAAGAAGCCGTCGCACCAATGCGCCCAAACCGGTCCGGCGTGCTTCCAGGCACCGCCCGCCGTGTACATAGGATAAAAGTCCGGGTAGGTTTCGATCAGACGCTTGACTTGCTTCTGTCCGAAATTTATCGCTGTGTCAAACAGTTCCCTATCCGAATCGTGTATAAATTGAATCACTGGATCTACCTGCGATGCTACCATTCTGATGCATGGCAGCTAAAGTTACTATCTTTAATAACGGACCTATTCGCATTGAAGGCGATTTCACGATTAACGATGCGGAGGGAGCGGAATTCGGTCTAGCGGGACGGACCGTCATCTCCTTGTGCCGCTGTGGACTGGCGGAAAACAAACCTTTTTGCGATGGCGCACACGCACGCAACGGGTTTTCTTCAGAATGCAAAGCACGCGAATTGCCGCCGCCCAAACCCAAGGTTTAAGGCGCTTCTTACTGGGACTGGCGGCAGTTTGTACGCTGGCAGCCGCCACTCCCGAATACCGTTTGGAAGTGGTACATGTCTTTCCTCATGACCCAACAGCGTTCACGCAAGGTCTCGAATACCACGACGGGTTGCTCTATGAAGGAACCGGCATGGAAGGACGTTCGCGCCTGCGTGTCGAGCGGCTCCAGAGTGGTAAGGTCGTTCGCGAAATCGCCATTAATCCAAAGCTGTTTGGCGAAGGAATCAGCGTCTTAGCCGGCCGCGTTTATCAGCTGACATGGCTTGGCGGTAAAGGCTTTGTCTACGATGCCGCGACCCTTCGCCGCCTCCGCGAATTCAGCTATCCGGGACAAGGTTGGGGTTTGACCAACGATCGGCACATGCTCTACATGAGCGATGGTACGGCCGAGATTCGCGTCTGGGATGCGCAATCGCTTCAAGAATTGCGGCGCATCGCCGTGCACGATGGCAATCGCAAAATCACCATGCTGAACGAACTCGAATGGGTGCGCGGAGAGATTTGGGCCAACGTTTGGCAAACTGACAAAATCATCCGGATTGCTCCGTCAGATGGGCGGGTTTTGGGCTGGATCGATGCGACAGGACTCTTGAAAGTAGGCGACGTTACAGATCCCGATGCGGTACTCAACGGCATCGCTTACGACAGCCGCCATGATCGTTTATTCGTTACCGGAAAGCTGTGGCCGAAATTGTTTGAGGTTCGGGTGGTCCGAGTTTCAGGGCGTTAGCACTCGAATATCGCCCAGATTGCGGTAATCCTCTGCATAATCTAAGCCGTAGCCGACCACGAACTCATCCGGGATCTGAAATCCGATGTACTTCACTTCAACGGGCGCCAAACGACGTTCTGGCTTATCCAGCAGCGTGGCAATCGCCAGCGACTTTGGGTGACGCTGTTCGAGCAGGCGCTTCAAATAACTTAGCGTGACACCGCTATCGATGATGTCTTCCACGATCAGCACTTGTTGCCCTTCGATGTTGACATCCAAATCGCGCGTGACTTTGACCTGTCCCGAACTGGTTTTCTGATTGCCATAACTCGATATGGCCATAAACTCGATGCGCACCGATGGACGCTTCAACTCGCGCACCAGATCAGCCACAAAAATAAAGGCCCCCTTTAGAATCGAAACGATATAAAGGGGGCCGTCCGGATAATCGAGTTCAATTTGCGCCGCCATTTCTTGTACGCGCTTTTGAATCTGTTCTGAAGAGATAAGAATGCGTTCGGCTGAGCCAGACATGAACCACAATCTTATCGTTGCACTAAACCTACAATTCGCGAGCTGCCGGTGCCCAGGTGGATGTGCGGCGCCGTCGCCGCTCCCCGAACCGCTGCCCGGAACGCGATAAAGGGAATTTGATGGTCTTCCAAAAAGTGCCGCAACCAGATGCCTTCTGGCTCTTCCGGATTTAAGCCGACATCGATCTTACCGCGGTGATCCAGCCCGAGCGATTGGTGCAACGACGTTTGCCCCCGAGCCGTGACCGGCAGTGGATAGTGGAACTGCTGCTCAAACTCAGTCGCGATGAGGCCAAAGTCATTTTTGTCAAAATGCCCGGAGCCATCGAACTTCAACATTGCCTTGCGCGAGGTGCCGGACTCGAGAGCGCGTTCCAAACTTTGCTCTTCTTGCGCCATTTGCTGCTGGGTGGCGATCAAGCGAATCCGATCACGCGCCAATTCCACCACGTGCCGCCTGGTTTCCAACTCGGTGTTGGTAGAAACCATTTCGGCCTTCGCAATGACCCCCATTTCCAAGAGCCTCTGCCGTTCGCAGACAACGGCAGACTGCCGGTCGAGCCGGCGCTGGGCTGCCGCTAACATTTGAGATTGCTGGTCGGCCGTCAGGTCGGCCAGCTTTGTCGAACTATATAAAGTCTCCTTTAAGGTGGCCTCGTCTCTCACGTCGGCCAGGCGAGATTCCGCCTCGTCTAAACTGCTTTTGGGAAGACTACCTTCCCCCACCAAAGTTTGGATTCGGGCCACGTTACCGCGGGCTCGGTCCACTGATTCATTCGAAAGCTCGCTTGAAGCAGGTAGGGGGGTCTCACTTCCGCGCGCAGCTTGTGCACCCAGCATGGTTGCTACCAATAAAGGCAGCGCCACAGACCGGGTGCGTAAAGTTGAGCGTTTACGCATCCTCCCCTATTGTAGTACTCTGGGGCCAGGAGAATAGTCCAGACGAGTCTGCCCCGCCGCTCTCAAACCACCCCGTCCGAAGAAATTCCCAATTGGCTCATGGCAGCGCGGTGCGCCGCAGCCAAGAAGGCTACGGAGATCAAAGTACTTGACCTAAAAGAGGTTACATCTTTTACCGATTATTTTGTTCTATGTTCTGTGGCAAATGCCAGGCAGGGACATGCCGTCTGCGACGAGATCGAAACCGGTCTTAAGGAAATGGGGGAACGCCCGGTCAGCATTGAAGGTTACAATCCTGGGGAGTGGATCTTGATGGACTATGGCGATTTCCTCGTCCATATTTTCTCGGTAACGGCACGTTCTTTTTATGATCTGGAACGGCTCTGGCGGCATGCCAAAGTGGTTGAGGCAGCTATGGAATAAAACTTTTCAAATGGGTGAAGTCTTGACATCGGACCGCTAATGCTTCACGCTCTATAATCAAGACATAGGGCGCTGCCGATGTATAAGCTGGCACTCACAGACGCCAATTCTGCTGGGTTGAACTAGACCGATGAGCCATCTCGAGAACCTGACACCTCGTCACTTCGACGTTCTACATGCCATCGTTGAGAATTACATTGAGACCGGAGAGCCGGTGGCATCTCGCAGCATTGCTCGCAAGTATCCAATGAGTCCTGCATCCATCCGCAATATGATGGCGGACTTGCTTGAGGAAGGGTATTTGTTTCAGCCACATACGTCTGCGGGAAGAGTGCCTACCGGAACTGCCTACCAAAGCTATGTCAAAACACTGTTTGGGAGCCGACTGGTGCAATCGGAGTTGGACCGGCTACAGGTGGAAATTCGCGGTGCGGGTGGGGTAGAAGCGCGGATCGAACGGTCCTCGAAGCTATTAACCGAGATTACCCGGAATTTTGGGATTGCGGCGGCGATCCCGACTGGGAATCAGACACTCGATTCGGTCGAGTTGCTGGCATTACCGGATCGACGGATCTTAATGGTGGTGATGACGCGGGATAGGATGGTGCGGAATAAGGTTGTCGAAATGAACGAGCACATTTCGCAGGACGATCTGACGTCCATCCGGAATTACATCAACTACAATTTTGGTGGTTGGGTGTTGCCAAATATTCATCGCGAGTTGAAGCGCCGGCTGGATCTCGAGAGCGCGGCTTTCGACGCGATTCTGAAGCGGGTGCGGGTATTCTATGCCGAAGGTTTGCTCGACCTCGGGTTAATGCCGGAGATTCACTTTGACGGTGCGGTGAACCTGATTGGGCTGGATTTGCACTTGACGCGTGAGCATATGCGGGAGTTGTTCCGGGCGCTGGAAGAGAAGAAGCGCATTCTACAGTTGTTGGAGCAGTTTCTGGAGCAACGGGATGGGGAACTGGCGATCCAGATAGGCTTGTCGGAGGTGCATCCAAGTATGAGTGAGTTATCGCTGATAGGGGTGCGGTTTGAGCTGGAAAACGGCTTGCGCACGCATGTGGCCGTGCTCGGGCCGATGCGCATGAACTACACGCGAGCTATTTCGGCAGTTTTGCACGTGGGTCAAGCCTTCCGCGGCGCGGCGTTGATTCAATAACTTTTCCTGAAGGGGACAGCTTGAAGTGAGCACTTCGTTTTTGGCGAAAGTGTCAGAACGCCCCGTCCCTTTTGCCAAATTCAGGCGACCGGCAAAGCGGGGCAAAGGCTTTGGCAGAATACTTCGGAATATTCCCTGAACTATTTATTTGACCGTTAGCGCAGTTCTAATTCCTTCAGCCAATCCGGCCGTTTCAAAACCTCGCGTGGCCGTGGTCCATCGGGCGGTCCGATAATTCCATCGCGCTGCATGATGTCCAAAATGCGCGCCGCTCTTCCGTAACCCAGTTTCAGCCGACGCTGCAGTGTAGAGGTGGATGCTTTGCCCATCTCCACCACGACGCGCACAGCATCTTGATACATTGGGTCCTGTTCGCCTCCAAATTCTTCGTCTTCGCTGGCGGCGGCCTCTAGTTCCTCATCTGAAGGGGGCGCATCGAGGAATTCTTTTCTATACTCCGGTTCGCCTTGGCTCTTCCAGAAATCGACAACTCGAGTCGTTTCCTGCTCCGAGACGTAGGCGCCGTGTACACGAGTGAGCCGCGATGAGCCGGGCGGCAGGAAGAGCATATCGCCTTTGCCCAACAAATGCTCCGCGCCCATACTATCCAGCACAGTTCGCGAATCCACCCGTGTGGCCACGCGGAAACTGATTCGGGACGGGAAGTTGGCTTTAATTAAACCCGTGATCACGTCCACGCTAGGCCGCTGAGTCGCTAATACCAGATGCATACCTACGGCGCGCGCCATCTGCGCCAAACGTGTAATGCATTCTTCCACGTTGGCCCGTTCCAGCATCATCAAATCGGCCAACTCGTCGATCAAAATCAGAATGTAGGGCAAATTCCGAAGGTTCTCGTCATCTTCCGCTTCGTCGAAAAGGCTCCGTGGCTCGGCCCGTAACTGCGCCATCTTGCGGTTGTACTGGTCGATGTTGCGAACACCTTGGCCCGCCAGCAGTTTCAAACGAAGCTCCATCTCCAGCACCGCGTTGCGTAGCGCATACGTCGCCTTTTTGGGTTCGGTAATGACCGGCGTCAGCAAGTGCGGAATCCCCTCGTAGATTCCCAACTCAACGCGCTTCGGATCCACCATGATCATCTTCACTTCATCGGGCGTCGCTTTATAAAGGAACGACATGATCATGGCATTGAGCATGACGCTCTTGCCCGATCCCGTCGAACCGGCAATCAACAAGTGCGGCATGCTTTCTAGTGAAGCCACCTTGATGCGGCCGTTAATATCTTTGCCCAGTGCTATCGTCATGCGCGATGACGCGTCGTTGAACTCCGCCGACTCCAAGATCGCCCGCAGACTGATCACCTCACGCCGCTTATTCGGAACTTCGATACCGACAGTCGATTTACCGGGCAAACGTTCAATCAAAACGGACTCGGCCTGCAAGCCCAGGCACAAATCTTCCATTAGCGTCGTGATGCGGCTGTACTTCACGCCCGCTTCCGGCTTGTATTCAAACGTCGTGACCACCGGGCCCGGATTAATTTGCACCACCGATCCGCGCACATTGAATTCTTCCAGCTTCGATTTGATTTTCGAAGCCACTTCCTTCAACTCAAAACTGTCGTAACCATTTCCAGCCGGTGGTTCGTTGAGCAACTCGGTAGAAGGTAATTCGTAAGTTCTGCGACGTGTTGTTTTGGGTTGTGGTGCGGCAAAAGGAACCACGCGCGATGGCGGTGGAGCCGGAATGTTTTGAACCACGGGTTGATCCACCAATTGGCGAATCGGAATATCCTCCTCCTCCTCTTCCTCTTCTTCCTGAGCAACGGCAGAGTCCGGCATATCAAAAGGTGGTTCTTCGGCCGGTGTTTTTTTCGAAGTGGCAGGAATCGAAAGGTTTTCTACAACAGAAGTTTCAATACGAGTCTTCGCTGCTGACGCCGCCGGAACATCGACATTTCTTTTCTCATTGCGTCGGGCCGCGCGTTCAGCTGCCTTGGCCTTTGCGCGCTCGACCGAACGTGCCCGCTGTTCTGCCCTCGCTGCTCGCCAAGCCACGAAGCGTGCCCGTAGTTTCGCAATCGTTCCGCCGAACAGCCGCGTGAGAATCGCGACTTCAAAGGTAGTCGCAAAATACAATGCAACGACCCCTGCGGCTGCCGTAATAATGGCCGCGCCCACCAAATCGCAGCGCGCACGCAAATAATCGGCGATCACCATTCCAACGATGCCGCTGGGCCGAATCGCACCGCCGATCAACCAGCGCCGAGGCGCAAGTCCGCAAGCGGTTGCCAAGCAAAACCACAATGCCAGGCTCCCAGACATCCGGAACCACGGCGCGTGCACCGGTTTTGACCGCACCCACTTCCAGCCCAGCAGCGCCAGATGAATCGGCAAAAGAAAGATGCTGATGCCGAAAATCTGCAGCATGATGTCCGACCATTCGGCGCCGCTTCTTCCGAGCAAATTGTGAATGCGCGTGGTTTCCGCAGCGGTATTCCACGAGGGATCGGTTGAGGAATAAGAAAGCAAACTCAGCCACAGGGCTAAGCAAAGGAGCAGCAATAGAAACCCGACCGCCTCATTGAGCCGGGTATGACGAGTTGGAGATAGGAAATTCATCCGCCAATAACGCGGAAGAAGGCCAGAGCGATTACTATTATGCCAAAAACGATCCGGTACCACACGAAGACACTCAGGCTGTGGCGTCGCAGATACTTCATAAAGAAGGCAATCACGATCAAGCCGACGGCGGCGCTGACAATGACGCCGACCAGATACGGCATCCGCATATTTTCCGGCAATCCGTCTTTATGCAGCTCCCAGCCCTTCTTGGCGGCTGCGCCCGCGATGATAGGTGTTGATAACAAAAATGAAAAACGTGCTGCCGCTTCGCGTCCAAAACTGCGGAACCTTGCGGCGGTGAGCGTGATGCCGCTTCGCGAAACACCCGGTACGATTGCCAATGCCTGGGCGCAGCCTACGGTAAGGGCGTCGAAAGCAGTCATCTGATCGAGTCCGTTTCTAACCGCGCTCGCCCGGTCGGCAAGCCACATCAAAAGACCAAAGATAATCATGGTGCTGCCAATGATCAAGGGACTGCGGAACGCTTCCTCGGCGTACTTCTCAAATTTGAATCCGGCCAAACCCGCCGGGATGGTTCCCAAAACCAGCAGCCACAAAAGTGATTTGCTATTTTCATCCGCGTGCTCGCCGCGATAGGAAATACCAATACCGTTCAGGATCACTTGAACCCAATCGCGAAAAAAGTAAACTAACACAGCCACTAGCGTCCCTAAGTGCAAGGCGACGTCAAAAGAAAGTCCCGGATCTTTCCAATGCAGTAAATCGGGAATGACGATCAGGTGAGCGCTGCTGCTCACGGGCAAGAATTCTGTTAAACCTTGAATAATCGCAAGGACAATCGCCTGGTATAAGGGCATAATTGAATTTGTAAGTTAAGGTTTCCTTTTTTTGGGAGCTTTCAGCTATCGTAGCGTAACGTCCGGATTTACCAAATTGCTTATACATGCGCGCCACTAAAATTGTTGCCACTCTCGGTCCTTCTACCGATTCTGACGCTGTCATGCGTTCGTTTTTTGAGGTCGGCGTCGACGTGTTCCGCCTCAATGCTTCGCATGGCAATCAGGACGATCACGCCAGGCGAATCAAGCGTGTTCGCGAACTCGCCAGCGAATTCAAAACGAATACCGGCATCCTCCTCGATCTGCAAGGCCCGAAGATACGGCTCGGCACGTTCAAGGACGGTCCTCAGTTCTTGAAAGATGGTTCCGTTTTTACCATCACGACGGAGCGTGTTGACGGAACCGCCGAAATCGCTTCAACCACTTACCCCGACTTCGCACGCGACGTGAAGCCTGGCGATTCCGTTCTTCTGGCCGATGGCACTTTGTCCCTGCAAGTTCTCGAGTCCAACGGCATCGCGGCCCGGTGTCGCGTGGTAAACGGCGGTATGATTAGCGACCGCAAAGGCATCAATTTGCCGGGCGTCAAAGTAAGCACTCCCTCACTTTCAAAGAAAGATGTCGCCGACGCCCACTTCGGCGTTGATCAGGGCGTCGATTTTCTAGCACTCTCGTTTGTGCGGCAAGCGCGCGACGTTCTGCGTCTCCGTCACCTGCTTGACGAGGTAGATGCCAAGCAGCCCATCATCGCTAAAATTGAGAAGCCGGAAGGCTGGCAGAATCTCGATTCCATCCTGGAAGAGTGCGACGGGGTGATGGTGGCGCGCGGCGATCTGGGCGTTGAAATGGCGATCGAGAAAGTGCCTGCGATTCAAAAAGCGATTATCGAAAAAGCACGCGCGCGCGGCCGTTTTGTTATTACCGCCACGCAGATGCTCGAATCGATGATCGAGAATCCTTTGCCCACACGCGCTGAAGTCAGCGATGTCGCCAACGCGATTCACGATGGCACCAGCGCCGTCATGCTATCGGCCGAAACATCTGCCGGCAAACATCCAATGGAAGCCGTCAAAGTGATGGCGCGCATTGCTTGCGAGACGGAATCGTCTATCCACAAGCAGGGCTTTCTCAGGCCTTGGGAGACACCCGATCGGTCGATGCCCGAGATCATCGCCGACGCCGCGTACCACTGTGCTCGCACGGCTGGCGTGGTTGCGTTGGCCGTTGGAACCACCTCCGGTTCGTCGGCGCGTCTGCTCGCACGTTATCGGCCGCCGGTGCCAATCTACGCATTTACTTCGAGCGAAAGCGTAGCGCGGCAGCTTTCGATTGTTTATGGTGTCGAAGCGATTGTGACAGCGGATATGACATCTACCGACGAAATGTTGATGGAGATGGAACACCTGCTGATTTCAACCGGCCGCGTCAAGCCCGGCGACAATATCGTCTTCGTTGCGGGCCAGCCTGTCGGCATGCGCGGCACAACAAATATGTTGAAGCTTCATCGCGTGGCGGGCATCCGTCCTTAAAAGAATGTACGACGCAATTTTGCTGGTTTCCTTCGGCGGCCCTGAGAAGCGCGACGAGGTCATGCCGTTTCTCGAAAATGTGACGCGCGGCCGCAACATTCCGCAAGAACGGCTGGTCGAAGTAGCGGAACATTATTATCACTTTGGAGGCAAAAGTCCCATCAACGACCAATGCCGCGAGTTGATCGCCGCGCTGCGTCCCGAGCTGGAAAATCACGGCATCCGCCTGCCGATTTACTGGGGCAACCGCAATTGGGATCCCTTTCTTGCCGATGCTTTGCGCCAGATGCGTAAAGACGGTGTGAAACACGCGCTTGGGCTCGTCACCTCCGCCTATAGTTCCTACTCAGGCTGCCGTCAATATCGCGAGAACATCGCAGCGGCACAGGCCGAAATTGGCGAGGGCGCGCCGGCGGTAGATAAGATTCGCGTCTTCTACAATCACCCTGGCTTTGTTGAAGCGTCAGTAATCCGTGTGCGCGAAGCTCTGGCGCATTGGCCCGAAAACGAGCGGGCCTCGGTTCATTTCGTTGTCACCGCGCATAGCATTCCTTCTTCCGCCGCGCAAACCAGCAATTACGAAAAGCAGTTGCGTGAAACGGCACGCCTGGTCGCCGAACAGGTTGGCTTCGCGCAGTGGGATCTTGTTTATCAAAGCCGTAGTGGACCGCCCACCCAACCTTGGCTCGAACCGGATATTCTGGATCACCTTAAGCTTCTGCACGCGCGCGGCGTGCAGAACGTCATCGTCGCGCCGCTTGGATTTATTTCCGATCATCTGGAAGTGCTGTTCGATCTCGATACCGAAGCGCAAGACTTGGCAAAAAAACTAGGAATGAAAATGGTGCGCGCCGCCACGGTGGGTACGCATCCGGTCTTTATCGCCGCACTCCGACAACTGATTGCCGAGCGCTTATTACCGAACGAACCCAAACTCGCCATAGGCCAGTATGGTCCTAATCACGATGTTTGCCCATTGGATTGTTGCCTTGCTCCGCAGCGAGCCGGTAGACCTCCCGCTTCGGAAGCCCCAGTCGCTTTGCAGCAGCCTTAATTGCGTCCATCCGAGCCATCCCCTGTGCTTCAAGCTGCGCCACTTCGTGCAACGGATCGGCACTGCTGACCTGTTCGGGAGCTTGCCCGATCACCAAAGTAATTTCGCCTTTAACCGAATCGCGGGCGTTCAGCTTCGCATAGATTTCGGCGGCTGAGCCACGTAATAGTTCTTCGTGAATCTTCGTCAACTCGCGCGCCAAGACCATCGGCCGCGCACCCATTTCTTCCGCAATATCTTTGAGCGAATCCAAAATGCGATGTGGACTTTCATAAGCGATCAGGGTTGCTTTTTCCGCTGCCAAGGCTTGCAGCGCTTTCCGCCTGGCGGTTTGCTTTGGCGGCAAAAAGCCAATAAAGCGGAACTCATTCGTCGGCAGTCCGGAAGCTGCCAGAGCCGCCAGGGCCGCCGAGGGGCCAGGAATTGCAACAACAGGCAACCCCGCTTCCACAACCGCCACCACTACCCGATAGCCGGGATCTGAGATCAGCGGCGTTCCGGCATCGCTGACCAAAGCCACTGATTCCCCGCGCTGCAAAAGCTCCACAATCTCCCGCGCCCGGGCACTCTCGTTGTGCTCGTGGCAGGCCATCGTTGGCTTGCGAATTTCAAAATGATGCAGCAGTTTGCTAGTTTGCCGCGTGTCCTCGCAGGCCACCAGCGCCACCTCTTCGCGCAAAATACGTAAGGCGCGCAACGTGATATCTTCCAGGTTCCCAATCGGTGTGGCAACGAGATAAAGAATTCCGGACAAGCACTTCAAAGTGTACCCTTCGGCTGAGCTAAATCTCAAAACCTGTAAACTATGGATGAGTCGATGAAAAACTCGTCTTCCCTGACGCTCAGGGAGCAAGTTCCGCTTTATGTCCGCTGGAACCCGGACCGATCCCCGTATGCGGTTGAACTGCGTCTGGATCTGGTGGCGCAGATCAGCGCCGATCTAGTCCAAGCCGAACGGGTTGGTATTGAGGTTGGCGGTCTGCTTCTGGGAACATTGCCAGGAGCGGAATCGCCTACTCTGCGTATCGATGAAGTCGTCATGATCGGCCGCCGCTTCGAAGACGGCGCGATCTACATGCTCGAACCGGGACAGCAGAACCGCTTCGCGGAAATTCGCGAATCATCCAAAGGCCGCGGCCGCGTGCCAGTAGGTTTCTTTCGGAGCCATTTGCGTCCAGGGCCAATGCAGCCGTCGCTGGCAGATAAAGCGCTCATGGCTGAACAATTCGGCCAGAGCCTCTTTGTGTTTTTGCTGATTCAAAGCCGCGAACCGCGAACGGCTGCATTCTTTCTGGCTTCGAACGGCCAACTCCCCGAGCAGCCGTCGGTGCGTAAATTTTTCTTCGACGATTCCGAGTTCAAGTTCCTGCCAGAAGTGGCGGGCGAGGAAATTGAAGCGCGCGCGAGCGATCTGCTGCGACAGCAGAGCTCAGTCGATCAACGTTATCGTTGGCTTGCGGTAGCTAGCATTGCCGCCATGGCGATCCTCCTTATCCTGGGCGCCTTTGCGGGCGGCATCTCGCGTATGTTCCGCCCACCTTCCAATAAATTGGATCTAGCCGTTGTGAGTACTAGCGGCAACATTCTGCAAATTTCCTGGGATCATAGCGCGCCCTTTGTCACCCACGCCAAAGGCGGAATTTTGACAATCGTCGACGGCCAAAGCCGCCGCGAAATTCACCTTGGTCCAGACGAACTGAAACTCGGCGAAGTGGACTATGAACATCAGGACAAGAAAGTAAACATTTCGATTGCCCTCGAATCGCCCGATGCCAATCTCCCACTACAGACATTCGATTGGATCGGACAGTAGCGACTTATTGTCTGACCGCCACGCTGAACTCACCGTTCTTCGAGTCCAGCAAGACAGTGCTGCCCGGCGGAATCCGCCCTTGCGCCACCAGCGATGCCACCGGCTGAATAAAATTACGTTGTACGGTTCGTTTCAGTTCGCGCGCGCCAAACTCCAGGCTCACGCCTAAATCCAGCAGTTGACTCCGCCCTGCAGGCGTGCACAGCAAGCGGAAGGCGCGCATACCCAAGCGTGTCTGTATCAATTGTCCGAAGGCGTTCAAAATCTGGGTCAGAATCTCTTCGCAGGCGTCGCGGTCTAGCGGCTTGTAAGTGACCACGGAATCAATTCGATTTACAAACTCGGGCGAAAATTGACGCCGCACCGCTGCCATTCCAATGCTCTGCAGCTTATTGGTTTGTTCAGCGCCTGCTGCTAACGGCAGCAGCGCTTCATAGCCGAAGTCCGGTTTGTTTGCTCGTTGAATCGATTTCGCTCCAAGATTGCTGGTCAAGAAGATCATGCAGCGGTCGAAGTTCACGGTCGTATTATCCCCGAGCCGCAAAGTTGCTTTGTCGAGAATCCCCAGAAGCAGTCTCGTCATGGACGGCGCAGCCTTTTCGATCTCGTCAAACAGAATCAACGAAACGTCGCTGTCCTCACTGCACACTCCGTTCACTTTTGCCTGGCTCAACATCGGTTGCGTCTCGCGATGTCCCAAATAACCAGGTGGCGCGCCAATCAGTTTAGCGACTTCGTGTTCCATCTGAAACTCGCCGCAATCGATTTTGAGCAGGTTCTTTTGGCTGCCATGCAACACTTGTGCCAGCGCTTCAACGGTGCGTGTTTTGCCTGTACCCGTGGGCCCGAGCAACAGCACTACGCCCATGGGACGGCCCTCCGGAGCAAGTCCGGCCTGGTGCATCTGGATGTATGGAACGATAGTCTCAATTGCTTCCGGTTGACCGACCAGCAATTCGGTAAGACGAGATGCCAATCCGTCCGACTCTTCCGGCTGAACAGGGCGTTTGGTTCGCCCTACAACGGTGTTTGTTCGCAATGTAGTACCCTTCTTGAACGCCTAGGGCTAACCAGGTCGAGCTGCATGGGGCTTCGCTACTTCTAAGAACAAGTAGAAGCGGTGGGGCTCATTCACTAACGCGGGCTGCCGAAAAATTCTCTCGCGATTCGAATTTAGCTTGCCCGGGGCGTTCGGCTCTTGGTAAACACCTTTTTTCCGAAGCCAAAAACGCCGACTTCGTGTTTGTACATTGCTGATTGTATGGTGGTTACTGCGTTTATTTCGGTCTGCAAAGAAAAACTTTGTGGTTCTGTGATCGGTCGAGATCCGCGGATATCCGCAGGGCCTGGAAACGTTTCTTTGCTCTACCGGTAAGAAGGCTCAGGTCCCTTGGCGCAAGCGCTTAAGATTTGGGAGCAAGCGGCGCTGTCTCGGCTGCTGTGCAAGTTGGTAGGGATCCCGGGCTTCCAGACTCGTAATAGTGACCGCTCCACAACAGCGTCCCGCTGATGGGAATGCCGCGCCACACTGTCAAATGAACGCCATCGCTAGCCCCACAAGCGCGAAAGGTATTCTTGGCGTGCGTCTGATCGATATCCGCTTGCACGTTGAGGTTGTCGAGAACAAAACCGCCAGCAGCTGACATGCCCGACACCGCAATCAGCGGAGTCAATTTCGGGATAGCGACCGCCGCTGGAATGGATAGCTCATAGCTCGTAACACCTGGCGCGACCTCCTCGGAAATCGGGCACACATTGCGATCGGGGCCCGAGATCTGCGCGTCGACAAAGCTTTGCGGCGAGAGCGGAAGTACCAGCGTAATCGCGCTGCGGGGCTGTAGCGTCGCATCTTTAATTGCGACGCACGTGCGCGAATCGGTGCGAACCGCCACTCCGATCCGCTTTGAATAATCAACTGGAGTGGGGCCGTTGAGAGACGCCTGTGAATTGTTGGCGGTGGGAGGCTTGTTACATGAAACAAGAAGAGCCAGTATCCCGCCGGTAAGCCCTCGACGGAGCAACAAAGAAATCTTCACGATCTTTGGACGCCTTTGGCAGAGGGATGTTTTAAGAGAAGTTTAGGACTGGTAAACGTATCCGTCCAGCGCCGCACCAAGTAAGGGTGTTGAGGTATATGCTTTTAAAGATAAGTTCCGGTACAAAGTAAGTAAATCCGACGCATGGCTAAAAGGAAAACTCCGGCAAAAGCGAAATCGCCCGCTTTAGTTCGGCAGCCGCCTATTTCCGAGACGAGCGAGGCGGCCGCGGCTCCATCAACGAACCAGCCTGCTGCTTCCCGGGAGTTCCCGATAGTAGGCATCGGCGCCTCCGCGGGAGGTCTTGCCGCTATTGAAGCCTTTTTTTCCGCCATGCCGCCGGATACCGAAAAAGGCATAGCTTTCGTCATCATCCAGCACCTTTCTCCCGATCACAAAAGTATCCTCGCGGAACTCGTCCAACGTTACACTGCGATGCGAGTCTTCGAAGTGGAAGACGGCATGGAGATCGAACCGAGTTGCGCCTACATTATCCCGCCCAATCACTTAATGACGGTTGTCGGCGGCAAACTTCAGTTGCTTGCGCCGGAACTCCCTCGCGTGAATCGGCACCCGATCGACTTCTTCTTTCGCTCCCTTGCGACGGATCAGCATGAGCGCGCTATCTGCATCGTGCTCTCAGGTACCGGTAGCGATGGCACTCTCGGCATCCGCGCTGTGAAAGGCGAAGGTGGCATGGTGATGGTGCAGAATCCTGAATCCACCGAATTCGACGGCATGCCGCGTGCCGCCATTGCGACGGGCATGGTGGATTACATCTCTCCTCCAGCCGAAATGCCCGCCCAACTCATCGCGTACGTCAATCAGGTCGGGAATAACCGGCTCAAAGCCAAATTCGTATCGACTCGCGAACCCCAGGACGCCCTCGCGCAAATTTGTGTTCTCCTCCTTGCCAAAACCGGGCATGACTTCTCCCAGTACAAAACGAACACCATTGCACGCCGTGTAGAACGTCGCATGGCGCTTCAGCAAATCGATCAAATCACCGACTACGTCCGCTACATGCAACAAAACGCCGGTGAGGCTGAGGCGCTGTTTCGCGACTTACTCATTGGCGTCACTAGCTTCTTCCGTGATCCGGATGCTTTCGCCGCACTGCAAAACCTAGCTATCCCTGCAATCTTCAAGAACGCCAGTCGCGCCAGCACGGTGCGCGTTTGGGTGTGCGGTTGCTCCACGGGCGAAGAGGCGTATTCCATCGCCATACTCATTCGCGAATATCTCGAGCAAATGCAACAGCCTTATAAGGTTCAGATCTTTGCCACAGACATTGACAGGCAGGCCACAGATCAAGCCCGCGTCGGTCTTTTCCCGGCCAGCATCGCCGCCGATGTGCCTCCCGAACGTTTGTCGCGCTTTTTCACGCAGGAAGCGGACGGTTCTTACCGAATCCAGAAAGTTGTGCGAGACCTGTTGATCTTTTCCGAGCAGGACGTCTTGCGAGACCCGCCTTTTTCTAGAGTCGATCTCATTAGTTGCCGCAATCTGCTGATTTACCTCAATACCGTGCTGCAGAAACGTCTCATGCCGCTGTTTCACTATGCTTTGAAACAAGGCGGAATATTATTTCTAGGAAATTCTGAGACAATTGGCGAGCATCCGGCACTCTTCGACGTGCTCGACCGCAAAGCAAAGCTCTATCGGAGAACCTCAGCTCAACAGCGTTTGCAACAACCTTTCGGCGAGTTCACTACCAAATCTCCAGAGGTTCGAAGTCAGGTCGCGGCTCTACGTAGCGCGGCAGACCAAAAGCTCGATCTGAAGCACATCACGGAGCAAGCTTTACTGCTCTACGCCGCGCAATCTGCTGTACTCGTCACCAGTCGCGGGGAAGCTCTCTACTTTCACGGGCGGACGGGCAACTACTTTGAACCTGCCGAAGGCGAAACGGCGGCAAACATTCTTTCGATGGCTCGTGAAGGTCTGCGCCGCGATCTCACGTCCTGCCTGCAGCGCGCTGCCCTTCGCAAAGAACCCGTCTCCGCCAACGGTCTCCAAGTGGAAATAAACGGCAGTCCGCTACTGGTAAATTTAGCCGTCATCCCCATTCCGCTGCAACCCGCCGCTTCCACAGAATTGTTCCTCTTGATCCTCGATGCCCGGCCGCGATCGGAAACCGTGCCAGCTTCCTCCGACGCGTTAGCCGGCGCCACCGCTCTGGAAGCGCGCCTCGTCCATCTTGAGACGGAGATACGCTCAAAAGATGAGTACATCCAGACCATTCTCGAAGAGAACGAGACTTCCAGCGAAGAACTCAAATCCTCAAATGAGGAAATGCAGTCGGTAAACGAAGAACTGCAATCTACTAACGAAGAATTGGAGACCTCGAAAGAAGAGTTGCAGTCGCTGAATGAGGAACTCGCTACCGTTAACGTCGAACTGCAACAGAAGGTCTCAGATCTCTCACGCGCCAATTACGAGATGAAGAATCTGCTGGCCGGCACCGGCGTCGCCACGGTGTTTGTGGATCAGCAACTCTGCATCACTCGGTTCACGCCCACAATCACGCAAATCATCAACCTCATCGAAACGGATGTGGGGCGGCCGCTCGCGCACATCGCTTCCAATTTGGCCAGTTACGACCGGTTGACCGCCGATGCGCAGACGGTGCTCGATAACCTAGTTCCTATTGAAACTGAGGTGCAAACCAAAGCGGGTAACTGGTATATTCTTACGATTCGTCCTTACCGCACCCTCAACAATGTGATCGAGGGCGCTGTCATCACGTTCATCGATATCACCCAGCGCAAACTGACGGAGCAAAAACTTCTTGAGTCGGCAGCCTCCCTGCGCGCCGCCGATCTGGAAACGGTTGGTATCGTTTTTTTCAAACTATCCGGCGTTATTACCGCCGCAAATAATGCCTTTCTTCACATGATTGGTTATGATCGCGCAGATCTCGAAGCTGGCAAGATCAATTGGGACTTAATTACCCCGCCCAAATGGATGGCCCATTCCTTTAAGGCCTTGGAAGAACTAAAATCCACGGGCCGCACTACGCCTTACGAAAGGCAGTATCTTCGCAAAGATGGCTCGCGCGGCGCCGCCTTATTTGCCGCTTGGCGGGTGGCTGACGGGGAGGCCGTCGTCTACATAATCAACGTGGCCGATACGAATCGGAAGGCGTCGGCGGCGTTTCCCGAATAATGGTCGCCACAATTTGTAGGATCGCTTTTAAAAAGAGGTACAATCCAGTAATGCGTTTTAGGCCTTAAGCCGCTAAGCGGGTCTCTCCCGATAAAGATCGGGCGTTCGCATAGGTATTATAAATTTGGCTTCTTCACAGAACCAGGATGACCCCGTTGTGGGTTCTGAACAGAAGGACCGCCAGCAGGCTAATCCTTTCTCCGGATTCGTCCCTACTCCATCCTTATCACCAGACGGAGCGACAGCGCTGTTGGAGAATTTGCGCATCCATCAGATTGAGCTGGAACTCCAAAACGAGGAACTGCGCAACACGCAGGCAGCGTTGGAAACGGAGCGGTCGCGCTACTTCGCGCTGTATGAACTCGCCCCGGTCGGTTATCTGACTTTGGATGAGAAAGGCGCCATTCTTCAGGCAAATCTTCGTGCCGCCACGCTGTTTGCCTTGGACCGCTCCTCTTTGATCCGCACCATGTTTACCAGCCTGGTTTCTCCAGCAGATCAGGACGCGTACTACTTCAGCCGTAAATCGCTTCTGCGCAGCGCAGACCCGCAAGTCTGTACGCTCAAGATGGTTCGCACCGACGGGTCGCCCTTCTGGGCACAGTTGGAAATGAGTCTCGGAAGAGAATCGGACCCACCGGTTTGCCGCATCGTCGCCTTAGACGTTACCGAACGTAAGTTGGCGGAACAGCGGTTTGACGCGTTTATGACGAACACGCCGGCCCCTTGCGCGATTGTCGACGAAGCTGGATCTTACGTTTATGCGAATCCGGCGATGCAGAAACTGGCAGGCCGTGATCAACAATCGATTACCGGCAAGACATTCGCTGACCTGTGGCCCGCGGCTTTGGCAGAAAAGATGGCACAAAGCCATCGGCTCGCCTTGTCGGAGGGCAAGCTCACGACCGAAACAATTTCCCTGGAAGTGCTGGGCCAGGAGCGCACATTTCAAGTTATGCGTTTTCCATTTGCCGGGCCTAATGGGTCGGTGCTCATTGGTTCCACCGCCGTCGATGTTACTGAGCGTGAGTATCTGGAACAAGCCCTGCGCGCCGGCAAGAAGGCCGCTGAGGAAGCCACCGCCGCTAAGAGCCAGTTCTTGTCTACTATGAGTCACGAAATCCGCACACCCCTCAACGGTGTGATCGGCATGGCTGGCTTATTGATCAACACAGATCTCTCAGAGGAGCAACTCAGTTATGCGCGCATCGTAGCGGATTCCGCCGAAGCGCTTCTCCGTCTTGTGAACGACATCCTCGACTTTTCAAAACTGGAAGCGGGTAAGCTCGATCTCGACGAAACTTCGTTCGATCTTGAGAGCCTCATCGAAGATGGTCTCGATTTGATGTCATTCAGGGCGCGGGAAAAATGTCTTGAGCTGGCTTGCTGGTATCCCGCTGGTGCCCCCCGCCGCTTCGTTGGCGATGCCGCCCGGCTGCGGCAAGTATTGACAAATTTTCTTTCGAATTCCATCAAATTTACCTACTCTGGTTATGTTCTAGTGGAGGTGGAAGCGGACAAACCCTTGGGCGCCGTCAGCAATGTCCGTCTTTCGATTCACGACACTGGTATCGGAATTTCCAAAAGCAATCTCGCGCACCTTTTCGAAAACTTTCGCCAGGCCGACTCCACCATTGCTCGCCGTTTCGGCGGCACGGGCTTGGGGCTATCCATTGTGAAGCAAATCATAGAGCTCATGGGCGGTGAGCTAGCGGTCAAAAGTGTCGAAGGAGAAGGTTCCACCTTCTCTTGCCGGATCCCGCTCAAGCTGGATCTCACCCACGTGGCCTCTCCTGTGGAACCCACGCCGTTGGCCGGATTGTCCGTTCTTGTTTGTGGCAGTCCACAGATTACTCGCTTTGTTGTTTCGGAATGGTGTCAGCGCTGGGGAATGACAGTGGAACAGTGCGGCGTGGCGCATCTGCGTGAGGTCTTAAGTTCCGCTGCCTTGGATTGCCGCGAATTCCAAATCGTCATCGTCGATGGCAACTTCAGTGAAATGTCTCAGGCTGTTTCGGATGTTAGACTCAGCGCATCTCACCCTTGTCCCAGACTAGTTCTTCTTAGCGCGGATCCCTCGGAAAAAATCAAAGACCTACCTGCCGACGCAGTTCTCTCGATTCCAATCAGAGCGGGGATTCTCGCCCAAAATCTGCGCAATCTCGTAGATCGTACCCCCATCAAGCCTGCGCCGCTAGCGAATACAATCAGCCCTGTTATCGGCAGCGGAGCTCCGGCGGTTTTGCACCGCGTGCTTGTGGTTGACGATAATGCGATCAATCAAAAGCTTGCCTGCGCGCTCCTTTCCAAGCTCGGCTGCGAACTCGACACGGCGGATAACGGCGAGGAAGCCATTGAGAAAATCGCCTTAACCGACTACGAACTCATTTTTATGGATTGTGTGATGCCCACAATGGATGGTTTCGCTGCGGCGGCCGCCATTCGCCGCTTGAATGGCAAGTGCTCGACAGTCCCCATCGTTGCCCTGACCGCCTCCGCAACGATTGAGGACCGAGACCGCTGTCTGGCCGCTGGCATGAACGACTTCCTCACTAAACCAATTCGCTCCGAACAACTGGCCGCTTGCCTTGAAAAGTGGATTGTCGCTTAACGCTTGCTACATCATGGCCACTGGGGGCGCCGGTTCATCCGGGCTACCGGCAGCGCCCAAAGGCCAACGGATCATGAGGAAGCCTAACAGCAGCATCACAGCCATCCCAAGAAGATATGAGGGATCCCTGAAAATCTGCACGTGTTCGAGCACGGTTTTCGGTAGGAACTGCATGCCTGCCCACACCAACCCTAAGATGGCTTCGCCGGCGATTAATCCGGACGCCGTCAATACGCCCGCATTTTCAACACGTGCGCGTTGCGCCTCGTTATAGCCGCGGCGAATTGCCATGCTGTCGCCCAACCAGCGGATCAAACCTCCGATGAAAATGGCCGCTGTTGTTTCGAAGGGCAAATACATCCCTACAGCAACTAACATAGGGCTTTTCACGTTCATGGCAATGAAGGCGAAGCCGAGTAAAATCCCAACCAGCACCAGCGGCCAAGGCATGTCTCCCCCCACAATTCCTTGCGCCAGCAGCGCCATCAATCCGGCCTGTGGAGCGGGAAGTTGACGATCTCCGAAGCCGGTTCCGCCCGTCTTGATATTTCCTTCATTCAGCAACAGCAAAGGAAAATACATCACCAGGCTCGCTACCACTACCGCCAGCAACTCGGCAATTTGAATATTGCGCGGCGTACCTCCCAAGATGTAGCCCACTTTGAAATCTTGGAGCAATTCACCTGCGACCGCCGAGGAGACGCACACCACCGCCGCGACTCCTAATACAGCTGCTACGCCCCCAATCCCGGAGACCCCGAGTGAAACCATCAACAAGGCAGCGATAATCAGCGTCGATAAAGTAAGTCCTGACACGGGATTGTTTGATGAGCCGATTAATCCACAAAGACTTCCAGACACAGTCGCAAAAAAGAAACCCAAGATCAGCATCACTACGGCGGCTACAATCCCGCCGACGACTTGGCCGGAGAAATAAATGTACAGAGCAATCATCAGGGCGAATACAACGGCGATCAGGCTCAATACCACTTTCGTGCTCATGTAACGCTCGGTCCGGTTGAGCGAAAGTTTTTGCTCGCCCGTCTGTCGTGCTTCGATCAATGTACGCTTAATGCCAATCGCCAGATTCGTGCGCATTTTGAACAACGTGTAGGCCGCGCCGACCAGCATACTGCCAACGGCAATCGGTCGCACTACATATTTCCAGACGGCCGTAGCCATCGTTCCCCACGCATCCGGTTTGGCGTCTGCCGGAAGAAACGCATGCAATTGCGGACCCATAAAGTAAATCAACAGCGGCACTAAAAATCCCCACGCCAGCACACCACCGGAAAACTGCAAACTCGCCAGGCGAGGACCGATCACGTAGCCCACTCCAAAGTAGGCAGGACTGATACTCGGCGCTGCAAAACTGCTGACCCCGCCGGTTGGCAGGATATTGCTTGAGCCCGCTCCGCCCAGGCGTACTCGGCTCGTCCCCAGTGTTCCGATGGACACGGGGAATTCGGCATCCGCCGCAAACAACTGCAACTTGCCCAAAAGGAAAACGATGCCGCCGATGCCAATATTCCAGAACAGAAACCTTGCTGCCTCTGCGCCGCGTTGGCCGGCTTTATGAATCTCCGAGGCGGCCACCGACTCCGGGAACGGCAGTTCGGGATCTTCCACCATCACCCGCCGCACGAGCGAGATAAACAAAACCCCCAAGACGCTGCCCACCAGAATGAGCACCGAGGTCTTCCAGTAAGCATCGACAAAACCAAAAGAATTCCAGGTGTGCGCAATGAGAAAGGCCGGGATCGTGAAGATGGCGCCCGATGCGACACCCTCACCAATAGATCCGCTGGTACGTGCAATGTTCTCTTCGAGCAATGAGCCCTTCCATGCCCGCATTACGGCCATGCTGATCACGGCCGCCGGATAGGTGGCGGCAACTGTGATACCTGCCCGTAAGCCTAGATACGCATTGGCTGCTCCCAGCACCACCGTCATGGAAAGACCCAGCAAGATGGCTCTGAGGGTCAATTCCCGCATCTCCATGTGCTCTGGCACGAATGGCTTAAAAGGCGTACTCATAATTGTGCTGTTATTGTACGAACATTTCTGTTCTTCCTTCGCCCTGTCCTAGTACTTTCCTTACCTTTCGCTGTCAACTTGCTTACGAGTGGTTCGTGTAGTCATAAGTTGGGTCACCAAGTTTTCGGATCGCTAGGAGAAATTTTATTAATGAAAATACGATATGCTTTGCGCGCTGCCGCGTTACTGGCTGCCATTGGGCTGCCTCTGGCCGCAGGCTCGATCACCACAACGTTTGCGAACAATAATCAATTCACAGGTAACATGTTCAACGCTATCATTGGCGCAAACGGTATCACCGTAAACAGTCTGGACGTGAACGTAGATACCGGCTCTATGACGATCGACGTTTACTTGAAAAGCGGGACGTTTGTGGGCTTCGATACCACTCCAGCCGCATGGACATTGGTTTCGGCTACTGCCGTCACTGGCGCCGGCGCCGGAAAACCGACCTTGGTCAACGTCAGTCCATTTACTTTGGCCGCTGGAAATACCTATGGGCTTTATGTAACGGTGGACAGCACAACCAATACGGCACCTTACATGCATTACACGAACGGCAACAGCACTTATTCGAACTCGGACCTCAGCCTCTCGCTGGGAGATGGAATTGGCGGAATTTTCGGCAGTTTAGCGGTGGATTCCGGCCGAACTTGGGACGGAACTATCTCTTACAGTTTGGCCAGCGCCATACCCGAGCCGGGTCCATTCGGGGCTTTGCTCTTGGCAGTTCCGGGCATCTGGCTTGTGCGTAAGCGCTACTTGCGCAAATATTGATCAGTACCGTTGATCCAGTCTTCGCGCGGCGGCGTAAACGTATCGATGCCGATGCTGTCTTCCAGTGCCAGGGCGGCGTGAGGCACATTGGGAGGAATGATCAAGAAGTCGCCGGCCTGGAGCAGGATTTCATTTCCTTCAATGGAAAAGCGCATCGAGCCCGACAGCACTTGGCTGATCTGCTCGTTGTGATGGCTGTGCTCCGGCACGAGACAGCCTTTCTTCATTAGAATGCGGGCGACCATTACTTTGTCTCCCACCACAAACTGGCGGTCAAAGAGCGGGTTTACCGTTTCGATGGGCAGTTCGTTCCAGCGAATGTGCTTAGTCATCAGCCAACGATCATATCTCGAAGCATCAGTAATGAACGAGCGGCGAGTGAGTCTTGGCGGCACTCATAATTGCGGCGGCATCCTTCTTGAGTGCTGCCACTCGCTCATCCGACTGTGGACAACTAAGATCCGGTGAGCGCACTCCGTTGTATTCGATAAAAAGCGATGTGCCAAAGGATACGCTTTTCATACAATGTTTCGCCGGCAATTCGTTCAGTGGGCCGGCCGCTTTCAGATCTTTCATCATTTGCTTGCACATTGCTTCGGTTAGCTTTATCTTTTGCCCAGCAGCGCCGCGTCTTTCTACTGTCGCGTTCGGACCGGAATTGTCGAGCCTGACATTCATGCCGGGTGAATTGGTCGAACCTGTATCTATGATCATGACCTGCGCATGGGCAAACCACGCCCAACTCAGAGACGCCAGCAGACCGAGACGAATTGCCATGCTTCCATTGTGTCTTACTTCTTTGGAGCCAGAACGCCGTTCCACAGCAAATTCGAACAGGCAACCACAAAATCGTTCTGCCCCAAACCCTGGGCGAACGGCATTTGCTCCAACTTCAGAGCACTAATGCCATGCACCAGCGACCAAGCCGCGCATGCCATTAAGCGCGTGTCACCCTCGCGCAATTCGCCTTTGGCTTGTCCCGCGACGATCGTTTCTTCCAGTATTTGGAACGCGCGTTTTTCCGCTTCACAAGCGTCTGCCGGACCCAATTCCGCCGCCGTGCCAAACATCACTTCGAAGTAAGCGGGGTGTTCGCGGGCGAAACGCACATAAGCCACGCCCATGCCATTCATGCGGGCAGGGAATCCCCCGACGGATTGATCGCGCCCTTTCTCCAAAGCGGCCGCAAACCTCTCGAAACCAACTTCCCGTATGGCAGCTAACAACTTTGCTTTATCGGCAAAGTGACGGTAAGCGGCCATCCGTGAAACTCCAACACGCGCGCCAATCTCTCGCAGCGTCAGCGCGCGCACTCCTTTTTCAGCGATCAACTCCAATCCTGCTTGGATCAGAATCGCTCGCAGGTTTCCGTGATGATAGCTTTTCTTCGCCTTGGCTCCCACATAACGTATCTTTACACCGAATGTTGACCACGGCAACATTTTAGGGCTTGTACTATTTGGCGGGGAGGCTCTTGACGTAGTCGGGCCAGGCGGCGCGGGCGGCGTCGGCGTAGGATTGAAGTTTTGAGTAGTCGCTGTTCCAGGTCGTGTACATCAGGCCGTGAATGCCTGGGGTGCCAAATGCGGCGGTTATTTCGCGGCGGGCTTCTTCGGGAGCGTCCGGTTTGTCGTAGAAGCCTGCGATCATTTGCCGGTGAGCGACGGGTTGCTCTGGATTTAGACCGGAGAACCAGGTAAGAGAATCTTTGAGCTTGTCCAGGTTCCAGTTCATGATGGACACTTCGGGGGGAATGCCCTTCCAGGAACCTGCCAAAGTGCCTTCCACGTACATCACGTTGTCGTGGGCATTGTGATACGGATCGAACATATCGCTCCAAACCCAGATAGAGGCTTCGGGCATGGCATCGTGATAAATACCGTACGTTTTGCCAAAGCTCCAAGCAAGGAGTTCGCCCGCCGTCAGGTTTTTCGAGCGGCAGGAGAGACAGGAGTTGGCGTGACGGATCTCGTCATAGTAGAGAAGAACACTGGATTCTTGTGGCAGGATCTTCTTGATCGCGTTCGCGTTGCTTGTTAACCAGCGATACACCCCGGGCTCGGTCATACACATACCTACCTGGTTTTCATGTGTCAACGGAGTTGCGGCATAGTAATCCGCTGCCACGATCTGGCCCGGCTTTAAGTGAGTCGAAGCAGGTACCTTGAACGGAGGCGGCCAGTGAAAGACGTTGTGGAAAGCGGGGCGGTGCGGCAGCATATCGGGATCAGCCGGCTCGACGTAGTCCACGCCAGGAGCGAATACTTTCGAGGGGTCTGCGGGATCGTAAAGCTTGAAGGGCGCACCCTCGCGGCGAGTGAGCCACACTAAACCGGTTTCTTGGAGTTGGATGTCGTCGAACTGGATGGTTCCTTTGGCGCCACCCCAAACTCCCAAGTACAGAAGAAGTTCCTTGCTATCGCCGCTATTGAAGAGATAATCCATGCCTGTCCAATCGGCGGAGGCGTGCAGATTTACCAGGAAGCGCATCTTGTCTAAATTGGACGCGTCGTACACAATGATCATGGGACTACCGACTTCCGCGCCGGTGGCCTTGTAAAGAAGTGACAAATGATATTGCCGCCAGGGTTGGACGGTGATTTTCTGTCGAATGCGCGCATTGCCTGGCGGATCGACAATCGACAAGGCGGCTCCATTGCGGCCCCTTGCGTCTATCTTGATATTCGGATCTCCTAAGTCGAACCAACCAGTTTGGCCGGACTCGAAGTCGCTGTTCAGCAAGGGTGGCAAACTGTTCTTGATTTTCAGAGTCTTGCCATCGGGCGCGACTTCGAAGCGGGTGCCGATCGACGCGTTGCGCTTCCGCCCAGTTAGGATTAACGGCCAAGACGTCGTTTGACCAACCGAAAGGCGCTGCTTCGGCAATCGCCTTGAGATGGCGTTTGCGGGCATAGTTCATCACCTCTTTGAGGCGGCTTTCGTTGTCGCGGTCCCAATCGCGGTTGCCCATCATGTTGAAGCTGCTGTCCCAGAAAAGAGCACCGGTATAGCCTGCGGCGGCGGCTTTGTCGATGAGGTCTTTGCTTTTTTGGACGGCGTCTTCGCTGGTGAGGTAGGAGGAATGTTGATACCAGAGTTCAAGGCTGCTAGAGGCAAGGATGGATTGCGCGGTGAATGCGATAAGAAGGAGGGCGATGCCGAGGATGCAGATCGTTGCCAGTTTGGGGTTCATTACAAGGAGAATATAGAATACTGCATATAGAATACAGAATGGAGTTGCTACCACGGAAAATGTAAGACCGGCACGGAGCTTTCTTGACTTGGTTGCTTGGCAGAAAGCTCACTTGTTTGTGCTTGGGGTTTATAAGTTTACGGCCGGATTTCCGAAGCACGAGGTTTACGGACTTGCTTCGCAGTTTCGGCGAGCAGCGGTTTCCATTCCAGCTAATATTGCAGAAGGCTTTCGACGCCGTGGAAAGCCTGACAAAGCCCGGTTTATGAATATCGCCGAAGCCTCGGCGGAAGAGGGCCGTTATTATTTGATCCTTTCCAGGGATCTTGGTTATGGCGACACTTCAAAGATGACGGCGACCCTGGAGGAAGCAAGCCGCCTACTGCAGGCTTACGGCAAAGCGATTTTGAGATCGAATACTTCGTGATTCTGTATTCTGTATTCGATATTCTTGTTCACGCCCCCCAGGGCTTCGCTTCAAGTATCCCTTTGTACCCGTTCTTCATGCGCTCTTCGATAATCGCCCAAACCTTCGGATCGCAGCCTTTCCATACGGCCACGGCTCGGTTGCCTAAATAAGGAAGATCGGCGACTCCGGCTTTGCTGGAGAAGAAACCGCCGACACAGGTGGCTCGAAATTGATTGAAGAATGCGACCCACTGCGAATCGTCTTTAGACGCTTTCGCGGGATAAGCGATGCGGTCGAGAAGCTGCTTTTGCTGATCGACAGAAGAGTTGACGAAGTTCTTTTCGAATAGCTTGTTCGACTCGCGGTCGAGCCACATGAGACCGCCAAATATTTCAGCGCGCAGATTCATGTTGCCGTCCTGCTCGGTGCGGAAGGCAATCCAATCGTCCATGAATTCCGGTACCCCCGCTTGCGAAGCGCTGACGCTACGCTCGTCGGCGGGAATGATCAAATCACAGAGCACCACGACGGTCTGCCATTGGTGCTCATCGAAGGTCTGGCGCTTGTACGGGCCCTTTGCCGCAGCCTCGGGTGCGGTTGCCATGTGCATGTGAGCATGGCCGCTAGTGACGGCGGCCGCGGCGGGAACGGCACCCAGGATCTGAAAAATGTCGCGCCGGCTAACGCCGGAAGTCTCGGGTTGATTTTTGTCTGCCATGGTTATACCTTCACGTTCAGTTTCTTGACTTGATCGGCAATGTAATCGGAGGTGCGCCAGCCGAGGGCGCTAATGCTAAGTGTGGGGTTCTTGTCGGCGTTGCTGACGAAGGGTGCGGCGTCAGTGATGAAGAGATTTTTTACGTCCCAAGCTTGGCAATATTGGTTGAGCACGGACGTCTTGGGATCGGTGCCCATTTTGGTTGCGCCGACTTCGTGAATGATTTCGCCGCCGCGTGCGATGCCCCAATTCTTGTCGGCACCGGATTTGTGAGTGACTTCGCCGCCCATTGCTTCTATGATTTGCTGGAAGGTTTCCTGCATGTGTTTGGCTTGCAGGATTTCGTCTTGGCTCCATTTGAAATGGAAGCGCAGAACGGGAATGCCCCATTGGTCGACAACCTGCGGATCGATCTCACAATAACTGTCTTCGTTTGGAATCATTTCGCCGCGGCCGGAGAAGTGCACTTCGCAACCGTAGAGTTTGCGCAGGTTCTTCTTCATTTCGACGCCGTAGCCGCCGCCTAAGAATTGCGTAGGATAACCGCCCAGTGCACCGGCGCCCGGCATGCCGCGGCCGCCACCGATTTCAATGTGATAGCCACGCGCAAATGGCATCTTGCCCGCTGCTTGTTCCTTGTAATTCCACCAAGGCATGTAGAGATGCATGCCGCCAACGCCGTCTTCGTTTTGCGGCGGAAGATCTTGGAGGATCGGCACAAAACCAGACACCGCGGAGCCTACGGTATCCATTACGTAACGGCCCACCAATCCGGTAGAGTTCGCGATGCCATTCGGGAAGAGGCTGCTCTTGGAGTTCAGCATGATGCGCGCAGTTTCGCAGCAACTGGCGGCGAGCACTACGATCTTGCCGCGCACTTCAACTTCGGCGCGCGTCTTTTTATCGACGTAAGAAACGCCGGTAGCTTGGCCGTCAGGCCCAACGACCACTTCACGCACCATCGCGCCCGTCCGCACTTCAAGATTACCGGTCTTGAGAGCTGGCTTGATGTGGACGCCAGGGGAATTGAAGTTCGCATTGGCGCTGCACGAACGGCCACACTGCGCACAATAGTGACAAGCGGGTCGACCATTCAGAGGACGCGTGAGGATCGCCAGACGCGAAGGAATACAAGGGATACGGAGTTTATCGGAAGCGGATTTAATGAGCTTTTCGTACGCACGCGGCGCCGGCGCAGGTTGGAATTTGCCATCGGGCGTATTTTCCAATCCTTCTTGCGACCCAAAGACGCCAATGAGTTCTTCGGCCTTGTCGTAATAAGGGGCTAGATCGTCGTAGCTGATCGGCCAATCGAAGCCCTTACCGTCGCGGCTGTATGGTTTGAAGTCGTATGGACCCATACGCAACGATATGCGGCCGTAGTGATTGGTGCGGCCACCCAGCATGCGTGCGCGCCACCACATAAAATCACTGCCGGGAGCCTTGGTGTAAGGCTCACCGGGGACTTCCCAACCGCCGACTGTCGTAGCGTCAAAAGCGCCCCAAGGCCGATACTGCGTGCCCGCGCCACGGTGTGGCACTTGATAGGGCCATTCGAACATTTTGGCGTCTTTTTCGCAATCGAACCATTCACCGGCTTCGAGCATGCAGATTTTTGCGCCAGCTAGCGAGAGTACGTGGGCAGCGACACCGCCGCCGGCACCGGAGCCAACAATGACGACGTCGTAGGTTTTGGGAGCGGCTTTGACTTGGGCCATGTGTTTATAGATTTATCAGATTGGGAATTAGAGTAAAAGAAAAACTCCCGCGCCGAGACTGAACTTGGACGCGGGAGGTTTACGGAGGAAAGGTTTAGAAGTTAAAGCGTAAGCCAAGCTGCAGCGTGCGATATAACCCGGTTTTGCTAGTGATCATACCGAATTGTGAAGAAGTCGGGTTGATATTCTCTCCGCCCCAGTTCGGGTGATTGATGAAATCATAAGCCTCGGCGCGGAATTCGAAGTAGTCGCTTTCTTTCACGACGAACCTCTTGAACATGGAAACGTTCCAATCCTGCAAACCAGGACCGTAGATGCTGTCACGCACGCCAGGCTGCAAGTTAAAGGTACCTGCGACTGGTTTGGTGAAAATAGGCGTACCGTTGGCGTTGTTCAGGTTGAACCAAGTAGGTGAACTGGAGTTGGTCACGGGACCTGCGAAACCGCCCGTGATGTTCGGTGTGCCATTTTCTACCCAGAACTGACCTTCACTACCGCAACCGAAACTACCGATGTCGGTAGTGCTGACGCCAGCGAAGTCTTGGCTCGATCCCACACCGCACGGAGTTCCTGTTTGAAACTGCGCTTGGCCTACAATGTCCCAACCACCCAGCAGTTTACCGGCTAGCGTGCGCTGCTCCTTAAAGAACGGGAGATGGTACTGGTAATTGATAATCAGGATGTGGCGCGTGTCGTACTCAGAAGGGCCCCAAAGATTGCTCGTATTGTATGTATCCGGGACAATGTCGCGATAGTTTGAACCATTGTCGAGGCTCTTGGATAAGGTGTAGCTTAAACCAAACATAAATCCATTGGCAAAGCGCCTATTCCAAGAAAGCTGGAAACCGTCGTACAAAGAGTTGACGGTACTCTCTTCTTCCTGAATTGCAGCATAACCCTTGTAGGGACGCAGCAAGTTTATGTTCACGCCAGGATTCGCTTGCAAAGTTCCGGCCTGAACCTGATTGATGTCGTAAACCTGCCAGGCGTGGTAGCCGCGGTGTCCGACATAAGCAACAGAGAGCACCGACTTCAGGGGCATCTGCGCTTCAAGAGTGATATTCCAGTTCCAACCCACCGGCTGTTTGAGATTCGGGTTGAGCGTGGTCGCTGTGATGGAAGCGGCGGTGCCGGTGACGACCGACTTCCCAGGATTATCCACGCTAACATTGTTAACCGTTACGAAGGGCTGGAAAGGAGAGTTGCCGCCCGGGAAAACATTGTCGAGTAGCGGCATGGCGGTAGTGAACTCGCCGCCACCGGCGCGCATCACCAATTTATCGTTGAATTGATAAGCCATACCGAAACGTGGCTGCAGCAGGTTGGTCGGTTTGATGTAGCTCTGCCGCAGACTCGGATCGAAAAGGCCGGAACAAGATGCGCCATCGCAAATATTCTGACTCGCTGCGCCGACGCGTCCCAGGGCGGAACTCGGGAAGCTGCTAAGACCCGGTATGACCATGCCGTTATAAGGGTTGCCAGTACCGAGAATCACGTTGCCAGCTGCATTTAGGGAGACAGCCTGCGCCGGGTTGTAAAGCGCGCCATTGAAATAATCGGCGTTGCCCCACAGAGGATGGAAGCCAATCACGGTGCTCATACGGACGCCGTAATCGAGGTGGAGTTTTGGATTGACTTTCCAGGAATCCTGCACGAATTCTTCATACATTGGCCGCCGCCAAATCGTAAGTGCGCGCGGACCAATTTCGGTATAGCTGTCGGCATAGCCCAGCGCCAGGTTAGCTATGCTGACACCCGAAGTGGCGCCCGTGCCCGAATCAGAAAACGAGAAGTTGCCGTTCTGATTGTTGGCACCGCCCGGCACGGTGGAAACATTGATCTGATCTCCGTCGTTTTCGCCGGTATACTCATAAAACACACCGAACTTCAGCGTGTGGTTGCCCCAGACCTTCGTCAAACTGTCGGAAATCGTAAAAATCGGCCCTGAGGAGTGAGAGGGGTACGGGCCGCCAGCCAAACTGTAGAAGCTGTCGTTAAGGTTGACGGAGGGAATCTTGTTAACGATATCTTTAGCGGGGAAAAGGTAGGGATAGGTAATCGGTAACGGCAAGTTCTCGCGATTGAAGCCGATCTCCGCCGTGTCCACTGGAATGTAAACGTCGTCCAGACTATACGTTGCGCGAAGTTCATTGACCATGGTTGGATTGATTGTGTAGGTCCAGGCCACAGTGTTCGTTTGGTTGGGGCGACTGAAGGACTTTGCGGTTTCGCCAGATCCCTGATCAAAAGGATCGAACTCGTAGTAGGCCAGACCCGAGCGACGCAACTCGATGTGGTTGTTGTTATTCGGGATTATGTCGACATTCCAAATGTCCTTTCGCTGGTTTTCAGGCTGCGCGGCCTGCGCTACCCAGTTCTGGGTACCGTTCACATAACCAGGCGTCGGCGCCGGATATGCATTTAGGATGGCAAGGCCGTTAGGGCTGATGGAACTGGCGGGAATAATGTTGTTGGCGATGGGAACGCAACTGGCATTGCCGAGTTTGGCGCAGGTGCCGGGATAGTAGAGTTGGTGGGTTCCGCTATACCAAGGATTGGAAGATAGTAACTCGCTGAAATTACCTTGGCGCATCAGGTTTGTGGGCACGGCTTGGGTCTGCGTTTGCGTGTTGCGATAGCGAATCCAATCTTGCGCGACAAAGAAGAACAATTTGTCGCGTAGTTTATCCAATTTGCCGGGAATTGCCGCCGGGCCGCCAACGGTGTAGCCGAAGTTATTAAAGCGAAATGGCGAAGCGAAGTTCGTCGATTTGCTCAGATTGCGAGTCCAGGTATTGGCATTCAGGTCTGAATTGCGGAAATACTCGTATGCGCTTCCATGGAAATCGTGGGTACCGCTTTTGGTGACCATACGAATCTGGCCGCCGGAAGCGCTCCCATATTCCGCGGCGTAATCGGCCGTGAGCACTTGAATTTCGGCTGTTGCATCGACGTCGCCGACGCCGATCACAGCTCCATTGGCGCGAGACCGCATAGCTGGGGCGCCATCAACCGTGACGAGCGTGTCCTGCGAGCGCGTGCCGTTGACTGCGAACGGATTGCCGCTCAAGCCGGTACCGTTAAAATCGCCCAAGGTTCCACCACTACGAACACCTGGCAACAATTGGGCTGAATAGATCGGGCTGCGGCCGTTTAGCTCTTGATCTTCGATCTGCTTGCCGTTGACTTCAGCCTGGACAGCGCCAGACTCGGTCTGTAGGACTTCGGCGGTGGCCGATACTTCAACCGTCTCACTGGTCTGACCCACTTGCAGGTTGCCGTCCAGTTCGATGGTGGAGTTGGCCTCCAGCCGGTTTTGCTTACTGATGAATTGCTTGAAACCGGGAGCTTCCGCAGTTAACGTGTATAAACCGGGAAGCAAGTTGGGCACGGTATAGTGGCCAGATGTATCGGCGGTGACTGCGTGCGCTTCGCCCGTCGCGTCGCTTTTCACGACAATTTTGGCCCCGGGCACTACCGCCCCGGATGGATCTTTAACAAAACCCGTAATTGTTCCGACGTCTGACTGCGCGAAAAGCGCTGTGCAGACGAAAAATGCAAAAACGACCGTTTTGCAAACGTTTGCAAGTCTGTTGGAAATTTTTCTGCTCATAGAATCCTCGACATTGAGATAAAAGAAACACACCCCTGTGTTTTGAAACGTTAAAAATGTAACCTACGTCAGTATATTCCCACTACGTATTTGTTGCAATGACAGTAGGGTTAAATTTTCACGCTTTATGGAACGTATTGCGCCAGATAGCGCTTGGCCATAACGAAGCCAGTTTTGAATTCGTCGGAAAAATCGGGACCCGGATTATTGTCGGCGCCATAGAGTGGATCTTCTTGCTCGATCGACATCGCGCCGGTGTAGCCCACGTCCTGGAGCACGCTGAAAAACTCACGCCAGTTCATGGAACCCATACCGGGAATACGATAGCGCCACCACTGCACGTGATTCTCGTTGTAGATGCCGGTGGAGCGCAGCACAGGCCAGAGGATTTCGGTGTCTTTGAGATGGACATCGTAGATCTTGTCGATGAAGTCGCGGGCGGTCTGAATCGGGTCCATGAATTGGCGGACGAGGTGCGAGGGGTCGTACTGCAAGCCGACGTATGGAGAATCGCCGAAGCCTTTAAAGAGTGCGGAAAAACCGGCCGGGCTGGTGGCGAGGTTTTCGCCGTCGGGCCAGGGTTCCCACAGTATGCGGACTTTAGCGCGTTCGCAAACGGGAAAAAATTTTTCGTTGTAGACGCGGACGATTTCGTCGATTTGTTTTTGGAAAGGCAAGGAGCGATCGCGGCCGGATTGGGTGCCGATGTAGGGAATGCCAAGTTTGCCGGCGAGTTCAATCGCTTTTACGAAATAGTCATTAGAACGGGCGCGGCGGGCAGGGTCGGGGTTGATGCTATCGCCGCCCACTTGCAGCGCGGAGACGTGCATCTGGTTTGAGGTGAGAACCGATTTGATCTCGGCGATTTGGGAATCGGTGAGGGTGGTGGCATCGAGAGTGGAGCGTGGGCCCGAGCCTAGGATCATATTGGTGAAGCCTTGCGCTTTGGTCCAGGCGACGTTGTTGGGCGTGTATGGGCCGAGAACGCCGAGGAGCGGTTTCCATTCGGAATGTTTCTGATGTTGCGCTGGCAGAGCGCGGGAGACGGCGGCCAAGGCGACCGAACCGACGAGGGTGCGACGAGTCATGGAGACAGTGTATATCCGACTATGGAAACGCGTTCAGCTCTACGCGAACTCACTCGCCGCAATCAACGGCTCCACGTTCACCCATGCCCGCTTGCGCCAAGACTCCAGCCCGGCCTCGGCCAACTGCACTCCCTTGGCGGCCTGCAGCAAATCCCAACGGAACGGCTCAGCCTTTACCACATGCCGCAGAAAAATTTCCCACTGCCGCTTGAACGCGTTGTCAAAACTATCCTGCTCCGGCACCTTTTGCCAGCCGTCATAAAAATTCAATGGATTCGGAATATCCGGATTCCACGTTGGCCGCGGCGTCCCACCATAAGGCTGTATCCAACAATCCCGCAGCCCCGCGACCGCCGAACCTTTCGTCCCATCCACCTGTAGAGTCAGCAGATCATCGCGCCGCACCCGCACGCACCATGACGAATTGAAGTGAGCAATAATTTCGCCTTCCAGTTCGAACGTGGCATACGCCGAATCGTCGGCGGTACACGCGTAAGCCTTCCCGCTCTCATCCCGCCGCTCCGGAATATGTGTCGCGCCCAGGCACGACACAGCTTTCACCGCCCCAAAAACTTCATCCAGCACATACCGCCAATGACACAACATGTCGATAATAATTCCGCCGCCGTCTTCTTTCCGATAATTCCAAGATGGCCGCTGCGCTGGCACAACATCCCCTTCAAACACCCAATACCCAAACTCTCCGCGCACCGACAAAATCTTCCCGAAGAAACCTAAATCCCGCAGCGTCTTCAGCTTCATGATGCCCGGCAGCCAAAGTTTGTCTTGCACCACCCCATGCTTGAGGCCGGCCGCCTTCGCCAGCGCGTATAACTCGAGCGCGGTAGTCAAGTTCTCCGCAATCGGCTTCTCGCAATAAATGTGTTTCCCTGCAGCAATCGCCTTCTTCACCGCATCCGCCCGCCGATCCGTCGTCTGCGCATCGAAGTAAATGGAGTAACTCTTGTCACTAAGAGCTTTGTCTAAGTCGGTGCTGAAGGGCAGCCCACCGCACTCTTTTGAAATCGCCTCTAGCTTCGCCGCATTCCGCCCAATCAGCAACGGTCGTGGCATAATCGTCTCCGCATCGCCGAGCCTCACTCCGCCCTGTTGCATAATCGCGTAAATCGACCGCCGCAAGTGCTGATTTAGCCCCATGCGTCCGGTGACGCCGTTCATAATAATGCCTACTTCGTGTATCAAGCTTTCTCCGTATGCTGGGGCGCCGAACCCGCAGGCAGCGACGGTGCTTCTTGGCCGGCACGCGGCAGCGTCCCATCCAGTTCCTGCCGCCAATGCGCCACATCCCCCGCCGGCCCATAGCAATAAATCATCCGCAGCGGCGTGTCTCCCGTATTCGTCAACTGATGGAACACACGCGGCGGGATGTATACCGCCTGCCCCGCACAAACCGCTTGTCTCTCTTCACCAAGGCACATCTCGCCTGTGCCTTCCACGATGAAGTAAATCTCTTCCTGCTCCTGGTTGTGCCATGGCACCTGCCCGCCATTCGGCTCGAGCGTCACATGCCCCAACGAAAAATTCGCCGCTTGAATCGGACTCGCTCCACCTACTAAATTCTGCGTCTTCCTGCGCGCCGGATAGGTGCGTCCGGCAATCTCGGCCAGATCGGCGATGATCATTTCTTCTTACTCCAAAAAGTCAAATAAGGCTTCTGCTCTATCTCGCGCAGTAAGTAGAGCGCTAACTCCCGCGCATGATAATCGCCCCACATGCAAGCCTCTCCTCGCGGCACACCATCCTTGCCGGAGGCGCGATCCCATCCATTCGGCCGGTGGTAAACCGCATGCAGAATCAATCCTTGATGCGCCGGATCGCTGCTCAGATAAGGCTCCGCAAACAACGTGTCGCAAACCGTAAGGCCCGCCTGCACGTACTTGTCGTTTTCTAAATAGCGGCCCAACCGCAATAACCCCTGCGCCGCAATCGCCCCCGCCGAACTATCCACCGGTTCAAACGCATTGAACGGATCTGCCGCCTTCGCACCCCAATCTCCCAACCGGTACAACTGTGGCGCACCCGTATCCCAATAAGGAATCCCATCCGTGGGCGTGTTCTCAATATAGAAATCGCATGTCGCCTCCGCTGCATTGCGCAACGCGCCTTCAAACGCTTTCTCGCCGATGGCCGACAGAAACTCCAACTGCTCGGCAAATCCGCACATTGCCCACGCTAACCCACGCGTCCACGTGCTAAACGGCGAATAACCCTGCTGCGAATTCGGGCACCGATAGTTGCCATCATTCACATTGAAGATACTTTCGTGTGCCGTCCGTCCCCGCACATCGTAGAAATCTCGGCCGGTGCCGTAGTAGATGGAATAGCGCGCCGTCGCATCAGCATGCTGCAACAACCGTTCCAGTAGCGAGAACCGTTTATCGTTCTCCGCCATCAGCGCATGCCCAAGCAGATGGCTCACCGCCAGCGACCGTAGCGACCGAATCGTATCCACAAACAACGAATGCGGTCCATTGAACGAATAAATAAACCCGCCGCCGCCCGCAATATTCGTCCAGCGCGCCGCCTGCACCGCGCCTGAAACCTTCAGCGCCAGTTCATAGAAATTCCGCTCGCCCGCCTCTTCCGCAATCCGCCCTTCATTCATCAGCCGCAGCAGATTCCCATAAGTGCTGACATTATTGAACCCATGATCATGCACCCCCGTGTGCGACACATGCGACGCCATATGCGAAACCGTATGCGCGCGCCCAGCTTCCAGGAACTGCTTGTCTCCCGTCGCATCGAACTGCAGAATCTCAGCGCCAAATTGGAACCCTTGCGTCCACTCCGTCCATCCACGACTGGTATATTTTCCATCAATCGTGAACACGGGCGCACCCTGTTCCGGCCGCCATGTCGCATCGAGCGATTTGATCTTCTGCGCCGAAACGTCGAACAGCGCCTTCACTTTTTTCTCTAGACCCACCGCCGACAAATCCTCGCGAATCCGAATCATGGCACTTCCAGTTCCAATTGAATCGGGCCCAACAACCCCGCCGGCAACTCTTTCAAATTCGCAAATCCCTGCGGCGTAAAACGCTCCCCATAACGCATGTTTAATAGCCGATATGTTGGCAGTGCCTTGCCCGCCATCTCGTTAATAGCCAAGTTCGCCACTTCAATTCGTAATTCATTCGCGCCCGGCTTGAGCAACCGCCCAATCGCAAGCTCGTAGGGCGGATGCCACACTGAGCCCGCCACCTTCCCATTTACATACACGATTGCCGACTCCCTCACTGGACTCTCCAACAGCGCTCTCATCCCTGGCGCCTTCCCCGTCGGCGCTTCCACCAGTTGGCCTTCCCCAAAATTCAACCAAACATTTTTCCCGTCACCCGTCCAGCTAAACATCTTTTTATAAATTGCCCTGCCCGAGTAAAACTTTGTTCCGGGATCGTCTGTCCAGGAATGCAATTTCTGCATGTCAATGCTTGCGCCCCGGAAAATTACGTGCCAGTTATCACTCAAATCCAGCAGCGGCTTTCTTCCGGCCGCCCTCGCCGCCGCACTGCTCGGCTCATTCGTGAAAACAATGACGCGAGATTCATAGGGCGCGAGTTTCAAGGTCGAAGCATTCGCCAAGGTCTGTTCTCCGGTAAACGGATTCCACCACTCCGCGTTCTTTACGCTCGTCCGAAACTGCGCGGGCGTCTCAACGGCATGGTTAGATGCATTCACCACAAAGTAAATCGACCCATCGCCCGTTTCTCGATGCGCAAACCCAATCGCCGGGGCCACCTCAGCACTCACTTTCAAATCCGGCGGCAATATCGAGCGCAACGTTTCACCCAGTTGCCCCTCGTCTCCCAAAAACGTCCCTTTGATCTCCGCATGCGCTTTCCGCGTCACTACCACCCTTCCCGCAAACGTCTTCAATTCCGCCAAAGTTTCATCCGGTATCCGCTCCACCCCCGGCACAATCAAAATCTTGTAATTCAGCCCGTGCCCCGCAATTGCACGGTCGTCGATATAGTCGAAGTTATACCCGGCATTCAAAATCTGCGGAATCAACTGACTCCCCAGTAACTTCTCCATTTGCCCATCTACCGTCGTCTTCCCCGGCCGAAAATTCGCCCAAGCATCGTGCGTCGGCAAATAAATCGCCACATCATTTACCGGCTGCCCCAGCCTCATCAAAAAACTGATCCGCTGCAAATACTTGGTAATCTCCGGCATCACCTGAAACCAAGGATTGTGATCGTTAAACGCTGCGGCCGCATAAAACCGCCAACCCGGCTCACCCGCATCCGGAGGCGAATACGGCCAACCGTGCCCGATCAACTGATTCACGCCCTCTATGAAATGCAGATCTGCTTCCGCCTTCATATCCAACGGGGTTGCCCGAAAGGACGGCGCATGCAGCCAGGTCCAAGTCTCCGTCGACGTCACCTTTCTCCCGTAAAGATGATTCGCCGACGCCGCCCACCGCGCCGCATTGAAAGTCCTCCAACGCGGTCCAGCTTCTCCCTCTGCTAAATCAACGAATGCTCCACTCGAAAGAATCACCGGCGGTTCGCCATAGCCCTGCGACCGGAACAACGTGTGATGCGCATGCGCCCACTCGCGAATCGTTTTTAGATAACGCTCTTCCGCCAACTCCGTGAGCGTCTGGCCCCAATCATGCCGGATCTTCGACGATTCATCCGTCTCATTTACTAACGCGGGCAAATGCGCTTTCAAATCATAGCCGCGTCGCCTGGCAAACTCAGTAAGAAAATCAGGCGTCCAATCGGCTCCATACACTTCCAAGCTGTCGCTAAACACTGCATACGGCGGATGATCTCCAAAGGCCGCCAGCAACTTCTCTCCCAGGTTTTGCAAATGATGCTGAACCGCCGCTCGGTCATAATGATCCAGCACGTAACCTTCCGCTCCAACTCCCGGCCTCTTCACTTGCTGCCCGGTGCGGCTGGCAATAAAGTAAAGCCTTTTGCCACCGTCATCCGGGAATGACGCGATCAAGCTCTCGCCATTCTCCATCGCCGGCTCGACTTCACTGCGCTCAATCCGCAACTTGCTCGACGCCTCATTGACGGGAGTTTGCGGGCCACCATAAGGCCAACCGCTGCCCAACGTGATATCGACTCGCAGCCCAAGCTCGCGCGCCTTCTGCGCCGCAAACTTCAAATTGTCCAGAAACGCCGGCGACAAATAAGGATCGTTGCGAAAATGCTTCTGTGGATCGTCTAGCGCCAGCGGATAAACAGGCTGAATCTCTACCCCGCCAATCCCCGCCGCCTTCATCACGTGCAATTCGCGTGCAATCTCCGCCTGATTCACCGCCGGCCCAAACCACCACCAGCGCATCATGATCCGGCAATCATCCGGCGGATTCAAAAATTGATCGTGCAAGTCTGACGAGGCCAACGGCAATACTGCCAGAAGTGCTACCAGCCAAAACTGTCTCATGATTTACCAGCGTTGATGCACAAGCGGCGCAATTGTTTCAGCGTAGATTGCAGCAACTTGCTTCATCGCATCATCACTCAGCGGGGGTAGATCCGATGCGCCGCAGTTATCCAAAATCTGCTCGGCCGTCTTCCCTCCCGGGATCGCGCAAGTCACCGCATCAAACATCAGGATCCAACGCAGCGCAAACTGCGTCATACTCATGCCCGCTGGCACTAAGTTGCGAATTTCTTCCACCGCCGTCAAAGCGATATCGTAATCGACTCCGGAGAAAGTCTCTCCCATGTCGAACGCTTCGCCATGCCGATTAAACTGTCGGTGATCGTCTTTAGTGAATTGCGAATTCTTATTAAATTTACCCGTGAGTAAACCACTCGCCAGCGGCACGCGTGCCAAAACACCGATCTGTTTTCTCAGCGCCTGCTCGAAAAAAACTCCCGCCGGCCGCAGTCGAAAACAGTTGAAGATGATTTGCAAGGTCTTCACATTGGGAAACTCAATCGCCTTCAGTGCTTCTTCCACGCGTTCCACACTTACGCCGTAATGTCGAATCTTGCCCGCAGTCACTAAGTCATCCAAGTAGCCGAAAACTTCAGGCTTGTAATACAGCGCCGTGGGCGGACAATGCAACTGCAACAAATCCAGCGAATCCGTCGCCAGATTCTTCAAGCTGTCTTCCACCCAAGCCGTCAAATTCTCGCGCGTGTATCCTTCCACCGTCTGGCTAGGCAACTTGCGCCCCGCCTTTGTCGCCACGATAATTTTTTCCGTACGCTCGCGACGCAACTGCGCCACCAAACGCTCGCTGCGCCCCATTCCATAAACGTCCGCCGTGTCGATGAAATTGACTCCGCAATCCAGCGCTTTATGCAGGGCCGCGAGAGAGTTTTTATCTTGCACCTCACCCCAAGATCCGCCAATCGCCCAAGCTCCAAAGCTCACTTCCGAAACTTGCAAGCCCGTTCTGCCGAGTGTTCGATATCTCATACCTAATACCTAACTACTTTAAGAACCCGCTCGCTCCCGAACCCAGGCAACTCAGTTGGTCGTTCAGCGGATCATCGAGCGCCAGCAGCGCCCGCAATTGAGGCGTCAGATGCGCCTGCGTCTCCGGGCGTAAAAGTCTCTTCTGATACTGCTGCTGCGGCATGTCGTTCCGGCAGAAAAAAATATGCAGCGCTCGCCTGTGTCCGCTTGTCAGATTAGCCGTTCCACCATGCCATGCATGAGTATTCATCACCACTACGCTACCCGCCGGCGCCAGCAGCAGCACTTCTTCTGGATGCTGCGCCGCCGGATCGGTCAACACCTGCTGGGGTAACAGTTTCCATTTGTGCGATCCCGGAATCACCCGCGTCGCCCCATTTTCGGCAGTAAAATCATCGAGCAGCCAAATCGTATTGCAAACCGCATAGCCTCGTTCATCCGGCAGAGCACCCGCATCGCAATGTAGCGGTTGTGCATCGCGGCAGAACGGATCGGTGGAACGCGCATTGAAGCTACTCAATTTAAACTTCTCGCCCAACACGTGTCCCACCAGTTCCAAGATTTCCGGCATGGCCACCAACTTCTCGAAGATTGCTCCCTTATCCACAAGGTTGGCCAACCTTCGCGCGCCTGATTCCTGGCGAAACTCCGACCCCGCATTCGCACCTTCCAACGCATACAGCTCTTCTACTCGCGTACGCACTTGACACAGCGTTTCAGGCGCCAGGAAACGCTCCAGCACCACATAGCCGGCAGTGTCCAGATCATGGCGTTGTTGCTCAGTCATCGCGGACTTACTTCCCGATCACCGCATCAATCGCCGCTTGCCCAATCGCCTCGTCCACTTCCGATGCTGCGCCGCTTACACCGATAGCCCCAATCGTTTGCCCATCCACTTTGATTGGCAACCCACCCTGCATCGGAAACGCTTCTGCCACCGCCAACTGCGACATGTTGCCGCCTTTTAACGAATCCGCACCCGCTTTCGATGGGCTCCGGAAGAACGCCGAATGCCGCGCTTTCCTCTGCGCAAACATCACTGTGTTCAAACCCGCCCCATCCGCCTTCTCCAAGAACAGCAAATTTCCGCTCTCGTCCACAATGCAGATACTCACCTGCACATTCCGTTTTTGCTCTTCCGCCTCAGCCACGGCGACCATAGCCTTGACAGTAGCCAGATTCAACGCTTTCTTCGTCGAAAGCTCGGCCGCGCCACAAAGCAAGCTAGCCGCCAACACAGATGCTGCAAATTTACTCATGGCGACATCATATAAAAAAGGAAAATGCTCATTTATAAGAACGAAGGGACGCCCTTCTCTGTCGCTCGGTTTGTTGGGTGGACAGAGTTGAACGTCCCCTTCGCTTTCTACAAGTACCCGACTAGGGCTATGGCGCAACCACCGGCAAAGTAGCTGGCTTGCCCGTGTTGATACAGGTCGGATGCCCGAACCCGCCCGCACTAATGCCCGTACCGCCATTCGGATTTGGCGTGATGTCGAAAATAATGTTGTCGGGATGGGTCGCGTCTCCCGATACTCCGCCAACTCCCGTCAAATGGTCCAGATGTAAATGATTGCGAACTCGCCAGGCGATGAAGTGGTCGGCGCAAGAGGTATCTCCGCTCACGCCCACCGCGCCGACGATGTTGTGGTTCTTGTCGTAGAGCGCCAATCCGCCGCCGAACACATTCACGCCGCCAATCTTGTGGCCTACCATCGGGTCAGCAGACGTTCCATAGGCAGCGGACGGGCCTCGATACGCGACCTCGGTATCAACAGGATTGCTCGCTTGCAAACCATATAAGCTGCCCCCCGGCTGCACTGCCGAATACAAATTTGCGGTGGACAACGACAACCCGTTCGGTTGACCCGAACCATTACTGGACGATGTGCTGTCCAAACTAAATGCATTCGCGGTATTCGCCTTCTGTGCCGAAATCGCCCGGCTGCCAGGCCACTGTGCACCGCGGTTTACGCCACTGTAAGCTACCGCACACACAACGCCGTCCCGGTCCACGATCGTGCCCCACATCTGATTGTTCAAGCCACTAGTTTCGGTCAACGTGGCTGCCGTTAGAGCCGCTTTCAATTCCGCTTGGTTCGGCAGCGCCGCGCAGCCGTTCAGATCTCTATCGTCGTCGGCCCAGGCAGCACTTGCGGCCAAAGCTATCAAACTCCCTAATAACAAAGACTTACGTGTCCATTGCATCGTTAAACTTCCTCCTTTTCGCTGTGCCCTTCGTGAGAGCAACCTTGGAAGCATAACACCCTCGGCCATTTCCGCGGGAGAAGTTTAAATTTCCTTCCCGAACCAATCCAGTCGCCGAGCGACCCACGTACTCCTACTTGGAAGCAATTCTGACTATTCCGCGTGTTATCTTCGACCAAAGGGACAAAGTTATGTCTGGGTTTCGGTCGGAGAGCCTGGTCCAAGCTGTTTCGGATCGGGAACGGCGTTGGCAGGCCTATCTGCGCGGTATCGCACTCGGGAATTCAGAATCGCTGACTTTGCTTTATGAGGAGTCGGCTTCGTCCTTATTGGGGCTGGCGTTAAGAATGATGAAGAATAACGCTGACGCTGAAGAAATCGTTTTGGATGTCTTCTCACAGGTCTGGCGCAGCGCGCACAGCTTCGATCCCGCGCGCGGCAGTGTATGGCGCTGGTTGACAGTTTTAGTGAGAAGCCGCACGGTTGACCGTCTCCGGACAGCGGCCTCCAAACGAGATCGCGAACGCACGCCGATCGCCGAAGATTGGGACGTTATCAGTCATGACCCATTGCCCGACAGTACGACTATTTTTAACCAGGAACGCATTTTGATACAAAGCGCTCTCCAACTTCTGCCCGGTGAACAGCGCCAAGCGGTTGAGCTTGCCTACTTTTCCGGCCTCACTCATGTGCAGATCGCTTCCGAACTGGGCGTCCCGCTGGGGACGATTAAAACCCGCATTCGCGCCGCTATGGACAAGTTGCGTGTCTCGCTTTCGCAGGGTGGCTTCGCTCCTGCCAACGGGACACCTCAATGAACTACGAAACAGAGCTGGCGGAAAAGTGTGAAGACTGCGCGCTCGACGCAGCCCTCTATGCTCTAGGCACGCTGCCAACAAAGAAAGCGCTTGCCGTCGAACAGCGCATCCGTAGTGGCTGCGCTTTTTGCTGCGCCCAAGTGGAACATTACGCCTCCGTCGCCGACCAATTAGCGCTGTCCGTTCCTCCGATACAGCCCCCACCTGAATTGCGCCGGCGTCTCTTGGACAGCCTAAGCGCGCAACCCCCGTTTGCCGAATCGCATGAACACCGCAAAGTCGTTCGCGGCAGCGATGCTCCATGGCTCAAATCACCTGTTCCGGGCGTTGAAATGCGCCCGCTCATTGGCGAAAAAACCTTCATGGTTCGTATGCAACCCGGTACCGTCTTCCCCAAGCACGATCACCCGCAAGCCGAACAGTGCTTCGTCTTGGAGGGGAGCATTACCGATTCTGACGGCCTCACCCTGCGCGCTGGCGACTTCGTCGTGATGTCGCGCGGCACTCAGCACAACCCAATTCGTTCCGAAACCGGCTGCACGCTTTTTATCGCCTACGCAGATTAGCTGCGTTAGCTACGGGAACGGTCTCCGAATGCAGGCTACGCCCTTACCGTCCTGTCAAAGCAAAATTTACGATGATATTCGTAATCACTTCCACCGGTTCGCCATTCAGCAGCGTCGGCTTATATCTCCATTGCAAGATCGCATCGCGCGCCGCCGCCACTAACATTGGATGTCCATGCACTAACTGCAAATTCTCGATACTCCCCGACTTACTGATCACCGCCGTAAACTCCACTACGCCCTGCAGTCGGATTTGCTGCGCGATATGCGGATACGCTGGCTGCACTTTGTAGATCAGTCGCGATTCTTCCATCGTGCCGACGTGAATTCTCTTCGGTGGAATGGGTTTCGCCACCATGGGCTCTGGCGGACTCGGCGGCTTCACTGGAATGGTATCCAACGGCATATCTGCGTATGAGTCGCTTGTGGAATTTCCTCCTGGAATATCTGGCGGAGCGCCAATGGGCGGCTCGATACTTGGCGGCATGGGTCGGTTCAGAGGAAGCGCCAACGAATTGAATGAAAATTTAGGGCTTGCCGCGGTCCTCCAGCTCGTGTTTGGTTTCGGTACCGAGGGAGGAGGTGGCAGTGGCGCTGCGAACACACTTCGCAATCTTGCTTCCGGCAGCACCTGTGTATAGATCAAAGGCACTAAGATCAGCGCAATGAGCGCCGCCACTTGTAACAAAAGTGAGCACAGCAACGTGTACGGCTTCTTACTATTCCGATCCACTTCGATGAACGCCTCTTCAAACATCTAACCTGTCCTCCGACACTACAGAAGACACCACACCCGTGCACCAAGTTCCCGCCTATCGATTTGGCTTGATGACCAGCTAAGCCGGAAAAAGCAATGCCGCGCTGAGTTACTTCTTGGTCGCCGTGGAAGTTGAGCGTTTGGCCGCAGTCGCGGGTTTGTGAACCACTGGTGGAGGCGGTGGATCGATTACTGTTGCCTTCTTAATGTAATCCAGGTTCGGAAATGATTTTTGAAGATACGCATTGCCGCCGTGCGCCAAGGCCTCTTGATCGGGTCCAGTCCCGGATGGTGGGCTGTCCCCATAACCGGTGTAAAGATTATTGACGATGTCCATACCGGAAATCACCTCGCCGAACGGCGTGAAGCCCATCGAGTCGAGTGCCTCGGCATTGTCATTCACATTGATGAAGATATGAGTGGTGCGGGAATTGGGCATGCTGGTCTGCGCAAACGTAACGCTGCCGATTTTGTTGGGGTGTTTGGTCGCCGGTTGATCGTCTTTAATTGGCAAGGCATTCCATTTAGCCGTGACCTTGGGGTCACCATTCATACCGAATTGCACGACGAAGCCTTTAATAGCACGAAAGAAGGCGTTGTTATCGTAATAGCCTTTCATCACAAGTTCGTAGAAATGATCGGCGCCGAGCGGTGCCCAGTCGCGATGCACTTGAATGACGATGTCGCCTTTCGTCGTTTCGAATTTCACTTTGTATTCGGCCGGAATCGGCGGCGCTTTCGGTGCGGCCTTTTTGGTCGCCGGAACGGTGGCCGCGGTACAAGCAAAGGCGCAGATGGCCATCAGTATCAGTCTTCGTTTTAGCTTCATTTTGCGTCTCTCCAATTTAACCCGGTGCCGGCGTCCACACGCAATGGCACATTGAGCGGATATACAGATTCCATTTCTTTCTTTACCAATGCCTTGAGGTCGTCACGTTCGCTAACCGGCGCTTCGAACACCAGCTCGTCGTGCACTTGCAGCAACAGCCGCGATTGCATTTTCTTGTCAGCAAGCAGACGAGCAATGCGGATCATAGCAATTTTGATCAGATCCGCAGCGGTGCCTTGCAACGGAGTGTTCACGGCGGTGCGTTCGGCGAAAGAGCGGGCGGCTGGGTTGCGGGAGTGCATGTCGGGAATAGCGCGGCGTCTTCCGTGTAACGTCTTCGCGACTCCCGATGCGCGCACCTCGCCAATGGTTTTGTCAATGAATTCGCGCACGCCGGCGTACCTCTCGAAATACCGGCTGATGTACGTTTCGGCTTCTTTGCGAGTAATCCCTAATTGCTGCGCCAAACCGAACGGCGTTTGGCCATAAACAATGCCGAAGTTTACGGCTTTCGCAGAGCGGCGCATTTCGGGCGTCACCATGAGCGGATTAATTTTAAAAACTTCGGCAGCGGTACGCGTGTGGATGTCTTCGTCGCGCGAGAATGAATCGACTAGGACGGTATCGCCGGACATATGCGCCAGCAGACGGAGTTCGATTTGCGAGTAATCGGCAACCACCAGTTCCCAGCCGGGTTCAGGTATGAAAGCAGCGCGAATTTCCCGGCCTTCTTCGGTGCGAATGGGAATATTTTGCAGGTTTGGGTTGGACGAAGAAAGCCGCCCAGTAGCAGCGCCTGCTTGATTGAAAGTCGTATGAACGCGCTGGGTCTCCGGACGGATCAAAAGGGGGAGGGCATCGATATAGGTGCCTTTCAGCTTTGTCAATTGCCGGTAGTCGAGAACCTGCTGTGCCACTGGGTAGGCCGACGCGAGTCCCTCCAAAATGTCAGCCGCAGTGGAAACAGACTTGCCCTTGCCGTATTTGACCGGCGACGGCAGATTCATTTCTTCGAACAGCACCTTGCCCAGTTGTTGTGGCGAATTGATGTTGAACGGATGACCGGCGGATTCGTAAACCGTCTGAGCAATAGCGTCTATTTGTTGCGAGAGCCGCACCGATAGTTCGGCGAGAACGGCGGTGTCCACGCGAATGCCGGTCATTTCCATATGCGCGAGAACCGGTGCGAGCGGGAGATCTATATCGAGGTAGACAGAGCGCAGTTCTTGAGCATCGATCTGCGGCCGCAGCAGTTCAGCGATCGCCAAGGTTGCTTCCGCCTGCTGCTCGGCTGCGGCATTGAGTTTGCGGTCCAGGAAACGGCCGGCTAGCGACTCGGGCGAAACTCCACCTGGATCGGCATTTAACAAGAAGGTGTAAAGCATTACATCTTCGTTAATATTTTGGGGTTGCACGTTGAACTTCTGCAGATCGATCAGGAACGCTTTCGCATCGTGCACGACTTTCGGCACCGAGGCCGATTCGAGCACGGGACGAACATCGTGAATCAGGGAGAGTGGGAGGGCGCGGCCGACACCCGTTTTGTAGGAAAGACCGACAAAGAAGTTCGTGAGATCGAGGGCAACCGCCAGGGGCGCGTCTTTAGGACGCACGTCAAGCCAGCGCTGTAACTCAGCGCCGTTATCGACAATGGCGTAATCGCGCGTGCCGCTATCGTCTTCCGGCGGCAGATCTTTGAGGAGGCTGAAGAATTCCAGTTCTTTATAGAGCGGCTTGAGAGCCGTGGTATCTGGCGCTTGCGTACGGAGCGCGGCCAGGTCCCACTCAACGGGAATTTTCGTTTGAATAGTGGCGAGTTGCTTGCTCAGTTCGATTTGCGCGCGATTGTTCTGCAGACTTTCGCGGTACATTTTGCGCTCCACTTCAGCCGCGCGGTTCAGCGCTTCTTCCACAGAACCGAACTTGGCAACTATGTCGCGCGCACCTTTGTCGCCGATGCCGGGTGCGCCCGGAATATTATCGATAGCGTCGCCTTTAAGTGCGAGGAGGTCAGCTACCTGCGAGGGTTTTACGCCCATGAATTGTTCGACTTTGGCTTCGTCGTACCATTCGTCGTCTTTCATGGGGTTGAGCATGAAGACGCGTTTGTTGACGAGTTGCAGCATGTCCTTGTCGCTCGAAACGATAACTACTTCGAGAGGCTTGACCGGTTCGCGGCAGGCGATGGCCCCTATCACGTCGTCGGCTTCGTAAGCCGGGAACTCTAAAATCGGAATTCGCATGGCCTCCAGTATCCGCCGGATATAAGGAATCTGTTCGGCCAGATCGGGCGGCATTTCGGTTCGGTTGGCTTTGTATTCGGCGAATTGCGCGGAACGAACGGTAGGCTCGCTGCTTTCGAAAATGGCGGTGATGTAGTCAGGCTTGAAAGTGGTCATCAGCTTCCGCAGCATGTTGTGAAAGATAAAGACGGCTTCGGTGGATAGGCCAGTGGCCGTGCGCATCGGTGGTGCACCGCTGCGGGCGCGCGCGTGGTAAGCGCGAAAGATAAAGCCGAAGGTATCGATCAGAAATAATCGTGGTGCTGGCAACCTACCAGCATAAGCGGAGCGGTTCCTGTTAGGCTCGAAGGTTCGAGCTATGAATTTTCGCTTCCCTGTTTTTCTGGATTTGACCAAGAAGAAATGCCTGGTGACTGGCGAAGGTTACGAGGTGGCGGGGAAGGTGCAAGCGCTGGTGGATGCGTCGGCGGAGGTGGCGTATGTCAATCCGCGAGCTGAGCCGGCGATTGAGGCGCTCGCCGCGACGGGGCTCATTGATTGGCGACAACGCGAGTTTGTGGCGGCCGATTTGGACGGATGCTTTCTGGTAATCAGCGATTTAGTAGACAACTCAGAAGTATTCCGTTTGGCGGAGGAGCGGCGGGTTCTGTGTAATTGCGTGGATGATCCGGAGCATTGCCGTTTTAGTTTTGGCTCGATCCATAGGCGTGGCGAGTTGACGATTGCGATTTCTACGAACGGTTGGGCGCCGGCGGTGGCAGTGCGGTTGAAAGAACGGTTTCAAAAGGAGATCGGGCCGGAGTATACGGACTTCTTGGAACTGTTGAAAACAGTGCGGCCGCAGATTGTTTCGCGTATTGCGGATTTCGGAACGCGAAGAGAACTGTGGTATCGGATTGTAGACTCGGAGGCACTGGCGATGTTGGGACGGGGAGAGAAGGTAGAAACTGTGGCGTTGGTGCAGAAGATGATTGATAATTCGGCTAGCCGCCGCTGCGACCCACACGATCCTCAATGCTAGAGAGCCGCTTGCCGATGTCGTGCAGCGATCCAGTGAGCATTTCTAATGCCGCGTGGATTTTTTCAAATCCCGCCTCAATGCGAGTTTCAACTTTGTCGAGCCGAGCCTCAACGCGATCAATCCGCTTGTTCGATAGCATCAACGCTGTGATCGCGACACCAGCTGTGCTGCCAGCAGTCGTAATGCTCGTAACGATGGCGACAATTAAATTGCTATCCATCTTTCGCTCTGATGCTAACACCACAGCCTTGCCGCCAGATTTGCCGATCCTCCCGGCGCCTGCTTCAATGCTACTTCAGTTCCGCTCATCAAAACACGTCGTCCTTCTAAAGAAGCGAAAAACCGCCCATGAAACCAGCACGAGAGCCCCGACACCGACGGAGGACAAAGTGCCCGGCTCCGGAGTTGTAGCGGGACTAGCAGGGCGCTACTGCGAGGTTGTCAAACTCCAGGACATCCTCCGACGTAATGTTCTCGAAACCTACAGACGTGATCGAAGTAGTACCGGTCGCATCAATAACGAGATAGGCATTTCGGCCAAGACCAGGAGTCCAGCTTGGGTCAAGACTCTCGATGCTACCCAAGTCCACTCCATTTACGAACAACTCGTGATTCGTTATCGGATACAAAGGGGAATTCAGGGACTGAAAATTGCCTAGGCCGATCCCAAACGAAGTTGTTCCTGGTGAGTATTTGAATGTTGTCAGGGTGGCAACCCCGGTTGGCGTGGTGCAACTGGAGACCGAGTTCGCGATCTGATTTGTCATTAACATTGGTTCCGGCCCACGCAGGCGAAGTCAAGCCTGGGCAAACATACCGCTCAGCCGATTGGGCAAAGACGCCCAAGTGGTCGTTGTGATCCCTCCCGACAAGGTGACGGTAAGACCTGATATAAAACTTGTGCTCGCAAACGAGTCGATCGTATAACCCGTGATCCCCAAAGTCCCGTCTATCGCCGGCGTATTGGCGTTGTAATCCGACGCGGGGAACCAGTTCGAAATTATCGCTGCATGCGCCTGTGTCCCCACGAGCAATGCTGCGGCGGCGAGTGTCAGCCCTCCTGGCGTGCGCCTGCCGGACCAGCAAAATGCAGCCCGAACGTTGGCTTGACGCCCGGTCGGACGATGAATGACTGAATGAAGTTGGTTCGTTTTCATTGTGCCCCTCCCGAAGGTTTTCAAAAAGGTCAGGTATGTTGCCCGGAGCGACACCGGCGGTGATAACCGGTGCGTCTCGCAACTGTCAACACCCCAATCGCTGAACTGAACCTTGGAAGTACCAAAGCCGGTACTAAACAATCGATTTAATATTCCAAAGCTGGGCAGACCCCGCATGTTTTGCCGGTGCGGAAAACCTAGTTGCTCGTGATCAGCACATCCTCTGCCAAATCCGAAATTCCGCCGGCTTCAGAATTTCACGAGCCAGCGCCGTCCCATCCACTCGCGCCTTGATTTTGGCGAACGCCGTCTGACGGGATAGGCAAGGCTCAACAGGAGAATGGGCGAATCCACAATCGTCCGTCGTACCCAATCGATCAATAGGCAAAAACCGTGCCGCTTCCAACACTCGATCGCGAACCTCTTCCGCCGACTCGACCTGCGGACTTATCGGATCAATGACCCCTACAAAAATAAATTGATTCGGTTCCATACTGGCCGCAATCGCAGCGAGGACGCGCGGCCGTTCTTTCTGGCGAGAGACATCCAACGAGAATCTGCCAGCACGCAGGCGGAACAGCGCGGGCAGCAGCAATTCGTGACAGACCTCGGGTGAATGCCCGCTCTCGCAGTGAACTCCTATCTTTTTTCGATCTTCTGAGGAAAAGCGCTCAAGCACACGATTATCGATCTCAATAAGTTCTTCCAGGCGTTTCTTATTGAAATCGAGCGGGGTAAAATTCATCTGGACTGAATCCGCGCAGGCTTCCAAGCACTGTCGGATATCGCGCTCTACCTCATTGGTCAAATCGCCGAGAAACTCATCTCGCGAATAACCAGCGATCCCCTCAGACGGGTAAGTCACGCTCAGTGCCGACGCGCTCATCACCGGTTTCTTCACCGCCAGTGACGTTTTTGTGAGCGCGTATTTTAGAGAATCGGCCGCACACTGGCCACAATGGAATGGCCCGTTCCTTAAATACGGAAGTTGAGTCGTATGTTTTATGCGCTGCTCCCCATCGGTGACGACGGGCGAGCCCGTCGCTTCGAATTGAGCGAGCGTTTCGTCAACCGCCCGCTCTTCTGCAACAGCCAGCTCTTCTGCGGAAATGTTGCCGTGCTTAAACTGTTCGATTTTCGCAATCAGTTCGTCCGTCGTCGGAATGCTTCCGACCGGCTCGGTTGGGAGTAAAGAAGTAGAAAAATATTTTTGCTTCATGGAAAGGCTGAGTGTTTAAGCCAGTGTTCAAGTTTGCTTATCGGGATCTAGGCACGAATCGGCTTTGACAAAAGTCGTTCGCAACCGGAGGTGAGGCAGCGCTCGCTGTCCGCCCAAAGCAACGTCGGCGGGGGGTGGGATGGATGGATGGTCTCTCTGGAACGTCCCTAATGAAGCAATCGGCTGGTCGAGCAACAAGATTTAGGCTTACTTGACCTCACCTGGTTTGCACCGTAAACTAAACTGCATAATGGAACAGACACCGTGGCAAGGCTCTCCGGGGCGACGCGCTGCTCAATATTGGTTTATCGATGGCCTGCCGGAACTAATTTTCGGCGTAGCCATGGTGTCATTGGCTGCGGTTACAATCGCCTACCGGACCTTAGATCTGGACTGGCTCAAATCTTTTGCGATCGCAGTGTATGTTTTGTTTCTTGTCCTGTTTATCTGGGACCGCCGAATCATTGGATGGGAAAGCTCGCCGATGCGGTCGGTCCCGATCCATGGGGCTTGAAACTTCCGCCGGTTGACCAAAACGTCACGTGGTTTCGCATCCGCAGCGTGCTGCCGTTTTTACTAGGGATGCAGATCCTGCAATTGCGTCCGGGCAGTGGCTCGTTGGGGTTGTCATGTTAGCTTCGGCCGTCTTGTACTTTCGAAATCGAGATTCGGAACATCCATATTCTTGGGCATCGCTTGCGCTGCTCGCGTTATCTGGATTCCCATTTCATTGGTTGCCAGTGCCCAACGACTGTTTATCGCCTATGCCGTTCCTGCTCGGCGGCGCATGGCTTGCTCTTTGCGGGCTTTGGACTTTGATCAGCTACTTGTGCGAACACTCGCTGCCCCAATCGCTGGAAGGACTCGCGCGTGAATGACAAAGCGGAAGATGTCAGCCAGCTGAATCGCGTGATTCATGAACCCACGCGGCTCGCCATCATCTCCATCCTGGACGGCGTCGAAGAAGCCGACTTCCTCTACTTGATGCGCGAAGGCGGCTTCACCCAAGGCAATCTCTCGGCACACTTAGCAAAGCTTGAAGAAGCCGGTTATGTTGAGATTGTAAAAACATTCAAGGGGAAGTATCCTTTGACGGTTTGCAAACTCACCGCGCAAGGCAGGTCCGAGTTCAAAGGTTATGCGAAACGCATGATCGGCATTTTGCAGCCGGTTTCCCGCAAGTAGCCAAGCTATACTGAAGTTACCCGATTAGAAGGGGACCAGATCGTCACAATTCTAGGGTCGATTCCGATCGACGCGACTAAGGGGGACTGCAAGGTTCCCCTTTCGCCTTTTTTACACGAGCCCATGTGCTTCTTGCTCATTGATGCAGCTCGTTCTGGCGTTTTCGCGCCAGGTGCAATCATCTTCCGGTGTGGCCTGCGTTTTCTTATGAAACGAGGCTCGATCTCCGGTAATCCCTTTAGCCAGTCGCGCACCGGCTCCTTTCCAAGCAACGTCCGAAAAAAAGACTCAGGGTACTTTGCGTGGTGGCACCGAGAAACCACTGCTGTGCCTCGCTAGTTTCCTGCAATCGATAAATAGCTTCTCCGCTACACTGCACTCATGCGCCTTGCTGCCCGCATGAATCTCCTCGAAATCGAATCCGCCTTCGACGTGCTCGTCAAGGCGCGCGCCCTCGAAGCCCAAGGCCGCAGCATTGTCCATCTCGAAATCGGCGAGCCTGACTTTCCGTCTCCGCCGCACGTCATCGAAGCTGCTAAGCGCGCGCTCGACGAAGGCTGGACCCACTACGGGCCGCCGCAAGGCTTGCCAGATTTGCGCGATGCCATCGCCGGGTATATTTCGCGCACGCGCGGCATCGCCGTCACTGGCAAGCACGTCTGCGTCGTTCCCGGCGGCAAGCCGATCATCTTCTTCCCCATGCTCGCGCTTATCGAACGGGGCGACGAAGTTATTTATCCCGACCCCGGCTTTCCCATTTACCGATCAATGATCAATTTTCTCGGCGCGACAGCCGTGCCCGTGCCGCTTGTCGAAGAACGCGGCTTTTCGTTCAACCTCAACATTCTGCGCGACAGCCTCTCGCCGAAAACGAAAATGCTGATTCTCAATTCGCCCGAGAATCCCACTGCCGGCGTGATCCCACCCGACGACGTGCGCGCCATTGCCGACATGGTCAAAGATCGCGATCTCGTCATCCTCTCCGACGAAATTTATTCGCGCATCTACTACACGCCCGAAGCACCTCTTTCCATCGCCAGTCTTCCCGGTATGTTGGAAAAAACGATTATCCTCGACGGTTTTTCAAAAACCTACGCTATGACCGGATGGCGACTCGGCTACGGCGTCATGCCTGAATGGCTAGTGGATGCAGTCAACAAACTCATGGTGAATTCCAATTCGTGCGCAGCCAGTTTCACGCAACGCGCAGCCATCGACGCGTTGACCGGTGCGCAGACGGAAGTCGAGCAAATGGTCGATCAATTCCGCCAGCGCCGTTCCGTTTTCTGCTCAGCACTGAACGAAATTCCCGGTTTCAGTTGTCTGCCGCCCGCGGGCGCATTTTACGCCTTCGCCAATGTAAAAGGCACGCGTTGGGCGTCGAAAGAACTGGCCGACCTGCTACTGGAAGACGCCGGCGTTGCTTGTTTGAACGGCGGGTCGTTCGGCGAGCACGGTGCAGGTTACCTCCGTTTCAGCTTTGCCAATTCAATAGAAAACCTCTTGCTCGCGGCGGAACGCATCAAAGCCATTTCAGCAAAATGGCAAGGAGACAAACCATGAAAATACAGCTAGCAGTAGTCGCTTTGTTGAGCGTTTCCAGCATTTGGGCCCAAGCACAGCCAGAGAGCGGCAAGCGTTATCCACGCCTTGCCATTCGCAACGCCATCATCGTCGATGGCAACGGCACACCAGCCGCCGGTCCGAAAGACATCATCATCGAAAACAACAAAATTGTCTCAGTGACAGGTGTCGATGGTGCGTCGCTTGAGTTTGGCGGTGCGAAGCGCCCGAAAGCCGATGTTGAAATTGATGCGACAGGCAAATACGTTCTGCCAGGTTTGATCGATGCGCACGTTCACGTGCAAGATGAACGCGGCGGCATTCCACAGCCGCTCGATTATGAACTTAAGATTTGGCTCTCGTGTGGTATTACCACCGTTCGAGACGTAGGCAGCGATACGAAAAAAACGCTCGAACTCCGTGCCAAGAGTGCGGCCGGCGAAGTAGCCGCGCCGCGCATTTTGATCTACCCGATGTTCAACGCGCAGCATCCAGTGCCCACAAATGCCGAGGAAGCACGCGCGCGCATTCGCGAATACAAAGCGCTAGGCGTTGACGGTGTAAAGTTTCTAGGCGTCTACCGGGACGTCATGCAAGCCGCTGAAGACGAAGCGCACAAACTGGGCCTTCCCGTTGCGCATCACGCCGGCGTTGAAGAAACGAACGCCTGGGACGATATCAAATTTGGCACGCGCAGCATTGAACATTGGTACGGCATCCCTGACGCCGCCATTCCCGATGGCGTGCAAAACTTTCCTCCTTCGTTTAACTACAACAACGAAGCGGATCGCTTTCGCTATGCCGGCCACTTGTGGCGCGAGGCCGATCCCAAGCGCTTGACGGAAGTCCTCACAGCGATGGTCAAAGCCAACGTCGCTTGGGTGCCGACTCTCGATATCTACGAAGCCAGCCGCGACCTGGAACGCGCGCAAACGCAGGTTTGGTTCAAAGAGTATCTGCATCCTACACTGGAAGAATTCTTCAAACCGAACCCGAAGAATCACGGCTCGTATTTTATGAATTGGACGTCGAACGACGAAGTGTTCTGGAAAGAGAACTACCGCATCTGGATGGCCGCATTGCGACAATTCGATCAACTCGGTGGAACCATCGGCGCTGGTGACGACGCAGGTTTCATTTACCAGATTTACGGCTTTGGCTTACTGCGCGAACTCGAATTGGAAGAGGAAGCGGGGTTCAATCCAATCAAAGTGATCCAGCACGCCACAGGAAACAATGCCCGCATCCTTGGTATGGAAGACAAAATCGGCAGCGTTCGTCCCGGCTTCATGGCCGATTTAATTGTGGTGAACGGCAATCCGCTCGACAACATGAAAGTGCTCTATCCGGCCACCGGCGGTGCGCAAAACACCGGCGTCGAATGGACCATTAAAGACGGCTATGTGTACCACGCTCCCACACTGGCAAGAGAGGTTCGTGAGATGGTGGCAAGGGCTCGAGCAGGCGCAGCAAAATCCACTAACTAACTGAGTTCTCTCCCGATTGTCTCAGGCACTCGTGAAGCTGCCGCCGCGGCCAACGCGAACGCTACACCGCAAGACGCAAAGCCCCAGCCGAGTCCTTGGCGCTCGCCAATGGCTCCGATAACAAACGGGGCGAGTGAACTCACGCCGCGCGCCGTGTTGTAGGAAAGACCAAGTGCGGTCGAACGGATTGGAGTCGGAAACAATTCGCTGCCGAGCAGTGCCGACCCTACGAAAAAGCCCGTCCCGAAGAACGCAGTGATGGAAGCAGTCAGTAAGATCAGCCAAGGTTCCCGCGCCAAGGCAAACGGCGGCACTGCCACCGCCGCCATGATCAAGTAAAGGATCACTGCTCGTTTACGCCCGAACTTGTCTGAGATGGCGCCAAACAACAGGTATCCGGGAAACATGCCGCAGAGGTTCAGAACCACCAGAAACGTTGTCGAATCCAACAGGCCAAACCCGCGGCCACCGCGCGACACCGGCAAGGCGAGATAAGCGGGCAGCCAGGTAAACAACCCCCACCAGGCGAACATGCCAAAGATGTTCATGAGCAACAAGCTCAGCAGATTCGGCATACAGGCGCGCCAGAGTTCACGCTTTTCGGCTGGCGAAACAGGCGCATCCTGCGAACGCTGCCAAAGATCCGGTTCCGGCACACCTTTCTGAATCCAATAAGTAACTAACGCCGGCAAAACGCCGACGAAGAAGACCCAACGCCAGGTCCAGCGCGCCAGAATGAAGTTGGCCACCAGCGCCGCCAAGGCGTAACCGATTGCCCAACTGCTCTGCACAATGGCCAGCGCTCTTCCGCGCCACTGGCTAGGCCATGTTTCTGCAACCAATGTGGCGCCCGCATTCCATTCGCCTCCCATACCTAAGCCCAACAGAAAACGGAAACAAGCCATCGTTGTAACGCTGGTAGAGAATCCGCAGAAGAAAGTGAACAATGAGTAGGTCAGTATGCTCGCACTCAACAGGCGTCTCCGGCCCAGCCGGTCGGCAAAGAATCCGAAGAGATAGCCGCCCAACGCCGAACCGATGAGTGTGAGTGTACTCAAACGACCCGCGATCGACTTCGTCATGCTGAACTCCCGCATCAACGTCGCGAGCACTATCGAATAGAGCATCACGTCGAAAGAATCGAGCATCCATCCAAGTCCGGCAGCCACCACAGTACGGCGCTGCGCAGACGAAGTATTGCTCCAGCGGAAAGCGAGTGCAGGCGCGAGGGTATCCAAGACAATAGGATAATTCGGACGAAATCGCTAGAATACTCGCTCTACTAAATGTGAGTCGAATAGGTCAAGTTTTGGGCAACGAGCTGCTGCTCCTGACAGTAAGCGTCGATTTCGGAAGTGAAACGAGCAAAGGCTGCACCTAAAGATTTCGTCCTTCAGCGGGATTAATGAGCATTTTTCAACTCGACAACCATCACTTCAATCGATTTCGTACCAACATTGACATCGGCGTGCATCGTCCCCGGCTTACTCGCCGTGAGCCAGTATGCTTTGCCGGTTTCCCAGTGATTCATTTCACTTTCGCCGGATTGCTGGACGATTTTCATGTCGCCACCGCTAAGCGCAATGATCACGCGCGGATGTTCATGACGGTGCATGGCCAGCGGCGTGTTCGGCATCACCGTCGTTTTCCAGACATGCACGTCGCCATTATCCAGTTGCTCAATCCGTTGCGTGCCGCCCACCGGCGGAGCCGCACCGCCGCTTACTAGTAACAGAACTGCTGCCGCCGCCACACTTCCCCAGAACTTTTTCATTTGTCTAAGCTCCCGCCGCACGTCGCTGCTTGCGCAGAATCGCCGGCACCTCGTAATCGTCGTCCGCCAGCAAATCCTGCTGCGCCACTTCCGGTTCGGCTGCCGCCACAGGCTCGGGCTCCGGCGCATAAGCCGGTTCTGGCAAAGCAGGTGGCGGCATCGTTGACACCTCTGCCCCAATCGTCGGACTGAAAGGAAAATGCGAACCACGTCTATCAATCTCCGGCAACGAATCGCGCTGGAATCCGGTGGCAATCACAGTCACTTTCACGTCCTTGCCCATGCGCTCATCCATCACCACGCCGAAGTTAATCTGCACATCCTCGTTCTTCGTTGCCGCGCGAATCAAGTTACAAGCTTCATTCACATCGTGAATGCCAAGTTCGCTCGACGCCGTAATGTTAATCAACACACCGCGCGCACCCTGCACGCCGCCCTCTTCCATCAGCGGACTATTAATCGCCTTTTGCGCCGCTTCCACTGGTGCGTTGTCGCCAGAGGCAATCGCCGTGCCCATCATCGCGTAACCCATGCCCAGCATGATGGTGCGAATATCCGAGAAGTCGCGGTTAATAATGCCCGGAGTCGTAATGATGTCGGCGATACCTTGCACAGCCTGCCGCAACACATCGTCCGCCATCCGAAACGCATCCATAAACTTCGCGCCCTTCGGAACTAGCCCCAAAAGCTTTTCATTCGGAATGCTAATCACGGTATCGCAGCAACCTGCCAATTCCGCGAGCCCGCGCTCCGCCTGACGCATACGGCGCGGTCCTTCAAACGAAAACGGTTTCGTCACCACGGCCACTGTCAGCGCATTCAGCTCTTTGGCCAACGAAGCCACCACTGGCGCAGCGCCCGTCCCCGTACCGCCGCCGAGGCCCGCAGTGACGAACACCATATCCGCGCCTTCCAAAATTTCGATGATCTGCTCGGTATCTTCGAGCGCCGCCTGCCGCCCCACCGCCGGGTCAGCACCCGCGCCCAAACCGCTTGTCAGTTTCTTGCCTACAGCCAGTTTGTTGGCTACCGGCGACGCCGCGAGCGCCTGCTTATCGGTATTGAGAATGTAAAACTCGATGCCGCTCAGACCTTCCTGCAGCATCCTGCCGACAGCGTTCGACCCGCCGCCGCCCACACCCACCACTTTGATGCGCGTGCCCAAATTCACTTCTTCAGCCATCAGAAATTTCAGATCGTCTGCCATATCGTTTACACTCCCTCCTGCTTCACTTCACCGCGGAACCAGATACGCTGGTCGACGCTCTCTTCCAATCCCGTTTCAATTTCAACCGCCCCGAATACATCGCCAATCCGCCTGCCGTCGTCCAGGTCGGGTTGTCCAATTCAGCAGGCCAGTTATCAATCCCTAAAGCCAAACCTTTGCGCGCCTGACAATGCAGCACGCGTTCCGCCACGTCGCACATACCGGGCAACAAAGCGCCGCCACCGGTGATAACAACGCCTTCAAGCAAATTCTGCTCCATTCCCAGGCGCAGCACTTCCTCATAAACACGTTCAAAAATCTGCTCTGCGCGCGCTTCCAGAATTTCGTTCAACTGTCGGCAACTCGCTTCACGCACACCGCGTCCATCGCCGGAAGGCAACTCCACCAGCGTATTCTCCGGCGCCGAATCCGCCAGCGCCGAACCAAATTGCCGTTTCAACCCTTCCGCGAAATCGACATTCACCTTAAATAAGCGCGCCACATCGCGCGTGAAATGGTCAGCACCAATCGGCAAACTCGTCGCCAACAGCAGCGAATCGCCATCGTATATCACCACTTCCGTCGATTGAGCGCCAAGATCCACAATCACCGCACCGCGCGCCCGATCCTCCGGCAACACCGACGCATAAGCTGCAGCGATTCCTTCGAACACAGATTCTTCCACCGCCAAATGCGAGCGATGCACCGCCGAGACGATCGCCTGATGCTCATGCAGCGAAACCGTGACCACCAAAATGTTCGCCTCTAAGCGCGCACCCAGTATGCCTTTCGGATTGCGATACCCGCTGCGGCCATCCAACGTAAAATCCTGCGGACAGATCTGCAGAATCTCGCGATCTTCTTCCAGCCGCACACGCGCCGCCAGTTCCACCGCATACTTCAAATCGCCCGGCTCAATCTCGCGCCGCCGCCCAAACTCATAAATCCCGCGGCTATTCACGCCCGCCACACAACCACCCACGCCAATCAGCGCCGAATCAGGCGAAGCTTGCGCCTTCTTCTCCGCTTCGCGCAGAGCCACACGAATACTCTCGGCCAACGCTTCCTGGTCGCCCAAACGCGCCTTCGTCCAGGCCTGCGCGGATGCCTCTCCATAGCCCAGAAGGCGCGTGCTGAAGTCCTCCAACGCGCAGATAACAACGCGCGTGCTGCTAGCCCCCAGATCCAGGCCTACCGCTAATTTGGTTTTACCGCTCAAATCTCTGTTCCCCTACTGCTGTAATTACGCCATCCACCCGCAAATCAAGCGTCTTGGCGTCGGGACGCTTCTCTTTAATTTCGCTATAGTTCGCCAGGAAGTTGCGCAATCTCTCGGCGTAATTTTCTTCTCCTAACATTAAATTCACAACCTCGTTGCCCACATGCTCGGCCACCACTAAGTTGTTCGGATCGGAAGCGTCCACTTCCGAAACTTGCGCGCCCAATGGTCCAATCTCTTTCAACAATTCAGTCGCTCTCATCACGCGCGCGCGCCGGCTCTCGATCGCTTCGTTCTCCCGCAATCCTGAGATTACCGGCAGCGTAAATTTGGCGGCTACGCGGGGCCGCAAAATATGCCCAAATCGATCGATCAACGCGTACCTGACAACCCCATCCCCTCCATGCGGTTGCGCTAAGCGCACGAAGGCCACAGGCTCGCGCTCGCGAATCGAAACTCTCAGCGTGTCCGGCCATATCTTCGAAACAGCCGCATCCTGCACCCAATCGATCGCAAGCAGTTGCTCGCGCCGGGCTTGTAACGGAACCAGATAAAGACTCCGCCCGAAGTCTTGCGCGAAGACATGACGGACTTGGGAAGCTGACGCATAATGAACTCCCTCCACGATGAGATTTGGACTTTTCCCTGCGAACTCTTCCGCCTCCGCCACCCGAAAGCGGTCGTCTTTGATCAAAAATTCTTCGACCAGATGCCAAGAGAACAACGAGCCCACCATCAACACGATGCCTGCGAACAGCCAAAAGGCCAAGCGGCCCCATTGCAGGCCGGCAAACAAGCTGGGACGTGCGTCCACGTCGTCGATCGGTGGTCTGCGGCGCGCCAATTATGCTGCACCCCGCAGTTTGTCTAAGATCTTTTCGGCGGCTTGCGAAACGCTGCCGGCGCCGAGCGTCACAATCAAATCTCCGGGACAGGCAGCAGCCGCAATTGCCGCTACGCCCTCGTCCATATTCGCTACGTAATTCGCTGAGCGGTGTCCGAACGAACGGATTTTTTCCACCAGCGCCTGCGCGTTCACTCCTTCAATCGCCGCTTCCGAAGCAGCGTAAATGTCCAGCAAATACAAGCTGTCCGCCTGGTTGAATGCACCGGCGAAATCGTCCATCAAAAACTTCGTGCGCGAAAACCGATGCGGTTGAAACAGCACGTGGATCTTCTTATAGGGACCCAAACGCGCCGCCGCCAGCGTGGCTTTCACCTCAGTCGGATGATGGCCATAATCGTCCAACACCGTTACGCCTTTTTCCACACCGCGTACTGAGAAGCGCCGGTCCACGCCGCTAAACGCCGCCAGCCCTTCGCGAATCTGTGCTACCGATACATCCATCTCCAAACCAATAGCCGCGGCGGCCGTCGCATTCAACACGTTATGCAGACCCGGTGAGTTCAAGTGAAAATCACCCAACTCCGTGTCGTGTCTGCGGATGGCAAAATCACTGCCGCCAGGGCCAAGGCGAACGTTCAAAATCTCCAGATCCACCTGTGCCGTGCGCCCATAAGTAATCGTGCGCCGTTTAATGTTTGGGAAGATCTTCTGAATATTTTCGTCTTCCATACACAACACGGCAGCGCCATAGAACGGCACTTTGTTGACGAACTCTGTAAATGCCGTTTGAATCTCTTCGAGCGAAGCATAATGGTCCAAGTGCTCGCGATCGATATTCGTTACCACCGCCAGAATCGGCGCCAGTTTCAGGAATGAGCCATCGCTCTCGTCCGATTCCACCACCAGAATCGTGCTCTTCCCCACGCGGGCGTTCGACCCTTGCATCGCCGCCACGCGGCCGCCCACCACAACAGTCGGGTCCAGATTCGCCGTATTCAAAATTGAAGCCACCATTGACGTAGTCGTCGTCTTCCCATGGCTCCCTGCAATAGCGATGCCGAACTTCAGCCGCATTAGTTCCGCCAACAGTTCACCGCGCGGAATCACTGGAATCTGCAAACGCCGAGCCTCCGCCATTTCCGGGTTGGCAGGATCGAGCGCGGACGTAACAACTACCGCTTTAGCTCCGGCGACATTTTCGGCGCGATGTCCCACCTGGACCGTTGCGCCCAGTTTGGCGAGCCGATCCGTGATCGGACTCAGTTTGGCGTCTGATCCAGAAACCTGGTATCCGAGAGTGAGTAGAACTTCAGCGATCGCACTCATTCCAATGCCCCCGATGCCAACAAAGTGGACGTGTTGGGGCTTAAAAAACATTTCTTGCCACTATTGTTTCGGCTTTATGCTCGCGTGTCAAATGAAAACCCCCATTATTATCAGCGTCTCTTGCTTTCCGCTGCTTCTTCTAGTACTGCCGCGGCTCGCTCCGCAGCGCCTGGATGGGCAAACTGTCGTACTTGTGTCCGCATCGCGGCCAGTATTTCTGGCTTGGCCCGCAAATCTTCTATCTCGCGAAACAGCCGCTCGCCCGTCATTTCAGCGTCTAGAACCATGCGCGCGGCGGCCACGCTTACCAGCGCTTTCGCATTTTCTTTCTGGTGATCATCCGCCGCAAACGGCAACGGAACCAAGATCGATGCCATGCCCGCCGCCGCGATTTCGTTTACGCCGCCCGCGCCCGCACGGCCGACCACCACATCAGCCCCCGCAAAAGCAGCGGCCATATCCTTGATAAACGGCACGACCTCACCCGCCACACCGGCCAAAGCAAACTCGCGTGCTAAGGGTTCATGCTCCGCCGCGCCCGTTTGATGAACGACGCGGACCGGCGCCATACTTGACCTGAAATGCGGCCAGCTTTCTTTCGACGCCCGGTTCAACGTGCGCGCCCCGCGGCTGCCGCCCGTGATCAAAACAGTAAATTGCTGGCTCGGCTGATGCGTGAGTGAAAAAAATTCCGGCCGCACCGGCAGCCCAGTGACTTCGCAGCGTTCCGCCGGAAACCAGCGCCGTGTGCTTTCAAAACCGACCAAAGCCCGATACACCCGCTTCGCCATCTTGCGATTCGCAAAGCCCGGTACCGAATTCGGCTCCATCACCACCAGGGGAATTCCGCAAAGCGACGCCGCCAGCATCACAGGTCCGGCAACATATCCGCCCATGCTGAACACGGCCGCGGCTCGAAACTTCCGGAGCAGACTGTAGGCCGCAGCAATGCCGATCGGCAACTGCGTCGCGCTGCGGATTTGCGTCGCCAGTCCAACGCGGTTCAATCCCCCGCTGCGTACAAATTGAATATCGAAACCCGCTTCTGGAACCAAGCGCGCTTCCATGCCTTCTTGCGTACCGATGAAGAGCAGCTTATGCCCACGCGCCTGCAAAACACGCGCCACGGCCAGCGCGGGAAACACATGCCCTCCCGTACCGCCGCCTGTCAAAACGAACGAATGGGGCATGTTTATGGTGTATTCTCGCTCACGCTCAACAGCATTCCCATCAGCAGCAACGTGCTCAAAAGAGAACTTCCACCGTTGCTGATTAACGGCAGCGGAATACCTTTGTTCGGAATTAAGTCCAGCACCACGCTCATGTTGATCAACGCCTGCAGCACAACAGACACGGTCACACTGAGCGCCAGATAACGGCCAAAGTGATCGTTCGCACGCACCGATACGCGCATGCCGCGCCACAAGATGACAATAAAACCCGCCAGCAGCGCTGTGGCGCCCACGAAGCCGGTCTCTTCACCCACCACGGCGTAGATGAAATCGTTATGTGCCTCCGGCAAGTAAAGCATCTTCTGCTTGCTCTCCATCAGGCCCACTCCGAAGAAGCCGCCCGATCCGAGCGCAATCCGCGACTGCATCTGCTGATAGCCAGGATCGCTCGTTGACGCCGTCTTGTGCGCATAAGCCAAAACGTGTCCGCCCGGATCAACCTGATTCAGGATGGAATGATCCTTATCTACAAAGTCGATTACACGCGACAATCGATACGGCTTCATCGCCACAAATGCCACCACCAGCAACAGGCCAAGGGCGGTACAAACAGCCAAGTAGCGCAGATTTACTCCGGCTACAAAAATCACTATGAACGTCGTAAGAACCAGCACGATTGCCGTCCCTAGATCGGCTACGGCCACAAACAACGCCATGGCCGAAATTGAAATCGCAATGGGCGCCAACGTCGTACGATCATTCACCGCGCCCATGCGCCGGCACAAAAAGAATGCCAGAAAGAGCGCCAATGCCGGTTTCGCCAGTTCCGACGGCTGTAGCGAAAGCGGACCGCCGCGCAACCAGCGGTGACTGCCGCCGTCCGTCACATAGACAACTAGGAGAAGTAGCACGACCACGCCCAGCGCTGTGAACGCGTACTTGGGCGTATTCCAACGCCGGTAATCCCGCCGCATGCAATAGAGCAGAACGATAAATGAGAACACCGCCCAACCCAACTGCCGCACAAAAAAGTGCGTACTGTCCCAGTGATACTTCAACACCGCCACGCTTGATGATGAGCTGTATACCATCACCAAGCCGAAACAGACCATGGTGAGGACGGTAAGAAACAGAATCCAGTCGGTTTTGAGTCTTTGCGCCATTTTTATTTAAAACAATTGTGTCACTAAATGTTTAAAGTGTTTTCCGCGTTCTTCGTAATTCTGAAATTGGTCGAAACTCGCGCAGGCTGGCGAAAGCAGCACCGTGTCTCCTGCCGAAGCGTGTTGGCGTGCGCAGGCGACAGCGCGTTCCATCGTTCCACAATCCGTCATTGAAATCGCGCCATCCAGATCTTTGCGAATAATTGGTGCGGCGGCATAGGGATAGGGCGGTTCCGCGCCAATCAAAAGAACGCCCTTGGCCCTTTGTTTAAGCGGTTCACGCAGCGGTTTGTAATCGCTACCCTTATCTTTCCCGCCCAAAATAATCCAGAGCCCGCTTGGGAAGGCATTCACAGCCTTCATTGTCGCGTCCACATTAGTGGCTTTCGAATCGTTGTAGTAATCGACGCCATTCAGCGTGCGGACGAACTCGATCCGATGTTCAACACCAGGGAAGGACGCGACGGCCGCTCCGATTCCGGCGAGCGGCGCACCCGCCAGATGCGCCAGCGCCGCGCCAGCCATCACGTTCTCCACATTGTGAATCCCGCGCAACTTAATTTCGGCCCGCTGCATAAACGCCGCATCGTTCCAGCAAAGCTGTTCGCCATTTAGCCAAACGCCTTCTGGCACTCGCTGCGTCGAACTAAACCAAACTACTTTGCCCTTCGTACGCCGCGCAAACTGACGGCACGTTTCATCGTCATAATTCAGCACCGCCGAATCGCCCGTCTGCTGCGTCTCAAATAGGCGCGCTTTCGCATTCGCGTAATTTTCAAACGTGTGATGCCGATCCAAGTGATCCGGCGTTACATTCAAGCACGCGCCCAACTGCGCCCGAAAATTACTGATGGATTCCAACTGAAAACTCGATAGCTCGAGCACATTCCAACGCCCCTCCGCTGAGGAATCGATCAGCGAAGTCACCGCCGTGCCAATATTTCCGCCCACCTGGCAAGCAATCCCTGCCTGCTGCAGCAAATGTCCTGTCAGAGCCGTCGTCGTCGTTTTGCCATTCGAACCCGTAATCCCCAGCACAGGTCCTTTTAGAAAAAACGAAGCCAATTCCACTTCGCCCATTGTCGGAATGCCCCGTTCACGCGCCTCAACCAGTATCGGCAAATCATAGGGAACGCCAGGCGAAAGCACAATCGTGCTGGCCGCGCCAATATTCTTTTCGTCTTGCCCCACGACGGGCACGCCTAATTTCGCAAAATGCGCCTGCTCGTCTGTCGTAAGCGCTGCCGAATCCATCGCCCGAACTTTCGCGCCATACTTCAGCAACAATTCAACAGCAGCCAAGCCCGAACGCTTCGTTCCGATAACGACGATCTCCTGACCTGCGAATTTCGTTGCCAGCGTCTTTTACCTCAACTTCAAAGTTGTTAGCGCGAACAGCGCCATCACTAAACCGACAATCCAGAAACGCACGATCACTTTCGATTCCGACCAGCCCAGCGCTTCAAAGTGATGATGGATAGGCGCCATCTTGAAGATACGTTTTCCGTTGCGCAGCTTATAACTGCCTACCTGCAGGATCACCGACAGTGCTTCAATCACGTAGACCCCGCCGATAAACACGAGCAGCACTTCCTGCTTAATCAGCACCGCTACAATTCCCAACGCCCCGCCGAGCGACAGCGAACCGACATCTCCCATAAACACTTCCGCAGGGTGACAGTTGTACCAAAGGAACGCCAAACTGGCCCCTACCATGGAGGCGCAAAAAATAGTTAATTCCTGCGACCTCGGCAGACGCGCCAATCCCAAATATTGCGAAAACGCCGCGTGGCTCGAAAGATAAGTAAGTATCGTCATGGCGCCCGCCGAGATAATCATCAAGCCGATCGCGAGTCCATCTAAGCCGTCTGTCAAATTGACTGCATTTGATGAACCCACCATCACCAGCACAATGAACGCGTAGAAGAGCACGAACGCCAATGGATACGTCCAGAAATTCTTAGTCCAGGATTCAATCAGCAAATCAGGCTTGAACTGTTTGAAAAACGGTACGTTCACGGCAGTGGAATAATTCTGGTGCGCATGTAGCACCAGCAAGCAGAAACTGATGAGCATGGCCACCACTACTTGCGCCCAAAACTTCTGCCACGACGTAAGCCCAAGATTGCGCTTCTTAGTAATCTTTGCGTAATCGTCAAAAAAGCCAATGACGCCGAATCCGACGAGCCCCAACAACGCAAGCCAGATAAAAGGATTCTTCAAATCCGCCCAGAGCAGCGTAGGAATGACGATAGAAGCAACTATCAGCAACCCGCCCATCGTTGGTGTGCCTGCTTTCTTGCGATGCGATTGCGGCCCATCTTCTCGAATATGCTGGCCAAAACTCATTTCGCGCAGCTTGTCAATCAACCAAGGGCCGCACAAAAGCCCGATGGCGAGCGCCGTCAAGCTCGCCAAGGCGGTGCGAACGGTGATGTAGCCGAAGATTCGGAACACCGGCACATATTTGCGCAGCACCTGAAACAACAGCCAGTAGAGCATCGCGATTAGGACTCCATTCTGGCCAACGCGGTTTCGACTTGTGTGCCGCGCGAACCTTTAAATAAGATGGCATCGCCCGATTTGACAAAGTCCTTCAGAAAATCGCCGGCTTGTTCCGGCTTGTCAAAGAACAACGCTTTTTGCGCCCTCGCGTTTACCGCGCTTTCCACCAAAAAGCGCGCCGCACCGTGAATCCCAATCACCACATCAATGCCGGTCTGCGCGGCATATTCGCCCAGCTGCCTATGAAGCTGTTCCGACATTTGCCCTAATTCCCGCATCTCACCCAACACGGCAATGCGGCGTTGCGCTGGTTCGGTGCGCAGAACATCGAGCATGTTACGCGCGGCTTCCGGATTCGAATTGTAAGAGTCATTCAGAACAGTGGCCCCGCGCCAAACTTTTCTCTCACCGCGCATTTTTCCGGGCGTGAGCGCCGCCACGGCCCCCACCAATTCCTGCGCCGCGATCCCGCAAACGTTGGCCACCGCGATGCCCGCTAAGATATTCGAAACACTGTGCCGGCCTGAAAGCGAGGTCTCAAAGCGCACGCCCTGCACGGTAAAACTTGCATGGTCAGCGCCGATCTCGACATTTTCCGCGCGCACGCTGGCATCTGCCGCGAAGCCATATGTCACGCTCCGCCCTTGGTGGCTCGCCGCGAAACTTGCCACGCGCCCATCATCGGCATTTAGTATCGCGACACCAGAAGCCGGCAGTCCTTCAATCAATTCCCGCTTCGCCGCCGCTACGCCTTCGATCGAAGCAAAGTTTTCCACATGTGCATAACCGACGTTGGTCACCACTCCATACTGCGGCTCCGCCATCAAAACCAGATCGCGGATTTCGCCGGCGTGATTCATGCCCATTTCCAATACAGCGACTTCCGCATCACCCGGCAACCGCAGAATCGAAAGCGGCAGGCCAATGTGGTTATTAAAATTCCCGATCGTCTTGCCAACCTTGAACCGGACGCTCAGCAGCGAGGCAATGATATCTTTGGTCCCTGTTTTCCCCGCACTGCCCGTCACGGCGACAATCGGCTTAGCCCAACAGCGCCGCGCCCAGCGAGCGAGAGCCTGGAGCGCCTGCAAAGTGTCTTTCACCAAAAGAAGAGGACGCTCCACATCCGCCATCGGTTCAGAAACAAGCGCAGCAGACGCCCCTTGCTCGAGCACCGCATGCACAAACGCATGCCCGTCTAACCGTTCGCCTTTAATCGCAATGAAAAGATCGCCTGCCGCCACCGTGCGTGAATCAATCGACCAACCCGTTATCCTCGTTTCGCCGCTGCCTTCGCCAAGCAACTGCGCCCCCGTCGCTGCCTGGACCTGCGCGAGTGTGAGCTGCATGTCAGACTGATCCGTTCTTCTTGCGCCCGTAGCCGTAACCGCGCAAAACGCGGCGCGCCACTTCACGATCATCGAACGGAATCGGGCCGTCCTTCAAAATCTGATATGTCTCGTGTCCTTTGCCAGCCAGAATCACCACATCGCCCGGCTCGGCCATTTCAATGGCCTTTTTGATCGCGCGCTCGCGATCCGGTTCGGCCACGCTCGGCGTATTGAAGCGCCCCACGCCTATGCTGGCATCGTTCATAATCGCCAGCGGATCCTCACTGCGCGGATTGTCCGACGTCAGCACAACATAATCACTAAGCTCCGCCGCCGCCATCCCCATCAGCGGACGCTTCGCCCGATCCCGATCTCCACCGCAACCAAACAACGTAATCACGCGCTTCGGATTCATCCCGCGCGCCACCGCAATCACGTTCCGCAAGGCATCGTCCGTATGCGCGTAATCGACAACCACCATAAATGGCTGTCCTTCTTCCACTCGCTCAAACCGGCCGGGCACTCGCGGCATGTCGTGCAAACCCTTCTGAATCTGCGCATCGGTCAACCCAAGCGAGATCGCAGCCCCGCATGCCAGCAGAATGTTGTAAGCGTTGATTTGTCCCACCAATTGCGATTCAATCGGAAACTTACGCTCGCCCGCCTCGACCGTAAACTTCAGCCCCTTGAACGACATCTCCAAATTCGCTGGCCGAATCCAAGTCGTCTTCAAGCCCATACCAGTTGGCGGCTCTTGCTTCAGCCCATACCAAAACGCCTGCGTTTCCGGAGCCAGTTCAGTCTTGCGCACCCATTCGTCATCGGCATTCAAGACCGCGAAGCGGGGGGAGGACCCCTTCGCGGCTTAAACAGCAATTGTTTGGCGGCAAAGTACGCTTCCATCGTGTGGTGGTAATCCAGATGGTCGCGCGTGAAATTCGTAAACCCTGCGGTATGCACGTTGACGGCGTAAATCCGGCTCAAGTCCAGTGCATGCGACGACGCCTCAAACGTTACATGCGTCCCACCGAGCTTCTCCAACTCCGCGAACATTGCGAACAAATCCAGCGATTCGGGAGTTGTATTCACCGCCGGCAAGACACGCCCGGCTAGGTGATACTCAATCGTTCCGATCAGCGCTGTCGTCTTCCCGGCCGCGCGCAGCATCGCATCAATCAAAGTGCTGGTTGTTGTTTTGCCGTTTGTTCCGGTAATTCCGGTTATTGCTAACCGATCATCCGGTTTATTAAAAAAGTTCCTCGCCGCTAGCGCCAATGCCTCGCGCCCATGCGGGACCTGTAGCCACAATCCTGAAAATCCGCCCGGTGCCGGCCGGTCGCCAATCACGGCCACCGCGCCCTTTTGCAGCGCTACTGGCGCGAATTGCGCGCCATCCGTTTTGGCTCCCGCAAACGCAAAGAACAAAAAACCGGCTTCCACTTTACGGCTGTCGTACGCCAGTCCCCGCACATCCACAGCACGCAAAGGAGCGGAGGAGCGCAGCAGGGTAACGCCCGCCAGCACCTCGGAAAGCATCATCGCTGGAACCTCACCCTTATATGCTCACCAGGGTTCAGCAGCGTCCCGGCCGGCGGATACTGCACCCGCGCCAGGCCATCACCCAACATATCGACTTCGATTCCACTTGCCGTCGCTTCCTGCATAACGTCTCTTACTGTTTTACCCACAAAGTTCGGCGCTTTCGGCGCAGTCCCGTCGGTAACAGCAACAACTTCGTCTTGCTGTTGGTCAGTCGCAGTTTCCATCTCGTCCGCAGTAAAAGGAGTGCTAAGTTCGGCAACCGTATCGGTATCCGCTTCTTCTTCGCGTAGGTCCTTCTTCGTCTTAGCGCCTTTCTGCGCAATTAGTTCCTCAACCTCTTCCGGCACATCCCGCACAACACCTAACCGGTTCAATGCCGCCTGCATCAGTCGCACAAACACCGGCCCTGCCGCCGATCCGCCGTATCCCGCTTCACCCGATGTACCGCTCACAGTAACTACAATAACTATGGCAGGATTGTTAGCCGGAGCAAAGCCGAGAAACGACGCGTTATACCGATGTGTGTAAACTTTGTGCTCGTAATCGTAGATCTGAGCCGTGCCCGTCTTCCCTGCCAGCGAGTAGCCGATCACATGCAAACGATGCCCGGTACCATGCGGCTCGGTAATCACTCGCCTCATCATCATCCGCATTTTCATCACAGTTTCGGGGCGCAACACCGGAACAGGCTGCGCATGCTTCACGGCCACGCGCGGCCCGTCCGGTTCCTGCTCCCACGCGACTAAATGCGGCGAAACTAAATAACCACCGTTCGCAATGACGCAACCCATCTGCGCCAACTGCAGCGAAGTAACTCCGATTTCATGACCCATCGGCACCGACCCGATACTCGTCGGCTGCCAGCGCTTTAACGACCGCAAAATCCCCGGCGCTTCTCCAGGCAACTCAATCCCCGTCCGCTGCCCAAACCCAAAACGTCTGATGTAGTTATAGAGGTTCTCGTTCCCCACCTCCATGCCAATCTTAATCGCGCCAATGTTACTCGAAAACGCCAGCACATCCTGAAGCGAAATCACACCATGCTTATGCGTATCGTGAATCACCCGGTTGAACATGCGCAGCACGCCGTTGCCGCAATCAATTGGCGATTCCGGCCGCAACCGCGTCGTCTCCAGCGCCGCCGATAGTGTCACAATTTTAAAGACTGACCCCGGCTCGAAAGGTGTCCCCACCGCCAAATTCTTGCGACCTAAATCCTTCTCCCCGGCGAATAACCGATCGTTGGGATCGTAAGTCGGATAGTTCTCGAGCGCCAACACCTCGCCCGTGCGCGGATCCATTGCCACCAAACTCGCATGATCGGCGTGATTCTCTTTTACCGCTAGCTTTAATGCTTCCCGGCCGATGAACTGCAGTTCGCGATCGATCGTCAGCCCGACATTCTTACCCATGATCGGCGTTCGAACCACATCGCTAGCGTACGAGTTTTCTTTGCCATCGCGCTCCACGCGCCGTAAACCAGGAGTTCCCGCCAGATCTTTGTCCAGCTTGCGCTCAACCCCAGCCACGCCCTTTCCCTCAAAATCCAAGTTGCCAATTACGTGCGCCGCCACGTCCCTATTCGGATACTTTCTGACGCTCGACTGTCGAATCTCCAGCCAGTCCAGATGCAATCCTTCTAGACTCGCTGCCTGTTCGTCGTTAATGCGGTCGCTCACCATTAGGTAACCACCACGCTTACCCGACGCAGCCGCTTTTTCAAAACTCGCCTGCAACTGCGCCGCATCCTGCTGCAGAATACCTGCCAACATCGCCGCTGCCAGTTCAGCTTTCGCTTTTGGAATGCGTCGCGGATTCACCACAGCCATGTGCGAGTTATAACTAATCGCCATGATCGCGCCATTGCGGTCGTAGATCGACCCGCGCGGCGCGTCCATCGCTTCAAAATGCTCCTGCTGCTTATGCGCCAGTTTCGTGAGCGAATCATGTTCCAACACCTGCAGCGTAAACAGGCGCGCTAGAACAACGAAGGCCCACCCCAGAAGGATGAGCCCTGCCAGCAACGCGCGTTCTTGTGTCTTACTTAGACTTGAAAGCGGCGGTATCTCCATAACGTCATCGGAAAAAGGAGTTCATCATTTATCCAGGCAAAAGCCCGCGCAGGGACGGGCGCAGGCTTTGTCCGGCGAAATGATTTAGCGAATGCCGCCAACCGACGGTAACGGCATCAGCATGCGCGCTTCCGCCGGCGAATCGGTCCGCCCCATGCCGCTCAGCGTTTGGACCTGCTCCGGTTCAGGTTCGGACATCTTCAACGTTTTGGCAAGTTGACGCAGGCGGTCTGGATTCACCAGGTCTGCTTCTTGCGTTTCTAAAATCGCTCGTTGTCGCGAAAGTTCGACCTGTTCCTGGCGTAATTGCTGAAGCGTGAAACCCGCGGTGACATTGTAGGCCGTAGGCACCAGGCCCGCAATAATCAGCACGGCAGCGGCGAAACCCGTCGCCATGCTCTTGCTCCGAGCAGCCTGCGCGGCAGGGTCGCTAGCCCGAATGACCGGGCTGTTATCGATGCGCTTTACGAATAGATAAACATCTTCGTTGGCGAGCGGACGGAGGCGAGGCGCGTCGGTGCGTGTCCAAACCGCCGGAGCAGCCTCCGCCAGTTCCCTCGCACCCACGAAACGATTTACGAATGTAGCTATGGAAGACATATCAATTTGTCCCTTCTTACTTACAACCAGTTACTTCTCTACAACCAGTCACTTCTCAAAACCACTCCAGCGCCCGCAGCTTGGCGCTGCGCGACGCGGCATTCTCTGCAATCTCCTGTTCACTGGGCCGGATCACATGTTTAGTTAGGATCTTGGCTTGCCCAGCGGCAGCGAGCGCCTGAAACGCGCGCTTCACCTTGCGATCTTCCGTTGACATAAAGGTGAGCACCACAAACCGTCCACCGGAATTCAAATGCTCCGGCACATTGCGAAACAACGCCTCAAGTTCCTCAAACTCTTCATTCACCTTCAATCGCAGCGCCATAAAGGTCTGCGTCGCCGGGTGAATTCTCCCCGTTCGCGGCACGGCTTGCTCAACCGTCTGAGCCAAACGGCCAGTCGTATGTATGGGCCGCGCGCGAACGATTGCTCTGGAAATTCTTCGCGACCTCCTTTCTTCGCCGTACTCAAAAATAAGATCGGCGAGTGCCTTCTCAGGCAGTTGATTCACAAAATCCGCGGCCGGCACACCTTGGCTGCGATCCATCCGCATGTCCAAAGGCCCGTCTTCCATAATCGAAAAGCCTCGCTCTCCGGCACTAAATTGATAACGGCTCACGCCTAAGTCAGCGAGCACACCATCCACTTTCAAGATGCCCAAGCTTTCGAGCGCCTGTGGCCACTGCGAAAAAGCTCTGTGAAAATAACGAATCCGCTCTAAGCAGGCGCTGGTGTTGCCGCGCGCCAATTCCAACGACTCGGCGTCCCGATCGCACGCAATCACGAACCCGGTCGTGAGCCGTTGCGCAATGGCTCCGGTATGACCACCGAGCCCTGAGGTCACATCCGCATAAATCCCATCCGGTCGAATCGCCAGATAATCCAACGATTCCTTCAGCAGGACCGGGTAGTGCCATGGCTCGCGGTCGTTCGCAGCTTGTTGCATACATGGCGCCCGTCACAGTCCTTTCCTCTTCGCCAGCTTGGCTTTTTCGGCCAAATTGGTTCTGGCTTCGGCAAATTGCTTTTCGTATTCCGCACTCGTCTGTACGTTGATGCGATTTTGAAAGCAACTCAATCGCGCCTCATCTTTTTCCAAGCCCAATGTCTTCCGCAAAGTGTCCGGCAGCGTCAGCCGCCCTTGCGCATCTACATCGACGTCCTTGCCGTAGTGAGCGGCCACTTTAGCCAAGGCTTCAAGCACCTCAAAATTGTCATCGCTGGGCTCTTGCAGCTTTTTTGCTGTTTCGCGCCAGACCGAAATCGGGTATATTCGAGCTTCGAGTTCGTCAAACGTCGTAATGAACACTTTTCTGTTTTCGTCAAAACCCTCTAAGTACGCCAGCATGGAAGCGGGCAATTTGAGCCGGCCTTTTTCGTCCACACTAACCGCGAAGACGCCATTAGGCGCCGCCGGAGGGACGACTTGACCATTTTCTCCCACTTCAGTCCAATTTAGGCCAAATTAGGCCACAAGCTGATGGTCACATGTACGACGCAACAAATGCAAGATAATTCGGAAAGAATTTCTTGTAAGTCCTTTGATTCGCCTTTCTTACGCCTCAGTCGGGTACTCAATCGAATGAGTGAGTACGAGCGTACTATGGGGATTATCCACCGGCGGTCCTCTGACACCGGTCAGTCAGCTTACTAACCGCTCATTGGACGTGTTTTCTCGGTGCCCATCCTTGTGCCGTGCGTAATCTGTTGCGGCTGTGAATGCTTTTTCCATAATTTGCCGCGTAGTGCGGTACGTGATTGGCGCGGGCGTTCCAGGACATTAAAAGTACTTTGAAACCAAAGCGAGCTAATGGTGCCCGGGGCGGGACTTGCGAACAGGGTTCCTAAGCGTAAGTGGTTTGCATGCCCTAAATCATTGATTCTTAATGAGGCTGTTTAGGTCTGTAAAGTTCGCTTAGGTTGTGTTTCCGACCCCCTATTGACCCCGCAACCCCCTATTAACCCCGCCAAAATCCTCGGCCTTCACCCGCCGACTTTCTCTTTTTCACCCGGCCAAAGTTTCCGTGTTTCGTTTTTCAAAGAGTGCCGAAACACGAAACACACCTTGATGTTTTGTGTTTTGCATCAGGTATCGAAAACAGAGAAACACACTCTCGCTCTTTTTCCCGGCCAAAGTTTTTGTGTTTTGTTTTTCAAGGAGCAGCGAAACACGAAACTCAATTCGCTGTGATGCGCTTTGCATGTGCCAGTTGGAAGCTTCTCTCTTTGTTGTCGACGGTGTCCTTGTCTTCGCCCTCTAGGTCGGCGTATGCCTTGTTAAAAGCAGCATAAGAAAATTCGTCGCGCCCAAGTGAAATTCTTCCGAGGTCACCTTGTCGCATGCTTTCCACTTTTTCATGATGCTCGATTGGTTTTCGGTCGCTGCTTCTTTATGATCTGCCGCTCTTTCTTCGCGAACGCTTTCATGCGATCAATGACTTTTGGATCGAGTTTTTCCGGTTCCGCTGCTGGTTGTGACTAATCCGCCGCTTCGTCAGGAGCGTGCAGAGCGAGACTGGCGTCTTCTTTTTGATTCTTCGCGATTTGCATTCGCTTGACCATGACATCGATTTTTGCTTTGCTGTCGCTGTCGAGTTCGCTGTATGCATCATCGAAGTTAGCGTATGAAGACTCATCCCGAAACAGTGCAATATCTTCATCGGACGGGTTCTCATCTGTCAGCCACCGCTCGATGATGCTGACAATTTTGTGAGCCTTGGGTCGCTTGTTCTTTGTGCGCTGCGCTGGTGCGGCCACCGTTCCCGCTTGGCCGAGGGAAGGTGCGTCTTCCACCCGCACTTCTTCTGCCTCGTCCCTCCACAGGACAGTCGGATTCATCACATCGATTTCTTCTCTTATCCGCCAGTAGCTCGCCGTGCTGATTAGACCCTCGTCACTCATTTCCGCCGCGCCCGATTCAACCTTGTGCCATAGCGCCCGCCGCGTCTTCGGCTTGATTTCCGCTTTGTGTGCGAGTTTTACTTTTTCTCGATACTGCTGGTTGTAGTGCTTTTGACAAAGCTTCTTCGCAGTATCGAACAGCGCCGTCGCTGCGGGTGGCGGCAGGCCGGATCGTTCAGCCTCCTTTGCACACAAAGAACAGATGCCCATCGTGCGGTTTGGTTGCGGCGGTTGCATCTCAGATCGATCTCCTGTTCATCCAGTTTGTTATCGAGCCGTTGCGCAGGAACAGTCAATTTGCTCTCGGGTCAGCGGCGTTGAATCAAGGTCTTTTGAACCCTATTCTTAACACGGGCAAAACGACCATTTTGCTTGACACAAACCCCTCACTGTTAGTCCATTTGCCCCTTTATTTGCAGGGGTTCCAATGAGATCTAACAGGGGGGTAAGGTTTGTGTCGAATTCCTCGCAGATGAACAAATCAGAAAGACGAAAATCAGGTGCAATGACATTCAGGACGTTGCCAGCAGGCACGCGCTGCGACACCACAACGCTCTCTGCGCCCTCTGCGTCGGTGCTTGGGTGGTTCTCTTAGCCGATTCCGATGGCTCGATTGTAGTGCGTCTGGCACAATAAGAACCCAGTGCGGCAATCGCCCAACGCGGTGAGTAAATATTCTGCATGACTACTTCGCCGGATCTCGAAAAACAAATCGACCAAGCTATTCTTGCCGTCTACCAGAAAAACAGAACATTGAGACGGCTCACACGCGCAGAGCTAGTGGAGTGTGCCGTTAGGTTTGCGCTCGCCCAACTCCGGTCACCCTCTTCGAAATCAGATGTCTTTACAGCCTTTGCCCGAAAATGACTTACGACAGTCATGCCATCGCTTTTGTCGGAGTTGTGCCGCCTCCCATGGCTCACTCCGAGGTGATATACCGGAAATTGCCAACCGACGCAAGCCCGCGATATCTGCTATACATCTGCGTTCGCCGCTGTCGGTACGATTGGATGGTGCGCAAGCCCAAAGCTTTGTTTCGGACGCGGGGTTTGCACATCCAACCGCGCATACATAAGAGAGTGCGGCTAGACGAACAAGACACAATCACGACACCGTTGGTCCTGGGAATTCTGAATTCCGGCATGGCGGGGCTGACGCCACTTCAGCAAGATCTGTTGAGTGGGTTCTTCCTCGTCAAAATCAGAGCGCCCATGCGTAGTTTCAGGACCAAGTACTCTTTGTCGAGCCTCGACGTTCACGCTGAAATAGTTTACGCACTCGCGGAGCTTCGGCATCATTTCAAACGCTACGGAATTTCCCGGCCATCCGACTTCCACACAATGTGATTGTGTACACCAGCAGGAACCGCGAATCCTGCGAGCCTGCATTCAACACTCTCCCGAAACCTCTCCGTTTAAAGTGCTCAAGATAGAGCAACCCAGCGCGAATTGGAGGCGACGTAAGATTCCAAGTCGTTCGCGGTCGGCTTTGGCGCTGTCGGCTGCTTCGATTTGGCGGTGCAGATCGTCGATGCCTTCTTCCAGGACTGTCGAGTCTGAGGCGAGGAATGCATTTTTCATGCGGTCGGAAATGTCGGTCTCGATTGACAGCAGGGAAATGCTGCCCATTTTTACAGCAACGGTCAACGTCATAATTGTGTACCCTTAGAAGCGCGAATATTTAGAGAGCGAAAGATCTTCTGAGGCGTAGTAGCGCGTCCGGTGGATTGCAGGCTTTAAAAGAGAGAGTCACTGAGTAACAGTCGGTAGCGTCACAGTGCTGGACTCTTGTGGAGAGAGAACCGAGACAGTTTAACGGCCTGATAATCGGCGACATTCCATCACAGACTGCAACATTTTACTGTTATGTAAGAACCGCGAATGTCAAACTGCCTTGGCGCTAGCCGTTTCGCCTGTTGCAGCGACATGCAATCCCCAGGATGCAAGCCGCGCTCTCCCTTCGGGCGTCTCCGCGAGAATCTCTCCCCATGGTCTTCTCAACCGCCAATACCGCCGCTCCGCTTCCTTATTCTCGAAAACTCGAATCTGGCGTTCTGACAAATAGCCACGTCTGATTATTTTACTTTTGCACCTGACGCAACGCTTGCAAAGTCCCGTTTCGAGATATTTGGCTTTCAAAGACAAAACGCCAGAAGCACTGAACCGCAATCCGCAAAGACTCTTGTAAATCGCACCTTTCTTCCGCCGTGCCAAATGTCTTTTCCCCGTTAGCACAATCTTTTGGACTCGATAGTATTTTCGTTCGGGTGACTCAAGGACTTCTGTTTCCATTTCCTCATCTTAACGTTTTAGGCAGGAGCTAGCGCCAACGCGATTTGGCCGGATTTTTCATGGCTAATTTAGGGCAAACGTCTTGACTGGTCGAAATAAAACAAGATCTGAAGATGCCGCGTTGGTGGCCTAATCGTCCGTCACGACGCTTGAGACTGTACGATAACCGATAGGGTCCGTACATCCTAAAACGCACCCGCTTTGCTCAATCGCTTCTTCTTTGAAACAGGCTGGCTAATCGCCACAGTTTCCGTACAGCCCGAGGTCCGGTATGCGTCTACCGCTGTCATCACCGGGATATCGAGCTTCGTCGCAATCGCCCTCCATGAAAGGCCATCCTGATCCCTAAGCCGGGTCACTTCATCTCGCCGGAAAATTCTCTTCGGACGACCTACGATTTTGCCATTGGCCCTCGCTGCTTGAATGCCCATGAGCGTGCGTTCTCGAATCATCTCGCGCTCGAACTCGGCAACGCTGGCAAGAATCTGCAAAAGGAGGCGGCTGGTCGGGTTTGACTGATCCGTGTCCAACGATTGGCTGGCTGCGATGAAACGAACTCCGTAACTAGTGAGAGCAGCGAGTTGCTGATTCAAGTTCAGCACTGAACGCCCGAATCGGTCGATCTTGTACACGACAACGCAGTCGAATTTTCTCTTGGCAGCATCAGACATGAGTTTGTCGAGAGCGGGACGACTAGTCTTTGAGCCAGAAAACCCGGAGTCAACGTATTCTCCCGCATTCACCCAACCGCGTCGAGCGACATAATCTCTCAACTCTTTCAACTGGGACGCGCAGTTTTGGTCGGCTGTGCTAACGCGGGCGTAAATGGCGGTAAGCATTTGACATTATCGTACATGATTTCCGTACGAAGCACAATTCCCCAGGAGGTGTTAGTACTCTATGGGATGTTGGTTAAATCGAGGCGCGTTAGGTCCCAAATCTTCTGTCCAACGCGAAATAAAAGAGGCAATATTCGGACTTTGGAGACGGCGACGTGAAACAGACCTATCTCAACATTTTTTATCACCTCGGTAAGGGGATCGCGGATCTTGAGAAGCTTGAGCCGGGAATGGAAATCCATCAAGCTCTCTTCGCTGTTTCCAATTGTTACGGGTGGCTCTTTAATTTTTGCTCCGAGACAGAAGGTATAGACATCCCCGAAAGCCGCGCGGCAGCGCAAAATCTGATGGCGGCGATGGATCTTTTGGGTAACTTCAGAACACGCTCCAGTGACAGAATAGACTCACCTGTAACAAACCAAGAGGTCACTCTTATAACAGGAAGGAAGAATTGGTTTGAACAATGCTTTGAGCGCGAGTATCGCTACCTGGATGTTTTCACCGTTACTCCAAAGGGGATTTATGACACAAGGCTTCTGATTTCCAAGCCGGAAGAAAAATTCCCGATCCGTGTTCGGGCAATGCTTCCACAACAGACGCTCGATGACCTAAAGCAAGCTGCTCTCTGCTTTGCATTTGACATTCCTACAGCCTGTGCGTTTCATATTTGTCGAGCAACTGAGGCTCTTATGTTGGCGTACTATGAGGTCTTGGCGGGTCATCGTTGGAACCTCAAGAAACGAGATTGGAACTCGTACATCGACCATCTAAAAAAGGAAGGTGCGCCCGAGACAATTACCAATCGTCTTGATGAAATCAGAAAAACCGATAGGAACGTTTACACGCACCCAGAACGAAACGTGACCCTGGAGGAAGTTCCGATTCAGTTTGAGCTTTGCACTGGCGTCATATTCCAGATGGCGAGCGAGATGGACAGGAAGGTGCAATGAGTAAGGCAACAACGCATTCCTGAGAAACAGATTGGCCGAACTTAACCTCCTTTCGCCGTGACCTCGCGTAACCTGTATGCATGTCAGGCATCTGTGCCCCACAAGGTGAAAGCCCCGGCCAACTGACTAAAACTTAGAGAGGTAAATCGCCACATGAGAAAACCAGTCGCGCTAGTGCTGTTCGCATCTCTTGCGCTTGCCGTGCCCGGCGCGTTCGCAGGAAAAGCCCTCTGAAAAGTTTGCAATATTTGTGACGGGGTTAACGATGCCGCGCCTGATCCTCTTACAGGAGCAATTCGACGCAAAGCAACTCACTCTTGGTCAATACCTTTTGAGAAAACATCAGTAGGTGTGCGCCAAGATGTAGTCACGTTTGCGGCCCGTTCGCTGGGCGGTGATACGATCCCTTCATGCGACGGGTCCTTATTCGGCTGGGTATAGTTGTGGGCGTGTTCTTTTCGTTTGCTTTCATACTGGCCGGAGCCGCCATCATGATGGCCATGGGTCTTGAACTCGTCTCACGCCCCGTTGACACTAATCTTCCCTTGTGGCACGTTTACTATATCGATTTCAGAACGAATCCCTTTGGGTTTTACATGGGTTGCGGGATAGTTTCGGCTGGCCTGACTTTTCTTTGGCTCCAAAGAAGAAACCCGAGGCAAGTTGATCGACCAAGCAATTAGAGGTGGCCAAGGAATCATCGGCGGTACCGTTGCTCAAAACCCGGTGGCACGAGCCGACATCCGAGATGATCACTAGTGCTAAGCAACGTTCAGAAGATTAACTAAACTCCCTGTAGGCGAGGAGACGCCTCACTTTTGAGGGAAATGGCTACAGGGTTAGGAGAAGTTCTCCTAACCGTTATTGCTTGCCGTCCACTTCACAAGGGAAAGTCTCAGCAAGCTCTTGCAAGAGAATCAATCCGATGGATTTCTCTTCGAGATCGGCTTGAGGTGTTGACATCGCAAGCTTTTCGATGCGGCGATCAATCATGCCCATGTAGTTCTCCGCGTTTAGGGTCAATTTCTCGGGTTGACAGAACAACCGATTTTGTTTGCCGCGCTTCGCATGCAGCCAAGCATTAGCCCAAACAAAGCCGTCACCAAGTCCAGCCACGTGCAACCCCATTCGATCTGTATTTGGGAATTTCTGCTTCAATTCTTTGTAGGCTTTCACCGTCATCTCTGCGTCGGACGGCAACACTACCAAAAGCATCATGAAAGCGGTCAGCCATGTTCTCATGCAAATCAGTCTACAAGTCCGAATTGCCGAGAGGATATTGATCTGCAACATTTCAAGGTAAAAGTGTTGCGGGCGTAGCCTAGCTCGGAGTCATGATCCAAGAATAGGATAATCCGCCATCCGGCGCATCGTTACGGTGTCGATGGTGACGCCCGATCTTTCTATTGCCAGAGGTCACTTGAACGAAAAATCCGTAATCACCAGATTGCTCATTGTCACTGTCGTCTGGTATTCTCTTCCACCGATACTGTTAAATCGAAAAACCACTTCACAGTAGTCGCCACTGTAGGTTGATACTGGTTCCGACATAGCCACCGCCTGCCCTGCCAAGACATTCGGAAGGTAGCGTGATTTCGGACCATGTGGGCCAGATGGCTGATCCGTTCGCTTAATGTTGTAGCGAACATTTAGCGCTACGCCGTTACCGATGTTCTGAGCCACAAACCGACCACCATCCTCACGAACGACCATGCTTCCAACAGCACCGTCCATCTCCAACATTGTGTCCGCAGCGTCTCGCAACTTTGACCAGATCGTCAGGCAGGGCTTTGACAAACCTTCGACCTGATCCATGGCAACTTGTACTAGCGCTTGCGAAACCTTGATCTGTTCATCCGCAGCTTTACGTATTTTTCTTGTATCCCATACATACAACAACAGGGCGACCAAGGCGAGAATTTGAACAAGAAGCATGGAGACTTGGATGGGGTCATTCATCGAATTGAATCTTAACACCGCCAAAAGTGCCTTCGCCCGCATTGTCGAAAGACGGAATACGAAGAACTCGCAAAAAAGGAGCCTGCGTGAGTAATGAATCCCAACTTCAGATCGCGCTCAAGGGCTATGAGTCGCTGTTCTCTCTAACGTCGTCAACGTGGATGAAATGATTTGCATCGTCGGACCCGGACTGGCATTCCCCACGCCTATCAACCCCGCGATGCTTGAGTCCTCATCGGCCTGCGGGCATTTGAGGCGGTACCTTCAAAGAGAAAAGGTGTTGGGTAGTTCAATTTCATTTTTTTTGGCGGTACAACCTTTGCCTTAGAGCGATCACCGCCGCTCGGCGAAGGTTTCGCGGACTTCGGTTTCTTCACCTTCAAAACAGTCCCGGCTCCATCAAAACTAGTCAGGCAACTCTGACACTGGCCGCTGTGTCAGGGTGATCGCTGGCCGCTTCTTGCACACGCGATCCGGGCCTTCGCCGGAATAGGGTAAATCCTGCGTTGTGAAGACGTAAAGTCCTAGGACGTTTTGGCCCAATCTAAACTTTTCCAACGTGCGTGGATGTATAAATATTCGCGCAATGCAAGAACACAAAAAATCCGGCTACTGCATCAAGCCTGTCGGCATCGACACATTATGGGTCGCACTGCGCTCGTTCCAGCTTCGCGAGGAGGTTCAATCGTGGCAAAACCCCGGCGTTCGAAAGGTAGACCTTCGCCCAGATTCGCCGCTCGTAATTCTGTTCCCACCTTGGCGCTTTAGATTGCAAAGGCGCGTGATCATACAAATCATAGGTGTCGCAGAGATGAACGCCGACACCATCTTAAAGCTCCTGAGTGGTTTGGTCAGCGGCGATCCCCTTGAACTTGCGGTTTACCGGGTTGACTGCACCGTGGATGTTGTCGGGCACTCTGTAGATGACTTCAGAAGCAGCATCACGGTTGCGCGTAAGCGGCAGTCGTGCGAATTTGCAGACTACAGCAGCGGCAACTCTCAAAAGCGACGATACGAGACGCTCACATTCGGATCGCGAAACCGAGACCAGATTAAACTGTACGACAAAGAAACAGAGCTTCGAAAAGTTCACAAGGTGACTGGGCCTTTGCCATCGCCCTGGACGAGGCTTGAACGGACGTACATGAAAAGTGGCGTTCCAAAAAAGTTGGCGAACGTCGGACTGCTCCTCATGAATGGTCCGTCTTTTGACCCATTTTTCGGAATCACCGTAAATTCCTTCTTAAATGTCAATCATGAAGCGCTGTTTGGAGTTAAGGGGTTCAAGCTCAATCAGCGGCAAAATGCCGCTTGGACACTGCATCTAATTGAGCGGTACGGAATGACCGAAGCGCGAAAGCTCATCAATGCTGAAAAGAGAGACGCGAACCGTTACATGGCACTCGTGCATGAGATGGCCGCTACGTTCAGTACACCGTTACCGTCCGCGCCGGAACTCGCCATAGGTTTCCGGAGAGCATTCTGTGCGCAACTCTTCCCTGACGATTAGACAGCGGTGTGGCGACTAGCTCTATAACTATCAGAATTAAGAGACCAATTTACCCCAAATAGGAGACAACCATGACCCAATCAGAAGAACTCATCACGACCAGCATTCGCTTAACGTCGAGCACAATGGCGACACTAGATGAACAATCGTCACTCTTGCAAACGACTCGATCCGGTCTAATCCGAGATTGCATAAGCAAGATGCTTGCGCATTGGCAAGAAGAAGAAAGGGACCAAGCTATTGAGAGCTTCATAGCCAAATGGAAGTAAGGCACGCAACAGTGCGCGTTAGCAATAAAACGAATCAAAGAAAGGAGATCAACATGACACCACAAGCTGAAATGATTCGCGAGATGACCATCGACAGTTTGATCGAGGATGTAAAGACCGCTCTGCGTGAATTTTGGGAAAGGCATGACGACGCTGCTGAATTCGATGAAGATACAGTTCCTGAAGAAGGAAGGATCAAGGCGAGCACCGCCATCATCGGACGAGCGAAATATGACCTTGAGAAGAGAACACTTAAACAGTTGCACCCGCTAATGGGTGATAGCCGCCACGCCTCGGCGATGCGAACAAGCATGATCGATCATTATCTGGACGATGCGGTAGATGCGGTTGAAGACTGTTTCGATGATGTCGCTTACAGGTTGCAGTGATGATGACATTCGAGACTTTTCAACGCAACCTCCAGGAACGCCGGAAAAACTTCTTTGAGGAACCCGCAATCGAGAACCAAGCATTGGTACGATTCAAACACGATTGCGAAGGAATGCTGGTAACCTCCTATGGCGTGTCAAGGAGGCGTGTCGCCCAGTTGACAATTGATGCCAGATAAGTTACAAGCAGACGGGTGACGCAAACGAGGACCAAAGTAGAGTTGAGAAAGGAAATGCGACCCGGAGTTTGCCCATCAATGGTTTCACCAGGATGTTTCAAACAGGAGACCAACATTCGTTCACCAGCAGGATGTAAAGACATGATGGTGACAGCAGGAGGAGACTCTTGATCGTCATAGCAGGAATGCGAGCGGTAGCGAGCATGGGAAGCATTCAGGTTAAGATCCTGGCAGGATACCCCGCACGTGACGGCGGCGTATTGGCGACTCGCCAAAACACCCGGCCTTCTACGCGCCCTGACTGAGATTAAATCTGAGACGGCTAAGAATTTATTGGTGAGAAGTCTGAGAAGGTGTGGCGTTGGATTGCACTTCCTAGTGTATGCAACTACAGCAGGTACCGCACAATTACTCCGGCGCTTCCTTAAGTTTTCTCTTTGAAGATGACCGCGAACCAAAGCGCGGACGGCTCTCACTCCGTAAACGGCAACAAAAGATGAAGGCCCGTCATTCCGCGTCAATAAGCGAAGACGCGCCAAAGATCGTGGAATTCAATCTTGGTGAGGCCGCGAGGGTATTATGCTTGACCCAAGGATGTGGCCGCTACTCATGCGGTGCTGGTGATGTGGCTATTTTCCCGAGCACCAAATCAAAAAGAAAAGGCACCAGCACGCGCATGACGTGGAAGATCACTCCTGCCGATATTGCCGCGATCAGGCTTGCGATGCGTACGACGTAGCTCGAAGCGAACGAACCTTCAGAGCATTGGCTACAAGATTCGCGTGGCGCAGATCATCAAAACACGAATAGTATTCTTTGACCGCACCAACCTCGTCGCCAAGGTACTCAGCGATGTCTTCGATAGGCGTCTTGGTTAGGTAAGCGTCCCTCACCCACGTATGCCGCCAGAAATGCGGATCGGCGTGAGAATCCAAAACCTTTTCCGGTTCATCTTTTGTTCCCCCGCCAGACTTCCTTCTTTTCATCCGTTCATAGACCCGAATCCCGGCAGCGATGAAGAGTTTTTTCAGCCGATCTCGGTATGTCTTGCCTCGGTTTTCAGGATCACCTTCACCGCTCCAGAACGGATACTCTTCCGAATCCCATTTGAAATTGTTTCGGATCTGCTCAACCAAAACCTTTGGCAAAACAGGATGGGCGATCTGTCCGGTTTTGCACCGTCTGTGTTTAATCGGAAAGGCGTCAGGATCTTCGGGCATCGGTTCACCGATTTCATCGCCCGCGAATGTGACGCAATCGACCATGGCCATCGCGGATTCCACTTGCATCCATGCGAAGCAGCGTGTCTTCTCCGAGGCGTCAGGATCTTGCTCGTTCTCCCGTTTCCAAATTTTCGCGCAGGCTTTTGGGTCCTGGCAGAGACGCATGTAGGCATTCCGTTCTTCCGCCGTGAAGGTCGGCCTTCGTTTGCCCTTCTCCTGTTTCTCTTCGCGTGCGCTGACGATCTTAGCAGCGCTTACGGTGATGTTGTCCGGTCTCATTTTCTTCACCCAAACCCATCGCCAGAAACTCATCACGTTGGCGCGATTATCTTTGCGTGACGAGAGTTTGCCGTCGAACGTCTTCAGGTAGTCGTCGATATCCAAATTGCTCGGCTTCAGAATAGGAATTTGTTCGGCGATTTTGTAGATCTTCCTCTCCCGTTCCGGTTCGTCTTTCTTAGATACCTTCACGTCTAGCTCGATCCTTTTGGCTTCGTCAATGATGGCGTACCGAACCGCCAGAAAAAGGACCTGCCGCCGAAAAACCACCCGTTCATTCTTGCCCTGACGTTCTCGGCTGGTCGTGTTCTTTTCCCTTCGGTAACCACGCAAGGCGTCAGCCAATATGACCTCTTGCGGCTTGTCGGGATGCAGAATCAGGTCGTGCTCAATCTCGCGCATTTTTTGCGTTGCGGTGAGGAGGTTATCGCTGTCGATTGTTACTTTGACCCGAGGGTTTGTGCGGCGCGGGTCCGACGAGGTCGGGTCGTAGATCGGATTTGGCCCCACGATTACAAACGAGCAAGGGTGGTTGCACTTGTAATCGGCTTCCGGCTTATTTTTCGGCTTCTTTTTAGTGCGGATTTTGTCGGCGTTGGTCTTTTGGTAGCTCGTGTTGCATGCGTCCACGTGCCGTTTTATGAGTCGAAGCATACGGTAATTCTACCGGATTTGGACCCCCTAATAACCCCGCCACTAAAGGTAATTTTTAAATGCATGAAAACAATGTACTTGCATCTAGAATGTTGGTGCCCGGGGCGGGACTTGAACCCGCACTTCCCTTGCGAGAAAAAGGATTTTAAGACCGATCTGAAAGTGCCTAAAGGCACCATTGTTCATTGTTTTCAATCGCTTCAAAACCAGCGTACTCGGCGAAGATACGACGAATCCGAGCCACGTCATACGGAAAACCTACGGACTGATTTAGCAGCCCGCGCGGGCGTCAGTCGGCTACAGATTTGGCCAGTAAGACAGGCATTCGCTCTTACTCTGTTCAAGGGTTTAAGAAGCAAATTCTTCTACCTTAACCAACTCCAGCTTCTCAACGCGCTCGAAGTGAGCCCTGTTACGCGTGAAGAGCGGCAGGTTGTGGGCCAGAGCAATACCGGCGATCAGGCTGTCACCCATTCCGATCGTTTGTCCGGCCCGGTTGAGCTTTCTTCTAACTTCTGCAGCATGCTGCGCAGCTTCGCGGTCGAGCGGCAGCACACTAAGCGCATCAAGCAATTGGCGAACGGCGCGCCCTCGCTTGGTCTGGTCGGCGCCGCTAAGAAGCTCAAAGCAGGTAATTGCTGTAGTTTCGAGCCGTTCGGCCTTGATGTACTGCGCGATTTGATTCTTTACCGGCTGCACGCCGACCAAAAAGTCTATCAGCACATCCGTATCTGCAAGAATCAACGCCAACTCTCCCGGAGTTCCTTAACCGTACTTCGTAATTCATCGCCCTCCTTCTTTGAAAGCGACCCGCCCAGGGACAGCAGGGTTTTGCGGCGCTTTTCCCGTTCCACTTCGCCCTGCAAAAACGTTTCTATTGCTTCGCCGAGCACAGTGGAAAATCCCTTCTGCCCGCGACGCGACGCTAGCGCCAGCAAAGCACTCCGATGCTCAGGTTTCATCTCGATCGTCGTTCGCATATCTTTATCATACATGCACATGCATGTGCATGTGGAGGCCCAATCACGGCATGCGGAAAGCCTCCGCACTGATTTGTCGGCGCCAGCGGGTGTCTCTTGCCCGTGGGTTCGGTTACTAAAACACATCGAGCGACTGCGCACGTTTTCCAAAATCCCAGCTGTTGACAGGCGCGTAGTGCGCCTTGAAATCACATCCTAAACCGTCTTGGACGGTTAAGCCCCGTATTGTCCAAAAACCAATTTTAAGGAGTTCTGTTTATGAAGAAACACGCCCATCTTTTTTCCCCGGCCGTTCAGTCATTGTTACTGCTCGGCCTAACCGCAACCCTTTGTTTCGGGCAAGCGAGTCCCTTCGGCCAAGTGGCGCAAGGCGTCTCTGTGGAAGTCGTCGCCATTGTCAAATGGGTCGGCATTATCATCGCCGTGGTTGTCGGGCTCAGTCTCGCCGGCGGCGGCTCGCATGGCGCGCACATGGGCGCCAAAATCACCGGACTGTTGATCGGGCTGACACTCGCCCTCTTCGCCAGCCCCATCGTGAATTGGGTGCAGAGTCTGTAAGCCGATGAAGACCAACCGACCCACCGCGAAAGCCCTCAACAAACCGTTGCTCATTGCAGGCGTCGATATGCGTCTGGCAGGTCTGGCGCTTGTCACTGCGACGGTTGTTGGCGCAGTCAACGACTCGCTTGTCTACAAGGGGATCGCGATTGCTCTCTTCCTTGCGGTCTGTACGGGCGCGCGGATAGCCACGCGCCGAGACCCCAATCTGCTTCTGGTCTGGAACCTGGCTCGACGGCATCGCTGGCTCTACGATCCGGCGAAGCGCGCTCACTTCCAGGTTCTACTTGTCCGAAAACCCGATACGGAGTAACGATGCTGCCATTACCCAAATTCATCAAGCCATGGAAAGATGCCGGTGAAGCGAATGCGCTATTCGCGCCATGCGCTTTCGTCGACGATCACGTTTTTCTCACCAAAACCGGTGCTCTCGGCGTGGTGTTTGAACTATCCGGCATTGATCCCCAGTGCTTGACGGACGCCACGATGGACTCGAACACAAAACGTTTAGCCGCCGCCTGGCGCGTCTTCCACGAGGACATTCGGCTGTATCAGTACGTCGTCAAGCACGACGGTGCCAGCATCGATCAGCAGACGCAGTACGACAGTCCGGCTGTCCAGGAAACTGTTACCGACCGTCGGGAGTTTCTCGAGAAAAATGGCCTCTATTCCATCCTGCTGTATTTCGCCGTTGTGCTGGAGCCAGGCGCGATCGGCAAGAAGGCCGCGAGTTCCTTCCTGAACAAAAAAGCGCTGCAAATACTGACCCGCGAGCTAGACGAAAACCGCGAGAGGCTGCTCGCGCAAACGCAAGCCTTCGAACGAAGCATCGGTGATTTGATCGGCCTGCGGCTGTTGCCCAAGGCTGATGCGTTTCAGTTCTTGCGCACTCTGGCCAATCTCGATCAGCCGACCGCACAGACACAAACGCTTCGCCATGATTCGCATGTCGATTTCTACATGACGAGTTCAGCTGCCGCACCGCATCGCGACGGGTTGCGGATCGGACGTCAAAACGTAGAAGTGCTGAGTCTGCGGGAACTCCCGAGCGAAACGTTTCCAAATGTGTTTCGCGAGTTGCTCAAGCTCGAATGTAATTTCATTCTCGCCACCGAGTTTCGCCGTTTGCTCAATGACGATGCCATCGCGAAGATCCGCAGCGCGCAGTCTCACCACTATTGGAGTCAATGGATCTCCGATCCGATGGCTCTGCTCAATCTGATTTTGAGCTTTGGAAAGAAAGACGAACTGGTCGCCGATGAATCGGAAACGGATGATGTCGCCGAACTGACACAGACCCTCAAGCGGGTCAAGAACAGTGGCGAGTATATGGGTGAGTTTTCCTTCACAATCGTGTTGTTCGCCGAGCACAGCCGGGCGAAGTTGCGAACAACAGCTTCCGATGTGGTGAAAATCGTCGGCGCTCACGAAGGCGCTCTGATTCAAGAGAGCTACAACGCATTGAACGCCTATCTTTCGATTGTTCCTGGCAACGCAGCGTTCAACCTTCGACGCGCCTGGCTGCTGAGCGGCAACTATGCCGACGTGAGCCTGGTCTACGCACCGAGCACAGGTGAAAAACGCAATCACCATTTGAATAGTGAAGCCGCCGTGGTGCTGACCACCGAAGATCGGACGCCGTACTATTTCAACGTCTACGAAGCGGACCGCTTCGGGATGCTCATTTTCGGCGCGCCCGGAGCTGGGAAGTCCGTCACCACGAACCTGCTGATTGATCACTCGCAGAAGGATGATCCGCAAACAGTCGTTCTCGATATCGGCGGCAGCTACAAGGGGCTCACTGCAAAATACGACGGTAGCTATCTGAATATGCGCTTTGGCGAGGGCCGCCAGAGTTTTCGAATCAACCCGTTTGTTCTCGATCCAACGCCCGACAATCTGCAATTCCTCTTTTCGTTTGTTTTGTCGTTGATGGCGGTGAATCAGTTCGCAGCGACAGCGGAAGACAATCGCGAACTCTTCGAGGCGATTGAGGGGCTCTACATCCTCGAACCGGGCATGCGAACACTGGGACAACTCGGCGCGCAGCTTGCCGCCGAAGATGACGCCCTACCTGCAGCCCTGGATCGGCCGCGGGCAGTATGGCTCGATCTTCGATAATCGCGAAGACAGCCTGACATTCTCGCATTTCCAGACGTTCGATTTTCAGGGAATGGACGAACTCTATCCGCAAGTGTTGCAGCCGCTGTTGTTCTATATCTTCCAGCGGATCAGCCAGATTGTCTACGATCCGTCACTTTCAACTCAACCGAAACAGTTATGGGCCGACGAAGTCTGGCGTTTCCTGGCGAATGAGCGCGCCCGAACCTACCTCGTCTCCGCCGGTAAGACCTGGCGCAAACACAACGGCGGGATTGCCTTGATTACGCAATCCGCCGCCGATCTCGAACTCGCCGGCGTTTTGGACCTCGTCAACGAGATCTGTCCGATGAAACTGCTGCTGGCGAATCCGGGCGCCGACCTGGCCAGCTACGCCGAGATGTTCAAACTCAACGAACGCGAATTGGAACGCTTTGCTGCGCTGATTCCAAAACGGCAGTTCCTGCTTAAAACGCCAACTAGGTCCGCGATGCTGAATGTCGAACTCGATTCTGCCGCCTACTGGACCTACACCAATTCACCGTTCGACAATGCCCGCCGCGATGCCGCGATTGCAGCGCACGGGCAAGCCAAAGGTTTAGAAGTTCTTGCCGCTGAGGCGGCGCACTAAGGAGCACAAACTATGACTCGACTATTTATTCTTCCCGCGCTCGGCCTCGCACTGGGTGCTTACCTCTTCGCGGCTGATCCATCCGGCACGAGCCGCCAAGTGCAGTACAAAAAAACCGACATCGTTCCCATGGCCACTGCCATCCGGTTTACTACCTTGATCGAGCTGCCGGAAGCGGAGACGATCTTGGAGGCCACCTGCGGTGACAAGGAGTATTGGGCCGTCAACTGGACCGGCAATCTCGCCTATGTGAAGCCTGCCAAGGAGAAAGCCCGTACCAACATCAATCTGGTTACCCAGACAGGCCACGTCTACAGTTTTATTGCGACAGAAGTGTCGGGCACGCCGACGCCTGCCGATTTGAAGCTGTTCATCGTTCCGTCGGATGACAGCGCGCTTGTCACGATGCGCGACAAACCGCGCTTTGTGCCAGTCACTGACTTCGATAAGGAAAAAAAACGCGCCGATGATGCCGAGGCACGCCTCACTGGGCAGCAAGCCGATGTACACAAGGAAATTGCCAAAGAGCGGGTGGAAGCTCTGGCGGCTGTCACAGCGAAGATCTCACACGACTACAAATACAAGCCAGCCGCCATGCATGAGCCATTGAACGTCATGGCCATGTATCACGACGACCGCTTCACCTATATCGAAGCGACGCCGACCGAGCCTCCGGCAGTTTACGAAGTCAAGGACGGCAAGGATTCGCTGGTTCAGTTTGAATTCGATGAGGTGCACCACCGTTACACCATTCCGAAGGTTCTCGATCAGGGCTATCTGCGCGTCGGGAAAACTGTCCTGAAATTCAAGCGGGAGAAACAGGGCTAGTTCTATGGCGACGAACACCAATAACATAGGTACGCCAGGCATTCCGGACCCGGAATCGATTCAGACACCCGGAATCAGCGACGCCGCCAAGCGCAAGATCTTCTTTGCCATCGTCGGCCTTCTCTTGGTCGTCATTCTGGCTAATGTCTTTAGTCCGAATACGCCGCCAAAGAATCCGGTAACGGCACGTGAACAGAAGCGCACGGCGCAAACACCGACCGTTCAGCAAGTCAACGACTTGAAGAAGTCCATTGACGATTCGTCCCGAATCCTGCAAGAGAACCTGGACCGCGACAACGAAGTGGCGTCGCAGAGGAGCCAGCAAAAACAGACGCTGGCCGCACTGCAAGCTGCCGACGCCTTGCGCGATACGCAACAGCAGCGAGCGATGTTCGAAGCGACGCACGGGATGGCAGGTTCGGCTGGAGATGGGCGGCAACAGGCGCAGTTGCAACACGCGGAGTTGGCCTATAAATCGTTGTTTGCCGACAATCGCGTGACTCAAACGGGTCAAGCGGTTTCGTTCACGCCCGAATGGCGTGAGTCCAAAACCAGCACCGGAAGCTGTTACCGTCGTCGCTCCAGACCCCGCCAGGGAATCGGCGAAAGCAAAGCCGGAAGGCGAGCAAGACCGGCAACACAAACGGCGGCCTTTGGATTTCGACCCCATCGCACAGCCTCTGTACTGGCTGCCGGAAGGCACCGTTATCGAAGCTGAACTCACCAACCGGCTCGATGGCGACGAGCCAGGTCCCGTGAATGTGATGATCACCAACGACGTTTACAAGCCGGGCACACGGTTGGTTCTGATCCCTCAAGGTGCACGAGGCCTCGGGGAAGCCCGTGAAGTTTCGCTGCTGGGACAGCAGCGCCTGGCAGTCGCGTTTCACCGGATTCTAACGCCGGGTCTGAGCGGTTACGGCATTCCTCTCGACCACGCCGAGCCAGGCCTGGCGCAGGCTGGCGAAGCGGGACTTCACGATAAAGTCAACAACCACTACGCGACGATCTTCGGCGCGGCGCTCGCGGTCGGCGCGATAGGTGGACTCGCGCAAATCGGCAATAATGCCGCTTCCCTCAATACTCTAAGCGATTTCAGGAACGGAGTTTCCGCCAGCACGGCGCAATCCGCAGATCGCATTCTCGACCGGTTTCTGAATCGTATGCCAACGATCACCATTCGCGAAGGCACGCGCGTCAAGATCATCCTCACCGATGACTTGGCTGTGCCTGCGTACCAACCAAAGGAGCAGTAGATAACCATGCAACCCAGCACAGAACGCCTGTTGCGCTATCGGCTTGGCCTCGATCTCGTCATTCCCGGCTTCATCGCCTTCGGAATGTCCGTCATGGCTTTAATTTGTGTTCTCGCACTGTTTGCAGCTTTTGTTGTGCGGCCCGTTGAAAACTGGCTGCGTCATCCGCAACCCACCATCATTCACCACGAAAGGAGTCCTCGCCAATGAGGAAACGAATCATTCCTTATCTCAGAGGCGGCGCTGCTACCGCCGCGATTGTTTTGCTCTTGCCCCTTGTTACTCCACAGCTCAATGGCCAGATCGCAGTGTTCGACGGATCGTCCTGGGCGTCGCTGGGCAAGATTTGGCAGGAAGACATCTCGAATGGCGCCAAGTTGATCCAGGAGTACAACGAACTCGTCAAGATTTGGACCAGCGGCATGCAGATTTACAACCTGGGCATGTCAATGGCCAGGAGCTTCACCACTGGCCAGAAAGGCGCCTGGATGACCATCGCGCAGATGGCCACCAACGATTTCAC